>NZ_JBXAIO010000006.1:0-322782 GCF_058796355.1 Hydrogenophaga sp. GW823-FHT04C09 | reverse complement strand
GAGGACGTCAAGGAGTTCTACCTCGGCATGGGCGGGGGCGAGCGCAAGTCCTTCAAGGACATCAAGAGCTACAAGCGGCGCAAGCGCTGGCTGGCGTAGGAGATACCACCATGAGCGAGCATTTCGATCACTTGGAGACCCGCTCGCAGGCCGAGCGGGAGGCCTATCTGATGAAGGCCTTGGCGCGGCAGGTCGAGCACGCCAGACGGCACACCACCGCCTATGCCGACATCCTCAAGGATGTCGACCCCGCGGCCATCAACACGCGCGAAGCGCTGGCGCAATTGCCCGTCACCCGAAAGCACGAACTGATCGCGCTGCAACGCCAAGGGCGCGCGCTGCATGGGGGCCCTTTTGGTGGCTTCTGCAGCATCGGCTACGGGCCCGGCATGTCCCGGGTCTTCGCCAGCCCGGGACCGATCTACGAACCCGAGGGCGAAGGCCGGGGCAGTTGGCGCGTCGCGCGCGCCATGCACGCCGCCGGTTTCCGGCGCGGCGACCTGATCCACAACGCCTTCAGCTACCACCTCACGCCCGCTGGCGCCATCATGGAGTCCAGCGCCATCAGCCTGGGCTGCACCGTGCTGCCCGCCGGCACCGGGCAGACAGAGCTGCAGGTGCAGACCATGGCCGATCTGGGGCCGCAGGCGTACGTGGGCACCCCGAGCTTCCTGAAGATCGTTCTGGAGCGGGCCGCCGACATGGGCGTGCCCCTGTCTTCGCTCAAGCGCGCCCTTTTCAGTGGCGAGGCCTGCTCGCAAAGCCTGCGGGGCTGGTTCCAGGAACAGGGCATTTCGGCCTTCCAGGCCTACGCCACGGCCGATCTGGGCCTGATCGCCTACGAGACCCAGGCGCTGGAGGGCATGGTGCTGGACGAAAACCTGGTTCTGGAAATCGTGCGGCCCGGCACCGGCGAGCCGGTGGCCGTGGGTGAAATCGGCGAGGTGGTCGTCACCACCTTCAACCCCACCTACCCGTTGATCCGCTTTGCCACGGGCGACCTGTCGGCCTTCCTGCCCGGCCAATGCCCCACCGGCAGGACCAATCTGCGCATCGAGGGCTGGCTGGGCCGCGCGGATCAGACCACCAAGGTGCGCGGCATGTTCGTGCACCCGACCCAGGTGGCATCGATCTCCGAGCGCTTTTCAGAGATACGGCGTGCCAAGCTGGTCGTCAGCGGCGAAATGGGCACGGACCACATGCTCTTCCAGGTCGAGGTGTCGAGACCTTCCGAAGAACTCGAGCAGCGCATCCAGGAGGCGATCCGCGAAGTCACCAAGCTGCGGGCCGAGGTGGCGCTGCTGGTGCCCGGAGCGCTTCCCGAGGACGGCAAGACCATCGAAGACCTGAGGCGCCACCGCTAGGGTCAGGCATGCGGCTCGGGCTGGCCCTCCGCACCGCCGCCTTGCCCGTCCATGCGCGCCCCCACGTGCACCTCGCCGCGCGCTTCGGCCAGCTCCACCTGGCGCTGGCGCTCCGCGAGGCGGGCTTTCTCTTCCGGGCTGCGCTGGTCGTGGCAATGGGCACAGCTCACGCCCTTGACGTAGTGGGGTGAGGCCTTTTCCTCGGGGCTCAGTGGCCAGCGGCACGAACGGCAGAGCTCGTGCGGGCCGGGCGCCAGGCCGTGGCCCACGCTCACGCGCTCGTCGAACACGAAGCAGTCGCCCTGCCAGGTGCTTTGCTCGGGCGGCACCTCTTCCAGGTACTTGAGGATGCCGCCTTCCAGGTGATAGACCTCGTCGAAGCCTCGCATCTTCATGAGGGCGGTCGACTTCTCGCAGCGGATCCCGCCGGTGCAGAACATCGCCACTTTGGGTTTCCTGCCCTCACCCTGCAAGGCCGGCTGGGCATCCAGCCAGGCCGGCAGTTCGGTGAAGGTCTTGATGTTCGGGTTGATCGCGCCCTGGAAGGTGCCGATGGCCACTTCGTAATCATTGCGCGTGTCGATCAGCACCACGTCCGGATCGGCCAGCAAGGCGTTCCAGTCCTGCGGTTTCACGTACTGGCCCACGGTCTGGTTCGGGTCCAGCCCGGGCACCCGCAGGGTGACGATCTCTTTCTTCAACCGCACCTTCATGCGGTGGAACGGCGGATGATCGCTCCAGGAGGTCTTGTGCGGCAACTGAGCCAGGCGCGGGTCGGCGCGCAGGTGGGCAAGCACCGCCAGCACCCCCTCTTCCGGCCCCGCGATGGTGCCGTTGATGCCTTCGCGCGCCAGCAGCAACGTGCCCTTGACGCCGTGGGCCTCGCAGCAGGCCAGAAGGGGTTCGCGCAGGTCGGCGTGGTCCGGCAGATCGACGAACTGGTACAGGGCGGCGGTGAGAAAGGCGGGCATGGGGGGATTATCCCGCGCCCTACAGCGGCTCGACGCGCGAGAGGTCGGGCTTCTCCAGCCACCGGGCGAACTCGTCGGCCAGCTGGCGCGCGGCGCTGGTGGCGCCGTTCCAGGCCTTCATGCGCGCCGGCAGGTCCTGCCCGTAGCGGCTGAAGTCGTCCCGGTCGGGCAGCTTGCTGTTGGGCAACTGCTTGACCCACTCCGGATCGGGCGCGATCACCAGCATGGTGTCCAGCGCCGGGCTGCTGCGGTGCCGGCCCTTCCAGGCCTTGTCGAGCCAGCCGGGCACCACGGCTTTCTGGAAGTGGGGGTACAGCACGATGGGCGATGCCGTCGGCGGCTGGTACTGCAGGTGCAGGTGGTAGTCGGTGAGACCGCCGTCCCAGTAGGTGCCCGGTGGCGCGCCCGCGATGTTGCGCACCGGGCGCAGCATGAAGGGAATCGAGCAGCTCGCCTGCAACGCGTCCATGAAGTTGTCGGCGAACATCGGTACCTGCCGCGTGCGGTAGTCGAGCGTGGCGAAAGGCAGCGGGCTCACCCCGCCCGAGCCGGACGGCACGGACGAGAACACCACCCGCTCCAGCCAGGCGCCCAACGCCTTGCGGTGCAGCGCATTGGCGGTGAAGGCGCCGAGGTAACCCAGCGGCGTGCGCAGGTGGCCTTCGTGCCGCAGCAGCAGGCGCCCCCGCGAGGTGACGATGTGCAGGCGGTAGCGGGGGTTGTGAAGGGCTTCCTCCACCCGTCCGCCGTAGAACAGCTGAAGGTTTTCACCGAAGCGCTGGCTGATCTGGCTGGCCGTGGGGCGCTTTTGCCCGGCGGGCAGGTCGTAGTGCTGGGCGATGTAGTCCCGCTCCAGCCGTTCGAAGGCTTCCACGGGGTTGTCCAGGCAGGCCGTGGCCATGCGCCAGGCGCCGATGGACGCACCGACCAGGTGCACGGCCTGATCGCTGCGCGGCAGCCACTCGCCGAACAGGAAACGATCGAGGGGGCCGAGGATCAGGCCCTTGGGGCCGCCCGCCGCCGCGGGGATGATGCCGACGTCGTGGGGACGCAGGCCATGTTGTTCGATATGCCGCCGGGCCGTGGGGCCGGCGTAGAGACGGAGCGCGGACATAGGGCTGCGATTGTCGCGCAGCCCCGGAGGTTCAAAAAGATCAGTTCGGTTCGGACGCCTCGGTGACTTCCGAATGGCGCGAAATCGACGGAATCTCTTCGGCCACCACGGTGTCGGGATCGATGCCGAGCACCAGCCCCACGGGATCCGGGTAGGTGTTGATCAGCAGCTCCGAGCGCATCTGCTGCTCTTCGGCGCGAGCGCGCCAGGAGCCGATGTGGATCACGCCGGCAATGGGCTCGTACACATCGTTGTCGAACGGCGCGGTCTGGTGCAGGATCGCGTTGATCATGCGCTTGGGGAAATGCCAGTCGCGCGCCAGCGCCGCGCCCACTTCGGCGTAGCTGTAGCCGAACAGGCCGCGCTCGGCCTTGGCGCGCTTGAGATCGAGCATGGGTACGCTGCGGTCGAGGTCGATCATGGCCTCGGGCATGCCCACGTGCATGACGAGTTCGCCGATGCCATGGATCAGGCCGGCCGTGAACGCGGTGTTCTCGTCCATCTTGATCGGCAGCGCGATGTAGCGCGAGAGGTTGGCCGTGTTGAGGCTGTAGCGCCAGAACTGGTTGAGGTTGACCCCACCCACGGTGTGGAAGCCTTCGCCCAGCGAGGCGGCAATCACCAGCGCGCGCACCTTGATGAGGCCCAGCACATTGATCGCGTCGCGCGCATTGCTCACCGAGCGGTGCAGCCCGAAGAAGGCGGAATTGGCGGTCTTGAGCAGCTTGGCGGTCAGCACCGGATCGTCTTCGATCAACGAGGCCGCCAGCATGGCGTCGACATCTTCCTTGTCGAAGGTCTCGATCAGCTTGCGCACGACCTTGGGCGCAGACGGAAGTGCATTCGGTTGCTTGAGGAGCTTTTCGAGTTGCATGATGACCTGCCTTTGCTGAGACGTGACTGCAAGAAAGTTGTCCCTTTGTCATCGTCGCAAAGGCGACGCACTTTAGAACTTTTCAGTCAATGAATGCGCTGAGGGCCTGGCTGAATGACCATTCCGTGGGATCCTTGCCCAGCACGCTGTCCAGGTCCAGGCCCAGCGTGAGGCCGATCATGTCGGGGAAGGTGGCCACGAGGCCGGCTTCGTCGAGCTGGATTTCCTCGGCACGGGCGCGCCAGGAGGCCAGGTGCAGCACGCCGCCGAGCGTGTCGTACACCTCGCCGTCGAACGGCGCGGTCTGGTGCTTGAGGGCGGAGACGATGGTGGTGGGGAACTGCCACTTTTCGGCCATGCCGGCGCCGACCTCGGCGTAGGTGTAGCCCAGCACCGAGCGCTCCACCTCGGCGCGGCGCAGGTCCAGCGGCGGCGTGCCCATGTCGATGGGCCCGATCACGTCGGGCATGGCGATGTGCATGATCAGGTCGCCGATGGCGTGCACCAGGCCGGCGGTGAAGGCATTGCCCTCGTTCTGGCGCAGCAGGCTGGAGAGCGAGCGCGAGATATCGGCCACCCGCAGGCTGTAGCGCCAGAACTGGACCATGTCCACGCCCGGCACGTTCTTGAAGCTTGAGCCCAGCGCCGCGGCCATCACCAGCGAGCGCACATGGGTCATGCCCAGCAGGGCCACCGCCTCTTCGGCGCTGCCGATCTGGCGGCTGACGCGGAAAAAGGCCGAGTTCGACAGGCGCAGCACGCGGGTGGTGAGCGCGGGATCGTGCGCCACCAGGCTGGCGACGCGTTTGGGGCTGGGGTCTTCCTTGTTCATCTCGGCCAGCAGGTCCGAGACGGTGCGCGACATCGCGGGCAAGGCGCGCGGGTAGTTCAGGAGGGCTTCGAGTTCCATGGGGTGGTGAAGGCCGTGCGTGCAGAAGGATTTCCGATTTCCCTCCTTATCGGCGATTCAACCGAAGACTTGAGGCCGGTGGGCCTCAAGTCTGTCGCCCCTGCCCGGCCGGGCCCCGGCGCAGGCTCAGGCGCCTTTTTTCAGCTTGGCGAAGGCCGAGGCCATGGCCGATGGCGCCGGTGGCGAGGCCGGGCCGCTGGAGCGGCCGTGTCCGCGCGAGGCTTCGAAGCGGTTGTCGCGCGGCCCATCGCGCCGGGCCGGCGCGGCGTCGAGCTTCATGGACAGGCCGATGCGCTTGCGCGCCACGTCCACTTCCATCACCTTGACCTTGACGATGTCGCCGGTCTTGACGATCTCGCGCGCGTCGTTCACGAACTTGTGCGACAGCTGGCTCACATGCACCAGGCCGTCCTGGTGCACGCCGAGGTCCACGAAAGCGCCGAACTGGGCCACGTTGCTCACCGTGCCTTCGAGGACCATGCCCTCGCGCAGGTCGCTGATGTCGTCCACGCCTTCGTTGAAACGCGCCACCTGGAAGTCCGGGCGCGGGTCGCGCCCGGGCTTTTCCAGCTCGCCCAGGATGTCCTTGACCGTGATGACACCGAAGCGCTCGTTGGCGAACAGCTCGGGCCGCAGGGTCTTGAGCATGTCGGCGCGGCCCATCAGCTCGCCCACGTGCTTGCCGGTCTTCTCCATGATCTGCTCGACCACGGCGTAGGTTTCGGGGTGCACGCCGGTCATGTCCAGCGGGTTCTCGCCGCCGCGGATGCGCAGGAAGCCCGCGCTCTGCTCGAAGGTCTTGGCGCCCAGGCCGGCCACGTCCATCAGCTGCTGGCGGCTCTTGAACGCGCCATGCGTCTCGCGCCAGCGCACCACGGCCTTGGCCACGCTGCCCGAAAGGCCGGAGACGCGCGAGAGCAGCGGCACGCTGGCGGTGTTCAGGTCCACGCCCACGCCGTTCACGCAGTCTTCCACCACGGCGTCGAGGGTGCGCGCGAGCTCGCTCTGGTTCACGTCGTGCTGGTACTGGCCCACGCCGATGCTCTTGGGGTCGATCTTCACCAGCTCGGCCAGCGGGTCCTGCAGGCGGCGCGCGATGCTGGCCGCGCCGCGCAGGCTCACGTCCACGTCGGGCATTTCCTGCGAGGCGAATTCGCTCGCGGAATAGACCGAGGCGCCCGCCTCGCTGACCACGACCTTCTGCACACCGGTCAGGTTGGCCTTCTCCAGCAGCTTGATGAGGTCGGCGGCGAGCTTGTCGGTCTCGCGGCTGGCGGTGCCGTTGCCGATGGCGACCAGGTTCACGCCGTGCTTGCGGCCCAGCAGCGCCAGGGTGTGCAGAGCGCCGTCCCAGTCGCGCCGGGGTTCGTGCGGGTACACCGTGGCGGTGTCGACGAGTTTGCCGGTGGCATCGACCACCGCCACCTTCACGCCGGTGCGGATGCCCGGGTCCAGGCCCATCACCACCTTGGGGCCGGCCGGCGCGGCCAGCAGCAGGTCGCGCAGGTTGTCGGCGAAGACCTTGATCGCCACCGCCTCGGCGCTCTCGCGCAGGCGGGCGAACAGGTCGCGCTCGCTGGAGAGCGAGAGCTTGACGCGCCAGGTCCAGGCCACGCACTTGCGCAGCAGGTCGTCGGCGGCGCGGCCCTTGTGGCTCCAGCCCAGGTGCAGGGCGATGCGGCCTTCGGCCAGCGAGACCACGGGCGCGGCCTTGCCGGTGGTGGCGGGCACCACCTCGGGCTCGGGCAGCACCAGCTTGGCGTCCAGGATCTCCAGCGCGCGGCCGCGGAACACGGCCAGCGCCCGGTGCGACGGCACGCGGGCGATCGGCTCGTCGTAGTCGAAATAGTCGCGGAACTTCGCCACCTCGGGCGCGTTCTCGTCCTTGCCGTTCACCAGCGTGCTCTTGAGCAGGCCTTCGGTCCAGAGCCATTCGCGCAGGTTCTGCAGCAAGGTGGCGTCTTCGGCCCAGCGCTCGCTCAGGATGTCGCGCACACCGTCGAGCACGGCCGGCACGGTGGAGAAATCGGCGCCGGGCTTGCCGTCGTCCAGCACTTCTGGCGGGCGGGTGAACGCGGCGGCTTCGGCCGCCGGGTCCAGCGTGGGGTCGGCGAACAGCTTGTCGGCCAGCGGTTCGATGCCGAATTCCCGCGCGATCTGGCCCTTGGTGCGGCGCTTCTGCTTGAACGGCAGGTAGAGGTCTTCGAGTTCCTGTTTGGTCGGCGCGGCGGCGATGGCGGCGCGCAGCGCGTCGGTGAGCTTGCCCTGTTCGTCGATGCTCTTGAGCACCGAGGCACGGCGGTCTTCGAGTTCGCGCAGGTAGTCCAGGCGGTAGGACAGCTCGCGCAGCTGGATGTCGTCCAGGCCGCCCGTGGCTTCCTTGCGGTAGCGCGCGACGAAGGGCACCGTGGCTCCCCCATCCAGCAGCTCGACCGCTGCGAGCACTTGTCGTTCTTCAACCCTGATTTCTGTGGCGATCTGCCGGATGATCTGCTGCATGCACCGTCGATGTGAAAACGAGAAGCGCGCGAGTTTGCCACAGCCGTTGGGGCTACCATGGGCGCTGTTTGTGGTAGGCGCCTGACCCGTTTCCACCATGCAAGACGACCTCTTCGGCGACCCGCCTCCTCCCCCCGCGCCCCCGGCGCCCTCACCCGCCCCGGCCGCGCGCAAAAGCCTGGCCCGGGTGAATCCCGCGCCGCCCGATCCGGTGCTGCAGGCGCTGGCCGCCGCCCTGCCCGCTCGCGTGCGGCTGGGCAGCTCGTCCTGGACCTACCCCGGTTGGGCCGGCCTGGTGTGGGACACCGAATACCCCGACGCCCTGTTGTCGAAAGAAGGCCTGCGCGCCTATGGCCAGCACCCGCTGATGCGCTCGGTCAGCGTGGACCGCAGCTTCTACCGCCCGCTCACGCAGGACCAGTACGCGCGCTACGCCGCCCAGGTGCCGGACGACTTCCGCTTCGTGGTGAAAGCGCCCAGCCACGTCACCGACGCGCTGGTGCGCGGCGAGGACGGCCGGGGCGTGCAGCCCAACCCGGCGTTCCTCGACCCGGCGCTGGCGACGCAGGACTTCGTGGCGCCCGCGCTCGCGGGCCTGGGCCACAAGGTCGGCGCGCTGGTGTTCCAGCTCAGCCCGCTGCCCCGGCACCTGCTGCACAACCTGCCGCTGGTGCTGCAACGCCTGCGCAAGCTCCTGCTGGCCCAGCCGCCGCTGGCGCCCACCGCGCCCGACGGCGTGCTGGCCGTGGAGGTGCGCGACCCGCAGTGGCTGGACGAACCCTTCGTGCACGAGCTGGCCGCCGTGCTGCGCGAGGCCGGTGCCACCTGGTGCCTGTGCCTGCACGCCAAGATGCCGCGCCTGCGCGACCAGTTGCCCCTGCTGCGGGCGCTCTGGCCCGGCCCCATGGTCTGCCGCTGGAACCTCAACCCGCTGCACGGCGCCTACGGTTACGAAGACGCCCAGCGCGAGTACAGCCCCTACGACCGCATCCACGACGTGGACCAGGACACGCGCGAGCTGCTGGTGCGCACCATGGCGGGCATCGCGGGCGCCGGCCAGAACGTCTTTGTCACCATCAGCAACAAGGCCGAGGGCTGCGCGCCGCTGTCGGTGCGGGCCCTGGCCGAGGGCTTAGCGGGTGGCCCTCACCCGAAGTGAGCTGCTCAGCCCTGCCAACAGCGCGCAACCCGCCGCCAGACACAGCGCGATCGTCTCGGCCCGGCCGTCGTGCTGGTTCCAGACCGCGAAGATCGCCGCCAGGATCACCGCGCCCAGCGTCTGTCCCGTGAGCCGCGCCGTGCCCAGCATGCCGCTGGCCGCGCCGCTGCGGTGCACCGGCGCGGTGGTCACGATGGTGTGGTTGTTGGGCGACTGGAACAGCGCGAAACCCGCGCCGCACAAGGCCAGGCGCCAGCCCATCTCGAAGCTGGTGGCGTGCTCGGGCCGCAGGCCCACCAGCAGCAGGCCGGTGGCGAACACCACCATGCCGATGCCGCCCAGCCAGCCCGCAGGGTAGCGGCCGATCAGGCGGCCGGCGATCGGCGCCACGACCACGGTGGCCAGCGGCCAGGCCGTCATGATCAGGCCGGCGTCCATGTGCGAGCGGCCCTGCACTTCCAGCAGCAGGAACGGCAGGCTGAGGAAGGCCAGCATCTGCGCGCAGAAGGCCCCGAGCGACGAGCCCATGGACAGCGCGAACACGGGAATGCGCAGCAAATCCAGCGGGAACAGGGGCGCCGTCAGCCGCCGCTGGCGGCGCAGGTAGACCACCCCCACCGCCACCCCGGCGGCCAGCAAGGCCCAGCCCAGCACCGGGGCGCTGTGCGCCGCGCCACTGCGCACACCCAGGTAATCGGCGCCGACGAAGACCAGCGTGAACATGAGCACGTTGAGCGCCACGTCGATCAGCGAGAACTGGGGCGCGGCCTCGGCGCGCGTGGGGTTGTAGGGCAGCGCGCGCCGCCCCATCCACAGCGTGAGCAGGCCCAGCGGCAGGTTCAGCGCGAACAGCCAGGGCCACGACGCCACCGACAGGATGGCCGCCGCCACCGCCGGGCCGGCCATGGTGGAGGTGGCCACCACCATCGAATTGAGCGCGATGCCGCGCCCCAGGCGCGAACTCGGGTAGACCAGGCGCACGAGCGCGGTGTTCACGCTCATGATGCCGGCCGCGCCCAGCCCTTGCAGCGCCCGCGCGGCAGTGAGCATGGCCAGCGAATCCGCCAGCATGGCGGCCACTGAGGACAGCACGAACAGCAGCATGCCCACCAGGTAGACGCGGCGGTAGCCCAGCCGGTCGCCCAGCGCGGCCAGGGGCAGCAGCATCACCAGCGAAGCGATCTGGTAGGCATTGACCACCCAGATCGCCTGCGAGGCCTCGGCCTGGAGCTGGCGCGCGATGCCGGGCAGCGCGAGGTTGACGATGCTGCCGTCCATCACCGACATGGCGATGCCGAGCACGATCACCAGCACGGCCTTGCCGCGCTGGGGAGACGGCAGACCGTCCTGCGCCGTCACCCGCGCGCCTCGGCGGCCAGGTGCCTCGTGGGGTCGCCCGAGAGCGTGATCCAGGTCAACGCCACGCCGATCAGCGCGCCCGTGGCCATGCCCACCACCATGGGCAGGGGCTTGCCGGTGGCGAACAGGCTCACGATGCCCATGGCGGCCGCGCCGCCCAGCATCTGCAGGGTGCCCAGCAGCGCCGAGGCGGTGCCGGCGATGGCGCCGTGTTTCTCCAGCGCGAGCACCGAGGTGGTGGGAATGACCAGGCCCATGAAGGCGCTGGCGATGAAATACAGAATGATCAGCACCACGAGCTGGTCGCCGCCCGCGAGGTAGTAGGCCAGCATCAGCGCCATGGTCAGGCCCGAGGCGGTGGCCGCCACCTTCACCAGCCGCACCAGGCCGAAGCGCCGGCCGAGCACGCCGGTGAACTGCGAGGCGCCGATGAAGGCGATGGCGTTCAGCGAGAACGCCAGGCTGTACTGCGTGGGCGTGAGGCCGTAGTGGTTGATCAGCACGAAGGGCGAGCCGGCCAGGTAGACGAAGAACCCGGCCATGGCCGTGGCGCCGATGCCCACCAGGCCCAGGTAGTGCCAGTCGCGCAGCAGCAAGGCGTAGGCGCGCAGGGCGCTGCCCAGGCTGCTTTCCACGCGCTCGGCTTCGGTGCGGGTCTCCTGCAGCGTGCCGTAGACCAGGGCCAGCCCGGCCACGGAAGCCAGGGCCACGGCCCAGAACACGCCGCGCCAGCCGGTCAGCGCGATCACGCCGCTGCCCGCCAGCGGGGCCAGGATGGGCGAGACGCTGAACACCAGCATCAGCAGCGACATCAGGCGCGCGGCATCGGCGCCGGTGTGCAGGTCGCGCACCACGGCGCGCGGGATCGCCATGCCGGCGGCCGCGCCCAGGCCCTGCAGGAAGCGCAGCGCCACCAGGGTCTGGATGTCGGTGGCCAGCGCGCAGCCGATGCTGGCCAGGGTGAACAGGCCCAGGCCGAAGTACAGCGGCGGCTTGCGGCCCACCATGTCGGACACCGGGCCGTAGAGCAGCTGTCCCACGCCCAGGGACAGGAAAAACGCGGTCAGGCTGAACTGCACGGCACCGACCTCGGCGCCCAGGCTGCTCCCGATGTCGGGCAGCGCGGGCAGGTACATGTCGATGGCGAAGGGGCCGATGGCGGAGAGCAGGCCCAGAATCAGGGCCATCTTGAGATAACGGGTGAAGAACATCCCCTATTGTCGCCAGGGCGCGAAGGCTTTGCCGGGGCACGGTTGGACCGTTCTGGTGTAAGGGCGGTCCGGGTGCGTCACAATTTCGCATCCCACCCCCTTACTTTCCCCCGGAGAACCCCACCATGGCCGTTGAAGGCAGCGCAGGCGACCTGCTCAAAGTCGTGACCCTGCTGGGCGCAGCGGTGGTCGCCGTGCCCCTGTTCAAGCGCATCGGCCTGGGCTCGGTGCTGGGTTACCTGGCCGCGGGCCTGGCCATCGGGCCGTTCGGCATGGGCTTGATCAGCGACCCGGCCACCATCCTGCACACGGCCGAGCTCGGGGTGGTGATGTACCTCTTCGTGATCGGCCTGGAGATGCAGCCCTCGCACCTCTGGAGCCTGCGCAAGGCCATCTTCGGCCTGGGCAGCCTGCAGGTGGTGGTGTGCGGCTTTCTGCTCACCGGCGTCGGCCTGGCCTTCGGTTTCCCGCTGGGCGTGTCCTTCGTGAGCGCCATGGGCTTCGTGCTGACCTCCACCGCCGTGGTGATGCAGCTGCTGGGCGAGCGCGGCGACATGGCCCAGCCGCGCGGCCAGAAGATCGTCGCCATCCTGCTGTTCGAGGACCTGCTGATCGTGCCGCTGCTGGCGGTGGTGGCCTTCCTGGCGCCGCCCGACATCGGCGGGCCGGTGGCCGCCAACTCGTCGCGCTGGGGCGCGATCGGCCTGGGCCTGGGCTCGCTGGTGGCGCTCGTGGCCGCAGGCGTGTGGCTGCTCAACCCCCTCTTCCGCATCCTGGCCAACGCCAAGGCGCGCGAGGTGATGACCGCCGCCGCCCTGCTGGTGGTGCTGGGCGCGGCCCTGCTGATGCAGGTCGGTGGCCTGTCCATGGCCATGGGCGCCTTCCTGGCCGGCGTGCTGCTGTCCGAATCCACCTTCCGCCACCAGCTGGAGGCCGACATCGAGCCCTTCCGCGGCCTGCTGCTGGGCCTGTTCTTCCTGAGCGTGGGCATGTCGCTGGACCTGGCGGCCGTGGCGAGCAACTGGCCCATCATCGTGGCCGGCGTGGTGGCGATGATGCTGGTCAAGGCCCTGTGCATCTACGGCGTGGCGCGCTTCGCCCGCAGCTCGCACGCCGACGCGCTGGACCGCGCCGTGCTCATGGCGCAGGGCGGCGAGTTCGCCTTCGTGCTGTTCGCCGCCGCGCTGGGCGCCAAGGTGATCGACCCGGTGGTCAACGCCAACATGACCGCCATCGTGGTCCTGTCCATGGCGCTCACCCCGCTGGTGGTGCTGGTGCACCGGCGCTTCGCGGCCAAGGACACCGGCGTGTCCATGGACGGCATCGAGACCGTGGCCGACCGGGCCGCGAGCGTGCTGGTGATCGGCTTCGGCCGTTTCGGCCAGATCGCCAGCCAGGGCGTGATCGCCCGGGGCGCGAGCATCACCATCATCGACAACAACGTGCAGATGATCCGCGACGCCGAAGCCTACGGTTTCAAGGTCTATTACGGCGACGGTTGCCGCGCCGACGTGCTGCATGCGGCCGGCGCCCACGCGGCGCAGGCCATCCTGGTCTGCCTGGACAACAAGGAAGCCGCCACTCGCATCGCCGAGCTGGCCAAGACCGAGTTCCCGCACGCCGAGCTGCTGGTGCGCGCGTTCGACCGCGAACACGTGCTCGAGCTGCGCAAGGCCGACGTGGGCTACCTCGTGCGCGAGACCTTCGAGTCGGCCATGGCCATGGGCCGCCAGGCGGTGCTCACGCTCGGGGCCGCCGAGGAGGAAGCCGACGAGGTGATGGAGCACCTGCGCCGGCGCGACGCCGAGCGCATGGACCTCGAAGCCGCCGGCGGCCTGTTCGCCGGCCGCCAGCTGGTGCTGGGCAACCAGGTGAAGAAACAGCAGGCCGAGGGCCAGGACGCGCAGGCCCCGGCCTGAACCCTCACGGGCAGACGGCTTCGACGTTGTTGCCGTCGGGATCGATCAGGAAGGCCGCGTAGTAGGTCGGGCTGTAGTCGGGCCGCGCGCCGGGGCCGCCGTTGTCGCGCGCGCCGGCCTTCAGGCCCGCTTTGTAGAAGGCGTCCACCGCCCGGTGGTCGGAGGCGCGAAACGCGACGTGCGTGCCCGGGCCCTGGTGGCCCGGCGCCGCGTAGAGCCACAGCGCGGGGGCGTCTTTCGGCCCCAGGCCGGCATAACTGTCGTCGTGGGAGCCCAGCACGTGGCCGAGCGGCGCGAGCGCGGCTTCGTAGAAGCGGGTGCTCTTGGCGAGGTCGTTGACTTTCAGTCCGAGGTGGTCGTACATGGCGAAGGTTTCCTGCTCGATGGGTGGATGAGGCGTTCATCTTCGAGCAGGGTCGCCAGGCGGTCTTGGAGAATCTTGCGGTCTTGGGGAAGACCGTTGCGGGCGGCGCGCCGGAAGCCGCGCGGGGACAGGCCGGCCGCGCGGTGGAAGCTGCGCACGAAGTTGCTGAGGTCGGCGAAGCCCACCTCCAGCGCCACCTCGGTCACCGGGCGATCGTCCTCGGCGAGCAGCCGGGCCGCGTGCCGCAGGCGCGAGCGCACCAGGTACTGGTGCGGCGTGACGCCCAGCACCCGCGAGAACACCCGCAGGAAATGGAACGGACTCAGGGCCGCTTCGCCCGCCGCCCGGTCCAGGTCGACGGCCTCGTTCGAATGGGCCGCGATCCACGTCGCGGCCTCGACCGCGCGGCGCCGGTCGCGTTCGGCCACCGGCGCGGGCCTGAGCTCGCGGCCGCTCACCACGTCCACGAAGCGCGACGCGAACCACAGGCCCACCTCGTCCAGGCCGGCGTCGCCCTGGCCGCTGGCCACGGCCTGCGCGAGCTCGCCCAGCACCATGAGCCCGGGCAAGGGCGGCAGGCCGCCGGTGCGCCAGGTGCGGCGGTCGCCACCGACCAGTTCGACGAAGCCGGGCGAGAGGTGAAAGGCCAGGCACTCGTCGCCGCAGACCGCGTGGTCGTGCGTGCACATGAATTCGTCGCCCGGGTGGCCCACCAGCACCGAGCCGGCCACCAGCTCGTAGGCATCGCCGCCCACCCGGTAGCCGAAGGTGCCCTTGCGCACATAGGACACCGAATGGCCCTGGTGCACCTCCGTGAACGGCCGCTCGGCCGGGCCTGTGCCGCAGCGGTAGTCCACCACGCGCACCGGGCCGGCCTGCAGCTCGGTGGCGGTGATCACGGCGGCTCTCCGTCGAACAGGCCGGGCTCGTTGCCGATGCGGGCGCGCTCGATCTGCAGCATGCGCAGCTTGGTCGGCACGCCGCTGCCGCCCGAGAAACCACCCGAGCGCCCGCCCGCCGCGAGCACGCGGTGGCAAGGCACGATGGGCGCGAACGGGTTGTGGCCCATGGCCTGCCCCACCGCCCGGGCCAGGCCGGCGTCGCCCAAGGCCTCGGCCAGTTCGCCATAGGTGCGCGTTTCGCCGGGTGGTATCGCGCGGGCCAGGGCATAGACCTCGCGCTGGAACGGGGTGAGTCCGCTCATGTCGAGCGCGATCTCGCGCAGATCGCTGCGCGAGGCGCCCGCCAGCAAGGCCTGGACGCCGTCGATGGCGGCCTGCACCGGCGCGGGCGGGTGCGCGTCTTCCGGCAGCGGCGGCAGGCCCTTCAGCAGCCGCGCCCGGGTGCGCGTGGCGTCCGCTTCGGGCAACTGCACCGCCACCACGCCGTGCGGCCCCCAGGCGATGCCGATGGCACCGATGGCGGTGTCGAACAGCGTGTGGCCGCCGTCCATCGCGGTCTCACACCGCGCGCAGCGCCGCGCGCAAACCCGCACCGATCTCGGGCCGTTCGAGGAACGGGTCGGCCGGGTTGGTCTGGTTGACGATGCCTTCCATGCGCGCGCGCACATTGCCCAGCGCGCGCGGGTGGCTGAAGATGTAGAAGCGGTCGGCGCTGATGGCGTCGAACACCAGCTGGGCCACCTCGGCGGCCGAGACCTTGCCCGAGCCCACGGCCTTGTCGGTCATGGCCTGACCGATCAGCTGGCTTTGCGTGGCTTTTTCGTCGGCCATCTCGGCCGGGCGGTTGCGGTGGCTCTGGTTGATGCCGGTGGGCACGAAGTACGGGCACAGCACGCTGGTGCTGAGCTGATCGCTCACCAGCTTCAGATCCTGGTAGAGCGTCTCGGTCAGGCTCACCACGGCGTGTTTGCTCACGTTGTAGATGCCCATGTTGGGCGGCGTGAGCAGGCCGGCCATGCTGGCGGTGTTGACGATGTGGCCGCGCCAGTTCGGGTCTTTCCTGGCGGCGGCCAGCATCATGGGGGTGAACAGGCGCACGCCGTGGATCACGCCCCAGAGGTTCACGCCCAGCACCCATTCCCAGTCGCGCACCGAGTTTTCCCACACCAGGCCGGCCGAGCCCACGCCCGCGTTGTTGAAGACGAAGTGCGGAGCGCCGAAGCGCTGTTCGACCGCCTTGGCCAGGGCTTCCATCTGTTCCTGGCTGGAGACGTCGACCTTGCGCGAGAGCACCTGCACGCCGGTGGCCTCGATCTCGGCCGTGGCCTTGTCCAGCGCGTCCTGCTGCACGTCCACCAGCACCAGATTCATGCCCAGCTTCGCGCCGATGCGCGCGCATTCGAGGCCGAAGCCCGAGCCGGCGCCGGTGAGCACCGCCGTTTTGCCCTTGAAATCCTGAATCATGGATGTCTCCTGTGTGTGAAAGAACTCAGGCGGCCCGAACCATCTCGATGTGGTCGATGCCGTCTTCGATGTAGATCTCGCTGGCCGGTTCGAAGCCGTGCTGGCGGTAGAAGGCCTCCAATCTGGCCTGCGCGCCGATGCGGATGGGCTGCACGCCCCACAGGCCGTGCAAGGCCCGCACCGCTTCGCGCATGAGCACATGGCCCTGGCCACCGCCGCGCGCGGCCGGCAGCGTGACCACGCGGCCGATGCTGGCCTCGGTGAATTTCAGGCCGGCCGGCACCAGGCGGGCGTAGGCCGCCAGCGTGCCGTCGGTGCGTTCACCGAGCAGGTGGAAACATCGGGCGTCGGCGCCGTCCATGTCCTGGAACACGCAGTTCTGTTCCATCACGAACACCTCGGTGCGCAGTTGCAGCAGGGCATACAGGTTGCGGGCATGCAGGGCATCAAAAGGCAGGCAGCGCCAGGTCAGGTTCGGGGTCGGGGAGCTCAAGCGCGCACTTCCCTCAACACATAACCGATGCGCGGGAAGTGCACGTGCAGGCGCCCGGCGCGCTCGTCGTTGCGTTCCAGCGTGTAGCGGGTGCGCGTGGCCGCGCGCAGGATGCCTTCGGTGGGCTCGGGGCCGAAGGACTCGGCGGTCACGGTCACGCGGCTGCCCAGGGCGATGCCGTGTTCGTCCTGGAACACGTCGTCGGTCAGCGGCGCGGGCTCGGCGGCGGCCGCGATGGCGATCGCCTCGGTGGACGTCATCTTGTGCGACGTGCCGTGGCCGATGGCGGCCATGCGGTCCAGCCACTCGATCACGTGGGGCGTGGCGTCCAGGATGCCGGCCATCGCGGGGTTGACCACGCGGGTGAACCACAGCGGGTGGTAGGCGGCGAAGTCGGCCACGCAGGGCGCGCCGCCCAGCAGGAAGGGCTGTTCCTCGACCATGGTGGAGAGGCGGCGCAGGTAGCTGCGGTAGGCGGCGGTGGCGTCGCCCGGGCGCAGGCTGGTCATGCCGCCGCGCATCGCGCCGCGGTCGGCCGCGAAGGCCTGGGCCGCTTCGGGCGGCTGGCCGGCGAACAGCGCGGCCGCGCCCTTCGGGCTGAGGCTGTAGGCCATGGCGGCCCAGAACAGCGTGGTGTCGGCCCATTGAGCCAGCACGCGCGCCACGCCCTTGTGGTGCTCGTGGTAGAGCGCGGGCTGGGGCTGGCGGTGCTCCAGCACGTCGCAGATCAGCGCGGTGTCGCAGTAGATGTCGGCGCCGACCTGCAGGATGGGCGTGCGGCGGTAGCCGCCGGTGAGCGCGACCACGTCGGGCTTGGGCATGATGCGCGGGATGTTCACGCTCTGCCAGGCAAGGCCCTTGTGGCCCAGCATCAGGCGCGCTTTCTCGGAAAACGGCGACGTGGCGTAGTGGTGAAGGATGAGGTCGGACATATCGGGGGGCCTTGTGGGAATGTTCAGCGCGGCATGGCTCGGGCAATGATGGCATCGAAATCGGTGCCCGCACCCAGCGACCCGAAGCTGTAACCCCACTGCCCGGCCAGGCGCGACTCGCAGAAGGCGCCGAACACGGCCGAAGGCGCGGTCTGCGCCAGCAGCGCGGCCTGCACGGCCAGGGCCACGTCCTGCGCCAGGCGGCGGGCTTCCATCTCGGTGGCCATCTCTTCCACGCGAGCCGGCAGGCGATCGGCCAGGTGATCCAGCGCGGCGTGCATGCCGCGCGCGGGCGCGAGTTCCTGGGCCAGCGCGGCGGCGGCATCGGCCTTGCGCAAGGCGCGCAGCAGGTCCAGCGCCATGATGTTGCCCGCGCCCTCCCAGATCGAGTTGAGCGGCATTTCGCGGTAGATGCGCGCCATGACGCCCTCGCCGCCCTCCTCCACGTAGCCGTTGCCGCCCAGGCATTCCATGGCTTCCTGCGCGAAGTGGCTGCCGCGCTTGCAGATCCAGAACTTGGCCACCGGGGTGAGCAGGCGCGTCATCACCTGCTCGTGCGGGTCGGCCGCGCGGTCGAAGCTGCGCGCCAGGCGCAGGGCCAGCGCGGTGGACGCCTCGGACTCCAGCGCCAGGTCGGCCAGCACGTTCTTCATCAGCGGCTGGTCGATCAGCGCCTTGCCGAAGGCCTTGCGCTGCGTGGTGTGGTTCAGCGCGATGGACAGCGCCTGGCGCATCAGGCCGCTGGTGCCCAGCGCGCAGTCCAGCCGCGTCATGGTGCCCATGGCCAGGATCTGCGGCACGCCGCGCCCCTCCTCGCCCACCAGCCAGGCGCTGGCGCCCACGAACTCCACCTCGGAGCTCGCGTTGGCCTTGTTGCCCAGCTTGTCCTTCAGGCGCTGGATGAACAGCTGGTTGAGCGTGCCGTCGGGCAGCACGCGCGGCAGGAACAGGCACGAGAGCCCGCTGGCCGTCTGCGCCAGGATCAGGAAGGCGTCGCACATCGGTGCCGAGAAGAACCACTTGTGGCCGGTGACGCTGTAGCGCTGGCCCCAGGCGTCGCTGCCGGCGGGCTCGGCGCGCGTGGTGTTTGCGCGCACGTCGGAGCCACCCTGCTTCTCCGTCATGCCCATGCCCATGGTCAGGCCGGGCTTGTCGCGCCAGACCGTGAGCGCCGGGTCGTAGGCGCGGCTGGTGAGGCCGGGCGCCCAGTCCCGGTAGATGGCCGGGTTGTCCTTGAGCGCGGGCGCCACCGCGTAGCTCATGGAGATGGGGCACAGGATGGAGGGTTCCAGCTCGGTGAAGAGCATGAAACCGGCGGCGCGCAGCTGGTGGGCGTGGCCGGTGGCCTGCTGCTCGGCCGAGAACGCGGTGCCGTGCAGGCCCGCGCCCACCGCGGCCGTCATCAGCGCGTGGTAGCTCGGGTGGAACTCCACCT
This sequence comes from Hydrogenophaga sp. GW823-FHT04C09, assembly GCF_058796355.1. NCBI lineage: Bacteria > Pseudomonadati > Pseudomonadota > Betaproteobacteria > Burkholderiales > Comamonadaceae > Hydrogenophaga > Hydrogenophaga sp. GW823-FHT04C09. Next base: position 303,812 of record NZ_JBXAIO010000006.1, on the reverse strand, counting down.
GGTCGATGCGGTGGCCGAAGCGGCTGTGCGTCTTGAGCTGCGGCGTGTGCACGTTGGCCAGGCGCGCGTGCGTCTGCATCTCGCCGTTGCCCACCGTGGCGCCCAGCGCCTGCAGCGGCGCGGTGTCCAGCGCGGGCGCGTTGAATTTCAACGCCGCCTGCATCGGCCGGTTGCCGTCGAACAGGTTCACATCCACCAGCGGCTCGGGCTGGTTGAAAACGTCATGCGTGGCGGGCATCTCGGGGTCTCCTCGGGGCAAAGATCCGGGTCCAGGTGTCGCTCAGGTCGCGCACCTCGGCGGCGTCCAGCGCGCCCTTGTCGCGCAGCAGCCGGTGCAGGCGCGGCAGGTGGTAGTGCGGCACGGCCGGGTACAGGTGGTGTTCCAGGTGGTAGTTCACGTGGTGCGGGAACAGCAGCGCGCGGCCCAGCCAATTGGCCAGCGAGCCGCTGGTGCGGTTGCAGCGCGCCGCGGTCAGCGGCGAGGACAGGTCGGTCACCGCGCCGTGCTCGCAGATCGCACGCAGGCGCAAGATGGGCTGCAGCACCGTGACCAGGGGCAACAGCCACAGCACCGCGTACATCAGCAGGCCTTGCGCACCACCCCAGGCGAAGGCCGCCAGCGGCGCGGTCAGCTGGAAGGCCAGCACCAGCCAGCGGTCCTGCCGCGCGGCGGCGCGCAAGGCGGGCGAGGTGTCGTCCAGCGGGCGGATCTCGCGCCGCGTGTCGTCGTTGATGGCGGGCGCACCGAAGAAGTAGGCGTAGGTCTTCCAGGCGTTGAGGCCCAGCAGGTCTTCACCCAGCTTGCGCAACAGGTACAGGCGACCGCGCGGGTAGCCGCCGTGGATGGCGGTGTCCGGGTCTTCCTCGGTGTAGAGGTGGTTGTGGTGCAGGCGGTGCGTGACGCGGTAGGTGCACATCGACAGGCCCACGGCCATGCCCATCAGCCGGCCCAGGCCGTCGTTGGCCCAGCGCGCGGCGAACAGGCGGTAGTGGGCGGCCTCGTGGATCAGGATGAAGACGGCGTGCTGCGCCACACCGAGCACCAGCACGCTGAGCACCAGCCACGGGCTGGGCCAGGTAAGCACCGCCAGCGCCACGGCCGCGGCGATCCAGCCCAGGGTCTGCGCGATCGCCAGCAGGGAGCGCGCCGTGGACAGCCGCGTCAGCGGCGCCAGCTCGGCCGTGCTGAGCAGGCGGCGCGCCTGCGCGTTGCGCGCGCCGGGTGCCCGCAGGTCCTGGCGGAACTCTTCACCTTGCTGCTGGCCCGGCGTGTCCACGCGCGACCCCGGTGGCTCAGACCAGCTTGACGAGCTGCTTGCCGAAGTTCTTGCCCTTGAGCAGGCCCATGAAGGCCTCGGGCGCGGCGGCCAGGCCCTGCGCCACCGTTTCGCGCGGGCGCAGCTTGCCGGTGCCCACCAGCGTGCCCAGCTCGGTCAGGGCCTCGGGCCAGACTTCCATGTGCTCGCTGACGATGAAGCCCTCGACCTTGAGGCGGTTCACCAGGATCAGCGCGGGGTTGGCCAGCGGCAGCGGCTGGCCGTCGTAGCCGGCGATCATGCCGCACACCGCGATGCGGCCGAAGGCGTTCATGCGCAGCAGCACCGCGTCGAGCACCATGCCGCCCACGTTTTCGAAGTAGCCGTCGATGCCCTTGGGACAGACTTCCTTCAAGGCCTTGGCCAGCGAGTACATGTCCTTGTGGACCTTGTAGTCGATACAGGCGTCGAAGCCCAGCTCTTCCACCGCGTACTTGCACTTGTCCGGGCCACCGGCGATGCCAACCGCGCGGCAGCCGCGCGCCTTGGCCAAAGCACCGAAGGCGCTGCCCACCGCGCCCGTGGCGGCGCTCACCACCACGGTGTCGCCGGCCTTGGGGTTGATGATCTTCACCAGGCCGTACCAGGCGGTCACGCCCGGCATGCCGACCGCGCCCAGGTAGTGCGACAGCGGCACGTGGGTGGTGTCCACCTTGCGCAGCGCGCCGGGCTGGCCGGCATCGACCACGCTGTATTCCTGCCAGCCGCCCATGCCCACGACCTTGTCGCCGGGCTGGAACTTGGGGTGCTTCGATTCAGCGACCTCGCCCACGGTGCCACCGATCATCACCTCGCCCAGCGGCTGCGAGGCGGCGTAGCTCTTGCTGTCGTTCATGCGGCCGCGCATGTAGGGGTCCAGGCTCAGGAAGTGGTGGCGCACCAGCACCTGGCCGTCGGCCAGCGCGGGCGTCTGGGTGGTGACGAGCTTGAAGTTGTGGACGGTGGCTTCACCGTCGGGGCGGTTGTCGAGCAGGATCTGTTGGTTGGCGGGCATGGTGTTTCTCCGTTGGGCGACAAGGACCGTCAGTCGGTCCGGATGCGGTTGAGGGGCTGCGCGCTGCTGGCGCCGGTGGCCAGGCGCGGCATGAGCTTGAAGGTGCCGGTGGCGTGGGCGCAGAGCTTGCCGGCGGCGTCGTGAATGTGGCCTTCGGTGAAGACCATCGTGGCGGTGCGGTGCAGCGTGCGGCCCGTGGCCCGCAGCGGCCCCTTGGCGGCGCGCATGAAACTGGTCTTCATCTCGATGGTGACCGCGCCCATGTCGGGCTCGGTGGAGCGCGCGGCGTGGGCCATGACCACGTCGAGCAGCGTCATGCTGGCGCCGCCGTGCACCACGTCGAACGAGTTCAGGTGGTCGGGCCCCGGGTCGAAGCGCAGCTCCGCCTCCCCGCCTTCGAACCGGTGCAGTTCGAAGCCCAACAGCTCGACGAAAGGGATGCGGACGGAAAACTCCATGAAACGCTCAACCTCCGGTGATCACGCTGACGCCACCGTCCACCGCCAGCCACTGGCCGGTGATGTGCTTGCCGGCGTCGGAGGCGTAGAGCACGGTCAGGCCCTTGAGGTCTTCGTCGTCGCCCAGGCGGCGCAGCGGTGCGTGCGAAGCGAGTTTTTCCTCGCCCATGGTCTTGAGCGTGCCCACGGTCATCTTGCTCGGGAAGAAGCCCGGGCAGATCGCGTTGACGGTGATGCCGTACTTGCCCCACTCGGCGGCCAGCGCGCGGGTGAAGTTGATCACCGCGCCCTTGGAGGTGTTGTAGGCGATGGTGTTCATGCCCGAGGGGTTGCCGCCCAGGCCGGCGATGGACGCGGTGTTGATGATGCGGCCCGACTTGCGCGCGATCATGCTGCGCCGGGCGATCACCTGGCTCAGGATGAAGTAGCTGCGCACGTTGAGGTTCATCACCTTGTCCCAGGCCTCCACCGGGTGGTCTTCGGCCGGCGCGCCCCAGGCGGCGCCCGCGTTGTTCACCAGGATGTCGATGTCGCCCAGGCGCTGCAGACTCTCGTCGGCCAGGCGGTGGATGTCTTCTTCCTTCGAGCAGTCGGCCGCGATCCAGCGCGCGTCGATGCCGGCGGCCTGCAGTTCGGCGGTGGCGCTCTCCAGGTCCTCGGCCTTGCGCGAACTCACCAGCACGCGCGCGCCGGCCTCGCCCAGGGCGTGGGCCATCTGCAGGCCCAGGCCGCGCGAGCCACCGGTGATCAGGGCGGTCCTGCCCTTGAGGTCGAAGAGTTGGGGAATGGTTCGGGTCATGTGGTCTCCTGTGGTGTCTGTGAAGAATCAGGTCTCGTAGTCCATGCACTGCCGCTGCTCCACCACCAGGCGCATGAACGGCTTGAGGGCGGTGTGCGAGGGATGGTTCTGGTACGCGGCGAGCGCGTCGCGGCCGGTGAAGCTGCTGTTGAGCACCAGATCGTAGGTGCATTCCAGGTCGCCGCCGGCGGTGGCGACCTCGAAGCGCACGATGCCGGGCACCAGCTTGGCACAGGCATCGAGCAAGGCTTTGGCCTTGGCGATGTTGGCCTCGTGGCTGCTGCCGTCGGCCGTGGCCTTGATCTTCCACATGACGATGTGATGCAACATCAGAAGGCCTCCTCGGGCAGGGCCGCGCAGGTCTGGTCGCGGCTGCTCACCACCTGCAGCCACGCGCCGATCTTGGGCAGCTCGTAGTGGAAGAAGAAACGCATGGCGGCGAGGCGGCCGGTGCGGGCGTTCGATTCGGGTGCCGCGTGCGCGGCGAGTGCCACGTCCAGCCAGATCCAGGCCAGCACGGTGTGGCCGAAGGCCTGCAGGTAGGGCACGGCATTGGCCAGCGCGTCGGTGGGTTCGCCGGTGGCCCAGGCGGCCTTGGTGGCGGCGCCCACCTGCGCGAGCGCCTGGCCCAGCGCATTCGCGTGGGCGGCCAGTTCGGGCACGTGGATGGCGCGCTGAATGGTCTCGTTGATGCGCCCGGCCAGCAGGCTCAGGCCCTTGCCGCCTTCCATCAGCACCTTGCGGCCCAGCAGGTCCATGGCCTGGATGCCGTGCGTGCCTTCGTGGATCATGTTCAGGCGGTTGTCGCGCCAGTACTGCTCCACCGGGAAATCGCGCGTGTAGCCGTAGCCGCCGTGGATCTGGATCGCCAGGCTGTTGGCCTCCAGGCACCACTCGCTGGGCCAGCTCTTGGCGATGGGCGTGAGCACCTCCAGCAGCAGGCGCGCGTCGTCCGCCGTGGCGGCGTCGGCCGTGTGCTGCTCGTCCACCAGGCGCGCGCAATACAGCTCCAGCGCCAGCGCGCCTTCGCAATACGCCTTCTGCGCCAGCAGCATGCGCTTGACGTCGGCGTGTTCGATGATGCGCACCGGTGGCTGCGCCGGGTCCTTGCCGGCCGGGCCCATGGGGCGGCCCTGCGGGCGGTTCTTCGCGTAGTCCAGGCTGGCAAGGTAGCCCGCCATGCCCAGCATGGTGGCGGCCATGCCCACGCCGATGCGGGCCTCGTTCATCATGTGGAACATGCAGTGCAGGCCTTTGCCCGCCTGCCCCACCAGATACCCCACCGCGCCCGCTTCGCCCTGCACCGGGTACTTGCCCTCGCCGAAGTTGAGCAGCGTGTTGGTGGTGCCGCGCCAGCCGCACTTGTGGTTCAGGCCCGCGAGCGCCACGTCGTTGCGTTCGCCCGTCAATTCCCCGGCGGGGTTCACGATCTTCTTGGGCACGATGAAAAGCGAGATGCCGCGCGTGCCGGGCACCAGCTTGCCGTTTTCGTCCGGGATCTTGGCCAGCACCAGGTGGATGATGTTCTCGGTCAGCTCGTGCTCGCCGGCCGAGATCCACATCTTGTTGCCCTTGAGGCGGTAGCGCGGCCCGAGCGGGTCGCTCTCGAAGCCGGCGCCATCGGGCACGGCGCGGGTCGTCACGTCGCTCAGCGACGAACCGGCCTGCGGTTCGGACAGGCACATGGTGCCGGAGAACCGGCCCGAGAACTCGTTGAGCGCGAACACGTTCTTCTGCGCCTCGGTGCCGTGCACCATGAGCAGGTTGGCGTTGCCGGTGGTGAGCATGCCGCTGCCGATGCTCACCGAGGCCATGGCGAAGAAGGCGTTGGCCGCGGCCTCCACCGTGTAGGGCAGCTGCATGCCGCCCACCTCGTAATCCTGCGCGGCGCTGAGCATGCCGCTCTCGGCGTAGGCCTTCTGCGCGTCGTGCGTGGCCTGGGGCAGGATCACCTTCTCACCGTCGAAATGCGGTTCCTGCGTGTCCACCACGCGGTTGAACGGCGCGTACTTCTCGCGCGCGATGCGCTCGCAGGTGTCGAGCACGGCGTCGAAGGTCTCGCGGCTGTGGTCGGCGAAGCGCTCGCGCCCGCTCAGCGCGGGCGCATCGAGCCAGTCGTAAAGCAGGAAATCGACGGTGGGGCGCAGGCTCATGGATGTCTCTTCTTCAGTTCTTGGGTGGCAGCGCGGCGATGGTGCCCTGCGCCACCGCGCAGAGTTTCTCCACCCCATCTTTGACCACGAAGACGTCGCAGCGGCAGACCGATTGCGTCCTGCCGGTGTGCACGGCGTCGGCCCGGGCGATCAGGCGCTCACCAATCGCAGGCCGCAAATAGTTGATCTTGAACTCAGCCGTGACCACCGGCAAGCCCAGGGCACTGCCACCGGCGTAGGTAAGCGCGTTGTCGGCGGCGTAGCTCAGCACGCCGCCGTGGACGAAGCCGTGCTGCTGCTTCACCGATTCGCCGATGGGCACGTGCAGCTCGCAATGCCCCTTGGAAAACGCGGCCAGCTCGGCGCCGATGAGGCGCGAGAACGGCTGCGCGGCCAGCACCTCGCGCCCCATGGCCAGAAACACCTCGGGGCTGACGCTGGCCTCGGCCATGGTGCCGGCCCTCAGAGGACTTCGAACACGCCGGCGGCGCCCATGCCACCGCCAATGCACATGGTCACGCAGACGCGCTTGGCGCCACGGCGCTTGCCTTCGAGCAGCGCGTGGCCGGTCAGGCGCTGGCCCGACACGCCGTAGGGGTGGCCCACGGCGATCGCGCCGCCGTTCACGTTGAGGCGGTCGCCGGGGATGCCCAGCTTGTCGCGGCAGTAGATCACCTGCACCGCGAAGGCTTCGTTGAGCTCCCACAGATCGATGTCGCTCACCTTCAGGCCCAGGCGCGCGAGCACCTTGGGAATGGCGAAGACCGGGCCGATGCCCATTTCATCGGGCTCGCAGCCGGCCACCGCGAAGCCAAGGAAACGGCCCAGGGGTTTGAGGCCGCGCTTCTCGGCGAGGGTCTCGTTCATCAGCACGCAGGCACCGCCGCCGTCGCTGAACTGGCTGGCGTTGCCGGCCGAGATCACGCCTCCGGGAATCGCCGGGCGGATGCCGCTGATGCCTTCCTTGGTGGTGCCGGCGCGGATGCCTTCGTCGTTCTCCACCGTCACCTGTTTGGTGCTCAGGCCCATGACCTTGTCGACCACGCCGGCGGTCACGGTGATGGGGGCGATCTCGGCCTTGAAGAGACCCGCTTCCAGCGCGGCCGTGGCCCGCTGCTGGCTGGCGGCGCCGTACTCGTCCATGGCGTCGCGCGAGATGTTGTAGCGCTTGGCCACCTGCTCGGCGGTCTGCAGCATGTTCCAGTAGATCTCGGGCTTGTTCTTCACCAGCCAGGGGTCGGCCAGCATGTGGGTGTTCATTTCCTGCTGCACGCAGGAAATGCTCTCCACACCGCCGGCCACGTACACGTCGCCCTCGCCCGCGATGATGCGTTGCGCGGCCATGGCAATGGTCTGCAGGCCGGACGAGCAGAACCGGTTCACCGTCATGCCCGAGGTGGTGATGGGCAGGCCGGCGCGCAGCGCGATCTGGCGCGCGATGTTGGCGCCGGTGGCGCCTTCGGGGTTGGCGCAGCCCATGATGACGTCGTCCACTTCAGCGGCTTCGATGCCGGCGCGCTGCACGGCGTGCTGCACCGCGTGGCCGCCGAGCGTGGCGCCATGGGTCATGTTGAAAGCGCCCTTCCAGCTCTTGGCCAGGGGGGTGCGGGCGGTGGAAACGATGACGGCGTTGGTCATGAAATGTTCTCCTAGTGTGGGGTTCGTGGGCTCAGGCGTTGAAGGTCTTGCCTTCGGCCACGAGTCGCGCCAGCAGCGGTGCCGGCTCCCAGAATTTCGCGTCGTCCAGCGGGTTCTTGGCGAAGCGCTTCATGCTCTGCACCACGTTGAACAGGCCCACCGTGTCGGCGTAGATCATCGGACCGCCGCGGTGGATCGGGAAGCCATAGCCGAAGATGTAGACCACGTCGATGTCGCTGGCCTTGTTGGCGATGCCCTCTTCCAGGATGTGCGCGGCCTCGTTCACCAGCGAGTACACCAGGCGCTGCACGATCTCCTCGTCGGAGATCTTGCGCGGCGTGATGCCGAGCGACTTGCGGTGGTCCTCGATCATCTTCACGACCTCGGCGTTCGGGATCGCGTCGCGCTTGCCCGGCACGTAGTCGTACCAGCCGGCACCGGTCTTCTGGCCGAAACGGCCCTTCTCGCACAGCAGGTCGGCCGTCTTGCTGTACTTCATGTCCGGCTTTTCCTGGTAGCGGCGCTTGCGGATCGCCCAGCCGATGTCGTTGCCGGCCAGGTCGCCCATGCGGAACGGGCCCATGGCCATGCCGAACTTCTCCATCGCCTTGTCCACCTGTTCGGGCGTGCAGCCCTCGTCCAGCAGGAAACCGCCCTGGCGGCCGTACTGCTCGATCATGCGGTTGCCGATGAAGCCGTCGCACACGCCGGAGACCACCGCCGTCTTCTTGATCTTCTTGGCCACGGCCATCACGGTGGCCATGACGTCCTTGGCGGTCTTCTCGCCGCGCACCACTTCCAGCAGCTTCATCACGTTGGCCGGGCTGAAGAAGTGCAGGCCCACCACGTCCTGCGGGCGCTGGGTGAAATTGGCGATCTGGTTCACGTCCAGCGTGGAGGTGTTGGAGGCCAGGATCGCGCCGGGCTTCATCACGCGGTCGAGTTCCTTGAACACCTTTTCCTTCACGCCGATCTCTTCGAACACGGCCTCGATCACGAGGTCGGCCGAGCCGATGTCGTCGTAGCTCAGTGTGGTGCTCAGCAGCGCCATGCGCTGCTCGTACTTGTCCTGCTTGAGCTTGCCCTTCTTCACCTGGGCTTCGTAGTTCTTGCGGATGGTCGCGATGCCGCGGTCCAGCGCCTCCTGCTTCATCTCCAGCATCTTCACCGGAATGCCGGCGTTGAGGAAGTTCATGGAGATGCCGCCGCCCATGGTGCCGGCGCCGATGACGGCCACCGAGGCGATCTCGCGCTTGGGCGTGTCTTCCGGCACATCGGGAATCTTGCTCGCGGCGCGCTCGGCCGTGAACAGGTGGCGCAGCGCGCGGCACTCGGGCGTCCACATCAGGTTGATGAAGATCTCGCGCTCGAAGGCCATGCCGTCGTCGAACTTCTTCTTGGTGGCGGCTTCCACCGCGTCCACGCACTTGGCCGGCGCCGGGAAGTTCTTGGACATGCCCTTGACCATGTTGCGCGCGAACTGGAAGTACGCGTCGCCCTTGGGGTGCTTGCAGGGCAGGTCACGCACCCGGGGCAGCGCGCTGCCGTCGGCGTGTTTCGCGGCCATCTCGCGGGCCAGGGCCAGGGCTTCCTCGGCCAGGCTCTCGGGCGAGGCCGACAGCTTGTTGAACAGCATCTGGCCGGGCACCTGCGCCAGCATCTCGCTCTTGACGGCCTCGCCGCTCACGATCATGTTGAGCGCGGGCTCCACGCCCAGCGCGCGCGGCAGGCGCTGCGTGCCGCCGGCGCCGGGAATCAGGCCCAGCTTCACTTCGGGCAACGCCACGTTGGTGCCGGGCGCGGCGATGCGGTAGTGGCAGCCCAGGGCCAGCTCCAGGCCGCCGCCCATGGCGACGGAGTGGATCGCGGCGATGACCGGCTTGGAGGCGTTTTCCACCGCCAGGATCACCGACAGCAGGTTCGGCTCGGCCAGCGCCTTGGGCGAGCCGAACTCGCGGATGTCCGCCCCACCCGAAAACGCCTTGCCGGCACCCGTCAGCACGATGGCCTTCACGGCCGGATCGGCCTCGGCCTTGGCCAGCCCGTCGGTGATGCCCTGGCGGGTGGACAGCCCCAGGCCGTTGACCGGCGGGTTGTTCATGGTGATGACGGCCACATCGCCGTGGACCTGGTACTCAGCGGTCATGAAAAAGCTCCTTCGTTGTATGTCGGACAGTGCCTGAGGGCGTTGACTGTGACGCTCTTCTTTAAAAAGAACGATCGTTCGATTCTAGAAAGATTGTGCAACGCCGCAAGACCCGGGTGTCGCCGGCTTGTCTCAGGGAGGCGAAAAAAGGAATTGGCTCCGGAGGGCGTGCCCGCAACCAGGATGCCGTGGGTCCGGCTCCGCCGGCCCACAGGCATCGCCCCCCAGTGGGGGGTGCCGCCGCAGGCGGCGCGGGGGAGTCCCGGCGCCGGGCCGCCCCAAGCCGGGAAAGCCCCCTTGGGGGGCAGCGACCCGCGCAGCGGCGGAGCGTGGGGGCCACACCTAAACCTCCAGCCACTCCTTGCGGGTGTAAGGATCGGCGCGCAGGCTCTCCGGCGTGCCCTGGAACACGATGCTGCCGTGCCCCATGACCAGCGCGCGATCCGAAATCGCCATGGCAATCGTCAGCTTCTGCTCGATCAGCAGCACCGAGATCCCGCGCGACTTGAGCGTCTGCAGGTACTGGCCGACCAGCTCCACGATCTTGGGCGCCAGGCCCTCGGTGGGCTCGTCGATGATGATGAGGTCGGGGTCGCCCATGAGGGCGCGGCACAGCGTGAGCATCTGCTGCTCGCCGCCCGAGAGCACGCCCGCTTCGGTGTGCTGGCGCTCGCGCAGGCGCGGGAACATGCCGTACATGTCCTCGAAGCTCCAGCGCGAGCCCTTGCCGCGGCCCTTCTGCCCCAGCATCAGGTTCTGGTGCACGGTGAGCGTGGGGAAGATGTCGCGGTTCTCCGGCACGTAGCCCAGGCCCAGGTGGGCCACCTCATAGGCCTTCTTGCCCATGATCTGCTGGCCCTTCCAGTGGATGCTGCCCTGGCATTCCACCAGGCCCATGACGGCCTTGGCGGTGGTGGAGCGGCCCGAGCCGTTGCGGCCCAGCAGCGCGACGATCTCGCCGGGCTGCACGTCGAAGCTCACGCCGTGCAGGACGTGGCTCTTGCCGTAGTAGGCGTGGAGGTTTTCGATTTTCAACATCAGTGTGCCGCTCCCTGCGCGTCTGCCACGTGCGAGCCCAGGTAGGCCTCCTGCACGCGCTGGTTGGCCCGGACGGCGGCGGGTGTGTCGAAGGCGAGCACCTCGCCATAGACGACCACGGCGATGCGGTCGGCCAGGCCGAACACCACGCCCATGTCGTGCTCCACCGTGAGCAGGGTCTTGCCCACGGTCACTTCCTTGATGAGGCTGATGAAGCGGCTGGTTTCGCTCTTGCTCATGCCGGCGGTGGGCTCGTCGAGCAGGATCACGTTGGCGCCGCCGGCGATGGTGATGCCGATCTCCAGCGCGCGCTGCTCGGCGTAGGTCAGGTTCATGGCCAGCGTGTCGCGCTTGCGGTCGAGTTTGATCATCTCCATGAGCTGCTCGGCGCGCTCGTTGGCGTCGTCCAGGTCGGCCAGGAACTTCAGGAAGGTGTACTTGTAGCCCAGGCTCCAGAGCACGCCGCAGCGCAGGTTCTCGAACACGCTGAGCTTGGGGAAGATGTTGGTGATCTGGAAGCTGCGCGAGAGCCCGGCGCGGTTGATCTCGAACGGCTTCTTGCCGTCGATGCGCTGGCCGTTGAGCAGCACCTGGCCGCTGCTGGGCGCGAAGCGCCCGCTGATGAGGTTGAACAGCGTGGACTTGCCCGCGCCGTTGGGGCCAATGATGCCCACGCGCTCGCCCGCCTTCACAGCCAGGTTCACGCCCCGGATGATCTCGGTCTTGCCGAAGCTCTTGCGCAGGTCCTTGAGTTCCAGCGCGTAGGTTGATGGTGCGTTCATGCTCACAGCGCCTCCCGCCGCTTGATTTCTTTTTCGATGTATTCCTGGATCTCGCCCCATTCGCGCAGGAAGGCGCGGCGCGTGAGTTCGAACAGGCCCAGGCCGGTGAGCATGACCATGCCCGCGCCGAACCAGCTGTTGATGCCCTTGGCGTCCAGTGGCACGCCGAGGAAGCGCAGTTCGGAGCCCAGGGTGGTGTTGAGCTGCAGGTGGTAGACCATCTCGATCATGGCCGCCGCGCCCACCAGCATCACCAGGGCGGTGCCGGCCAGCGCGAGGTAGCTCACCCAGAGTTCGCGCAGGCGCCCGAAGGCCGCCACGCGCAGGTTCATCATGATCAGGCTGGCGATGCCGCCGGGGGCGTACATCACCATGAACAGGAAGATCAGGCCCAGGTAGAGCAGCCAGGCCTTGGTGAACTCCGAGAGCAGCACGAAGGCCAGCACCATGAGGATGCCGCCGATGATGGGCCCGAAGAAGAAGGTGGCGCCACCCAGGAAGGTGAACAGCAGGTAGGCGCCCGAGCGCGCCGCGCCCACCACCTCGGCGGTGACGATCTCGAAGTTCAAGGCCCCCAGGCCGCCCGAGATGCCGGCGAAGAAGCCGGCGATGATGAAGGCCATGTAGCGCACGCGCTGGGTGTCGTAGCCCACGAACTCCACGCGCTCGGGGTTGTCGCGCACGGCGTTGAGCATGCGGCCCAGCGGCGTGCGGGTGAAGGCGAACATGAGCCCGACCGAGATGAAGGTGTAGACGGCGATCAGGTAGTACACCTGCACCTGCGGCCCGTAGGTGATGCCCATGAAGGGCTTGCCGGCCATGCGGTCGCCCGAGACGCCGCCTTCGCCACCGAAGAACTCGGGGATCATGAGCGAGAGCGCGAACACGAGTTCGCCCAGGCCCAGCGTGATCATGGCGAAGGTGGTGCCCGACTTGCGGGTGGTCACGTAGCCGAACAGCACCGCGAAGCCCACGCCCGCGAGGCCGCCCACGATGGGGATCAGCGACACCGGCAGCGGCAGCGAGCCGGAGGTCACGCTGTTGAGCGCGTGGATCGCCAGAAAGGAGCCCAGGCCGGTGTAGACCGCGTGCCCGAAGCTGAGCATGCCGCCCTGCCCCAGCAGGATGTTGTAGGACAGGCAGGCGATGATGGCGATGCCCATCTGCGAGAGCACCGTCATCGCCAGGCCGCTGGTGAAGATCCTCGGCGCCACGATGAGCAGCAGCGCGAAGAGGCCCCAGGTCAGCCAGCGCCCGACGTTGAGCGGCTTGAATGCGTAGTGTTTGGAGGTCATCGCTCAGCCCTCCCGTTTGCCGAGCAGGCCACGCGGCCGGAAGATCAGGATCAGCACCAGGAACAGGTACGGCAGGATGGGCGCGACCTGGGACAGCGTGAGCTTGACGTACGAGTTGTTGGCCACGGCGTCCGACAGCGGCAGGCCGATCTGCTGGGCCAGCGTCGCCAGCGAGTACTCGAAGGCCACGGCGAAGGTCTGGATGACACCGATGAGGATGGAGGCGACGAAGGCACCCGAGAGCGAGCCCATGCCACCGACCACCACCACCACGAAGATCACCGAGCCCACCGTGGCGGCCATGGCCGGTTCGGTGAGGAAGGTGCTGCCACCGATGACGCCGGCCAGGCCGGCCAGCGCGGAGCCCGCGCCGAACACCAGCATGAAGACGCGCGGCACGTTGTGGCCCAGCGACTCGACGGCTTCGGGGTGGGTGAGCGCGGCCTGGATCACCAGGCCGATGCGGGTGCGCGTGAGCAGCAGCCAGACCGAGGCCAGCATCACCACCGCCACCAGCATCATGAAACCGCGTGTGGCCGGGAACGGCGAGCAGACCACGCGGATGGCCGCGTCGGCGGCGCTGCACAGCTCGGGCGGCGCGGCGCCCCAGACCATGCGCAGGCCTTCGACGGAGTTGTTGATCAGGGTGAAGACCGGACCGCGCAGCTCTTCGGGCGGGCGGAACTCGACCGCGATGCGGCCCCAGACGAGCTGCACCAGCTCGACGATGACGTAGGACAGGCCGAAAGTCACCAGCAGTTCAGGCACGTGGCCGTACTTGTGCACCTTGCGCAGGCACTGGCGTTCGAACGCCGCACCCAGCAGGCCCACCACGATCGGCGCGATCAGCAGCGCGGGCCAGAAGCCCACGAACTGCGCCACCGTGTAACCCACGTAGGCCCCCAGCATGTAGAAGCTGGCGTGCGCGAAGTTGAGCACGCCCATCATGCTGAAGATCAGCGTGAGACCCGAACTCAGCATGAACAGCAGGAGCCCGTAGCTCAGCCCGTTCAGCATCGAGATGATGAAAAACTCCATTCCCTCAAACCTTCCTCATCGATGAATGAAAAAGAGCCCGATACGGCAACCCGCTCGGGCTCTTTGGATGGGTGTGGTGGTTTACCCGGGGCGCTTCATCTGGCAGCTCGTCGGCGTGCTCGACACGTAGTTGGGGTACTCCGCCACCGGCGCCAGCGTCATGCCGGTCTTCTCGGGGCTGTAGGGGTACTTGGCATCGGCCTTCTGCCAGACCGACATGTACAGCGGCTGCTGCAGCTGGTGGTCGTTCTTGCGCATCTGCACTTCGCCGTTGAAGCTCTTGACGGTGAGGCCTTCCATGGCGGCGGCCACCTTCACGGGGTCGGTGGACTTGGCCTTGGCCATGGCCGCGCCGAGGAACTCGAAGATGCGGATGGTGGAGCCGGTGTAGAAGTCGTCGTTGTACTTCTGGTTGAACTCCTTCATCCAGGCGTCCATCTGCCCACCCATGTTGTAGTGGTTGTAGGCGATCTGGTAGACCCGGCCGGCGCCGTTGGAGCCCAGCGCGGTGGGCGTGCCGGTGACGCCGGCGTAGTAGGTGAAGAACTTGCCGGTGTAGCCGTTCTCGTTGGCCGCCTTGATCAGCAGCGAGAGGTCGGAACCCCAGTTGCCGGTGATCACGGTGTCGGCGCCCGAGGCCTTGATCTTGGCGATGTAGGGGGCGAAGTCGCGCGTCTGGGCCAGCGGGTGCAGGTCTTCACCGACGAACTGGATGTCCGGGCGCTTGCGCGTGAGGGCTTCCTTGCCGAACTTCACGACCTGGTGGCCGTGCGAGTAGTTCTGGTTCAGGAAGTACACCTTCTTGATGTCGGGCTGCTTGGCGATGAAGCTGGCCATGGCTTCCATCTTCATGGAGGTGTCGGCATCGAAGCGGAAGTGCCAGTAGCTGCACTTGCTGTTGGTCAGGTCCGGGTCCACGGCGGAGTCGTTGAGGTACAGGACTTCCTTGCCAGGGTTGCGGGCGTTGTGCTTCTCGACCGCGTCGGCCAGTGCCAGCGCGACGGAGGAGCCATTGCCCTGGATGATGTAGCGCGCGCCCTGGTCGATCGCGGCCTTGAGCGCGTTCAGGCTTTCGGCCGGGCTCAGCTTGTTGTCGATCGGGGTGACTTCGAACTTCACGCCGGCCGGGTTGCCCTTGCCGCTGAACTTTTCGGCGAAGAACTGGTAGCCCTTGATCTGGCTCACGCCCACGGGACCGAGCAGGCCGGTCAGCGGGTCGATCCGGATCATCTTGACGGTTTCACCCGCCTGGGCAAACGACGCACCGGCGGCCACCAGCATGGCGGCGCCTGCAATCATCTTCACGGTCAGTTTCATACCTATGTCTCCTTGTTGTTGACGAATCGAATAGGCGCAGCGTAAGGGCTTCTGGTGCGGTGCAGCGTAGGGGATTGCCCGGGCTTCTATCACGCAGGCGACAAGGTGCCTTGCGATGGTGCGCCCGGGCCCCTTTTCACACGCCCGGCAGCACGTAGTCCTTGAGCTGCTCGCGCAGGGTCATCTTCTGCATCTTGCCGGTGGCGCCCAGCGGGATCGCCTCGACGAACACCACGTCGTCCGGGATCTGCCATTTGGCGATCTTGCCTTCGTAGAAGGCCAGCAATTCCTCGCGGCTGAGTTCGGTGCCGGGTTTCTTCACCACCACCACGATGGGGCGCTCGTCCCACTTGGGGTGCTTCATGCCCACGCAGGCCGCCATGGCCACGGACGGGTGCGCCATCGCGATGTTTTCCACGTCGATCGAGCTGATCCACTCGCCGCCGGACTTGATCACGTCCTTGCTGCGGTCGGTGATCTGCATGAAACCGTCGGCGTCGATGGTGGCCACGTCGCCGGTGGGGAACCAGCCGTGCCCCTGCGCGTCGTAGCGCAGCGGGTCGCCGCCCTCGCCCTTGAAGTAGCTGGCGATGATCCAGGGGCCGCGCACCAGCAGGTCGCCGTAGGCCTTGCCGTCCCAGGGCAGCTCTTCGCCGGCCTCGTTGACGATCTTCATGTCGGCGCCGAAGATGGCGCGGCCTTGCTTGAGGCGAACCTTGAGCTGCTCGGCCGGCGACAGCGCCAGCTGTGCGTTCTTCAGCGTGCAGACCGTGCCCAGCGGCGACATCTCGGTCATGCCCCAGGCGTGCAGCACGTCCACGCCGTACACGTCGTTGAAGGCGCTGATCATGGCCGGCGGGCAGGCCGAGCCGCCGATGACGGTGCGGTTGAGCGTGCTGAACTTGAGGTTGTTGGCCTGCAGGTGGCCCAGCAGCATCTGCCAGACGGTGGGCACGCCGGCGGCCATGGTGACCTTCTCGGCCTCGATCAGTTCGTAGACCGATTTGCCGTCCAGCGCCGCACCGGGGAACACCAGCTTGCAGCCGACGGCCGCCGCCGCGTAAGGCAGGCCCCAGGCGTTGACGTGGAACATGGGCACCACGGGCAGCACACTGTCGCGCGCCGAGAGGCACATGGCGTCGGGAAGCGCCGCGCCGAATGCGTGCAGCAGCGTGGAGCGATGCGAGTACAGCGCGGCCTTGGGGTTGCCGGTGGTGCCGCTCGTGTAGCACATGCTCGAGGCGGAGTTCTCGTCGAAGGTCGGCCAGTCGTAGGTCGTGGGCTGTTGGCCCATCCAGGCCTCGTAGCTCCGCAGGCCGGGAATGCCGCTGTCGGCCGGCAGCTTGTCCGCGTCGCACAGCGCGATCCAGTGCTTCACCGTCGGGCACTTGGCCGCCACCGCCTTGACCAGCGGCAGGAAGGTCATGTCGAAACAGACCGCCTTGTCTTCCGCGTGGTTGACGATCCAGACCAGTTGCTCGGGGTGCAGGCGCGGGTTGAGGGTGTGCAGCACGCGGCCGGTGCCGCTCACGCCGAAATACAGTTCCAGATGGCGATAACCGTTCCAGGCCAGCGTGGCCACGCGGTCGCCCTGGGGCAGGTCCAGGCCGTCCAGCGCATTGGCCACCTGGCGCGAGCGGCTCGCGATCTGGCCCCAGGTGCTGCGGTGGATGTCGCCTTCCACACGGCGGGACACGATTTCGCCACTCGAGTGGTGCCGCTCGGCATGCACGATCAGCGAGGAAATCAAAAGGGGTTGGCTCTGCATCTGGCCCAGCATGGGGAGTCTCCTGTCGATGAGGGGGTTGGAATCGGCGTTCATCGTAGCGGGTTGCCCCGCACGGCTGCCCCGGGGATATCCAGGGGGAATGCCCTCGGTGTCCGTTGCGGGACACGATACCTCGGCCTTCATCAACATGGTGTTGCGTCGAATGGGGTGAATGGCGGTGGCTTGATCTGCCTCAAGGCACGGCGCTGATCTGCGCGGCCGTGAGCGAGGCGTTGAAATGCAGCTGACCGGGCCAGGCCGGCCAGGTGGCGCCCAGTGTGGCGTGGTTGGGGTTGCCGGTGCGGGCGAACTGGCCGACGCTGGCCATCATGTGGCCCGACAGCGCCTCGCGCCCTGCCCGGTTGGCGTTGCCGCCGATGGCGTTGGCGAACAGCGAAGGGCCGAAGTTGCCGAACACGAACGGCAGGTCGAAGGCGTGCGCGGCGCCATACACCGTGTTCCACGGCGCGGGTTGCTGCGCCCAGTCGAACCGGTAGTGCCAGATGTCGGCCTGCTGCGTGCGCAGCGTGTTGAGCACGTTGTCGCGGCCAACGCCGAAGGACGCCGCCGTGAGTTGCGCGGCCCGCGCGGTCCAGCCGGTCACGGCCGCGTTGGACGGCAGGTACGCGGCGTTGAGGAAGTCGCCCTCGGTCAGCAGCGTCGGCGCATTCGGGTCGAAGCCGAACAGCAGGTTGAAGAGCTGGGCGTCGGTCACGATGAAGCCGGCGGGCCCGCCCAGCAGCGTGAGGAAGCTGGGGAACAGCTTGCCCTCTTCCGCCGTGGTGCCGGCCAGAACGGGGACCTTGTTGTAACGGCCCGCCGCGAACTCGTTGATCGGGTTCAGCGGCAACACCGTGCCGTCGGGAATCGGGCCCGAACCCGTGAGGTTGTTGGCCAGCAAGGTGGTGAGCACGGTGCCGCCGGCCTTGCCGCGCAGGTAGTCCGCCACCTGCGGCGCCGACTGCGTGGCGATGTAGGCCTGCGCCGTTGGCAGGTCGACGGCCAGGCCATCGGCGATCACCAGCCGGACCAGCAGCGCATTGCCCTGCGCCAGCGAGGCCGCTGCGTCGTTCAGCGAGGGGATGGTGCCCACCGGCAGGTTGCTCGCCAGCGAAATGCCGCCCGAGATCGGCACGGCCTTGTGGAACAGGCCCGCGCCCAGCGGCGAGGCGACCAGCGACCAGACGTTGGTCGCGCCGGCCGATTGCCCCATCAGCGTCACGTTGGCCGCGTTGCCACCGAAGACGGCGGCGTTCTGCTGCACGAACTTGAGGCCCTGCACGATGTCGAGCAGGGCGAAGTTGCCCGAATCCTCCGCGCTGTCGAGCCCGGTCTTGAGCTGCGGCAGGTTCATGAAGCCCAGCACGCCCAGGCGGTAGTTGAGCGTGACCACCACCGCATTGGCGCTGCGCGCCAGGGCCGCGCCGTCGTAGATGGGGTCGGCGGTGTAGCCGGTGATGTTGCTGCCGCCGTGCACGAAGACGATCACGGGCAGCCCGGTGGTGGCGCTGGCCGGCCGCCACACATTGAGGAACAGGCAGTCCTCGCTGCCCACCGGCGTGTTCAGCGTCGCGCCGATCGTGGCGTCGAAACGGTTGTTGGCGCCCGGCCCGTAGAGGCGGCCGTTCTGCAGACAGGCCGCGCCGAACTGGGTGGTGTCGCGTGTGCCGCTCCAGGCCGCCACCGCCGCGGGCGCCTTCCAGCGCCGCGCGCCCACCGGCGGCTGGGCGAACGGAATGCCCTTCCAGGCGTAGGTGCCGTTGGAGGCCGCGTCGTTGCGGCCCTTGATCGTGCCCTGGGCGATCTGCCGGACCTCCGGCCCCGGGACGGGCGGCGTCTCGCCGGACCCGCCGCCGCCGCAGGCCATCAAAGTCAGGCAGGCTGCGCCCGCCACCCACCACCGTGTGTTGCTGCCCATGTCTTGTCTCCTGTGATTCTTTGAAGCGATAACCCGCTTGCGCCAGCGCCTGAAATCCTTTTGAATTCCAGCTTCCCGCCGATGCCCACCGTCCTCGGAAATTCTAGGAACGGGTGCCCGATACGCCGCTATCGCAACACGACCAATCGAGTGACTTCACGACGCCACCACCCCAGCCGAAGAAGCAGTTCCGCCCTCTGGGTCAAATGCCTCGCCGACATGTTTGCCTCCCGGGGCCTGGACGCGCCGCGCCTGCTGGCCGGCGCGCGCATCGACGACGCCCTGCTGCAGGACCCGGACGGGCGGGTCGAAGTCGATGACATCACCCGCCTGTGGGAACTGGCCGTCGCCTGGTCTGGCAACCCGGCCCTGGGCATGGACCGCGAGCTGCCGGCGCGGCATGTCAACTTCGACATGGTGGGTTACGTGATGCTGGCCAGCCCGACCCTCAAGGCCGGGCTGATCAACCTCTCGCGCTACTACGCCGTGATCTCGGACGCGATCACGCTCGACCTCGAACCCGACGGCAGCAACCACTGGATGGTGCTGGGCCTGATCGGCAACACCCGGCCGCTGCCGCGCCAGCGCCTGGAATACAGCCTGCTCACGGTGGCCACGCTGTGCCGCTGGATCACGCGGCGCGACGTGCAGCCCCAGGCCGTGGAGTTCGTCGACCCCGAGCCGGCGGATGCCCGGCCCTATGTGGCGGCGTTCGGCTGCCCGGTGCGCTTCGGCCAGCCGCGCAACCGGCTGCTGCTGACCAACCGGGACCTGGAGATGCCGCTGCTCTCCAGCGACCCGGTGCTGTTCGACATGCACCAGCGCGTGATCGAGTCGCGCCTGGTGCGGCTGGGCCATGCCAGCACCGGCCAGCGCGTGACCGAGGAAATCATCCACCGCCTGCACCTCGGCGAGCCGCGCCGCGAAGACATCGCCAGCAGCCTGGCCATGGCCGACCGCACCCTGCAGCGCCGCCTGCGCGAGGAAGACACCAACTTCCAGCAGCTGCTGGACGACGCCCGGCGCGACCTGGCGCAGAAGTACCTGGCCGAAGACCGCTACACCCTCGGCCAGGTGGCCGACTTGCTGGGTTTTGCCGACCAGAGCAACTTCTTCCGCGCCAACAAGCGCTGGTTCGGTGTGTCGCCGGGGCAGTACCGCGCCCGCCTGGCCGAGAGCGAGCCGCTGGCCGCGTCGCTGAACGCGTCGGATTGACCCTGCGCCCCGCCATGTCGGCCCCGATGCGGACAATGGTGCACATGAACCGACCCGTCGACATGGCCGCCAGCCTGGCGCTTGGCCTGGCCTGGCACAACCGCTTCGCCAGCCTGGGCGAAGCCTTCTACACCCTCAGAGCCCCCACCCCCCTGCCCTCGCCCCACTGGGTGGGCACGAGCCCGGCCGTGGCCGATCTGCTGGGCCTGGACCGGGCCTGGCTGTCCTCGCCCGCCGCGCTCGACGCCTTCACCGGCAACCTGCCCATCGCGGGCACACAGCCGCTGGCCAGCGTGTACAGCGGCCACCAGTTCGGCCAATGGGCCGGCCAGCTGGGCGACGGCCGCGCCATCCTGCTCGGCGAGGTGGACACGCCCTCGGGCCCGCAGGAGGTGCAGCTCAAGGGCGCCGGCCTGACGCCGTATTCGCGCATGGGCGACGGCCGCGCGGTGCTGCGCAGCTCGATTCGCGAGTTCCTCTGCAGCGAGGCCATGCACGCCCTGGGCATTCCCACCAGCCGCGCGCTGTGCGTCACGGGCTCGCCCGCGCCGGTGCGCCGCGAGCAGATCGAGACCGCCGCCGTGGTCACGCGTGTGGCGCCCAGCTTCATTCGCTTCGGCCACTTCGAGCATTTTTCGCACCACGGCCTGCACGGCGAGCTGCGCCAGCTGGCCGACTTCGTG
The DNA here is from genome assembly GCF_058796355.1 of Hydrogenophaga sp. GW823-FHT04C09. Taxonomy (NCBI): domain Bacteria; kingdom Pseudomonadati; phylum Pseudomonadota; class Betaproteobacteria; order Burkholderiales; family Comamonadaceae; genus Hydrogenophaga; species Hydrogenophaga sp. GW823-FHT04C09. The sequence goes on along the minus strand of NZ_JBXAIO010000006.1, from coordinate 283,254 downwards.
ATCGACCGCTTCTACCCCGCCTGCCGCGAAGCACCGGGCAGCCCCTACGCGGCCCTGCTGGAGGCCGTGAGCGCGCGCACCGCCGAAATGGTGGCGCAGTGGCAAGCCGTGGGCTTCTGCCACGGGGTGATGAACACCGACAACATGAGCATCCTGGGCCTGACCATCGACTACGGGCCGTTCCAGTTTCTCGACGCCTTCAACCCCGGCCACATCTGCAACCACTCGGACACCGGCGGGCGCTACGCCTACAACCGCCAGCCCAACATCGCCTACTGGAACCTGTTCGCGCTGGGCCAGGCGCTGCTGCCGCTGATGGACGACCAGCAGCAGGCGCTGGACGCGCTGGAGCCCTACAAGGCGCTGATGCCGGCCGCGCTGCAGCGCCGCATGAACGCCAAGCTGGGCCTGGGCCGCGCGGAAGACGGCGACGCCGAGCTCACCGAATCGCTGATGAAGCTGATGGCGGCCGACGCGGTGGACTTCACCATCTTCTGGCGCCGCCTGAGCCACGCCGTGGCCGGCCCGCTCGACCCGGTGCGCGACCTGTTCCTGCAGCGCGAGGCCTTCGATGCCTGGGCCATTCGCTGGCAGGAGCGCCTGCGGACCGAGCCCGGTTTCGATGCCGGCGCCACACAGGCCCGCATGCTGCGCACCAACCCGCAGGTGGTGCTGCGCAACCACCTCGGCGAAATCGCCATCCAGCGCGCCAAGCAGGGCGACTTCAGCGAGCTCGCGCGGTTGCAAAACGCGCTCGAACACCCATTTGAAGAACTTCCCGGCCAGGAAGACCTGGCCGCTTTCCCGCCCGATTGGGCCAGCCAGATCGAGATCAGCTGCTCGTCCTAGGAGACCTCCCGATGAACTTCCCCGTCCAGAAAACCGAAGCCGAATGGCGCGAGCTGCTGGCCGCCAAAGGCGCCGAGCCGCGCGCCTTCGACGTGACCCGCCATGCCCACACCGAACGCCCCTACACCGGCAAGTTCGAGCAGGTCTGGGCCGACGGCAGCTACCACTGCATCTGCTGCGGCAACAAGCTGTTCGACGCCGACACCAAGTTCGACGCCGGCTGCGGCTGGCCCAGCTTCTCGCTGGCCGTGCCGGGCGCCATCACCGAGATCACCGACCGCAGCCACGGCATGGTGCGCGTGGAAACCGTGTGCAGCCAGTGCGGCGCGCACCTGGGCCACGTGTTCGAAGACGGCCCCTCCCCCACCGGCCTGCGCTATTGCATGAACTCCGCCTCGCTGGAACACCAACCGAAGAAGGACACGCCATGAAAGCCCAGAACATTCTCGACACCATCGGCCGCACCCCGCACATCCGCGTGCAGCGCCTGTTCGGCGACGCGAGCCAGCAGGTCTGGATCAAGTCCGAGCGCAGCAACCCGGGCGGCTCCATCAAGGACCGCATCGCCCTGTCCATGGTGGAAGACGCCGAGCGCTCGGGCGCGCTCCAGCCCGGCGGCACCATCGTCGAGCCCACCTCTGGCAACACCGGCATCGGCCTGGCCATGGTCGCCGCCGTCAAGGGCTACAAACTGATCCTGGTGATGCCCGACAGCATGTCGGTCGAGCGCCGCCGCCTGATGCTGGCCTACGGCGCCAGCTTCGACCTCACCCCGCGCGAGAAGGGCATGAAGGGCTCGATCGCGCGCGCCGAGGAGATCGTGGCCGCCACGCCGGGCGCATGGATGCCGCAGCAGTTCAACAACCCCGCCAACGTGGACGTGCACGTGCGCACCACGGCCGAAGAGATCGCGGCCGACTTCCCCGACGGCATCGACGTGCTCATCACCGGCGTGGGCACGGGCGGCCACATCACGGGCGTGGCGCGCGTGCTCAAGGCGCGCTGGCCCAAGCTCAAGGTGTTCGCGGTGGAGCCGTCGGCCTCGCCCGTCATCTCCGGCGGCAACCCCTCGCCCCACCCCATCCAGGGCATCGGCGCGGGCTTCATCCCCAACAACCTCGACACCAGCCTGCTCGACGGCGTGATCCAGGTCGACGCCGAACCCGCGCGCGACATGGCGCGCCGCAGCGCGCGCGAAGAAGGCATCCTGGTCGGCATTTCCTCGGGTGCCACCTTGGCGGCGATCGCGCAGAAGCTGCCCGAATTGCCGGCCGAGGCCGTGGTGCTCGGTTTCAACTACGACACCGGCGAGCGGTATCTCTCCATCGAAGGCTTCCTCCCGGCATGAAAAACCTCTCCGACATCCGCCTGTCCATGCTCGACCTGGTGGCCGTGCGCGAAGGCGGCACCGTGGCCGACGCGCTGGCCGTGGCCCTGCGCACCGCGCAGCACGCCGAGTCGCTCGGCTTCACGCGCTACTGGCTGGCCGAGCACCACAACATGAGCGGCATCGCCAGCTCGGCCACCGCCGTGCTGATCGGCCACATCGCGGGCGGCACGAAGCGCATGCGCATCGGCTCGGGCGGCGTCATGCTGCCCAACCACGCGCCGCTGGTGGTGGCCGAGGCCTTCGGCACCCTGGCCGAGCTCTACCCGGGCCGCATCGACCTGGGCCTGGGCCGCGCGCCCGGCACGGACCCGCACACCATGCGCGCGCTGCGGCGCGACCGCGTGGAGACCGAGGCCGACTTCCCGCGCGACGTGGCCGAGCTGCAGCACCTGCTGGGCCCGGCCTCGCCCGGCCAGCGGCTGATCGCCAACCCCGGCGCGGGCACCAACGTGCCGATCTGGCTGCTGGGTTCGAGCCTGTTTTCCGCGCAGCTGGCGGCCGAGCGCGGCCTGCCTTATGCGTTTGCCTCGCACTTCGCGCCGCGCCTGCTGCTGCAGGCGCTGGATGTCTACCGCACGCGCTTCCAGCCCTCGCCCACGCTGGCCGAGCCCTACGCCGTCGTGGGCGTGCCGCTGGTGGCCGCGCCCACCGACGAAGAGGCCGAGTACCTCGCGAGCAGCACCTACCAGCGCGTGCTGGGCATCCTCACCGGCAAGCGCGGCCAGCTGCCGCCACCGGTGAAGGGCTTCATGCAAGGCCTGCACGCGCAGGAACAGGCGGCGATCGCCGATTTCCTGGCCGCCGCCGTGATCGGCGGGCCCGAGACCGTGCGCGCGGGCCTGCAGTCGCTGGCCCAGGTGACCCAGGCCGACGAGTTCATGATCGTGAGCGACCTGTTCGACCCCGCGCTGCGCCTGCGCTCGCTGAGCATCGCCGCCGAGGCGATGGCCACGCAGCAGCCGGTCGCCGCCTCCGCTTGACCAGAGCACCCGCGGAACCGGCTTTGCCGGGCCGCTGGGTGCGCCCCCTCGAGGGGGAGACGCCGGAGGCGGCGCAGGGGTGCTTCTCTACACCCCGCCGCGCACCATCTGCATGACTTGGGCGGCGTCCAGCGTCGCCGCCTTCTGCTGGATCTGCGGCAGGTACTGCGCCTGCATCTGCTTGGCCGGGCCCAGCAGGTCCTGGAAGCTCTGCTTGAGCAGCTCGGTGCTCATCACACGCCCGCCCGCGTAGTAGCGCCTGGCCACCTGGCCCAGCGCGTAGGTGGTGGCGAACGAAAACGCCATGCCGGTGGCCGCGCCGCCCAGGCGGCCCACGGTGCGCCCGGCCGCCTTGCCCAGCAGGCCGCCGAGCAGCTTGCGGCCGAACTGCTCCAGGTACTGCGAGGTCAGGCCCACGCCCACCGCCGCGATGAACTCGCGGATGTGGCCCTGGTCCAGCTCCACGCCGTGCGCCTTGCCGATCGCGTAGACCATCTTCACCTGCAGCGGGATGATGGCCATCGAGGCCCAGGACTGCGGCAGCAGCTCCAGCGCGCCGTTGAGCAGCGCGTAGTTCAGGATGGACTTGTCGAGGTCCACGCCCGGCGCCACGCTGGCGGCGACCACCGGGGGCGCCACGGGCACGGCGACCGGCACCGCCTTCTCCGCCGCGTCCAGGACGGCATCCGCCTCGCGCTCGAAGGCGGCGGCCTCGCCCGCGTCCAGCTTCAGGCGGGCCTTGAGATCGCTCAGGAAAGCCGCCTCGGCCGGGCTTTGCCGTCCGTCGGCGTCGCACACACAGACCGCCATTTCGTAGGCGAGCTGCCGTTGCCCGGCGTCCGGCAGGCCGGCCACCGCATCGGCCAGCGACACGCGCTTGAGCAGCACGTCCTGGTACAGGCGCACCAGCACGGTGCCGCCCGATTCGTGCGGCAGCGATTCGGCCATGCGCCGGATCGCTTCGCGCTCGGCGTCGGCTTTGTTGCCGTCGGCGAACGCGGCCAGCAAGGCGATGGAGAGGATGGACTGCTGTTCCTGTGGGGTCATGCGCGCGAGGCTCCTGGAGAAAGGGTGAATCGGGACCGGGGACACGATAGAGAGCCCCTGCCGGGCCGCAAGTTCCGCTCGGTCGCCGCGCCCAAAGCCCCGCTTAAGGATGCGTCATATCCAAGCCCGATAATCGCCGCATGCGTTTTCTCATCGATTTTTTCCCCATCGGCCTTTTCGTCGTGGCCTACAAGATGGCCGACATCTACACCGCCACCGGTGTGCTGATGGCCGCCACCCTGGTCCAGACCGCCCTCATCTACGCGCTCGACCGCAAGCTGCAGACCCTGCACAAGGTCACGCTGGTGCTGGTGCTGGTGTTCGGTGCGCTCACGCTGTTCCTTCAGGACGAGCGCTTCATCAAATGGAAGCCCACCGTGCTGTACGCGAGCATGGCCATCGTGCTGGCGGCCGCCCTGTGGATCTGGAAGAAGAATTTCCTGCAGATCCTGCTGGGCAGCCAGCTCAACCTCCCCACGAACGTGTGGGCCCGGCTCACCGTGGCCTGGGTCGGCTACTTCCTGTTCATGGCGGGCATCAACGCCTATGTGGCGGCCTACTACTCGACCGAAGACTGGGTGAACTTCAAGCTCTGGGGCTATGTGTTCCCCGTGGTCTTCATCGTGGGCCAGGGCCTGTACATCGCGCGTTACCTCAAGGACGACGACGCCGTGGAGAAGAAGCCATGAGCACCCGCCCGGCCGCGCCCATGGGGGCTCGCACCGCAGCCCGCAGGGTGGAGGTACTCCAATGAGCGACACCGCCGTGGTCCCCACCGCCGCCGCGATCGAGGCGCGCCTGCGCGAAGCCCTCACCCCCACCGTGCTCGAGGTGCTGGACGAAAGCGCGGCCCACGCCGGCCATGCGGGCGCCAATGGCCTGGGCTATGGCACGCATTTCCGTGTGCGCATCGGCGGGCCCGCGTTCGTCGGCCGCACGCGGGTGGCGCAGCACCGCCTTGTGTATGATGCGCTGCAAAAATTCACCGAGGCTGGGCTGCATGCCCTGGCCATCGAAATCAAGGCCTGAAGGCCGACCACACCCCATTCAGCCGCTACGTTCTGATACCTGATTGCTGAAACCCTGCCCCTGGCGGCGGCTCCAACCCCCTTTTATCCCGAGGAACACCATGAAATTCTCCCTGACGGCCCTCACCGCGGCTGCCCTCATCACGGCAGCGCCCTGGGCCCTGGCCCAGAACGTGGCCATCGTCAACGGCAAGCCCGTTCCCACGGCGCGCCTGACGGTGCTGGAGCAGCAGATCGCCGCCTCCGGCCGCCCGGTGGACGACAACGTGCGCGCCCAGCTCAAGGAAGAAGTGGTGCTGCGCGAGGTCTTCATGCAGGAAGCGCAGAAGCGCGGCATCGCCGCCACCGAGGAATACAAGAACCAGATGGAACTGGCGCGCCAGACCATCATGATCCGTGCCCTCTTCACCGACTACCAGAAGAAGAACCCGGTGACCGACGCCGACGTCAAGGCCGAGTACGACAAGTTCGTGGTGGCCAACGGCGGCAAGGAATACCGCGCGCGCCACATCCTGGTGGAGAAGGAAGACGAAGCCAAGGCCATCATCGCCAGCCTCAAGAAGGGTGGCAAGTTCGAAGAGATCGCCAAGAAGCAATCGAAGGACCCGGGATCCGGCGCCAACGGGGGTGACCTGGACTGGGCGGCCGCGGCCAGCTATGTGCCGGAATTCTCCGAAGCCATGGTCAAGCTCGAAAAGGGCCAGCTGACGCAGGAGCCGGTGAAGACGCAATTCGGCTGGCACATCATCCGTGTGGACGACGTGCGCACCGCCGAGCTGCCCAAGCTGGAAGACATCAAGCCGCAGATCGAGCAGCAGATGCAACAACAGAAGCTGGCCGAGTTCCAGAAGACGCTGCGCGAAAAGGCCAAGATCCAGTAAAGCGTTTCGCCTCTTACACAAAAAAGCGCGGCCGGTCCGCGCTTTTTTGTGCCCGGCGCTCGTCCGCTCAGCGCATCTGGGCGGCGACCCAGACCAGGCCCAGCAGCACCGGCTGGTGAAGCAGGTAATAAGACAGGCTCCAGCGCCCCAGCGTCACCAGGCCCCTTCGCACACCGGTGGCCGCCGCGTCGGCCGTGCCCAGCCAGTGCGGCCGGTGCCGCAGGGCCCACTGGCCGGCCGCCATGCCCCACCACATCACGCCCAGCCAGGGCGCCAGCGGCACATAGTCTTCGGTGATCGGCTTGCGGTTGATCAGGCCCAGCCAGTTGAGGGCCGGGGTGTTGAGCACGTCCAGCGCCGGCCAGGTGGCGATGGCGTGTGGCGCCGCGAACTTGAGCGCGATGACCAGCGCGCCCAGCCACCACAGCCAGGCGCCCCACCCCGCCGTGAGCCGCACGATGATCAGCATGGCCGCGATGCCGTGCAGCACGCCGAAGTAGATGAAGCTGTTCGGGAACATGGCCACCGAGCCCGCCGTGACCAGCAGCGCCGCCCCGGCCACCTGCAGCCAGCGCCGCCAGAAGCGCGCCCAGGTCTGCCCCTGGTGCAGGGCCACGGCCTGGGACAGGCCGGCGGTGAACAGGAACAGGCTGACGATGGCGGTGCGTTGCCCGGTCCAGACCGGGTCGCGGTAGAAGTCTTCGTTGATGAAGCCGAAGAAATCCAGGTCGAAGCAGAAATGGAAAGCGGTCATCCACAGCATGGCCGCCGCGCGCAGCAGGTCGATGCGGTCCAGGCGCTGTGCCACGGCGGTGCTTTCAGGCGGTGGCTGCGCGGTGGATGCCCAGCAGCATCTCGGCCAGGGCCTGCGGTTCGCTGACCATCGGGTCGTGTCCCGTGGCCAGCTCCAGCACCTGCCAGCCGGGTTCGCGGCGCACGCGCTCGCGCGCGGGAGCGATGGTGGCCAGCGCGGGCGAGGTGCAGTCGATGAAGGTGCGGGGCACGGCATTCACGAGCGCGGCGTCAAAATCCAGCGGTTGCTGGTAGAGCCGGTAAGGCTGGGGGGTCTGGCGGCGGTTCACCCAATCGCGGTCGGAACCCTCCAGCCCGAACAGCTTGGCGTCGGGCGGCGGAAAGCTCAGGCCGCCGCTGGGTTTCGCGGCATCGGCGCGGGCCTGTTTGGTTTCGGCCGAATGGTGGCTGCTCCAGCTGTCGCCGGGATACGGCACGGCCGCGTCCAGGTAGACCAGGTGCGCCAGGCAGCCGGGGCGCTCGCGCTGCAGGCGGTCGGCGACGCCGGTGACCACCACGCCCGCGTAGCTGTGGCCCACCAGCACGATGCGCTGCAGCTCCTCGGCCTCGATCAGGCCGAACACGTCCTGGATGTGGGTGTGCAGGTCCACGGCCGGGCTGAGCAGATGGGCGCGCTCGCCCACGCCGGTGAGGGTGACGGCGTGCGCCTCCACGCCCGCGCCGCGCAGCAGTGGCAGCACGCGGCGCCAGCACCAGGCGCCGTGCCAGGCCCCGTGGACCAGCACGACAGCGGTTTTTGAGGGGTTGGGGCTTGGGGGCATGGGCGTTCTCCGGGACAATATCGGGCTGTTTTTCCTGGCCCGATTCTGCCCGCTCCACGACCGACCGCCATGCTGCCCCACCAGATTGAACTGCTCTCCCCCGCCCGCGACGCCGACATCGGCATCGAGGCGGTGAACCACGGCGCCGATGCGATCTACATCGGCGGGCCCTCGTTCGGCGCGCGCACCAGCGCCGACAACCGCGTGCAGGACATCGCGCGCGTGGCCCGGCACGCGCACCGCTTCGGCAGCCGCGTCTACGTGACCATGAACACCATCCTGCGCGACGACGAGCTGGAGGGCGCGCGCAAGCTGGCCTGGCAGCTGTACGACGCGGGCGTGGACGCGCTGATCGTGCAGGACATGGGCCTGCTGGAGATCGACCTGCCCCCGATCCAGCTGCACGCGAGCACGCAGACCGACATTCGCACGCCCGAAAAGGCGCGTTTCCTGCAGGACGCGGGCCTGTCCAAGCTGGTGCTGGCGCGCGAGCTCACGCTGCCGCAGATCGCCGCGATCCGCGACGTGCTGGACGCCGAGCGCTGCCAGATCGAGTTCTTCATCCACGGCGCGCTGTGCGTGGCCTACAGCGGCCAGTGCTACGTGAGCCATGCCCACACCGGGCGCAGCGCCAACCGCGGCGACTGCTCGCAGGCCTGCCGCCTGCCCTACGAGGTGAAGGACAGCCAAGGCCGCATCGTCGCGCACGACAAGCACGTGCTCTCGATGAAGGACAACAACCAGAGCGACAACCTGCGCGAGCTCATCGACGTGGGCGCGCGCAGCTTCAAGATCGAAGGCCGCTACAAGGACATGGGCTACGTCAAGAACATCACGGCGCACTACCGCCGCCTGTTCGATCAGATCCTGGACGAGCGGCCCGAGCTGGGGCGCGCCTCCAGCGGCCGCTGCACCTTCGGCTTCACCCCCGACCCCGGCCAGAACTTCAACCGCGAGTTCACCGACTATTTCGTGCAGGGCCGCCAGGAGGACATCGGTGCCTTCGACACGCCCAAGAACCCAGGCCGGCCCATCGGCTGGGTGAGCAAGGTCGGGCCCAACTTCGTCGAGATCGAAACCGACGACCCGGCCACCGTGGTGCACAACGGCGACGGCCTGTGTTACCTCGACCTGCACAAGGAACTGGTGGGGCTGCAGATCAACCGCGCCGAACCCACGGGCACGCCGGGCCAGTGGCGCGTGTTCCCCAAGGACGCGATGGAGGGCCTGCGCCACCTCAAGCGCGGCACGGTGGTCAACCGCAACCGGGACGTGGACTGGGTGCGCACGCTGGAGAAAAAATCGGCCGACCGCCGCATCGGCGTCTGGCTGCGGCTGGACGACACGGCCGAGGGCCTGACGCTCACCGCCACCGACGAGGACGGCCACTGCGCCGCCGCCACCCTGCCCGGCGCGCTGGAGCCGGCCAAGGACGCCGCCCAGGCCGAGGCCCGGCTGCGCGAAGGGCTCTCTCGCCTGGGTGAGACGGTGTTCGAGCCGATCGACGTGTCGCTGCAGCTCTCGCAACCCTGGTTCGTGCCGGCCTCGCTGCTCAACCCGCTGCGGCGCGACGCCATCGCCGCGCTGGAAGCCGCGCGCGCCTCGGCCTGGCAGCGCCTGCCCCGCGCCACCCGGGTGGAGCCACCGGTGAGCTACCCGGAAGACACCCTGACCTACCTGGCCAACGTGTTCAACCACAAGGCGCGCGACTTTTACGCGAAACACGGCGTGAAGGTGATCGCCTCGGCCTACGAGAGCCACGAGGAAGAAGGCGAAGTGAGCCTGATGATCACCAAGCACTGCGTGCGCTTCTCGCTCAGCCTGTGCCCCAAGCAGGCCAAGGGCGTCACCGGTGTGCAGGGCACGATCCGCGCGGAGCCCATGAGCATCACGCACGGCAACGAGAAACTCACGCTGCGCTTCGACTGCAAGCCCTGCGAGATGCACGTGGTCGGGCGCATCAAGCCCGCCGTGATGCAGGCCGTGCCAGCCAGCCCGCTGAAGTTCTACCACACGCGGCCTGCCACGACCGCCTGAGGCACTCAGGCGGTCTTCGCGCCGCCGCGCAGGCGCTTGCCCAGGCTCACCAGGGCCAGCACCACCCCACCGGCGACCAGGCCCGCGAGCGCACCCGCCAGACTGGAAGCGAGCGAGCCGATCCAGCCCAGCGTGGCGGCGAAGGCCTCGATGCCATGGCCCAGCGCTGGGATGCCATGCACCAGGATGCCACCGCCGACCAGGAACATGGCGGCGGTGCCGACCACCGACAGCGTTTTCATCAGCCAGGGCGCGGCCGCGAGGATGCCGCGGCCCAGGGACTGTTTCCAGGCCGCGGCCTGCTGGTTGAGGTGCAGGCCCAGGTCGTCGAGCTTGACGATGCCCGCCACCAGGCCGTAGACGCCGATGGTCATGATCAGCGAGATGCCCACCAGCACGGCGATGCGCTGGCCCATGCCGACGGCGGCCACCGTGCCCAGGGTGATCACGATGATCTCGGCCGACAGGATGAAGTCGGTGCGCACCGCGCCCTTGATCTTCTGCTGCTCGAACGCCACCAGATCGACGCTTTCGTTGGCCGCGGCCTCCACCAGCGCTTCGCGGTTCGCCGCGTCTTCCGCCTGGTGCGGGCCGAAGGCGTGCCACAGCTTCTCGGCGCCCTCGAAGCACAGGAACAGGCCGCCGAGCATCAGCAGCGGCGTGATGGCCCAGGGGGCGATCACGCTGATGACCAGCGCGCTGGGCACCAGGATGGCCTTGTTGAGGAGCGAGCCCTTGGCCACGGCCCAGACCACGGGCAGCTCGCGGTCGGCCTTCACGCCGGTGACCTGCTGGGCGTTGAGCGCGAGGTCGTCGCCCAGCACGCCGGCGGTCTTCTTGGCCGCCAGCTGGGTCATGGCGGCCACGTCGTCCGCCACGGCCGCGCTCTTGCGCGCCGCCACCTTGGTCATCAGGGCCACATCGTCGAGGATGGTGGCGATGTCGTCGATCAGCGCGAGCAGGCTGGTTCCGGCCATGGGGCGGCCCTTTCAGGAGTGGGTGTTGTCGTGGGAGGGCCAGACGGGCGGAAACAGGGGATCGTCGAGCTCGGCGCCATCGGCCATGCGCTCGGCCAGGCCGGGAAACGGCGGCGAGGTGCGCCAGGGCCGGGGTGCATGGCGCGCGTCTTCGCCCAGGTAGCGGGCCGAGAACACGCGACGGCGCTGCCCCGGGCCCACGCCGCTGGAGGCGTGCAGCGCGAGCATGTGGAAGGCCACGCAGTCGCCGGGCTCGAGTGCCCAGGCCAACTGGCGGAAACGGTCGGGCTCGGCGTCGATGGCCGGCAGCTCGGCCAGCGTGCCTTCGGGGAACCAGCGGGCCTGCTGGTCGCGGAAGGTGCGCGGCATGTACCAGGTGCCGGCATGCGAGCCGGCCACGAAACGCAGCGTGCTGGCCAGCGGCACCGGGTCCACGGGAATCCAGAAGCTCACGTTCTGGCGGCCACTGACGTTGTAGTACGGCTGGTCCTGGTGCCAGGGCGTGGGCTGGCGCGTGCCAGGCTCCTTGACCAGCAAATGATCGTGGTAGATCCGGGCCGTGCGGCTGTGCATGAGCTGGGTGGCAATGTGCGGCAGGGCCGACTCGCGCAGGATGCGCTGGTACGACGGGTTGTCCTGCCAGGTGCAGAAGTCCTCGACGAAACGGCCCGGGTCGTCGGGTTCGCTCGCCACCAGCGCCAGCGGGCTCAGATGCGCCAGGTTGTGCTCGATGCCGCGTTCGAGCAGGCCCAGTTCGTCGGCATTGAACACGCCGCGCAGCACCACGGCGCCGTCGGTGGCGAAATCGGTGGCGGTGCCCTCAGGCAGAAAGAGTTCTCGGGCCATGCGTCATCTCCCCTTGGCGGGTTTCTCCCGCTTGCGCCAGTAGGTGAAAGCGTCCTCGTGCACTTCGATGTCGAGCTCCGCCACGCGCGCCTGCAGGCGTTCCTGCACATCGGCCACGGCCTGGTTGTAAACCGCGGGCGCGATCTCCTCCAGGAAAAAGCCCAGCAGGCCACCGGCGGCGATGTTGCCGATGCGCTCGTCCATGTTCGCGTCGAAGTAACGCTGAATCGAGGCGATCGCCTCGTCGCGGGTGGCTTTGGGCAGTTCGATGGCCATGGGGTGCGTCCGGTCAGCCGACCCACTTGCGCGCGTTGCGCCACAGGCGCATCCAGGCGCTGAAAGCGGCCGGGTCCTGGTCGGTCCAGCTCATCTGGATGTTGCGGAACACGCGCTCGGGGTGCGGCATCATGGCCGTGAAGCGGCCGTCGGCCGTGGTCACCGCCGTCAGGCCGCCCGGGCTGCCGTTGGGGTTGAACGGGTAGGCCTCGGTGGCCGCGCCGCCGTGGTCGGTGAAGCGCATCGCGGCGATGGCCTTGCTGGCGTCGCCCCGGTGGCGGAAGTTGGCGTAACCCTCGCCATGCGCCACCGCGATGGGCAGGCGGCTGCCGGCCATGCCCTGCAGGAACAGGCTGGGCGAGTCCAGCACCTCCACCAGGGACAGGCGCGCCTCGAAGCGCTCGCTCTGGTTGGTGGTGAAGCGCGGCCAGGCCTCGGCACCGGGAATGATGTCGGCCAGCTCGGCGAACATCTGGCAGCCATTGCACACGCCCAGGCCGAAGGTGTCGTCGCGGCCGAAGAAGGCCTGGAACTGCTCGGACAGACCGGGGTTGAAGGTGATGCTGCGCGCCCAGCCGATGCCCGCGCCCAGCGTGTCGCCGTAGCTGAAGCCGCCGCAGGCCACCACGCCCTTGAAGTCGGCCAGCTTCGCACGGCCGGTCTGCAGGTCGGTCATGTGCACGTCGAAGGCCTCGAAACCGGCCTGGGTGAAGGCGTAGGCCATCTCCACGTGCGAGTTCACGCCCTGCTCGCGCAGGATCGCGACCTTGGGCCGGGCCAGGTTGAGGTACGGCGCGGCCACGTTGTCGGTGGCGTCGAACGTCAGCTTCGTGTGCAGGCCGGCGTCGTCGGGCCGGCCGGCGGCCGCGTGTTCGGCATCGGCGCCCGCCGGGTTGTCGCGCTGCTGGTTGATCTTCCAGCTCACGCTGTCCCAGACCTGTTGCAGGTCGAACAGGCTGGCCGAGAACACGGCCTTGGTGTCGCGCCAGACCTGCAGCTGGCCCTTGCCGGCGTCCATGGTGGACGAGGCCGGGCGGGTCTTGCCGACGAAGTGGCTGTGTTTGGACAGGCCGTGCTCGCGCAGGGTCTGCATCACGGCGTTGCGGTCCTCGGTGCGCACCTGCAGCAGCACGCCCAGCTCTTCGCTGAACAAGGCCTTGAGCGTGAGTTCCTCGCGGCGCGCGCTGACCTGGCCGGCCCAGTTCTTGGCGTCGCCCATCTCGGCGCGGCTGTCGCTGATGCCATCGCCTTCGGTCACGAGCAGGTCCACGTTGAGCGCCACGCCCACGTGGCCGGCGAAGGCCATTTCGGCGGCCGCCGCCAGCAGGCCCCCGTCGCTGCGGTCGTGGTAGGCCAGGATCTGGCCCTGGGCCCGCAGCGCGTTCACCGCGTTGACCAGGCTCACCAGGTCCTGGGCGTCGTCCAGGTCGGGCACCTCGCCCCCGCCCTGCCCCAGCACCTGGGCCAGCACGCTGCCGCCCATGCGGTGGCGGCCCTTGCCGAGGTCGATCAGCACCAGCGTGGTGTCTTCGAGCGCATTGTTGAGTTGCGGCGTGAGCGTGCCGCGCACGTCGGCCAGCGTGGCGAAGGCGCTCACGATCAGGCTGACCGGCGAAGTCACTTTCTTCGTCTCGCCGCCTTCGCTCCATTGGGTGCGCATGGACAGGCTGTCCTTGCCCACCGGGATGGAAATGCCCAGCGCCGGGCAGAGTTCCAGGCCCACGGCCTTGACGGTCTCGTACAGCGCGGCGTCTTCGCCCGGTTCGCCGCAGGCGGCCATCCAGTTGGCGGAGAGCTTCACGCGCGGCAGCTCGATGGGCGCGGCCAGCAGGTTGGTGATGGCCTCGGCCACCGCCATGCGGCCCGACGCGGCGGCGTCGAGCGCGGCCAGCGGCGTGCGCTCGCCCATGCTCATGGCCTCGCCCGCGAAGCCCTTGTAGTCGGCCAGCGTCACGGCGCAGTCCGCCACCGGCACCTGCCAGGGGCCGACCATCTGGTCGCGGTGCGACAGGCCGCCCACGGTGCGGTCGCCGATGGTGATGAGGAAACGCTTGGAGGCCACAGTCGGGTGGCTGAGCACGTCGATCACGGCCTGCTGCAGGTTCACACCGGTGAGCGCCAGCGGGGCCGCCTGGCGCGCCACGCTTTTCACGTCGCGGTGCATCTTGGGCGGTTTGCCCAGCAGCACGTTCATCGGCATGTCCACAGGGCTCGGCGCGCCCTCATCGGCCAGCACCAGCTGGCGCTCTTCGGTCGCCACACCGATCACGGCGAACGGGCAGCGCTCGCGCTCGCAGAAGGCCTGGAACGTGGCCAGCGATTCGGGAGCGATCGCCAGCACGTAGCGCTCCTGGCTCTCGTTGCACCAGATTTCCTTGGGCGCCAGGCCGCTTTCTTCCAGCGGCACGGCACGCAGGTCGAAGCGCGCGCCCCGGCCGGCGTCGTTGGTGAGTTCGGGGAAGGCGTTGGAGAGGCCGCCCGCGCCCACGTCGTGGATCGCCAGGATGGGGTTGTTCTCGCCCTGCTGCCAGCAGTGGTTGATGACCTCCTGCGCGCGGCGCTCGATCTCGGGGTTGCCGCGCTGCACGGAGTCGAAGTCCAGCGAGGCGGCGTTGGTGCCGGTGGCCATGGAACTGGCCGCGCTGCCGCCCATGCCGATCTTCATGCCCGGGCCGCCGAGCTGGATGAGCAGCGAGCCGGCCGGGAATTCGATCTTCTTCGTCTGGATGGCGTCGATCACGCCGACACCGCCGGCGATCATGATGGGCTTGTGGTAGCCGCGCTGCACGCCGTCCACCGCCAGCTCGTACTCGCGGAAGTAGCCCAGCAGGTTGGGCCGGCCGAACTCGTTGTTGAAGGCCGCGCCGCCCAGGGGGCCCTCGGTCATGATCTGCAGCGGGCTGGCGATGTGCTCGGGCTTGCCGCCCGGCTGGTCGGAGAGGCCGCCCCAGAGCTTGCCAACGGTGAAGCCAGTCAGGCCGGCCTTGGGCTTGGAACCCCGGCCGGTGGCGCCCTCGTCGCGGATTTCGCCGCCCGCGCCGGTGGAGGCGCCCGGGAACGGGGAAATGGCGGTCGGGTGGTTGTGGGTCTCCACCTTCATCAGCACGTGGTGCGTGGCGGTTTCGGCGGCGTAGGCCGGCGAGACGTCGCCGCCGGCGCGGGCCACGAAACGCTCGACCACGCTGCCTTCCATGATGGAGGCGTTGTCCGAGTAGGCCACCACGGTGTGCTGCGGCGCCTGCTGGTGGGTGTGGCGGATCATGCCGAACAGGCTCTTGTCCTGCGCCACGCCGTCGATGGTGAACTGCGCGTTGAAGATCTTGTGGCGGCAGTGCTCGCTGTTGGCCTGCGCGAACATCATCAGTTCGACGTCGGTCGGGTTGCGATTGAGGCCGTTGAAGGCGTTGACGAGGTAGTCGATCTCGTCGTCGGCCAGGGCCAGGCCCCAGTCGGCGTTGGCGCGCTCCAGCGCGGTGCGACCACCGCCGAGCACGTCCACCTGCTCCATGGGCGCGGGGTGCAGCTCGGTGAACAGGGCCTGGGCCTGGCTGCGGTCGAGCGAGACGTTTTCCGTCATGCGGTCGTGCAGCAGGTCGGCCACGGCGCGCAGCTGCTCTTCGGACAGGCTGGCCTTCTTGCCCAGCAGGCCGGACTTGAGGCCGACCCGGTACTCGACCAGGCGCTCCACCCGGTGCAGGCTCAGCCCGCAGTTGTGGGCGATGTCGGTCGCCTTGGAGGCCCAGGGCGAGACCGTCCCCAGGCGCGGCATCACCAGCAGGGCCGGCGCGCCGGCCGTTTCCAGCTGGGCGTGCGCCGGGGTGCCAGGTTCGCCGTAGGTCAGCAGCTCGCCCACGCGCTGCAGCGTGGCCGCGTCGGGCTCGCCGTCGAAGCTCGCCAGGTGCACGAAGCGGGCCGAAAGGCCGTTGATCTTGTCGGAAATGCCCGCGAGGCGGGGCAGGAGCTGCTGGACTTTGAAGTCGCTGACGGCGTTGCCGCCTTCAAAAAAGCGCAGGTGCAGGGACACGTTGGGAGCCTGAGGTGCGTTGACCCGCCGGCGGCAGGTGGAAAACCCGGAATTTTACCCGGCCGCCCCCATGGCCTTGCCTTGCCGAGGGCCCTCCAGACGGGGTCAGATGGGATAATCGCACCCCATGAGCATCACCTACAAAGACGAAGCCGGCATCGCGGGCATGCGCACGGCCTGCCGCCTGGCGTCCGAAGTGCTGGACTACCTCACGCCGCTGATCCAGCCGGGCATCACCACGCTGGAAATCGACCGCCTGGCGGCCGAGTACATGAAGCAGCAGGGCACCGTCTCGGCCACCATCGGCTACCAGCCCAGCGGCTACCCGCCCTACCCGGGCCACCTGTGCACGTCCATCAACCACGTGGTCTGCCACGGCATCCCGAACGAAAAACCGCTCAAGAAGGGCGACATCCTCAACGTCGACGTGACGGTGATCAAGGACGGCTGGTTCGGCGACAACAGCCGCATGTTCCTGATCGGCGGCGAGGCCGCCTGCTCGGTGCAGGCGCGCCGGCTCTGCCAGGTGACCTACGAGGCGATGTGGAAGGGCATCGTGATGGTGCGCCCCGGCATCCGCCTGGGCGACATCGGCCACGCGATCCAGACCTTTGCCGAGGGCAACGGTTTCTCGGTGGTGCGCGAGTTCTGCGGCCACGGCATCGGCCAGCGCTTCCACGAAGACCCGCAGGTGCTGCACTACGGCCGCCCCGGCACGCTGGACGAGCTCAAGCCCGGCATGACCTTCACCATCGAGCCCATGATCAACGCCGGCAAGCGCGACATCAAGGAAATGGGCGACGGCTGGACCATCGTCACGCGCGACCGCTCGCTCTCGGCCCAGTGGGAACACACCGTGCTGGTCACCGAGACCGGCTACGAGGTGCTCACCCTGTCGGCCGGCAGCCTGCCCGCGCCCGCCTTCGTGACACCGGCGCCCGCCCTTGCCTGAGGCCATGGCGCCCGCGCCGGTGCCCGCCGCGCCCGACCTCGGCACCCTGCGGCAGCAATACCGCACGGACAAGGCCGCCCTGCTCGACCAGCTGGGCGTGCAGGGCTCGTCCACCCGGGGCGTGCGCAAGGCGCTGCAGCAACTCTCCCGCCTGACCGACCAGACCCTGCGCGAGCTGTGGTCCCTGGCGGGCTTCGGGCCCGGTTTCTCGCTCATCGCCGTGGGCGGTTTCGGGCGCGGCGAGCTGTTTCCCCATTCCGACGTGGACGTGCTGGTGCTGCTGCCCGACGGCAGCCGGCCCGACGACGACGCCGCGCTCAAGGCCCGCCTGGAAGGCTTCATCGGCGCCTGCTGGGACCTGGGCCTGGAGATCGGCTCCAGCGTGCGCACCATCGCCGACTGCGTGGACGAGGCGGCGAAAGACGTGACGGTGCAGACCTCGCTGCTCGAATGCCGGCTCATCGCGGGCAGCAAGAACGCCTTTTCCACCCTGGTGAACCAGCTGGCCGAGGCCATGGACCCCAAGGCCTTCTTCGTGGCCAAGACGCTGGAAATGCGCCAGCGCCACACCAAGTTCGAGAACACGCCCTACTCCCTGGAGCCCAACTGCAAGGAGTCGCCCGGTGGCCTGCGCGACCTGCAGATCATCCTGTGGGTGGCCAAGGCCGCCGGCCTGGGCCGCAGCTGGGACGAACTGGCCCGCAAGGGCCTGGCCACGCCCCTGGAGGCGCGGCAGATCAAGGCCAACGAGGCCCTGCTGAGCCTGATCCGCGCGCGCCTGCACCTGCTGGCCCACCGCCGCGAAGACCGGCTGGTGTTCGACCTGCAGAACGCCGTGGCCGAGTCCTTCGGCTTCAAGGCCCAGGTGCCGGCCGGCATGGCCAGCAGCGCCAAGGGCACGCGCCGCGCCAGCGAGGCGCTGATGAAGCGCTACTACTGGGCGGCCAAGGCCGTGACCCAGCTGAACCAGATCCTGCTGCTCAACATCCAGGAGCGGCTGCAGAGTGACGTGGCCGGCGTGGACCGCCTGCGCCCGCTCAACGAACGTTTCTTCGACAAGGGCGGCATGCTCGAGGTGGCGAGCGACAACCTGTACGTGCAGCAGCCGCACGCCATCCTGGAAACCTTCCACCTCTACCAGACCACCGTGGGCATCAAGGGCCTGTCGGCGCGCACCCTGCGCGCGCTGTACAACGCCCGCCCGGTGATGAACGCGCGCTTTCGCGCCGACCCGGTCAACCGCGCGCAGTTCCTGCAGATCCTGAAGGAGCCCGAGGGCATCACGCACGCCATGCGGCTGATGAACCAGACTTCCGTGCTCGGGCGCTACCTCTGGGTGTTCCGTCACATCGTGGGGCAGATGCAGCACGACCTGTTCCACGTCTACACGGTGGACCAGCACATCCTGATGGTGCTGCGCAACGTGCGCCGCTTCTTCATCGCCGAGCACTCGCACGAGTACCCGTTCTGCTCGCAGCTCGCGGCCGGCTGGGACAAGCCCTGGATCCTCTACGTGGCGGCGCTGTTCCACGACATTGCCAAAGGCCGGGGCGGTGACCATTCCGACCTGGGCGCGCGCGACGTGCGCACCTTCTGCCACCAGCACGGCATCGACCGCGAAGACACGAAGCTGATCCAGTACCTGGTGGCCGAGCACCTCACCATGAGCCGCATGGCGCAGAAGGAGGATCTGAGCGACCCCGACGTGATCGCCGCCTTCGCCGGGCGCGTGGGCAACGAGCGTTACCTCACGGCGCTGTACCTGCTCACGGTGGCCGACATCCGGGGCACCAGCCCCAAGGTGTGGAACGCCTGGAAGGGCAAGCTGCTCGAAGACCTGTACCGCTACACCTTGCGCGCGCTGGGTGGCCGGGCGCCCGACCCCGGGGCGGTGATCGAAGGCCGCAAGCGCGAGGCGCTGTCCATGCTGGCCTTGCACGCCCTGCCCCACCAGGCGCACAAGGCGCTGTGGGACACGCTGGACGTGAGCTACTTCATGCGCCACCAGGCCGACGAGATCGCGTGGCACACGCGGGTGCTCTCTCGCCAGATCGCGCAGGCGGCGGCCAAGCCCGCGGCCAAGCTGGAAGAAGGGGCCGAGAAGCCGATTGACAAGTGCATCGTGCGCGCGCGCATCTCGCCCGAGGGTGAGGGCCTGCAGGTGCTGGTGTATGCGCCCGACCAGCCCGATTTGTTCGTGCGCATCTGCGGTTATTTCGACAGTTCGCACTTCAGCATCCTGGACGCGCGCGTGCACACCACGCTGACCGGCCATGCGCTGGACACCTTCCAGGTGGTGGCACCGACGATGTCGGAGCACTACCGCGAGCTGATCGCGATGGTGGAGAACAACCTGGCGCAGACGATCGACGAACGCGGCCCCTTGCCCGCGCCGACCAAGGGCCGGCTTTCGCGCCGTGTGAAGAGTTTTCCGATCACGCCGCGGGTGGATCTGCGGCCGGACGAGAAGGCGCAGCGCTGGCTGCTGTCGGTCTCGGCGAGTGACCGCGCTGGGCTGCTTTATGGCATCACGCGGGTGCTGGCGCGCTACGACATCAACGTGCAGCTCGCCAAGGTGACCACCCTGGGGGAACGGGTGGAAGATACCTTCCTGATCAGTGGCGCGCAGTTGCAGATGAACAAGCGGCAGATCGAGATCGAGACGGAGCTTCTGGAGACGCTTGAGGGCTGACTTGGTTGGCGGCCCGCGAGGGCGGGTGCCCTGCTCCGCGGGTGTCCCCCGGCGGCTGGTGCCGCCTCCTCCTTTACCCCGCTGCGCAGAACACCCACCCTCGCGGGCTTGGAAGTGCTCTTGGCACACCACCGACCATGGGCCAACCCGTCGGCAGGATCAGGGGGACGGCGGTGCGTTCAGCGCAGCGAAGTAAAGGAGGAGAGGCGGCGAAGCCGACTCGGGGGACATTCGCGGAGCTGAGCGCACCGCCGTCCCCCTGATCCCCCAACGGACTAGGCGCGAAGGGTCCCCGTCTCCACAGGGTCATGCCCATCGGCCGCCGGCTTGCGCCGGAACAAGCCGGCGAACCACAGCGACACATCGTCCACGATGGTGAACACCGCCGGAATCACCAACAGGCTCAGGAAGGTCGAGGTGATCAGGCCGCCGATCACCGCCACCGCCATCGGTGAACGGAAGCTGCCATCGGCCGCGCCCCAGCCAATCGCGATCGGCAACATGCCCGCGCCCATGGCAATGGTCGTCATCACGATCGGCCGGGCCCGCTTGTGGCAGGCGTCCAGGATCGCGTCGAGCCGGCTCAACCCGTGCTCGCGCCGCGCCTCGATCGCGTACTCCACCAGCAGGATCGAGTTCTTCGTCGCCACCCCCATCAGCATGATCAGACCGATCAGCGAAGGCATGGAAAAACTCTTGTTCGCCAGCAGAAGCGCCACAAAAGCCCCACCCAGCGACAACGGCAGCGCCGCCAGGATGGTCACCGGGTGCAGGAACGCCTTGAACAGCAGCACCAGCACGATGTAGATGCACAACACGCCGGTCAGCATCGCCAGGCCGAAGCTGGCGAACAGCTCGCCCTGCACTTCCGCGTCGCCGATCTCCAGCACCGACACGCCCGGTGGCAGGTTGCGCAGGCTGGGCAGCTTTTCCACCGCCATCTTCATGTCGCCCAGCGCGATGCCCGCGAGCTCCACCTCGAAGTTGATGTTGCGCGCGCGGTCGTAGCGGTCGATCACCGCCGGCCCGCCGCCGAAGTCGAGCTGGGCCACCTGCCCCAGCATCACCGGGCCCTTGCTGCCGGGCACCGCGAGGCGGTTGAGCACCTCGAGGTCGTGCCGCGCGCCCACGTCCAGCTTGACCACGATGGGGATCTGCCGCTCGGGCAGGTTCATCTTGGGCAAGGCGTTGTCGTAGTCGCCCACGGTGGCGATGCGCAGCGTTTCGGCGATGGCCGAGCTCGTGACGCCGAGTTCGGCGGCGCGCGCGAGGTCGGGCGTGACGATGATTTCCGTGCGCACCAGCGCGGCCGTGGACTGGATGCTGCCCACCCCCTGGATGGTGCGCAGGTCGCGCTCGATGGCGCGCGCCGCGGTGCTCAGCGCATGGGCATCGCTGCCGGTGAGCGTGAGGATGTATTTCTCGCCCGAGCCGCCCAGGCCCACCTTGCTGCGCACGCCCGGCAGGTTCGACATCGCCTCGCGCAGCTGGTTTTCAATGCCCTGCTTGCGCGGCCGTTCGCCGCGCGGGTCGAGCTGGATGGTCAGCGCGGCCTTGCGCGACTCGGCCGCGCCCTGCGGCGCGAACGGGTCGGTGCCGGCCGTGCCCGAGCCGATGGTGGTGTAGACCGAGCGCACGTGCGGCACCGCCGCCACCAGCACCCGCGCGCGCTCGGCCGTGGCGATGGTCTGTTCCAGCGTCGCGCCGGGAGACAGCTCCAGGAACACCTGGGTCTGCGAGTTGTCGTCGGGCGGGATGAAGCCCTGCGGCAGCAGCGGGATCAGCAGCAGCGAGCCGACGAAGAACAGGCCCGCGCCGATGCTGGTGATCCAGCGGTGGCGGATGCACCAGCGCGCCCAGTTCTGGTAGGTGTTGAGCCAGCCGGGCTCCTCCTGGTTGTTGACCCAGCGCCAGGCCGCGGCGGTGACGGGGTTGGACGCCGCCCAGCGCGGCATCTCCCGGGACACGAAGGGCTTGAGGATGTAGGCCGCCATCATCGGCGTGAGCGCGCGCGCCACCACCAGCGAGGCGAACACCGCGAGCGCGGCGGTCCAGCCGAACTGCTTGAAGAACTTGCCCGGAATGCCCGCCATGAAGGCCGTGGGCAGGAACACCGCGATCAGGGTGAAGGTGGTGGCGATCACCGCCAGGCCGATCTCGTCGGCCGCCTCCATCGCGGCCTGGTACGGTGACTTGCCCATGCGCATGTGGCGCACGATGTTCTCCACCTCCACGATGGCGTCGTCCACCAGAATGCCGATCACCAGCGAGAGCGCCAGCAGCGTCACCACGTTGATGGTGAAGCCCATGTAGTACATGCCGATGAAGGCCGGGATGGCCGACAGCGGCAGGGCCACGGCCGAGACGATGGTGGCGCGGATGTCGCGCAGGAAGAGCCACACCACCAGCACGGCGAGCAAGGCGCCCTCGTAGAGCAGCGTCATGGAGGCGTCGAACTCTTCTTTCACCGGCGTCACGAAGTCGAACGATTCGGTGATCTTCAGGTCGGGCCGCGCCGTCTGCAGGTCCTTGAGGCGCGCGCGCACCCCGTCGCCCACCTCGATCTCGCTCGCGCCCCGGCTGCGCGCGACCTCGAAGCCCACCACCGGCTTGCCGTCCAGGAAGGCGGCGGCGGTCGGTTCGGCCACGGTGTCGCGCACCTCGGCGATCTGGTCCAGGCGGATGCGGCGGCCATCGCTGAGCGCGATTTCCATCTTCGACAGCGCCTCGGCCGAGGCCAGTTGCGACAAGGTGCGCAGCGGCTGCTGGCTGCCGCCCAAATCCACCCGGCCGCCCGCGCTCTCGATCTGCACGCGCGCCAGCTGGCGCGACACGTCGGTGGCGGTGGTGCCCAGCGACTGCAGCTTGAGCGGGTCGAGCAGCACCTGCACCTCGCGGTCCACGCCACCGACGCGGCTGACAGCGCCCACGCCGGTCACCGACAGCAGCTGCTTGGACACGTCGTTGTCAACGAACCAGGACAGGGCCTCGGCGTCCATCTTGTCGGAGGACACCGTGTAGGCCAGCACCGCGCCGCCGGCCAGCTCCACCTTGTTGACGATGGGATCGCGCAGGTCGGTGGGCAGCTCGCTGCGCACCTTGGCCACCGCCGAGCGCACGTCGTCCAGCGCTTCCTGGGTGTTCTTCTCGATGCGGAACTCGACCGTGAGCGAGACCGTGCCGTCCTGCACCTTGGTGTAGATGTGCTTGAGGCCCTGCAGCGAGGCCAGGCTGTTTTCGATGATGCGGGCGACGTCGTTTTCGAGCTGGTTGGGCGAGGCGCCCGGCAGCGCCGCCACCACGGTGATGGTGGGCAGGTCCAGGTCGGGGAAGTTCTGCACCTTCATCTGCTTGAAGGAGAACAGGCCCGCCAGCGTGAGCATGACGAACAGCATCGCCGCCGGGATGGGGTTCTTGATGGACCAGGCGGAGACGTTCATGGCCGCGCCCTCACTGAACGACCTTGACCAGGTCGGCTTCGTTCAGGAAGCCCGCACCCTGCACCGCCACCGCCTCGTCCGCCTTGAGGCCTTCGAGCACCTCGACGCGCTCCTCCACCCGCCGCCCGGTCTGCACCTTGCGCTGGTTGGCCTTGCTCTGCGCGTCGACCACGAACACGTAGTTGCTGCCGTCGCGCACCACGATGGCCTGGCTGGGCACGGTGAGCGCCTCGCTCTGCCCGAGGTCGAAGCTGCCCTTGGCGAAGGTGCCGGCCTTGAGTTCGGCGTGGCGCGGCAGGTCCACGAAGACCAGGATGTTGCGCGTCTGCGGGTCGGCGCTGGGCGCGATGGCGCGCACCTGGCCGTTGATCTCCAGGCCGGTGGCCCCCGTGACCTGCACCTTCTGGCCGACGCGGATGCGGCCCACCTCGTTGGGCGTGACCTCGCCGCGCCATTCCATGCGGCTCTGGCGCACCATGCGGAACAGCTCCTGACCGGCGCCCACCACCGCGCCTACGGTGGCGGTGCGCGCGGAGATCACGCCGTCGTCGGGCGCGAGCACGCGCGTGTTGCCCAGTCGCACCTCGGTCGCGCCGAAGGCGGCCTTGGCGGCCTCGAACTGCGCGCGGGCCACCCGTTCCTGCGTGAGGTACTGCGCCACCTGCGATTTCGACAGCGCACCGGTGTCCTGGATCGAGCGCGCGCGGTCGGCGTCGGCCTTGGCGTTCTCGAAGCTGGCCTCGGCCTGCGCCAGGCTGGCCTGGCTCTGCAGGCTGTCGGCCTTGGTGGTTTCGTTGGCGAACACGGCCAGCACCTGGCCCTTGCGCACCACGTCGCCCACGTTCACGTTCACCGAGGCCAGGCGCAGGCCGTTGACCTCGGCACCCACGCTGGCTTCCTGCCAGGCCGTGATGTTGCCGTTGGCCTGCAGGCGGATCGGCAGGTTGCCGCGCGTGGGCTTGGCCACGGTGACGGTGAGCGAGGGCCTTGGTGCGGCTTCGGCGGCGGGCGTGGGCGCGTCGGCGTTGCCCGGCTTCTTGATGAAGACCCAGAACACGCCCAGAAGGACGACGGCCAGGGCGATGGCCAGCCAGAGCCAGCGTTTGCGCGATTGCGGAGGAACGGCGTTCATGATGGGTCTTTGAGAGCGTCGGGGTTGTTCACGGGGTCGAAGCCGCCACCGAGGGCGACGTACAACTGGATCCAGGCGTTGATGCGTTCCTGCTGCAGGGCCACGGCGCTGCTGTCGGCCGCGAGCTTGAGGCGGCGCGCCTCTTCCAGCTCGTTCAGGCTGGCCAGGCCCACGCGGTAGCGCGCCTCGGTGGCCTGGAAGGACTGGCCGTAGCCGGCCACGGCGGTGTCGGTGGAGGCCACGCGCTCGCGCAGGCTGGAGATGCTCACCAGCGCCTGCTCCACCTCGGCCACGGCCTGGCGCAAGGTGCCGGCGTAGGCGATGGCGGCGGCTTCGTAGCGCGCCTGGGCGCTGTCGGTGTTGGCGCGCAGGGCATCGCGCCCGAGCAGCGGCATGCTCAGCGTGAGCGGGCCGACCGACCAGGTGTTGAAGGTGCCCTCGGTGCCGCCGCCCGAAAAGCGGTTGCGCAGCAGGCTGCCCGAGAGCGACAGGCTGGGCAGCAAGGCGGCGCGGGCCACGCCCACATCTTCGCTCGCCGCCACGAGGTCGCGCTGGGCGCGGTACACGTCGGGGCGCTGGCGGATCACCTCGGCCGGCACGGCGTTCACCGACAGCAACTGGTCCATGCGCGGGGATTGCAGCAGTGCCTGCAGGTCGGGCGCGGCGGTCAGCCGCTGCCGCACGTCGGGCTCGGGCACGCCGGTGAGCGCGGTGAGCGACTTCACCTGGCGCTCGCAGACTTCGTCCTGTTGCCGGAAGCGCGCGGAGCCCTCGGCACCGCTGGCGCGCGCCAGCGCGGCCACGGCCGGCGCCGTGAGGCCGGCGCGTTCGGAGACCGCGTTGTTCTCGGCTGTCACGGCGCGCGAGTCGCGGTCGCGCGCGGCCACCGCCAGTTGCTCGCGGCACAGGCGCTGGGCGAAGTACAGCTGCGCGAGTTCCGAGGCCACCAGCACGCGGGCCTGGTGCCAGCCGGCGCCGGCCGCTTCCTGTTGCGCCTCGGCGCTGCCCCGGCGGGCCTCGTTGCCGCCCCACAGGTCGATCGCCCATGAGGCCTGCAGGCCGGCATTCAACGAGGTGCCCAGCGGCTGGGTCGGATCGGTGCGGCCGCGGCTGGCGTTGGCCACCGCGTTGAGCTGCGGGCCGGTCTCGGCCTCCACACCCAGGCGTGCCGCGCGGGCGGCGAACACCTGTGCGCGTGCCGATGCGGCGGAAGGGCTTTGGGCCTGCGCGCGCGCCACCCAGTCGGTCAGCACCGGGTCATCGAACCGGCTCCACCAGGCGGTGAGCTGTTCGGTGCTGCCCTGGTGTGCCAGCGGCGGTGCGTACCAGGTGGACGGCAAGTCCACCGGCACAGTGGCGGGCGGCTTGGTCACGCTGCAGGCGCTCAGTACGGCCGCGCTGGCCGCCACGACAAGCATTCGCTTCATGGAAAGGGAGTCCCTGTTCGGTTGTTATGCCGGGGACTGACTCTAGTCGATTTCGCTGACTGGATATTTCAATACGTTTCAACTGCGGCGCGGTTTGTAACAGCCGTTTGGAGGCGGTTTTTCAGTCGTCTTCGGCGGCCGCCAGACCGGGGAACAGCACCTCGGTGAAGCCGAAGCGGCGGAAGTCGCGCACCCGCATCGGGTACAGCGTGCCCCAGAGGTGGTCGCATTCGTGCTGCACCACGCGGGCGTGAAAGCCTTCGGCTTCGCGGTCGATCGAACGGCCCTGCACGTCAAAGCCCTGGTAGCGGATGCGCCGCCAGCGCGGCACCACGCCACGCATGCCCGGCACCGACAGGCAACCTTCCCAGTCTTCCTCCTCTTCGTCCCCCAGCGGCGTGATCACGGGGTTGATCAGCACCGTGCGCGGCACCGGCGGCGCATCGGGGTAGCGGGGGTTGGGCAGGCCGCTGCCGAACAGCGCCACCTGCAGATCAACCCCGATCTGCGGCGCGGCCAGGCCGGCGCCGTGGGCCGCGGCCATGGTGTCCTGCAGGTCGACCACGAGCTGGTGCAGCTCGGGGGTGTCGAACGAGGTGACGGGCTGGGCGTGCCGCAGCAGGCGCGGATCCCCCATTTTGAGGATGGTCTGGATGCTCATGTCGCTCCGATGTGGAATTGGAAGTGGGAATGGGTGATGCCGCTGCCGTGTCAAAAGTCGCGGGACATTGGGATTTCTGCCGCTCGTTCAAATTTGACCAATTGGAAAATCATTCTATGGAAATTGAAATGAAAGACAGATTGCCCTGTTGAATAAAGTTTGCATTTCCCGTTGCAATACAGCTTTCCCTTCGTCAAAGGGCCCCATGCCGTCCGGATGCAGCGAGATTGAGCCGCTCTTTCTGAGCAAGTAAACCCTGCTGCGAATTGCAACAACAGTCTCTAGACTGGTCGCGGGAGTCAGCCATTTCGCACCGGATGTCCGCACCGGGAATTAATTCCGAGGCAAGGTGAAACAAATTAATGTTGTTTCCCGACCCGTCGATGAATTGCTGGCAACCGCCCCCGGAATTGGCCGGGGGTGTCTGCACTTGCTTTATTTTTTACCAGGAGGATATCCATGAAAAGGATTATCGATCGTTCCCACGGCCCGGCTCGGGCCGGCTTGACCGTGCTCGCTGCGGCCCTGCTGGTCCTTGGCGGGTGCTCTGGCACGGGTTCACTCAACACCGCCGGCGACGGCGCGGCCGTTTCCTCGGGCGGAGGCTCGGGTGGTGGTGGTGGTGGCGGCAATGGCGGTGGGGGAAGCGGTGGTGGCACCAGCAGCTCCCCGCTGGCCGCGGTCGTGCGCGAGCAAGGCAACACGGTCACCGACCTGGGCCAGGCCGTCTCCGGCCTGGGCGGCACGGTGTCCAACGTGGTCAAACCCCTGGTGGGCGGTGCCTCGGCGCAAGGCGTGGATGGCGTGGTCGGCCACACCGGCGGCGTGGTCAGCGCCTTGGGTTCGGCGGTGGCCAACGGCGTCGGCCAGATCGGCAAGGTCGACAACCCCCTGGGCGTCACCGCGGCCGGCCTGGGCGGCGCGGTGGATCAGGCGGGCAACGCGGTGTCCAGCGCGGGTGACGTCGTCACCGGCCTGGGCCAGAACCCGGCCACTTCGGCCCTGCGTCCGGTGACCAACGTCGCGGGCCAGGCCGTGGATCAGGCCGGCCAGGTGGTCAGCCGCGTGGGGCAGGGTCTGGAAACGCAGTTGGGCACGGGCCCGGCCAACCAGTTGCTGGGCGGCGCCAGCAAGGTGGTGGAGACGGTGGTGAACACCGGCGTGGGCGCCACGCAGACCGTGGGCAAGGCCACGGGCCTGGGTCCCGTGGTGGACCGCGTCATCGACCCCGTTTCAGCGGCCGTGGGCCAGGCGGGCGGGAAGCTCGCAGGCAGCAACACGCCGCTCACCCGGGATGTGGGCGAGGTCCTCGGCAACACCTCGCGCACGCTCGGCCACACGGGTGACCTGGTGAGCGGGCCCGCCAACGGCGGCGCCGTCAGCCCGGTCGAACAGGTGGGCCGCGCGATCAACACCGCGATCGTGCCCATCACCACCGGTGTGACGCAAGTGGCGACCCGGGTGAACGATGCCACCGGCGTCGGCACACCCGTCGGCAACCTGCTGGTGACCACCGGCGGCGCGGTGCAACAGCTGGGTGTGGGTGTGCAGGGCAACGGCAGCCAACCCGTGGTCAACAGCCTGGGTGAGGTGGTCAACCAGACCGGCGGCCTGGTCGCCCACATCGGCGGCGCCGTGGGCGGCACCACGGGCGGTGGCGGCGGCGCGGGGGGCGTGCTGGCACCCGTCGTCGGTGCCGTGAGCGGCCTGACCGGCGGCGCCGTCGGCGGCGGCAGCACGGGCGGTGCGGTCAACGTGCTCGCGCCCGTGGTCAACACCGTCGGCGCGCTGACCGGAGGCATCACCGCCACCGTGGGTGGCGGCGCCGCTGCCGGCGGTGGAACCACCACCCCGCTGACGACCACCCTGACCAACACCCTCGGTGGCATCACCGGTGGCCTGACCGGCGCGCTGCGCCGCTGACGCACGGAGGGCGGGAGCACATGCCAAGCCAGTTCACGCGACCACTGCTGCTGGCGGGGGCCGCCTGGTGGGTGGCCACGGGTGCGGGGGCGCAAGCCCTCGCCCCGGTCGGCAGCCCGCTGGACACCCTGCCCCGCCCCGCGCTGCCCACGCAGCCGGGCGCGGATGTGCGGGTGGACGTGGATGTGCAGGCCCCCGCCCCACCAGGCGCCGAGGTGTTGAACGCGCGGCTCACACCGCGCAAGTTCGACATCGAGGGCGTGCAGTCGATTCCCTTCGAGACGGTGGCCGCGCTGTTCGCGCCGCTGGCCGGGCAGTCGGTCACGGTGGGCGACATCGTGGCGCGCGCCCAGCAGGCGACCACGCTGTACCAGCAGCGCGGCTACGCGCTCTCGTTCTTCTTCGTGCCCAAGCAGGACTTCCAGCACGGCGTGGTGCGCGTGGTGGCCGTGGAAGGCCATGTGCAGACGGTGCGCATCGAAGGCCACCCCGGCAAGGCCGAGGCCCCGTTGCGCGAGATCGCCGAGCACATCCGCCATGAGAAGCCGCTGCGCACGGCCACTTTCGAACACTTCACCGCCCTGCTCGGCCGCCTGCCGGGCATGGGCATCCAGGCGCAGGTGCAACTGCCCACGAGCACCGACGGGGCCAGCACACTGGTCATCCAGGCGAACCAGAAGCCCTATGACGTCGCCGTGGGCCTGGAGACGCGCAAGCCGAATCCGCGCGCCGTGGTCACCGGCGTGCTGAACGATCCCCTCGTGGCCGGCAGCCAGCTCGGTGTCTCCACCCTGTTGTCCACGGCGGACAACGACCGGTACAACGCCCTGCACTACGAGCAAGTCCTCGGCAGCCGGGGATGGTCGGTCAGAGGGTCGCTTTCGCATTACCGGGGCGATCCCGACGAGCAACTCGGGGTGAGCAACCCGCTGCAGCGAAGAACCGAGGTCGAGCGGGCCGAACTCACGGCCAGCCTGCCGTTGAAACTGTCACGGGAAACCAGCTGGGTGGCCAGCACCGGGCTGTACGGCGTGAACACGCGCGACAGCCTCGCCAACCCCGCCAACGGCGCACAGCTGACCGACGACACCCAGGTGCGCGCCGTGTTCGGCCAGTTGAGCTACACCGCGCAGAAGCCCAACGACAGCGTGCAGCTCAACCTGCGGCTGACCCATGGCCTCTCGGGCCTCGGCGCCGACGCGGGCATCACCAGCAACGTGCCCGGGCTCTCAGGCCCCAGCGCGGTGAAGCTGGACTTCGCGCGCCTGCAGGCCGAGGCCAGCCACCAGCACCGCTTCGCCAACCGCTTCGGCACCGCGGTGTCCTTCGCCATGCAATACAGCCCGCACAACCTGCCCAGCAGCGAGAAGCTGTCCTTCGGCGGCAACCGTTTCGCGCGCGGCTACGGCGCCGGTGAAGCGGTGGGCGACTCGGGTTGGGGTCTGGGCCTGGAGCTCAACCGCGTGTTCGCGGTCGATGGCACCTGGTTGCGGCAGTGGCAACCCTACGTGCTGCTGGAGGCCGCCCGTGTGTACGCCCGCCTGGCCACGCCGGCACCTGCGCAGCTGAGTTCGGTCAGCCTGGGCCTGAGGCTGACCAACCACCGGCAGTACAACCTCGATCTGGCCGTGTCGAAGCCGACCGGGGACATGCCGCTGGAGAACACGCAGCGCCACTGGCGCGCGAACCTCACGCTGAGCTACCGGCTGGGCGAGTGAAGCGTCAGGCCTCGGTGCCCAGCATCGCCAGCATGGCCGCTTCGTCGATCACCGCCACGCCCAGCGTCTGCGCTTTCTCCAGCTTGCTGCCGGCTTCGGTGCCGGCCACCACGTAGTCGGTCTTCTTGCTCACCGAGCCGGCCACCTTGGCGCCCGCGGCTTCGAGCAGGTCCTTGGCCTGGTCTCGGCTGAGCGTGGGGAAGGTGCCGGTGAGCACGAAGGTCTTGCCGGCCAGGGGTTGCGGCGCGCGCGCGGCGGGCTCGCCCTCTTCCCAGCTCAGGCCGCAGGCGCGCAGCTGCTCCACCACTTCGCGGTTGTGCGGCTGTTCGAAGAAGGTGTGGATGCTCTGCGCCACCACCGGGCCCACGTCGTTGACCTCCGAGAGGGCTTCGACGCTGGCGTCCATGATGCGGTCGAGCTGGCCGAAGTGGCGCGCCAGTTCCTTGGCCGTGGCCTCGCCCACGTGGCGGATGCCCAGGCCGAAGAGGAAACGCGGCAGCGTGGTGCGCTTGGATTTCTCGAGCGCGGCCACGATGTTGTTGGCGGACTTCTCGGCCATGCGGTCCAGCCCGGCCAGGGCGGTGAAACCGAGTTTGTAGAGATCGGGCAGCGTCTTGATCAGGCCACTGTCGACCAGTTGCTCCACCAGCTTGTCGCCCAGGCCCTCGATCTCGACGGCCCGGCGGTGCGCGAAGTGCAGGATGGCCTCTTTGCGCTGCGCGGCACAGAACAGGCCCCCGGTGCAGCGGTGGTCGGCCTCGCCCTCTTCCCGCACCGCGTCGCTGCCGCACACCGGGCATTGGGCGGGCATGGTGAACGGCGGAGGATCGCCGACGCGCTTGTCGGTCAGCACCGAGACGACCTCGGGAATCACATCGCCCGCGCGGCGCACGATCACCGTGTCGCCCACGCGCACGTCCTTGCGGCGCGCCTCCATCTCGTTGTGCAAGGTGGCGTTCGTCACCGTGACACCACCCACGAACACGGGTGCCAGCTTGGCCACCGGCGTGAGCTTGCCGGTGCGGCCGACCTGCACGTCGATGGCCTGGACGGTGGTCAATTGTTCTTGCGCCGGGTACTTGTGCGCCACGGCCCAGCGCGGCTCGCGCGTGACAAAGCCCATCTGCTTCTGCCGCGCCAGGGAATCGACCTTGTAGACCACGCCGTCGATGTCGAACGGCAGCGTGTCGCGCAGTTCGCCGATGCGGCGGTGAAAGGCCACGAGCTCATCGGCACCGCGGCAGCGCGTGGTCTGTTCGGCGACCGGGAACCCCCAGGCCTTCAGGCGCATGAGCCAGTCGTACTGCGTCGCAGGCGGCTCGGCATCGCCCAGCACCTCGCCCCAGGAATAGGCGAAGAAGCTCAGGGGACGGTCGCGCGTGATCTTCGAGTCGAGTTGCCGCACGGCCCCGGCGGCGGCGTTGCGCGGATTGACGAAGGTCTTCTCGCCCTTCGCGCCACTGGCGATCTTCTCGCGCTGGCGTTCGTTGAGCCGCTCGAACTGGTCGCGGCGCATGTACACCTCGCCACGCACCTCGAGCACCTCCGGCACGCCCTCGGGCAGGCGCAGCGGGATCTGCCCGATGGTGCGCACGTTGTGGGTCACGTCCTCGCCGGTCTCGCCGTCACCGCGCGTGGCGGCCCGCACCAGCACGCCCTGCTCGTAGCGCAGGCTCATGGCCAGCCCGTCGAACTTCAGTTCGGCCAGGTAGTCGACGGGTGGATCGGTTTCGCTCAGCTTGAGCTCGCGCCGCACGCGCGCGTCGAAGGCCACCGCGCCCGTGGCTTCGGTGTCGGTCTCGGTGCGGATACTGAGCATCGGCACCGCGTGGCGCACGGGCACCAGTTCCTTCAGGATCGCACCGCCCACGCGCTGGGTCGGCGAGTCGGGCATGAGCAGTTCGGGGTGCGCGGCCTCGATGGCCTGCAGCTCGCGGAACAGCCTGTCGTACTCGGCGTCGGGGATCTCCGGTTCGTCGAGCGTGTAGTAGCGGTGGGCGTGGTGGTGCAGTTGCGCGCGCAATTCGGCGGCGCGCGCGGCCGGCGACGGCGGCTCGGCAAACAGGTCAGCGGTCATTTAGGAGAAGAGTCGGCGCGCCTGCGGGGAACCGGCGGACAGGTCGCGGCTGTCGAGCGCGTCGTACAGGCTTTCGAGGTCGGCACCGATGCGGTCCATGGTGTCGGTGGACAGCGGCTGGCCGCCGTCGTCGGTGACGACGCCTTCCATGGCCTCGGCCAGCGCCGTGGCGGCCTGGCGCATGCGCACAAAGGGTTGTTCGCTGCGCGGCACGTGCGTGACTTCGAGCGAGAGCGCGATCTCGCGCAGGGCGGTCTGTTCGGGGTCTTCGGCCATGGCGGCCTGCGGGTCGAACATGAGGCTGAGGATCGGTGCCTGGCCGCTCTGGCTGCCCGAGAGCACCATGCGCCCGGGCAGGGCCCCCGCGACGAAGCCGAGCTTGGACGCGTGCTGCGCGACATAGCCCGGGCTCCAGGCAGTGCGGCGCGCGCGCAGCGTGAAGCCCAGCTGGGCATCGTGCCCACTGGCGAAGGCATCCAGCTCGCGGGCCCGGGCCACCTCGGCGCGCATGTCGGGGAAATCGGGCGAGGCGCCGACCGCGTCGGCGAAGGCCTGGGCCTTCACCACGAATTCGGAGAACTCGATGTCGTTGAGCGGCCCCGAGCGGTTGGCCAGTTGCACGCCGGCCTGCAGCGCGCGGTAGCGCTGGCCCAGGCGGGGGCTTTCCCATTCACCGGTGGTCTCGCTCTGGCCTTCGACAGCAAACGGTTTGCTGCCCACGCGCCGCGTGCCCGGCAAGGCGGCCAGCAAGGCGTCGCCGGACACCTCGTGCTCCAGCAGCAGGGGCGCGATGACGTCGATCAGCGCGTCCAGGCCCGGTCGCTTGTCGGGCGGCTGGGTCATCAGCGGGTTGAGGCTCACCGCCGCCGCGGCTTGCGCGATCGCCGCCGGGTCGGGCGGCGGGGGCGCGCCCGGCATGTCGCCGAGCACCGGGTCGATGCGCTGGATCTCGTGCTCGGAGAGGTCGGCCGGCGTGTAAGGCAGGGTCTCGTCGCCAGCCACTTCGTCGCGCGGCGCCTCGCTGCGTTCGCGGGCCGTGCGCGGCGCGCTGCGGCTGGTCGTCCAGGCGTTGTAGGCCACCAGGCCCGCCAGTACGAGACCGCCCATGATGGCCAGACCGATTTGCAATGTGCTCATGGTGTGGAGTGTGATCAGGTGGGTTCGAGCATGCCGGCGGCCGATTCCATGTCCACCGCCACGATGCGGGAGACGCCCTGCTCCTGCATGGTCACGCCGATCAACTGCTCGGCCATTTCCATGGCGATCTTGTTGTGGCTGATGAACAGGAACTGGGTTTCCTTGGCCATGGCGGTCACCAGTTTCGCATAGCGTTCGGTGTTGGCGTCGTCCAGCGGCGCGTCCACCTCGTCCAGCAGACAGAACGGCGCGGGGTTGAGCTGGAAGATGGCGAACACCAGCGCGATGGCGGTCAGCGCCTTCTCGCCGCCCGAGAGCAGGTGGATGGTCTGGTTCTTCTTGCCGGGCGGCTGCGCCATCACCTGCACGCCAGCATCGAGGATCTCCTCGCCCGTCATCACCAGCCTGGCGTTGCCGCCACCGAACAGCTCGGGGAACATGCGGCCGAAGTGGCCGTTGACGGTCTCGAAGGTGCTGCCCAGCAGTTCGCGGGTTTCGTTGTCGATCTTCTTGATCGCGTCTTCCAGCGTGTTCATGGCCTCGACCAGGTCGGCCGATTGCGCGTCGAGGAAGGTCTTGCGCTCGCGCGCCGCGGTGAGTTCATCGAGCGCGGCGAGGTTGACCGCGCCAAGCGACTGGATCTCGCGGTGCAGGCGGTCGATCTCGCCCTGCAGGCCGGCGAGTCGCACATTGCCTTCGGTGATGCTCTGCGCCACCGCCGCCAGATCGGCCTGGGCCTCTTCGAGCAACTGGCTGTACTGCTCCACGCCCAGGCGGGCGGCCTGCTCCTTGAGCTGGAAATCGGTGATGCGGTTGCGCAGCGGTTCGAGTTCGCGTTCCAGCTGCAGGCGGCGCTCGTCGCTGGCGCGCAGCTTGGCGGTAAGTTCGTCGTATTGGCTGCGCAGCGCCCCCAGGGCCTGCTCGCGCTCCAGCTTCATGGCCAGGGCGTTCTGCAGACCGGCCTGGGCCGCCGCGTCGTTCAGCCGGGCGAGTTCGTCGCTGGCGCGCTGCTGCTCGTCCGCCAGCGATTTTTCCTGGGTGGCCGCGGTTTCCATGGCGCGCTGCAGCTCGCTCTGGCGCGCCTGCAGACTGCGCAGCGCGAAGACGGCTTCCTGCGCGGTGCGCTCCAGCGAGCGCTGCTGCTCGCGCGCCTGGTTCAGCGCGCGCTCGGCTTCGATCACCTTGTCGTCGAACTGTGCGTGGCGCTCCTGGCTGTCGGCCAGCTGCATGTCCAGCTCTTCGAAGCGGGCCTCGGCCGTCACGCGGCGCTCCTGCAGCTCGTCGAGCTGGGCGTCCACTTCGGCCAGGTCGGCGCCGATCTGCTCGCTGCGCGCGCGGGTCTGTTCGGCCAGCTGTGTCAGGCGCAGGGCTTCCACCTGCAGCTCGTGCGCTCGGCTGCGCGACTCGGCGGCATCGCGGCGCGCGCTCACCAGGCGCTGCGAAGCGTCGGTGTAGGCCGCCTCGGCGCGGATCAGGGCAGAGCGCGCCTGCTCGGCGATCAGCACCTGGGCCTTGAGCTGCTTGTCGATGTTCTCGATTTCCTGCGCCCGCGCCAGCAGGCCGGCCTGCTCGCTGTCGGGCGCGTAGAAGCTCACACTGTGCGCCGTGACGGCGTGGCCGCTGGCGACGAAGATCACCTCGCCGGCCTGCAGCTGCGCGCGCTGGGCGAGCGCTTCTTCCAGGTTGGTGGCCGTGAGGCAGCCGTGCAGCCACTCGGCCAACAGCGCCTGTTGGCCGGCGTCGTTCAGGCGCAGCCATTGCACCAGGGGTTTGAGGCCGGTGGCGCTGCTGCTCGCGGCCGCACCAGGCGGTGGGCTGTAGAAGGCCAGCTTGGCCGGTGGCGCGTCGTTGCCGAAGGCGCGCACCATGTCCAGGCGAGACACCTCCAGCGCACTCAGGCGTTCGCGCAGCGCGGCTTCCAGGGCGTTTTCCCAGCCGGTTTCGATGTGGATGCGGCTCCACAAACCCTGCAGGCTGTCCAGGCCGTGTTTGGCCAGCCAGGGCTTCAACTTGCCGTCGGTCTTGACCTTGTCCTGCAGCGCCTTGAGCGCCTCCATGCGGGCCGACAGGTCGGCCTGCTTCGCGGACTCCTGGTTCACCGCCTGCTGCGCGGCGCGGCGCGCCTCGTCGAGCTGGGGCACGCTGTCCTGCAGCTCGTGCAGCACGGCGTCGTTGAGTTCGGCGGTCTCCTGCGCGCTGGACAGCTGGGTCTGGGCGCTGAGCAGGCGCGCCTCGTCGGGTGCGGCCAGGGCGTTGCGGTCGGCCACCAGGCGCTCGCGGCGCTGGTTGAGCGTGCGGCTCTGTTCTTCGACGTTGCGCTGCTCGGCGGCCAGCACCTGGATCTGCTGCTGCACCTGCGTCACGCTGGCGCGCTGCTCGTTGGCCCGGGTCTGGGCCTGGCGCAGGTGGTCTTCCAGCGCGGGCAAGGCGCCCGACTGTTCCTCGCCCTGCGCGGCCAGCACGACCGACTGGTCCTCGGCCTGCACCATGGACTCGGCGAGCTGCTCCAGCTCCACCGCCGCGTCCTGGCTGCGCGTGGCCCAGGAGCCCATCTGTTCTTTCAGCTGCACCAGGCGCTGTTCGACGCGCTGGCGGCCCTCGACCACGAAGCGGATCTCGGCCTCGAGCTTGCCGACCTCGGCACTGGCCTCGTACAGCTTGCCCTGGGCTTGGTTCACCTGATCACCGGCCGCGTAATGGGCCTGGCGGATGGTTTCGAGCTCGGATTCGATGCGGCGCAGGTCGGCGGTGCGCGATTCGAGGTCGTTGACCGCCTGGGCGGCATCGGTCTTCACCTTGACCTGGTCCGACTCGGCCTCGCTGCGCTTGAGGAACCACAGCTGCTGCTGCTTGAGCGTGGCGCTGGCCTGCAGGTGGTTGTAGCGCGCGGCCACCTCGGCCTGTTTCTCCAGCTTGTCGAGGTTGGCGTTGAGCTCGCGCAGGATGTCTTCCACCCGCGTGAGGTTTTCGCGCGTGTCGGCCAGGCGGTGCGCGGTCTCGCGGCGGCGTTCCTTGTACTTGGAAACCCCGGCGGCTTCCTCCAGGAACAGGCGCAATTCTTCGGGCTTGCTCTCGATGATGCGGCTGATGGTGCCTTGGCCAATGATGGCGTAGGCGCGCGGGCCCAGGCCGGTGCCCAGGAACACGTCCTGCACGTCGCGGCGGCGCACCGGCTGGTTGTTGATGTAGTAGCTGCTGGTGCCGTCGCGCGTGAGCACGCGCTTGACCGCGATCTCGCCGAACTGGCCCCACTGGCCGCCCGCACGGTGGTCGCTGTTGTCGAACACCAGTTCGACGCTGGAACGGCTGGCGGGCTTGCGCGAGGTCGTGCCGTTGAAGATCACGTCCTGCATGGATTCGCCGCGCAGCTCGGAGGCCTTGGACTCGCCCAGCACCCAGCGCACCGCGTCCATGATGTTGGACTTGCCGCAGCCGTTGGGCCCGACCACACCCACGAGCTGGCCCGGGAGCATGAAGTTGGTGGGTTCGGCGAAGGACTTGAAGCCGGAGAGCTTGATCGAGTTGAGACGCACGCTGGGAGGCCCCCTGGCATAGCCAAGTGTTTGATTTCAAAGGCATTTCCCCCATCGCAGGCGCGATGGAGGGGTGGCTGATGATACCGTGCATGCGCCCCGGGGTACGGTACGGTGCACCCTTTGCGCCAAGCCCGATAATCGTCGGCCATGAACCCCTTGCTCTCGCGCCTGCAGCCCTACCCCTTCGAGCGGCTGCGCAAGCTCTTTGCCGACATCACCCCCAACCCCGCCCTGCGCCCCATCAGCCTGGGCATCGGCGAGCCCAAGCACGCCGCGCCCGATTTCCTGAAACAGGCCCTGGCCGCCTCGCTCGACACCGGATTGAGCAGCTACCCCGCCACGGCGGGCACGCCGGCGCTGCGCGAGGCCTGTGCCGCCTGGGTGCAGCGGCGCTACGGCGTGGCGCTGGACGCGGCCACCCAGGTGCTGCCCGTCAATGGCTCGCGCGAGGCGCTGTTCGCGTTCGCGCAGACCGTGATCGACCCGACGCGCCCGGGCGCCACCGTGGTGATGCCCAACCCGTTCTATCAAATCTACGAAGGCGCGGCCTTCCTGGGCGGTGCCGAGCCGCACTACGTGGCCTGCGACCCCGCGCGCAACTTCGCGGCCGACTGGGACAGCGTGCCCGAGGCGGTCTGGGCGCGCACGCAACTGCTGTTCGTGTGCTCGCCCGGCAACCCCGCTGGGGCCGTGATGCCGCTGGACGAATGGCAGCGCCTGTTCGAGCTGAGCGACCGCCACGGCTTCGTGATCGCCTCCGACGAGTGCTACAGCGAGATCTACTTCCGCGACGACGCCCCGCTGGGCGGCCTGGAAGCCGCGCAACGCCTGGGCCGCACCGACTTCCGCCGCCTGATGATGTTCACCAGCCTGTCCAAGCGCAGCAACGTGCCGGGCCTGCGCAGCGGCTTCGTGGCGGGCGACGCCTCGCTGATCAAGCCCTTCCTGCTCTACCGCACCTACCACGGTGGCGCCATGAGCCCGGTGGTGCAGGCGGCCAGCGTGGCGGCCTGGGGCGATGAAGACCACGTCGTGGACAACCGGCGCCAGTACCGCGAGAAATTCGCCCAGGTCACGCCGCTGCTGGCCCAGGTGCTCGACGTGGCCCTGCCCGACGCCTCCTTTTACCTGTGGGCCGCCGTGCCGGCCTCGTTTGCCGACGCCGCGGCCGGCCTCAGCGCCGACGAGGCTTTCGCCCGCGAGCTGCTGGCTCAATACAATGTGACGGTGCTGCCCGGCAGCTACCTGGCCCG
This sequence comes from Hydrogenophaga sp. GW823-FHT04C09, assembly GCF_058796355.1. Lineage (NCBI taxonomy): Bacteria > Pseudomonadati > Pseudomonadota > Betaproteobacteria > Burkholderiales > Comamonadaceae > Hydrogenophaga > Hydrogenophaga sp. GW823-FHT04C09. The sequence continues at coordinate 245,397 of NZ_JBXAIO010000006.1, read as the reverse complement.
CGAGGTCGGCGGCGCGAACCCGGGCACCGGCCGCGTGCGCATGGCCCTGGTGGCCGAACCCGCCGAATGCCTGGAAGCCGCCGGGCGCATCCAGGCCTTCCTGTCGCGCCGCGCCTGACGCGGCGCCCTCCCGCTTTCTCTCCTTTTCTTCACCCTTGCTCCTCTGAGACCATGACCCAACAACTGCAAACCCTGATCGACAACGCCTGGGACAACCGTGCCGAACTCTCCCCCGCCTCCGCTCCCAAGGAAGTGGTGGACGCGGTGGAGCATGTGATCTCCGAGCTCAACAACGGCAAGCTGCGCGTGGCCACGCGCGAAGGCGTGGGCCAGTGGACGGTGCACCAGTGGATCAAGAAGGCCGTGCTGCTCTCCTTCCGCCTGAAGGACAACGAAGTCATGCGCGCCGGCGACCTCGGCTTCTTCGACAAGGTCAAGACCAAGTTCGCCCACCTGAGCGAAGCCGAGATGAAGGCCACCGGCGTGCGCGTGGTGCCGCCGGCCGTGGCCCGTCGCGGCAGCTACATCGCCAAGGGCGCGATCCTCATGCCCAGCTACGTGAACATCGGCGCCTACGTGGACGAGAACACCATGGTCGACACCTGGGCCACGGTGGGCTCCTGCGCGCAGATCGGCAAGAACGTGCACCTCTCGGGCGGCGTGGGCATCGGCGGCGTGCTGGAGCCGCTGCAGGCCGGCCCCACCATCATCGAAGACAACTGCTTCATCGGCGCCCGCTCCGAAGTCGTCGAAGGCGTGGTGATCGAGGAGAACTCGGTCATCTCCATGGGCGTGTACATCGGCCAGAGCACCCCGATCTACGACCGCGCCACGGGCGAGGTGAGCTACGGCCGCGTGCCGGCCGGCTCGGTCGTGATCAGCGGCAACCTGCCCAAGGACGGCGGCAAGTACAGCCTGTACGCGGCGATCATCGTCAAGCGCGTGGATGCGCAGACCCGCGCCAAGACCAGCCTGAACGACCTCCTGCGCGATTGAGGCGGCAGCGGCGGCCCGGAGCAACCCACAGGGAGATGGCATGAGCAGCGGAACGATGGAGCGCATCCTGCGCCTGATGGCCGACAAGAAGGCCTCGGACGTGTACCTGACGGCGCACGCGCCGGCCATGATCAAGATCAACGGCCAGACCATCCCCGTCAACAGCCAGGTGCTGCCGCCGGAGGCGCCGCGCAACCTGCTGGCCGAGATCGTGCCGCCCACCCGCATGGAAGAGCTGCAGGAAACCGGCGAGCTCAACATGGCCGTGCCGCTGGAGAACCTGGGCAACTTCCGCGTCAGCGCGTTCCGCCAGCGCGGCCACGTCGCGGTGGTGATCCGCTTCGTGTCGAGCGAGATCCCCCCGCTGGACTCGCTCAACGTGGCGCCGGTGCTGGCCGATCTCATCATGGAAAAACGCGGGCTCATGCTCATGGTCGGCGCCACCGGCGCGGGCAAGAGCACCACGCTGGCGGCCATGATCGACCACCGCAACGAGCGCGCCACGGGCCACATCCTGACGATCGAAGACCCGATCGAGTACGTCTACCGCAACAAGAAGTCGGTGGTGAACCAGCGCGAGATCGGGCCCGACACCGCCTCGCTCCAGGTCGCCCTGAAGAATGCCTTGCGCCAGGCGCCGGACGTGATCCTGATCGGCGAGATCCGCGACCGCGAGACCATGTCGGCCGCCATTTCCTATGCGCAGTCAGGCCACCTGTGCCTGGCCACGCTGCACGCCAGCAACAGCTACCAGGCGCTCAACCGCATCCTGAGCTTCTACCCGGTCGAGGTGCGCCCCACGCTGCTGGGCGACCTGGCCGCCGCGCTGCGCGCCATCGTCTCGCAACGCCTGCTGCGCACCCACACCGGTGGGCGCGTGCCGGCGACGGAGGTGATGCTCAACACCTCGCTGATCGCCGACCTGATCCAGAAGGCCGACTTTTCGGGTGTGCGCGAAGCCATGGAGAAGTCGCTGGCCGAAGGCTCGCAAAGCTTCGAGCAGGACCTGGCCCGCCTGATCAACGATGGTCTGGTCGCGCGCAACGAGGGCCTGGCCCACGCCGATTCGCCCAACAACCTGCTCTGGCGCCTGCAGAACGACTTCAACGCCACCAAGGCGAGCGAAGCCGCGCAGGCCAGCGAAGAGGACGGGGGCGACAGCGCCACCTTCACCGAGTTCACGCTCGACGTCAAATTCTGATCCGATGACCGATACCCTGCGCCTGACCGAAGCCCTGATCGCCTGCCCCTCCGTCACCCCCCGCGACGAAGGTTGCCAGGCGCTGATCGGCGCGCGGCTGGCGCGGCTGGGCTTCGCGTGCGAGACCATCGAGAGCGGCCCGGCCGACTTTCGTGTGACCAACCTCTGGGCCCGCCTGGGCCAGGGCCGGCGGCCCACCCTGGTGTTCGCCGGCCACACCGACGTGGTGCCCACCGGCCCGCTGACCGCCTGGGCCAGCGACCCCTTCGTGCCCAGCCACCGCGACGGCAAGCTGTTCGGCCGGGGCACGGCCGACATGAAGACCTCGCTGGCGGCCATGGTGGTGGCCTGCGAAGAGTTCGTGGCCGCGAACCCGGCGCCCGCCATCGACGTGGCCTTCCTGCTCACCAGCGACGAGGAAGGCCCGGCGCTGGACGGCACGGTGATCGTCTGCAATGCCCTCCAACAGCGCGGCGAGCGGCTGGACTGGTGCATCGTGGGTGAGCCGACCTCGGTCGAGCGCACCGGCGACATGATCAAGAACGGGCGCCGCGGGACCATGAGCGGCAAGCTCACCGTCAAGGGCATCCAGGGCCACATCGCCTACCCCCACCTGGCGAAGAACCCGATCCACCTCGCCGCCCCCGCGCTGGCCGAACTCGCGGCCACCGTGTGGGACGGTGGCAATGAATTCTTCCCGCCCACCAGCTGGCAGATCAGCAACATCCATGGCGGCACCGGCGCGAGCAATGTGATCCCGGGCACGGTGGTGATCGATTTCAATTTCCGTTTCTCCACCGAGTCCACGCCCGAGGGCCTTCAGCAGCGGGTCGGCGAGCTGCTGCAGCGCCACGGCCTGCAGCCCGGCGCCGACTTCGACCTCGACTGGACGCTCGGAGGCCGGCCCTTCCTCACGCCACCGGGCACGCTGGTCGATGCGGTGCGCGCGGCCATCCACGACGAGGTCGGCGTGGCCACCACGCTGTCCACCACCGGCGGCACCAGCGATGGCCGCTTCATCGCGCAGGTCTGCCCGCAGGTGATCGAGCTGGGCCCGCCCAATGCCACCATCCACAAGATCGACGAGCACGTGGCCGTGGCCGACATCGAACCGCTCAAGAACATCTACCGCCGCACGCTGGAGCATCTCGACGCCCAGGCCCGTGCGCCTGCTTGAGCCCACCGTGAACCTGAACGAACTCCTCATCCAAGCCCGTCAACGCCTGGAGGCCGCGCAGCTGGCCTATGGCCATGGCACGACCAACGCCCAGGACGAGGCCGCCTGGCTGGTGCTCTGGCAACTCGGCCTGCCGCTGGACAGCGACCTGGAAACCCTGGCCAGGCGCCGCGTGACGGCCGAAGAACAATCCGCCGTGCTGGCCCTGATCCAGCGCCGCATCGACACGCGCGAACCCGCGGCCTACCTCACCGGCGAGGCCTGGCTGCAGGGCGTGCCGTTCTACGTGGACCGGCGGGCCATCGTGCCACGCAGCTTCATCGCCGAACTGCTGGCCGAAGGGTCGATCGACCCCTGGCTGGACGAGCGGTCCCGCGATGTGCTCGACCTGTGCACCGGCAACGGCAGCCTGGCCGTGCTCGCCGCCATGGCCTACCCCGATGTGCGCGTCACCGGCGCCGACATTTCGCCCGATGCGCTGGCCGTGGCCCGCATCAACGTCGATCGGCATGGGCTGCAGCACCGCATCCGGCTGGTCGAGTCCGATGGGCTGGCCGCCTGCCGCGGCCCCTGGGACCTGATCCTGTGCAACCCACCCTACGTGAGCGCGCAGAGCATGGCCACGCTGCCGCCCGAGTACCTGGCCGAGCCCGGTCTGGCGCTCGACGGCAACACGGCCGGCAGCCGCGACGGCATGGACTTCGTGCGCGCCCTGCTGCGCGGCGCGGCCCGCTGCCTGAAACCCGACGGTGTGCTGGTGCTTGAGATCGGCAACGAACGCGAGCACTTCGAAGCGGCCTTCCCTCAGCTCGAAGCCATCTGGCTCGAAACCAGCGCAGGCGACGACCAGGTCCTGCTGCTCACCCTTGAATCCCTTTTGGCGCTGCCCATCTCGCAGGCGCCCGCTCCATGATCACTTTGAAGAATGTTGTCCTTCGCCGCGGGGCGAAGGTCTTGCTCGATGGCGCCTCCTGCACCATCAACCCGGGAGAAAAAGTCGGCCTGGTGGGCCGCAACGGCGCCGGCAAGTCCAGCCTGTTCCGCCTGCTCGATGGCACGCTGCACGAAGACAAGGGGGACTTCTACGTGCCCCCGCAATGGCGCATGGCGCAGGTCGCGCAGGACATGCCCGAGACCGACATGTCCGCCACGCAGTTCGTCATCGAAGGCGACTCCACGCTGCTGAAAGCCCAGCAGGAAGTGACTGCCGCCGAAGACAGCGGTGACGGCGAGCGCATGGCCCACGCCTACATGGCCTTGCACGATGCCGGCGCGCACGACGCGCCCGCGCGCGCGCAGGCCCTGATCCTCGGCCTGGGTTTTCGCACCGACGAACTCGAGCGCCCGGTCGACAGCTTCTCCGGCGGCTGGCGCATGCGCCTGCAGCTCGCGCGCGCCCTCATGTGCCCCAGCGAGCTGCTGCTGCTCGACGAACCCACCAACCACCTGGACCTCGATGCCCTGGTCTGGCTCGAAGCCTGGCTCAAGCGCTACGACGGCACCCTGCTCGTGATCAGCCACGACCGCGAGTTCCTCGACGCCATCACCAACGTCACCGTGCACATCGAGCGCGCGCTGCTCAACCGCTATGGCGGCAACTACAGCCGCTTCGAGGACATGCGCGCCGAGCAGATGGCGCTGCAGGCCACGTCGTACGCGCGCCAGCAGGAGAAGATGGCCCACCTGCAGAAGTTCATCGACCGCTTCAAGGCCAAGGCCAGCAAGGCCAAGCAGGCGCAGAGCCGGGTCAAGGCGCTGGAGCGCATGGAGAAGATCGGGCCGGTGCTGGCCGAGGCCGACTTCAACTTCGAGTTCAGCGAACCGCAGAACCTGCCCAACCCCATGCTGGCCATGGAAGGCGTCACCTTCGGCTACCCGCCGCGCGAGCCCGGCGGCGAGCCGGTGGCCATCGTGCGCGGCATCAGCCGCTCGGTGCTGGCCGGCCAGCGCATCGGCATCCTGGGCGCCAACGGCCAGGGCAAGTCCACGGTGGTCAAGACCATCGCCCGCGATCTGCAGGCGCTGGCGGGCCAGATCACCGAAGGCAAGGGCCTCAACATCGGCTACTTCGCCCAGCAGGAACTCGACGTGCTGCGCCCCGCCGACACCCCGCTGGAGCACATGATCCGCCTGGTGCGCGACTGCACCGCGCAAGGGCGCCTGAGCGGACAGCCCACGCGCGAGCAGGACCTGCGCAGCTTCCTGGGCAACTTCAACTTCACGGGCGACCAGGTCAAGCAGAGCGTGGGCAGCATGAGCGGCGGCGAGAAGGCGCGGCTGGTGCTGTGCATGATCGTCTGGCAGCGCCCCAACCTGCTGCTGCTCGACGAGCCCACCAACCACCTGGACCTGGCCACACGCGAAGCCCTGTCCGTGGCGCTCAATGAGTTCGAAGGCACCGTCATGCTGGTCAGCCACGATCGTGCCCTGCTGCGCGCCGTGTGCGACGAGTTCTGGCTGGTCTCGCGCGGAGGCATCGAACCCTTCGATGGCGACCTCGACGACTACCAGCGCTACCTGCTCGACGTGGCCAAACAATCGCGCGAGGCGCAACGCCAGGAGCAGCGTGGGCAGTCGCGCAGCCCCGCGCCGCCGCCCGCAGCCGCTCCGGTGGCTGCCCCCAAGGCGTCCGAGCCCGCTCGCACGCCGGAACAGAAGCGCCAGGACGCGCAGCGCCGCCAGCAGGTGGCCGAAAAGACCAAGCCCTTGAAGAAGGAGCTCGAACAGACCGAGAAGCGCATGGCGCAACTCGCCCAGGAGAAAACGCGCCTGGAAGCCGCCATGAGCCAGCCCGCCAGCCCGACCGACATCGCCGAATCGGGCCGCCGCCTCAAGGCCGTGAACGACGAGAACGACACGCTGGAGGCGCGCTGGCTGGAACTGCACGAGGCGATCGAGGCGGCGGCAGGCGCCTGAGCCGGGCGGGACAACCCTGTAGACCCTGGCGGGAGGCCCTGGAGTATCCTGTGCAGGCCGGTCAAGCGGACCGGCCTTTCTCACACAAACCAGGAGGGTCCCTCAACATGATGTCCATTCTCGGCACGCTTTTCATCGGTCTCATTGCCGGCTTCATTGCCCGCGCGCTCAAGCCCGGCGACGATGGCATGGGCTGGATCATGACCGCCATCCTCGGTGTGGCAGGCGCCTTCGTCGCCGGCTACCTGGGCTCCGCGCTCGGCTTCTACCAACAGGGCGAACCGGTAGGCTTCATCGCCTCCGTCATCGGTGCGATCCTGCTGCTGGTGATCTACGGCCTCTTCAAGAAGAAGTGAACCTCACCGGCCCATCGCGGCTGGCATGCCCCCCCACGTCTCCACCACCGGATCTGGCACGGTCGTCGGGTGTGGAGGCCGTGGCTGGGAGACTCAAAAGTGCGTTTGGGCCATGAAAACAAGCGCCTGAATCCCGAATAGGAGCGCTTCATTCTCCTGTGACTGCTGTGCGCATGGCCTGCGATATGGTTCGCAGCCATTCGCCCCATGCCCCAGCGTCCAGTGCCCCTCCTCCTCGCCGCTCCCACCCCGTTTCCCCGTTCCATCCCCGTTTCCACTTTCGCCCGCGGCCTACGACTGGCACTCGTGCTCGCCGGCATCTGGGCTGTCTTGCAGGGCCCTGCCTGGGCCCAGCAGCCCCCTTCTCCCCCAGCTGAGAACACCGACGCCTGGCGCACCGTGCAACTGCCTTTGCGGCAGCTCACGGGCAACCGCCTGACGCTTCGGGGCGCGCACAGCGAGCAACGCATCCATCTGGGCGTGCGGCTCGATGAAATGGTGGTGCGCGCCCGCCTGAACCTCGCAGTCACGCCCTCCCCGGCCCTGCTGCCCACCCTGTCCCACCTTCAGGTCCGCCTCAACGACAAGCTGTTGTCCGTCGTTCCCATTCGCGCGGACCACGCGGGTGAGCGGATCGTGCGGACCATCGAGCTCGACCCGCGTCTGTTCGTGGACGACAACTGGCTCAGCCTGCGCCTGGTCGGGCACTACACCCTGGCGTGCGAAGACCCGCTGCACAACAGCCTGTGGGCCGAAGTGGATGTGGACGCGACGGGCTTCGAACTCGCGATCCGACCGCTCGCCCTGGAAGACGAGCTGGCCCTGTTTCCCGCGCCCTGGTTCGATCGCCGTGGCGCCGGCCGTGTCGAGGTGCCCATGGTTCTCGGGCCCCAGCCGGGCCACGACCGCCTGAGCACCGCGTCCATCATCGCCTCGTGGCTGGGCTCGCTCGCGGGGGAGCGCGGCGCGGTCTTCCCGGTGCGGCGCGACCGCCTGCCCAATCGCCATGCCATCGTGCTGGTCAGCCCGCAACAACCAGGCCCCGAAGGCCTTGAACTGCCCGAGGCACTGGGCCCCACGGTGCGGCTGATGCGCCATCCGAAACTGCCCCACGTCAAACTGCTGGTGCTGCAAGGGCGCAACGAGCAGGAGCTCCGCACGGCGGCCCTGGGCCTGATCCTCGGCCGCCAGGCCATGAGCGGGAGCACGGCCCTGGTTCACGAGCTGGCGCCGATCCCCGTCCGCCCGCCCTATGACGCGCCCAACTGGGTCGCCACGGACAAGCCCGTGCGCCTGGGGGAGCTGGTGCCGGAGCGCGCCGCGCTCCAGCTCCAGGGCGCCCATCCCGACGCCGTGCGGGTGCGCTGGCGCACGCCGCCGGATCTCTGGCAAGGCCCCGGCCGCAGCGCGCTGCTGAACCTGCGCTACCGCACCGCCGTGCCCGCGCCAACGGACAACGCGCTCATGAGCCTGGCGCTCAACGACAGCTTCGTGCGCGCCTGGCGCCTGGCCGCCGCTTCTTCCTCAGACGCCCTGGGCGGGCTGGGCCGATGGCTGGGCAACGCGGACGAGGCGTCGGGGTCGGTGCGCGTGAAGCTGCCCGAGTTCCAGCCACGACAAAGCAACACGCTCGAAGTGCAACTGCCACTGGGCATGAAGCCCCAGGCCGGCGACTGCGCCTGGCGCGCCGAGTCCACCCGGGCCTCGGTGGACGCCGAGTCCACGCTGGATTTCTCGGCACTGCCGCATTTTCTGCAGATGCCCGATCTGGCGGCTTTCGCGGGATCGGGCTTTCCCTTCACGCGGTACGCGGATCTGGCACAAACCGCCATCGTGCTGCCCTCACAACCCGACGACCACGAGATCGAGACCCTGCTGGCGGTGATGGGCAGTTTCGGCCGCTGGACCGGCACGCCCGCCTGGCACTTCGAGATCACCACGCCCGACAGGCTTGAACAGGTCCATGACCGCGACCTCCTGCTGATCGGTGGGCCGCAGTTGCACACCTTGCTCAAGCGTTGGCAGAAGGGCCCGATGCTTGCGCTCGACGCCCATCGCAGGGACACGCGCGGTCCGGCCACTCAGGTGGCCGGCTGGCGATCCTGGCTGCACCCTGCCCGCGAAGGCGCCGACACGCCGGCGAGCCCATCGCTGGCCCCACTCCAGGTGGAGGCACCTGGCAGCCTGGCGGTGATCGCCGGCTTTGAGTCGCCCCTGCAGGCCGGCCGATCGGTGGTGGCCTTGAGCAGCGACCAGACCCGGGGCCTGAACTGGATATCGGCCGCCCTGCTCGAGTCCGCGCAAGCGGCACAGATTCAGGGGGGGCTCACCGTGGTTCGCGAGCAGGAGGTGCGGTCCTATGAGGGTGCGTCCGTCTATCACACCGGCCAGCTTCCCTGGGCGGCACGCATGTCCCTGTTCCTGTCCATGCATCCGTGGCTGGCGGCCGCGGCCCTGGCCCTGGCATTGGGCCTGCTGGTATGGGCGGCCCGCATCCGCCTCAAGCTGTACGCCGCGCGGCGCCTCAAGACCACCAGGGTGACACCGACCGAGCCATGACACCACCGACATGGCCCATCCGGCTTCTCCGATTCACCCGCTGGGGCCGCGGCGCAACAGGCGCCCTGGCCTTGGCGATCGCGGGCCTTCCCGGGATGTCGCAGGCCGCCCCCTGTGCCGACTGGCCCTTGTGGGAGTCCTTTCGCAAGACCTACATCAGCCTGGATGCGCGGGTGCAGGACCTTGACTTGCCACACAAGCCCACGGTCTCGGAAGGACAGGCGTACGCGCTGTTCTTCGCCCTGGTCGCGGGTGACCGACAGCAGTTCTCGAGCTTGCTCGAGTGGACCCGGAACAACCTGGCCCGAGGCAACCTGCACCAGTTCGCCCCCGGCTGGCATTGGGGACGGTCGGCCTCGGGCCAGTGGGAGCTGCTGGACAGCAACCCCGCCAGCGACGCCGACCTGTGGCTGGCCTACACCCTGCTGGCGGCAGGCCGGCTCTGGCACGACGAGGCCTACACGCGGCTGGGACAAAGCCTCGCCGCCCGCCTGCTGCGGGACGCCAGCGCCGTGTTGCCCGCCTTGGGGCGCAGCCTGCTGCCCGCTCCGATCGGTTTTCAACTTGGACCCGACCGATGGCGCCTCAACCCAAGCTACGCCCCGGTGCCCTTGCTCCGGGGCCTGTCCGCCCTCACGGGCCAGCACGAATGGTTGGAGATGGTCGAACCCACCCTGCGCCTGATGGTGGAATCCGCGCCGCACGGCATCTCGCCCGAATGGGCGATCTGGGATGCGCGCAGCGGGTGGCACGCCGACGCACAAACCGACGGGATGGGCAGCTACAACGCGATCCGCACGTACCTCTGGACGGGCCTGTCCCGCAACGACCCCGCTTTCGAACGGCTCGCGCTGGCATTCCTTCCCTGGTTGCATTGGGTGGGTCAAAACGGCCATGCCCCGGAAGCACTCAACGCGGCCACCGGCGTCAGCACGGAACAGACGCCCCGGGAGGGTCCTGCGGGGTTCGATGTCGCGGCGCTGGTGTTGGCCGACAGCCTGGGCTTCACCACCCTGAAGCGGCACTTGCAGACGAGGATCGACGCCAGCCTGTCGCGCCAGTCGCCCGGCTACTACAGCCATGCGCTGGCCCTCTTCGGGCTGGGCTGGATGGAGGGTCGCTACCGGTTCACGCCCCAAGGAGCATTGCTCCTGCCCGACAGCGCATGCGAGCCACGGGGGCGGTGATGCGTGTGGCCCTCGTCCTGCTGGTGTGGGGCCTGTGGCTGCCTGGATCTCACGCGAAAGCAACGGCCGATGCGCCCGAGGTGCGGCAGTTGCTCGAGAGCGCCCAGTATTGGGCCGAACGCCAGCGGCCGGACCTGGTTCGCCAGCTGATGCGCAAGCTGCTGGCCATCCAGCCGCGCCACCCCAAGGCGCTGGAGACCCTGGGCTTGGCGGCCAACCCTGGCTCACCACCGCGAAGCGGCGCGCTGGCGCCCGCCAACTCACCGGTGCCAACGCCTTCCACCCGAGCCAGAACGACACGGCCCGCGCCATCAGCGCTCGCACTGGCAAGGGCCGCGCGAACACCCATCGCGCAGCCTGCACAAGCCGTGGTCGCCGATGTGCCGCCTGCCGCCCTGCCCGAGGCGCCCGCCGACGCAGGTATTCCCCGGGTCGAGGTGGGTGAAGCATGGGTGGAAGAAGAACCGCCCGCCCGCGCTGAACCGGACCTTCAAGCGGTGTGGGAGGCCCTGGACCAGCGCCGCGCCGCGGACGGGGTGCGGCTCGGACGGGCGCTCAGCGAACGGTATCCCGAACGCCCCGATGTCTCCCGCGCCCTCGCCTTGGCGCTGCGGGATGCAGGCTTGCGCGGCGAGGCGCGCCTGGGCCTCGAACAGGCCGTGCGGCAATCGCTGGAGGCACCGGCCTCTCTCCAATGGGTGGCCCGGGAATCCCGAAACGCCTTGCAGGCATTGGACGCACGCCGACAACCCGAAGTGGCCACGGGACTGACCTGGGTGTACAAGCCCGGCGATGAGGCCGTCTCGCGCCTGGACTCCCGGGTCGCGAGCCTGCGGGTGCGCCAGCCTTGGGGCGATCACGGCCATTGGTTCGGGCAGCTTGACTCGATCCGGCTGGAAGCCGGACGGGCGGACGCCGCACAGCTCATCCGCTCGGGCGACTGGGGCAGCGCCGCCTTGCGGCAACCACCGAGTCCAGGCAGAACTCCCATGCACGCCCATGCCCAGGGCCGCGCCCTGACGGTCGGCTACGACGCCGACCGGTGGCGCGCCGACATCGGCACCACGCCGCTCGGCTTTGAGTTCGCCGGCCTTGCCGCGGGCCTGGACCTGAAGGGCCGCGTGGGCTCGGCGGACTGGGGCGTCTCGCTGGCCCACCGCCCCGTCACGGGAAGCCTGCTGTCCTACGGCGGCCAACGCGACCTGTTTTCGGGCATCCGCTGGGGTGCGGTGCGCCGAACGTCGGCGCTTCTGCAATTGGCCACCACCTGGAGGGGGCTGGAGCCTTTTGCCCAACTCGAATGGGCGACCTACCGCGGGCACGAGGTTCTGCCCAACCGCGAGCAAGCGGCCGCCATGGGCGTGGACTGGGCCCTGAGCCGTGGCGCGGACCACTACCTGGCCGTGGGTCCGGTGCTTCGCCTGCGCGCCTTCGACAACAACCAGAACCACTACAGCGTGGGTCATGGTGGCTACTACAGCCCCCAACGCAGCACCACGGTGAGCGTTCCGGTGCAGGCGGCGATGCGCGGCACCGATCTTTCCTGGGTGGTTCGCGTGGCGCCGTCCTGGAGCCAGTCGAGCACCACGAGCGCGCCGCGCTTCCCCACGCGAGCCGACCTTCAGGCCCAGGCCGCCGCACAGGGCCAAGGCACGTATGGCGGCAGCCGTGGGCCGGGTGCCGGCTGGGCATTGCAAAGCACATGGGAGTACCGCATGAACGCACACTGGACAACCGGTTTTCGGGTGGCGGCCGAGCGCTCACCCGACTACGCCAAAGAGCAGGTTCACCTCTACCTGCGATGGCACGAGAAACCCCAGCGCGGTCCCGTGCCCCTGTGGCCTTCAACGGTGATGCCCCATGCTGGCGTTTGAACCTTTTCCCCGCGCCGCCCATCGTCTGCCCACCCACTGGCGCCTGAGCCTGTGGGTGCTGCGTCCCCGGGCTCTCGCGGCCCTGCTGCGCTGGACCGGCGCCATGTTGTCGGGGCCCGAGCGTGCCGCGCTGAAAGCGCTGCAGGAGCCCAGCAAGCCCGTGACCGGGTACCAGCCTGCGCGCCTGGCTGCCGCGCGCAGGCGCCTCCCAGCCGGCCGCAAGGCCGCCGAGCACCCCTGGATGGCCCATCCGCCCGAGCTGGCCTGGCGGGCCGCGACCTGCCTGGGGCTGCTCATCCTGATGGCGATGGTGCTCACACCCACCTCGAACGCGCAGCAATGCCTGCTGGGGGGTGCCTTGCTGGCCGTGGCCGGGCTGTGCGCCAGCGCGCCCAGGGGTTCCGATGACCGCTCACAGGTGCTGCTTCTCATGGGGATTTCCGTGCTGCTCGCGGGCCGATACGCCTGGTGGCGGGTCACGCAAACCCTGCAGTTCAATGGTGTCGCGGAAACCGTGATCGGCCTGTTGCTGCTCATGGCCGAGGTCTACTACTGGCTGGTGCTGCTGCTCAGCCACGCGCAGGCGGCTTGGCCCCTCCGGCGCGCGAAAGCACCGGTCCACCGGCCCGCGGCCGAACTGCCGCATGTGGACGTCTTCATCCCCACCTACAACGAGCCGCTGCACGTGGTGCGTCCCACCTTGCTGGCGGCTCAGAACCTGGACTGGCCGGCCGACAAGCTGCACATCCACCTGCTCGACGACGGCCGGCGCGACGAATTCGCGGCCTTCGCCCGCGCCGTGGGCGTGAACTACGTGCGCCGCACGGACAACCGCCATGCCAAAGCCGGCAACATCAACCACGCACTGGGGCGGACATCGGGCGAATTCGTCGCCATCTTCGACTGCGACCACATCCCGGTGCGGGACTTCCTGCGCGCCACCATGGGTTGGCTGGTCGACAAGCCCGACTGCGCCATGGTGCAGACGCCGCATCACCTGTTCTCACAAGACCCCATGGAGCGCAACACGCGCCTGGAACGTGGCATCCCCAACGAAGGAAAACTCTTCTACGGACCCGTGCAGAGCGGCAATGACCTCTGGAACGCCACCTTCTTCTGCGGGTCGTGCGCGGTCCTGCGCCGCAGCGCCCTGGAGGCCATCGGCGGGATCGCGGTGGAGACCGTCACCGAAGACGCGCACACCGCGCTGAAACTGCATCGCCTGGGCTACACGACCACCTACCTCCCGCGCATCCTCGCCGCAGGGCTCGCCACGGAGAGTCTCGCCGGCCACATCGGACAGCGCATCCGCTGGGCGCGGGGCATGGCCCAGATATTCCGGCTCGACAACCCCCTGCGAGGCAGGGGGCTCACCCTGATGCAGCGCCTGTGCTACTGCAACGCCATGCTGCACTTCTTCAATGGATTGCCTCGTCTGATCCTGTTGACCGCACCCATCGCCTACCTCGTGTTCGGCCTGCAGTTGCTCGATGCCGCCGTGCCGTCCCTGATGGCCTACCTGCTGCCGCACCTGTTGATGGGAAAGATCTTCGAGAAGCGGGTGATGGGACCGTTTCGCGCCTCCTCCTGGGGCAGCGTGTACGAAACCGTGCTCGCCTGGTACATCATGCGCCCCACCCTTGTGGCGCTCATCGCGCCGCGCCTGGGCCGCTTCAATGTCACGGCCAAAGGCGGCCGCATCGAACACGAGTTCTTCGACTGGCACATCGCCACGCCCTACGTCGTTCTCATCTCGGTCAACCTGCTCGCCTTGCTGTTCGGCGTGGCCAGCCTGATGCAGAGCGCCCGGCTCGACAGCACCGCGGTGTCCCTGAACATGGGGTGGGCGGTGTTCAACCTCCTGCTGCTGGGCGTCGCGGTGCGCGTGGCCACCGAGACCCGCCAGGTCCGAAGCGCACCACGGATCCGGCTCGCCCACCGCCTGCCGGCCCGTTTGCAGGTGAACGGCGCTTCGCCACTCCACGCCAGCCTGGTCGATTTCTCGCTCGAAGGCGTGGGACTGGAGATCTTGGCCGCTCTGCCCTGTCAACCGGGCCAGGCTTGCCATGTGCACCTGCACGACGGACGGGCCTGGCACGCATTCCCCGCGATCATTTCCCGCCTTCGCGGCACCTCGCTGGGCGTCCAGATCGATCCGCTCGACGTCGCCGAGCAACGCAAGCTCATGGCCTGCACCTTCTCGCGCCCCGACCTTTGGCGCCGACAGTCCGCGCTGCGCCACCGCGACCGTCCCGGGTGGGAGCTGTGGCAGTTGCTGCGCACCGGCGTGAACGGCTACCTGCACGTGCTCATGCTGGTTCTGCGCGATGCGAAACACCGCATCGTCAACCGATGGAACCGGGAGAGCGCACCGTGATCTGGCATCTCTACTTCGCATCCAAACTGGGGTTGGCCGCGCAGGACCAACTGCACCTGCAGGTGTGGCTGAACTTTCCCCTGACCCTGCTCGCCTACTGGCCGTTGCCGCGCCGCCGCTGGCGCCTGGCCCGCGCGCTGTTGGCCTGGCCTGCGGCGCTCGCGCTGGTGCTTCATGAAGCCGGGATCGGTCTGAGCGGGCGTCTGCTGCTGCAGCTGGGTCAGCTGTCCGGTTTTTCGTCGGGCTATGCCCTGGAGCTGGGCCTTCGCCTGCTCGAAGTCCATGCACTGCCCGCGCTGGTGGTCCTGCTGCTGACCTGCCTCTGGCTCAATCGATGGCTGCGGCTGGACGTCCTGCTGTGCCTCGCGCTGCTGACACTGCCCTTGGCGAACGTCCTGCAACGTGTCGTCGAGGCCGGCTCTTCCGAGGTGGAGACCCGGACCGCCGCGCCCGGGGGGCCGGCCATGGATCCGCAGACGAAGGTACGGGACTTCTGGCAAGGCGAGCTGCAACGCAGCTACCCGTTCGCGCCGGGTCGGCAACCCCCTTTCGACGTCGTGCTGTTGCATGTGTGCTCGCTGTCCTGGGACGACCTCGATGCCCTGGGCTTGGGTGGCAGGGAGGTGTTTGGCCGGTTCGACCTGGTGTTCGATCAGTTCAACTCGGTCACCAGCTACAGCGGCCCTTCCATGCTGCGCCTGATGCGTGCGAACTGTGGACAGACGCCCCACGACAAGCTCTACAAGCCCGCGCCCGACCGGTGCGGCCTGTTGCAACAACTCCATCTGGCCGGCTATCAGGTTCAGGCCTATCTCAACCACGATGGCCAGTTCGATGGATTTGCCGAGGCCCTCCAGGGCGAAACGACGGTCAGGATCCAGACGCCGGTTCGTTGGCCGGGGACCCCGGCGGCCTTGAAAGCGTTCGATGGCTCGCCGATCGCCGGCGACCATGCGGCGCTGACCGCCTGGCGCGCCAGCCTGAGCGCATCGGCCCCGCCGCAGGCGCTCTACTACAACACCGTCACCCTGCACGACGGCAACCGTGTGCCCGATGCGCCCGCGCTGGACATGATGGACAGCTACCGCCAGCGCCTCGAAGTCCTGCTGCACGACATCGACCGCTTCATCGGGGACATCGAGCGCTCCGGGCGTCCCACGCTCGTCGTGCTGATGCCGGAACACGGCGCGGCCTTGCGCAAGGGCGCGCAACACATTGCGGGTCTGCGCGAGACGCCCTGGCCCGAGATCACGCGCGTGCCGGTGGCCGTCAAGCTCATGGGTCTGGACGCGCAACGGCCGGCCGATCTGGTTCGCCCCATCCGGGTGTCCGGGCCCACCAGCTACCTGTCGTTCGCGGCGCTCCTGGCGGACCTCATGGCCCAACCCGATCCGTGGCAAGTGCTTCGGGCCGCGCCGCAGGCGCTGCCCCGCGTGGCCTTCGTCTCGGACAACGGCGAAACCCTCGTCACGCTCGATGAACAGGCCATGTGGCTGCGCACGGCCTCCAGCGGCTGGCAGCACCTGTCGCGGCCTGAAGCCCCTGCACCACGAATTCACCGGGAGGAACCTTGATGCACGAAATTTCACCGCCTCGGATGCCGCACATCCTCGTCATCGACGACTCGCACGAGATGCTGGACCACCTGGGAATGATGCTTGCGCCCAACTACGAGCTCAGCCAGGCCGACAACGGCGAAACGGGCCTGGCCATCGCCATGGAGCGCCTGCCCGACCTCATTCTGCTGGACGTGTGCATGGAAGGCACGGACGGCTACACCGTGTGCGAACGCCTGAAGGAACAGGCCTCGACGCGCCACATTCCCGTGGTTCTCATGTCGGCCTACATCGACACCGAGGGAGAGGCGCGCGCCTTCGAGGTGGGCGCGTCCGACTGCCTGCGAAAGCCCATCAACGAACGGATTGCGGCCTCCCGCATTCAGGTGCAGCTGTCGCTGAAAGCCGCCCAGGATCTCAACCGCGATCGCGAGGCGGCACTCGAACAGGAAGTGCGTCGGCGCACCGAACACATCGAGCTCACCCAGCATGTCGCTCTGCTGGCGCTGGTCAATCTGGCCCGCACACGGGACACGGAGACCGGTGGCCACATCGTGCGCACGCAGGCCTACGTTCGCATGCTGGCGGAGCGGCTTCGCGAGCACCCCCGATTCAGCGCGGAACTGACGCCCAACGCCATCCGGTTGATCACGCAATCCGCTCCCTTGCACGACATCGGCAAGATCGGCATTCCCGATCACATCCTGCGCAAGCCGGGCGCCCTCACGCCCGAGGAAATGACCATCATGCGCACCCACACCACGCTGGGGCTGCAGGCGCTGGAGGACGCCGAAAGGCTGTACGACCGGCGCGTCGACTTCCTCCGCTATGCCAAGGACATCGTCATCGGCCACCATGAACGCTGGGACGGCAAAGGCTACCCCTACGGGCTCAAGGGTGACGCGATTCCTGTGGCCGCCAGGCTCATGGCGGTGGCCGACGTCTTCGATGCGCTCATCTCCAAGCGGGTCTACAAGGAGGCATTTCCGCAGCAAGTTGCCTTCGACATCATTCAACAGGGCAGCGGCACGCAGTTCGATCCGGACATCGTCGATGCGTTTCTGGATCTGAGCGAACGGTTCGCCGAAATCGTGCACATCCATCGAGATGGCGAGACATCGTCCGTGACCGCATGATCGACTACCACCTGCCCTTGCTCAACACCTCGGAGGCCGTCCTGGTGATGTCGGAGGATCTGCGGCTCGAGTTTGCCAATCCCGCCGCCTTGCGCATGATGGGCTTTGAAGGGGCGACCCCCACCGACATGTCGCTGAGGCACATGCTCGACGATCGCAGCGCCGCCCTGGCCGCCACCATCGAAAACCATCTGGTGGTCCAGGGCCATTGGAACGGCGACATCTGGCTGCGACGCACCGATGCGGGATCCTTGCCCGTGCGGCTGGTGGTGGACCGTTATCACGACGCGAACGGGTACCGACATGCCTGCGTCATGTCCGACATCTCCCAACGCAAGCAGACCGAAGCACGCCTCATCGAGCTCTCGCAACTCGACTCCCTGACGGGCTTGTTCAACCGCTCCCATTTCATGCAGCAGCTGGACGCCCACTTGAACCTCCTGTGCCACGAGGAGCTGCAATACGCGTTGCTCTTCGTGGACGTGGACGACCTCAAGCACATCAACGACACCCTCGGCCACCACATCGGCGACCTGTGTCTGTGCGAAGTGGCCCGCCGCCTGGGGGTGGCCGTGCGGCACAGTCAGCATGCGGGCAACCACCCGGCCGCGTCCGAGCCGCTGGTGGCACGCATCGGCGGCGACGAATTCGTGATCCTGCTCTCCATCGCCGAGTGCGACCAGGCACGGCGCATCGCCACCAGCATCAGTGAGCTGATGAACGTGCCCTGGCAGCCTGACGAGCGCCACCAGCTGGTCATCAGCACCTCCATCGGCATCGCCTACGCCCCGCTGCACGGCCGCTCCAGCAAGACGCTGCTGCAACTGGCGGACCGCGCGATGTACCACGCCAAGAACTCCCGCAAGGGCTCCGTGCACGAGTTCATCCAGCAGCACCCTCAAGTCCCCTTGCGCTTCGACACCGGGTTCGACGTGCTTCCTTCCGAGGATTGAGGCATGAGCACCCAGCCCTGCTCACCCGAAATCCTGTGGGTGGACCCGACGCCATTGCCACATGCGATGCACGCGGAGGGCTGGCCTGTCCGTGTCGCGCGTGACGAAGACGAGGCCTTGCAGCTCCTGCGCCGCCCGAGCCTTGGCCTGGCGGTGATCGCGGCCGACCACCGCATGCTGCGGCGCATGGCGTCCAGGCTGTCGCACAACGACCAGACGCGCCATGGCCATCTGGTCCGTCTGCTGATCACCGATGGGCATGACCCACGAGCCGATTTCGCGGCAATCAACGAGACATCGGTGTTCCGAATCCTGCAAAAGCCCCTGGAGCCCCACACAACGGACCAACACCTTCGTGCGGCGATGGACCTGTACACCAGACGGCGTCTGGAATCGCTGCGATGCGAGGACGGTGGTACGGGCTTGCGCGATGCACTCGCCTTCCTTGCCCACGAAATCAACACCCCGCTGTCCCTGATCCAGGGCTACACCCATGCGATGACCCATCGCTTGGGCGCCTTCTCCACGGAACCGGCTCCCACGGGCGCCGTGAGACAGGCGCTGGAAGTCACCGAACGAAGTGCAAGGCATTGCCAGTCCCTGATGACGTGGCTCGCGGAAACGGCCCAAAACGCGTGTATCCGTGGGGAATCGGCCCCCAGCTCGGCCTCCGGGCGGGTGTGGGTGATGCTGGAAGGCTATCCCTTTGTGGGCGAGGAGCGCGACTGGATCTCGATCGACGTCGGGCACGATTTCCCGCTTCCTTCGAAGGCCGGGTTGTTGCATCTGGTGCTCTGCACCCTGATGCGCACGGCGCTGAGCGCCTTGCAGGGCATGGCACAGCCACGCCTGCGAATCACCGTGGGTCTTCACGAAGGCGAGGCCTGCATTCGCCTATCGCACAACGGAAGGCGTCCACCCGCCGAGGCCCTGGATGCGCTGGCCGCCAGCCGCTCCCAGGGTTCGGGAGGTCTTGGCATGGGCCTGGTGCTCTGTCAACGCGTGATGCGAAGCCTGCAGGGCGACTTCCGGATCACCCTGGCGCCCAACGAAGACACCACGGCCATCTTGCACTTCGATGAGACGGCGACCGATCGCGCGGAGACAAGAAAAAGGGGCTTAGCCCTGCGGCTAAGCCCCTAGATCTTTGGTAGGACGTGGCAGGCTCGAACTGCCGACCAACGGATTAAAAGTCCGCTGCTCTACCAACTGAGCTAACGTCCCATCAAAAATGGTCTGGCTGCCGTGGGGCAACCGCTGAAAAACGGTGGTGGGGCGTGAGTGACTCGAACACTCGACCTACGGATTAAGAGTCCGCTGCTCTACCAACTGAGCTAACGCCCCCGAAGGGATTCTGCGTGAATGCCAGTGACCTGCACTGGATTCGAGTCTTGTCGACTGCTGCGCCAAGCCTCAAATTATAGCGTGGTTGTTACGGGTCTTTGAAGATGCCGCGTTTTTTTTGCGTCAGCGGCCAGTGTATTCATCACCCAGCCTGCGGCGCACAGGCCAAATGTGGCGGTCACGCTCACGGCCGAACCATAGCCGTGGCAATTGAGCGAGCCATCGTTGTCGTCCAGCCCGCAGGATGCATCCGGCGGTGCCACCGCCTCCCGGCTGAACACGCAGGCCACTCCCATCCGGCCGGTGCGTGAGCCGCCATGTTGCTTGCGCAACCGGTAGCGCAGCTGGGCCAGCAAGGGGTCGTGCGTGGTGTCGGCCAGGTCGGCCACCTCCACGGCCTGGGCCAGGCGTTTGCCCCCCGCAGCGCCCACCGTCACGAAGGGCACACCCTGAGACACCGACCAATCCGCCAGCGTGGTCTTGGCGCGCACCTGGTCGCAGGCATCGATCAGCGCGGACAGTTGCCCCGCGCCCTGAGGCAGTGCCTCCAGCAGGCCGGGCCAGTTGTCCGGTGTCACGAACTCGTCGATCACATCGACCACACAGTCGGGGTGGAAGAGCGCGATGCGTTCGCGCATGGCGTCGGCCTTGGCTTGCCCCAGCGTGGGCTCCAGCGCGTGGATCTGGCGGTTGATGTTGGACTCGGACACGTGGTCCAGGTCGATCAGCGTGAGCCGCCGGACGCCGCTGCGCGCCAGTGCTTCGACCGCCCAGGACCCCACCCCGCCGATGCCGACCACCGCCACATGGGCATCGAAGATGCGCTGCGCGCCTTCAACGCCATACAGGCGCCGAAGCCCGCCGAAGCGGCGTTCGAACACCTCGGGCGTGAGGGCGCTCACTCGCGGTCCAGCAGCCACATCTGGAAGCGGAAACCGCCGATGGCGCCGAGCACGATGCCGGTGACGGCGATCATGCTGAGGAAGCTCAGGGTGGACAGGCCTGACAGACCCTGCCCCACGGTACAGCCCAGGGCGGTCACGCCACCCACCCCCATGCAGGCCGCGCCCGCGATGTGCAATGCGGTGTCCTGCGTGCTGCGAAAGCCTTCCCAGCGGAAGCTGCCTTCGATCAAGGCACAGGCGAGCGAGCCCACGACCACGCCCGCGACGGTGACCACGCCGAAGGTGAGCAACTTGGACGTGTCGCTGAAGAAGATGATCCAGTCCAGCGTGTAGGCCATCGGCGCGGTGAAGGTGAGCGACTCCATGCGCCCCGAGTTGGAGGCCAGGTAGACCGCATCGAGCGTCTCGGGGTGTTCGGCCACGAAGCCCAGGTGGCCGCTGACCCACCACATGGCCACGATCACCAGGCCAATGCCCAGGCCCCCCAGCACATTGTTGAAGCTGCGGAACTCGGTGCCGAGCAGCGCCCACACCACCAGCGCGCCCCCCACCAGCACCGCCAGCAACAGGCCGGCGAGCGCGGGCTCCATGCCCAGCCCGCTGGACACCCACATGGGAATGGCGCCACCGGCAGGGATGTCGAAAGCCACCTTGTCCACCGTGTTGACGCGCAGCACGGCCAGCACCCCCCGCAGGGTCGCGAAGGCGGCAAAACCCATCACGAAGAAGACGACCAGGGACTTCAGGCTGCCCGCGCCAATGCGCACCAGCGTCTTGCTGCCGCATCCCGAGGCCAGCACCATGCCGAAACCGAACAGCGCGCCGCCCACCAGGGCCGAGAGCCAGATGATCCGGCCGGAGGTGTAGATGGATTTGCCCGCGTCGATCCAGCCCAGCCACGCCATGCCGTAGAAGCCGAGCACGGCCACGCCGACGGCCATGCCCCACATGCGCATGCGGGTCCAATCGCCCATGTTGACGATGTCGCTGATCGCGCCCATGGTGCAGAAATGGGTGCGCTGGGCGATGAAGCCAAAGGCCACGGCCACGGCGAAGGCAGCCCAGAGAACCTGGGTCTGCAGTTTGAGAAAGTCGGCAATTTCCATGGCCGCCATTGTAGGAGGCGGCCAACTCCCTCACCCGGCGAAGGCCACGGCACCGCGCTGGTGCCGTGTGCCCTGCGCCTCAGCGCAGGCGCGCGAGGCGTTCGCGGCCAGCCGCGGCGGCTTCCGAGTTCGGATGCGCCTTCACCAGATCCTCGAGCGTCTTGCGCGAGCCCTTGGTGTCCTTGAGTTCGATCTGGCTGTTGGCCATGGCCAGCATGGCTTCGGGCGTGCGCA
Organism: Hydrogenophaga sp. GW823-FHT04C09; assembly: GCF_058796355.1. Classification (NCBI taxonomy): domain Bacteria; kingdom Pseudomonadati; phylum Pseudomonadota; class Betaproteobacteria; order Burkholderiales; family Comamonadaceae; genus Hydrogenophaga; species Hydrogenophaga sp. GW823-FHT04C09. Next base: position 223,520 of record NZ_JBXAIO010000006.1, on the reverse strand, counting down.
TGTGGGTCGGGAACTCGGTCACCAGGCGGCGGTGGGTGTCCACCGCTTCCTTGTAGGCACGGCTCGCGTACTGCGCGTTGCCCAGCCAGTACAGCACCGAAGGCCGGTAGCCGCTGGCGGGATAGCGCACCAGGAAGGCGTTGTACGCGCTCGCCGCCGGGCCGAACTCGGATTTGCGCAGCAGGTCCATGGCGGCATCGAAGTCGCGCTTTTCGTTGGGTGCGACCGTGAAGCTCTGGCCATCGTGATCGATGCGCAGCGGCTCCACCTTGCGCAAGCGCTCGTCCACGCCCGCCTGCACGTCCTTCTGCTGGCGCTGCAACTCCGACACTTCGCGGGCCAGTTGCTCGTTCTGCCCGCGCATGCGGGCGAGCTCGGCGCGCAACTGCTCGATCTGGTTGGAGAGTTCGAGCAGGCTGCGGCGGGTGGCCGCGTTGCTTTCGCGAGCCTCGGTTTTGGCGGCTTCGTCGGCCTGCTGGTTGGCATCGACCTTCTGGCGCAATTCGATGATGGCCCGGCGGGCTTCATCGTCGCCAAACAGGGCGTGTGCCTGCAGCGGCCACAACGCGGCCGCCGCCAGGGAGCCCGCACCCAGCAGGCTGGAGGCAAAACGCAAGCGGGTCACCATGGGGCTCAACGGTAGGTCAGTTCAACGCGGCGGTTCTTGCTGAACGCCGCTTCGTCAAAACCGGTCTGAGCGGGCTTCTCTTCGCCGAAGCTCACGGCTTCCATCTGGGTCTCGGGCACGCCCAGCAGCGACAGGGCGCGGCGCACGGATTCGGCGCGCTTCTGACCCAGGGCCAGGTTGTACTCACGGCCGCCGCGCTCGTCGGTGTGGCCTTCGAGGTTCACGCGGCGCGTGCGGTTGGCGTTGAGGTAGCGCGCATTGGCTTCCAGCGTGGCGGCCGACTCGGCCTTCACTTCGAAGCTGTCGTAGTCGAAGTAGATCACGCGGCTCAGGGCGTTCGGCTGGGCCGAGTCCGCACCATTGACCGACACGCCCGAAACACCACGCGGATCCACCGCGCCCGATTGGCCCCCCGTGCCACCGGCACCGGCGGCCGAACCCGTGCGGTCTTCCACCGGCACGTTGTCGAGCTTCACGCCGGAGCTGCAGGCCGCCAGGGCTGCCACCAGGCTGATACCGGCGATCAGGCGCAGCCAGCGGCCCGAGGTGCGAGGAAACGAGTTGGCGGAAGTGTTGTTGTTGGACATGGGAAATTCCTTTGGGAGATAGAAAAGAAGCTGGATGGACGATAGCGGACGCGGCTCAGACTCGCTGTGCGCTGCCGCTCATTTGAGGAAGGGGCCCCATTCGGGTTCGCGGATGTCGCCCTGGGCACCAGCCAGCCGGGTCTTGATGCGACCGTCGACGGTGGTGGTCATGAGCGCTTCCTGGCCCTTGTCGCGGGTGGCGTAGATGATCATGCGGCTGTTGGCCGCGAAGCTCGGGCTTTCGTCGCCGCTGGACTCGCTCAGGGCGGTGACGGTGCCACTGCCCAGGTCCATCACGTGCAGACGGAAGGCGCCGTTGATGCGGGAGATGAAGGCGAGCCAGCGGCCGTCCGGGCTCGGCGCGGGCGAGATGTTGTAGTTGCCGGTGAACGTGAGGCGCTGGGCATTGCCGCCCTGCGCACCCATGCGGTAGACCTGCGGGGAGCCGCCCCGGTCGCTCACGAAATAGATGCTCTTGCCATCCGGACTGAACACGGGCTCGGTGTCGATGCTGGCCGACTGGCTCAGGCGCCGGGGCTCACCGCCGTTGGCGTCCATGGTGTAGATCTGGGCGTTGCCCGAGATCGAGAGCGTGGCCACCACCGAGCGGCCGTCGGGCGACCAGGACGGCGCGCTGTTGGAGCCCTTGAAGTTGGCCAGCAGGCGGCGCTTGCCGGTGGCGACGTCGTGCGCGTAGATCACCGGCTTGCGGGCCTCGAACGACACATAGGCCAGTTGGCCGCCTCCAGGCGCCCAGCTCGGCGAGATGATGGGCTCGGGGCTGGTGAGCGCGGCGCGCGCGTTCTCGCCGTCGGCATCGGCCACCCAGAGGTTGTAGCGCTGGCCGGCCTTGGTGACGTAGGCGATGCGGGTGGAGAACACGCCCTTGACGCCGGTGATCTTCTCGAACACATGGTCGGCGATGCGGTGGGCTGCCAGGCGCAGGTCGGTGGCGCCCACGGGGTAGCTCAGGCCGCCGAGGTCCTGCCCGCGCACCACGTCCCAAAGGCGGAAGCGCACGTCGAAGCGGCCGTCGGCCAGGCGGGTGACGCTGCCGGTCAACAGCGAATCCGAACCGCGTTCGCGCCAGGGGCCGAGGTCGGGGCGCGAGGTTTCGTCCAGACCACCGGACACCGGATCGACAAAACGGAACTGGCCGCTGCGCTCCAGGTCGGCGCGCACGATGGCGGCGATGTTTTCGCTGGCCACGTCGTTGCCGCGGAATCCGACCACGGAAAACGGGAACTGCGTCAGGCCCACACCCGCCACTTCCACCCGGAACTGGGCGTGAGCGGACGACAGCGGCCAGGTCAGCAGGGGTAAGGAGGAAACGAGCCCGAGAACGGATCGCCTGGGAAGGGGGGCCTGCATGTCGTGTCGAGTCAAATCCAGCATCCTGTGTGTGTCGCCTGTGCCTTGGGTTGCGGCGCTGAGAATGCGTCGCAGCCAACCAACTGATAATAACGGAGGGCACTGGGCCTTCCGTGACAAGATGTGTGCACGCCGCTGCCTGCCCGGCATGCATCCGATGCTTGATTCCCGTGGCGCCACATTGTTCCGCCGATCTGCAAGATTTCCTGAAGCGACCTGCCCTTGACCGATACCGCCCAACCGCAAAAGCCCCTGGACGGCACCCTCACGCAGCGCCTGTTGCGCCTGTGGCCCTACTTCCGCTCGGCCAAGACCGGCATTGTCCTCGCGGCCGTGGCCACCCTGATCGGGGCGCTGACCGAGCCCCTGATCCCCGCCCTGCTGAAGACCCTGCTGGACCGCGGCTTCGCCCAGGGCAATGTCGAGCTGTGGATGGTGCCGGTGGCGCTGATGGGGCTGTTCGGCATTCGGGGCGTGGCCGGCTTCACCGCCCAGTACGCGCTGTCGTACACGGCCAGCCTGGGCCTGCTGAACCTGCGCCGCGCCATGTTCGTCAAGCTCAACGACGCCCAGATGACCCTGTTTGCACGGCAAAACGCCAGCAAGCTCTCCAACACCCTGGTGTACGAGGTGCAGACCGGCTCGCAGTTGCTGGTGACGGCCTTCCTCACGCTCACCAAGGACAGCCTGGCCGTGGTGGCCCTCATGGGCTACCTGCTCTACCTGAACTGGAAACTCACGCTCATCGTGCTGATGGTCTTTCCAGGTCTGATCCTGATCATGCGGGTGCTCTCGCGCCGCTTCTACAAGCTGACCCGCGACAGCCAGCAGGCCACCGACGAACTGGCGTATGTGGTGGAAGAAAACGTGCTCGCCCACCGCATGGTGCGCCTGCACGGCGCCCAGGCACGGCAGAGCCAGCGGTTCGACCGCCTGAGCATGGCCCTGCGGCGCCTGGCGCTCAAGTCCACCATCTCCTCGGCCGCCATGACCCCCCTGACCCAGCTGCTGGCGTCTGCCGCGCTGTCGGCCGTGATCGCGGTGGCGCTCTGGCAGAGCAGCACCAGCGGCGTGACGGTGGGCAACTTCGTGGCCTTCGTCACCGCGATGCTGATGCTGATCACCCCCATCCGGCACCTCGCCGAGATCGCCGCGCCCATCACGCGCGGGCTGGCCGCGCTCGAACGGGGCCTGGAACTCATCGAGCACACGCCCGAGCAGACCGGTGGCAGGCACGCCGCCGACCGGGTCTCGGGCTCGATTTCGCTGCGCGACGTCTGGGTGCGTTACCCCGCGAAAGACGGCGGCCCCGCCCGTGGGGACGACGACAGCCTGATCGCCCTCAGGGGGGTGTCGCTGGACATCCGGCCCGGCGAGGTGGTGGCCTTCGTGGGCCCCTCGGGTTCGGGCAAGACCACGCTGGTGAACCTGCTGCCGCGCTTCGTCGAAATCGAGCGCGGCGAGGTGCTGCTCGACGGCGTGCCGCTTCCCGAATGGGAGCTGCGCAGCCTGCGCCGCCAGTACGCCATGGTGAGCCAGGACGTGGTGATGCTCAACGACACGCTGGCCGCCAACGTGGCGCTGGGGGCGGCGGACGATCAGATCGATGAAATGCGCGTGCGCGCGGCGCTCGTCTCGGCCAACCTCGGCGAGCTCATCCAGCGCCTGCCCCAGGGCATCCACAGCACCGTGGGCCACAACGCGGCCGAGCTCTCGGGCGGCCAGCGCCAGCGCCTGGCGATCGCCCGCGCGATCTACAAGGACGCGCCCGTACTGATCCTGGACGAAGCCACCTCGGCACTGGACAACGAGTCGGAACGGCTGGTGCAGGACGCCCTGGCCCGCCTCATGAAGGGCCGCACCACCCTGGTGATCGCGCACCGCCTCTCCACCATCGAGCACGCGGACCGCGTGATCGTGCTGGCCGACGGCCGCATCCGGGAACAGGGCTCGCACCGCGAGCTGCTGCAGGCCGACGGGCTGTACGCGCGCCTGCACGCGCAAAGTTTTCGGCCAGAGGTGTAGGCCGGAGAAAGCCCCCCTTCCAGAAACACCGCGGAACCGGCTTTGCCGGGCCGCAGGTGTTGCCCCCTGGGGGGGGTGACGCCGAAGGCGGCGCAGGGGGATTCCTATAGCAGCACGATGTCGTACTGCTCCTGCGTCATCGAGCTCTCGCTCTGCAGGGAGATCGGCTTGCCGATGAAGTCCGACAGGCCCGCCAGGTGGGCACGCTCCTCGTCCAGGAACAGCTCGATCACCTTGGGCGACCCCACCACCCGGAATTCGCGCGGGTTGAAGGCACGCGCCTCGCGCAGGATCTCGCGCAGGATGTCGTAGCAGACGCTGCGCGCCGTCTTCACCGCGCCCCGCCCGCTGCAGGCCTCGCAGGACTCGCTCAGCATGTGGGCCAGGGATTCGCGCGTGCGCTTGCGCGTCATCTCCACCAGGCCGAGCTGAGAAAAGCCCCCCGTCATGGTCTTCACGCGGTCGCGCGCGAGCTGCTTGCGGAACTCCGTGAGGACCGCCTCGCGGTGGTCGTCGCGCACCATGTCGATGAAATCCACGATCACGATGCCGCCCAGGTTGCGCAGGCGCAGCTGGCGCGCGATGGCCTGGGCCGCTTCCAGGTTGGTGCGGAACACGGTGTCGTCGAAATTGCGCGCGCCCACGAAACCACCGGTGTTCACGTCCACCGTGGTCAGGGCCTCGGTCTGGTCGATCACCAGGTAGCCGCCCGACTTCAGGTCCACCCGGCGGCTGAGCGCGCGGGCGATGTCCTCGTCGATGTTGAACAGGTCGAAGATCGGGCGCTCGCCGCTGTAGTGCTGCAGCTTGCCGACGGTGTCGGGCATGAACTCGGCCGCGAAACCCACCAGCAGCCCGTGCTGCTCGCGCGAATCGATGCGAATCGATTGCGTGTCGGCGCCCACCAGGTCGCGCAGCACGCGTTGCATCAGGTTCAGGTCTTCGTGCAGCAAGGTGGCCGGCGGCTGGCGCGTGGCGGCTTCCTTGATGCGCAGCCAGGTCTTGCGCAGGTAGGCGGTGTCGTCCACCAGTTCCTCGTCGGTGGCGTCCTCGGCGTTGGTGCGCAGGATGAAGCCGCCCGCTGGGCTGCCGTCGGTGGTGGCGGTCAACCGCACGAGCCGCTGGCGCAAGGCCTCGCGCTGGGCGGGCGGGATCTTCTGCGACACACCGATGTGGTTGTCCTGCGGCAGGAACACCAGCAGGCGGCCGGCGATGCTGATCTGGGCCGTGAGGCGCGCGCCCTTGGTGCCGATCGGGTCCTTGAGCACCTGCACCATCAGGGCCTGGCCCTCGAAGATCTGGCGCTCGATGGGCAGCACGGGATTGGGCGCGAGCAGCTTGGCGCCGGCATTGACGGGGGGTGCCCCGGCCGCCGCCGGATCCACTTCGCTGGCCGACGGCGTCAGGGGACGTTCGCGCGGCGTGGCGTGTTTGGCCGCGATGTTGGGCATCAGATCGGCCACATGGAGAAAGGCCGCCCGGTCCAGGCCGATGTCGATGAAGGCCGACTGCATGCCGGGCAGCACGCGCGACACCTTGCCCAGGTAGATGTTGCCCACGAGGCCGCGTTCCAGGGTGCGCTCCAGGTGCACCTCCTGCACGGCCCCCTGCTCCACCACGGCCACGCGCGTCTCCTGGGGAGACCAATTGATCAGAATGTCCTGGCTCATGAAGCCCTTCTCCGTGGCGTGTGGTGTCTCAGATCAACCGCACGCCCGCGGCGTGCAGCACCTGCGCTGTCTCGTGCGCAGGCAAGCCCATGATGCCCGAATAACTGCCGCTGATGTGGCTGACCCACAAACCCGCGCGCCCCTGGATGCCGTAGGCGCCGGCCTTGCCCATGGGCTCGCCGGTGGCCACGTAGCGGCGGATCTGCGCGGCGCTCAGCGGTTCGAACGTGACCCGGGACGTGGACAAGGCCGCCCAGGTGCGATCGCCCCGGGCACCCGGCTTGCCCACGGCGACCGCCGTCAACACCCGGTGCTGCCGGCCAGCCAGATCGGCCAGCATGCGGGCGGCCTCGGCTTCATCGGCGGGTTTGCCAAGAATGCGGCGGCCCAGTGCCACGGTGGTGTCCGCGCACAGCACGGGCGCACTCGGCAGGCGGCGGCGCTTCAGACGCGCCAGCGAGGCTTCCAGCTTGAGCGCGGTGACCCGCCGCACATAGGCGGTGGGTGCTTCACCGGGCAGTACGGCTTCCAGCGACTCCACGTCTTCCTCGGCATCGGGCAACAGCAGCTCGCAGCGCACGCCCCACTGTTCCAGCAGCTGCCGGCGGCGCGGGCTCTGGGACGCCAGGTAGATGAAATCGGTCATTCGCGGTGATAGGGATGGTTGGCGTTGACCGACCAGGCCCGGTACAGCTGCTCGATCAGCAGCACCCGCACCATGGCGTGCGGCAGGGTCAGGTCGGACAGTCGGATGCGCTGGTGGGCCGCGGCGCGGAAAGCCGGCTCCAGGCCGTCGGGCCCACCGATCACCAGGGCAACGTCGTCGCCCTCCAGCTGCCACTGCTGCAGTTGTTGCGCCAGGGCCTTGGTGGTGAGCGTGGTGCCGCGTTCATCGAGCGCGACCACGCGGCTGCCACGGGGAATGGCGGCCTCGATGCGCTCGCGCTCGGCCGCGAGCAGCGTCTCCAGGGTCTTGGAGCCGCGCGGCTCGGTCTTGACGGACTTGAGTTCCACCCGCAGCTCGGGTGGAAAGCGTTTGGCGTAATCGTCGTAGGCGGTCTGGGCCCAGTCAGGCACCCGCTGCCCGACCGCGACGATCAGCAGCCTCATGCCTTCTTCTTGGCGGCCGGCTGGCTGGTTTTCCTGGCCGCGGGTTTGGCCACCGACTTGGCGGCGGGTTTCGCGGTCTTCTTGGCCACGGGTTTGCCAACCACCACCTTGGGCAGGGGCGCCTTCTTGGCAGCGGTGGCGCCGCGCTTGGGTGCGGCGGCCTTGCTGGTGCTGGCCGGGCTCTTCTTCGCGGGCGCAGGCGGCGCGGCCTTGGCGGCCGTCTTGCGCACCACCTTCCTGGCCGCAACGGGGGCGGCCTCAGGCGCCTTGGCGGCCTTCTTCTTCGCGGCGGGCTTGGCCGGCGCGGCAGGCTTTTCCGTGCCGTGCTTGAGGCGCACGGGCTTGGCGCCCCAGATCTCTTCCAGGCGGTAGTACTGGCGGATCACGGGCTGCATCACATGCGCCACGGCGGCGCCGCAGTCCACAATGATCCATTCGCCGTTGTCTTCGCCCTCGATGCGCGGCTTGTCGAAACCCGCTTCACGCACGGCATCGCGCACGCTGGCGGCGAGTGCCTTGGTCTGGCGGTTGGACGTGCCGCTGGCCACGATGACCCGCTCGAACAAGGGGGAGAGGTGCTCGGTGTTGAAAACCACGATGTCCTGACCCTTGACGTCCTCGAGCCCATCGACGATGGCCCTCTGGAGTCGCTGGATGTCTTTCTTGGCTGTGGTTTCGCTGGTCATGTAGGAGGCTGGTAGAGGTGGTGTTGTGAAATATAGCGTGCGACGGGCTCGGGCACCAGAACATCCAGCGCGCCGGTGCTCTGCGCGGGTTGGCCCACGCGGGCGCGCACGGCCGTCGCGCTGATGTTCTTCAGGGGCATGTTGAGCAGCTCGAAGGGAAGATCGACGCTGGAGAGGTCGGTTTCGGTGGCCTGGTCCAGGGGGGCGTCGGCACCGATGTTGGTGGCCCGGTTGGCCACGGCCAGCGTGGCCAGATCGAGCACCTCCTGCCAGCGCACCCAGTTCTTGAACGCCAGCAACTGGTCGGCGCCGAGGATCAGGAACAGCTGGGCCTGCGGGTACTCGCGCTTGAGTTCGCGCAAGGTGTCGGCGGTGTAGCTCGGGCCTTCGCGGTGGATTTCGCGCTGGTCCAGCTGCACGTGCGGCAGATCGCCAAAGGCGAGTTCGCACATGGCCACGCGGTCATCGGCGGGCGACAGCACGCGCGACTTGTGCCAGGCATGGCCCGTGGGCAGGATGTGCAGCGCATCGAGGCCAAGTTGGTTGAGCGCGGTTTCGGCCAGCGCACGGTGCGCCCAATGCGGGGGGTCGAACGCCCCACCGAACATGCCCACGCGCCGGGGTGGCGAGGTAGAAGCCATCAGATCCAGTCCTTGCGCACCAGGAACTCCTTGTACAACCGGTCTTCCGGCGTGCCTTTTTTCGTCTTGCGGTTGTAGGCCCAGCTCACCAGCGGCGGCATGGACAGCAGGATCGATTCGGCCCGTCCGCCGGACTGCAGCCCGAAATGCGTGCCCCGATCCCAGACGAGGTTGAACTCCACGTAGCGGCCGCGCCGGTACAGCTGGAAGCTGCGCTCGCGCTCGCCGTAGGGCGTGTTCTTGCGGCGGTCGACGATGGGCAGATAGGCGTCCAGGAAGGCGTCACCCACCGAACTCATCATGGCGAAGCTGCCATCGAAGCCCAACTCGGAGAAATCGTCGAAGAACACCCCGCCGATGCCGCGCTGCTCATCGCGGTGCTTGAGATAGAAATACTCGTCGCACCAGGTCTTGAAGCGCGGGTACTTGTCCACGCCGAAGGGATCGAGCGCGTTTTTCGCCGAGCGATGGAAATGCACCGCGTCCTCTTCAAAACCGTAGTACGGCGTCAGGTCCATCCCGCCGCCGAACCAGCACACGGGCTCGCCACCCTCGGGCGTGGCAGCGATCATGCGCACGTTCATGTGCACCGTGGGCACATAAGGATTGCGCGGGTGGAACACCAGCGAAACACCCATGGCCTCGAAGGGTGCACCGCTCAGCTCGGGCCGGTGCTGCGTGGCCGAAGGTGGCAGGCGGGGCCCGGTGACATGGGAAAAACCGCAGCCCGCGCGCTCGAAGACGGCACCGTCCTCGAGGATCTGCGTGACCCCACTGCCCTGCAGCGGCTCGCCGGCCGGCTTGGTCCAGCGGTCCACCACGAAACTGCCCCCATCGACCAGCGCCACGGTGGAGACGATGCGGTCCTGCAGGTCGGTGAGGTACTCACGCACAAAGGACGTGGGGGTCTGTTGCATGCTCATGCCGGATCGACGGAAAGGGGCCTGGACAAAGGTTGCACGGGGCTGGCGAGTTCGGGATGCAGGCCGCGCACGCTCTCGTACGACGCGGCCATGCGGGCGTAGTCCGCCGCCTCGTCGCCGCTCAGGCGAATGAAGTCGGTGACGTTCACCTGCTTGCGACTGTAATCGAGCTGGATCAGGGCCACGGGCACGTCCGCCCCCACCGCCACCTGGTAGAAGCCGCTGCGCCATCCTGGCGCGCGCCGGCGCGTGCCTTCGGGCGAGAGCGCCAGCCACAGCAGGCGTCCCTCCTGCCGATGCCGGGTCATCAAGGCGACCATCTCCCCCACCACGCCGCGAGGCGACTGGCGATCGAGCGGGATGCCACCCAGCCACCGCATCCAGGCACCCAGCACGGGCACGCGGAACAGCGTGTCCTTGCCCCAGAAGCGCGCCGGCACGCCAATGGCCCACTTGGCCAGCAGCATCACGACGAAGTCCCAGTTGCTGGTGTGGGGATAGACGATGGCCACGCCCTGCAGGCGCGGAAAACCATCAAAGCGCAGCTGCCAACCCAGACGGGACAGCAGCCAGCGCGACAGCGAAGAACCACGAAACCGGACCGCGTGCGGCCCGGGGTAGTCGGCGGAGGGGTTCAAAGTGCGCGGTACCCGATGTCGCGGCGGCACTGCATGCCGTCGAAGTGGATGGCGTCCACCACCTCGTAGGCGCGTTGCCGGGCATCGGCCACGGAGCCCGCCAGCGCCGTCACGCAGAGCACGCGCCCGCCCGACACCTGCACCGCGCCCGGCGCGCCGCTGGTGCCGGCATGGAAGACCATGCGATCGGCTTCGTCGGCCGGCAGGCCGGTGATGGCATCGCCCTTGCGCGGGCTCAGCGGGTAACCGGCGGCGGCCAGCACCACGCCCAGCGCCACACGGGGGTCCCAGTCCAGCGCCACATGATCGAGCTCGCCACGGGTGGCGGACAACAGGACCTGGGCCAGGTTGCTGCGCAGCCGCATCATGATGGGCTGCGTCTCCGGGTCGCCCATGCGGCAGTTGAACTCCAGCGTCTTGACCTGCCCGTCGGGCGTGATCATCAGACCCGCGTAGAGGAAACCTGTGTAGGGAATGCCATCGGCCTTCATGCCCCGCAGCGTGGGCAGGATCACCTCGTTCATGGCGCGCTCGTGCACCGCCGGCGTGACCACCGGTGCGGGGGAGTACGCCCCCATGCCACCGGTGTTGGGGCCCTGGTCGGCGTCCATCAGGCGCTTGTGGTCCTGGCTGGTCGCCAGGGCCAAGGCGTGCTCGCCGTCGCACAGCACGATGAAGCTGGCTTCCTCACCCACGAGGAATTCCTCGATCACGACGCGCGCGCCACCCTCGTTGTGGGCCACGCCCAGGGTGTTGTCGACCAGCATGAAGTCGATCGCCTCGTGCGCCTCGGCCGCCGTCATCGCCACCACCACGCCCTTGCCGGCGGCCAGGCCATCGGCCTTGATCACGATGGGCGCGCCCTCGGTGTCCACGTAGGCGTGCGCCGCAGCCGGATCGGTGAAGGTCTGGTACTTCGCCGTGGGAATGCCATGGCGCTGCATGAAGGCCTTGGAGAACGCCTTGGAGCTCTCTAGCTGCGCGGCGGCCTTGGTGGGGCCGAAGATCGGCATGCCATGGGCGCGGAATTCATCCACCACGCCAGCCGCCAGGGGCGCCTCCGGGCCCACCACCGTGAGGGCGACGCCCTGCCCTTGCGCCCAGGCACGCAGCGCCGCCTTGTCGGTGATATCGAGGTTCGTCAGCGCCGGGTCGCGCGCGGTGCCGGCATTGCCGGGCGCCACGAAAACCTGTTGCACACCTTCGGCCTGGGCCAGCTTCCAGGCCAGCGCATGTTCGCGGCCACCGCCGCCAATCACGAGTACTTTCATCCGGGCCGACCTTTATTCGCCGATTTCGGCGTTGTGGAACACGTCCTGCACGTCGTCCAGGTCCTCCAGCACGTCCAGCAGCTTCTGCATGCGCGCGGCGTCGTCGCCCGTCAGCTCGATGGTGTTTTCGGCCCGCATGGTGACCTCGGCCACCTCGGGCTTGAGGCCAGCGGCCTCCAGCGCGTTGCGGACCGCCTCGAACGTCACCGGCGAGGTCAGCACCTCGATGGCGCCGTCGCCGTCGCTGATCACGTCGTCGGCACCCGCCTCCAGCGCGATTTCCATGACCCTGTCCTCGGAGGTGCCGGGCGCGAACACCAGCTGGCCGCAGTGCTTGAACTGGAACGACACCGAGCCATCGGTGCCCAGGTTGCCGCCGTACTTGCTGAAAGCGTGACGCACCTCGGCCACCGTGCGCACGCGGTTGTCGGTCATGGTGTCGACGATCACGGCCGCACCGCCGATGCCGTAGCCTTCGTAGCGGATTTCTTCCAGGGCCTGGCCTTCCAGGTTGCCCGAGGCCTTGTCCACGTTGTATTTGATGCGGTCGGCCGGCATGTTGGCGGCCTTGGCCTTGTCGATGGCCAGCCGCAGCCGCGGGTTCATCGCCGGGTCCCCGCCGCCCTGGCGGGCCGCCACGGTGATCTCGCGGATCACGCGCGTCCAGATCTTTCCGCGCTTTTCATCCTGGCGACCCTTGCGGTGCTGAATATTTGCCCATTTGCTGTGTCCGGCCACGAAATTGTCCTTTTGCCCGTTCTGGCTTTGATCTAATAAGCCTGCGATTTTACGTTTTCACCCGAACCGCCTTCCCTGAGGAACCCTTGCCATGGCCGAACCGATGCTGATCGCCCAGAACGCCACCACCACCTGCCAGCTGTTGCCCGGGCTCGCGAACCGCCATGGCCTGATCACCGGCGCCACCGGCACGGGCAAGACCGTGACCCTGCAGACGCTGGCCGAGCAGTTCTCGAACATCGGCGTGCCGGTGTTCATGGCCGACGTCAAGGGCGACCTCTCCGGCATCAGCCAGCCGGGCAGCTTCGGCGAGAAGATGAGCGCCATCCTGAAAGACCGGGGCATCACGCCACCCGCCTCCCACGCCTGCCCCACCACGCTGTGGGACGTGTTCGGCGAGCTGGGCCACCCGGTGCGCGCCACCATCAGCGACATGGGTCCGCTGCTGCTCGCGCGCATGCTCAACCTCAACGACACCCAGGCCGGCGTGCTCAACCTGGTGTTCAAGATCGCCGACGACAACGGCCTGCTGCTGCTCGACATGAAAGACCTGCGGGCCATGCTGCAGCACATCGGCGACAACGCCAAGCAGTTCACCACCGAATACGGCAACATCAGCGCCGCCAGCATCGGCGCCATCCAGCGCGGGCTGATGCAGGTGGAGCAGCAAGGGGGCGACAAGTTCTTCGGCGAGCCCATGCTCGACATCACCGACTTCATGCAGACGGTGGACGGCAAGGGCGTGATCAACGTGCTGGCGGCCGACAAGCTGATGAACGCGCCGCGCCTGTACGCCACCTTCCTGCTGTGGATGCTGTCCGAGCTGTTCGAGACCCTGCCCGAGATCGGCGACCCGGACAAGCCCAAGCTGGTCTTCTTCTTCGACGAGGCCCACCTGCTGTTCAACGAAGCACCCAAGGTGCTGATCGAGCGCATCGAGCTCGTGGTGCGGCTGGTGCGCTCCAAGGGTGTGGGGGTCTATTTCGTCACACAGAACCCGCTGGACATCCCCGACAGCGTGCTCGGCCAGCTGGGCAACCGCGTGCAGCACGCGCTGCGCGCCTTCACGCCCCGCGACCAGAAGGCCGTGAAATCCACCGCCCAGACGATGCGCCCCAAGGCGGGGCTGGACATCGAAGCCGCGATCACTGAGCTGGCCGTGGGCGAAGCCCTGGTCAGCCTGCTCGACCCCAAGGGCCGCCCGACCGAGACCGAGCGCGTCTTCGTGGTGCCGCCAGGCAGCCAGCTGGGCCCCATCACCGACACCCAGCGCCAGCAACTGCGCCAGAACTCGCTGGTGGCGGGCGTGTACGAAAAGGTGGTGGACCGCGAAAGCGCCTACGAGATGTTTGCCAACCACGCCGGAAAACGCGGCGCGGAGGAACCCACCGAAGCGTCCTCGGCCGCGAAGACGCCCCGCATTCCGGGCGCGGACAAGCAGCAGGCACCGGCCGAGAGCGGCGGCTTCGGCAACATGGTCAACGAAGCGCTGTTCGGCCGCACCGGCCCCCGTGGCGGGCAATACGACGGCCTGGTGCAGACGATGGCCAAAACCGCGGCCCGCAGCGTGGCCAGTGGCCTGGGCCGCCAGATCGTGCGCGGCATGCTCGGGGGCCTGCTGGGCGGCAGCAAGAAGCGCTGATCCGGCGATCGCCCAAGAAAAAAGGCCCGGTCATACCGGGCCTTTTTCATTCAGACGTCGACGGAACTCAGCCCGCCGTGGCTTCCTCGGGCTTGGCCTTGCCTTCCTTCTTCGACAAAGGCTGGATGTCGAGCATGACTTCCTGCGTTTCCTTGCCCGCTTCGTCCTGCTTGGTCTCGATGTCCACCGTCAGGCGCCCACCTTCGGTGAGGCGACCGAACAGCAGTTCGTCGGCCAGGGCACGGCGGATCGTGTCCTGAATCAGGCGCTGCATCGGGCGCGCGCCCATCAGCGGGTCGAAGCCCTTCTTCGCCAGGTGCTTGCGCAGCCCGTCGGTGAACGTGACCTCGACCTTCTTCTCGGCCAGTTGCGTTTCCAGCTGGAGCAGGAACTTGTCGACCACGCGCATGATGATGTTCTCATCCAGCGCCTTGAAGCTGACGGTCGCATCCAGGCGGTTGCGGAACTCAGGCGTGAACAGGCGCTTGATGTCGGCCATCTCGTCGCCCGCTTCGCGCGGGTTCGTGAAGCCGATGGTCGCCTTGTTCATGGTCTCGGCACCCGCGTTCGTCGTCATGATGATGATGACGTTGCGGAAGTCGGCCTTGCGCCCGTTGTTGTCGGTCAGGGTGCCGTGGTCCATCACCTGCAGCAACACGTTGAAGATGTCCGGGTGCGCCTTCTCGATCTCGTCGAGCAGCAGCACGCAGTGCGGCTTCTTGGTGATGGCCTCGGTCAGCAGGCCACCCTGGTCGAAGCCCACATAGCCCGGAGGCGCGCCGATCAGGCGGCTCACGGCATGGCGCTCCATGTACTCCGACATGTCGAAGCGGATCAGGTCGATGCCCATGATGTAGGCCAGCTGCTTGGCGGCTTCGGTCTTGCCGACGCCGGTGGGGCCGCTGAACAGGAAGGCACCAATCGGCTTGTCCGCCTTGCCCAGGCCCGAACGCGCCATCTTGACCGACGATGCCAGCACTTCCAGTGCCTTGTCCTGGCCGAACACCACGCTCTTGAGGTCGCGCTCCAGCGTCTGCAGCTTGCTGCGGTCGTCGTTGGACACGTTCGCCGGGGGAATGCGGGCGATCTTGGCCACGATTTCCTCGACCTCGGCCTTGCTGATGGTCTTCTTGCGCTTGGACACCGGCAGGATGCGCTGGGCGGCGCCGGCCTCGTCGATCACGTCGATGGCCTTGTCGGGCAGGTGGCGGTCGTTGATGTACTTCGCGCTGAGCTCGGCGGCGGCCTGCAGGGCGGCCACGGCGTATTTCACGCCATGGTGCTCTTCAAAGCGCGACTTCAGCCCCTTGAGGATGTCCACCGTCTCGGCCACCGTCGGCTCGACCACGTCCACCTTCTGGAAACGGCGCGACAAGGCCGCGTCTTTTTCGAAGATGCCGCGGTACTCGCTGAAGGTGGTGGCGCCGATGCACTTGAGCTGGCCGCTGGAGAGCGCCGGCTTGAGCAGGTTGGACGCGTCCAGCGTGCCACCCGAGGCGGCACCCGCACCGATCAGCGTGTGGATCTCGTCGATGAACAGGATGGCGTTGGGCTTGTCCTTGAGCGACTTGAGCACGCCCTTGAGGCGTTGTTCGAAATCACCGCGGTACTTGGTACCGGCCAGCAAAGCGCCCATGTCGAGCGAGTAGACGGCCGACTCGGCGAGGATCTCGGGCACGTCGCCCTGGGTGATGCGCCAAGCCAGGCCCTCGGCGATGGCGGTCTTGCCCACACCGGCTTCACCCACCAGCAGCGGGTTGTTCTTGCGGCGGCGGCACAGGATCTGGATCACGCGCTCGACCTCGTACTCGCGGCCGATCAGCGGATCGATCTTGCCGTCCTTGGCCATCTGGTTCAGGTTCTGGGTGAACTGCTCCAGGGGCGAGGCTTTCTCATTCCCCTTGGCTTCGCTGGCTTCCTCGTTCTCGGCCGCGCTTTCGCCCGACTTGGTGGGCTCCGGCGGGTCGCTCTTGCGGATGCCGTGGGCGATGAAGTTCACCACATCCAGGCGCGTCACACCCTGCTGGTGCAGGTAGTACACGGCATGCGAGTCCTTCTCGCCAAAGATCGCCACCAGCACGTTGGCGCCGGTGACTTCCTTCTTGCCGTTGCCGGTGGACTGCACGTGCATGATGGCGCGCTGGATGACGCGCTGGAAGCCCAGCGTGGGCTGGGTGTCCACCTCGTCGGTGCCGGCCACCTGCGGGGTGTTGTCCTTGATGAAGTTCGTCAAGGATTTGCGAAGGTCGTCGATGTTGGCCGAGCAGGCGCGCAACACCTCGGCGGCGCTGGGGTTGTCCAGCAGCGCGAGCAACAGGTGCTCCACCGTGATGAATTCGTGCCGCTGCTGCCGGGCCTCGACAAAGGCCATATGCAAGCTGACTTCAAGTTCCTGGGCAATCATTGGGCACGTCCTTTGGGCTGGGTGATCGAAGAGGCAATCGTCTGGTTCAAAAAGGTCAAAAGGGGCTGACTAGGGCTCAGATGGGGTGGATTCGGATTTATTCAACCGGTTCACTCAGACATTGCAATGGATGCCCCGCCGCCCGGGCGGCCTGGAGCACCTGATCCACTTTGGTGCTGGCGACATCGCGCGAATACACGCCGCAGATGCCTTTTCCTTCCAGATGGATCTTGAGCATGATCTGGGTGGCGGTCTCCCGGTCCTTGCTGAAAAACTCCTGGATGACATGCACCACGAATTCCATTGGCGTGAAATCGTCGTTGAGCAGCACCACCTGGAACATCTGGGGGGGTTGGGTGCGTTGCGCGCGCCGCTCCAGCACCACCGAGTCGTCGCTGCCCGTGCTGGGGGGCGAGACAACAGGGTTGGGCGGTTTCTTGGGGTTCTGGGTGGCCATGAAAATGATTCTAGCGGTGCGCATTGCACCGCCGCATCGTGCGGGAATACAACAGCCTCCCGACGGCCCGAAACAGCATTGCCTTCGGGTCGGCGGGGGGAGTGGCAACCTGCATCAGCCATGCCTCATTGTGAAGCGAAAGCTGGCTTGAAAACCACCGAGTTGGGCGGCATTCGTGCGCTTCTTCCCACCGCACGCCCGGGCGGGGGAATGGATTTGGCCAACCAGGCGCGATTTACATGCTCTCGATCATCACGTCGCCAAAACCGGAGCAGCTGACCTGGGTGGCGCCGGACATCAGCCGGGCGAAGTCGTGGGTGACCTGCTTGCTGCCGATGGCGCTGCGCAGGGCGGCGATGACCACGTCGGCGGCCTCCTTCCAGCCCAGGTGCCGAAGCATCATCTCGGCGGCGAGGATTTCGGCGCATGGGTTGGCGTAGTCCTTGCCCGCGAACCTGGGCACGGGGCCGTGGGTGGGCTCGAAGCACGCCAGGGAATCGGACAGGTTGGCACCCGGCGCGATGCCGATGCCGCCCACCTGCGCCGCCAGCGCGTCGGCGATGTAGTCGCCGTTGAGGTTGAGCGTGGCCACCACCGAGAAGTCCAGCGGGCGCAGCAGGATCTGCTGAAGGAAGTCGTCGGCGAAACAATCCTTGATGAGGATGTCCCGGCCGGTCTTCGGGTTGCGGAACTGGCACCACGGCCCGCCGTCGAGCAAGGCCGCACCGAATTCCTTCTGGGCCAGCGCGTAGGCCCAGTCGCGGAAGCCGCCTTCCGTGTAGCGCATGATGTTGCCCTTGTGCACGATGGTCACACTGGGCTTGTCGTGGTCGATGGCGTACTGGATCGCCTTGCGCATCAGGCGCTCGGTGCCCTCCTTGGACACCGTCTTGATGCCGATGCCCGACGTGGCCGGGAAACGGATGGTGGTCACGCCCATTTCGACCTGAAGCAGGCGGATCAGGCTTTGCGCCTGGGGAGAGCCCGCCTCGTACTCGATCCCCGCATAGATGTCTTCCGAGTTCTCGCGGAACACCACCATGTTGGTTTTCTCGGGCTCCTTCAGCGGCGACGGAACGCCCTCGAAGTACTGCACAGGACGCAGGCAGACATAGAGGTCGAGCGCCTGGCGCAGCGCCACGTTCAGCGAGCGGAACGGCCCACCGGCAGGCGTGGACAAGGGCCCTTTGATGGACACCACGTGGGCGCGCAAGGCGTCCAGGGTTTCCTCCGGCAGCCAGACGTCCGGCCCGTAGACCTGGGTGGCCTTCTGGCCGACATAGACCTCCATCCAGTGGATTTTCCGGCGGCCACCATAGGCCTTGGCCACGGCGGCGTCCACCACCTTGAGCATCACCGGCGTGATGTCCAGGCCGGTGCCGTCGCCTTCGATGTAAGGCACGATGGGTTCGTCAGGCACCTGGAGCGACATGTCGGCATTGACGGCGATCTTCTGACCTTGGGCGGGCACGCGGATGTGCTGGTACATGTCGATGGGAATCCAGAGGGCTGAGGAAGGGAACAAGAGCGCGAATTCTAGACTCGGAGCTTCAGCCCCCGCCCGGCCGTGCCACGATGGCGGACAATGCGGGCCTGACCCGACTCACCCGCCTCACCGCATGAAACGCCTGCTCACGCCCCTGATCTGCCTGTTCTTCCTGCTGTCGGGGCCAGCCTGGTCCCAGGAAGGTCCTCAGCTTCAGCTGCCGCGCGTCGGCCTGTCGGCCGGCATGCACCTGATCCACGCCCAGGTGGCCGCCACCCCTCAGGAACGTGCCGTGGGCCTCATGTTCCGCAAGGACATGCCGGTCAACGAGGGCATGCTGTTCGTGTTTGAACAGCCCTCCGGTCAGTGCTTCTGGATGAAGAACACGCTGCTGCCGCTGACCGCCGCCTTCGTGGCCGACGACGGCACCATCGTCAACCTGGCGAACATGCAGCCCCAGAGCCTGGACTCGCACTGCTCGGCCAAGCCGGTGCGCTACGTGCTCGAGATGCACCAGGGCTGGTTCGACAAGCGCGGCATCAAGGCCGGCTCGCGCCTGAGCGGCGCCCCGTTCATCAAGTAACCCCCGAAAAGAAAAAGGCCACCGTTTCCGGTGGCCTTTTTTGCGTCAGGACTTCAGCAAAGCCAGCGCCGCGTTGAACGTCTTGCTGGGGCGCATGATGGCTTCCAGCTTGGCGAAATCGGGCTTGTAGTAGCCGCCGATGTCGACCGGCTTGCCCTGCACGTCGGCCAGTTCCTTGACGATGGTCTTCTCGTTGTCGGCCAGCGCCTTGGCCAGCGGTGCGAACTTCTCCGCCAGCGCCTTGTCCTCGGTCTGCGCAGCCAGCTCCTGCGCCCAGTACAGCGCCAGGTAGAACTGGCTGCCGCGGTTGTCGAGCTGACCGGTCTTGGGCGACGGGTTCTTGTTGTTGTCCAGCAGCTTGCCGGTGGCCGCGTCCAGGGTCTTGGCCAGCAGTTTGGCCTGGGCATTGTTGTTCTTGAGGCCCAGGTCTTCGAAGCTCACGGCCAGGGCCAGGAACTCACCCAGCGAATCCCAGCGCAGGTGGTTCTCTTCCACCAGCTGTTGCACGTGCTTGGGCGCGGAGCCGCCTGCACCGGTCTCGTACATGCCGCCACCGGCCATCAGGGGCACGATGGACAGCATCTTGGCGCTGGTGCCCAGTTCCATGATGGGGAACAGGTCGGTCAGGTAGTCGCGCAGGATGTTGCCGGTGGCGCTGATGGTGTCCTGCCCGCGGATCACGCGCTCCAGCGTGTAGCGCATGGCGCGCACCTGGCTCATGATCTGGATGTCCAGACCTGCCGTGTTGTGCTCGTGCAGGTACATCTTGACCTTGGTGATCAGCTGGGCTTCGTGCGGGCGGTAGGCGTCGAGCCAGAACACCACGGGCATGCCCGAGTTGCGCGCGCGGGTCACGGCCAGCTTGACCCAGTCGCGGATGGCAGCGTCCTTGACCTGGCACATGCGCCAGATGTCGCCCTGCTCCACGTCCTGGCTCATCAGCACCTCGCCGGTGGCCAGGTCGGTGATGTTGGCCACGCCGTCTTCGGGGATCTCGAAGGTCTTGTCGTGCGAACCGTACTCCTCGGCCTGCTGGGCCATCAGGCCCACGTTGGGCACGGTACCCATGGTCTTGGGATCGAACGCGCCGTGCCACTTGCAGAAGTTGATCATCTCCTGGTAGATGCGGGCGAAGGTCGATTCGGGCATCACGGCCTTGACGTCCTTCAGGCGGCCATCAGCGCCCCACATCTTGCCGCTGTTGCGGATCATCGCCGGCATGGAAGCGTCGACGATCACGTCGTTGGGCGAATGGAAGTTGGTGATGCCCTTGGCCGAATCGACCATGGCCAGCTCGGGGCGGCCTTCGTGGCAGGCGTGCAGGTCGCGCTTGATCTCGTCCTGCTTGCTCTGCGGCAGCGTGGCGATCTTGTTGTACAGATCCACCATGCCGTTGTTGACGTTCACGCCCAGTTCATCGAACAGCTTGCCGTGTTTCTCGAAGGCGTCGCGGTAGAAGATGCGCACGCAATGGCCGAACACGATGGGGTGCGACACCTTCATCATGGTGGCCTTGACGTGCAGCGAGAACATCACGCCGGTCTTGCGCGCGTCCTCGATCTCCTTTTCGTAGAAGGCCAGCAGCGCCTTCTTGCTCATGAACATCGAGTCGATCACCTCGCGATCCAGCAGCGAGACCTTGGGCTTGAGCACGATGGTCTTGCCGCTCTTGGTGATCAGCTCCATCTTGACGTCGCGCGCCTTGTCCAGGGTCATGGACTTCTCACCGTGGTAGAAGTCGCCGTGGTGCATGTGCGAGACGTGCGAGCGTGAAGCCTGGCTCCACTCACCCATGCTGTGCGGGTTCTTGCGGGCGTATTCCTTCACCGCGCGGGGGGCGCGCCGGTCCGAGTTGCCTTCGCGCAGCACCGGGTTCACTGCGCTGCCGGTGCACTTGGAGTAGCGCGCGCGGATGTCCTTTTCTTCGTCGGTCTTGGGATTCTCGGGGTAGTCCGGAATCTTGTAGCCCTTGGCCTGCAGCTCCTTGATGCACGACATGAGCTGGGCCACCGACGCGCTGATGTTGGGCAGCTTGATGATGTTGGCCTCGGGCTTGAGCGTGAGCTTGCCCAGCGCGGCGAGGTCGTCGCTGACGCGCTGTTCCTCGGTCAGGCACTCAGGGAAAGCCGCCAGCACGCGCCCCGCCACGGAGATGTCGGCGGTGGTGACGTTGATGCCTGCGGGCGCTGCGAAGGTGCGGATGACAGGGAGAAACGCACTGGTGGCCAGCAAGGGGGCCTCGTCCGTCAGGGTGTAGATGATGGTGGGTTGCTGGCTGCTCATTGCTTATCTCCAGAGGTTGTAGGGTGCGATGCCGATCGGCATCCAGGCCGGTGGCGCGGACACGGTGACCGGTATCCCGTGATTGTGCTTTCAGCGCAAGGGCCAGGCCTTCGTTTTTGGGATCACATTCCCACAATACAAAACACGCGCAAAAAAATTTGCATGCTTTCATGCCGCCAGACAGCAAAAAGGGCCCGAAGGTCACCCTCCGAGCCCTTGATGCTGGCGCATGCGATCAGGCGAAGTTGGCTTCGGCAAACGACCAGTTCACCAGTTTGTCGAGGAAGGTCTCGACGAACTTGGGACGCAGGTTGCGGTAGTCGATGTAGTAGGCGTGTTCCCACACGTCCACGGTCAGCAGGGCCTTGTCGCCCGTGGTCAGCGGGGTGCCGGCGGCGCCCATGTTGACGATGTCGACCGAGCCGTCAGCCTTCTTCACCAGCCAGGTCCAGCCCGAGCCGAAGTTGCCCACGGCGGACTTGACGAAGGCTTCCTTGAAGGCGGCATAGCTGCCCCACTTGGCCGTGATGGCCGCGGCCAGCGCGCCGGAAGGCTCACCGCCACCGTTGGGCTTCATGCAGTTCCAGAAGAAGGTGTGGTTCCAGATCTGGGCCGAGTTGTTGTAGATGCCGCCGCTGGACTTCTTGATGATGGACTCGAGGTCCATGTTCTCGAACTCCGTGCCCTTTTGCAGGTTGTTCAGGTTGACCACATACGCGTTGTGGTGCTTGCCGTGGTGGTACTCGAGCGTCTCGCGGCTGTAGTGCGGGGCCAGGGCGTCCAGGTCGTAAGGCAGTTTGGGCAGGGTGTGTTCCATGGGGTTCCTCTTGCGTTGGTGTTGTGAAATGGCGCGCTTGGCCGCGGGAAGCGGAGCACAAGGCAATCGGGCCTCCGCATTGTAGGCAAGGCCAGTGACGGCAGAGCGATCAGGGTTTCTCGGCCCTCAGGGATTCAGCCTTCCACCCTCACGTCCAGCGAGCCATCGGCCAGCGTCGCGCGCAGCGGCTGCCCGGGCCGGGCCTGAGCGGCGCGCGTGAGCGCAGCACCATGCTCGTCGGTGAGAAAGGCATAGCCCCGCTGCAGCACGAGTTGCGGATCGAGCAGGCCCAGCGCGGTCTGGCCGCGCTGCAACCGCTGCCGCTGCGCTTGCAGCGCGCGCTGCAAGGATGGCGGCAACTGGGTCTGCAAGGTCTGCAGGCGGTTGTGCTGGCGCTGGATCGCCAGCGAACCACTGCGCTGCAAGCCGTGCTCCAGACTGGCCAGGTGCTGCAGGCTGTCGTGGATGCGCCCGGAGGGCCGCCCCAGGCGCTGGGCCAGGCGGTCAAGCCGCTGACCGCGCTGATCGATGTCCGAATAGGCGCCATCGTTCAGGCGCTCCTGCAGGTAGGCCAGTTCGCCTAGGCGCTGCACTTTCGTGGGTGCGCACAGCTCGGCCGCCGCGGTCGGCGTGGGCGCGCGCAGGTCGGCCACGAAATCGGCCAAAGTGAAGTCGGTCTCGTGTCCGACGCCGCACACCACGGGCATCGGGGCCTGCGCGATGGTGCGCACCAGCACCGGGTCGTTGAACGACCACAGGTCTTCCAGCGACCCGCCTCCGCGCACGAGCAGCAGCACCTCGCTCTCGCCGGTGTCCGCATGCCGCTGGTAAGCGGTTTGCAGCGCGGCGCACAGCTCGGCAGGCGCCTGCGCGCCCTGCACGGCCGCCGGGTAGATGACCACCGGAATATGGGGCACCCGCCGCTTCAACGCCGTGACCACATCGCGCAAGGCCGCCGCACCCAGGGACGTGACGATGCCGATGCTGCGCGGCTGCACGGGCAGCGGACGTTTGCGGGCCTCCTCGAACAGGCCCTCGGCCTCCAGCTGGGCCTTGAGCTTGAGGAATTGTTCGAACAGCGCGCCCTGCCCCGCGGGCTGCAGCGACTCGACAATGAGCTGCAGATCGCCGCGCGCACCGTAGACATCGAGCTTGCCACGCGCCTCGACCAGCTGGCCATCGCGCGGGGCAAAACTCAACTGCTCGGCCGAGCGCCTGAACATGGCGCAACGCACCTGGCCGATCTCGTCCTTGAGCGAAAAATAACAATGGCCGCTGGCCGCCCTCGAAAAGCCCGAAAGCTCCCCCCGAACCGCCACCGGATTGAATCGGGCCGAGACGGTGTCGGCCACGGCTCGCATCAGCGGGCCAACTGCCCACACACGCCGCGCGGACGGCTGATCGGCATCGAACAAGGATTCAGCCACGCGCATCTCCGGGGCAAATGTGTCCACAAGCCGCGCCGTTGCTGGCGATGCTGAAACACCCTTCAATGGCGCCGCGCGATGCCGCCAAGAGCCTTGATTCCAAAGACATTTGCAGTGCCTGTTTTGTGATCGACGTGTCGCCGGCCCTTCCAGGCCGGGGTTTCGTGCGCATCGCGGGTGAGTTTTTCACAAAGTTATCCACAGAATTTGTGCATCAGGGAGAGGAATCGGGCCCGACTGGCTGGACGGCATGGGCAGGGGCCGAATGGTCGGTCCCTTCAGAGGGCCGCACATGGGCCTGAGACATAATCGTTCGCACCCTCAAGGCCACCCGCGTCCGGTGGCACTAGCCTGGAGTTCTGATTTGTTTTCCATCATACAAGCCGCTGGCTGGCCCATCTGGCCCCTGATCGCCTGTTCCGTGCTCGGCATGGCCCTGGTCATCGAACGCTTCGTCAGCCTCAAAACGCGCAAGATCTTCCCGCCCAAGCTGCTCGACGAAGCCATCATGGTCTCGCGCAACGGCATCCCGGGCCCGGACGTGGTCAAGCAGCTTGAACAGAACTCCGTGCTGGGCACGGTGCTCGCCACCGGTTTCCGCACCTACAACGTCAACCCGCGCGCCACCGAAGACGACCTGCGCGCCAGCCTGGAAGGCGCGGGCCGCGAAGCCGCCGCCAAGCTGCAGCGCTACCTGGGCGCGCTGGCCACGATCGCGTCGGCCGCGCCCCTGCTCGGCCTGCTCGGCACCGTCATCGGCATGATCGAGATCTTCGGCTCGCAGGCGGTGGACACCGTTGGCGCCGTGCCCGGCATGGGCAACCCCGGCCAGCTCGCGCACGGCATCTCGATCGCCCTCTACAACACCGCGTTCGGCCTGATCATCGCCATCCCCGCGCTGATCTTCTGGCGCTACTTCCGCGCCCGGGTGGACAGCTACCTGCTGTCCATGGAACTCGCGGCGGAGCGCTTCGCCCGGCACCTGCTGAGCCTGCGGAAGCCCACGCTATGAACTTCCGCACCGGTGAGCACGATGAGCCCGAGATCAACCTGATCCCGTTCATCGACATCCTGCTGGTGGTGCTGATCTTCCTGATGCTCACCACCACCTACAGCAAGTTCACCGAACTGAAGGTGAACCTTCCGGTGGCCGACGCGCAGGCGCCCAAGCAGAATCCGCGCGAGATCGTGGTGGCGGTGGGCAGCGACGGCCGCTACTCCATCAACCGGCAGGTGCTCGAGGGCGCGGGCGTCGAGGTCCTCACGCGCGTGCTCTCGGAAGCCTCGCAGGACAACCGCGACACAGTCATCGTCATCAGCGCGGACGCCGCCGCCACCCACCAGTCGGTCATCAATGTGATGGACGCCGCCCGCCGGGCCGGCCTGGTGCAGATCACGTTCGCCACCCAGCAGACGGGTGCCCCCGCCCGCGGCAAACCCTGACGCGCCACGGGTGCCCGCCATGAGCCAGGCCCAGGGGCAGACGCAGGAAGCCGCCTGGCTGCGGCGCGCCCAGCAACGCGGCCCGCTGTCCTGCCTGCTCTGGCCCGTCTCCCTGCTGTACCGCTCGCTCATGGCCCTGCGCCGCTGGCTGTATGCCCGTGGGCTGCTGAAGGTTCACCAGATGGATGTGCCGGTCGTCGTGGTCGGCAACGTGGTGGTCGGCGGTGCGGGAAAGACGCCCTGCACCATCGCGCTGGTCAAGCACCTTCAGGCGCAGGGCTGGCATCCCGGTGTGGTCTCGCGGGGTCATGGCCGGCACGCCATCGGCGTGACCCATGTGCACGCCGACACGCCAGCCAGCGAAGCCGGGGACGAGCCCCTCTTGATCCACCAGCGCACCGGCGTCCCCGTCTGCGTGGCGGCTCGCCGGGTCGATGCCGCGCGCGCGCTGCGCGCCACCCACCCCGACGTGGATGTGCTGGTGTGCGACGACGGGCTGCAGCACCTCGCGTTGGCGAGGCAACTGGCCATCGCGGTGTTTGACGACCGCGGCGTGGGCAACGGTTGGCTGCTGCCCGCCGGCCTGCTGCGCGAACCCTGGCCGCCCGCGCGCCACGCGCCGTTCAGGCCCGACCTTCTCCTGCGGCAAGGCCGCGCGGGTGCGCCGGCCGCCACGGGTGTGGCGGCGCCGGACATGCCCGCGTTCGGGGCGGTGCGGCAACTGGCCGCCCATGCCGTCGGCCCCCGGGGCCAGCGCATCGAACTGTCGCGATTGAAGGGCGAGCCGCTGACCGCGGTGGCCGGCATCGCCCGGCCCGAGGTGTTCTTTGACATGCTGCGGGAGGCCGGCCTCGCCCCCACGCAGCAGGTGGCCCTGCCGGATCACGCCGACCCGGCGGCCTACGCGGAGCTGGTGCACGGCGCGCGGCACCCCTTGGTCTGCACCGAGAAGGACGCGACCAAACTCTTTGCCCTTTTGCCGGCAGACGGCTCCGTGCAAGCCTGGGCCGTCCCGCTCGAACTCACGCCCGACCCGGCATTTTTCGAGGCGGTCGACGCCCATCTGACCGCCTGGCGCCCCGCGCCTTGAAACCCGGATCCAGCCGGCGCGACTATCATTCCGCCATGGACACCAAACTGCTCGAACTGCTGGTCTGCCCGGTCACCAAGGGCCCTCTGATCTTCGACCGCGACAAGCAGGAACTGCTCTCGCGCAGCGCGCGCCTGGCCTACCCGGTGCGCGACGGCATTCCCATCCTGCTCGAACACGAGGCCCGCACGATCAGCGAAGAGGAAGCGGCGCGCCCATCGGCCCCCGCCCCGCTCGCATGAGCCTGCCCACCGCGGCGGCCGACTTCACCGTCCTCATTCCCGCCCGGCTGGCCTCCACCCGCCTGCCCGACAAACCCCTGGCCGACATCGCCGGCGTGCCCATGGTGGTGCGCGTGGCGCAGCGCGCGATGCAGAGCGGCGCCTCGCGCTGCGTGGTGGCGGCCGACGATCCGCGCATCGTCGACGCCTGCGCCGCCCACGGCGTGCAAGCCCTGCTCACGCGAACCGACCACCGCTCCGGCAGCGACCGCCTGGCCGAAGCCTGCGCCCTGCTCGGCCTGGCGGATGAGGCATTGGTGGTCAATGTGCAAGGCGACGAACCTCTGATCGAGCCGACGCTGATCGACGCCGTGGCGGCCGAACTGCGGCGCCGCGACGATTGCGTGATGAGCACCGCCGCCCACGCCCTCGACAGCACGAGCGACTTCCTCAATCCCAACGTGGTGAAGGTGGTGCTCGACCGCATGGGCACCGCGCTGTACTTCAGCCGCGCACCCATCGCCTGGTGGCGCGATGGCATGGCACCCGGCCAGCCCATGAGCGCGCTGCCGACCCCTGCGCCACTGCGCCACGTCGGCATCTACGCCTATCGCGCCGGCTTCCTGCGGCAGTTTCCCCAGCTGGAGCCTTCGTCGCTGGAAGCAATCGAGTCGCTGGAGCAATTGCGCGTGCTCTGGCACGGCCACCGCATCGCGGTGCACGTGACGGCCCATGCACCGGGCCCCGGCGTGGACACGCCGCAAGATCTTCAACGGGTGCGCGAGCTGCTCGCCAAGGCCTGAATTACGGGCCTTGCGGTGGGCGTCGGAGCCCTTTTCCTGTCAGCCAGAGCGAAGGGTGCCCGTGCTATCCTCGACCGGTCGCCCCGGCTCCCACGCCCTGGGGCCGCCGCTCGAGACAAGCGGCCACGCCATTGAAACTCTGAAAAAAGGAAAGCGATGAGACTGATTCTGTTGGGCGCCCCGGGTGCCGGCAAAGGAACGCAAGCCACGTTCATTTGCCAAAAATACGGCATCCCCCAGATCTCCACCGGCGACATGCTGCGCGCGGCGGTGAAGGCCGGCACCCCCCTGGGGCTGCAAGCCAAGGCCGTGATGGAATCCGGCGGTCTGGTCAGCGACGACCTCATCATCAACCTGGTCAAGGAACGCATTGCCCAGTCCGATTGCGCCAACGGCTTCCTGTTCGACGGCTTCCCGCGCACCATTCCGCAGGCCGATGCCATGAAGTCCGCCGGCGTGAAGCTGGACTACGTGCTGGAAATTGACGTGCCGTTCGACGCCATCATCGAACGCATGAGCGGCCGCCGTTCGCACCCCGCCTCGGGCCGCACCTACCACGTCAAGTTCAACCCGCCCAAGGTGGAAGGCAAGGACGACGTGACCGGCGAGCCGTTGATCCAGCGCGAAGACGACAAGGAAGAGACCGTGAAGAAGCGGCTCGAGGTCTACAGCGCACAGACCCGTCCCCTCGTGGACTACTACAGCAGCTGGGCGCGCTCGGACGCGGCCGCCGCGCCCAAGTACCGCGCCATCAGCGGCATGGGCTCGGTCGAGGACATCACGGCGCGCGCCTTCGAGGCGCTGTCGAAGTAAGCCACCCCGGCTTCCCGCAGAACACCCGGCCACGTGCCGGGTGTTCCGCTTTCAGGAGGGCTCAAGCCGGGCTGGAGCGCAGGCCGTAGGCCTTGCCCTCCAGAAACACGTACTCGGCGCGCAGGATCGCTTCGCCCTTCTCGTCCTTGAACGCGAAGCCCACGGTGGACAGGGAGGCCCCGGTCTTGACCTCAGGCATCTGCCATTGCCCCAACCGGAACAGCGGCGCCAGTTCGATCTCCCAGCGCCGGTCGCGGCGCGTGGGCAACACGGTCTTGGCCAGCAGCGCGGGCCCGTCGATGCCCGCCGTCTGGGCGGGCAAAGGGCGTTGGCCGAGGTCGGCCGGCAGGCGCAGGGCCTCGGGCAGCTCCAGCACCAGCTCGGCGTGCGGGTTGCGCCACTTCACCTCGACCACCCGCCCCTCCAGGTAGAGCGGACGGTCCTGGTCGAAGCTGCTCCAGCCATGGTGGGCCAGCGCCCCACCGCCCCAACCCCCCAGGCCCAGCCAGGCCCCGGTCCGAATCACATCACGTCGTTGCATGGAGATCTCCTTCCCATCACACGTAACCGATCCAACGGCCGCAGGTCAGCACCAGCAGCCACAAGGCCGACGACAGCAGCATCAAGAGGCGCGCAGTGCGGTCCTGGCGCTGCAGCGATCGGCGGGCGTGGAACCAGCCGGCGTTGCACCCCGCCAGCATGATCAACACCATCTTGGCTGTGAACACGCGATTGGCCAGCAGTTCCCCGGCCTGGGTACCGAACATCAGGAGGCCCGACACGGCGGCCAGTGCGAAACCCACCGCCACCAGGCCCAGGCTCAGTTTCGCCAGGGGCTCCACAGGCAGGCTCTGGCCCCAGCCGAACACCCGCAGTTCCAGCAGCGTCAGGTTGCCGAGCAACAGCGCCACGCCCAGCAGATGGGCCACTTCCAGCATGGGGTACGCCCAGGCGTGGGCACCGAGCGCGGCGAACATCGCGTCATTCCATCAGCAGGTCCAGCGCCAGCGCCAACCGGGCCTTGACCGGCGAGAGCCCGGCCGAGTGCGCGAATGGCAGGCCAGCGTGCGGCACCACCCTTCCGCGCGCACAACGCGTCGCCAGCACCACCCGCACCCGTTGTGCCTGCGCGGCATTCAGCGCATCGGTCAGCGCCTGGTGAACGGTACCGTTGCCCGTGCCGGCCACCACGATGCCCCGCAAGGGACGGGCGGCGCCTGGCGCCATCAAGGCCCGCACCAGGCTGCCGTCCGCGTCGGCATGGCTGGTCACCAGTTCGACCCGAGGCAGGGCGTCGGCCGCCAGGAAGCGGGCCAGCGGGGCTGGATCGTGGGAAGCAACGGAGGCGCCCCGGGATCGGAAACGGCGCACCTCCCCCTCCTCCACACAAGCCAGCGGCCCCGCGTCTCCAGAGTCAAAAGCGTCCAGGCGGTAGGTGTGCACCTTCGCCACCTCCAGCGCGCCGTGCACCTGTCCGGCACACACCACCACCACGCCGGCCTCCCCATGCCGCACCACGGCCAGCGCGTCGGCAAGGTTCTGCGGCCCATCCGGCACCAGCGCGGAAGCCGGGCGCATCGCGCAGGTCAGCACCACAGGCTTGGTGGGTTGGAGCAGGCGCTGCAGCACGAACGCCGTTTCCTCCAGGGTGTCGGTGCCGTGCGTCACGATCACCGCCGACACCTGGGGATCGTCCAGATGCGCCTGGAGCCGTGCCGCCAGCGCCTGCCACACCGGCAGGCCCATGTCCTTGCTGTCGATCTGGGCGACCTGCTCCACCTCCAACGGCACGCCGGCCAAAGCCGGAACGGCCGCCACCAGATCGGCCACGCCGACCTGCCCCGCCACGTAGCCCACGTTGTCGCCCGCCTGCGCCGCACGCCCGGCGATGGTGCCGCCCGTGCCCAGGATCACGAGCCGCCGGCCCTGATTTGTGTCCACCACTTGCCAATCCTTGAAAACTGGTTAAAAATACAGATACTGGATAAGAAAACAGGTATCAGCCACTTCCCGCGTTGTTCCTGCCTTCCCAGATGGCGTTCCCCTTGGCCACCACGTTCCCGACGAGGTCCTCATGCTCGACATGCCCCATACCGCACCGAAGCTCACCGCCCGGCAGCAACAGATTCTGGAATTGATCCAGACGGCGATCGCACGCACCGGCGCACCGCCCACCCGTGCCGAAATCGCCAGCGAACTCGGGTTCAAGTCGGCCAATGCCGCCGAAGAGCATCTGCAAGCGCTGGCGCGCAAGGGCGTGATCGAACTGGTCAGTGGCACTTCGCGAGGCATCCGCCTGCGCAGCGAAGACCTGCAGTCCATCAACGATTCGCGCGGGCGCCAGCTTACACTGCCGATCCCCAGCCTGGCCCAGCTGGTGCTCCCCCTGATCGGTCGCGTCGCAGCCGGTTCGCCCATCCTGGCGCAGGAGCATGTGGACCAGACCTACCAGGTCGAGCGCAGCCTGTTCCAGCGCACGCCCGACTACCTGCTCAAGGTGCGTGGCATGTCCATGCGCGACATCGGCATCATGGACGGCGATCTGCTCGCCGTGCAGGCCACGAAGGAAGCCAAGAACGGCCAGATCGTGGTGGCCCGCCTGGGTGACGACGTCACCGTCAAACGCTTCATGCGGCGCCAGCACCTGATTGAATTGCACGCGGAAAACCCCGACTACAAGACCATCGTCGTCGAACCGGGCGAGCCATTCGAAATCGAAGGACTCGCCGTGGGCCTGATCCGCAACAGCTTCCAGCTCTGACCGATCCCGGTCCGTGTCGCCTCAGCAGGTGGCGGGCGTTTGGTCCCGGTGGGTGCACAACCCACCACAAGGACACATCCCTGCGAAGGCGTTTGATTTTGCAATCCTGCCTGTGTTCAACCCCACCCAATGGAGTTTCGCATGGGAAAAATTTTCAACACCAACACGTGGCGCGCCCCTTTGCAGTTGATCGACTGCTGGTTGCCCTCTCCCGCCCTTCGCCGGGCAACGGCCGCCAACGAGCCCGTGGCCACGCAGGTTGTACAGCGCTTTGCGCGTGCCGGGTGGCTCAAGCGCGCCAGCACAACCCGCAGTCCACTTGTCTTGCGGGCCGTGCCACCGGCAGCGGACCCTGTGCCTCGCGTGCGCGTGCTGCAGCAGACCGGCCCCGCGGCGGCGCACCGGGCCGGTGTCAGGCTGGTGATCTCGGGCCGCATCAACGATGTGTGCGCCGAACTCGATCGACTGGCCGACCAGGAACGCCAGCTGTCCACGCGCGCGGCCTGAACTCGGCCGCCGCCAGCGAGCACACGGCCATCCTCCAGGCTCCCGGCGCGCCGTGCCTGCTTGTAACCAGGGGTCAGCGGCCCGGAAGGCCTGGGAGGTGAAGGCACAATAGGGTCATGAATATTGTGATCCTTGATGACTATCAGGACGCTGTGCGCAAACTGCGGTGTGCCGAGAAACTGGAGCCTTACCCGGCCAAAGTCTTCACCAACACGGTCAAGGGCGTGGGCCAGCTGTCCATCCGATTGCGCGATGCCGATGTGCTGGTCCTGATCCGGGAACGCACCGCCATCACCCGTCAACTGGTTGAAAAACTCCCCCGGCTCAAACTCATCGCCCAGACCGGGCGCGTGGGTGAGCATGTGGACGTCAATGCCTGCACCGAGCGTGGCATCGCGGTGGCCGAGGGCGTGGGTTCACCCGTCTCCACCGCCGAGCTCACCTGGGCCCTGATGCTTGCGGCCATGCGCCGCATCCCGCAATACGTCTCCAACCTCAAGCATGGCGCCTGGCAACAGGCTGGGCTGAAGGCCGCGGCCATGCCCGCCAACTTCGGCGTGGGCATGGTGCTGCGTGGCAAGACGCTGGGCATCTGGAGCTACGGCCGCATCGGGCAGATGGTGGCAGGTTACGGGCGGGCCTTCGGCATGCGCGTGATCGTGTGGGGCAGCGAAGAAAGCTGTGCCCGCGCCGCGTCCGATGGTTTCGATGTGGCCCCCAGCAAGGCAGCCCTGTTTGAAACGGCCGACGTGCTGAGCCTGCACTTGCGGCTGAGCGAGAGCAACGCGGGCTGTGTGACACCCGAAGACCTCGCCGCCATGAAGACCTCCGCGCTGTTGGTCAACACCTCCCGCGCCGAGCTCATCCAGCCCGAGGCGCTGATCGCCGCGCTGAACCGGGGTCGCCCGGGCATGGCCGCGATCGACGTGTTCGAATCCGAGCCCATCCTGCAAGGCCATGCCCTGCTGCGGCTCGAAAACTGCATCTGCACGCCCCACATCGGCTATGTCGAGCAGGACAGCTACGAGATGTACTTCTCCTCTGCGTTCGACAACGTGGTCAACTACATCAAGGGCACACCGACCAATATCGTCAATCCAGGCGCGCTGCAGGTTCGACGCTGATGGCTGCGATCGACCTCACCCCAGAAAAAACGCCGGTTGTCACCGGCGTTTTTTCTGGGTACCAAGGGCGTCAGCGTTTGCCATCCGGCTTCGAGCCTGGCTCGTCGTCCGGCGGCATGAAGTCCAACACCTCGAAATCGATCAGGTTGCTCAGCGGCAGGTCCTGGGCGTCACCTGCCTTGGCGGTCGGCTCCACGGGCGGCGACACCTCTGGCAACAAGGCCTCGAAGGCAGAGAACTCGGAGAGGTCGTTCAGGTTGATGTCCAGGCCCAGGTGGGACGACGCAGGCACCAGCACACCCAGGTCCATCGGCTGGGTGTTGCGACCGCCAGCAGGCTCTTCAGCGACGGGGGGCTTCTTGCCGGCTGGCGCGCTCGGACGCCGGCCGTCGGCTTTCAGCGGTTGCATGTTCGTGTGCCGGAATTCGCTGTGCTTTGCCGCGGACGGCTCGTCTCGCTTGATCAGCTCCTTGGCCATCGCGTGCAACAGCAAGAGCTCGCGGTACGCCTCGAGATCGAACACCTCGACTTCGTCGTCGCTGGCGTCCCGGAAGATCGACTCCTCGATCAGGTCCAGCACCCGGGGCTCCGGCCACAGCGACTGAATGCGGCTGAAGGCCGTTTCGTAGGCTTCAAGGCCTCGACCACCGTCGGTGTAGCGGTTGAAGGGCGGCGCGCCGGCATTGAAGACGTGGTTGAACTCGTCGCGCAGGGCGTCGTAGTCTTCGCGGCGCCCCAGGCGGTGATAGAGCTTGAACAGATCCAGGTAAGCCAGGGGGCTGGGCTCATGGCTCTCGGCCAGGTGGTTGCGCAGCACTTGGATGGCCTGCTCGTCTTCACCCAGCGACACGAAAAAGTCGGCCTGCTGCTGAATGTCGAACAACTCTTCCGTGGCCACCGAACGGGAGATGCCCAAGGCGCTCGGTGAAAAATCCCGACGGTCGCGCGATGGCAGCGCAACCGCCGATTCCGGCTGTGGATCGCTCTCGCGCGCAGCGGCGCCATCGAGGGCCTGCAAATCGTCCAGCGACGAATCCTGATCCAGGTGAAGATCGAGTTCCACGCCGCCGGGCGCGGGGGCCGCCACCGTCGGGGCGCCCTGGCGCACGGGCTTGCGGAGCTGTGCCGGCATGGTTTTGTCTTCAGGCGTCGAGGACCACCACGCACGGGACGCCTCGGACCCGGCCTGCGCTGGACGGCGGCGCGACGCCATCAGCAGCGCCAGAAGCGTCAGCAACAGCAGTGCGCCCAGCAGGTACACCAGCCAGTTGCGGTAGCGCTGGTCACGCGCCTCATTCAGTTGGGCGTTCAGCTCGCCAATGCTGTTCTGGCTCTGGGCCCGGGCGTTGCGCAGTTGCTCGGCTTCCGCCTCCAGCGCCGCGAGTTTCTGGGCGTCCCGCAGGATGTCTTCCGGCGACGCGCTGAGAGACTTCCAGAGCAGGCCGGCGGCGGCGCGGGCTTCTTCGGAGGTGGCGGGCTCACTCAGCAAGAAGGGCGAGAGCTTGAGCGTCGGATCGCGCTCGATGCCCGCATCCAGATCGATCGGGTCCAGCTGCAGGCGGGGCGCCGCAGGGGGTGCCGGTGGACGGCGCACCACACTGCTCGCACGGGGCGACGCGGTGGCACCCGGTTTCGCGGCGGGCTTGGGCGCAGGCCGTGCCGATGGCGAAGCCACAGGGCCAGCCGCAACGGGCGGCCGAGCGCTGGCGGTGCCACTCTCTACCAGGCTGCCGCCCGCGACACCGGGACCCGCAGGCGTGGAAGGCGCCTGCGCCACCGCCGGGGGCGCCACGGCCACCGGGTTGTTGGATCGGTCGACCGGCGCCATCGGCTCGTTGAGCGGGTCGGCCAGCAGCACGAAGCGGCGGGTGAACGCGGTGCCGCAGCCGGCACGCACGTACAAGGTGACGATGGGTTCGTTGATGGGCTGCCGAGTCTGGATACGCACCGAGGACTCGGCCTCGGCTTTCTGGGGCGTGCTGCGAACCAGACCGGGCGACACTTGCGTATCGCCAAAAAAGACATCCGCATTGAGGCACTGGTTGGTGAGATCCTCACCCGGAGCGAGAAGAACCTGAACCCGGACATCGAGAGGTTGTCCGATGACAGCTGCACCACTGTGCCGCCCCAGCGTGGCCGCCGAACTGCCCAGCGCAGTTAATAGCAAAATACAGCCTGTCCATGTCTGGCGCACGTTGGAAGCCCTTCGTTCTTTCGTTGGATCATTTTGTCATAGCTCCAGGCACCCTCATTCCAAATACAACACACTTATGCAACCCATATTTCTTCATACGGGCATCGTCGGGACCGGTGCCATGGGCCGCGGCATTGCCCAGATGGCGGCCCAGGCCGGCAGCCAGGTCTGGCTCTTCGACGTGCAGGCCGGCGCGGCGGAGGCCGCCCGCGCCGCCCTTCAAGGCACCTGGCAGACGCTGGTGGGCAAGAACCGCATGGAGGCCAGCCAGATGGAAGACTGCCTGGCACGGGTGCATTTGGCCGGTGCGCTGACCGACCTCGCGCCCTGCGATCTGGTGGTGGAAGCCATCGTCGAACGGCTCGACGTCAAGCAACGCCTGTTTGCCGATCTCGAAGCCATCGTCCAACCCGATGCGGTGCTGGCCACCAACACCTCGTCGCTCTCGGTCACCTCGATCGGTGCCGCGCTCAAGCGCCCGGCCCAACTCGCTGGCTACCACTTCTTCAACCCGGTGCCCCTGATGAAGGTGGTCGAGGTCATTGCCGGCCTCAAGACCAGCGCCACGGTCTGCCAGCGCCTGACGGACTACACCCGCCAGTTCGGCCACACGCCGGTCTCGGCACAGGACACGCCGGGCTTCATCGTCAACCACGCCGGCCGCGGCTACGGCACCGAAGCCCTGCGCGTGGTGGGCGAACGCGTGGCCGATTTCGCCACCATCGACCGCATCCTCAAGGACCAGATGGGCTTCAAGCTCGGCCCGTTCGAGCTGATGGACCTGACGGCGCTGGACGTCTCGCACCCCGTGATGGAGTCGATCTACCACCAGTATTTCGAGGAGCCGCGCTACCGCCCCAGCGTGATCACCGCCCAGCGCCTGGCTGGGGGCGTGGTGGGCAAGAAGGTCGGTGAAGGTTTCTATGCCTACGACAAGGGCGTGGCCCAGGTGCCGGCCGACGTGGCCGCGCCGACCGTCGCGGAGCTGCCACCGGTCTGGGTCTCGCCCAAGGCAGCCCGCCGGGCCGAGCTCTATCAGTTGCTCAAGGACCTGGGCGCGCACATCGAGACCGCCGCCGCACCGTCGGCCGCCGCGCTCATTCTGGTGGCGCCGCTGGGTCTGGACGTGACCACGCTGGCCGCCGTGGAACGCCTGGACGCGTCGCGCACCGTGGGCATCGACATGATGCTCGACGACGCCTCCACCCGCCGCCGCGTGCTGGCCACCAACCCCGCCACCCGGGCCGACATGCGCGACGCCGCTCACGCCCTGTTCGCCAGCGACGGCAAGGCCGTGAGCGTGGTGCGCGACAGCGGTGGTTTCGTCACGCAGCGCGTGGTGGCCACCATCGTCAACATCGCGACCGACATGTGCCAGCAGGGCATCTGCTCGCCGGCCGACCTGGACGTGGCGGTCACCCTCGGCCTGGGCTACCCGATGGGGCCGCTGGCCATGGGCGACCGCATTGGTCCCACCAACCTGCTGGAGATCCTGTTCAACCTGCAGACGGTTTACGGCGACCCGCGTTACCGCCCTTCCCCCTGGCTGCGCCGCCGTGGCGCGCTGGGCCTGAGCCTGACGCACGAAGAAGCCTGATTCCCGACCGCAAGGACCGACACCGCATGACCGCCAGCCTCAAGAGCCACAGCCATGGTCAGACCATGGTGCTGACCATCAGCAACCCGGAACACCGCAACGCCCTCGGCCCCGACATGTACGCCGCTGGCGTGGAAGCGCTCAACGTGGCCGAAAGCAGCCCCGAAGTGCGCAGCGTGGTGCTCACGGGCGAAGGCGCGCACTTCTGTGCCGGCGGCAACCTGCAGCGGCTGCTGGCCAACCGGCAGCAGCCGCCCGAGGTGCAGGCGCAGAGCATCGAGGGTTTGCACAACTGGATCGAGACCATCCGCGCCTTCCCCAAGCCCGTGGTGGCGGCCGTGGAAGGCGCGTGCGCCGGTGCCGGTTTTTCGCTGGCGCTGGCTTGCGACCTGGTGATCGCCGCGCAGAACAGCGTGTTCGCGATGTCGTACAGCAGCGTGGGCCTGTCGCCCGACGGCGGGGCCACCTGGAGCCTGATGCGCGCCCTGCCCCGGGCCACGGCGCTGCAGTTGCTGTTGTGCGGTGAACGCATCGGCGCCGAGCGGCTGCAGCAACTGGGCGTCATCACCCAGACCAGCACGCCGGGAGAAGCGCTGCACGACGCGCTGACGCTGTGCGAACGCCTCAATGCGCGCGCGCCCAACGCGCTCAGCAGCATCAAGGAACTCGCCAACGACGCCCCGACGGTCACACTGCACGCGCAGCTGTCGGCCGAGCGCGATCATTTCGTGCGCAACCTGCATCACGCCAACGCGGGCGAAGGTATCACGGCCTTCATGGAAAAGCGGGCCGCCAACTACCGTTGACGCGGTCTGCGCGCATACCCTGATCTGTCCGCCGCGTCCCAGTGGCGACAATGAAGGCCACCCTCAGTCACTCAAAAGACAGCCCATGGACGAACCGATTCTGACAATGGAAGAACGCGAGGCGATCAACAACGGTCGCTGGTTCAGCAGCCTTTCACCTTCCCTGCGTCACGACATCCTCCGATGCGCCCACGTCAAGCGATTCAAGGACGGCGATCTCATCGTCGCACGCGGCGACCCACCGACCGAATGGTCGGCGGTCGCCCGTGGGGCGGTGCGCGTGAGCTCGACCTCGCTCTCGGGCAAGCAGATCACGCTGACCTATGTGGAGCCCGGGGTGTGGTTCGGCGATGTGGCGATGTTCGACGGCGACCAGCGCACGCACGATGCCTACGCGCATGGCGCCACCACCTTGCTGTGCGTGGCGCGCACCGATTTCCAGAAGATCCTGGCCTCGCACGTGGAGCTGTACGAAGCGCTCATGCGACTGCAGGCACGGCGCATCCGCACGCTGTTCGGCCTGGTGGAAGACCTCAACACCTTGCCCCTGCGCGCGCGGCTGGCCAAACAGCTGCTGCACCTGGTGCGCAGCTACGGCGTGCCCTGCCTGGCCGACGGCAGCGAAATGCGCATCGGCCTGCAGCTCGCGCAGGAGGAACTGGCGCAGCTGCTGGGCGCGTCGCGGCAGCGCGTGAAC
Source organism: Hydrogenophaga sp. GW823-FHT04C09 (assembly GCF_058796355.1). NCBI lineage: Bacteria > Pseudomonadati > Pseudomonadota > Betaproteobacteria > Burkholderiales > Comamonadaceae > Hydrogenophaga > Hydrogenophaga sp. GW823-FHT04C09. The sequence goes on along the minus strand of NZ_JBXAIO010000006.1, from coordinate 186,077 downwards.
CAGGAGCTCAAGTCGATGGAGCGCGAGGACGCGATCCGCATCGAACAAGGCGGTGTGGTGGTGCGCAACCGCGACATGCTCATGCGCATCGCCGAAGCCGAGTCCTGACCCCGGCGTTGTCGCCACTGCTGCTTCAGGCCCGTCAACCCACAACGGCCTTGAGCCGCACACCATGAGCGACACCCAGAATTTCGTCGGCACCCGGCCCGTTGCGGCACAACACACCTTCGACATCCCGGCCCTCGAACGCTGGCTGACAGACCGGCTGCCGGGCTTCGCCGGCCCGCTCTCGGTGGAGATGTTCAAGGGCGGCCAGTCCAACCCCACCTACAAGCTCATCACGCCGCAACGCGCCTACGTGATGCGGGCCAAGCCCGGGCCCGTGGCCAAGCTGCTGCCCTCGGCCCATGCGATCGAGCGTGAGTTCCGTGTGATGAGCGCGCTGCACGGCACGGGTGTGCCGGTGGCGCGGATGCACGTGCTGTGCGAAGACGAATCGGTGATCGGCCGGGCCTTCTATGTCATGGAGTGCGTGGATGGGCGCGTGCTCTGGGAACAGTCGCTGCCCGGCATGGACCGCGCGCAACGCGCCGCCCTCTACGACGAGATGAACCGCGTCATGGCGGCGCTGCACACCGTCAAGCCCGACGCGATCGGCCTGACCGACTATGGCAAGCCCGGCAACTATTTCGAGCGCCAGATCGGCCGCTGGAGCAAGCAGTACCAGGCCTCCATCACGCAGCCCATCCCGGAGATGGACCGCCTCATGGAATGGCTGCCGCAGAACATCCCGGCCATGGCGCGCGACGAGTCCATGGTGTCGGTGGTACATGGCGACTTCCGCCTCGACAACCTGATGTTCCACGCCACCGAGCCGCGCGTGCTCGCCGTGCTCGACTGGGAACTCTCGACGCTGGGCCACCCGCTGGCCGATTTCAGCTACCACTGCATGTCCTGGCACATCCCGCCCGGCATGTTCCGCGGCATCCAGGGACTGGACCTGGCCGAGCTGGGCATCCCTTCCGAAGACGCCTACATCTCGCGCTACTGCGAACGCACCGGCATCGCCAGCCCCGAGCAACTCAAAGCGGACTGGAACTTCTACCTCGCCTACAACATGTTCCGCCTCGCGGCCATCCTGCAGGGCATTGCCAAGCGGGTGGAAACCGGCACCGCGTCCAACGAACAGGCGGTGAAATCCGCCGCCGGCGCCCGCCCCCTGGCCGAGATGGCCTGGGGCTTCGCCAGCGCCCGCTGACCCTCTTCACACCCACACCCTTTTTCCACTGGAGCCAAGATGAATTTCGACTACACCGACAAGGTCAAGGACATGCGCGAGCGTTTGCTGGCGTTCATGGACGAGCACATCTACCCCAACGAAGCGCGCTTCTTCGCCGAGATCGCCGCCAACCGCGCCAAGGGCAACCCCTGGCTGCCCACCACGATCATCGAGGAACTCAAGCCCAAGGCGCTCAAGGCCGGCCTGTGGAACCTGTTCCTGCCGCGCAGCCCGCGCGCGCCGCAGGGTCTGTCCAACCTCGAGTACGCACCCATGTGCGAAATCATGGGCCGCGTGCCGTTCGCGGCCGAGGTCTTCAACTGCTCGGCCCCCGACACCGGCAACATGGAAACCTTCGAGCGCTACGCCAGCGAGGAACTCAAGGACGAGTGGCTCGAGCCGCTGCTGCGCGGCGAGATCCGCTCGGCCTTCCTGATGACCGAACCCGAGGTCGCCTCGTCGGACGCCACCAACATCCAGTGCCGCATCGAGCGCGACGGCGACCACTACGTCATCAACGGCCGCAAGTGGTGGTCCTCCGGCGCCGGTGACCCGCGCTGCGCGGTCTACATCGTGATGGGCAAGACCAACCCCGATGCGCCGCGCCACTCGCAGCAGTCCATGATCATCGTGCCGGCCAACAGCAAGGGCATCACCGTGGTGCGACCGCTGTCGGTGTTCGGCTACGACGACGCGCCGCACGGCCACATGGAAGTGGTGCTCAAGGACGTGCGCGTGCCGGTGGGCAACATCCTGCTCGGCGAAGGCCGGGGGTTCGAGATCGCGCAGGGCCGCTTGGGCCCGGGCCGCATCCACCACTGCATGCGCTCCATCGGCGCGGCCGAGCGCGCGCTGGAGCTGATGTGCAAGCGCCTGAACAGCCGCGTGGCCTTCGGCAAGCCGGTGTCGGCCCAATCGGTCTGGCACGAGCGCATCGCCGATGCGCGCTGCCGCATCGAGATGGCGCGCCTGCTCACGCTCAAGGCGGCCTACATGATGGACACCGTCGGCAACAAGGTCGCCAAGGCCGAGATCGCCATGATCAAGGTGGTGGCACCCAACATGGCCTGCGACATCATCGACATGGCCATTCAGGCCCATGGCGGCGGCGGCGTGAGCGACGATTTCCCACTGGCCTACGCCTACGCCGGCCAGCGCACCCTGCGCCTGGCCGATGGCCCCGACGAGGTGCACCGCCAGTCCATCGCCAAGCTGGAACTGGCCAAGCACATGCTGGTGAAGACCGAGGTGGACATGCCTGTCACGCGCGGCTTCTGAGCCGGCATGCCGGGAGGGTGAGCACGGGTTTTTGAATTCCCGTAGAGTGGCCAGCTCCTCAGCCACCCTCCCGCAAGAAAGGCAAGTCCCATGATCGACGTCCACTCCTGGCCAACCCCCAATGGACACAAGGTCCACATCATGCTGGAGGAGTGTGGACTGCGGCTCGGCCGGGACTGGCGGGTCCATCCCGTCAACATCGGCAAGGGCGATCAGTTCGAACCGGCCTTTCTCAAGATCAGCCCAAACAACAAGATTCCGGCACTGGTCGACCCCGACGGTCCCGATGGCCAGCCCATCAGCCTGTTCGAGTCGGGCGCGATCCTGCTCTACCTCGCGGCCAAGACCGGCAAGTTCCTGCCCAAAAGCGACCGCGCCAAATTCAAGGTGCTGGAGTGGTTGATGTTCCAGATGGGCGGCGTGGGCCCCATGCTCGGCCAGAACCACCACTTCCGGCAGTACGCGCCCGAGAAGATCGGCTATGCCATCGATCGCTACACCAACGAAGCCAGGCGGCTCTACGGCGTCATGGACCGGCAACTCGAGGCGCAGAAGTTCATCGCGGGCAACCAGTACAGCATCGCCGACATCGCGATCTTCCCCTGGCTGCGCAACTGGCAGAACCAGGGCATCGACTGGGCCGACTTCCCGCACCTGAAACAGTGGTTCGACGCCATTGCCGCCCGCCCCGCGGTGCAACGCGGCGTGGCGGTGCTGGCCGACGCGCGCAAACCGATCACCGATGACAAGTCGCGCGAAGTGCTGTTTGGCAAGACGCAGTACGAAAAACGCTGAGCCCGACCGGAACACCTCATTTCAGCAGGTACAATTCGCCGCTTAGTCGGAGCGTAGCGCAGCCTGGTAGCGCATCTGCTTTGGGAGCAGAGGGTCGCGAGTTCGAATCCCGCCGCTCCGACCATTCATCAAGAACAAAAAGGCCCACAGTGTGGGCCTTTTTTGCATCGCCAGTCGCCCTGTCTGCCCGTAGCTCAACCGGATAGAGCAGCTGCCTTCTAAGCAGCAGGTCGGGGGTTCGAGTCCCTCCGGGCAGGCCACCCAAGGGGCCACGCGACCCAGCGCATCAACGAGGGTTTACCCGATGATTCATCGGGAATTCATGAAGTATATTGCAGCTTCTGAATCATGAACCCACCCTCCAGACTCCTCATCCTCGTTGGCACGATGACCAACACCGCCGAGTACGTGGCTCAGGCCATCGAGATGGATTGCGCCGACCTGATCCCCGAGATCGAGGTGCGCATGATGGACGGATTGGACATCCGAGTTTTTGACGGGGATGCACTATATCTCATATGCACATCCACCTACGGCTCGGGTGACGTGCCGGACAACGCCCGGGCGCTGTACGAATCCCTGGGCAACGAGCCCAAGTTTCTGGGCCACGTGCGCTACGGCGTGATCGCACTGGGCGACCACGGCACCCATCCGCAGACGTTCTGCCAGGGTGGTCGGCGGTTCGACGAGCGTCTCGCCGATCTGGGCGCCGTGCGTGTGGGAGACGTGTTCTGCCATGACGCGTCGGCGGGCACCGAGGCCGAGGTGGTCGGCGCGGCTTGGTGCCGCGAGTGGCTCGCGCTGGCCATGCAACCCGCCTCTTAAATTCAGACATAAATGTTTTAGACCTCAAGTACGGGTAATTCTGGATCGTCAATCCCCTACCCCGCGTCTACAGTGAACCGCATTCCGGCAACCACCCACAGGAGAACTCCATGACCACCCGCCGAATCGTCCTGACCCGCAGCGCCGCCGTGATCGGCGCCGCATCCACCGGCCTGCTGCTGCCCGAGTTGGCACGTGCGCAGTCGGACAAGGTGCGCGTGGGTTTCATGCTGCCGTACACCGGCACCTTCGCCCAGCTCGGCGTGGCGATCGAGAACGGTTTCCGCATGGCCCTCAACGAGCAAGGCGGCAAGCTCGGTGGCCGTGAAGTCGAGTACTTCAAGGTGGACGACGAATCCAACCCGGCCAAGGGCATCGAGAACGCGACCCGCCTGGTGCAGCGCGACAAGGTGGACGTGCTCGTGGGCACCGTGCACTCGGGCGTGCAGATGGGCATCCACAAGGTGGCACGCGACACCGGCGTGCTCAACCTGATCCCCAACGCAGGCGTGCACGTGGCCACCCGCGCCCAGTGCGCCCCCAACGTGTTCCGCACCTCGTTCACCAACTCGCAGCCCACGCTGGCGCTGGGCAAGGCCATGGTGGCCAACGGCCACAAGAAGGCGGTGTGGATCACCTGGAACTACGCGGCCGGCGACGAAGCCTTCGAAGGCTTCGAGCAGAGCTACACCGCGGCCGGCGGCACCATCATGAAGAAGCTGGGCCTGCCCTTCCCGAACGTGGAATTCCAGGCGCTGCTGACCGAGATCGCCTCGCTCAAGCCCGATGCCGTGGCCTGCTTCTTCGCCGGCGGCGGCGCGGCCAAGTTCATGAGCGACTACGCCGCGGCGGGCCTGAACAAAACCATCCAGCTCTATGGCTCGGGCTTCCTGACCGAGGGCGTGCTGGAAGCGGCCGGTCCTGCGGCCAACGGCGTGCTCACCACCATGCACTACGGCGACTCGCTGAACACGCCGCGCGACAAGCAGTTCCGCCTGGAGTACGCCAAGGCCTTCCGCCTGCAACCCGATGTGTACGCCGTGCAGGGCTACGACACCGGCCTGCTGCTGATCAAGGGCGCCAACGCCGTCAAGGGCGACCTCAACAACAAGAAGGCGCTGTACGCCGCCATGGAAGGCGCCACCATCGACAGCCCGCGCGGCAAGTGGACCATGAGCAAGGCCCACAACCCGATCCAGGACATCTACATGCGCAAGGTCGAGAACAAGGAAAACAAGGTGATCGGCATCGCGCAGAAAGCCGTGGCCGACCCGGCCACCGGCTGCCGCATGGGCTGATCGCCCCCGCCTCACTCGTGCCTCCACAGACCGGCGCCCACAGGCGCTGGTCTGGTTTTTGCTCGCCTTCCTGGCCTGATCCTCACCGCCCCGCTTCATGGACTTCGCCAACTTCCTGATCCAGTTGCTCAACAGCCTGCAGTACGGCCTGTTGCTGTTCATGCTGGCGGCCGGGCTCACCCTGATCTTCGGCATCATGGGCGTGGTCAACCTCGCGCATGGCAGCTTCTACATGCTGGGCGCCTACCTGGCCTGGTTCCTGGTGTCGCAGCTCGACAGCCTGGTGCTGGCCATCGTGCTGGGCACGGTCATCGCCGTCGTGCTGGGCTGGCTGCTGGAATGGCTGCTGTTCCGCCACTTCTACCGCCGCGACCACCTGGACCAGGTGCTGCTGACCTTCGGCCTGATCTACATCTTCGAGGAAGTGCGCTCCATTCTCTGGGGCGACGACGTGCACTCGGTGCAGGTGCCGGAGATGCTGAACTGGTCGATCCCGCTTACGGACAACCTGTCCTACCCGGTCTACCGGCTGGTAATGTCGGGCGTGTGCATCGCGCTCGCCCTCGGCCTGTACCTGCTCATCTCCAGGACCCGCCTGGGCATGAAGATCCGCGCGGGCGCCTTCAACCGCGAGATGACCGAGTCGCTCGGCATCAACATCCGGCTCATCCATGGCGTGGTGTTCGCGCTGGGCGTGGCCCTGGCGGCCATCGCCGGCATGATCGCCTCGCCCGTTTCCAGCGTGTACCCCGGCATGGGCAGCTCGGTGCTGATCATGTGCTTCGTGGTGGTCGTCATCGGTGGCATCGGCTCGGTGCGCGGGGCCCTCGTGGCCGCGCTGCTGGTGGGCCTGGTCGACACCTTCGGCAAGGTGCTGGTGCCGCAGATCGCCGGCATGGCCGTCTACATGCTCATGGCCGCCGTGCTGCTTTACAAGCCTGAAGGGCTGTTCAAACAATGAGTTCGCCCAAAGCCCAGCTGGAAAAGCTGCCGCGCAGCATGCAGGTGATCCTGCTGCTGGGCGCCATCGCCCTCGCCGCCTTCCCGCTCATGCCCCTGACGGGTGTCGACTTCTATCTGCAGATGCTCTCGCAGATGATGATCCTGGCCATCTTCGCGATGAGCCTCGATCTGCTGCAGGGCGTGACCGGCCTGGTCTCGCTCGGCCACGCCGCCTACTTCGGTCTGGCGGGTTACGCCCTGGCCTTCCTCACGCCGGCCGACACGCCCATCAGCCTGTGGTGGGCGCTGCCCGTCTCGGCCCTGGGCGCGGGCCTGGCGGCGCTGATCATCGGCTTCTTCGTGGTGCGCACGCACGGCATCTACTTCATCATGGTCACCATGGCCTTCGCGCAGATGGTGTTCTTCCTGTTCTTCGACAACAAGGCGCTCGGCGGTTCCGACGGCCTGTACGTGAACTTCCGGCCCGACGCCTCGCTGTTCGGCTGGACCGGCATCGACCTGGACAACAAGACCACCTTCTACTACTTCACCCTGCTGGTGCTGGTGCTGGTCTACGCCTTCCTGCGGCGCCTGCTGTTCTCGCCCTTCGGCCGCGTGCTCGCCGGCATCCGCGTGAACGAGCACCGCATGCGCGCGGTGGGCTACGGCACCTTCGGCTACAAGCTCGCCGCCTTCACCCTGGCCGGCGCGCTGGCCGGCGTGGCGGGCTTCCTGTGGGCCGCGCAGACCGGCTACGTGAACCCCGAACTCATGGGCTTTCACATGAGCGCGCACGCCATCATGATGGTCATCCTCGGCGGCATGGGCAACTTCGCGGGCGCCATCGTGGGGGCCTTCGCGTTCGAGTACGTCATGCACTTCTTCAAGGACCTCACCAAGCACTGGCAGTTGCTGATGGGCAGCTTCATCGTGCTGATCGTGGTGTTCGCGCCGCGCGGCTTGCTGGGCCTGGTGGCGCAGTTCTCCCGCAAGCGGGGTGCCCCATGAGCGAGCTCCTGCTCTCGGCGAAAAGCCTCACCAAGCGCTTCGGCGGCCTGGCCGCCGTCAACGACGTGTCGGTGGATCTGCACCGCGACCGCATCCACGCGGTGATCGGCCCCAACGGCGCGGGCAAGTCCACCTTGACCAACCTGCTCTCGGGCGACCTGCCCCCCACCTCCGGTCGCATCACGCTCAACGGCACCGAAACGGCCGGCAAGAACCCCGAACGCATCTCGCGCCTGGGCCTGGGCCGCAGCTACCAGAAGACCAACATCTTCCTGCCCTTCAGCGTGTGGGACAACGTGCGCCTGGCCGCCCAGTCGCGTGAACGGCATGGCCCGTGGAACCCGCTGCGCTGGCTCTCGGCGGCCAGTGCGATGACCGAAGTCAACCGCCGCTGCGAACGCGCCATCGAACTCGCCGGCCTCACGGCCCGCGTGGGCACCATCGCGGGCACCACCAGCCACGGCGAGCAGCGCCAGCTGGAGATTGCCATGACCCTGGCCACCGAACCCACCGTGCTGCTGCTCGACGAGCCTCTGGCCGGCATGGGCCACGCCGAGGCCGAGCGCATGGTCGAGCTGCTGCTCAAAATCAAGAAGGACCACGCCATGATGCTCGTGGAGCACGACATGGATGCCGTGTTCACCCTGGCCGACCGGCTCACCGTCATGGTCAACGGCCAGGTGATCGCCAGCGGCACGCCGGCCGAAGTCCGCGCCGACGCAGGCGTGCAGGCGGCCTACCTCGGCGAGGAGCACGAATGAGCGCGCTGATCCAGGCCAGAGGCCTTCACACCCACTACGGCGCCAGCCACATCCTGCGCGGCGTGGACTTCACCGTCGACAAGGGCCAGACCATCGGCCTGATGGGCCGCAACGGCATGGGCAAGACGACCTTGCTCAAGTCGATCATGGGCATCGTCAAACCCAGCGGTGGCAAGGTGCATGTGAAGGGCCAGGACATGACCGGCGCCCCCACCTTCGAGATCGCCCGCCTGGGCATCGCCTATGTGCCCGAAGGCCGCGGCATCTTCGGCAACCTGAGCGTGCGCGAGAACCTGGTGATGTCGGCGCGCGCCGGCACACAGGGCCAGCGCGACTGGACCTACGAGCGTGTGCTCGACACCTTCCCGCGCTTGGCCGAGCGCCTGAACCACGGCGGGCAGCAGCTCAGCGGCGGCGAGCAGCAGATGCTCACCATCGGCCGCGCGCTCATGACCAACCCCGACCTGCTCATCCTCGACGAGGCCACCGAGGGCCTGGCGCCCCTGATCGCGCGCGAGATCTGGCGCATCTGCGGCCTGATCCGGGAGAGCGGCATCAGCAGCGTGATCGTGGACAAGAACTGGAAGCACGTCACCCAGATCACCGACCGCAACGTGATCCTCGTCAAAGGTGAGGTGGTCTTCGAAGGCAGCTCGGAACAGCTGCACGCGCAGCCGGAGTTGCTGGAACAGTACCTGGGCGTCTGAGACGCGGCAACGACCCGGCCCTATTCATCGTCCGGGCTCGCCGCGCGCCGGTAGACATAACGGCCGTGCTGGCAGGGATCGCAGAAGGCCCATCGGCTGGCCTGCCATTTGAGCGCAGCCTGGCTCAACACAAAGACCGCCATCCCACCGACCCACCAGGGCCACAGCGGCACGCCGGCCAGGGACAGCCCAACGGCAACGGCGGCCAGGACCGCGGCGAATGCCAGGAACTGCCGGCACCGCCGCAGCTCCTCCTGTCTGGTGGGCGTGAAAGAAACTGGCCGCTGGCAGCGGCTGCACGACAAGCGCTTCATGTGGGCCCGGTGGGCGCCACGTCAGCGGCAGCGACCTGGTGTTCGACCCAGGGGTCCGAGGGAGCGTCCCGGTGCCAGCAGCGCCAGCCATGGGTGTAGGCGTGCTGAATGTAGGGTCCTCGCAGCACCCGAGGGACGTCTTCCCTCGCCTGCTCGACGCCCAGGAGGTGGACGGCGCCGGCCCAGTTTTCAACCACCTGCGATGGTCGCCTGGCCAACTCGGCGTCGGCCAGGCTGGCCGCCTGCTCCACCGAGCCGGCGCGAACGAGGAAGCAGGTGTCGGGGCCGTTGGGACCGCCGGTGAAGACGTCGTCCGAGTCGTTGCCCCAGCGGATGACTTCGTAGAGGTTCATCATGCAGCGCGTCGGTCCCTCATCAACGCGAAGGCCGCGACCCCATCGCCGTGAGCACGCCCAGGCCGATGAAGGACGTGCCGGCGAGCCGGTTGCCCCAGACACCGTGCCGTGCCGCGCGGCCCAGGCGCGGTGCGACCAGGCTGGCGGTGAGCACGTAGAGGATGTCGGTGCAGCACGCAATGGCCACGAACACACCGCCGAGCGCCAGGGTCTGCAGCAAGGGGTTGGCGCCGTGCGCGTCCATGAACTGCGGCAGGAAGGCGGCGAAGAACAGGGTGGTTTTCGGGTTCAGCAGCGCCACCAGGAAGCCATCGCGGAAGACGCGCCGCAAGGACTGCGCCGGCACCTGGGGCGCGGCGCCGTCGGCCAGTGGCGACGCCGCCATCCACAGGCGGATGCCCAGGTACACGAGGTAGGCCGCGCCGGCCCACTTCACCACCGTGAAGGCCACCGACGACACTGCGAACAAGGCGGCCAACCCGAGCGCGGCGCCGAGGGCGTTGGCGAGGTTGCCGAGGGCCACGCCCAGCACGGACGAAAGACCGCAGGCGCGCCCTTGCGCCAGGGTGCGGGCCACGATGTAGACGACGGCGGGACCGGGGGTCAGGGCCAGCACCAGGCTGGCGCCCACGAAAGCCAGAAGCAAAGGCGTGTCGGGAAGCATGGGAACTCCAGAAATCGGGATCGCCAGTATCGCCGCAGCCCGGAAAAAACTCGAGGATGTCGATGGACGCCGGCCTCGAACGTCGGGACCGTGAAAGCAGAAAACTTTCTCATGGACCCCACCATCACCGCTTTTGAACGCTCGCCCGATCGAGGCCAGGGGCTCGCGCGCGCAGCGGCGGGTTGAGGGCCGGTCAGGGCAAGGCGAGCAGGTCCACATGGCCCACGCGCAGGCTGCCCGCAGTGGCATTCGCGTGCCGCCGTTGCCGCCACGCTTCCAGCGCGGCGAGGGACGCGGGCTCCTGCTCGCACGCGGCGTGGGCGATGCCGTCGACCAGCGCGTGGTGCAGCGCGCCGGCCTGTGCGCTTTCCAGGCTGTGGATGCGCCAGTCGCTGGCCGCGCTGAACACGCGGTAGCCGCTGCCCTGCAGCGCGCGGCGCAAGGCCGGCAAGGCAGCCGCGCCGAGCGCGGGGCCAAAGCCCTTGTCGCGCCGCTGGTGCCGACCGAAGAGCCGGCCCACGGTCGAGTCCAGCGGGTCGCCCGGCTCCCAGTCATGGCGGCCGTCCACGCTGAGCGTGAAGAGCATGGCCGCGCGCGCGGCCACGGCGTGCGACACCAGACGGTGCAACCAGTCGGCGCTCACGAGATCAAGCAAGGCCGACGCGGTGACGAGGTGGGCCGCGTGCCAGGGCAGCGTGTCCAGATGCCGCGCAAGGTCCAGTTGCCGGCAGACGATGGCCGCCTCGAAACCCGGGCCTCTGGCGCTGGGTGGCCAGCCGCGCAGCAACGCGGCATCGTGGTCCACCACCAGCCATTGCTGCGGTCCGCCCAGCCGGGGCGCGAGCCAGCGCTGGTTCGCGCCCGTGCCGCAGCCCAAGTCGATCACGCGCCAGGGTGTGCCCGCCGGTGGGGCCATGGCATGGAACCGCGCGGCCAGTTGCAGGTGCCGGGCGGCCTCGTCGCGCGCGGCCGTGTCGAAGGGTTCGCGCTGTTGCAGCCAGTCGGCGCTGAAGTGGGCGCCGCTCATGCGATGGATTCCAGCACCGCCGCGTAGCGCGCGGCCTGCTGCGGCCAGGTGGGCAACGCCGCGGCGGCTTCGCGCGCGCCAGCGCGCAGGCGCTCGCGCAGCCCGACATCGGCCAGCAAGCGCTCCAGCGCGGCCTTCAGGGCGGGCCCGTCACCGGCAGGCACCTGCAGACCGGCGCCGGGTGGCAGCGTGTGGGCCAGGGCCCCACCGTCGGTGGTGACCACCGGCAGGCCGTGGGCGACGGCCTCGGCGATCACCATGCCATAGCCCTCGTAGAGCGAGGGCAACACGAAGACATCGGCCGCCAGGTAGTGCGCGTGCAGCGCGGCACCCGGCAACTCGCCGTGCCAGACGACGCGCTCGCCCAGAGGCGCGGCCAGGGCCTGCAGGCGCACGGCGGTGCCGGGGTCGCGTTCGGCGCTGCCCACCAGGTGCAGCACCCACGGCAGTTGCGTGAGGCTGGCCAGCGCTTGCAGCAGCAGGGCATGGCCCTTGCGCGGCGTGAGCGTGGCCACGCAGAGCAGTTGCACCGCGCCATCGCGCCGGGGGGCGGACGGCGGAGGGAGCGACGGGTCGGTGCCCGGCTCCACCACGGCGATGCGCTCGGGCGGGACGCCCAGGGCGGCCACGTCGTCGAGCGTGCGGCGGCTGGGCACCACCACCTGCCGCGCCAGTCGCAGGGCTTGCGCTTCGGTCGTGCGCAGATGTGCGCTGTCTGCGGCGCTCAGGCCCGTTTCCAGGTGAAGGGGGTGGTGCACATGGGCAACCCAGCGCAGGCGCTGGGCATGCGGCCGGACCACGCGCGCCAGGGCGCCGAAGGCCAGGCCGTCGGCGATCACCAGCGCGCCATCGGGCAGGGCCGCGATGCGGGCCAGGGCGGCCGAGAGGTCGCTGTCGTCGGGCCAGGGCCACGCGCCTTCGAGCACCTCGGGCAAAACCGTCCATCCCTGCTCGCGCAGGGCGAGCGAGAGCCGGCGGTCGTAGGTGTAGCCTCCCGTGGGGATGTGCCAGTCGCCCGGCAGCAGGAAGTGGCAGACGCGCTGGCCGGGCATGGTTCAGACCGGCAGGAGGCCTTCGTACGAGGCCCAGGCCACGTGCGACTCGTGCAGGGTCACCTTCATCTGCCGCAGGCCGGCCGACTGCGCGGTGGGCAGCGCCTGCGCACCGAGTGCACCGGCCGCGATGCGCACGGCGATGTGGTCGAAGATCACGCGCGCCAGGAACTCGGTGGTCGTGTTGCGGCCCTTGAACTCGGGCATCTCGTCCAGGTTCTGGAAGTTGAGCACGGCCAGTGTCTCGCGCAGCACCTGCGTGGCCAGGCCGATGTCGACCACGATGCCGTCGGCATCCAGTGCCTCGCGGCGCAGTTCGAGGTCCACCACATAGGTGGCGCCGTGCATGCGCTGGGCCGGCCCGAACACCGCGCCCTGGAAGCTGTGGGCGATCATGAAATGGTCTCTGACGTTGACGGCGTACATCGGTCGGGGGTCCTTTGAATGGCGGGAAGGATCACGCAGGGTAGTCGATGCGCTGGCACAGGGTGTCGGGCGCATCGGCACCGGCGAGACGCGCGAGCACCTGCGGCAGCTCGGCAAAGGGCGCGCTGTGGGTGACCAGCGCGTCCAGCACCGGCTCGGTGAGCAGCGAGAGCGCGAGCTCCAGGCGCTGGCGGTGGCTCCAGCGGTCGCGCTGGCGCTTGGCCACATGGCCCACCTGCGAGCTCTTGAGCGTGAGCCGCTGCGAATGGAAGGCCTCGCCCAGTGGCACGCTGACCGGGCGGCTGCCGTACCAGCTGAGTTCGAGCACCGTGGCTTCGAAGGCCGCAAGCCGCAGCGCGGTGGCCAGCCCGGCCGACTGGCCGCTGGTGTGGATGACCAGATCGGCCTGGGCCTGCGCCGCTTCGGGCAGGGCAAAACCGGCACCGAGCGTGGCCGCGATGCCCGCGCGCGCGGGGTTCGTGTCCACCACCTGGACGCTGCCTTCGGGCAGGCGCGCCGCGAGCCAGGCCACCAGCAGGCCGAGCGTGCCCCCGCCCACCACGGCGATGCGGTCGCCTGGGTTGGGCTGGCCGTCCCACAGGGCGTTGATGGCGGTTTCCAGGTTCGCGGCCAGCACGGCGCGCGAGGCGGGCACCCCGGCGGGCAGCGGCACCAGCACGGACGCGGGCACCTGGAACACCGTCTGGTGCGGATAAAGGCAGAACACCTCGCGCCCGAGCAGCTCGGGTGGCCCGGCTTCGACCACACCCACGTTCACGTAACCATACTTCACCGGGCCGGGGAAGTCGCCCGCCTGGAACGGCGCGCGCATGCGCTGCGCCTCACTGGCGGGCACCTCGCCCCGGAACACCAGGCCCTCGGTGCCCCGGCTCACGCCGGTGTGCAGGGTGCGCACGCGGGCGAAGCCATCGGGAAGCGGTGGCAGGGTTTCGTCGCGAATCTCGGCGAGGCCGGGGCTGACCACCCAGCAAGCCTGGGCGGAAACGGCGGCGGACGGATCGGAGGCGATGGGCATGGGCGAAGGGGGAAAGCGGTGTCGGCGGGGTGGGCGTAGTTTGACCCATGGCCAATATTTCCACATTAATCGAAATATCGTATGATTCAACGCATGAACGAAACCGATGTCGTCCGCGCGCTCGGCGCCCTGGCCCACCCCCTTCGCCTGCGGGTGTTCCGCGCCCTGGTCGTCAATGGCCAGGCCGGCCTCACACCCGGCGTGATGAGCGAGGCCCTGGAGATCCCCAACACCACCCTGTCGTTCCACTTGAAGGAGCTGGCTTCGGCGGGCCTGGTGACGCAGGAGCGGTCCAGCCGGCACCTGGTCTACCGCGCCGCCTACGAGCAGATGAACGGGCTGCTCGGTTACCTCACCGACAACTGCTGCCAGGGTGCGGAATGCGCCGTGGACAGCAGCTCCTCCTGCCAATGCTGACCCTTCATTGCCCGCCACCATGACCACCCCAACGCCCCTGAACGTGCTCTTCCTCTGCACCCACAACTCGGCCCGCAGCATCCTGGCCGAAGCCACGCTGAACCACCTGGGCCGAGGCCGCTTCAAGGCCTTCTCCGCCGGCAGCAGCCCGCGCGAGAACCAGCAGCCCCACCCGCTGGCTCTGGAGGTGCTGCAGCGCGCCGGCATGGCCACCGAGGGACTGCGCAGCAAGAACTGGGACGAATTCGGCCAGCCGGACGCGCCCCACATGGACCTGGTCATCACGGTGTGCGACAACGCCGCCGGTGAGACCTGCCCCTACTGGCCCGGCCAGCCCGCCACGGCGCATTGGGGCTATGCCGACCCGTCCGAGGTCAAGGGCACGGCCGAGCAACAGCTGGAGGCTTTCCGCGAAACCCTGCTCGCCATCCGCCGGCGCCTGGAGTTCCTGGTCAGCCTGCCGCCGGCCAGCGTGGATCGGCTGGCGCTCCAGAACACGGCACGCGAACTGGCCCAGCGCTGAGCCGGCATGTTCGCGGCCGTCCTGATCTTTGCGTTCACGCTGCTGCTCGTCATCTGGCAACCCCGGGGGCTGGGGATCGGCTGGAGCGCGCTGCTCGGCGCGGTGGTGGCGCTGCTGGCGGGTGTGGTCCAGCTGTCCGACATCCCGGTGGTCTGGCACATCGTCTGGAACGCCACCGCCACCTTCGTGGCGGTCATCGTCATCAGCCTGGTGCTGGACGAGGCGGGCTTCTTCGAGTGGGCCGCCCTGCACTTCGCGCGCTGGGGCGGTGGCCACGGTCCCCGGCTGTTCGCCCTCATCGTACTGCTGGGCGCGGTGGTCGCCGCACTCTTCGCCAACGACGGGGCGGCCCTCATCCTCACGCCCATCGTCATGGCCATGCTGGTCGCGCTGGGCTTCTCGCCCGCCACCACGCTGGCCTTCGTCATGGCGGCCGGTTTCATCGCCGACACCGCCAGCCTGCCCCTGGTGGTGTCCAACCTCGTGAACATCGTCTCGGCCGATTTCTTCGGCATCGGCTTCAACCGCTACGCCGCCGTCATGGTGCCGGTGAACCTCGCGTCGGTGGCCGCCAGCCTGGTGGTGCTCTACCTGTACTTCCGCCGCGACCTGCCGGCGACCTACGACCTGCGCCAGCTGAAGGCGCCCGCCGCCGCCATCCGCGACCTGAACACCTTCCGCGCCGGCTGGGCGGTGCTGGGCCTGCTGCTGGTGGGCTTCTTCGGGCTGGAGCCGCTGGGCGTTCCCGTGAGCGCGGTGGCGGCGGCGGGCGCGGTCCTGCTCCTCGCCGTCGCGGCCCGGGGCCACGTCATCGGCACCCGCAAGGTGCTGAAGGAAGCACCCTGGCAGATCGTGGTCTTCTCGCTGGGCATGTACCTGGTGGTCTACGGCCTGCGCAACGCCGGGCTGACGGGCCACCTCGCCGCGCTGCTGGACCGGTTCGCCCAGGGCGGCGTCTGGGGCGCGGCCATGGGCACGGGTTTCCTGGCGGCCGCGCTGTCGTCGGTGATGAACAACATGCCCACGGTGCTGGTCGGTGCGCTGTCGATCGAGCAGTCCACGGCCACCGGCGTGGTGAAGGAGGCCATGGTCTACGCCAACCTCATCGGCTGCGACCTGGGCCCCAAGATCACGCCCATCGGCAGCCTGGCCACGCTGCTGTGGCTCCACGTGCTGGCCCGCAAGGGCACCACCATCGCCTGGGGCTATTACTTCCGGGTCGGCGTCGTGCTGACGCTGCCCGTTCTCGCGGTCACGCTGGCGGCCCTGGCCCTCCGCCTGGGCGCGACCTGACAACCCGCCCCTTCACATGACCCTCGAAATCGATCTGCCCCCGCTCGACCCTGCCGCGTTTCAGCCGCTGGATGTCGAGCGCCTGTTTCCCCAGGAGCGGGCGACCCATGCGCCGCGCATCCTGCTGCTGTACGGCTCGCTCCGAGAGCGGTCCTACAGCCGCCTGCTCACCGAGGAGGCCGCCCGCCTCCTGCAAGCCATGGGAGCCGACACACGCATCTTCGACCCCAGGGACTTGCCGCTGCCCGACGCGGTGCCGGAGGACCACCCGAAGGTGCGCGAGCTGCGCGACCTGGCCCGGTGGTCCGAGGGCATGGTCTGGTGTTCGCCGGAGCGCCACGGCGCCATGACCGGCATCCTCAAGGCGCAGATCGACTGGATTCCGCTGTCGGAGGGCTCGGTGCGGCCGACGCAGGGCAAGACCCTGGCGGTGATGCAGGTCTCGGGCGGCTCGCAGTCCTTCAACGCGGTGAACCAGTTGCGCGTGCTGGGCCGCTGGATGCGCATGCTGACGATTCCGAACCAGTCTTCCGTCGCCAAGGCCTACCAGGAGTTCGAGGAGAACGGCCGCATGAAACCGTCGTCGTACCACGAGCGCGTGGTGGACGTGATGGAGGAACTGGTGAAGTTCACCGTGCTCACCCGCGACAGCGCGCCCTACCTGGTGGACCGCTACAGCGAGCGGCGGGAGAGCGCCGAAGCCCTGTCCCGGCGGGTCCAGCTGCGCAGCATCTGAAAGCGGCCACCCGGCGCCGGTGAACGAATCGGCGGATGTGGTGTCGGAAGGAGGCGCGTGCCATGATCGCCGGAACCGCCCACCATGAAGACCACCGGAGCCCCCCTCGCCTCAGCCCCGGGCCTTGCCGGCCTGCGGCGTGACGCCGCGCGCGATCTGGCGGTGGTGGCGGCCCTGGTGGGCGTGCTCGCCAGCGCGCTGGGCGCGGCAGGCGACCTGGGCCTGGACTACATGGCCAAGACCTGGCTGGTGTATGGCCTGGGCGCCTGGCTGGTGTGGCGCGCCCTGGCCCACCACCCGCATCCGCGCTTCGGCCCCGCCAACCGCGTGACCCTGGTGCGGCTGGGCTCGATGGCCCTGCTCGCGGCCCTGGTGGGTGAGGCCCTGCCCCGCCCGCCCCTGGCTTCGATGACCCCGGCGGCCTGGTGGCTGGTGGTGATCGCCACCGCCACGGCCCTGCTCGACGCGGTGGACGGCGCGCTGGCCCGGCGCAGCGGCCTGGCCAGCGCCTTCGGCGCCCGTTTCGACATGGAGACCGACGCGGCCTTCACCCTGGTGCTGTGCGCGCTGGTGCTGCAGGCCGGCCAGGCCGGCCCCTGGGTGCTGGCGTCGGGGCTGATGCGCTACGCCTTCGTGGCCGCCTCCAAGCCCTGGCCCTGGCTGGCCGGCGCCCTGCCACCGAGCAAGCGCCGCCAGACGGTGTGCGTGGTGCAGATCACCGCGCTCATCATCTGCCTGGGGCCCATCGTGCCGCCCTGGCTGGCGGCCTCGCTGGCCGCCTTCAGCCTGGCCCTGCTGAGCCTTTCGTTCGCCGTCGACATCCGGACCCTGGCGCGGCAGCGCCCCACCCTCACGGAGACCTGAGCCATGCGCACTTCCACCGCCCTACTCCTGCCACTGGCGCTTTGCGCCCACCTGCTGGCCAGCTCGCCCGCGCACGCCCAGGCAGCCAAGTACGAGCTGGACCCGGACCACATCACCATCGCGTTTCTGGTGGACCACATCGGCTACGCCAAGGTGCTGGGCCTGTTCCGCTCGGCTCGCGGCAGCTACCGCTTCGACGAGGCCACGGCCACGCTGTCGGACGTGCGCATCGAGGTGGAGACGGCCAGCGTCTTCAGCAACCAGCGCAAGCGCGACGAGCACCTGAAGGGCCCCGACTTCCTGAACAGCGGCGAGTTCCCGCGCATGGTGTTCACCGCCAGCAGCGCCAAGCGCACCAGCGAGCGCAACTTCGAGATCAGCGGCCAGCTGGAGCTGCTGGGCAAGTCGCAACCGCTCACGCTGCAGGCCACCTGGAACAAGAGCGCCGAGTCGCCCATGGGCGGGCCGCTGCGCAAGCCCTACACCATGGGCGTGTCCGCGCGCGGCAGCTTCAAGCGCAGCGCCTACGGCATGAACTACGCGGTGTCCAACGGCTGGGTCGGTGACGAGGTGCCGCTGATCATCGAGT
The DNA here is from genome assembly GCF_058796355.1 of Hydrogenophaga sp. GW823-FHT04C09. Classification (NCBI taxonomy): domain Bacteria; kingdom Pseudomonadati; phylum Pseudomonadota; class Betaproteobacteria; order Burkholderiales; family Comamonadaceae; genus Hydrogenophaga; species Hydrogenophaga sp. GW823-FHT04C09. The sequence goes on along the minus strand of NZ_JBXAIO010000006.1, from coordinate 167,887 downwards.
TCGAAGCGGTGCGCCAGTGAGCGACGCGCGCGCCGCGCCGCCTCGGTGGCTGCCGTGGCTGCTGCGCTTCGGCCTGGCGTTCGCGCTGCTCAACGCGCTGTGGACCTTCGAGAACCGCTGGCCGGGTTTCGGCGTGCGCACCATGCCGCGCCTGTCGTTCGAGCTGTGCCTGGCCGTGGTGGCGCTGATGGGCTGGGTGCGCTGGCGCGGCCGGCTCTCGGCGCGCGCGGCCACCGCGTGGTCCCTCGGCTTCGTCTTCCTCGTGTTCGTGCGTTACGCGGACGTGACGGCCCCGGCCGTGCTGGGCCGGCCGGTCAATGTGTATTGGGACGGGCGCCACGCCGCCGAACTGCTGCGGCTGGCCGCCCAGACCCTGCCCGCCTGGCAGTTGCTGGGCCTGGCGCTGGCGCTGCTGCTGGGCGCGGTGCTGCTGGTGGGCCTGGTGCGCCGCGCGATCGTCGTACTGGCGCGGTGCCTGGCCTGGGAGCGCCCCCAGCCCTGGCTGCTGGCCGCAGTGGCCGCGTGCACGCTCAGCTTCGCCGCCTACGTGCCCGGTGAGCGCGACACGCGCTGGTTCTTCTCGCTGCCGCTCACACCCACGCTGGTGCACCAGGGCCAGTTGCTGGCGCGCGTGGCCTGGCCGGCCTCGGCCGAGTCGGTGCTGGGCGCGGGCCCGGCCTTCGACGGCGATCTCTCCGGCCTGATCGGGCCACGGGGCCCGGCGGACGTGCTGCTGGTGTTCGCCGAGTCTTACGGCACGGTGAGCTTCGACCGGCCCGAGCAGGCCGTCGGGCTGGTGGCGGCGCGCGCGGCGCTGGACGAGGCCATCCACGCCGGTGGCCGCACCGTGGTCAGCGCGCGCGTCACCGCGCCCACCTTCGGCGGTGCCTCGTGGCTGTCGCACGCCGCGCTGCTGGCCGGCGTGGACACCAGCGACCCGGGCGACCACGACCTGCTGCTCGCCAGCGACCGGCCCACGCTGGTGCGCCATTTCGCGCGCCATGGCTACCGCACCGTGGGCTGGATGCCGGGCCTCAAGCGCCCCTGGCCCGAAGGCGCCTTCTACGGCTTCGACCGCCTCGCGAAGGACGCCGACATGGGCTACACCGGGCCCAACTTCGGTTACTGGCGCATCCCCGACCAGGCGGCGCTGGCGCTGCTGCACACGCAGGAACTCGCGCCCACCACGGATCGCGCGCCGCGCTTCGTGGTGTTCCCGACCACCAGCACGCACGCCCCCTTTCACCCGCTCGCGCCCTTCGTGCCGGGCGGCTCGCTGCGCACCGGCCCCCAGACCTACAGCGCAGCGCAGGCCACGGCCGCGCAGGCGGCTCCGCTGGCGGTGCGCGAGCCCCTGCCGCCCTACCTGGAGAGCCTGCGCTACCAGCACGCCTGGCTGGCGGACTACCTGAAACAGCGCTCGGCCCGACCGCTGGTGATGGTGGTGGTGGGCGATCATCAGCCGCCCGCGCTGGTGAGCGGGCCCGCGGTGTCGTGGGACGTGCCGGTGCACGTGATCAGCGAGGACCGCGCCCTGCTGCAGCGCCTGCTGGGCAGCGGCTTCGCGCCCGGGCTCACGCCACCGGCGGAGGCGCTGGGGCCGATGCAGCGGCTGACCGAGGTGCTGCTGGCGGTGTTCAACGCGCCCGGCGCGCACGAGGTGCAGGGCTTCGAGCACGTGGGCGCGCCCGCGAGCAGCCCGCCGCACACCGGGTCCTGAGGCGGTTCAGGCCACGAGCCAGGCGTGCACGTCGCCCGAGGGCGCCTCCGCCGGCAAGGCGCGCAGCCAGCCGCGCATCGCCTCGGCGCCCTCGCCTTCGGGCTGGAGCAGGTGCTGCCGCTCGCCCAGCGACACCGCATAACGGTAACGCCCGGGCCCGGCCAGGGCTTCGAGCCGGTCGATGCAACCCAGCGCCACGTCGCGCACGGCCGGCACGAACTCGAAGGACAGCGCCGGCAGGGGCTGGCTCAGGCCCATGAGCACCTCCAGCTCGAAACCCTCCACATCGATCTTCACGAAATCGGGCCGCCCGTGCGTGGCGATCAGCGCGTCCAGCGTGGTCACGGGCACCAGCGGCCCGGCTTCCCAGCGCACACCGCGGAACGACGGTGCCGCGCCCGCGCGCTGCACGAAATCGGTGGAGAGCGTGGCCACGGTGGGCGTGCGCGGGCTGGCCATCAGGCGGGCTTCGCCGGGCGCGCGGCCCAGGGCCTGCGGCAGCAGCGCCACCTGCGCATCGTGGCCGAAGCGGCGCCCCAGCAGCCGCACGAAATCGGGCTGCGGCTCCAGCGCGACCACGCGCGCGCCGAGCTGGCGGAACGCCGCCACGCGGTTGCCGGCGTGGGCGCCGACGTCGAACGCCAGACCACCCACCGGCAGGAAGCGGCGGTAGAAGCGCCGCAGCTGCGCGCCGCGCCAGGGGATGGCGCGGTACACGAGGAAGGAGCGCAGCAGGCCGAGCGGACGGTCGATCGCGCGGCTCATCGCGGGCGCTGGGGGGGCAAGGGGATGAGGATCATCTGGACGGTCCGGTTGGCCGGGTTCTCGGTGTCCTGCGCCGTCAGCGCCGGCAGGTCCTTCTTCGCCAGCGGGGCCACGAAGATGCGGGCCGCGCCAATGCCGCCCTGCTCGCGCAGCAGCTCGGCCACGCTGCGGGCGCGGCGCATCGCGAGCGCGTCGTTGAGCGCATCGCCCCCGACCGTGTCGGTGTGGGCCACGATCAGGATGCCCACGTCGGGGTGCGCGCGCAGGTGGTCGCGGGCCTTGTCGATGTCCGCCACGGCCTGCCGCGAGAGCTCGGCCTTGCCGGTCGCGAAGAGCACCGGCGGCAGCACCGGCAAGGGGTCGGCCGCCGCCACCGGCGAGGGGCTCGACGGCAGCACCACGTAGACCGTGGGCGCGCTGGCCGTCTCCTTCTTCGGCGCGTTGGAGGCCACCGCGAACACGGCGATGGAGATGATCGCCGCCAGGCCGGCCCAGAAGACGGTGTCCGTGCCTCTGGACACGCGCACGTGCAGGCGCGTGAACGCGCTCCAGTGGTTGACGGCCGCCAGCGCGTCGGCCAGGCGGTCGTACTCCTCCTTGCGATCGACCTTCGTGGTGTCGGCCTGGTAGTGCTCCCAGGCCAGGCGCTTCTCTTCGATCAGGCGGCTCACCGAATCGATGCGCGGGCTGTTCGGGTCGTTGGGGTTGCGCTTGGGCAGCAGCTCGTCCTTGCGCCGCGCGAACTCGGCCTGCACGGCGAGGATCTCGGCGTCCTGGGTGGTGTCGATCAGCAGGTTGGTGTACGCCAGATCGGGCGTGAGCACGAACAGCAGGCGGCGCACGGACCAGCCCAGCAGCAGCAGCGACACGAGCAAGGCCAGCGAGGCCACGATCCAGCGCGGGCTGAACAGTTCGAGCGAGCCGTAGCCGGAAAACGGCGCACCGGCCAGCAGCACGCCGGCGATGCCGCCGAACACCGCGATCAGCGTCTTGACGTTGTCGCGCAGGCTGGCCTTGGCGACGACATAGGGATCGGCGGCGGCCATGGCGCCCTACTCCAGCGGATCGTTGTGCCAGAAGCGCAGCACGTCCAGGCCCAGGTCCGGCTCCTTCAGCAGCTTCTGCAGCCGGCCCAGTTCATGGCTGGCGTCGGGCGACGACAGGGTGCCGACGTCCACGTCCAGCACCGTGATCGCGCCGAAGCGCAGGGGCTTCACGCGCGTCACCCGCTGGCGCACCAGGCGCTGCAGGCTCTCCGGGTCCAGGCCCTTGAATTCGGCGAGCTTCCAGCGCTCGATGCCGGCGACCTCGACCACGAAGAGTTCGCGGGCGTCAAACGGCTCTTGCGTGCTGGATTCGATGAACATCACCCCCGGCGGCGTGGCCGGTTCGGGTGCGGGCGGTCGGGGCGGTGGTGGCGAGGGGGATGCCACCGGCGAGGGCGCGGGGGCCGGGCTGGCGGCAGGGCTGGGTTTGGCGCTGCCCCCGCCATCGCCGCCACCGGGGAGCTTCACTTCGATCCAGTCCCGTCCACACTGGATCTGGATCGTGCCGTACGGTGTGAAGGTGTATTCGATCGACATTCCGCGTCCCTCCTCAGGCACTGGAAGTCACGGGGATCCCGGCCGCCGGGGTCCCCTGACACAGCCTGTCGCAGAATATCACCTTCGTTTGCAAATGCCCATCCAGGGCGGCCGGCGGCCCCCCCAGCCAACGGAAGCGGGTTCTCGACCGTTACAGGGGTTTCACGCGCGCGGCCTGGGCCAGGGCCTGCAACTTCACGGTGTCGGCCGCGTAGAAGCGCGCGGCCTCCGGCAGCGACATGCGGGGTGGCACACGCCCGCCGACGGCCCGCACGGCCTGGCCCACGTCCGCGCTGCCCAGCGCCTCCACGACGACGCGGTGCAGGCGCGCGCTGAGGTCTTCATCCATCGCGGCGGGCACGAGCACGCCCACCCAGATGCTGGGGTGGCCCACGTCGGGCGCCAGCCGGCTTTCGTCGAAGGTCGCGGCGGTGGGGAACCGGTCCAGCCGCTGCGCGGACAACACACCCAGCACCTTCATGCGGCCATCGGCCACCAGGCTGCCCAGCAAGGCGTCCACGGGCAGCACCGTGAAATCGATGGCGCCGCTGCGCAGATCGGCCAGCATGGGCATGCCGCCGCGGTAAGGCACGTGCGTGGCCTGGATGCCAGCGCTGGACAACAGCCGCTCCGTCACGAGGTGGAACAGCGAGCCCTGCCCCGTGCTGCCATAGCTCATGGGCCGCTCGCCACCCTGGCGCGCCAGGGCCACGAGCTCGTCCAGGTTGCTGGCCGGCAGGTCGGTGCGCGCGTACAGCGCCAGCGGCGAATCGTTGACCAGGCCCAGCAGGCGAAAGTCCGAAGGCTTGTAGCGGACGGCGCGCAGCGTGAGCGGCGCCAGCACGGTCTCGGAGGGCGACCCGATGAAGAGCGTGGAGCCGTCGCGCGCGGCCGCCAGCAGGCGGTTGGCGGCGATGGAGCCACTGGCGCCGGTGACGTTCTCTACCACCGCGGCGCGCCCGAGCCCCCGGCCCAGCGCGGGGGCCACGGCGCGGGCGAAGGCATCGGTCACGCCGCCGGCGGGTTGCGCCACCAGCACGGAGAGCGGGTGCGCGCGCGCCTGAGCCACCCCGCGCGGCATCGCGGCGAGCGAAGCCGCCCCCATGCCCGAAAGAGCGAATGCGCGGCGCGAAAGGTTCATGGGAATGGCGTGCAAAAATGGCTACGAGCATTATGGATGGCAACCCAACATGAAGAAGCCCAAGAACGGCCCGTCAGCGCCTGCGGCTCCCCAGAAACGGCCGACGCAGCGCGACATTGCGCAGGCCACCGGCCTGTCGCAAACCTCCGTGTCCCTGGTGCTCAACGGCGTGGAGCCGTCCACCGTGTCGGCGGAGGCGCGCGAACGCATCCAGGAAGCGGCCAGGCGGCTCGGCTACGTGCCCAACCGCATGGCCCGCAACCTGCAGTCCGCGCGCACGCTCACGCTGGCCTGCATCGTTCCCGACATCACGAACCCGACCTATCCGGCCCTGATCCGCGGCTTCCAGTCCGCCGCCGATGCGGCGGGCTACGACACCATGATCTTCGACACCGACGGCACGCCCGAGCGCGAGCAGCGGGCGCTGCAATGGCTGTCGCAGGGGCATGTGGACGGCGTGATGGCAGTGTTCTTCCACGTGCAGGAAACCGAGCTGCTGAAGGCCACGCGGGGACGCCTGGCCGTGGTGCAGATCGAAAGCCAGGCGCACAAACCATCGCGCACCATCGACAAGCTCTACATCAACAACGCGGCGGCGGCGCAGGCCATGACGCAGACCCTGATCGACAAGGGCCACCGGCGCATCGCCCTGCTGTCCGCCCCGCTGGGCCCGGGCGCGCAGCGGCAGCGCGGCTTTCGGGCCGCCATGCGGCAGGCGGGGCTGACGGCCCGCACCATCGCCGCCGACGACTTCACCCAGGCCGCCGGTGCGCGCGCGATGGTGGCCGAACTGGCGGGCGGCGACTTCCGCTGCAGCGCCGTCTTCGCCGCCAACGACCTGCTGGCCATCGGCGCCATGTCGGCCCTGCGCGCGGCGGGGCGGCGCATTCCCGAGGACGTGGCCGTGGCGGGCTTCGATGACATTCCCGCGGCCCAGTTGCTGCAGCCGCCCTTGACCACGGTGCGCCGATCCGAGCTGTCGATCGGCCGCATGGCCGCCGAGCTGCTCATCGGCCGGCTGAACGGTGCCGAGGCGGCCGAGGGGGGCCGCAATGTCGAATTGCCTTTCGAACTCGTGCTGCGCGACTCGGCCTGAGGCCGGCATCAACCACGAGGAAATTTCTGCAGATCGGCCACCATCAGGCCCGTGAACTCTTCGGTCATCCGAGAGCGGCTGACGTGCTGCGGGTAAGCCATGAGCACCTGCACAGGGCAACGCGGCGCGAGGGGCGCCACGTGCAAGTCCCGCGCGAACACCGAAGCCACATAGGGGTTCACGATGCCGATGCCCGCCCCCTCGGCGGCCATCAGGCAGATGGTGAACGAGTAGCTGGTGGCCACCCGCGCGGCGACGTCCACCCCGTGCGCCTGCAGCAGGCGCTGGACCTGGACCTGCGATTCGTCGTCGGCGTTCAGGGTGAGCAAGGATTGCCCTTTCAGGTCGCGCACATGCACGCGCGGCCGCTGGGCCAGCGCATGGCCCGGCGGCATCACGCACACCATCGGGGCCTGATGCAGCACGGTGCCGTCCAGCTCGGGGTGGGCCTGGGCGGCCGTGGACAGCACGGCATCGAAATTCCCGTGCAGCAGGCCCTCGCGCAGCTGGTGGGCGCTGGTGGTCTGCAGGTCCACATGCGCGTGCGGGTGGCGCCGGCAGAACTCGCCGATGACGCGCGGCAGAACGCTGAGGCCCAGCGCGGGCGTGCAGCCGATGCGCAGCGAACCGGAGCCGGACTTGCGCAGCTGGGCCACATGCTGCTCCACCCGGTCCAGGCCCAGGAACTGGCGCTGCACGAAGTCGAACAGCTCCCTCGCCTCCTTGGTGGGCACCAGCCGGCCCTTGGTGTGGTCGAACAGCTTGAGGCCGGTGGCCATGCCGACCTGGGACAACAGGCGGCTGACCGAGGGCTGGGTGGTGTTGAGCACGGCGGCCGCGGCCGTGGTGGTGCCGGTCTGCATGACGGCGCGGAAGGCTTCGATTTCGCGGAAATTGAGGGGTCTTGGCATGGCGGGGCGTCAGATCCACCCTATACCAGCAGTGCATAGGGTGCTCGCAAGAATGAATTATTCGGAATGATGCCCGATCCCTAGACTTTCTCCCAGGCCCCACCCCGAGGGCCCTCACAGGAGCACCATCCATGACCACCCGCATCCCCCGCCGCACCCTCGCCGCCGCCGGCCTGGCGGCCCTGGCCCTCGGCCCGCTGGCCGGCACCGCCGGGGCACAGGACTTCCCGAACCGCCCCATCCGCATCATCGTGCCGTTCACGGCCGGCGGCAGTTCCGACGTGCAGGGGCGGCTGCTAGCCGACCACCTGGGCAAGCTCTACAAGCAGTCCGTGGTCGTGGAAAACCGGCCCGGTGCCGGCGGACACATCGGCGGCAAGGCGGTGGTCGACGCGCCCCCCGATGGCTACACGCTGATGCTCGGCTCCATTGGCCTGCATGCCACCTATGGCGTGTACAGGAAGCTGCCCTACAACCCCGCCACCGACTTCAAGGTGCTGACCATCCTGGCGGAAATGCCGCATGTGGTGGTGGCCAATGAAGCGCTGGCCGTGACGGACCTGAAGTCGCTGATCGCCCTGGGCCGCAAGTCGCCCGACGCGCTCAACTTCGGCTCGGCGGGCGTGGGGTCGTCCGTGCACATGATCGGCGAGCTGTTCAAGGCCTCGGCCGAGGTGCCCATGACCCACGTCGCCTACAAGGGGAGTTCCGCCGCGTTGAACGACCTGATGGGCGGGCAGATCCAGCTCATGTTCGAAAACCCGCCCACCGTGCTGGCCCATGTGCGCAACGGCCGGCTGAAGGCGCTGGCTGTCACGGGCAAGACCCGTTCCCCGGCCCTGCCCGACGTGCCCACCGTGGCGGAAGCCGCCATCCCGGGGTTTCTCGCGACCTCCTGGACCACGGTGGCCGTCGGTGCCCAGGTGCCGGATGCGCTGGCGAACAAGCTGAGCAACGACATCCGGGCCATCGTCTCCTCGCCGGCGTTCACGCAGGCGCTGGCCGCGCAAGGCATGACGCCCGTGGCCAACACCCGCGAGGCGGCCACCCGCTTCGTCGCGGCCGAGAAACAGCGCTGGGACGGCATCATCGACAAAGCGAAGCTGGTGGCCGAATGACGAGCCATCCGCAGGCACCCTGCGCGGTGCGCCGGGTCGGATCGACCGACCAGCATTACTTTTTCGGCTACTACAACAAGAGCAACTGGCACCGCGGCGGCCGCTACCTGCTGGCGCAGCAGGTGCCGTTCAAGGACGCACCGCTCACGCCCACGCTGGAGGCCGGGATCGGCTATTTCGATCTGCAGGAGGGGGCGCGATTCCGCGAGCTCGATCGCACCCGCGCCTGGAACTGGCAGATGGGCAGCCAGCTGCAATGGCTGGATGGCCTGGGCGGGCGCCAGCTGATCTACAACGTGAGGACCACCGACGCTGACGCCCGCTACCCCCACTTCGGCGCCATCATCCTCGATGCCGACACCGGCGAGCGGCGCAGCCTGCCGCTGCCGGTCTACGTCGTGGCGCCGGACAGCCGCTACGCCCTGTGCGTGGACTACCGCCGGCTCTACCTCACCCACGAGACCATCGGCTACAGCGAGCCGGGCGCCCCCTTCGACCTGCCACGGGCCCCGGCCGAGGATGGCATCCACCGCATGGATCTGGCGACGGGCGAATCGCGCCTGCTGGTGAGCTACCGGCAGCTGCGCGACTTCCATCCGAAGCCATCGATGGACAAGGCCATCCACTGGGTCAGCCACATCGAGGTCAATCCCTCGTCCACGCGCGTGCTTTTCCTGCACCGCTGGACCGAGCGGATCAAGGACGAGACCTGCTTCCTCCACCGCCTGATCACCATGAACCCCGATGGCAGCGGCATGCGGCTGCTGGAGTGCTCGGACCACCCGCTGCCGCAACTGGACGAAGCCTTCGACCCCAGCGCCGTGGGCACCTTCGACTACGAAAAATCCGAGTACCAGATCTCGCACCCGCTGTGGCGCAACGACCGCCAGGTCATCGTGTGGGGGCCGCATGCCGGCGAGATCCACTACCACCTGTACGACGACGCCGACGGCGGTGCGGTGCAGGTGGTCGGGCGCCACGTGCTGACGGAGAACGGCCACATGACCTTCTCGCCGGTGGACGACCGCTGGTTGTTGAGCGACACCTACCCGGACGCGCGCACGCACGAGCGGATCCTGTTCCTCTACGACATGCGGACCGGCGCCCGCCACGACCTGGGCTCCTTCCACGCGGATCCGGCCCTGAGCAAGGAGAACCGCTGCGACCTGCATCCGCGCTGGAGCCGGGACGGCCGCCAGGTCTGCATCGACTCGGTGCACGGGGAAGGCCGGCAGATGTACATCGTGGACGTCGGTCACCTGACGGGGGTGGGCCCAGACCGGTAAGGGTGTGCCTTGTGTCCGATCCGTGTCCGGACAATAATATACGACGTATAAATAAGGACACCGAATGACCACCGCACACGTTTTCATCGCCACCAGCCTGGACGGCTTCATCGCGCGCCAGGACGGCGACATCGACTGGCTGCTGCAACGCGACGATCCCGCCGAGGACCACGGCTACACCGCGTTCATCGCCGACAAGGAGATGATCGTGATGGGCCGGGGCAGCTTCGAAAAGGCACTGAGCTTCGACACCTGGCCCTACGACCGGCCCGTCATGGTGCTCTCCAGGCAGTTGGCCGACGCGCCCGTGCCCGAAGCGCTGAAGGGCAAGGTCCGCTTCTCCAGCCTCGCGCCCCGGGACGCGATGGAGCACCTGGCCGAACAGAACGTGCGCCGGGTCTATGTGGATGGAGGGCAGGTGGTGCAGTCCTTCCTGCGCGAGGGTTTGATCGCCGACATGGTGGTCACCACGGTCCCTGTGCTGATCGGGTCGGGAAGGCCGCTGTTCGGCGCGTTGGCACAGGACGTGGCCTGGCGCCTGGTGGCCAGCCGCAGCTTTCCTTCCGGCCTGGTGCAATCCACCTACCGGCTCGCCCCATGAACCGACCACGGGGGCGCCCGGCCCAGGGGACGGGGGTGGCCCGCGACGACATCCTGACGGCGGCGCTGGCGCTGCTGGATGAAAGCGGTGGGCAAGGCTTGACGATGCGCGCCCTGGCCACGCGGCTGGGCGTCACGCCGATGAGCCTCTACCACCACGTGGAGAACCACGCCGGGCTGCTGCGGGCGCTGTCGGATCGCGTGTATGCCGAGGTGCTGGAGGGTGCGCCAGGGCTGGCCGCCCCTCGGGCAGACCTGCAGGCGATCCTGACCCGCTACCACGGCGCCGTGGGCCGCCATCCGCAACTGACGCTGGCCATCTTCGCCACACCGGAGGCCTTTGCCGGGGTGACGCGCCAGATCACCGATCGCCTGGGCCTGCTGCTGGCGCAGATCACGGCCGAGCCCGACCTGTGGCGCGACGTGCTGGTGGACCATGCCCACGGCAGCGGCCTGGCCCTGGCCTCGGCCCACGGCGATCCGAAGCGGGCCCAGGCCCTGCAGGCGGACTACCAACTGGCCCTCGACCGCCTGCTGGACCGTTTGACGGCGCCCTGACGGCGCCGGGCTCAATCGAAGGTCACCGTCGCCCTCAGCTCGTCCCTGGCTTCCCGGATCGCGGCCAGGTGCGCGGCCCGAAAGGCTTCCATCGACATCCGCTCCGCGCGCACCGACAGGCTCACCGCGGCGATCGTCTTGTCCGAGATGCTGGAGATCGGCACCGCGATGGAGCGCACGCCCAGCTCCAGCTCTTCGTCGCACTCGGCCCATCCGAAGGTCCGGCAATGCTCCACCTGGCCCGTCGCGGAGGCGATGTCCTGCACCGTCTTCGGCGTCCAGGGGTCCAGGGGGGTGGTCGCGAGGTAGCTCACCACGTCCTCGCGGGGCAGCGTCGACAGCACCGCCCGGCCCAGCGCGGAGCAGAAAGCCGGCAGGCGCGACCCGATGCCCAGCCCGGTCGACAGCGTGCGCCGGCCCGTGGACCTGGCAATGATGAGGACCTCGTGGTCCAGCAGCAAGCCCAGCGAGGCGGACTGGCGCGTGCGATCGGCCAGCTTGTCGAGCACTGGCTGCGCCACCTGGGGCGCCGGTCTCGACATGAGGTACGACCTGGCCAGCAGCAAGGTGCGCGGCGCCACCCAGAAGCGCTTGCCATCGCTGTGCAGGTAGTCGAGTTCGTGCAGCGTCAGCAGAAGCCGGCGCGCCGTGGCCGGTGTGTAACCCGTCAGGCGCGCCACTTCGGACAGGTTCAGCTTGGCGTGCTTGCGCTCGAAGCAGAGCAGGACCTTCAGCCCCTTCTCCAGGGACGCGATGAAATCGCGCGGGTGCGATCGTTGGGCGTCGGTCATGGTCGCATTATTGCGCAATGCGCAAAACCGCATTGCTTCGGAACGGCCCTGTCGACAGAATTCGCTGGCTGTTCCGATGCCTCGCCCGACCAGGTGGGCACGGGGCAGGCTCCCCCAACTTTCAGAGCGCCCAACCATGATCAAGAGACGACAACTTCTAGGCATCGCACCGCTGCTGGCGGTCCCCCTCCTCGCGCGTGCGAACGACTATCCCCGCATGCCCATCAACCTGGTGACGCCGCTGGCCGCGGGCGATGCGGCGGACCGGGCCGCGCGCCTGATGGGGCAGGAGCTTTCGAGGTTGCTGGGCACCGCCGTGACGGTGGCGAACCGCCCCGGTGCCGGTGGCTCCCTGGGCACCCAATCCGTCATCCGCGCGCCCAAGGACGGCTACACCCTGCTCTACGCGCAGAACAGCCCGCTGACCATCCGGCGCGTGATCGAACCGGATGCCGCCAACTACGATCCCTTGAAGGACCTCGTGCCTCTGGCCTTGACCACCCGAAGCCCTTCGGTGCTGGTGACCTACAAGGACGCGCCCTTCAAGACCGTGAAGGAAATGATCGAGCAGGCGCCCAAGAGCGCCCACGGCATCCGCATCGGCAACGCCGGTCCCGGCTCCGTCGGCGAAATCAGCGTGCAGTTGATGAACGCGGCCACCGGCGCCTCGTTGAGCTCCGTGAACTACAAGGGCGCGGCACCCGCCGTCACCGACCTGCTCGGCGGCCACATCGATGCCGTCGTTCTCGCGCTGGGGGCGGTCAGCGCCCACATGCGCACCGGCGCGTTGCGCGCCCTGGCCATCTCTTCGCCCTTCCCCGAGTTCCCCAACGTGCCCACGCTGCGCCAGGCGGGCTACAAGGCCGACCTTCTGGGCGTGTGGTTCGGCTTCTTCATGCCCGCCGGTGTTCCCAAGGACGTGCTCGACAAGATCGTCCCCGCCCTGGAAGAGGTCGCCCGCAACGCCAGCATCTCGGCGCAGCTGCTGCCGGCGGGGATCGTGCAGGAATGGGGCTCCGCCAGGGCCCTTTCCGAAGAAATCACCAACGAGTACCGGGCCGTCAGCGAGTTGCTCGGCCCGGCGTCCAAGAACACCAAATGAAAGCGGTTGTGATGTCAAAGGGTATTCATGTGGCCATCGTGGGCGGTGGCATCGGCGGTCTCGCCGCCGCGGTCGCGTTGCGCCATCGGGGGATCAGCGTCGCGGTGTACGAACAGTCGGGCGTGTTGCGAGAGGTCGGTGCGGGCATCTTCGTCTACCCCAACAGCCTGAGGCAACTGGAGCGCATGGGCCTGGGCGATGCCCTCGCCCGCGTGGGCGCCAAGGTCGGCGCCGGGTCCGAGTACTACCGCATGGACGGCACGGTCGTGGGCAAGATCCTGACCACCGACTCCAGTGGCTGGAGCGGCATGTACGGCATGCACAGGGCCGACATCCTGAAGGTGCTGGCGGACGCGCTCCCACCCAGCTCGATCCACACCGGCCATCGGTGCGTCGACTTCAGCCAGGACGAGCACGGCGCCCGCCTGGTCTTCGAGAACGGCCATGTGGCGAACGCCGATGTGGTGATCGCCGCCGACGGCATCAACTCGGTCTTGCAGAAGCACGTCGTCGAGCCGTCCGCCCCAGAGTACGCCGGCTTCCGGGCGTACCGGGGCCTGATCTCCGCGGACAAGCTCCCCGAGTGGCGGCGCGAGGCGCACCAGGTCTGGATGGGCGATGGCAAGCACTTCATGGTGTTTCCCGTCCGCGGTGGCGAACTGGTGAACTACGTCGGCTTCGTGCCGACGACCAGCGAGACCGCCGAGTCCTGGTCCGCCATCGGCGACCGCGACGAACTCGCCGCCTCGTTCACCGGCTGGGATCCCCGCGTGACCGGCCTGCTGGACAAGGTGGAGACCTGCTTCTGGTGGGGCCTCTACGACCGCAAGCCGCTAGGCCAATGGGTGAACGGACGCCTGGCACTGCTGGGCGATGCCGCCCACCCCATGCTGCCCCACCTGGGCCAGGGCGCGAACCAGGCCATCGAAGACGGCACGGCCTTGGCCGTTCTGCTGCAGACCTGCGCCGAAGGCCGCTCCGTGAAGGACGCGCTCAAGCGCTACGAGGCGCTGCGCCGCCCGCGCACGTCCATGGTGCAGGCGGAGGCCCGCAAGAACGGCATGCGCTACGACTCCAAGTACGCGGACCTGGGCCAGCGCGATCGGGAGATCGCGAACTCCGCCACGCTGCGCAAATCGCTCTACGACCACGACATCGAGAAGGAAGCCCTCGAGTCCCTGAGCCTCGATGGGGTGTCGGCCTGAGCACCCAGGCGTCGCATCGCCGCCTCCATTCGGGGGCGGCGTTGGCGACGACGCTTACTCCCACTCGATGGTCGCTGGCGGTTTGGAGCTCACGTCGTAGGTCACGCGGTTGATGCCGCGCACCTCGTTGATGATGCGGCCGCTGACCTTCTTGAGCAGCGCGTAGGGCAGCTCGGCCCAGTCGGCGGTCATGAAGTCGCTGGTCTGCACCGCGCGCAGCGCCACCACGTAGTCGTAGGTGCGGCCATCGCCCATCACGCCCACGCTCTTGACCGGCAGGAACACGGTGAAGGCCTGGCTGGTGAGCTCGTACCAGGTCTTGCCGCTGTGCGGGTCGACGGTGGAGCGCAGTTCCTCGATGAAGATGGCGTCGGCCCGGCGCAGCAGGTCGGCGTAATCCTTCTTGACTTCGCCCAGGATGCGCACGCCCAGGCCCGGCCCCGGGAACGGGTGGCGGTAGACCATGTCGTGCGGCAGGCCCAGCGCCACGCCCAATTCGCGCACCTCGTCCTTGAACAGGTCGCGCAGGGGTTCGAGCAGTTTCAGGCCCAGTTGCTCGGGCAGGCCACCCACGTTGTGGTGGCTCTTGATGGTCACGGCCTTCTTGCTCTTGGCCCCACCGGATTCGATCACATCCGGGTAAATAGTGCCTTGTGCCAACCACTTGGCGCCTTTTGTTGAAGCACCACTTGAAATGAGTTTGGCGGCTTCCGCCTTGAACACCTCGACGAATTCGCGGCCGATGATCTTGCGCTTGGCCTCCGGATCGCTCACGCCGGCGAGGTGGCCGAGGAACTGGTCGGCCGCGTCCACCCGGATCACCTTGGCGTGCAGCTTGCCGACGAACATGTCCATCACCATGTCCCCTTCGTTCAGGCGCAGCAGGCCGTGGTCGACGAAGACGCAGGTGAGCTGGTCGCCGATGGCGCGGTGGATCAGCGCAGCCGCCACGGAGGAATCGACGCCGCCGGACAGGCCCAGAATGACCTCTTCGTCGCCCACCTGCTGGCGGATTTTCTCCACCGCCTCGGCGATGTGGTCGCGCATCACCCAGTCGGGGTTGGTGCCGCAGATCTCGAGCACGAAGCGCTCCAGCAGCGCCCGGCCCTGCACGGTGTGCGTGACCTCGGGGTGGAACTGCACCGCGTAGAAGCGGCGCTCCTCGTCGGCCATGCCGGCGATCGGGCAGCTCGCCGTGCTGGCCATGAGCTTGAAGCCCGGGGGCAGCTCGGTGACCTTGTCGCCGTGGCTCATCCACACCTTGAGCATGCCGTGGCCTTCGGGGGTGGTGAAGTCGGCGATGTTCTTGAGCAGCGCCGTGTGGCCCCGGGCGCGCACTTCGGCGTAGCCGAACTCGCGCGTGTGCGAGCCTTCCACCTTGCCACCCAGCTGCTGCGCCATGGTCTGCATGCCGTAGCAGATGCCCAGCACGGGAATGCCCAGCTCGTACACCGCCTCGGGCGCCTTGTCGTCCACCTCGTACACGCTGGCGTGGCTGCCGGAGAGGATCACGCCCTTGAGCTGGCCGTCGGCGGCGAACTCGCGCACCCACTCGCTGCTGACGTCGCAGGGGTGCACTTCGCAGTACACGTGGGCTTCGCGCACGCGGCGGGCAATCAGCTGGGTGACCTGGGAACCGAAATCGAGGATGAGGATTTTCTGGTGCTGCATGGGGTGTAAGTGGGTGCGGCGAGAAAAAGAAAAAGGCCGTCTCGCTGGACGGCCTGCTGGGCGGTGGGTTTCACTCCGCCCGGTAGTTCGGGGCTTCCTTGGTGATCTGCACGTCGTGCACGTGGCTTTCGCGGATGCCGGCCGAGGTGATCTCGACGAATTCGGCCTTGTCGCGCATGTCCTCGATGCTCGGGCAACCGCAGTAGCCCATGGCCGCGCGCAGGCCGCCGGCCATCTGGAAGATGATGGAGACCACCGAGCCCTTGTAGGGCACACGGCCTTCGATGCCCTCGGGCACCAGCTTGTCGGCATTGGGGTTGCCGGTGCTGCTTTCCTGGAAGTAGCGGTCGGCGCTGCCCTGCTGCATGGCGCCGATCGAGCCCATGCCTCGGTAGCTCTTGTAGCTGCGGCCCTGGTACAGCACGATCTCGCCCGGCGCCTCTTCGGTGCCGGCGAACATGCCGCCCATCATCACGGTGTTGGCGCCGGCCGCGATGGCCTTGGCGATGTCACCGCTGTAGCGGATGCCGCCGTCGGCGATCATCGGCACGCCAGTGCCCCGCAACGCGGTGGCCACGTTGTCGATCGCCATGATCTGCGGCACGCCCACGCCGGCCACGATGCGGGTAGTGCAGATCGAGCCCGGGCCGATGCCGACCTTGACCGCGTCGGCACCGGCTTCCACCAGGGCCAGCGCGGCGGCGCCGGTGGCGATGTTGCCGCCGATCACGTCGATCTGCGGGTAGTTCTGCTTGACCCAGCGCACGCGGTCGAGCACGCCCTTGCTGTGGCCGTGGGCGGTGTCGACCACGATGGCGTCCACGCCGGCCTTGACCAGCGCTTCCACACGTTCCTCGGTGCCCTCGCCCACGCCCACCGCCGCGCCCACGCGCAGGCGGCCGGCGGCGTCGCGCGCGGCGTTGGGGAAGTTGAGCTGCTTGGTGATGTCCTTCACCGTGATCAGGCCCTTGAGCTCGAAGGCGTCGTTCACCAGCAGCAGGCGTTCCAGCTTGTGCTTGTTGAGCAGTTTCTTGGCCTCGGCGGGCGTGGTGCCGTCGGGCATGGTGACCAGGCGCTCGCGCGGCGTCATGATCTCGCTCACCGGCAGGTCGTAGCGGGTCTCGAAGCGCAGGTCACGGCCGGTGACGATGCCCACCACCTTGCCGGCGTCGATCACCGGGAAGCCGGAGACGCCCAGGTCGTCCGAGAGCTTCATGACCTGGCGGATCGTGGTCTGGGGAGAAATCACCACCGGGTCGCGCAGCACGCCCGATTCGTAGCGCTTGACCTTGGCCACGTGGGCCGCTTGTTCCTGCGCCGTGAGGTTCTTGTGCACGATGCCGATGCCGCCTTCCTGGGCGATCGCGATCGCCAGACGGGCTTCGGTGACGGTGTCCATGGCCGCGGAGACCAGGGGCAGGTTCAGCTGGATGTTGCGGGAGAACTGGGTGGCAAGCGAGGCGTCCTTGGGCAGGACCTGGGAGTACGCTGGCACCAGCAACACGTCGTCGAAGGTGAGCGCTTTGCCGAGGAGGCGCATGGGTAAAGCTCCAAAAGCGTCGATTGTAGCCGGCCGACCTTCGGGCAAACCCGCACACCCCGTCCCACCCCGGGTACCGCTCAGGCTCGAAAAGCTACCGCTCCTGCGGCTTGTGGCCGATAAAACCGCAGATGCCACCATGCGCGCAGGGGCCCGCCGCTAAACTCCGCCAATGCCTCAAAAACGCCCTTCGAAGCCGTCCTGGCGAGCCCCTCTGGCGGCGGGATTCCTGCTGCTGGCCTGCTCGATCGCCTCCGCGCAATGGGTCTGGAAGGAAGGTGATCGCAAGGTGTTCAGCGACACCGCGCCCCCCGCCAGCGTGCCCGACAAGAACATCCTCAAGCGCCCCGGCGGCGGCAGCGCCCCGATGCCCGCGCCGGCCGCGGTCGCGCCCGCCAGCACCGAGACCGGCGCAGCGTCCCCCGCGGGTGCGGCGCCTCAGGCGGCAGCCCCTCAACTGCCCACGGTCGACAAGGAACTCGAGGCCAAGAAGAAACAGACCGAACAGACCGAGGCCGCTCGCCAGAAGGCCGAGGAGCAGCGCGTCGCGCAGGCGCGCACCGAGAGTTGCAACCGCGCCAAACAGGCCAAGGCCACCCTGGATTCCGGCGTGCGCCTGGCCACCACCAACGCCAAGGGCGAGCGCGAGATCATGGACGACAAGGCCCGCACCGCCGAGGCCAAGCGGCTGGATGACGTGATGCGCGGCAACTGCGGGCCGATGCCCAAGTCCGGCCCTCAGTAACCGGCCTTCGACCCCGGGCGCCGGCGGGCGAACAGCCCCGTGGAGCGCGCGCCCTGCCCCATGAAGCGTTCGCGGCGCGCCACCTTCGGGTCCACCCGCAACCCACGCACCACCTCCACCCGATCACCCTCGCGCAACATCCGGTCCCAACCGGCCTTGCGCCCCCAGATGCCGAGCGCCAGCGGTTCGGCCTCGATGTCGGGAAAGCGCCGCAGCCAACCCGCCTGATCGAGCGCCTGGCGCAGCGTGCACCCCTCGGGCACATCGAGCACCTCTTCCACCACCTCGCGGGGTGCCGGAGCGTGCATCAGTGTGATCTTCATGGGGTGGTGATCAGTCCGCGCCGTACACCTGGTCGGCCCGCTTCACGAAAGCGTCCACCAGGCTGCCGGCGATCTTGTCGAACACCGGGCCGACCAGGGCCGCCAGGGCCGAACTGGCGAAGCCGTAGCTCAGCTTGAAATCGACCTTGCAGGCACGCTGGTCACCCTCACCCAGAGGGGTGAACTCCCACACGCCATCAAGCTGGGAGAATGGCCCGTCGACCAGCTCCATGTGCACCCTGCGGTCGGCCTCGTGCGTGTTGCGGGTGGTGAAGCTCTGGCGCAGGCCGCTGATGGCGATGCCCACGCGGGCCACCATGCCCGCCTCGTTTTTTTCCAGCACCTGGCCCTGATCGCACCAGGGCAGGAACTCGGGGTAACGCTCGATGTCGGTGACCAGCGCGAACATTTCGTGTGCGCTGTGCCAGAGCAAAACGGACTTGTGAATGGTTTTCATACAATCCAACTCATTGTATTGGCCTGAAACGGCCGCACCTTCCGCTTCATGTCCACCAAAAGCAGCAAAGAATCTTCCACCAAAGGCGTTGACAGCCGCATCGCCGAGAACCGCAAGGCGCTCTTCAACTACGCGATCGAAGAACGCTTCGAAGCGGGCATGGTGCTGGAAGGCTGGGAGGTCAAGGCCCTGCGCGAGGGCAAGGTGCAGCTCACCGACGGTTATGTGGTGATCCGCGAGGGCGAGATGTTCCTCATCGGCTGCCAGATCAACCCGCTGCACACCGCCTCCTCCCACGTGAGCCCGGACTCGGTGCGGACCAAGAAGCTGCTGCTGCACAAGGAGCAGATCCGCCGCCTGGTCGGCAAGGTCGAACAGAAGGGCTATGCCCTGGTGCCGTTGAACCTGCACTGGAAGACCGGCAAGGTGAAATGCGAGATCGCGCTGGGCAGGGGCAAGGCCGAACACGACAAACGCGACACCATCAAGGACCGCGAAGGCAAGCGCGAGGTCGAGCGTGCGATGAAGTCGCGCAGCCGCTGAGGTTTTTTCGTGGCGCGGGAATAAACCCGCCACAGCCGGCGTTCATCCCTGTGCAGAGCCTGTCTGCCCATACCTTCAACGGAGAACGCCATGAAATTCCTGATTCCCCTGACCCTGGCAGCGGCCCTGCTGGGTGGCTGCGCCTCGATGTCGTCCGCCCCGGCCCCTGCCATGGCCAGCGATGGCGTGCTGGTCGGCCCCAACCGCATGACCCTCTACACCTTCGACCGCGACGTGGCGGGCAGTGGCAAGTCGGTCTGCAACGGGCCCTGCGCCACCAACTGGCCGCCGCTGATGGCCGGTGGAAACGACAAGGGCAACGGCGACTACACCGTCATCACGCGCGACGACGGCCAGAAGCAGTGGGCCCTGAAGGGCAAGCCGCTGTACTACTGGGCCAAGGACACCAAGCCCGGCGACAAGACCGGTGACGGCTTCAACAACGTCTGGCGCGTGGCCAAGCCCTGAGCCGCCCCCAGCCCACCACGGCCACTGCCACGCCGAGACATGAGACGCGCCGAGCTGATCGACCAGATTCCCGGTCTGCGCCGCTATGCGCGCGCGCTCACCGGCGACCCCTGGGCGGCCGATGACCTGGTGCAGGACACGCTGGAGCGGGCCTGCGCCAAGTGGCGGCTCTGGACGGCCGGTACGGATCTGCGGGCCTGGCTCTTCACGCTCATGCACAACCTGCACGTCAGCGGCCTGCGCCGGGTGCAACGCCGCGAAGGCAGCGGCCTGCCGGTGGACCCGGACGACGTGGCGGCCGAGCTGGTGGCGCCCGACGCCGCGCAGGACCTGGCCATGGACCTGCAGCGCTGCCTGCTGCGCCTGCCCGAAGAACAGCGCGTGGTGTTGCTGCTGGTGAGCCTGGAGGACATGAGCTACGAGCAGGTGGCCCGCATCACCGGGAGCCCGATCGGCACCGTCATGTCGCGGCTCTCGCGCGCCCGCACCCGCCTGCAGGCGCTGATGAACGCGGCGGCCCAGAGCGTGCCGCCCGATGCCTACGCTCTTCCCCATCTGAGGCGGCTGAAATAGCACCGCCCGCAAAGCCATGGACACCCCCCTCACCCAGCCGCTGACCGACGCCGAGATCAATCGCCTGCTCGATGGCGAGGTGCAGGGTGCCGAGCGGGACGCGCTGTTGCAACGGCTGCAGGGCGATCCGCACGGCCGCGAGCGCCTGGCCCACTGGCAGACCCAGCGCGACGCCATCCGACAGTTGCATACCGACCTGCTGCAGGCACCCGTGCCGCCCGGCATGCGGGAAGCCGCGCACCGCGCCAGCGATGCACAGGCCCGCGTGTCAGGCTGGTGGCGCTGGGGCGGCATGGCGGCCGGCATCGTGCTGGCCTTCGGCGTCGGTCGTTTGTCGAACCACGAATGGCCGAGCGGGCCCGCGCCAGGTTCTGCCCCCTTGGCCACCCTGCCCGCCTTCGCGCGCGACGCATCGGTCGCCCACGCGGTGTACTCCCCCGAGAAGCGGCACCCTGTGGAGGTGGGCGCGGTGGATCAGGAGCACCTGGTGCAATGGCTGTCGCGCCGCACCGGCAAGGCGCTCAAGGTGCCGCGCCTCGATGCCTTGGGCTACGAACTCGTGGGTGGCCGCCTGCTGCCGGGCGACGTGGGTGCGCGCGCGCAGTTCATGTTCCAGAACGCCCAGGGCGTGCGCATCACCTTGTATCTTGGCGCCCTCGCCCCCACCACGGAACCTGCCGAGGCCAGCGGCGAAACCGCCTTCCGCTTCGCGCAGGAGGGCCCGGTGCCCGGCTTCTACTGGGTGGACCAGGGGTTCGGCTACGCCCTGAGTGGGCCGCTGAGCCGCGACGCACTCATGGCCTTGGCCGAGGCGGTGTACCGCCAGCTCTAAGCTGCGGCCTCAGCCCAACCGCCGCAGCGGGTGCTCGTCCACCGGCCAGGGGCTCTCGAAGAAAGCCGCGACCTCCGCTGGCGTCACGTCTTCGATGCGGGCCGGGTTCCACCGAGGCGCATGGTCCTTGTCCACCGCCAGGGCGCGGATGCCTTCCACCGTTTCGCTGGCGGCGCCGGGGCGCAGGTGGAAACAGCGATGCACCATGTCGCGCTCCATGCGCAGGTCGTCGGCCAGGCCCATGCCACGCGCGCGTCGGATCTGGTCGAGCACCACGTGCAGCATCAAGGGCGAGCGCTGGCGCAGGGTGGTGGCGGTCTGGCGGGCCCAGTCGCTGTCGGTCGCTTCGAGCGCGGCGATGATCTTCGGGACATCGGGCAGGCCGAAGATCCGGTCCACCTCTTTCGCCGGCCACGGGGCGGGCGCTGCGGTGGTGCTGAGGTGGCTCGTGCACCAGCGTTCCACCGACGCGCCGTTTTCGAACGGCGTGCGCTCGAGCGAGGCCCACAGGCCGGGCAAGCGGCCGGCGTCGATGAAGCCATCGGCCAGGCCCGCCGTGATGGCCTCGCGGCCGGTCAGCACCAGGCCCGTGAGCGCCAGGTACTCGCCCAGGCGGCCCGCGCAGCGGCTCAGGAAGTAGCCCCCGCCCACATCAGGAAACAGGCCGATGTTGGTTTCGGGCATGGCCAGCTTGCTGCGCTCGGTGACGATGCGCAGGCTCGCGCCCTGGCTGATGCCCATGCCACCGCCCATCACGATGCCGTCCATCAGCGCGATGTAGGGCTTGGGGTAGGTGTGGATCAGGTGGTTGAGCGCGTACTCCTCGGTGAAGAAGTCTTCCAGCGCTGCATCACCGGCCAGGGCCGCCTGGTGGAAGAAGCGGATGTCGCCGCCCGCGCAGAACGCGCCGAACGGGCCTTCCTTGTTGACCCCGCGCACCACCACCGCGAGCACCGCGTCATCGTCGCGCCAGGCCTGCAAGGTCTGCGTGAGGCTGCGAAGCATGTCGAGCGAGAGCGCGTTGAGGGCCTTGGGGCGGTTCAGGGTGATGCAGCCCACGCGCCCCCGGATTTCGGCAACGACATGGGTTTCGGGTGTCAGAGAAGTCATCTTTGTTCTTCCGGTCAGTCGATCATTGTGGCTGTTTGTCCACCGTCTGGATACGCGGGGTGCCAGCGCGCGAACGCCAGCCAAGCAGTTCGTTGAGCACCAGCGCGCCAATGACCAGCGAGCCGCCGGTCAGCACCTCCGGGCCGGGCACTTCGCCCGCGCCGGCCCAGGCCAGCAGGATGCCGAAGATCACCTCCAGCAGCGCGAGCAACGACACCTCGGGCGCCTTGAGCGAACGGGCGCACACAACGGCCAGCGCGCAGGGAATGGCCAGCTGCACCAGGCCAAGCAGGGCCAGCCAGGCCACGTCGGTGCCCGTGGCCTCGAATGGCAGCGCCAGGGGCAGCGTCGCCAGCGAGGACAGGAGGCCACCCAGCAGCACCGAGGGCACGAGGTCGATCTTTTCGCCATGGGTCTGGCCGCGTTGCACCACGGTCCAGTTGATGGCAGCGGCCACCGGCACGCACAGTGCCGCCAGCGAGCCGGCCACCAGGCCACCGGTCTGCGTGGCGGGGTCGCTGAAGGCTTGCAGGAACTGGCTGCCGTACATGTACACGATGCCCGCGCCGGCCGCCACGATGGCCAGCCAGGTGCGCAGCGCGAGCCGCTGGCCGAGCACCGCGCGCGCCACCAGCGCGGTGAACAGCGGGCCCACCGACATGATGATGAGCACGTTGGCCACGGTGGTGAAGGTCAGCGCCAGCATGAAGGCGGTGAACATCACGCTCCAGCAGACGCCCGAAATCCAGAACGCCTTGGAGCGCGCCAGCACGCCCCAATGGCGCTCGAGCATTCCCTGCCCGGGGTCGTCGGCGATCTGCCCCGCCGCGCGGTCGGCGGCGCGCCACCAGGGCAGGATCACCAGCAGCGACAGCGTGGTGAAGGCGCTGCGCCAGAACGTGACCTCGAAGCGCGCCGCCGATTCGAGCTGGCGCGAGACCACCCCCGCGATCGACCACATCAGGGTCACCACGATCATCATGAACACCGCCTGGGTGTGCGTCAGGCGACTGAGGGCACGAAAGGGCATGGTCTGTTCGTAAAAAAGGCCGCGTCCCGGGAGACAACGGCCTGTGCGGAGCGATCAGCCTTCGCGGCTGGCGCGCTTGCGGTCGTGCTCCTTCAGGTGGCGCTTGCGCAGGCGGATGCTCTTGGGCGTGATCTCCACCAGCTCGTCGTCCTCGATGAACTCCACGCCGTACTCCAGCGTGCACTCGATGGGCGGCGTGATCTTGATCGCGTCTTCCTTGCCGCTGACACGGAAGTTGGTCAGCTGCTTGGTGCGCGTGGCATTCACCACCAGGTCGTTGTCGCGGTTGTGGATGCCGACGATCATGCCTTCGTACACCGGGTCGCCAGCGCGCACGAACATGCGGCCGCGGTCGTCCAGCTTGCCCAGGGCGTAGGTGAAGATTTCACCGTCGTCCATGGAGATCAGCACGCCGTTCTTGCGGCTGGCGATGTCGCCCTTGTGCGGCTCGTAGCCGTCGAAGATGTTGGCGATCAGGCCCGAACCGCGCGTCAGGTTCAGGAACTCGTTGGTGAAACCGATCAGGCCACGGGCCGGGATGCGGTACTCCAGGCGCACGCGGCCGCGGCCATCGGGTTCCATGTTCACCAGCTCGCCCTTGCGCTCGCCCAGGGCCTGCATCACGCCGCCCTGGTGCTGCTCTTCGATGTCGGCCGTCACCATTTCGATCGGCTCGTGGCGCTCGCCGTTGATCTCGCGGAACACCACGCGCGGCTTGGACACGGCCAGTTCGTAGCCTTCGCGGCGCATGTTCTCCAGCAGGATGGTCAGGTGCAGTTCGCCCCGGCCCATCACTTCGAAAATGCCGTCTTCGCTGGTTTCCTTGACGCGCAGCGCGACGTTGCTTTGCAGTTCCTTCTGCAGGCGGTCCCAGACCTGGCGGCTGGTCACGTACTTGCCTTCGCGGCCGGCCAGCGGGCTGGTGTTGACGCAGAAGTTCATGGTCAGCGTCGGCTCGTCGATCTTGAGCATGGGCAGCGGCGCCGGGTTGAGCGGGTCGGTGATGGTCACGCCGATGCCGATGTCGGCAATGCCGTTGATCAGCACGATGTCGCCCGGGCCGGCTTCGGTCACCTGCACGCGGTCCAGACCCTGGAAGGTCAGCACCTGGTTGACGCGGCCCTTGATGGTCTTGCCATCGGGGCCTTCCATCACCGCCACGTCCATGCCGGGCTTGACGATACCGGCGCTGACGCGGCCCACGCCGATGCGGCCCACGAAGGTCGAGAAGTCGAGTGCGGAAATCTGCAGCTGCAGCGGTGCGCTCGGGTCACCCTTCTGCGACGGCACGTGCTTGAGCACGGTGTTGAACAGGGCCGACATGTCCGGGCCCCACTGCTCGCCGGGCGCGCCCTCGACCAGCGAGGTCCAGCCGTTGATGCCCGAGGCGTAGACCACGGGGAAGTCGAGCTGCTCGTCGTTGGCGCCCAGCTTGTCGAACAGGTCGAAGGCGGCGTTGATCACCTTGTCGGGGTTGGCACCCGGCTTGTCCACCTTGTTGACCACCACGATGGGCTTGAGGCCCAGGGCCAGCGCTTTCTTGGTCACGAAGCGCGTCTGCGGCATCGGGCCTTCCTGCGCGTCGATCAGCAGCACCACACCGTCCACCATGGACAGGGCGCGCTCCACCTCACCACCGAAGTCCGCGTGGCCGGGGGTGTCGACGATGTTGATGTGCGTGCCTTCCCAGCTCACCGCGCAGTTCTTGGCCAGGATGGTGATGCCGCGCTCGCGCTCGATGGCGTTGTTGTCCATCACCGTGTCGACCACCTTCTCGTGCTCGGCGAAGGTGCCCGACTGGCGCAGCAGTTGGTCCACCATGGTGGTCTTGCCATGGTCAACGTGGGCAATGATGGCGATGTTGCGGATTTGTTTGCTCATGATGTGAGTTCCGGTGAGGTTTCCAGGATTTGCTGTATTTCGGAGGGGCTCAGCAGTCGCCCCGGGATCAACTCCCCGGCCTGGGTGTGGGCACTGCCCAGCAGCACGGAAGATGGGAGGGAGGATGGGTCGGAAGTCGTGTGGGGCACGGGACCGAAGACCGCCACGCGGGCGCTGTCAGCCCACCCGCCCCGGCGGCGCACGCCGCTGAGAAAGCGCCCGGCATCGTCGGCGCCGAGCGTGACAGGGTCATGACCTTCCAGCAGGGACTGCACCGGCAGCAGCCGCGCCAGCCGGTCCTCTTCGCTCAAGGCTTCCAGCGCATCCAGTGCGATGCACTGCGAGACGTCGAATGGGCCGGTGGCGATGCGCCGCAGCGCGATGAGATGGCCGCCGCAACCCAGGGCTTCGCCAATGTCTTCACCCAAGGTGCGGATGTAGGTGCCCTTGCTGCAGCGCACCTGCAGGCGCAATTGCGGGGCCTCGCCCTGCAGCTGCATGTCCAGCAGCTCCAGATCGCGGATGACGACGTGGCGCGCTTCGCGCTCCACCGTCTCGCCGTCCCGCGCGTACTCGTAGAGCGCCTTGCCATCCTTCTTCAAGGCACTGTGCATGGGCGGCACCTGGGCAATGGGGCCTGTGAAGCGGTCGAGCACCTCGACCACCTGCCCCGCCGTGCACGTCACGGGGCGCGACTCGATGACGTCGCCCTCGGCATCGCCGGTGCGGGTCTTCACGCCCAGGCGCACGGTGGTCTCGTAGGTCTTGTCCGCGTCCAGGTGGATCTGGCTGAATTTGGTGGCGGCACCGAAACACAGCGGCAACACCCCGCTGGCCAGCGGGTCGAGCGTGCCGGTGTGGCCCGCTTTTTCCGCGCGCAGCAACCACTTGGCCTTCTGCAAAGCCTGGTTGCTGGAGAGACCCAGCGGTTTGTCGAGCAGCAGCACCCCATGCACAGGGCGCCGCTGCACCCGTGTGCGTGGCGCGTGCATGCTCATTCTTCCTTTGAACGAGAAGAAACGGCCTTGGAAATCAAGGCGTTCATGTCGGCCGCGCGCTCGGTGGTGCGGTCGAACACGAAATGCAGCGTCGGCACGGTGTGGATGTGCAGGCGCTTGAACAGGCCATTGCGCAGGAAACCGGCCGCCGCGTTGAGGCCTTGCAGGGTCTCATCGGGGTTGCCGGTCAACAGGCTGAAGAACACCTTGGCGTGCGCGTAGTCGGGCGTGACCTCCACCGCATTGATCGTGACCATGCCCACCCGCGGGTCCTTGAGCTCGCGCGCGATCAGCTCGGCCAGATCCCGCTGGATCTGGTCGGCCACGCGGAAACCGCGGTTGGGGGTGGATGATGCTTTGCGGGGCATGGTTTACAGCGTGCGAGCCACTTCCTTGACTTCGAAGAATTCGAGCTGGTCGCCTTCCTTGATGTCGTTGTAGTTCTTCAGCTTGATACCGCACTCGAAGCCTTCCTTGACTTCGCGCACATCGTCCTTGAGGCGCTTGAGCGTGTCGATCTCGCCGGTGTAGACCACCACGTTGTCGCGCAGCAGGCGGAAATGCGCGCTGCGGGTGACCATGCCGGAAGTGACCATACAGCCAGCGACCGTGCCGATCTTGGAGGCCACGAACACGGTGCGGATCTCGGCCGAGCCGATGACCTCTTCGCGCTTCTCGGGCGCCAGCATGCCGGACATGGCCGCCTTCAGATCGTCCACGGCGTCGTAGATGATGTTGTAGTAGCGCAGGTCCACGTCGTTGCCTTCGGCCAGCTTGCGCGCGCCCACGTCGGCACGCACGTTGAAGCCGATGATCACCGCCTTGGAGGCGATGGCCAGGTTGACGTCCGATTCGCTGATGCCACCGACCCCGGCGAACACCAGCTGCACCTTGACCTCTTCGGTCGAGAGCTTGAGCAGCGAGGCCGACAGCGCTTCCTGCGAACCCTGCACATCGGCCTTGACGATGATGGGCAGCAGCTTGACCTCGCCCGCCGTCATGTCGGAGAACATGTTCTCCAGCTTGGCGGCCTGTTGCTTGGCCAGCTTGGTGTTGCGGAACTTGCCGGCGCGGTAGGTGGCGATTTCGCGCGCACGGCGCTCGTCGGTCATCACCATGAAGTCGTCGCCAGCCTGAGGCACTTCGGACAGGCCCTGGATTTCCACCGGAATCGACGGGCCGGCCGCCTTGATGGGCTTGCCGTTCTCGTCGAGCATGGCGCGCACGCGGCCCGAGGTCTGACCGACCAGGATCACGTCGCCGGTCTTGAGCGTGCCGCTCTGCACCAGCACCGTGGCCACCGCGCCGCGGCCCTTGTCCAGGCGCGCTTCGATCACCAGGCCCTTGGCCATGGTGTCCACCGGCGCCTTGAGCTCCAGCACTTCAGCCTGCAACAGCACCTGTTCAAGCAGCGCGTCCACGCCCGCACCGGTCTTGGCCGACACGCCCACGAACGGCGTGTCACCGCCAAACTCTTCCGGCACCACTTCTTCGGCGATCAGTTCCGAGCGCACCTTCTCGAGGTTGATGCCCGGCTTGTCGATCTTGGTCAAGGCCACGACCATCGGCACACCCGCCGCTTTCGCGTGCTTGATGGCTTCCTTGGTCTGCGGCATGACGCCG
This sequence comes from Hydrogenophaga sp. GW823-FHT04C09, assembly GCF_058796355.1. NCBI lineage: Bacteria > Pseudomonadati > Pseudomonadota > Betaproteobacteria > Burkholderiales > Comamonadaceae > Hydrogenophaga > Hydrogenophaga sp. GW823-FHT04C09. The sequence goes on along the minus strand of NZ_JBXAIO010000006.1, from coordinate 140,217 downwards.
TCGTCGGCCGCGCAGACCAGGATCACGATGTCGGTGGCCTGGGCACCACGGGCACGCATGGCGGTGAACGCCTCGTGGCCCGGGGTGTCGAGGAACGAGATCATGCCGCGCTCGGTTTCCACGTGGTACGCACCAATGTGCTGCGTGATACCGCCGGCTTCGCCCGCAGCCACCTTCGCACGGCGGATGTAGTCGAGCAGCGAGGTCTTGCCGTGGTCGACGTGGCCCATGACGGTGACCACCGGCGCGCGAGGCAAGGCCTCGGCGTCCTGTTGCGTGGCTTCCTCGTCGGTGAAGGCCTCTGGATCGTCCAACGCGGCCACGACGGCCTTGTGACCCAGCTCTTCCACCACGATCATGGCGGTGTCCTGATCCAGCGGCTGGTTGATGGTGACCATCTGGCCCAGCTTCATCAACTGCTTGATGACCTCGGACGACTTCAGGCTCATCTTGTGCGCGAGCTCGGCCACGGTGATGGTCTCGGGCACGTGCACTTCGATCACCTTGAACTCGGTCGGTGCCACGAAGCTGCTCTGGCCGGCATCGCGCGAATCGCGGTCGTTGCGGCGGCCACGCGGGCCGCCACGCCAGTTGGAACGCCCGGCGCTGGTGTCGCCACGGGTCTTGATTTCCTTCTTCTTGGCCGCGTCGTCCTTCCAGGTGGAGGACAGGTTCTCGGACTTGACTTCCTTCTTGCCCGCGGCACCGCCCGGAGCGGCCGCCGTGGCGCCGGCCGTGGCGGGTGCCTTGCCCGGCGTACCGGCTGGCTTGTGCAGCGTGCCCTTGATGCCCGCCTTCGGGTCGGCGACAGGCGCCGGCTCCGGCTTCTTGGCCACCAGGGTCCTGGCGGGAGCGGACATCATCGCGCGGATGTTCGCGGCTTCGGCCTCGGCCTTGCGGCGGCGCTCCAGCAAATCTTGTGCGCGCAGTTCCTCGGCCTTCTTGGCCTCGGCGTTCTTGTCGGCCAGCACGCGGGCAGCGGACTCGCGCTCCAGCGAAGCCGTCTTGGCCTGGGCGTCCTTGCTCGCTTTGGCGGCGGCAGCCTCGTCCACCGACACCGGCGCGGCGGCCTCGGCGGCGACGCGCGCGGCCGCCTCAGCGGCTTCGGCCGCGGCGGCACGCTCCTGCTCGGCCTTGGCCTGGCGGGCTTCCTCGGCCTCGCGGGCCTGGCGCTTCTGCGTCAGTTCTTCTTCCTGGCGGCGCAGCAACTCGGCCTGGCGGCGCGCGTCTTCCTCGCGCCGGGCCAGTTCCTCGGTGTCGATCGCGGGTGCGGCCGGCGCGGCTTCGGCCACGGCCTCGGGCACCGCGACCTCGTCGTCGCGCTTGATGAAGGTGCGCTTCTTGCGCACTTCCACCTGGATGGTGCGGGCGCGCCCGGTCGCATCGGCCTGCTTGATCTCGGAGGTCGATTTCTTGACGAGGGTGATCTTCTTGCGTTCACCGCCCGCCGTGCCGTGGCTGGCCTTGAGGTGGCCGAGCAGCGACTGCTTGTCGGATTCGGTGACCGCATCGGTCCCGGAAGTCTTGGGCACTCCGGCTGCTGTGAGTTGCTCCAGCAGGACGGAAGTGGGCTTGTTCAGCTCGGCAGCCAATTCGGCGACGGTGGTACTGGTCATGGGTTCTTTTCTCCGCTGGGGCCTCCGCTGGTCAGTTCGTGGATTGCGCTTCGTCACCGGTGAACCAGTGCGCGCGTGCCAGCATGATCAGCGCCGTGGCCTCTTCAGGCGTCTGTGCGGTGATGTCGGTGAGTTCGTCGGTGGCCAGGTCGGCCAGCTCGTCGCGGGTGTGGACACCGGCGTCGGCCAACTTGGCGATCAGCTCGGGCGTCACGCCTTCGAGGTCGCGCAGGTCCTGCGAGACTTCCTCGACGCTTTCTTCCCGCGCGATTTCCATCGTCAGCAGGGCGTCCTTGGCGCGCGTGCGCAACTCGTTGACGGTGTCTTCGTCGAAAGACTCGATCTCAAGCATTTCCTGCAGCGGCACGTAGGCCACTTCCTCGAGGCTGGTGAAACCTTCCTCGATCAGGATGTCGGCAATTTCCTGGTCCACGTCCAGCTTGGCCATGAACACCTTGCGGATGCCGTCGGCCTCTTCGGCCTGCTTTTGCGCCGATTCGTCGGCGGTCATGATGTTGATGCGCCAGCCGGTCAGTTCCGAAGCCAGGCGCACGTTCTGGCCGCCACGGCCGATCGCGATCGCGAGGTTTTCCTCGTCGACCACCACGTCCATCGCGTGGCGCTCTTCGTCCACTACGATAGAGACCACGTTGGCCGGGGCCAGCGCGCCGATCACGAACTGCGCCGGGTCTTCCGACCACAGCACGATGTCCACGCGCTCGCCGGCGAGCTCGTTGGTCACGCCGTTGACGCGCGAACCGCGCACACCGACGCAGGTGCCGATGGGGTCGATGCGCTTGTCGAAGCTGTGCACGGCGATCTTGGCGCGCGAACCCGGGTCGCGGGCGCAGGTCTTGATCTCCAGCAGGCCTTGCTCGATCTCGGGCACTTCCTGGCGGAAGAGCTCGATCATGAAGGAAGGTGCCGAGCGCGACAGCAGGATGGGCGCGCCGCGCAGCGTCAGGTCCACTTCCATGATCATGGCGCGCACGCGGTCGCCGGTGCGGAAGTTTTCCTTGGGGATCATCTCGCCGCGCTTGAGGCGGCCTTCAACCCGGCCGCTCTCGACGATCAGGTCGCCCTTGTCCATGCGCTTGACGGTGCCCACGAAGATCTTGTCGCCGCGCGACATGAAGTCGTTGAGCAGCATCTCGCGCTCGGCGTCGCGGATCTTCTGCAGGATCACCTGCTTGGCGGCCATTGCGCCGATGCGTCCGATCGGCACGCTTTCCACCGGCTTCTCGATGTAGTCGCCCTCCTCGATGTCGGCGAGTTCATCGCGCGCATCGCTGAGCATTTCTTCGGCATCCGGGTTCTGCAGGCCGGCCTCATCGGGCACGACCAGCCAGCGGCGGAAAGTTTCGTAGGCGCCGGTGTCCGGGTCCATCGCGACGCGGATGTCGACATCGCCTTTGTAGAGTTTCTTGGTGGCCGAGGCCAGTGCGAGCTCCACGGCGCCGAGCACCACGTCGCGCTCGACGTTCTTCTCGCGGGAGATCGCATCGATCAGCATCAACATTTCGCGGTTCATTTCACTCGCCCACCTTTCCGAATAGCTTTTCCGTAATCACAACGTTTTCTCTCATTCATCGCCCGGCGCAGCGGCCGCGCCAGGGGCCTGCCGGCCCTTGAAATTCACGATCGGCGCGAGCCGCGCCTGCTGGACATCCGCCAGCCCAAAAGCCAGGGCCTGCAGCGGCACGGGCGCGCGCTTCTTGCTCACGCGCTGCCCCGGCTTGGGTTCGGGCGCATCGCTCCAGACCACCTGCCACTGCACACCGTCGTCGGCACGTTCGAGCGTGCCGCGAAATTTCTTGCGGTTCGCCGCCACATCGGTCCCCGTGGCGCCGATCGGCGCCTTTAGGGTCAGGTCCACCACGTGGCCTTCAAACCGCACGTAATCGATCTCGCGCTTGAGCGGGCGATCGATGCCCGGCGAACCCACTTCGAGGCGCCGGTACTCCAGACCTTCCACTTCCAGCAGGTACTGCAGCTGGCGCGTGACCTTCTCGCAATCTTCCACCGTCACAAAGCGCTCGGCGGGCATCGGCTGCCCCTCCACGGGCGCCTGCCAGGGCCAGTCGATCGTCACGCGCAACAGACCGCCAGCGGAGCGTTCGAGTTCCACCAGGTCAAAGCCCAGTCCGGTGACGGTCTGCTCTACGGTGTCTTGCCAAGCCATTGCGTGTGGTGTCTGCCCAGGGTTCGCCCCCCGGCGGTCCGTGGGGCCAAAAGCGTTCGGCCAAAAAAAATGGGCCGGTAGTTACCCGCCCATTTGGTCGTGAAGCCAGCATTGTAACGCTTCTGTGCGCTATCTGGCAACCTCGCTCAGATGCCCAGCACCCATTGGATGAGGTTCTTGGCCAGAAAGCCCAACATGCCGAAAGAAAGCACCAGGAAGAGGACAAAAGTACCAAATTTCCCCGCCTTGGACTCGCGCGCGAGGTTGAGCACGATGAACAGCATGTAGAGGATGAAGGCACCGACACCGAAGGTCAGCCCGAACTGCGCGATCTGGCCCTCGGTGAAGCCCAGGACGGTGGCTTCCATCGCTCAGCCCTGCCCGTCCCCGGCGGTCAGATCGCGGTAGGCGTGCCAGCTGGCGTGGCCCATCAGTGGAATGAGCACGATCAGGCCCAGCAGGCCCGACGCCATGCCCAGGCCGGCGAGCAGCGCGATGCACACCGCCCACAGCGTGGCCGGGCCCGGGTGGCTGGCCACGGCGCGCCAGCTGCGGAACACCGCCGCGCTCACCGCCACCGGCCGATCCACCAGCATGGGCAGCGCCACCAGGGTGGACGCGAAGACCGGGGCGGCCAGCAGCGCGCCCAGCAGCAGCCAGACCTCGAACAGGCCGATCTCGCGCACCAGCACCACGTGGCGCAGAAAATCCATCGGCTTGTGAATGGGCACGGGCGACCACAGGGTGATCAGCGCCGCCGAAGTCAGCACCCAGCCGGTGCCCGCCAGCCCCAGCAGCAGACCAAAGCGCACCAGCCGGGCGTCGCCCGAGCGCCAGAGCGCCCACACCTCGGCCATGCCGATGCGCTGCCCGCGTTCCAGCCCCCGGCTGACCGCGTACAGGCCGGTGGCCAGGATGGGCGCGACGATGAGAAAACCCGAGAAGGCGCCGGCCAGCAGCCAGAAGCGATCGCGCGCGATCCACAGCAGCCAGGCGCCGAAGGCGGTGACCAGCAGGCCATGCACCAGACCCGGCACGGGGTTGCGACAGAGGTCGGCCCAGCCCGCCGCCACCCAGCGCGCGGGCGAGGTCAGCGTGACTGGCGACGAAGGCATGCGATCCACATCCATTGAGCGCGTTATAGCCTCAGCGCCCGCGCCAGCGACTGACGCAGATCAAGAACGGTGTGGGTTCAGGCGGCGGCCTGCACCAGCGCGCGCGTGTAGGGGTGCTCGGGCGCCTGCAGAACCCGGTCCACCGGCCCATGCTCCACCACCACACCGTCCTTCATCACCATCACGTCGTGCGCCATGGCGTGGATCACGTCCACGTCGTGGGTGATCAGCAGGTAGCTCAGGCCCCGCTCTCGCTGCAGGCGCTGCAGCAGCGACAGCACCTGCTTCTGCACCGTCACGTCGAGTGCGCTGGTGGGCTCGTCGAGCACCAGCAGTTGCGGATCGACGATCAAGGCACGGGCGATCGCCAGCCGCTGCCGCTGACCGCCCGAGAATTCGTGCGGGTACCGCTGCAGCCAGTCGCTGCCGTGCTCGGGGTCGTCAACCAGCCCCACGTCGGCCAGCGCGGTCACCACCCGCTCGCGCCGCTGAGCCACCGACAGCCCTGGCTGGTGCACCTGCAGGCCCTCGCCCACGATCTGCTCGACGGTCAGGCGCGGCGAGAGCGAGGAAAACGGGTCCTGGAACACCACCTGGACGCGCTGGCGCAGGGCGCGGTCCCGGCCGGCCTTTTTCGCCTGCGTCCAGTCGGTGCCATCGATCTGCAGGCTGCCCTGGTGCGGCAGCAGGCCGAGCGCTGCCAGCGCCAGGGTGGACTTGCCCGAGCCGGACTCGCCGATCACGCCCAGCGTCTGCCCCGGGGCGATCACCATGTCGGCGCCGTGCACCGCCACGAACTCGCCCTTTCTGAACCACCCCTTGAAACCTGGCAGCCGCACGGGATAGCTCACGCGCAGACGCTGGGACTTCAACACAGGCGCCGCATCGGCCCGCACCACCGGCTCGGCCACGTCGCGCTCGGGCTTGCTGGCCAGCAGCTTGCGCGTGTAGGGGTGCTGGGGCGCGGCGAACACGTCGCCCACCCCGCCCTGCTCCACCAGGTGACCACGCTCCATCACGGCCACGCGGTCGGCGAAGCGGCGCACGAGGTTCAGGTCGTGCGTGATCAGCAGCACCGCCATGCCGTGCTGCCGCTGCAGGTCCGCGAGCAGGTCGAGGATCTGCACGCGCAGGGTCACGTCCAGCGCGGTGGTGGGTTCGTCGGCCAGCAGGAGCTTGGGCGCGCTGGCCAGGGCCATGGCGATCATCGCGCGCTGGCGCTGGCCGCCGCTGAGCTGGTGCGGAAAGGCGTTGGCGCGGCGCGCCGGCTCGGGAATGCCGGTGGAGGCCAGCAGCTCGTGGGACGCCGCCACCGCCTGGCGGAGCGTGAGGCCCTTCTTGAGCTGCAGCACCTCGCGGATCTGATCGCCCACGGTGTAGAGCGGGTTGAGCGCACTCATCGGCTCCTGGAACACGACCGCCACCTCGTCGCCCCGAACGCCACGCAGCTGGCGCTCGGTCATGGCGAGCAGGTCCTTGCCCTGCAGCAGCGCACGGCCGGACACGTCCGCGTTGTGCACCAGTCGCAGCAGCGAGAGCGCCGACACCGTCTTGCCCGAACCCGATTCGCCCACAAGCGCGAGCTTCTCGCCGGCCCGGATCGAGAAATCGATGCCATGCACGACCTCCTGGCCGGCGAACGCCACGCGCAGATCGCTGACTTCGAGCAGTATGGGCGCTGTCATTTGTCGGCCTTTCTGGGGTCCAGCGCGTCGCGCAGCGCATCGCCCATGAAGGTGAGCAGCAGCAGCGTGATCACCAGCACGGCGAACGTGGAAAGGGAAATCCACCAGGCGTCGATGCTGTTCTTGCCCTGGCTGAGCAACTCGCCCAATGACGGCGTGCCCGGCGGCACACCCAGGCCGAGGAAGTCCAGCGAGGTCAGCGCCAGGATGGCCGCGCTCATGCGGAACGGCAGGAAGGTGACCACGGGCGTCAGGCTGTTGGGCAGCACGTGGCGCCAGATGATCTGCCCGTTCGACAGGCCCATGGCGCGCGCCGCGCGCACGTAGTCGAGCTGGCGGTTGCGCAGGAACTCAGCGCGCACATAGTCGGACAGGCCCATCCAGCCGAACAGGCTGAGCAGGATCAGCAGCAAGCCCAGGCTGGGCGAGAACACGGCCGAGAAGATGATGAGCAGGTACAGCTCCGGCATGGAGCCCCAGATCTCGATGAAGCGCTGGAAGGCCAGGTCGGTCTTTCCGCCGAAAAAGCCCTGGATGGCGCCGGTGATGACGCCCAGCACCACACCGATGGCGGTGAGCGCCAGCGCGAACAGCACGCTCACGCGAAAGCCGTAGATCAGCTGCGCCAGCAGGTCGCGCCCCCGGTCGTCGGTGCCCAGCCAGTTGTCCCACGTGGGCGCCGACGGATTGGGCGATTTGGCGAAGTAGTTGATGGTCTGCGCACCATAGGGGTTGGGTGCGTAGAGGGCCCAGTTGTCGCCCCGGGTGATCTGCTCGCGGATGAAGGGGTCGAGGTAGTCGGTGGGCGTCTCGAAGTCGCCCCCGAAGACGGTCTCCGCATGGTCCTGCACCACCGGGAAATAGGTCTTGCCCTCGTAGCGCACGATCAGCGGCCGGTCGTTGGACAGCACCTCGGCGAAGAGGCTAGCCACCACCAGCGCACAGAAAATCACCAGGCTCCAGTAGCCGAGCCGGTTGCGCTTGAAGCGCAGCCAGGCGCGCCGGCTGGGGCTCATGGACACCGTGGCCATCAGTCGAACTTCACGCGGGGGTCCACCCACACGTAGCAAAGGTCGGAGATCAGCTTGGTGACCAGTCCGATCAGGGTGAACAGGAACAGCGTGCCCATGACGACCGGGTAGTCGCGCCGGATCACGCTCTCGTAGCTCAGCAGACCCAGGCCATCCAGCGAGAACAGGGTTTCAATGAGCAGCGCCCCCGTGAAGAAGGCGCCGATGAAGGCCGCCGGAAAACCGGTGACGATGGGGATGAGCGCGTTGCGGAACACGTGTTTCCACAGCACCTGCCGCTCCGACAGCCCCTTGGCCAGCGCCGTCATCACATACTGCTTGCGGATCTCCTCCAGGAAGGCGTTCTTCGTCAGCATGGACGTGACGGCGAAGCTGCCCAGCACCATGGCCGTGACGGGCAGCGTGATGTGCCAGAGGTAGTCGATGATGCGCGCGCCCCAGCTCAGCTCCTCCCAGTTGGCGGAGGTAAGCCCACGCAACGGGAACCACTGCAGCTGCCCGCCGAAGATCACCAGCAGCGCGACGCCCAGCACGAAGCCCGGAATGGCATAGCCCACGAGCACGAGCAAGGTGCTGACCAGGTCGAAGCGCGTGCCGGCCCGCACAGCCTTGGCCACGCCCAGCGGCACGGCCACGCCGTAGCTGATGAGAAAGGTCCACAAACCCAGGCTGATGGACACCGGCAGCTTCTCGGCAATGAGCTGGCTCACCGGCTTGTTCTGGAAGAAGCTGTTGCCCAGGTCGAAGCGCGCGAAACGGCCCAGCATCTCGACGAAACGCGTGTGCGCGGGTTTGTCGAAACCGTAGAGCGCCTTGATCTGCTCCAGGCGCTGCGGGTCCACGCCCTGCGCGCCCCGGTAGGTCATGCCGCTGCCCTCCGCGCCGCCGGGCCCGCCCGCCGCGCGCGCGTCGGCCAGGTACTGTTCCACCGGGCCACCGGGCACGAACTGGATCACCACAAACGTCAGCAGCAGCACGCCGAACAACGTGGGCAGCATGAGCAGCAGGCGTTTGAGGATGTAAGACAACATAGGGCGTCAGCGGCAGGTCATTTTCTGGCCCACCAGGTGCTCATGGCCCAGGTCTCGGCCTGGGTGTAGGGCGGCATGCTGGCCGGCTTGTCCAGCCGCGTGGCGTTGTAGGCCATGCGGTGTTCGTTGACCGTCCATTGCGGGATCAGGTAGTGGCTGTGCGCGATCACGCGCTCCAGCGCATGGCAGGCCGGCAGCAGCTCGGCCTTGGTCCGGGAACTGGTCATGCGGCGCAACAGGGCATCGACCGCCGGGCTCTTGACGCCCGCGAAATTGCCCGAACTCGGCATGTCTGCCGCCTTGCTGCCGAAGATCTCGACGTACTCCTGCCCCGGGTTGTTGGTGCCGGGAAAGGCGATCGAAATCATCTCGTACTCGAAACGATCGACCCGTTGCTGGTAGAGGGCGTAGTCCACGGAACGGAAGTTCAGGCGAATGCCCAATTTCTCCAGGTTGCGGATCCACGGGCCGACGGTTCGCACGCCGCCCTCGCGGCTGTCCAGGTACTCCAGCACCATGGGCTCGCCCTTGGCATTGCGCAGCGCGCCGTCGCGCACCTCCCACCCCGCCTCGCTCAGGAGGGTGCGGGCCTTGCGCAGGTTCGCCCGCAGCGAGGAGTCCCCATCGGTGCGCGGGGGCACGGTCATGGGGCCGAAGACCGCGTCAGGCACCTTGCCGCGCCAGGGCTCCAGCAGCGCCAGTTCCTCCGCCGTGGGCAGGCCCGTGGTTTCGCAATCGGTGTTGCCGAACAAGCCATTCACACGGTGGTACGAGCTGTAGAACATCTGGCGGTTCATCCACTCGTAGTCAATGGCCAGGCCCAGCGCCTCGCGCACCCGCACATCGGCCAGCTTGGGGTTGCGCGTGTTGAGCACGTAGCTCTGGAAACCCGAGGGCAGCCGATGGGCGAATTCGCCCTTGACCAGCTCACCGCTGTCAAAGCGGCGCCCATTCACGCGGCGGGCCCAGTCTCCCGCGGAAAACACCTGCAGCAGGTCGTATTCGCCGGCCTTGAAGCCCTCGAGGCGGGCCGTGTTGTCCTTGTAGATCTTGACCGTGATGCGGTCGAAGTTGTCCGTGCCGCGCTTGACGTTGAGATCGCGGGCCCAGTAGTTCGGGTCGCGCACGTAGGTGATGTCGCGCCCGAACACCACGGGGCCGATCTTGTAGCGCCCGCTGCCGATCGGCACGTCCATGACCACCTGATCGAACGGCTTGGCCTTGCCGTCCACCATGCCCCACTTGCGGCTGAAGACGGGAATGGTGCCCACCGTCAGCGGCAGTTCGCGGTTCGGCCGCTTGAAGCGGAAGCGCACCGTGCGTTCGTCGATCACGTCCAGCCCCGCCACCTCCTCCAGCAGCGTCTTGTAGGCCGGCATGGTCTGCGGGCTCATCAGCGTGTCGTAGCTGTGGCGCACGTCGGCGGCCAGCACGGGGTCGCCGTTGTGAAAGCGCGCCTCGGCACGCAGCTTGAACGTGGCCGACAGGCCATCGTCGGCCACCGAGACATCGCTGGCGAGCAGCCCGTAGGCCGACGCGGTCTCGTCCAGCGAGGGTGTGAGCAAGGTGTCGAACACCAAGGCGGCGAGGTAGGCCGGTGCCGAACCCCGGATGGTGAACGGGTTGTACTTGTCGAAGGTGGACACCCGCTGGTTGCTCACCAGCCGCAGCTCGCCACCCTGCGGCGCGTTCGGGTTCACGTAGTCGAAGTTCGTGAAACCTGCCGGGTACTTCAGGTCGCCCCACAGCGCATAGCCATGGGCCGCCCAACTGGCCGGGCTCCACGCCACCAGGGCCACGGCCGCGCACAGCGTCGCGAGACGGCTGTGGAGGCAAGGGGCGGAACGACGCATGAGACAATTCTGAAGGATTTTTCTCTGGAGACTGAAAAATGGGTTTTCTCGCTGGCAAGAAACTGCTGATCACGGGCGTGCTGTCCAACCGATCCATCGCCTACGGCATTGCCAAGGCCTGCCACCAACAAGGCGCCGAGCTGGCGTTCAGCTACGTCGGTGACCGTTTCAAGGACCGCATCACCGAGTTCGCGGCCGACTTCGATTCCAAGCTCATCTTCGATTGCGACGTGAGCGACGACGCCCAGATCGACAAGATGTTCGCCGACCTGTCGCAGGCCTGGCCCAAGTTCGACGGCTTCGTGCACAGCATCGGCTTCGCCCCGCGCGAGGCCATCACCGGCGACTTCCTCGAAGGCCTCTCGCGCGAAGCCTTCCGCATCGCTCACGACATCAGCGCCTACAGCTTCCCCGGCATGGCCAAGGCGGCCCTGCCCTACCTGAACGACAAGGCCTCGCTGCTCACGCTGAGCTACATGGGCGCGATCCGCGCGGTGCCCAACTACAACACCATGGGCCTGGCCAAGGCCAGTCTGGAAGCATCCGTGCGCTACCTCGCCGAATCGCTCGGCCCCAAGGGCATGCGCGTCAACGGCATCAGCGCCGGCCCGATCAAGACGCTGGCGGCCAGCGGCATCAAGGACTTCGGCAAGCTGCTCAACCTGGTGGCCTCCGCCGCGCCGATCCGCCGCAACATCACCATCGAGGAAGTGGGCAACGTGGCCGCGTTCCTGCTGTCCGACCTCGCCTCGGGCGTGTCGGCCGAGATCACCTACGTGGACGGCGGCTACGCCCAGACCACGGGCGTGAGCCGTGACAGCCAGGCCATGCTCTGATATGGAAAACGCCCCACGCCACTGACGTGGCCGGGGCGCCTTGCGGCACGGAGGCCCGCAGGCCTCAGGCCTTCACGCAGTCCGCGAAATAGCTCTTGCGGCCGTCGTCGCCCACCACTTCCACCAGGCCGTGGATGTCGGTCTCGAAGCCCGGGCACTGCAGGTTGAACTCGCGCGCGAACTTCAGGTAGTCCACGATCTTCTTGTTGAACACCTCACCCGGGATCAACAACGGGATGCCCGGTGGGTACGGCGTCACCAGGCTGGTCGTGATGCGGCCTTCCAGCGCGTCGATCGGCACCCGCTCGGTGGTGCGTTGCGCGATGTGCGCGAAGGCATCGGTGGGCTTCATCGCCGGCGTGAGGTCGCTCAAATACATCTCGGTCGTGAGGCGCGCGATGTCGTAGCGGGCGTACAGCTCGTGCACGTGCTGGCACAGGTCGCGCAGGCCCATCTGTTCGTAGCGCGGGTGCTTCTGGCAGAACTCCGGCAGGATGCGCCACATCGGCTGGTTCTTGGCGTAGTCGTCCTTGAACTGCTGCAGCGCCGTCAGCAGCGTGTTCCAGCGGCCCTTGGTGATGCCGATGGTGAACATGATGAAGAAGCTGTACAGGCCCGTCTTCTCCACCACCACGCCGTGCTCGGCCAGGAACTTGGTGACGATGGACGCCGGAATGCCGTTGGTTTCGAAACGGCCGTCCAGGTTCAGGCCCGGGGTGACGATGGTCGCCTTGATCGGGTCCAGCATGTTGAAACCGGGCGCCATGTCGCCGAAGCCATGCCAGTCCTTCTCGCTGAAAGACACGTCCTTCTGCTTGAGCACCCAGTCGCCGGTCTCGCCCATGCCTTCGTCGGCCAGGTCGTCCGGCCCCCAGACCTTGAACCACCAGTCGTCCTCGCCGAACTCGGCTTCCACCTTGCGCATGGCGCGGCGGAAATCGAGCGCTTCGAATATGCTCTCTTCCACCAGCGCACGGCCGCCGGGCGGCTCCATCATGGCCGCGGCCACGTCGCAGCTCGCGATGATCGCGTACTGCGGGCTGGTGCTGGTGTGCATCAGGTAAGCCTCGTTGAAGAGGTGACGGTCCAGCTTGACGTTCTGCGAGTCCTGCACCAGCACGTGGCTGGCCTGGCTGATGCCGGCGAGCAGCTTGTGAATGGACTGCGTCGCGTACACCACCGACTCCATCGGCCGCGCGCGCTTCTTGCCCATGGCGTGGAAGTTGCCGTAGAACGGGTGGAAGGCCGCGTGCGGCAGCCAGGCTTCGTCGAAATGCAGGTTGGCCACGTAGCCGTCCAGCATCTGCTTGATGGCCTCGGTGTTGTAGAGCACGCCGTCGTAGGTGGACTGCGTCAGCGTGAGCACGCGCGGCTTCACGGTCTCGGCGTCCACGCCGGCCAGCAGCGGGTTGGCGCGGATCTTGGCCTGGATCGCCTCGATCTCGAACTCGCTCTGCGGGATCGGGCCGATGATGCCGTAGTGGTTGCGCGTGGGCTTGAGGAAGACGGGGATCGCGCCCGTCATGATGATGCTGTGCAGGATGGACTTGTGGCAATTGCGGTCCACCACCACCACGTCACCCGGCGCCACCGTGTGGTGCCACACCATCTTGTTGGAGGTGGACGTGCCGTTGGTGACGAAGAAGCAATGGTCGGCGTTGAAGATGCGCGCCGCGTTGCGCTCGCTCGCGCCGATCGCGCCGTTGTGGTCCAGCAGCTGGCCCAGTTCTTCCACCGCATTGCACACGTCGGCGCGCAGCATGTTCTCGCCGAAGAACTGGTGGAACATCTGGCCCACCGGGCTCTTCAGGAAGGCCACGCCACCCGAGTGCCCCGGGCAGTGCCACGAGTAAGAACCGTCTTCCGCGTAGTCCAGCAAAGCCTTGAAGAACGGCGGCTGAATGCCTTCGAGGTAGCTCTTGGCCTCGCGGATGATGTGGCGCGCCACGAACTCCGGCGTGTCCTCGAACATGTGGATGAAGCCATGCAGCTCGCGCAGCACGTCGTTGGGCAGGTGCCGGCTGGTCTTGGTCTCGCCGTAGATGTAGATCGGCACGTCGGCGTTCTTGCGGCGCACCTCGTCGATGAAGCTGCGCAGGTTCAGCACCACGGGGTCGATGTCGTCGCCGTGGCTGAACTCCTCGTCGTCGATCGACAGGATGAAGGCACTCGCCCGGCTCTGCTGCTGCGCGAACTGGCTCATGTCGCCATAGCTCGTCACGCCCACCACCTCGAAGCCTTCGACTTCGATGGCCTGTGCCAGCGCGCGGATGCCCAGGCCCGAAGTGTTCTCCGAGCGGAAGTCCTCATCGATGATGACGATGGGAAAGCGGAATTTCATGTGAGATTCTCCAGCCGTGTTCAGCCGGCTACGGGGGAAGGGCACCATCGGCGGGGACCCCAACGGTGGCAAAGCAGGCGCGAAGTGTACGGAAATCGCGTGTCTCCCTGCGGAACGCGCCGGCCTTTTGTCGCAGAATGTGGCGCAAGCCAGACATTCCTTCTGGCCAGACCCTTGGGCCGCGCCCGGGTTCCCTTGGCATTCTGAAGACAGGAGTATTCATGTCGGACTCAACCGTGTGGTGGCTGCTGGCCGGCGCTGCTGTCGCGCTGGAGCTTTTCACAGGCACCTTTTACCTGCTGATGCTCGCCGTGGGCCTGGCTGCAGGCGCGCTCGCGGCACACGCAGGCCTGGGCACCACCATGGAGCTGATCGCGGCGGCGGTGGTCGGCTCTGCCGCCGTGGTGGGCTGGTACTTCATCAAGAAACGCGGTGCCGGCGACCCCTCGGTGCGCGCCATGCGCAGCGTCAACCTCGACATCGGCGAGGTGCTGCAGATCGACGAATGGCACGCCGACGGCACCGCGAGCGTGAAATACCGTGGCGCGCAATGGACCGTGATCCAGCGCCCGGGCAACCCGCCCACCCCAGGCGCCTACCGCGTGGCCGAGCTCGTGGGCAACCGCCTGCTGGTCGACAAGGTCTGAGCGCGAACACGCATGCGCTACCCTCGCCCCTCCTGAAACCTTTCTGAGAAGCCATTGCCATGGAAATTGCCATCCTCCTCTTCATCATCGCCGTCATCTTCATCACACGGTCCATCAAGGTCGTGCCGCAGCAGAACGCGTGGGTGGTGGAGCGCCTGGGCAAGTACCACGCCTCGCTCGCGCCGGGCCTGAACTTCCTGGTGCCCTTCATCGACAAGGTGGCCTACAAACACAGCCTGAAGGAAATCCCGCTGGACGTGCCCAGCCAGGTCTGCATCACGCGCGACAACACCCAGCTGCAAGTGGACGGCATCCTGTACTTCCAGGTCACCGACCCGATGCGCGCGAGCTACGGCTCGTCCAACTACATCGTCGCCGTCACGCAACTGGCCCAGACCTCGCTGCGCTCGGTCATCGGCAAGCTGGAACTCGACAAGACCTTCGAAGAGCGCGACATGATCAATGCGCAGGTGGTCTCGGCCATCGACGAAGCCGCGCTTAACTGGGGCGTGAAGGTGCTGCGCTACGAAATCAAGGACCTCACGCCGCCCGAGGCCATCCTGCGCGCCATGCAGTCGCAGATCACCGCCGAGCGTGAGAAGCGCGCCCTGATCGCGGCGTCCGAAGGCCGCCGCCAGGAACAGATCAACATCGCCACCGGCGAGCGCGAAGCCTTCATTGCCCGCTCCGAAGGCGAAAAGCAGGCCGAGATCAACAACGCCCAAGGTGAAGCCGCCGCCATCCTCGCGGTGGCCGAGGCCAACGCCGAAGCCATTCGCAAGGTGGCCGAAGCCATCCGCCAGCCGGGCGGCCAGGAAGCCGTGCAGCTCAAGGTGGCCGAGAAAGCCGTGGAGGCCTACGGCAAGGTCGCCGCCGACGCCACCACCACGCTCATCGTGCCCAGCAACATGACCGAGGTGTCGGCGCTGATCACCTCGGCCATGAAGATGGTCGGCGTGGGCAAGACCAACGCCTGACGCAACGCCAGCCTCACCACGGAGCCGCCACCATGACCTTGTCGCGCAACGTGCTGGGCGGCCCGCTGGTGCCCTGCTCCTACGACCCGCTCACCGGCTTCTACCGCGACGGCTGCTGCGAGACCGACGCCGAAGACCACGGCACGCACGTGGTGTGCGCCCGTGTCACGGCGGCGTTTCTGGACTTCTCGCGAGAGCACGGCAACGACCTGAGCACCCCGCGCCCGCAATGGCGCTTCGCCGGCCTCAAGCCCGGCGACCGCTGGTGCCTCTGTGTGCAACGCTGGCTGGAGGCCCTGCGCGCGGGCGTCGCCCCGCCCGTGGTGCTGGACAGCACGCACGCGGCGGCCCTGGAATATGTGTCGCTGGAGGTGTTGCTGCAGCACGCCTGGCACAACAAGACCGCCGACGGCAGCCGGGCGGGATAAAGGGCGCAATGGCCTGCTACAATCGCAGGCTTCGCGGAGAGGTGGATGAGTGGTTTAAGTCGCACGCCTGGAAAGCGTGTGTGGGCTAATCCCCACCGCGGGTTCGAATCCCGCCCTCTCCGCCATTAATGAGTCTCGGACCCTTTCAAAGGATCTCAGGCAACACCCTAAAAGCCCCGTTCTTCATTGGAGAGCGGGGCTTTTTGTTTTTCAGGGTTCTTTTCGTTCGCTGACAGCCAGATTTTCCTGTTGGTATCTCTGAGTGTGTGGAGCTGCAGCAAAGTGCGCCGCTGTTTGCGCGACTTTGTTGCCTCGATCGACAGCCAGGTTGAAAGTTTGTCGGCGAATGGATCGAGCTTGCTGGAGCTCGCACGCCTGGCGTAGCGGGGTTCTTCATCGCCCGCCCGCAGGTACTTCTTAACGGTGTTGCGAGCCAGGCCTGTACGCCTGGAGATCTCGCGGATGGACATCTGCTCGCGCAGTGCCCAGCGTCTTATGACACTCAGTGTCGCCACGTCTATCACTCCTGAAATCTCCTGCTGCCAAAAGCAGCAGGATAGGGTTCTTACGTGGGTCAGCTTTAAATGGAAATTGCAGCTCTAACTGGGTCAGTTTTCAGCGGAAGACAACATTTGTTGACGAAAGTCCGCATGTGGATCAGATGAGGTATCGAGCATTCCTGCGAGCACAGCTATCCACTCAAGAGCTCACTCTGATGTTCTACAACTGCCTCACAGTTCATGGCGAAAACACAAAGCCGCTTGTTGAACGCTACAGAATGTTGAAGCATCTCCCACTTCATATCCTACTGAAACCCGGACATGCGGACCTCTACGACAAGATGGCCTTCTTACCTGCGTAGGCCCTACGACCGAACGCACCACCCAGAACCGGGTTCAGGGTTTCCGTATCGATCATCGAAGCTTACTCAAACATCTTGCATTATTTGATTTTTAGGAATACCATTAATCAAAATGGGAAGCAGCAAACCAAGTAGAGGCGGCGCCCGTGAAGGCAGTGGCCGCAAGCCAAAGGAAGTTAGCGACGCGATGCAACCTGTCACCATCAAGATGTCCGATCTGCAACGCACCAAGCTGGCCAAACTGGGCGGTGCGCCGTGGGTACGCGATCGCATCGATAAGGCGAAACTACCCAAGGAATAGCGCCAGCGCCGCTGGGCGGAGTTTCCTGCGATGCAGGAGAAGCAAATCAGCGGCACAAGAAGCGACGGCCCAAGGTGCGCTAACACCAAGGACCGTCTGACCACAACGTGCAACAACCTTGGAAGGACCGCACATCATGGCTAAGACCGATTCTAAGACCGCGAGCAATGTCGTCGACATTGCCCAAACCCGCGCAGCGCGCATCCGTCGCGCCCGCCCCGCGCGCTGCATCCACCGCGACCCGATTCGCAAAGCCGCCCGTGCGGCGCTGTGAGGGGGGATGCGACATGTCAGTCAGCCAACTCCTCTCCTCCATCCAGAAGATCGAGGAGACAAATTTCGACGTGTACATCGGCAAGGCCGAGGATCTGATGGCGGCCGGTCTGGTCAGGCCCGAGCAGTTCCCGCCTGAGGGCAAACGGAGCGTGTCCTACCTGGGCGGCGTGGTGATGTCTCGCCACTGCCGGATGGATGAGACCTACCTCCGCGTGTGCCGACGCAACGATGCCGACATGCCATGGTTGGTGTGTGTCGGCCTGCCGCGTGGCGAGCTTCTGCAGCGCAGGGCTGAGGCCCGCGAGAAGCGCCGCGTGGAGCAGGCGCGGAGCGTCGCCAGATGCAAGGCCGAACTCGCCAGGCGCGAACTCGAGCGGATGCCCGGCTCAGAGCGGCAGTTCGTGTGTGAAGCCGCCTCCAGCATCCGCGAGTTGACGGACATCGTTTTCCTCAGGCGTCTGGATGAGGAAAAGAGCTGGCACGGCTACAGGTTCAGCACCGAGACGAAGGAGTCCGCCTTGATGGCGGTGGACGCGATCATCGAGGCGCTGGTGCAGGGCGAGGTGATCTTTGACGCCGAGCGGCATGCGCAGATCGTGGAGGCGCACCGGGCGGTCATCCGCGCGGCCGATCCTTCCTTCTACGCCCAGCTCGACAAGCTCAGCACACCCGATGCATCCATCTTCGCGGGAGAAGCGCCATGAGCCGCCGCTGCAAACCGGGGCAGCGCGCCAGAGTGATTGGCGAAAGCAGGAACAAGGGCGCCATCGTCCTGGTCGTCGGCCCGCATTTTCCCAGCGAGGAGTGGGGTGGTTCAGGGCGGTGGGTCGCGGGTCTCTTCCCATGGAAAACCATCTCGCTGGGTGGTCCTCTTCACATTCGAGACGCGGACACCATGGAGGCCCTGCCGCCATCGATGTACTGCGTTTTCGAGGACGAAGACCTGGAGCCCCTGAAGGATGACGACGACGGTCTGACCCGATCCACCGGGAAGGACAGGCCGAAACGTGACCCGGCGTGCGGCGTGCTGGAGGAGAACCCGGCCTAGGGGCCGGTCAGGCCTGCGAGGCCGCCACGGGCAGGCGTGGCTTGCCGCCGCGCCGCTGTTGCCAGATCGAGGCGGTAAAGACCACCAGCCCGCCCACGGCGAGCAAGGCGCCCACCCAGCCTGTCGATGTCCAGCCCAGGCCGCCGGCAATCGCCAGCCCGCCCAGCCACGCGCCCAGGGCGTTGGCCAGGTTGAAGGCGGAGTGGTTGAGCGCGGCGGCCAGTGCTTGCGCTTCACCGGCCACATCCATCAGGCGGATCTGCAGCGCCGGTGCCAGCGCCACCACGGTGCCCACCAGCAGCACGTTGAGCGACACGGCGGCGGCGTAAGGCGCGGTCACGAGCATGAGCAGCAGCACCAGCGCCGACCACACCAGGGTGCCGCCGATGGTGGGCAGCAAGGCCTTGTCGGCCAGTCGCGCGCCCACGAGGTTGCCGGCGATCATGCCGACGCCGAACAGCGCGAGCACCAGGGGTATGGCGCCGAGCGAGAGGCCGGTCACTTCGATCAGCGTCGGCTTGATGTAGCTGAACACCGCGAACATGCCGCCAAAGCCGATGGCACCGATGCCCAGCGTGAGCCAGACCTGGGGGTTGCTCAGCGCGGCCAGCTCCCGCAAGGGGCTCGCCCCTTCGGGCGCCGGCAGGTTCGGCAGCGCGCGGTGGATCATCACGCTGGCCAGCAAGGCGATCACGCCCACCAGCACAAAGGCGCTGCGCCAGCCCCAGTGCTGCCCCAGCCAGGCCGCCACGGGCACGCCGATGAGCGTGGCGCCGGTCAGGCCCAGCATCATCAGGCCCACGGCCTGCGCCCGGCGCCCCGGCGGCACCAGCGAGGCGGCGACGAGGGAGGCCACACCGAAATAGGTGCCGTGCGGCATGCCCGCCATGAAGCGCAGCAGGTTGAGGCTCCAGTAACCGGGCGCCGCCGCGCTGGCCAGGTTGCCGAGGGCGAACAGCACCATCAGCACGACGAGCAGCAGGCGCCGGGGCCAATGGGCGGTGAGGACGGCCAGCAAAGGCGCCCCGACGACCACGCCCAGCGCGTAGGCGCTGATCACATGGCCGGCTTGGGGGATGCTGACCTGCAGCGTGGTGGCCACTTCGGGCAGCAGGCCCATGATGACGAACTCGCCCGTGCCAATGGCAAAACCGCCGAGCCCGAGGGCCCAGACGGTGGAGCGGAAAGCAGGATGGGTGGCGGCGTCGCCCGTGGGGGCCAGGGAGGAAGTGGCGGACATTCCCGCGATCTTGCTGCAACGCAGCATTCCACGCAGGCCAGGGGTTTTACCCTCGGGATCAGTTCAGGCCACCACGTCGCGCATCCGGTCGAGGTCGGACCGGTACTGCGAGGCGAGGCTGACTTTTTGCCTGTCGCTCAAGATCTTGCCGGAGAGCTGGAAGAACTTGCGCTCTTCTTCCCGCAGGTGGTGGTGCACTTCGTGAGACAGCTTCTTCGCCAGCTCCGGCCAGGCCTCGGGCTTATTTCGCGCGTCTTCCAGGGCCTCGACGCATTCATCGATCTCGTGGTGCTCGTGCAAGGCGTGGCGCGACGAGTCCAGCCCCATGTCGTCAAACAGGATCTGGGCGTACAGATAGCGCTCTTCGGCGGCCGCGTGGGCCGCCAGTTCGATGCGCAGTGCCTTGAAAATCTCTTGGGCGCGGGGATCCTCGGGCTTGGTGCGCACCAGCCGCCGGCACAGCGTGCGCTGCGTCTCGTGGCTTTCACGGAGGGCTTCGTAGATGTTGTCCATGGGGATCTCCTGCATAAAAAACCCGGCCGAGGCCGGGCATTCCTCGTCTCAGCCGATCAACCGCGTTGCGGGTTGTTGCCGCCTTGTTGCTTGCGCGACGGATCGTTGTTGTCCGCCTGGTTGCCGCCTTGCTGCGGCGACTTGCGGCTGTCATCGCGGCCGGGTTGTGCCTGTTGCTGCTGGCCCGGCTTGTTCTGGCTGCCGGGTTGCTGCTGATTGGGGTTCGGCTGCTGTTGCTGCTGATTGGGGTTGTTCTGGCTGCCAGGCTGTTGCTGGTTCGGGTTCTGCTGTTGCTGCTGGTTGGACTTGCCTTGGTTGCTCATGCGAAATCTCCAGAAAAGAAATGGGTTGCGGGCAGGATCGCCACGCACAACCAGTCTAAAAATCCTTCAGTGGTCCGAGTGTCGGCTGAGGCCCCCCTTCCCTGTAGGACTGCACCCACGCCGGGTCCAGACGAAAAAAAGCCACCGCGTGCGGTGGCTTTTTTGTTACAGGAGGCCTCCTGAGAGGCCTTCCCGTCCGGGGAACTGGCCGATCAGCGGATCACGGCCAGGGTGGTGCGGTTGCCGCCCTTGTAGGTCATGAGCGTCAGGGCACCGTTCTTGATGTCGCCCTTTTCGTCGAAGGCGATGTTGCCGGTCACGCCCTTGTAGTTGGTGGCCTTGAGCGCGGGCAGGTAGACCTTGGGGTCGGCCGAGCCGGCGGTGACCATGGCGTTGACCAGCACCTTCGTGGCGTCGTACACGTACGGGGCATAGACCTGCACGTCGGCGTTGAACTTGGCCTTGAAGTCGGCGCGGAACTTCTCCATGCCTTCCTTCTGTTCGCCTTCCACACCACCGGCTTCAGCGCAGAACACCTGGTCGTCGGCCAAGCCGTCGGCGGCCAGCTTCGGCAGCTCGGTCGAGCAGATGCCGTCGCCACCCATGAACTTGGCGTTGATGCCGAGCTGCTTCATCTGCTTGAGCATCGGGCCGGCCACGGCGTCCATGCCGCCGAAGAACACCACGTCGGGCTTCTTGGCCTTCAGGGTGGTCAGGATGGCGTTGAAGTCGGTCGCCTTGTCGTTGGTGAACTCACGGCCTACCACCTTGCCGCCCGCAGCAGCCACGCCCTTTTCGAACTCGTCGGCCACACCCTGGCCATACGCGGTGCGGTCGTCGATCACGGCCACGCTCTTGGCCTTGAGCGATTCCACGGCGTACTTGCCCAGCGTGCCACCCAGGTGCACGTCGTCAGCCACCACGCGGAACGCGCCAGCGTAACCCTGACGGGTGTACTTGGGGTTGGTGGCGGAGGGGGAGATCTGGGGAATGCCAGCGTCGTTGTAGATCTGCGAGGCCGGGATGGTCGTGCCGGAGTTCAGGTGGCCGATCACGCCAGCGACCTTGGCATCCACCAGCTTGGTGGCGGCGGCGGTGCCTTGCTTCGGATCCGCTGCGTCGTCTTCCGCCAGCAGTTCGAACTTGACCGGGTTGCCACCGATGGTCAGGCCAGCGGCGTTGAGCTCCTCGATCGCCATGCGGGCGCCGTTCTCGTTGTCCTTGCCGAGGTGGGCGATGGCGCCGCTGGTGGGACCAACGTGACCGATCTTGATGACCTGAGCGGCGGCAGCGGGGGCAGCGGCAGGAGCGGCTGCGGGTGCGGCCTCTTCTTTTTTGCCGCAAGCGGCAAGTGCGACAGCCGCCGCGATGACGGCCAGTTTGGTGTTCAGTTGCATGGTTTTCCTCGGAAAAGGATGGAAGTTGGAATGCGGAGGGAACTTTTTTTCTCCACGCCCATAAAGATACTCCAAAAAACCAGCGGATTTCGCATCGCGCAGCGCCTGTGGGAAGGAACGAGGGTTTTCCCAAAGTCGCATCACGCCGTTGAATGACCCATAAGGCCGGCGCATGCTGCTCTGGCGCAGGTGCGCGGGCGTCAGTCCTGAGGCGCCAGCTGGAGATCGTGCCGCTGGGGCTCGATGCCCTGCGCCTTGTAAAGCTTCCAGCGGTCGCGCGCGTGTCCGCGGTCTTCCTGATCCCCGGTCACCACCTCGATGACGCGCGCAAAGCCTTCGTAGCCGGCCGGCATGTCCAGGCGCAGGTTCACCAGCACCGTGGCCCCGTTGGCTGCCGAGACCTCGCTGGCGAGGTGGATGGGCGAGCGGGACTTCACATGCGCGGGGTCCATCGGCCCGCTGTGGGGGATGAACTCGCCGTTGGCCATGGTCCAGAGCGCCACATCCAGCGCCGCCCGCTCCCGCTCTTCCACGAGCACCATCACCCGCGCGCCACGCAGGTAGGCCTTGCGCAGCAGGCGACAGGCGTAACCCAGCTTGTCGGGTGCGTTGAAATGGAAGGCCACCTCGGTCATGCTGCGCGCCGTGTTCAGGCCTTGCGGGTTCTGGGGGCCTTCTTCGGCGCCACCGCCGCGGCCTGGTCGATCAGGTACTGCAACAGCAGCGGCACCGGCCGCCCCGTGGAGCCCTTGGCCGCCCCGCTCTTCCACGCGGTGCCAGCGATGTCCAGGTGGGCCCAGGGCAGCTCAGCGGTGAATTTCTGCAGGAACTTGGCGGCGGTGATGGCGCCACCCGCGCGCCCGGCCACGTTGCCCATGTCGGCGAAGTTCGATTTGAGGCCTTCGGCGTACTCATCGTCCAGCGGCAGGCGCCAGCACAGGTCCTGCGCGGTGTCGCCGGCCTTCTGCAGGGCCTGGGCCAGGTCGTCGCGGGTCGAGAACAGCCCCGAACGCACGCCCCCTAGGGCGATCACGCAGGCACCGGTGAGGGTGGCGATGTCGATCACGCTGTGGGGCTTGAAACGCGCGGCGTAGGTGAGCGCATCGCACAGGATCAGGCGGCCTTCCGCATCGGTGTTGAGGATCTCGATGGTCTGCCCGCTCATGCTGGTGACCACGTCGCCCGGTTTCACGGCCATGCCGTCGGGCATGTTCTCGCAGCTGGGGATAAGGCCCACCACATTGATGGCGGGCTTGAGCTCGGCAAGGGCGGCGAAGGTGCCGAGCACGCTGGCCGCGCCTCCCATGTCGAACTTCATTTCGTCCATCTCCGCCGCCGGCTTGATGGAGATGCCGCCGGTGTCGAAGGTGATGCCTTTGCCCACCAGCACCACGGGGGCGCTGGTCTTGGCCGCACCGTTGTAGTGCAGGACGATGAAGCGCAGCGGTTCGGCCGAGCCCTTGGCCACGGCGAGAAAGGAGCCCATGCCCAGGGCTTCGACCTGTTTCGGGCCGAGCACATCCACCTTGAGGCCGGGCTTGCGGCCCAGCTTGCGGGCCGCCTCGGCCAACATGGTGGGCGTGGCGTGGTTGGCCGGGCGGTTGGCCCATTCCTTGGCGAACTCCACCCCGGTCACCAGCGCGCGGCCGGTCTCGAAACCACCGCGCACGGCCGCCGCGTTCTCCACACCCACGACCACCTGTTGCACCGTGCGGGCCTTGGCCGAGGGCTTGGTGGTGGTGTAGGTGTAGGTCGCGTCCGCACAGGTCTGCACGGCGGCGCGCACGGCGTCGTCGTTCGCATCGAACAGGCTGAGCACCAGGCCCAGCTTCTTGATGCCGGGCTGCTTGAGCGAGCCCATGCCCGCGCCCACGGCCTTGCGCACCGAGGCGGCCGAACCGTCGCCCACCCGCACCAGCACCACCCGCGGGGCCTTGATGCCCACAGGGCGGTAGCAGGCCAGTTGCTTGGCCACACCCGCGTCCAGGTCGCCCAGTTTCGTGGCGCTGGCCACGAGCTCCTGCAGGGCGCCGCCGGCAGCCTTGCCGGGGGCCGCGGTGTCGGGCACCAGCACCAGCAGCGCGTCGGCGCTCAGTTGGGCGGCCTGGGTGGGCGAAAGGGATTTGAGTTCGAAGTCCATAATCGTGTTTTCCTGTTCTCGATCGATGTTATTCCATTCTTCCATCCGCAAAGAGCTGGCACGCAGCTTCGGGGCCACGCTGGTGGTGCTGTTCACCATCGTGTTGACGATGTTGCTGATCCGCACGCTGGGCCTGGCCTCGAAAGGCAGCGTCGACCCGCAGGAGATCGCGCTGGTGCTGGGCTACACCGTCATCGGCCGCATGCCCACCATCCTCACGCTGGCGCTCTTCATCGCCATCGTCTTCACGCTCTCGCGCATGTACCGCGACAGCGAAATGATCATCTGGTTCTCCAGCGGCCGCTCGCTCGGGGGCTTTCTGCGGCCGGTGATGCGCTTCTCGTGGCCGATCCTGGTGGTCATCACGCTGATGGTGTTCTTCGTCTGGCCGTGGGCCAATGCGCAGACCGACCAGTTGCGCGACCGCTTCGAGCGCCGGGGTGACCTGGAGCGCGTGGCGCCCGGGCAGTTCCAGGAGTCGTCGAGCGGGCGTCGCGTGTTCTTCATCGACAAGGACACGGCGGACGGCACCGAGGGCCGCAACATCTTCATCTCCAGCACCGAAAACGACGGCCGCGAGACCGTGACCTCGGCGCGTTCGGGCCGCATCGAGTGGCTCAACGAACAGCAGATCCTGATGCTCAACAACGGCCAGCGCCTGGAAACGCCGGCCGACCAGAGCAGCCTGAAAGTGAGCGAGTTCGAGGAATACGGCACCCAGATCGGCTCCTCCGCCATCAGCCAGCGCGGCGAAGCCCTCAAGGCCCGCAACAGCTGGGACCTGATCCGCGACCCCACCCGCGCCAACCTCGGCGAACTGGGCTGGCGCATCGGCATGGCCTTGACCGCCATGAACTTCGTGCTGATCGCCGTGGCCACCACCACCGGCAACCCGCGCGCCGGTCGCGGCGGCAACCTGTTCTTCACCCTGTTCGCCTTCGTGTTCTATTACAACCTGCTCAACCTGGGCCAGAGCTGGGTGGCCAGCGGCCTCTTCAGCCTGGGCGGCTACATGGTCGGCCTGCATGGCGGCGTGTTCGTGCTGACCGTGCTGTGGTTCTTCAAACGCCACTACAACCTGAGCGTGCGCGGCTGGCTCAGCGCCCGGCGCACGGCGCGCAGCGCCGCCGTGGGAGCGGGCGCATGAAAACCATCCGCCGTCTCATCTATGGCGAAGTGTTCGCGGCCGTGACTTTCGTGCTGCTGGCTTTCCTCTCGCTGTTCTTCTTCTTCGACTTCGTCGACGAGTTGCCCGCGCTGGGCAAGCCCTCGGCGCTCGACCCCTCGCTGGTCTACGAAGTGCCGCATGCCCTGCTCTACGTGGGGTTGCTCATGCCCAGCCGGATCTACGAGCTGCTGCCGATTGCCGTGTTGATCGGCTCCGTCTTCGTGCTCGCGCGCCTGGCCCAGGGCTCGGAATACACCATCCTGCGCACCAGCGGCCTGGGCCCGTGGCGGGCACTGCGGATGCTGCTGGGCCTGGGCGCGGTGTTCGTGGTGCTCACCTTCGCCATCGGCGACTACCTGGCGCCGCTTTCGGACAAGACGGCCCAGCTGCTCAAGGCGCGTTACCAAGGCAACATCAGCCTGGGCCAGACCGGCGCCTGGCTCAAGGAAAAGCAGCCCTACAGCAACTTCTCGGTCAATGTGGGCTCCATGTCGCCGCAGGGCGAGCTGGGCAATGTGCGCATCTTCGAGTTCAACAACCAGGGCTTCCTGGTCTCCACGCTGCACGCCCAGACCGGGCAGATCGAGGTGGACGACTCCTGGACCCTGCGGCAGGTGCAGCGCCGCGAATTCGACACCGCCGGGCAGGCCTCCGGCCGCATCCAGCGCGAAGCGCTCGAGACCCTGCGCTGGCCCAGCGGCATCAACGCCGAGATGGTGTCCGTGGCGCTGCTCAAACCCGAGCGCATGCGCACGGCCGACCTGTTCGGCTACATCCGCCACCTGGAGGCGAACGGTCAGACGGCGCAGCGCTACGAGATCGAGTTCTGGCGCAAGGTGTTCTACCCCTTGAGCTGTCTGGTGATGGTGGTGCTCGCGCTGCCCTTCGCCTACCTGCACTTCCGCTCGGGCAGCATCACCGGCTACGTCTTCGGCGGCGTGATGATCGGCATCAGCTTCTTCCTGCTGAACAACGTGTTCGGCTACATCGGCAACCTCAACCAGTGGCAACCCTGGCTGGCCGCGGCCTCGCCGGCCTTGATCTACTCCGTGTTCTCGCTCGGCGCCTTCGGGTGGCTGGTGCTTCGGAGGTAGCGGCCATGCTCGGTGTGATCGTTTTCGCCCATGGGTCGCGCGACCCCCTGTGGCGCCAGCCGGTCGAGTCGGTGGCGCAGCAGATCGCGCGCCGCGACGCTTCGGCCGTGGTGTCCTGCGCCTACCTCGAACTCAGCGAACCCGACATCGCCACGGCGGCGCGCCAGCTGGTGGCCCAGGGTGTGACGCGGGTGCGCGTGCTGCCCCTCTTCTTCGGCATGGGCAAGCACGCCCGTGAAGACCTGCCGGTGCTGATGGCCCAGCTGGCCGCCACACACCCCACCGTGACCTTCGAACAATTGCCCGCCGCTGGCGAAGACCCCCGTCTGACCGCCCTGCTCGCCCAAATCGCGCTGGAGACCGCCGCATGAACCTGCACCAGTTCCGTTTCGTGCAGGAGGCGGTGCGCCGCAACCTGAACCTCACCGAGGCCGCCAAGGCCCTGCACACCTCGCAGCCCGGCGTCTCCAAGGCCATCATCGAGCTGGAAGACGAGCTCGGCATCGAGATCTTCGCGCGCCACGGCAAGCGCATCAAGCGCGTGACCGAGCCGGGCCAGCAGGTGCTCAAGAGCATCGACATCATCCTGCGCGAGGTCAACAACCTCAAGCGCATCGGCGAGCAGTACTCGGCCCAGGACAGCGGCACGCTGTCCATCGCCACCACCCACACCCAGGCGCGCTACGTGCTGCCCGGGCCGGTGGCCGCGCTGCGCCAGGCCTACCCCAAGGTCGGCATCAGCCTGCACCAGGGCTCGCCCGACCAGGTGGCCAAGATGCTGATGGAGGAAGTGGCCGAGATCGGCATGGCCACCGAATCGCTGGTGAACTACCCCGAGCTGGTCACGCTGCCCTGCTACGAGTGGCAGCACGTGCTGGTGCTGCCGTTCGACCACCCCTTGCTGGAGCGCGAGCGCATCACGCTCGACGACCTGGCCCAGGTGCCGCTGGTGACCTACCACCCCAGCTTCACCGGCCGCACCCGGATCGACCAGGCCTTCGCCCTGCGCCACCTGCAACCCAACATCGTGCTCGAGGCGATCGACTCGGACGTGATCAAGACCTATGTGAAGCTGGGCATGGGCGTGGGCATCGTGGCCGAGATGGCCATGCAGGGCGAGAACCAGACCCCCGACCTGGTGGCCCGCCCCGCCGCGCAACTGTTTGGCCACAACCTCGCGCGCGTGGCCTTCAAGCGCGGCACCTACCTGCGCCACTTCGTGCTGCGCTTCGCCGAACTGCTGAGCGACCGCCTCTCGCGCGACCTCATCCTGCGCGCCATGAGCGGCACCCCGGACGACTACGAGCTGTGACCCCATGAGTTCCCTCCCGCCCCGCACCCCCGCCCTCGCCTCCCGCCTGCCCAAGGTCGGCACCACCATCTTCACCGTCATGTCCTCGCTCGCCGCCGAGCACGGCGCGGTGAACCTGGGCCAGGGCTTCCCCGATTTCGACTGCGACCCAGCCCTGGTGGAAGCGGTCACGCGGGCCATGCAGGCCGGCCACAACCAGTACCCGCCCATGCCTGGCGCGCTCGCGCTGCGCCAGGCCATGGCCGCCAAGATGCAGGCCCTCTACGGCCTGGCCTGCGACCCGGCCACCGAGATCACCGTGACGGCGGGCGCCACGCAGGCCATCCTGACCGCCATCCTCGCCGTGGTGCAACCCGGCGACGAAGTGATCGTGCTCGAACCCTGCTACGACAGCTACGTGCCCAACATCGAGCTGGCCGGCGGCGTCGCGGTGCGCGTGCCGCTCACGCCCGGCACCTTCCGGCCCGCCTTCGACCGCATCGCTGCCGCCATCACGCCGCGCACGCGCGCCCTGATCATCAACAGCCCGCACAACCCCAGCGGCATGGTCTGGAGCGAGGCCGACATGCAGCGCCTGCAGGCGCTTCTCGCGCCCACCGACGTGCTGCTGATCAGCGACGAGGTGTACGAGCACATGGTGTTCGATGGCCAGGCGCACCAGAGCGCGGCGCGCTTCCCCGGCCTGGCCGCGCGCGCCTTCATCGTCAGCAGCTTCGGCAAGACCTACCACGTGACCGGCTGGAAGGTCGGTACGGTGGTGGCGCCGGCCGCGCTCACGGCCGAGTTCCGCAAGGTGCACCAGTTCAACGTGTTCACGGTGAACACCCCGGTGCAGCACGCGCTGGCCACCTACATGGGCAACCCGGCGCCCTATCTGGAGCTGGCCGCGTTCTACCAGCGCAAGCGCGACCTGTTCCGCGAAGGCCTGGCCGCCACGCGCTTTCGCCTGTTGCCTGGTGAAGGCACCTACTTCCAGTGCGTGGACATTTCGGCCCTGGCCGTGCCAGAGCGCGACCTGCCCGAGGGCGACTTCTGCCAGTGGCTCACGAAGGAGATCGGCGTGGCCGCCATCCCGCTCTCGGCCTTCTATGGCGACGGTTTCGACCAGCGCGTGGTGCGTTTCTGCTTCGCGAAGAAGGACGACACCTTGCGCGAAGCCCTCACACGCCTGGCGCGCCTGTAAGGCTCAGCACCGCACGGGGTTGCGGCAATAGCGCTCCAGTTCGACCACCGTGGCCTGGCGGGCCACGGCCTGCTTCGCGTTCGGCCCCACCTCCAGGCTGAGCTTCATCTCGTACTTCTTGAAGAAGTCGTCGAACAGTTCGCCGCCCAGAGTGCCGGTGGCGGTGAGCGTGTCGCTCTTCGCATCGTGCTCGATCAGCACCGCGCACAGGGGTTGTTCGGCCGGGCCGTTGAGCACCTGGGCGCCACGCGCCGGGTCGTACTGGCTGTGGTCGGCGCAGCAGTGGATCAGGTCGTTGCCCTTGCTCGGCGTCTGCGGATTCGTGGCCGCGCCCTTGCGGAAGCTGATGAAGCTCAGGTCCTTGGTCGGGTACACCAGCTTGTGCGCGCAGATGGCCGAGAACGCGACCAGGCTCCTGCGCGGGCCGATGCCCCCCGGCCACTGGTAGCTCTGCTTGTCGCGGGTCTGCAGCTGGGTCGCCGCCGCCGGTTTGCCCAGGTCGAGCAGGAACACCGGTGTCGCTTCGAAGGGGTAGTGGAAAACGTAGTTGGTCTGTGGTTTCAGGTTCGACGCCTTGAGCGGTTTGCCCACATCGTCGAGCAATTGAACCCGGCCGTACGAACGCGGTTTGGCATCCGCGGCCCAGGCCGTCTGCGCCAACGCCGCCGCCAGCGAGCCACCGCCGAGCGCGCACACTTCCACGAATTCGCGTCGATCCATCGCCCATCTCCGATGAAAGGCCGTTGCGCCGGCCACCTTGGGGCAGTGAAACGCATGCATCCGCCGGTGTCAACCCGTGTTTTTCTCACATGCCGGCGTCAAGAAGTGCATCCGGCACGCCGATATGGACGTAACTTGGGACACCGAGCGGCCTGTCGGACAGGCTTTTTTTTCGCGCATCGCTGAAGGACCTTTCCCCGTGACCCTCCTCCTCCCTTTCCATCGCCTCAAGAACCTGAGCCGCCGTGCGGTGCTTTGGCAGGCCTGCGCCGCTGTCGCCTGGGGCTTGAGCGGCCCGGCCCACGCCACCCCCAGCACGACCGTGGTCGAAGCCGTTCAACTGCCCGCCTGGGTGGAGCGCAACGGCCAGCGCCGCCCGGCCGAGCCTGGGGCCCAACTGCGCGCCAACGACAAGGCCATCACCGCCAACGGCTCGCGCATGCTGCTGCGCATGGACGACCGCAGCACCATCAAGCTGGGGGAGCAGACCGAGTTCCTGATCCAGTCGCTGGACACCAGCCGCAGCAACGCCACCGCGCCCAGCGAGCAGAAGAGCGCCTTCAAACTCGTGAGCGGCGTGTTCCGCTACGCCACCGACTACACCAGCAAGGCCCTGGGCAACAAGCGCGAACTCAACGTCGAGCTGGCCACGGCCACGGTGGGCATCCGCGGCACCGACTTCTGGACCATGACCGATGCGGCCCACGACGCCGTATGTGTGTTCGAGGGCAAGGTCGAGGTGGTGCGCGAGGCCAAGCCGGGCATCGAGCTCGACAAACCCGGCGCGTTCTGGGTGGTGTTCACCGGCCAGCCGGAAAAACCGGCCGACCAGGCCACGCCGGCCCAGCTGGCCAAATTCATCGGCCAAGCCGAAATGCAGCCGGGCAGCGGTGTGCTGCTGCAAGGCGGGCGCTGGCGCACCGTGGCGGCCACCTTCAGCAGCGCGGCCGATGCCGCCGCGCTGCGCACCCGGCTGCAGACCGCGGGCTACCCGGCGCAAACCCTGGCCAAGGATGGGCGCCACGAGGTGCGCATCAACCAGTTCGCCACGCGCGAGGACGCCGAAGCCGTCTTGCAGCGGCTGCGCGCCGACACCGCCCTGGGCGTGAGCGAAGGCCGCGTGGCGCTCACCGCGAACTGAGCCGTTCGCCCGAGGCCCAGGCTCAGGCGTTGAGCTGGGTCCAGGCCTTCTCCAGCCGCTTCACGCTCACCGGCTGGGGGGTGCGCAGCTCCTGCGCGAAGAAACTCACCCGCAGTTCCTCCAGCAGCCAGCGCAGCTCCTGGAGGCGGGCGTCCTGCACGCCCTTGCGCTCGGCCACCAACCGCCAGAAGCGCTGATCCTGCGGCCGCAGCTCGGCCAGCTTGGCGGCGTCGCGCGCCGGATCGGCGCGCAGCTTGTCCAGCCGCAACTGCACCGCCTTGAGATACCGCGGCAGGTGCTGCAACTGCGCGTACGGCGTCTGCAGGAGAAAGCGCTTGGGCACCAGGCGTTGCAGCTGCTGCGCGATGTCGGTGGCCACGTCCGCCGGCGGTTTGCTGTCCTTGAGCTTGCGCGCGGCGGCGGCGTACTCCGTGAGCACGGTGCCGGCCGTGCGGGCGATCTCGTTGGCGATCAGCGTGAGGCGCCCCCGCCCCTCTTCCACGCGCCGCTTGAAGGCGGCTTCGTCGGTGGGCAGCGGGTCGCCGAGGAAGGCGCGGTCCAGCGCGAGTTCCAGGATCTGCGAGCGCAACTCTTCCAGCGTGCCACCACCGCCCGCTTCCTTGCCCACCTGCATGTAGGCCACGCCCATGGCCTGCAGGCCGGGCAGGTTCTTCTCCAGGTACTTCAGCGCGTCGCGGATCTGCAGCGCGCACAGGCGGCGCAGGCCTTCGCGGTGCCGCGCCTGGGCCACCTCGGGTTCGTCGAACACCTCGATGCGCACCGCCTCGCCGTCGTCCACCAGCGCCGGGAAGCCAATCAGGGTCTGCTGGCCCTGGCGGATTTCCATCAGCTCGGGCAGCTCGCCAAAATCCCAGGCGGTGTGGCGCTGGGCCGCGCTCACGGCCGGGGCCTTGGCGGCGGCCGCCTTGGCCGCCACCGGCGCCGGGCCGCCCTTGACGGGCGCGGCGGGCGCAGGCGCCGCGCGCAACCCTTCCATCTTGAGCGAGGCCAGGGCCTGGAAGGCACCGCGCGCCTGCGCGCCCAGCTCGGCCTTGAGCGCCGCCAGGTTGCGGCCCTGGCCCAACTGGCGGCCGTGTTCGTCGACCACGCGCAGGTGCATGAAGTGGTGCGCGCTGAGCATGTCGACCTTGATGTCGTTGCGCTGGATATCGAGCTGCGTGGCCTCGCGCACCAGCTTGAGCACCGCGTCCATCAGGTTGCCGGCGCCGAAGGTGGCGGGCTCGCACAGCGCCTGCGCGAAACGCTCGGCGGTCGCCGGCAAGGGCACCAGGCGCGAGCGCGGGCGCTGGTGCAGGGTCTTGAGCAGGGCCAGCACTTTTTCCTTGAGCATGCCGGGCACCAGCCAGTCGCAGCGGTCTTCGCTGGCCTGGTTGAGCGCGAAGATCGGCAGCGTGACCGACAGGCCGTCGCGCGGGTCGCCAGGCTCGTGCAGGTAGCTGCAGGCGCAGTCCACACCGCCCAGGCGCAGCGTCTTGGGGAAGGTCTGCGTGGTGATGCCGGCGGCCTCGTGCCGCATCAGCTCCTCGCGCGTGAGCAGCAGGAGCTTGGGGTTCTCGCGCACGGCGTCGCGGTACCAGCGCTCCATGGCCGCGCCGTTGCAGATGTGCGCGGGCAGTTGCTGGTCGTAGAAGGCGTAGATCAGCTCGTCGTCCACCAGCACGTCCTGCCGGCGCGACTTGTGCTCCAGCTCGGCCACCTGGCGCACCAGCTTCTGGTTCGCGGCCAGGAACGGCAGGCGCGTCTCCCACTCGCCGGCCACCAGCGCCTCGCGAATGAAGATCTCGCGCGCGCCGGCCGGGTCCACCTTGCCGTAGTCGGTGCGGCGGTTGCTGTAGATCACCAGGCCATACAGCGTGGCGCGCTCCAGCGCCGTGACCTGCGCGGCTTTTTTCTCCCAGTGCGGGTCGAGCAGCTGTTTCTTGATCAGGTGCCCACCCACCTGCTCCAGCCACAGCGGCTCGATGCCGGCGATGCCGCGCCCGAACAGGCGCGTGGTCTCTACCAGTTCGGCACACACGATCCAGCGCCCCGGGCGCTTGCTCAGGTTCGCGCCCGGGTGGCGGTGGAACTTGATGCCGCGCGCGCCCAGGTACCAGTCTTCGGTTTCGTGCTTCTGGCCCACGTTGCCCAGCAGCCCGGCCAGCATGGCCAGGTGCAGTTGCTCGTAGCTGGCAGGCTTGTCGTTGAGCCTCCACTGGTGCTCGGCCACCACGGTGTGCAGCTGGCTGTGGATGTCGCGCCACTCGCGCACGCGCCGCACATTGACGAAGTTCTCGCGCAGCACGCTCTCGTACTGCCGGTGGCTGAGCTTGTGGTCCTTGCCGTGGCCACCCTTGGTGTCCTCCAGCCATTTCCAGAGCTTGAGCGTGCCGCTGAACTCGCTCTTCTCGTCGTCGAACTTGGCGTGCGCCTGGTCGGCCTGCGCCTGTTTGTCCAGCGGGCGGTCGCGCACATCCTGCACGCTCAGGGCCGAGGCGATCACCAGCACCTCGTCGAGCGCACCGCGCTGCTGCGCCTCCAGAATCATGCGGCCCACGCGCGGGTCCAGCGGGAGGCGCGAGAGCGTCTGACCGATGGGTGTGAGCTCGTTGGCCTCGTCCACCGCGTTGAGTTCGGCCAGCAACTGGTAGCCGTCGACGATGGCGCGCTTCTGCGGCGCCTCGATGAAGGCGAAGTCTTCCACCGCGCCCAGGCGCAAGGCCTTCATGCGCAGGATCACGCCCGCGAGCGAGCTGCGCAGGATCTCGGGGTCGGTGAACGCCGGGCGCGCGCCGAAACCCGCCTCATCGTAGAGCCGGATCGCGATGCCGTCGGCCACACGGCCGCAGCGGCCGGCGCGCTGGTTGGCCGCGGCCTGGCTGATGGGCTCCACCATGAGTTGCTCCACCTTTTGGCGGAAGCTGTAGCGCTTCACGCGGGCGGTGCCGGCATCGATCACGAAGCGGATGCCGGGCACGGTGAGCGAGGTCTCGGCCACGTTGGTCGAGAGCACGATGCGCCGCCCGCTGTGGTCCTGGAAGATGCGGTCCTGCTCGGCCTGCGACAGGCGCGCGAACAGCGGCAGCACCTCGGCGTTGCGCAGCGTGGGAATGTGGCTCAGGTGTTTGCGCAGGTGGTCGGCCGCCTCGCGGATCTCGCGCTCGCCCGGCAGGAACACCAGGATGTCGCCGCCGGCCGGGCCGCGCCAGAGTTCGTCCACCGCATCGGCGATGGCGTTGTTCAGGTCGTAGTCGCGGCTTTCCTCGAACGGGCGCCAGCGCACCTCCACCGGAAAGGTGCGGCCCGAGACCATGAGCACCGGCGCCGGCCCCTTGGCCGAGGCGAAGTAGCGCGCGAAACGGTCGGCGTCGATGGTGGCCGAGGTCACCACCACCTTGAGGTCGGGCCGGCGCGGCAGCAGCTGGCGCAGGTAGCCGAGCAGGAAGTCGATGTTGAGGCTGCGCTCGTGCGCCTCGTCGATGATGATGGTGTCGTAGGCGCGCAGGTCGGGATCGGTCTGCGTTTCGGCGAGCAGGATGCCGTCGGTCATCAGCTTGACGGAGGCGTCCTTGGACAGGCGGTCCTGGAAGCGCACCTTGTAGCCCACCACATCGCCCAGCGGTGTCTTGAGTTCCTCGGCGATGCGCTTGGCCACGCTGGAGGCGGCGATGCGCCGCGGCTGGGTGTGGCCGATCAGCTGGCCGCGCTGGCCCGGTTTCGCGTTGCACTTGCCCCGCCCCATGGCCAGCGCGATCTTGGGCAGCTGCGTGGTCTTGCCCGAGCCTGTTTCGCCGCAGACGATGACGACCTGGTGGTCGCGCATCGCGGCCTCGATCTCATGGCGGCGCGCAGAGACGGGCAGGCTTTCCGGGAATTCGATGTGCAGCGGCGTGGAGGACAAGTGGGAACTTCGGTCAAAATCGGGCAACCGGCCATTATCCGCGCCCGGCCCCATGCCCGCCTGACCACCGCCCCATGTCCACTGTCTTCAACTTCACCTTCGTCCCCTGGTTCCGCTCGGTCGCGCCTTACATCCACAAGCACCGAGGCAACACCATCGTGGTCGGCATCGCGGGCGAGGCCATCGCGGCCGGCAAACTGGAGAAGCTGGCGCAGGACCTGGCGCTGATCCAGAGCATGGGCGTGGACATCGTGCTGGTGCACGGCTTCCGGCCGCAGGTGAACGAACAGCTGCGGCTCAAGGGCCATGAGGCGAAGTACTCGCACGGCATGCGCATCACCGACGAGGTGGCGCTGGACTGCGCCCAGGAAGCCGCCGGCCAGCTGCGCTACGAGATCGAGGCCGCCTTCAGCCAGGGCCTGCCCAACACGCCCATGGCGGGCGCCACGGTGCGCGTGATCTCCGGCAACTTCATCACCGCGCGGCCCGTGGGCCTGATCGACGGCGTGGACTTCATCCACTCGGGCCTGGTGCGCAAGGTGGACACCGACGGCATCCAGCGCACGCTCGACATGGGTGCGATGGTGCTGCTCTCGCCCTTCGGCTTCTCGCCCACCGGCGAAGCCTTCAACCTGACCATGGAAGACGTGGCGACCTCGGTGGCCGTCGCGCTGCAGGCCGACAAGCTGATGTTCCTGACCGAGGTGCCGGGCATCCGCGTCGATCAGGCCGACCCGGAAAGCGACATCGACACCGAACTGCCGCTGGCCGACGCGAAGAAGATGCTGGCCGCCCTGCCCCCGGCCACCCAGCCCATCGACACCGCGTTCTATCTGCAGCACTGCATCCGCGCCTGCGAAGGCGGCGTGGACCGCAGCCACATCCTGCCGTTCTCGGTGGACGGAGCGCTGCTGCTGGAGATCTACACCCACGACGGCATCGGCACCATGGTGGTGGACGAAAAACTCGAGAGCGTGCGCGAGGCCACCATGGACGACGTGAGCGGCATCGTGGCGCTGATCGAACCGTTCGAGAAGGACGGCACCCTGGTCAAGCGCGACCGCACCGAGATCGAACGCGACGCGGGCAACTACACCATCATCGAGCACGACGGCGTGATCTTCGGCTGCGCGGCGCTCTACCCCTACCCGGAAGAGCGCACCGGCGAAATGGCCGCGCTCACCGTCTCACCTCACACGCAGAGCCAGGGCGACGGCGAACGGTTGCTCAAGCGCATCGAGGCCCGGGCCAAGGCGCAAGGCCTGCAAAGCATCTTCGTGCTCACCACGCGCACCATGCACTGGTTCGTCAAGCGCGGCTTCGTGCAGGTCAGCGCGGACTGGCTGCCGGAGGCGCGCAAGCGCAAGTACAACTGGGACCGCAAGAGCCAGGTGCTGGTGAAGAAGCTGAGCTGAGGGCCGGCGCCGGCCCGGACGGCCTCAGGCGGCCGGGCGCTTCACCCAGAGGGCCACGGCCAGCGCGATGATGGCCGAGAAGCACAGGAAGGACCAGTTCGCGATCGACAGGCCGAGGAAGGTCCAGTCGATCACCGAGCAGTCGCCGCTGCCGCGAAAGATCATGGGAATGGCCCGGCGCAGCGGGAAGGCTTCGATCATGCCGAAGAAGTCGCGCCCGCAGCTCATGATCTCGGGCGGGTTCCATTGCAGCCAGCTCTGGCGCGCGGCCGTGAAAGCACCGAAGACCGCGAGCAGGCCCATCAGCGCGATGCCGGCCTGCCGCGCCGCGCGGCCCTTCAACAGGGCCGAGACGCCGGCCACCAGCGCCACTGCCACCAGGGCGTAGCGCTGCACGATGCACATGGGGCAAGGCTCCAGGCCCACGACGTGCTGCAGGTACAGGCCGAAGGCCAGCATGGCGGCGCAGGCGGCGGCCACCAGCCCCAGGATGCGGCGGGGGTGCTGGGTCAGGGGAGACGGTTGGCCAGGGGAAAGGATGGCGATCAAGGGAAATCCTGAAGTTGGGAGAAAGCGGCCGCCGGGCGGGACAGATCACTGAGCCCGGCGATCCACCGCAAGTTCCCCCGCTTCAGCTCACGAAGGCGCGTTCGATGACGAAATCGCCCGGCGTCGTGGTGTTGCCTTCCTTGAAGCCGCGCTTCTCGCACAGGGCCTTGAGGTCGCGCAGCATCTCGGGGCTGCCGCAGATCATCACACGGTCTTCGGCCGGGTTGAGCGGCGGAATGCCCAGGTCCTTGGCGATCACGCCGTCGCCCAGCAGTTGCGGAATGCGGCCCTGATGCGTGAAGGGCTCGCGCGTGACGGTGGGGTAGTACAGCAGCTTCTGCTGCACGGCCTCGCCCAGGAACTCGTCCTGCTTGAGCTGCTCGGTGATCAGTTCGCGGTAGGCCAACTCCTTGACCTGGCGCACGCCATGCACCAGCACGACCTGCTCGAAGCGCTCGTAGGTTTCCGGATCGCGGATGACGCTCATGAAGGGTGCCAGGCCGGTGCCCGTGCCCAGCAGGTACAGGCGCTTGGCCGGCAACAGGTAGTCGATCAACAGGGTGCCGGTGGGCTTGCGGCCCACGACGATGCTGTCGCCCACCTGGATGTGCTGCAGGCGCGAGGTGAGCGGGCCATCCTGCACCTTGATGCTGAGGAACTCGAGGTGGTCGGCCCAGTTCGGGCTGACGATGCTGTAGGCGCGCAGCAAGGGCTTGTCGTTCACCCGCAGGCCGATCATGGTGAAGTGGCCGTTGGAAAACCGCAGCGAGGTGTCGCGCGTGGTGGTGAAGCTGAACAGCCGATCGGTCCAATGGTGAACGCTGAGCACGCGCTCTTCCAGAAATGCACTCATGAGAGATCCTGATGGGGTCGAACCCCGTATTGTAAAAAGTCGGGCCGGCCGTGCGGCTGGCGGGGTGATCGGCCGGCCCCACTCGCGGGACGGACACCGAAACCTTGCTACAGTGACGGGCTGCCCGGGATACCCGGGGCCTTGCGCCCACCACGGCGAACTGCGCCGACGAACAAAGAGTCCCGGATCATGCCGACGATTGGTCTGTTCGGGAACGAATTATTTCTTCAGTTCGTTATAACCAATCCATCTAACCCACACCTCCTAGGACGTTTCTCATGGCACGCACCGTTCATTGCATCAAGCTCGGCAAGGAAGCCGAAGGCCTGGACTTTCCGCCCTACCCGGGCGAAATGGGCAAGCGCCTGTACGAGAACGTGAGCAAGGAGGCCTGGGCCGCCTGGCTCAAGCACCAGACCATGCTGCTCAACGAAAACCGCCTGAACCTGGCCGACGCGCGCGCGCGCCAGTACCTCGCGCGCCAGATGGAAAAGCACTTCTTCGGCGAGGGCGCCGACGCCGCCGCTGGTTTCGTGCCGCCGCCGCCCGAAGGCAACTGACCGCCGCACGGGCCGTGCCCCCACCCCCAGCCCGCCATGCCCTGGTGATCGGCGCCGGCCTGGCGGGCGCCGCGGTCTGCGCGGTGCTGGCGCGGCGCGGCTGGCGGCTCACGCTGGTCGATGCCGCCAGCGGCCCGGCGCAAGGCGCCTCGGCCCTGCCGGTGGGCATGCTGAGCCCCCATGTCACCCGCGCACCCACCCCGCTGTCGCGGCTGTCCGCACTGGGCGTGGCGACCACCCTGGCCGAGCTGCAGCGGCTGGTTTCACCAGGCCAGGGCTGGCAAGCCTGCGAGGTGGACAACCTGGGACACGATCCGGGCCGCTGGCCCGCCGCGCTGGTGCGCCCGGCCGCCCTGGTGCGGGCCTGGCTCGACGAAGCGGCGAACCTGGGCACGTTGGCGTGCGTGTGGCAAACCCCGGTGCAGACGTTGGCCCCCTCCGCCGTGGGCTGGCAGGCGCTGGATGCCCACGGCCGCTGCGTGGCCGAAGCCCCAGTGGCCGTGGTCGCCACGGCCTATGGCAGCCATGCCCTGCTGACCGGCCCCGCCAGTTGGATGGACGCCGACGCCCTGCCCCTGCGCCCGGTCAAGGGCCAGATGAGCCTGGCCGCCCAGAGCGGCGACCCGCTGGCCGAGCGGCCGCAACGCGACAACGGCGTGTACGTGCCCCTCTATGAAGACACCGGGTTGCCGCCCGCCTGGCCGGCGCGCGTCTGGGCTATGGGCTCCACCTACGAACGCGGCGAGAACAGCACGCAACTGAGCGAGCAGGCGCACGAGCGCAACGCCGAGAGCCTGGAGGCCATCTGCCCGAGCGCGGCGCTGGACCTGCGGCAGGTCTGGCAGCGAGGCGAGCTGCTGGGTTGGGCGCAGGTGCGCTGCGCCTCGTTGGACCGCCTGCCGCTGGTGGGTGCGGTGCCCGACGGCGAGGCCCTGAAGGCCCACATGGCAGCGGCCGGTGTCCGGCGGGGCCGTGTGCCCTTGGCAGACACCCCTCGCCGGCCCGGGCTCTACCTGCTGGCCGCGCTGGGCTCGCGCGGCATCACCTTGGCCGCCTGGTGCGCGAACCAGCTGGCCGCCCAGATGGAGGGTGAGGCCACGCCCGACGTGGAAGAGGACCTGCTGCGGGCGATCGATCCCGCGCGCTTCGCCTGGAAACAGGCGCGCCGTCAGTAGCTCAGATCAGGTCCAGCCACTCGGACACCTGGCGCGGCTGGAACGGCCGCTCCAGCAGGGCCGTGATGCCCACGCGGTGCGCGTCGCGCCGCACCCTGCGACGGCGCCACCAACCCGCCAGCGGCCCGGCCAGCTCGGTCGTCGCCAAGGTCAGCGCCTGGGGATTGCGGGCGACGAAGTGGCGCATCAGCGCCCACACGTCGATGCGGTGGTCGTCCAGGTTGAACACGCCGCACACATAGCGGTTGCGCTCCATGAGTTCCAGCGCGGTCTCGGTGTCGACCACCTCGTCCACATGGCCCACGCCCGCCAGGGCCAGGCGGGTGCGCAGGTAGGTGCCTTCCTGATCCTCGGCCCCCACCACCAGGGCGCGCCGGGTCATGTCGGTGGGTTCGCCGGTGTCCATCTCGAGGTCGATGTCCAGCGGCGCCGGCGCGGTCACGTCCAGATCGAGCAGGCCCGAATCGGCCTGCCGGGCGGCGAACACCAGATCCAGGTCGTGCAGCACGGCGGCCCATTCGATCGGCCGGTCCAGCACCCGCCAGGCGTGTTCGGGGGCGTCCGGGCCGACCCAGATCAGGCGCTGCCCGGGTGGCATCTCCTTGGCATGCGACAGCACGGCCTCCAGGCTTTCGCCATCCACCAAGGCCACCTGGGCCACGCCGGAAGGGATCACCGCGCCCGGCGGGGCCATGGGCACCCAGGGGGCGTAAGACAGCTCGCGCTCCTGCGACAGGCGGAACACGGTGTTCAGCGCATGGCGTTCCACGTCGGAAAAACCGACCACGCTGACCAGGATGCGCTGCTTTTGCATGGCGCGGATGTTACGCCCAGCAGACCGATGTGCGGTCGGAGTTGTACGACGAGCGGCCATCTCGTGTGCGATTCGGCACATCGCTCATTTGTTTATTCCCGGGTGGCATATACCCATGAACAAAAAATCGTTTGGGATATATCGATGTCTCTCTACAGTCTCGCCCATGCCTGACATCGCCATCATCCTGGCCGGATTCGCCGTGGGACTCATCGTGGGTCTCACAGGGGTGGGTGGCGGCTCGCTCATGACGCCCATCCTGATCTTCTTTTTCGGCGTCAAACCGTACCTGGCGGTCGGCACCGACCTGCTGTTCGCCGCCTTCACCAAGATGGGCGGCACGGTCAGCCTGGCGCGGCAGAAGCTGGTGCCCTGGCGGGTGGTCGGCCAGCTGAGCGCCGGCAGCCTGCCGGCGGCGCTGTTGACGTTGCTGGTGCTGCGCCAGCTCGGCCCCACGAGCGCAACGGTGCAATCGCTGATGACGAACACCCTGGGCGTGGCGCTGTTGCTGACGGCGGTGGCCATGCTCTACAAGGCGGCTCGCGGCAAACAGCTGCCCCGCCAATTGCCCGAAGGCCAGCTGGCCCAGGCCACGCATGCGCGCCACTGGAGCCTGCCGGTGCTGTTCGGTGCGGTGATCGGCACCCTCGTCACGCTCACCTCGGTCGGTGCGGGCGCCATCGGTGTCTCCGTGCTGCTGTTGCTGTTTCCCCTGTTGCCGCTGCCCCGCATCGTGGCCGCCGACATCGCTTACGCCGTGCCGCTCACGCTGGTCGCCGGCCTGGGCCACGCGAGCCTGGGCTCGGTGGACTGGCCGCTGCTGGCCAAGCTGCTCGCCGGCTCGCTGCCCGGCATCTGGCTGGGCACGCGTCTGATGCGCCACACCCCTGAGCGCCTGGTGCGCTCGGCGCTGTCGCTGCTGCTGGCCTATGCCGGCACGAAGCTGATCGCTTTTTGATTCCTGAAGACCCACGAAGACGATGTACCAATATTCCGACTTTGACCGCCAGTTCGTGCACCTGCGCGCCGCCCAGTACCGGGACCAGCTGACCCGCTGGCAAGCCGGCACGCTGGGCGACGACGAGTTCAAGCCGCTGCGCCTGCAGAACGGCTGGTACGTGCAGCGCTTCGCGCCCATGCTGCGCGTGGCGGTGCCCTACGGCGAGATCTCCAGCCCGCAACTGCGTGTGCTGGCGAAGATCGCGCGCGACTTCGACCACAAGGAAGAGCACGACGTCAGCAAGGCCAACGCCGGCCTGTCCGAAGTGCCCACGCTGCCCGACCGCTGCGGCCACTTCACGACGCGCCAGAACGTGCAGTACAACTGGATCCCGCTCTCGCGCTCGGCCGATGTGATGGACCTGCTCGCCAGCGTGGGCCTGCACGGCATCCAGACCAGCGGCAACTGCATCCGCAATATCACCACCGACGCGCTTGCCGGCATCGCGATCGACGAGGTGGCCGATCCGCGGCCCTTCGCCGAAATCCTGCGCCAGTGGAGCACGCTGCACCCCGAGTTCGCCTTCCTGCCGCGCAAGTTCAAGGTGGCCATCACCGGCGCGCGCGAAGACCGCGCGGCCACCCCCTGGCACGACGTGGGCCTGCGCCTGCTGCGCAACGTCGACGGCGACCTGGGCTTCCAGGTGCGCGTGGGCGGGGGCATGGGCCGCACGCCCATCATCGGCAGCGTGGTCCGCGAGTTCCTGCCCTGGAACCAGATCCTCAACTACCTCGAAGCCGTGGTGCGCGCCTACAACCGCTTCGGCCGCCGCGACAACATCTACAAGGCCCGCATCAAGATCCTGGTGAAGGCCGAAGGCCAGGCCTTCACCGACCAGGTGGAAGCCGAGTACCAGGACATCCTCGAGAAGGACGGCGCGCCGCACACCATCAGCCAGGCCGAACTGGACCGCGTGAGCGCCTTCTTCGTGCCGCCGCAACTCAACTGCGACCGCAAGAGCGCCGACGCCAAGATCGCGCACATCCTCAAGGCCGCGGCCGAGGACGACCTGGAATTCAGCCGGTGGCTGCAGCAGAACGTGAAGCCGCACCAGAACCCCGACCTGCGCGCCGTCACACTGTCCTTCAAGCGCTTCGGCCAGGCCCCCGGCGATGCCACAGCCGAACAGCTCGAGCGCGCCGCCGAACTGGCCGAGCGCTTCTCGGCCGGCGAAGCCCGCGTGACGCACGAACAGAACCTGCTGCTGCCCTGGGTGCGCTGCGACCAGTTGCCCGAGCTGTGGCGCGAGGCGCGCCGCCTGGGCCTGGCCAAGCCCAACATCGGCCTGCTCACCGACATGATCGCCTGCCCCGGCGGCGACTTCTGCGACCTCGCCAACGCGCGCTCGCTGCCGCTGGCACAGGCCATCCTGGGCCGCTACAAGGACCTCGACGAGCTGCACGACCTGGGCGAGATCGACCTGCACATCAGCGGCTGCATCAACTCCTGCGGCCACCACCACAGCGGCCACATCGGCATCCTGGGCGTCGACAAGGACGGCCAGGAGTGGTACCAGGTCACGCTCGGCGGCTCGGACGGCACGCGCCTCTCCGGCGACGCCACGCCGGGCAAGGTGATCGGCCCGTCCTTCGCCGCCAGCGAAGTGCCCGACGTGATCGAGGCCCTGCTCGACACCTACCGCGCCCAGCGCACGGGCCAGGAGACCTTCGTGAACACCCTGCGCCGCACCGGTGCCGACCCGTTCAAGACCGCCGCCAACGCGGTGCGCACGAGCACGGCCCGCGCCGCCGCCTGAGGAGAGACCGCATGAGCCAGAACCTTCAACTCTTCAGCGCCGACACGTTCACGGCCACCGAAGCCGAGTCGCAACGCCTCTCGATCGCCAACGACGCCGATCCCCGCGAGGCCGACCTGAGCGGCATCGGCGTGGTGGAACTGCACTTCCCCAAGTTCAGCGACGGCCGAGCCTTCAGCCAGGCCTTCCTGCTGCGCCGCCGCCTGGGCTTCACGGGCCAGATCCGCGCCACGGGCGACGTGCTGATCGACCAGCTGGTGCAGATGCAGCGCAGCGGCTTCAGCCAGGCCGTGCTGCGCGCCGACCAGAACCTCGCCCATGGTGAAGCGCTGTTGAAGCACTACCCTGCCTTCTACCAGGGCGATGCGGTGCACACCGCGCCGCATTTCGCCGCCACCGCCTGAGCGTCTCACAGCCACAGCCATGACCGCCATCGCTCTCTACAACCGCCCCTCGCCCGACTTCGCCGCCAAGGTCGAGCGCAGCATCGCACTGCTGCGCGAGACGGCCGCCAACCACCCCAGGCTCACCCAGGCCTCCAGCCTGGGCGCGGAAGACATGGTGGTCACTCACCTGATGCACCTGGCCGGCATCGAGGCCAGCGTCTTCGTGTTGGAGACCGGCAAGCTGCACGCCGAGACGCTCGCGCTGATCCCGAAGATCGAGCAGCGTTACGGCATCAGCGTGCAGGTGTTCCGGCCCAGGCAGGAATCGGTCATCCACTTCGTGCGCAAGAACGGCGAAGAGGCGATGTACCAGAGCATCGAACTGCGCAAGGCCTGCTGCGACATCCGCAAGATGGAGCCTCTGGCGCGCGCCCTGGCCGGCCAGGACGGCTGGATCACCGGCCTGCGCCGCGAACAATCCAACGCGCGCGCCGAAGTGGGCGAGATCGTGCAGGAGCCCGAGCGCATCAAGGTCAGCCCCATCGTCGAATGGACCTGGGGCGATGTCTGGCACTTCATTGCCGAACACCAGCTCGACTACAACGCGCTGCACGACCAGTTCTTCCCCAGCATCGGCTGCGCGCCCTGCACGCGCGCCATCAGCGTCGGCGAGGACTTCCGCGCCGGCCGCTGGTGGTGGGAGCAGGAAAGCGCCAAGGAATGCGGCCTGCATGTGCAGCCCGCCGCCGAACCCCTCGTATCGCCTCTCGAACGGACCCACGCATGAACGCCCGCACCGAAACCGCCGTGATCCAGACCGCGCTGCAACACGCCAGCGATCACCACCTGAGCAACGCCCACCTGGATGCCCTGGAAGAGGAAACCATCTTCATCCTGCGCGAGGTGGCTGCCGCCTTCGAGCGCCCCGCGCTGCTGTTCTCGGGTGGCAAGGACTCGCTGGTCATGCTCAAGTGCGCCGAGAAGGCCTTCGGCGCCGGCCGCATTCCCTACCCGCTGCTGATGATCGACACCGGCCACAACTTCCCCGAAGTGACCGATTTCCGCGACCTGCGCGCCAAGGAACTCGGCGCCGAACTGATCGTGCGCAGCGTCGAGGACTCGATGGCGCGTGGCACCGTGCGCCTGGCCCATCCAGGCGAGAGCCGCAACGTGCACCAGTCGGTCACGCTGCTGGAAGCCATCGAGGAATTCCGCTTCGATGCGCTGATCGGCGGCGCACGGCGCGACGAGGAGAAGGCCCGCGCCAAGGAGCGCATCTTCAGCCACCGCGACAGCTTCGGCCAGTGGCAACCCAAGGCGCAACGCCCCGAGCTCTGGACGCTGTTCAACACCCGGATCCAGCCCGGCGAGCACTTCCGCGTGTTCCCCATCAGCAACTGGACCGAGCTGGACGTGTGGCAGTACATCGCGCGCGAAAACATCGCCCTGCCCTCGATCTACTACACGCACCAGCGCGAAGTGGTGGACCGCCGCGGCCTGCTCGTGCCGGTGACCGAACTCACGCCGCCGCGCGACGGCGAAACCGTGGAAGTGCGCGACGTGCGCTTCCGCACCGTGGGCGACATCACCTGCACCTGCCCGGTGGAGAGCCTGGCCGCCACGGCCGACGACATCGTGATCGAGACGCTGGCCGCCGAGG
Organism: Hydrogenophaga sp. GW823-FHT04C09; assembly: GCF_058796355.1. NCBI lineage: Bacteria > Pseudomonadati > Pseudomonadota > Betaproteobacteria > Burkholderiales > Comamonadaceae > Hydrogenophaga > Hydrogenophaga sp. GW823-FHT04C09. Next base: position 95,688 of record NZ_JBXAIO010000006.1, on the reverse strand, counting down.
TCAGCGAACGCGGCGCCACGCGCATGGACGACAAGACGTCCGACGCCTCGATGGAGAAGCGCAAGAAAGACGGGTACTTTTGACGCCCCCGCGCCGCGCCCGTGGCGCGTCACCCCCACTGGGGGCGGTGTCTGCGGGCCGGCGAAGCCGGACCCGCGACACCCTTGAACAGATATCTCTCGCAGAAAGATCGCCATGACCACCGCTGAACTCGCTCCCATTGCCCAAGACACCCGCTCCGCCCTGCGCCTCATCACCTGCGGCAGCGTGGACGATGGCAAGAGCACGCTGATCGGCCGCCTGCTGGTCGACAGCAAGGCCGTGCTGCAGGACCACCTGGCCGGCGTGCAGCGCCACGGCCAGACCGACCTCGCCCTGCTGACCGACGGCCTGTCGGCCGAGCGCGAGCAAGGCATCACCATCGACGTGGCCTACCGCTACTTCAGCACCGAAGCGCGCAAGTTCATCATCGGCGACGCCCCGGGCCATGAGCAGTACACGCGCAACATGGTCACGGCGGCCTCCAGCGCCGACGCGGCCGTGGTGCTGGTGGACGCCACCAAGCTGAACTGGGCCGACGCCGCGCTGCAACTGCTCCCTCAGACGCGCCGCCACAGCCTGCTGCTCAAGCTGCTGCGCATGCCCTCGGTGGTGTTCGCCATCAACAAGCTCGACGCCGTCGAGGACAGCCGCACGGCCTTCGCCCACATCGCCGCGGCGCTGCGGCAGTTCGCCGCGCAGGCCGGCATCCCGGTCACGGCCACCGTGCCGGTGTCGGCTCTCAAGGGCTGGAACGTGGTGGACGCCAGCGAGCAGGCCGGCTGGTGCGGCTACAGCGGCCCGACGCTGCTGGATATCCTCGAAGGCCTGCCCGTCACGCCGGCCGACAACACGCTGCCCTTCGCCTTCGCCGTGCAATGGGTGGAGAAATTCAGCAGCTCGTCCGACACCTCGCAAGGCCGCCGCGTCTTCTGGGGCCGTGTGGCCACGGGTGGCGTGCAGCCGGGTCAGGCGGTGCGCATCATGCCCAACGGTCAGACCGCCGTGGTCGCGCAGGTGCTCAACCACGTGCGCCAGCCCCAGGCCGTGCTGGCCGGCCACAGCGCCGGCATCGTGCTCGACCGCGAGGTCGATGTCTCGCGCGGCGACTGGCTGCTGGCCGTCGAGGATGGTGAAGCGCAGGACACCCTGACCGGCAGCCGCGAGATCCGCGCCACCGTGGCCTGGCTCGACGACGAGACCCTGGTGCCCGGCCGCGTGTACTGGGCGCTGCATGGCCACCGCTGGGTCAAGGCCAAGATCAAGCGCATCGTGCACCGCCTGGACATCCACACACTGGCCGAGGAAGAGGCCAGCCAGCTCGAGCCCAACGCCATCGGCCACATCGAGCTGGCGCTGCAGGAACCGCTGGCCACCCTGCCCTTCGAGCGCTCGCGCACCCTCGGGTCCCTGGTGCTGGTGGACACCGCCAGCCACCGCACCTCGGGCGCCTTGCTGGTGCTCTGAAAGACCCTCCGTCCTTAACGCGTACCCAGGCAAGGGGCTTGCGCCTGCCTGGGGTTCAGGGAAACCCTAAAATCCGGGGTTCTACCGATTCCCATCATCACCATGACCCACGTTGTCACCGAAGCCTGCATCCGCTGCAAATACACCGATTGTGTGGACGTCTGTCCCGTGGACTGTTTCCGCGAAGGCCCGAACTTCCTGACGATCGACCCGGATGAGTGCATCGACTGCGCGGTGTGCATTCCCGAATGCCCGGTGAGCGCGATCTACGCCGAGGAAGACCTGCCCAAGGACCAGCAGCACATGACCGAGCTCAACGCCGAGCTCGCCCGCCTGCCGGGCTGGAAGAGCATCACCAAGCGCAAGGATCCCTTGCCCGACCACGACGAGTGGAAAGACCGCAGCGACAAGTTGTCGGAGCTGATTCGCTGAACCTGGCATGACCTTCGCCAACACGCCCGACGGCCCCATCGAAACCGATGCCGTCATCGTGGGCGCGGGCCCGGTCGGCCTCTTTCAGGTTTTTGAACTGGGCCTGCTGGAGATCAAGGCGCACGTGATCGACTCACTCGCCTACCCCGGCGGTCAGCCGGTCGAGCTGTACCCGGACAAGCCCATCTACGACATCCCCGCCATCCCGGTGTGCACCGGGCAGGAGCTCGTGGATCGCCTGCTCTCGCAGATCAAGCCTTTCGGTGCCAGCTTCCACCTTGGCCAGGAAGTCACCAGCGTGCAACAGCAGGCGGATGGCCGCTTCTTCGTCGCCACCTCCAAGGGCGCGCGGTTCCTCACCAAGACCTTGTTCATCGCCGCTGGCGTGGGCGCTTTCCAGCCGCGCAAGCTCAATGTCGAGGGGCTGGACCGATTCGAGGACACCCAGCTGTTCTACCGGGTCAGGAGCCCGGCCGATTTCGCGGGCAGGCACCTGGTCATCATTGGTGGAGGTGATTCGGCGCTCGACTGGGCCCTGACCTTCGCGGCCGAGGGCCCGCACCGGGCCGCCAGCGTGATCCTCATCCACCGCCGCGACGGCTTTCAAGCCGCGCCCGCGAACGTGGCAAAGATGCGCGAACTCTGCGAACGCCACGAGATGCAGTTCATCGTCGGCCAGACCACCGGCTTCGAGGAAAGCGATGGCCGCCTCACAGGCCTGAAAGTCACCGGCCCCGACGCCGTGACCCGCGTCGTGCCTCTGGACGCCTTGCTGGTGTTCTTCGGTCTCTCGCCCAAGCTCGGCCCGATCGCAGACTGGGGCCTGGACATCGAACGCAAGCAGCTGGTGGTCGACACCGAAAAGTTCTCCACCAGCGTGCCAGGCATCTTCGCGGTGGGTGACATCAACACCTACCCGGGCAAGAAGAAGCTCATCCTCTCCGGTTTCCATGAGTGTGCTCTGGCCGCCTTCGGCGCCGCGCCCTTCATCTTTCCCGACAAGAAGGTGACGCTGCAATACACCACCAGCAGCACCAAGCTGCACAAGGTGTTGGGCGTGGACTCGCCGGTGCTGGATTGAGCCCAGGCCGTGTTGTGCGCAGTGACAAGACGCAGAAAAGACAAAGGCCTTCCGAAGAAGGCCTTTGTCTTTTGTCTGTCTGGCTCCCCGACCTGGACTCGAACCAGGGACCTGCGGATTAACAGTCCGTCGCTCTACCGACTGAGCTATCAGGGAACAGCCTCGAATTATAGCGTCGTTTTTCGCGTTTTTCTATGACCCGCTTCATCTTCATCATCAAACCGCTTTTCTGGCTCAGTGTCGCGGTGCTCACCGTCGCCTCGCTCGTGCCCGTGGTCCTGCTTCCACCCCAGAGCCTCGACATATGGGACAAGGCCCAGCACGCGTTCGGATTCGCCTGGCTGGCGTTCCTGGGCCTGCTCGCCTATCCACGTCGGCCCAACGCGGTGGCTGCGTCTCTGCTGGCCTATGGCGGCGCCATCGAACTGGCCCAGGCGGCCACGGGGTGGCGCTACGGCGAATGGTCGGATCTCGCGGCCGATGGCGTGGGCATCCTGCTGGGCGCCCTGGCCTGGTGGCTTCTTCGTCGGATCGCCCGCCCCGCCGCTTGAAACCGCGGGGCCGCCGCGCACAATAGTGGCATGTCACACACCCCGCCCAACCGAGCATTGCCGTGGCTCGAGCCCGGCCAAGCGTTTCCGTCCGTGGAAACGGCCTGGAGTGCCACGGACCCCGCGCCCGGTCTGCTCGCCGCAGGCGGGGTGCTGGATGTGCCGACACTGGTCGCCGCGTACTCCCGTGGCATCTTCCCCTGGTACAGCGCGGGCCAACCCATCCTGTGGTGGAGCACCGACCCTCGCATGGTGCTGGAGACCCGCCAGTTCCGTCTGCACCGCTCGCTGCGCAAGACACTCACTCGGCTGTTGCGCGAGCAGCGGCTGGAAGTGCGCTTCGACCACGACTTCGAACGTGTCATCCGCGCCTGCGCGCACACGCCGCGCGACGGCCAGACTGGCACCTGGATCCTGCCCGCCATGGTGGAAGCCTACGTCCGGCTCCATCACGCAGGCCTCGCACACAGTGTGGAGGCCTGGTTCGACGGCGAGCTGGCCGGTGGGCTGTATTGCGTCAATCTCGGCGCCATGGTGTACGGCGAGTCGATGTTCAGCCGCCGCAGCGATGCCTCCAAGATCGCCCTGGCGGCGCTGATTGCCTTCTGCCGCGCCCACGCCATGCCCCTGATCGACTGCCAGCAGAACACCACGCACCTGGCATCGCTGGGCGGCCAGCTCATGGCCCGCGACGAGTTCTGCCGACACGTTCGAATGGCCCTGCCCCACCCTGCCCCACGCTGGGAATTCGAGCCCGTATACTGGCAGCACATCCTCTCTGACGACGGTCCTCGCGCGTGACCCACCTCAAAGAACTCCCGCTTCAGGCGCTGCAGTTTTACGCCACGGCACCTTACCCGTGCAGCTACCTGCCGGACCGTCAGGCGCGCTCGCAAGTCGCCACCCCCAGCCACCTCATCCACAACGATGCGTACTCGGATCTGGTCACGCACGGCTTCCGCCGCAGTGGCATGTTCACCTACCGCCCGTATTGCGATGGCTGCCAGGCCTGCGTGCCGCTGCGCGTGCCGGTCGCTTCGTTCACACCCAACCGGAGCCAGCGGCGATCGGCGAAGCAGCACGGCATGCTGCAGACGCGCGTGCTCAAGCTCTGCTTCATCCCCGAGCACTACCAGCTCTACCTGCGCTACCAGAACAGCCGCCACGCCGGCGGCGGCATGGACCACGACAGCATCGACCAATACACGCAGTTCCTTCTGCAGAGCCGGGTCAATTCGCGGCTGGTGGAGTTCCATCAGCCCGGCACCGACGGTGGCCCTTCCCGGCTCAAGATGGTCTCGATCGTCGACGTGCTGAACGATGGCCTCTCGGCGGTCTACACCTTCTACGAACCCGATGAAAAGGCCAGCTACGGCACGTACAGCGTGCTCTGGCAGATCGATCAGGCCCGCGCGCTGGAGTTGCCCCATGTGTACCTGGGCTACTGGATCGGGCAGAGCAGCAAGATGAACTACAAGGCGGGCTTCCAGCCGCACGAGTTGCTGCTCGAGGGCCGCTGGATCACGGCGCCCTGAGGCGTGGCCTGACCGAGGGCGGCGTTCGCTGCCAGCGTGTTCCGGCACCGGTTGGAGGAAGTGGATTTCATCTTGTAAAATCAAGAACAACCTCTGACCTCTCATGACCAAACGCTCCGAGACCCTTCCCAGCACGCCCACTGTCCAGGTGATCGAACGCATGTTCAACCTGCTGGAAGTGCTGGCATCGCGCGAGGAACCGGTGTCGCTGAAGGAAATCAGCGAGAAGACCGGCCTGCATCCCTCGACCGCGCACCGCATCCTCAACGACCTGACCATCGGCCGGTTTGTCGATCGGCCCGAGGCAGGCAGCTACCGGCTCGGCATGCGGTTGCTGGAACTGGGCAACTTGGTCAAGGCACGGCTGAGCGTGCGGGATGCCGCCCTGCTGCCCATGCGCGAGCTGCACAAGATGATCCAGCAGCCAGTCAACCTGAGCGTGCGCCAGGGCGACGAAATCGTCTATGTGGAGCGGGCGTACAGCGAACGCTCCGGCATGCAAGTGGTGCGCGCCATTGGTGGCCGCGCGCCCCTGCACCTCACCTCGGTGGGCAAGCTCTTCCTGGCCGATGACGAGCCGCAACGGGTGCGCGCCTACGCCACCCGCACCGGGCTGGCCGGCAACACGCGCAACAGCCTGACCCAGCTCGCCACCCTGGAACGCGAACTGGCGCAGTGCCGTCAAGCCGGCCTCGCACGGGACAACGAGGAACTGGAGCTGGGCGTGAGGTGCATGGCCGCCGGCATCTACGACGACCAGAGCAAGCTGGTGGCTGGGCTGTCGATCTCCGCCCCCGCGGACCGCATCGACGAGAGCTGGGTGCCCAAGCTGCGCTCCACCGCTGCCGAGATTTCATCCGCGCTGGGCTGCCCCAAGGTGCCGATGCCGGCATCCGCCCGCTGAGCGCGTCACCCCCCATGAAAAACGGCCCTGACGGGCCGTTTTTCATGGGGGCTGGGAAAGGGTCAGCCTTGAGGGCGAGGCATCACGCGCGCATCGGTCTGCACTTCGACCCAGCGCCGCACGCGTTCGGCGTCCTGCATGCGCCCCACTTTGCCCGTGGCGTCCAGAAACACCATGATCAACTGGCGGCCCGCCACCTTGGCCTGCATGACGAGGCAACGGCCGGCTTCGGAGATGTAGCCCGTCTTCTGAAGGCCGATGTCCCACGACGGGTTCTTGATCAGGCCATTCGAGTTGTTGTAGTGCAGCGTGCGACGACCGAGGTCGACCTCGTAACTGGGCGACGTGGACAAATCGCGCAGGATGGGGCGCTGGTAGGCCACGGACACCAGGGTCGCGAGATCGCGCGCGCTCGACTGGTTGGAGCTGGACAGGCCGGTGGGCTCGACGTAACGGGTGTCCGCCATGCCCAGCTCCAGCGCCTTCTTGTTCATCAGGCGCACGAACTCGGCAAGACCGCCCGGGTAGGTGCGACCGAGTGCATGGGCGGCCCGGTTTTCGCTGGACATCAGCGCCAGGTGCATCAGCTCGCCACGGCTGAGCGTGGTGCCCACGGCCAGGCGCGAACTGCTGCCCTTGTAGGTGTCCACGTCGTCCTGCGTGATGGTGATCATTTCCTGCATGTTCAGGTGGGCGTCTGCCACCACCAGGCCGGTCATGAGCTTGGTCAGCGAGGCGATCGGCAGCACGGCCGCGTCGTTCTTGCTGAACAGCACTTCGTTGGTTTCCTGATCGATCACCAGGGCCACGCTGGAATTGAGTTCGAGCGGATCGTCCATCGAACGCAGGCCCAGGCGCGAGCCTTCGGAAAGACGGGGCGCCACGGCCGCGCGCATCACCGCCTGGGTGGCTGCGGGTTTGCGTTGAACGGCCACCTTGTGCAGCGAGGTCGTCTTGCCCGCCGCCATCTGAACCTTCACACGGCCCTGGGGCTTGCTGGCCACGCGAACGGTCTTGCGTGCCGGGGCCTGCGCCACCTTGGGTTGGGCCTTCTTGGAGGTGGCCACCGTGCGCTTGGGAGTGGCCTTGGCTGTCACCGTCTTCTTGGCGGTTTTCGCGTTGCTGGCGGCCTGGGCTTGCAAGGGCGCGAAGGAAAGCGCTACCCAACCGGCAACAGCCGCAACCAGCAAAATTTTGCGAAAACGATCGACGCCGATGACCATGACTCCACTCCAGCAACAGGAACTGCGCAGGGGTGAAGTATAGGCATTCGGAAAAAAACTAGCAATATCAAAAGCTTGGGAAACTGTCTTCAGTGATCGGTAGAACAAGTGCTACTTTTGGTGTCTTTTCTGCGTCTCACGAAACACAATTCATCAAGCCTTTGATTTCATTGGGGTTTTATCCCTGCGCGGCGACTCGGTCCGATTTGCTGTGCAGTTTGTTCAAGGCACTCAGGTACGCCTTGGCCGAGGCCACGACGATGTCTGGGTCGGCACCCACGCCGTTGACGACGCGGCCACCGTGTTGAAGGCGCACCGTCACCTCACCCTGGCTCTCGGTGGAGCCGCTGGTGATGGCGTTGACCGAATACAGCAGCAACTCGGCGCCGCTCTTCACGTGGTTCTCGATCGCTTTCAGGGACGCGTCCACGGGGCCGTTGCCGTCGCTCTCGCCCTGAATTTCCTTGCCGTCCACGGTGAACACCACGCTGGCGTGCGGGCGCTCGCCGGTCTCGCTGCGCTGCTTCAGCGAGACCAGGCCGTACTGCTCCTTCTCGGCGGTCACGCTTTCGTCGCTGCACAGGGCCAGGATGTCCTCGTCGAAGATCTCGCTCTTGCGGTCGGCCAGTTCCTTGAACGCCGCAAACGCGGTGTTGATCTCGCTCTCGGACTCCATCTCGATGCCCAGATCCTGCAAGCGCTGCTTGAACGCATTGCGGCCGCTGAGCTTGCCCAGCACGATCTTGTTGGCACTCCAGCCCACGTCCTCCGCGCGCATGATCTCATAGGTGTCGCGCGCCTTGAGAACGCCGTCCTGGTGAATCCCGCTGGCATGGGCAAACGCGTTGGCACCCACCACCGCCTTGTTGGGCTGCACCACGAACCCGGTGGTCTGGCTCACCATGCGGCTGGCCGGCACGATCTGCGTGGCGTCCACGCCCACGTCCAGGCCGAAGTAGTCGCGCCGTGTGCGCACCGCCATCACGATCTCTTCCAGCGAGCAGTTGCCCGCGCGCTCGCCCAGGCCGTTGATGGTGCACTCCACCTGGCGCGCGCCACCGATCTTCACGCCGGCCAGCGAGTTCGCCACGGCCATGCCGAGGTCGTTGTGGCAATGCACTGACCAGATGGCCTTGTCGGAGTTGGGCACGCGCTCGCGCAGCGTGCGGATGAAATCGCCGTAGAGCTCCGGGATCGCGTAGCCCACCGTGTCCGGGATGTTCAGCGTCGTCGCGCCTTCCTTGATCACGGCCTCCAGCACGCGGCAGAGGAAATCAACGTCGCTGCGGTAGCCGTCTTCCGGGCTGAACTCGATGTCGTCCACCAGGTTGCGGGCGAAGCGCACCGATTGCACTGCCTGCTCCAGCACCTGCTCGGGCGTCATGCGCAGCTTCTTCTCCATGTGCAGGGCACTGGTTGCGATGAAGGTGTGGATGCGCGCGCGCTGAGCGCCCTTGAGGGCTTCCGCAGCCCGCGCGATGTCCCGGTCGTTGGCCCGCGCCAGCGAGCACACCGTGGACTCCTTGATGGTGTTGGCGATGGCCTGCACGCAGTCGAAGTCCCCGTTCGAGCTGGCCGCAAAGCCGGCCTCGATCACATCCACCTTCAGGCGCTCCAGCTGGCGCGCAATGCGCAGCTTCTCGTCCTTGGTCATGGACGCACCGGGCGATTGCTCACCGTCGCGCAGGGTGGTGTCGAAAATGATCAGTTTGTCGCTCATGGGGAAACTCCATTCAAAGTTGTTTTTATCCACCCAGGTCGGGATCAGACCGCCTGGGCTTCGGATTCGCTGGTGTGGGGCCTCGTCACCCGGTGCAGGCCGGACAGGATGGCCTTGAAGGACGCAGAGACAATGTTGGCGTCGATGCCCACCCCGAACACCGTGCGCGTCTCGTCGATGCGCATCTCCACATAGGCCACTGCGCGCGCCTGCGCGCCCGAGCCGATGGCGTGCTCGTGGTAGTCAAGCACCCGCACCTGGCGGTCGATCGCTGCGTTGAGGCCGTTGACGAAGGCGTCGATGGGGCCGTTGCCCTGCCCGTCCACCACCACCGGCTCACCGCCGATCTCCACCTGGGCCGCCACGCGCACGCTCTGGCCCGAGATGTCCTCCATCACGGGCTGCAGCGGCGCGCGGGCCTGGGACAGGCCGTACTCGCGCTCGAAGATGTCCCACAGGTCGGCGGCGGCCAGCTCCTTGCCGTTGGCATCCATGACCTCCTGCACCACCTGGCTGAACTCGATCTGCAAGCGGCGCGGCAATTCCAGGCCGTATTCGTTTTCCAGCAGGTAGGCGATGCCGCCTTTGCCTGACTGGCTGTTGACGCGGATCACAGCCTCATAGCTGCGCCCCAGATCCTTGGGGTCCACAGGCAGGTAGGGGATGTTCCAGGCGTCGTCTTCCCGGCGCGCGGCAAATGCCTTGCGGATCGCGTCCTGGTGAGAGCCGGAGAACGAGGTGTAGACCAGATCGCCTACGTAAGGATGGCGTGGGTGCACCGGCAACTGGTTGCAGTGCTCGACGGTGCGTCGGATCTCGTCGATGTCGGAGAAGTCCAGGCCGGGCGAGACACCTTGTGTGTAGAGGTTGAGCGCCACGTTGACCAGATCGAGGTTGCCAGTGCGCTCGCCGTTGCCGAACAGACAGCCTTCGATGCGATCGGCGCCCGCCATCAAGGCGAACTCACCCGCAGCCGTTCCGGTGCCGCGGTCGTTGTGCGGATGCACGGACAGCACGATCGCATCGCGCCGCGCGAGATGGCGGTGCATCCACTCGATCATGTCGGCAAAGATGTTGGGCGTGCTGTGCTCCACCGTGGACGGCAGGTTGATGATGCACTTGTGTTCGGCCGTCGGCTGCCAGACCTCGGTGACGGCATCCACCACGCGCTTGGAGAAGGCGAGCTCGGTGCCGGAGAACATTTCGGGCGAGTACTGGAAAGTCCACTGAGTGGCAGGCTGCAAGGCGGCGAGCTCGCTGAAAAGGCGGGCCTGTGAGGTGGCCAGTTCGACGATCTCGTCTTCGTTCATGCCAAGCACCACGCGCCGCATGACGGGGGCCACGGCGTTGTAGAGATGCACGATGGCGCGCGGCGCGCCCTGCAAGGCCTCGAAGGTGCGCCGGATCAGCGGTTCGCGCGCCTGGGTCAGCACCTGGATGGTGACGTCCTCGGGAATGAGGCGCTCGTCAATCAGGCGACGCAGGAAATCGAATTCGGTCTGCGAAGCCGATGGGAATCCGACCTCGATCTCCTTGAAGCCGATCTTCACCAGCAACTCGAACATGCGCAGCTTGCGCTCCACATCCATGGGCTCGATCAGGGCCTGGTTGCCGTCGCGCAGGTCGGTGCTCAGCCAGATGGGGGCCTGGGTGAGGACGGCGTCGGGCCAGGTGCGGTCCTTGAGACCGATCGGCTTGAAGGCAGGGTACTTGCTGGCAGGGTGTTTCAACATGGTGCTCTTTCGATGTTACTGAAACCCGCAGCCCCAAAACACAAACGGCCCGCTGCAGGTGCAAACGGGCCGTTTTGAATGGAATGCGCGTGCGCTACCAAGCCTGCCCGTGTCGGACATCCAGTAGTAGGGCGAAAGCGCGAAAAATCATGGCTCAAACTGTATCACAAAGCTCAATCGTCGTGCAGGCCGCGCTCGTCGGGCTCGTCGGTGGAGGTGCTGATCACGCTGGTCGGTCGGCCCTTGGCCTTGCGCCAGAAGTACACCGCATACCCGGACAGCCCGTACACGACGAAGAGCGCGAACAGCACGGTCGGTGGGTGGATGTTGATGACCGCGATGCCCAGGGCCACCAGCACGATGGCCGCGAACGGCACGCTCTTCTTCAGGCTCAGGTCCTTGAAGCTGTAGAAAGGCACGTTGGTCACCATGGTCAGGCCCGTGTAGAGCGTGATGACGAACATGGGCCAGGTCACGTCCTGCGCGGGAATCTCCAACTCGGTCATGAGCCAGATGAACCCCGCCACCAACGCGGCGGCTGCGGGAGACGGCAGGCCCTGGAAATAGCGCTTGTCGACCACGGCGGTGTTGACGTTGAAACGCGCCAGCCTCAAGGCCGCACACGCGCAGTACACGAAGGCCGCGATCCAGCCCCAGCGGCCGATGTCGCGCAAGGTCCATTCGTAGGCGATGAGCGCCGGGGCCGCACCAAAGGACACCATGTCGGACAGCGAGTCCATCTGCTCACCGAACGCGCTCTGCGTGTTCGTGAGGCGCGCGACGCGGCCATCCAGGCTGTCCAGCACCATGGCCACGAAGATGCCCACGGTGGCCAGATCGTAGCGGCCGTTCATGGCCATGACGACCGAGTAGAAGCCGCCGAACAGGGCCGCAAGCGTGATCATGTTGGGCACCATGTAGATGCCCTTGGGGCGCCTGGGGCGTTCGTCGCTTGGCGTCATAGTGGTTTCGGTTCCGTCGTGCATTCGGGCCTCCGTGCGTCGCTGCGCCCAGAAACCCTCGGTTCCTGGAGCAGACCTCCTGCACAGAATGCCCCAGTGTAAAGCAGTGTGTCTGTAGGAAAAGACGACAAAGGCCACCGAAGTGGCCTTTGCGGTCGATGCGCGCCGGCAGGCGGCGCGGCTGGACGATCAGTTGCGGGTCTGGTCCACCAGCTTGTTCTTGGCGATCCAGGGCATCATGGCGCGCAGCTGGGCACCCACCACTTCGATGCTGTGGTCGGCGGTGTTGCGGCGGCGAGCCGTCATCGACGGGTAGTTCAGGCGGCCTTCCTGAATGAACATCTTGGCGTAGTCGCCGTTCTGGATGCGCTTGAGCGCGTTGCGCATGGCCACGCGCGACTGCTCGTTGATCACTTCCGGACCGGTCACGTACTCGCCATATTCGGCGTTGTTCGAGATCGAGTAGTTCATGTTGGCGATGCCGCCTTCGTAGATCAGGTCCACGATGAGCTTGAGCTCGTGCAGGCATTCGAAGTAGGCCATCTCGGGCGCGTAGCCGGCTTCGACCAGGGTTTCGTAGCCCATCTTGATCAGCTCGACGGCACCGCCGCACAGCACGGCCTGTTCACCGAACAGGTCGGTCTCGGTCTCTTCCTTGAAGTTGGTCTCGATGATGCCGGCCTTGCCGCCACCGTTGGCCATGGCGTAGCTCAGCGCCAGATCACGCGCCTTGCCGCTCTTGTCCTGGTGCACAGCCACGAGGTGAGGCACGCCGCCACCCTGGGTGTAGGTGTTGCGCACGGTGTGGCCGGGGGCCTTGGGCGCCACCATCCACACGTCCAGATCCGCGCGGGGCACGACCTGGTTGTAGTGCACGTTGAAACCGTGGGCGAAGGCCAGCGAGCCGCCTTGCTTGATGTTGGGTTCGACGTTGTTCTTGTAGACCTCGCCGATCTGCTCGTCGGGCAGAAGGATCATGACCACGTCGGCGGCCTTGACCGCCTCGTTCACTTCCAGGACGTTCAGGCCGGCCTTGCCGACCTTGTCCCAGGAAGCACCGCCCTTGCGCAGGCCAACCACGACCTTCACGCCGCTGTCGTTGAGGTTCTGTGCGTGTGCGTGGCCCTGGCTGCCGTAGCCGATGATGGCCACGGTCTTGCCCTTGATCAGGGACAGGTCACAGTCTTTGTCGTAGAAAACTTTCATGCTTTGCTCCAATGGATTTGATGGGTTGTGCCGTTCTTCGCGAGCCTGTCGAAGGGCTCTCGGTACCCCGGCCCGCCACAAAGGCGGGCCCGGGCTTCGACAGGCTCAGCGCGAACGGGCAAATGGCTGAGCCCCGAAACAGTCAGACGCGCAGGATTCTCTCACCCCGGCCGATGCCGCTGGCGCCCGTGCGCACGGTCTCCAGAATGGACGAGCGATCGATCGCCTCCAGGAAGGCGTCGTTCTTGCCCTGGTCGCCGGTGAGTTCGATGGTGTAGCTCTTCTCGGTCACATCGATGATGCGGCCGCGGAAGATGTCGGCCATGCGCTTCATTTCCTCGCGCTCCTTGCCCACCGCGCGGACCTTCACCATCATGAGCTCGCGCTCGGTGTAGGCCCCCTCGGTGAGGTCGACCACCTTGACGACCTCGATGAGGCGGTTCAGGTGCTTGGTGATTTGCTCGATGACGTCGTCCGACCCTGTGGTCTGGATCGTCATGCGCGAGAGGCTGGGGTCCTCGGTGGGCGCCACCGTGAGCGATTCGATGTTGTAGCCACGGGCCGAGAACAGGCCCACCACGCGCGAGAGGGCGCCGGGTTCGTTTTCCAGCAGGACAGCGATGATGTGTTTCATGTGCGATTCCTCTTTTCGCCGCCCTCCCCTGCGCACGGTAATGCGCAGGCTTGGCGGACAATAGATTCGTCTGAGGGGATGAAGCGGCGAAGGCTTTTCGCCGCCTCGCTTCGGGGATTACAGGTCTTCGGAACCCAGCAGCATCTCGGTGATGCCCTTGCCGGCCTGAACCATCGGGAACACGTTCTCAGTGGGGTCGGTGCGGAAGTCCATGAAGACCGTGCGGTCCTTGAGCTTGCGCGCTTCGCGCAACGCCGGTTCGACGTCCTCGGGACGCTCGATCAGCATGCCCACGTGGCCATAGGCCTCGGCAAGCTTGACGAAGTTCGGCAACGCGTCCATGTAGCTGTGGCTGTAGCGACCTTCATAGTCGATCTCCTGCCACTGACGGACCATGCCCAGGTAGCGGTTGTTCAAGGCCACGACCTTGATGGGCGTGTTGTACTGCAGGCAGGTGGACAGCTCCTGGATGCACATCTGCACCGAGCCTTCACCCGTCACGCAGAACACCTCGCTGTCGGGCTTGGCCAGCTTGATGCCCATGGCATAGGGAATGCCCACACCCATGGTGCCCAGGCCACCGGAGTTGATCCAGCGGCGCGGCTCGTCGAAGCGATAGTACTGGGCCGCCCACATCTGGTGCTGCCCCACGTCCGACGTGATGTAGGTGTCGGCATCCTTGGTCATGTTCCACAGCGTTTCCAGCACGTACTGCGGCTTGATCACGTCCTTGTTGCCACGGTCGTACTTCAGGCAGTCGCGCGCACGCCAGGTCTCGATGGTCTTCCACCACTCGGCCAGGGCCTTGTCATCGGGCCGCGCGGTGCTCTCGCGCACCATGCTGATCAGCTCGGTCAGCACGTCCTTGACGTCGCCCACGATGGGAATGTCGACCTTGACACGCTTGGAGATGCTCGACGGGTCGATGTCGATGTGGATGATCTTGCGTTCGTTCTGCGCGAAGTGCTTGGGGTTGCCGATCACTCGGTCGTCGAAACGTGCCCCCACGGCCAGCAGCACGTCGCAGTTCTGCATGGCGTTGTTGGCCTCGATCGTGCCGTGCATGCCCAGCATGCCCAGGAACTTGCGGTCGGAAGCCGGGTAGGCGCCCAGGCCCATCAGCGTGTTGGTGACCGGATAGCCCAGCATGTCCACCAGCGTGCGCAGCTCGTTGGTGGCGTTGCCCAGCAACACGCCGCCACCGGTGTAGATGTAGGGCCGCTTGGCCGTCATCAGCAGTTGAAGCGCCTTGCGGATCTGGCCGCCATGGCCCTTGCGCACCGGGTTGTAGGAACGCATCTCCACCGAGTCGGGGTAGCCGTTGTAGGGCACCTTGTTGAAGGACACGTCCTTCGGGATGTCCACCACCACCGGGCCGGGCCGGCCGCTGCGGGCGATGTGGAAGGCCTTCTTCATGACCATCGCCATGTCGCGCGCGTCCTTGACCAGGAAGTTGTGCTTGACGATGGGGCGGGTGATGCCCACGGTGTCGCACTCCTGGAAGGCGTCCAGGCCGATCGCGGCGGTGGGCACCTGACCGGTCACGATGACCATGGGGATGCTGTCCATGTAGGCCGTGGCGATGCCCGTGATGGCATTGGTCACGCCCGGGCCGGAGGTGACCAGGGCCACGCCCACGTCACCGGTGGCGCGCGCGTAGCCGTCGGCCGCGTGCACGGCGGCCTGCTCATGGCGCACCAGCACGTGCTGGATCGTGTTCTGCTTGTAGAAAGCGTCGTAGATGTGCAGCACAGCACCGCCGGGGTAGCCCCAGACGTACTTCACACCTTCGGCCTGGAGGGCCTTGATGAGGATTTCTGCGCCGCGGAGGTCTTGAGGGGCTGCGCCTTTGGCGGCGGCAGCCGAGGCCAGTTCGGCCTTGCTGATTTCCATGATGAACCTTTCGAGAATTTCTCTGACGAAAAACCTTGGGTGCCTCTTGACCCACTCTTGTGGAGCGGTTTCGAGACTTGAGACCAATGGCCATGAGCGGGCACATACCCCGCCGGACCCTGATCCGTTTGCCTTGTTTTGAATTGCAGCCGGCATTATCGCACTGCAACAAGGTTTTTCCAGCCGGGGCGTCGGAAGCCACCCCAAAAAGGCGCCCGCATGTGCCGCAATGCGACAATTCCCGTCTTCCTTGCCGCCTTCGCGCCCGCCGCCTGCCTCATGCCCGCTTCCCCGCCTGCCTCGACCACGCCCCCTTCCAGCGCCGAACCCAACCTGATGGCGCCCTCGCTGCGCCGCCGCATGGCCTGCTGGCTGTATGAGGGCATGCTGATGTTCGGCGTCGTGTTCCTCGCCGGCTACCTGTTTTCCACGCTCACCCAGACCCGGCACGCCCTTGACAACCGGCATGCCCAGCAGGCGTTCCTGTTCGTGGTGTTCGGCATCTACTTCGCCTGGTTCTGGGCCAAGGGCCAGACGCTGGCCATGAAGACCTGGCACATCCGCGTCGTGGACCGCCATGGGCGCGCGCTCACCCAGGCTCGCGCCCTGCTGCGCTACCTGCTGTCCTGGCTCTGGTTGCTGCCACCGCTGGCGGTCTCCGGCCTCATGGGCTTGCCTGGGGGCGAGTTGGCGGTGCTGCTGTGCGGCTGGATCGTCGTCTGGGCCCTGCTCTCGCGCTTCCATCCGCAGCGCCAGTTTCTGCACGATGCGCTCGCGGGCACCCGCCTCGTGCACCAGGCCCCGCCCCCTACACCGCCTCGTGCCAAGCGCTGAAACCAGTCTCCAATGAACAACCAAGAACCCGTTGACGCCCAGAAGCGCCGCACCGGCCTCACGCGCATGGCGCATGCGTTCCGCTATTCCCTGGCCGGCCTGCGCGCCGGCTGGGGCGAAACGGCTTTTCGCCAGGAAGCCCTGGCCGCCCTGGTGATGATTCCCGCAGCGTTCTGGCTCGGCCGAAACTGGGTCGAGACGGCCCTGCTCGCCGCCTCGGTGTTGCTGGTGATGGTGGTCGAACTCCTCAACACCGGCATCGAAACCGCCATTGACCGCATCGGCCCCGAGTGGCACGACCTGTCCAAACGCGCCAAGGACATGGGCAGCGCGGCGGTGCTGCTGAGCCTGCTGCTGTGCGCCGGCATCTGGATCGCCGCCCTGTGGACCCGCTGGGCCTGACCATTTTTTCCTCACCCTCATGACTTCTCCCACCTTCTCCCTCTGCGTCTACTGCGGCTCGCGCCCCGGCGCGCACCCAGCCTTCACCGACACCGCCCGCGCCGTGGGCGAATGGATCGGCAGCCGGGGCGGCCAACTCGTCTACGGGGGTGGCCGCAACGGCCTGATGGGCGTGGTCGCCGAAGCCACGCTCGCCGCCGGGGGCCGCGTGGTGGGCATCATCCCGAAGGCTCTCGTTGAAAAGGAATGGGCGCACCACGGCTGCACCGAACTGCACGTGGTGGACACCATGCACGAGCGCAAGCGCATGATGGCCGAGCGCGCCGATGCCTTCGTGGCCTTGCCGGGCGGCATCGGCACGTTCGAGGAATTCTTCGAGGTCTGGACCTGGCGCCAGCTGGGCTACCACGACAAACCCGTGGGCCTGCTCAACGTGGGTGGCTACTACGACGGTCTGGAAACCTTTTTGCGCACGGGTGTCGAGCAGCAGTTCATGAACGCCTGGCAGATGGACCTGATCCGCGTGGGCCGCGATCCGGCCAGCCTGTTGCCAGAGCTGGTGCAATCCGCCGGGCTGGCGCCCGAGCCGCGCATCGAGGCCATCTGAGCCTCCCGGAACCGGGTCTCAGACCGCGGTTTCGTCCTCTTCGCCGGTGCGGATGCGCACCACGCGCTCGACCGAGGTCACGAAGATCTTGCCGTCACCGATCTTGCCGGTGCGGGCGGCGCGGATGATCGCGTCCACACAGCGATCGACGTCGTCGGTCTTGACCACGACTTCCACCTTGACCTTGGGCAGGAAGTCCACCACGTACTCGGCACCGCGGTAGAGCTCGGTGTGGCCCTTCTGCCGGCCAAATCCTTTCACCTCGGTCACGGTCAAGCCGGTCACGCCCTGCTCGGCCAGGGCCTCGCGCACTTCCTCGAGCTTGAACGGTTTGATGACGGCGGTGATTTGTTTCATTCGGAGGCTCCGGGGGCGTTGCGGGAAAAGCTTGTCTGCATTTCATTATGCCCAACGCATCGCGCAACGTTCGTACACTGCGGGCTCAACCCTTCTCGCGCCACCATGTCCGCACACGCCCTGCCCCGACACGTTCCCCTCACCGTGGCCTACCGGGGAGGCCATCCCGAGAACGTCCACCACGGCTCCATGGCGGTGGTGGATGCGCAGGGCAGGCTGCTGGCGGCCGTGGGCGACGTGGCGTCCCCGATGTTCACGCGCTCTTCGCTCAAGCCATTCCAGGCCATGCCCTTGATCGCCCAGGCCGCGGAGCGCTACCGGCTGAGCGACACCGACATTGCGCTGCTCTGCGCCAGCCACAGCGGCGAATCCCTGCACGTCGACGGTGTCGCCGCGCTGCTGGGCAAGCTGGGCGCAGACGAATCGGCGCTGGCCTGCGGCACCCACGTGCCCTTCTTCTTCGGGGCCACGGGCGCCACGCCGGCACCGGGCGCGCGCTTCACCCGGCTGCACCACAACTGCTCGGGCAAGCACACCGGCATGCTGTTGCTCGCCCACGCGCTCGGCGCCTCGTCCGGCAACTACCTTGACATCGACCACCCGGTGCAACAGCAGATTGCGGCCAGCGTGAGCCATTTTTCCGGCGTGCCCGTCGACCAACTGGTGCGCGGCACCGATGGCTGCAGCGCGCCCAACTACGCCCTGCCCTTGCGCTCGCTGGCGCACGCGTTTGCCCGCCTGACGCTGGCCGAGCCCGACCCGATCTATGGCCAGGCACCACAGCGCATCGCCCGCGCCATGAGCCGCCACCCCGAACGCGTGAGCGGGCAAGGCCGCAACGACCTGGCCCTGATGCAGGCAGGCCGCGGCGACTGGGTGAGCAAGGTCGGCGCCGACGGCGTTCAGGCCTTGGCGAGTTTCAGCCGCGGCATCGGCATCGCCGCCAAAGTCGGCGATGGTCAGTTGGCCCCGTTGATGGTGGCCTTCGTGTCGGCCCTGGAACAACTCGGCTGGCTCGACGAATCCAGCCGGGCCGCCCTCGCCAGCCTGATTCCCCCGCCATTGAAGAACGCGGCGGGCATCGAGGTGGGTGAGATGCGCGCGGTGCTGGCGCTGCGCAGCGTTTAAGCGCGGTACTTGCTGGTGATCGGGTAGCGCCAGTCCTTGCCGAAGCTGCGGTGGGTCACGCGGATGCCCACGGGTGCCTGGCGGCGCTTGTATTCGTTGATGCGGATCAGGCGCACCACCTTGTCCACGTCGGCCCGCTCGAAGCCGGCGGCCACGATGCTCTCGGGGCTCTGGTCGTTCTCCATGTAGCGCTCGATGATCGCGTCCAGGACCGGGTATTCCGGCAGGCTGTCCTGGTCCTTCTGATCGGGTCGCAGCTCGGCGCTGGGTGGGCGCGTGATGATGCGTTCCGGGATCGGGTTCGCACCCGTGCCGTAGGGATCGTGCGCGTTGCGCCAGCGGGCCAGCTTGAAGACCATGGTTTTGGCCACGTCCTTGATGACGGCAAAACCGCCGGCCATGTCGCCATACAGCGTGCAATAGCCCGTGGCCATCTCGCTCTTGTTGCCGGTGGTCAGCACGATGCTGCCGAACTTGTTGGACAAGGCCATGAGCAGGGTGCCGCGGATGCGCGCCTGCAGGTTCTCTTCCGTCGTGTCTTCGGACAGGCCGGCGAACTCGCTGGCCAGGCTGGCCTTGAAGGCTTCGAACTGGGGCGCAATGGCGATCTCGTCGTAGCGCACGCCCATGCGCGCAGCCATGTCGCGCGCATCGATCCAGGAAATGTCGGCCGTGTACGGCGACGGCATCATCACCGTGCGCACACGGTCCTTGCCCAGCGCGTCGACCGCGATGGCCAGCACCAGCGCCGAGTCGATGCCGCCCGACAGGCCCAGGATGGCGCCTGGGAATCCGTTCTTGCCCAGGTAGTCGCGCACGCCCAGCACCAGCGCATGCCACAGGTCGGCCTCCGGGCTGTGGGCGCGGTCGGTCTCGGCGGTGATCTGCCAGCCAGCTCCATCCCGCGTGAAGGCCACATCGAACAGCGTCTCCTCGAAGCTCACCGCGCGACCAGCCAGGGCGCCGTCGGCACCGAGCACGAAGCTGCGCCCCTCGAAGACGATCTCGTCCTGTCCGCCCACCAGGTGCGCGTAGACCAGCGGCAGACCGGTGGAGCGCACCCGCTCGCGCATGGTGGCTTCGCGCTCGCCGCCCTTGCCGGCATGGAACGGCGAAGCATTGATGACAGCCAGCAGGTCGGCGCCGGCGGCCCGGGCGTCGGCGGCAGGGGCGTCGAACCAGGCGTCTTCACAGATCAGCAGGCCCACGCGCACGCCTTCCACCTCGATCACGCAGGGCGCGTGGCCCGGCACGAAGTAGCGGCGCTCATCGAACACCTGGTAGTTGGGCAGCTCGCGCTTGGCGTAGGTGTGGGTCACCAGGCCCTCGCGCAACACGCTCGCCGCGTTGTGCAGGTAAGCCACGGCCACGCTGCGTTCGCGCCGTTCGATCGTGGCCCCAGGCGCCCGCGCCGGATGTCCCACCACGATGTGCAGGCCTTTGAGGTGGGTCGTCCCGGCCGCGATGACTTTGAGGGCATCATCACACGCATCGATGAACGCCGGCCGCAGGAAAAGGTCCTCGGCCGCGTAACCGCAGAGGGCCAACTCGGGCGTGAGCAGCAGGCGCGCGCCACGGGCATGGGCCTGGGTGGCGGCGTCGACGATTTTCCGGGCGTTGCCCACCATGTCGCCCACCACGAAGTTGAGCTGGGCCACGCAAATGGAGAGAGTCATGGGGTCTGGAAACCTTGCTGGAGAGACCGCGAAAACGCGGTGGGCGGGAGCCGTGTTTGTCTGAAATCGATTATGTCACCCGGGTCTTTGCCTCGCCGCAGGCGATCGATGCCGGCGCCTGGAACGCGTTGCTGGACAACGAGCCCGACCCCAGCCCCTTCATGCGCCATGAGTACCTGTCGGCGCTGCACGAAAGCGGCAGCGCGCGAGAGGCCACCGGCTGGCAAGCCCAGTTCGTGACGCTGTGGCGCGGCGATGTGCTGCACGCGGCCTGCCCGATGTACCTGAAGAGCCACTCCTACGGCGAGTACGTGTTCGACTGGGCCTGGGCCAATGCATACGCTCAGCATGGGCTGGACTACTACCCCAAGGCACTGGTGGCCGTGCCGTTCACCCCGGTGCCGGGCGCGCGCCTGCTGGCCCGCGACCCGGCCTCGCGCGCGGCGCTGGTGAAGGCCTTGATCGCGCACACCCGAGAGGAACAGCTGTCGTCGCTGCACCTGCTCTTCGCGCAACCCCACGACATCGACGCGTGCCATGCCGCCGGCCTGATGCTCAGGCACACCGTCCAGTTCCATTGGAGCAATCAGGATGCGAGGGGCCAGCCCTTTGACGATTTCGAACATTTCCTGGCCAGCCTGCAGCAGGAAAAACGCAAGAAAATACGGCAGGAGCGGCGCAAGGTGGCCGATGCGGGCGTGCGCTTCCGCTGGTCGCGCGGCGCCGACATTTCAGAGGCCGACTGGGACTTCTTCTACCGCTGCTACGAGCGCACCTACCTCGAGCACGGCAACGCGCCCTACCTGAGCCGGGATTTTTTCCGCCGCATGGCGACCACCATGCCGCAACACTGGCTGCTGTTCATCGCCGAACGCGAAGGCCGGCCCATGGCCTGCAGCCTGATCGGCATCGACGACCACACCCGCGTGGCCTACGGGCGCTACTGGGGTGCACTGGAGCGCGTGGACTGCCTGCACTTCGAGGCCTGCTACTACCAGCCATTGGCCTGGTGCATGTCACACGGCTTCGTCCGTTTCGAAGGGGGCGCCCAGGGCGAACACAAGATGGCGCGCGCCCTGCTGCCGGTGAAGACGACCAGCGCCCACTGGCTGGCACATCCCGCGTTCGCGGACGCGGTGGAACGCTTCCTGGAACGCGAAGGCCAGGGGATCGGGGAGTACCTCGATCACCTGGCCCTGCGAAATCCGCTCAAGGCAGCGCCTTGAGCCTGGGTTGATCAGGCCTGCTTGGCCTTGTTGTAGTTCGCGATGCCGTCCAGGATTTCCTGGTGGGCGGCGTCCTTGCCTTCCCAGCCGATCACCTTCACCCACTTGCCGGGCTCCAGGTCCTTGTAGTGCTCGAAGAAGTGCTGGATGGTGTTCAGGCGCATCGGGTTCAGGTCTTCGGGCTTCTGCCACTGGGTGTAGATCGACAGGATCTTGTCGGTCGGCACGGCCAGCACCTTGCCGTCTTCGCCGGCCTCGTCCTGCATCTTCAGGATGCCGATCGCGCGGCAGGGCACGACCACACCGGGAATGAGGGGCACGGGCGTGATCACGAGCACGTCGACCGGGTCGCCATCGCCAGAGATCGTCTGCGGCACATAACCGTAGTTGGTCGGGTAGTGCATGGCCGTGCTCATGAAGCGGTCCACGAAGATGGCGCCGGTTTCCTTGTCCACCTCGTACTTGATCGGGTCGGCGTTCATCGGGATCTCGATGATCACGTTGAACGATTCGGGAACGTTTTTGCCTGGGGTGACGTTGTCAAGGGACATGTTGATAAGGTCGTGGTTTGAAAAGGGGCTTTTCGGTCCGGCAGGCCTGCCGGCGAACAAAGGCGCGCCTGGATTCGGCCCGGCGCGCCTAGGATTTACCCTGATTTTACCGACTCCAGGCTGACAAACCTGGCCACAAGGAGTGGCCAAGTGGCATTTCCCCGCTAAATTCAAGGGGTTGGCCAATCGCCCTGTTTCAACGCTGTGCAACGCAGCGCAAACCGGCAGCGAGGAAGCAACGCAGCGGGGGCAGCCCCGGAGGCGTTGCCCCCTCCAAGTCGAAACAAGCAGGAGTAATTCTCATGGTTGGACAATCTGCGCTGATCTTTGCGTTGGTCTGCGGGCTGGTGGCCGTCATCTACGGCTTCTGGTCCCGCAGCTGGATTCTTTCTCAGGACGCGGGCAACGCCCGCATGCAGGAAATCGCCGGGGCCATTCAGACCGGCGCCGCGGCCTACCTCGCGCGGCAGTACAAGACGATCGGCATCGTCGGGGTGGTGCTGGCCATCCTCATCGGCGTCTTCCTCGAAGGCCCCACCGCCATCGGCTTCGTGCTCGGTGCCGTGCTCTCGGGCGCCTGCGGCTTCATCGGCATGAACATCTCGGTGCGCGCCAACGTGCGCACCGCGCAAGCGGCCACCAAGGGCATCGGCCCGGCGCTGGACGTGGCCTTCCGCGGCGGCGCCATCACCGGCATGCTGGTCGTGGGCCTGGGCCTGCTGGGCGTGTCCGGCTTCTTCTGGTTCCTGGTCGGCAACGGCAACCTCACGCCAGCGGCCGATCTGGCCAAGCTGCTGAACCCGCTGATCGGCTTTGCCTTCGGCTCCTCGCTGATCTCCATCTTCGCGCGCCTGGGCGGCGGCATCTTCACCAAAGGTGCCGACGTGGGCGCCGATCTGGTGGGCAAGGTCGAGGCTGGCATTCCGGAAGACGACCCGCGCAACCCGGCGGTGATCGCCGACAACGTGGGCGACAACGTGGGCGACTGCGCCGGCATGGCAGCCGACCTGTTCGAGACCTACGCGGTCACGCTGATCGCCACCATGGTGCTGGGCGCCCTCATGGTCGCGGCCGCGCCCATGCAGGCCGTGCTCTATCCGCTGGTGCTCGGTGGCGTATCCATCCTGGCGTCCATCGTCGGCTGCTTCTTCGTGAAGGCCAGCCCGGGCATGAAGAACGTGATGCCCGCGCTGTACAAGGGCCTGGCGATCGCAGGCGTGCTCTCACTGATCGCCTTCTGGTTCGTCACCGCCTGGATCATGCCGGACAACGCCATCACCGCCACAGGCAGCCAGCTGCGCCTCTTCGGTGCCTGCGCCGTGGGCCTGGTGCTGACCGCCGCGCTGGTCTGGATCACCGAGTTCTACACCGGCACGCAGTACTCGCCGGTCAAGCACATCGCACAAGCCTCGACCACCGGCCACGGCACCAACATCATTGCCGGCCTGGGCGTGTCCATGCGCTCCACCGCCTGGCCGGTGCTGTTCGTCTGCGTCGGCATCGTGGCCTCCTACACGCTGGCAGGCCTGTACGGCATCGCCATCGCCGCCACCGCCATGCTGAGCATGGCCGGCATCGTGGTCGCGCTGGACGCCTACGGCCCCATCACCGACAACGCCGGCGGCATCGCCGAAATGGCCGAGCTGCCCAGCAGCGTGCGCGACATCACCGACCCGCTGGACGCGGTGGGCAACACCACCAAGGCCGTGACCAAGGGCTACGCCATCGGCTCCGCCGGCCTGGCCGCGCTGGTGCTGTTCGCCGACTACACCCACAAGCTGGAAACCTACGGCCACCAGATCAAGTTCGATCTGAGCGACCCGATGGTGATCATCGGCCTGTTCATCGGCGGCATGATCCCCTACCTCTTCGGTGCCATGGCGATGGAGGCCGTGGGCCGTGCCGCCGGTTCGGTGGTCGTGGAGGTGCGCCGGCAGTTCAAGGAGATCCCCGGCATCATGGAAGGCACGGCCAAGCCCGAGTACGGCAAGGCGGTCGACATGTTGACCACGGCGGCCATCAAGGAGATGGTGATCCCCTCGCTGCTGCCGGTGGTGGTCCCCATCCTGGTGGGCGTGTTCCTGGGCCCGAAAGCGCTGGGCGGCCTGCTGATGGGCACCATCGTCACCGGCCTGTTCGTGGCCATCTCCATGTGCACTGGCGGTGGCGCCTGGGACAACGCCAAGAAGTACATCGAAGACGGCCACCACGGCGGCAAGGGCAGCGAGGCGCACAAGGCCGCCGTGACCGGCGACACCGTGGGCGACCCCTACAAGGACACGGCAGGCCCTGCCGTCAACCCGCTGATCAAGATCATCAACATCGTGGCGCTGCTGATCGTGCCGCTGCTGCCGCTGGCGGCCTGATCCCTTTCTCGAAGGTTCAAAGGACCCGCTTCGGCGGGCCTTTTTTCTGGGCCGCCCCCGCCAGCAGGCGGACCACCGCGCTGGCACTGGGGGTGAGGCGATCGAGCTGGGCCGCTTCGCCCCGCTCGATCGCTTGCAGCACCAGCTCCTGGATGCCGCCCACGGCCGCCACCGCCATGGTGGGCGTGAGCACCTCACGCTCGGCGTTGATGGTCTCGAGCATGAAGTCGGCCAGGTGCTGCATCACCTCGCGGCGCACCAGGGCACCGGCCGGCCCGAGATGGTGGACTTCCACGAACAGCATGCGGATCAGCTGCGGCCCGCTGGCCAGGTGCGCCAGGTACGCACCCAAGGCATGTTCGACCTGGTCCTGCCAGGGGCGTTCGGGCTGCACGGCCTCGCGCAGGGTGCGCAGCGCGGAGGCGCTGGCCGCCCGGTACAGCTCGAGAAAGCAGGCGTCCTTGTCCGCGAAATGCTCGTAGAACGTGCGTTTGGACACCCCCGCCTCGGCCACCACGGCCGCGATCGACGTGGCCGCCAGACCCTGGGCCGCAGCGACCGTGGCCATGGCTTGCAGCAGGCGACCACGGTGTTCGTTCGGCACGGTGGCGTCGGCGCTGCGGGTGTTTTTCGGCTTCATGGACGGGCATCTTAGGGCCTGCACCCCATTCTTCTCCGCTTGACAGGGCGAATCGAAACACGCACCATCACGACTTGGTACGACACGGTACCAATCCGTTTTTCCACCCACGCCCCACCATGACCGAACTCGTTGTCCGCCGCCTGCTGATCGATCTGGAACAACCCGTGGCCCGCCACTGGTGCGGCGGCGACGCCTTTCTGACCGCGTGGTTCAACGCGCTGTCGATGAGCTTTCCCATCGGCGAGCAGTTCTTCATCGACTCGGTGCGCAACGGCTTCAAGGCCCTGCCGCCCGAGCGCCAAGCCGAGCTGCAAGCCGAAGTCCAGGGTTTCGTGGGCCAGGAAGCCACCCACCGGCGCATCCACGCGCTGTTCAACGCGCAGATCGAGAAACACGGCCTGGTGAACGACTGGGAACCCCGCGCACGTGACCGCCTCCAACTGCTGGAGGGCACGGACCCGCGCCACGGCCTGGCCATCACCGCCGCCAACGAACATTTCACCGCCCTCTTCGCCGAGTGGATGCTGTCTCACCCCCAACTGCTGGACGGCAGCGAGCCGCGATTGAAAACCCTTTGGCTCTGGCACAGCGCCGAAGAGGCCGAGCACAAGTGCACCGCTTTCGACCTGTACCAGGCACTGGGCGGCAGCCACACCTGGCGCACGACCTGGATGCGCCGCATCACGCTGGTCTTTCTCACCGACACCTTGCGCCAGACGGTGAACAACCTCAGGCGCGATGGCACGCTCTGGCGCTGGAGCACGTGGCGCAGCGCCGCCCGCCACATGCTTGGCCGCGACGGCCTGCTGCGCCAGACCTTCAAGCCCTGGCGCGCCTACTTCCGCCGCGACTTCCACCCGGATCAGCAGTCCAGCGAGCTCTCCGCCCACTGGCTGCGCGACAACGCCACGCAATACACCCGGGTGGGCCGCGCCGAGCCGGCCTGACCCGGCCCGCTCAGGCGGAAATGCCCTCGCGGCAACACCGGTACCCCCGGGTGTTCCCGTGCGGTCCGGCGGTCACTCGCCCATAATCGGCCCATGTCCGAACGCGTCATTCCCCTGATCGACCAGCGCCTGGTCTCCGTGGCCGCGCGCGTCCCTCAGGTCGGCACGGCCCCGACCGGCCTGCTCGGCGACGCGCTGGGCCGCCCGCTGCGCGATCTGCGCATCAGCGTGACCGACCGTTGCAACTTCCGCTGCAGCTATTGCATGCCGAAGGACATCTTCGACAAGGACTACCCCTACCTGCCGCACAGCTCGCTGCTGACCTTCGAGGAAATCACGCGCGTGGCGCGCCAGTTCGTCGCGCACGGGGTGCAGAAGATCCGCCTCACCGGCGGCGAGCCGCTGCTTCGCAAGAACCTCGAAATCCTGATCGAACAGCTGGCCGCGCTGCGCACGGTGGAAGGCCAGCCGCTGGACATCACGCTGACCACCAACGGCTCGCTGCTCGCGCGCAAGGCGCACGCCCTCAAGGCCGCCGGCCTGCAACGTGTCACGGTCAGCCTGGACGGCCTGGACGACACCATCTTCCGCGCCATGAACGACGTGGACTTCCCCGTGGCCGATGTGCTCGACGGCATTGCCGCCGCGCAGGCCGCGGGACTGGGCCCGATCAAGGTCAACATGGTGGTCAAGCGCGGCACCAACGACCACGAGATCCTGCCCATGGCGCGCCACTTCAAGGGCACGGGCATCGTGCTGCGCTTCATCGAGTACATGGACGTGGGCGCCACCAACGGCTGGCGCATGGACGAGGTACTGCCCAGCGCGGAGGTGGTGCAACGCATCCACCGCGAACTGCCGCTGGTGCAACTCGGCGCATCGGCCCCCGGCGAAACCGCCGAGCGCTGGGCCTATGCCGACGGCTCGGGCGAGATCGGCGTGATCAGCAGCGTGACGCAGGCCTTCTGCAGCGACTGCAACCGCGCCCGCCTGTCCACCGAAGGCCAGCTCTACCTCTGCCTCTTCGCCAGCCAGGGCCACGACCTGCGCCACCTGATCCGCGGCGATGCCACCGACGAGCAACTCGCCAGCGCGATCGCGGCGATCTGGCAAGGCCGCAGCGACCGGTACTCCGAACTGCGTGCCAGCCTTCCGCCCGAAGCCGGTGCAGGCGCACGTCGCGTCGAGATGAGCTACATCGGCGGTTAAGCAAAACAGATGATCCATTCCCATCAAATCACGGGCCTCGTGCTCGCCGGCGGCCGCGGCTCGCGCATGGGCGGCGTCGACAAGGGCCTGCAGAACTTCAACGGCACGCCGCTGGCGCTGCACGCCTTGCTGCGCCTGCAGATGCAGGAAGGCGGGCTGGTCGGCGGTCAGATGGTCAACGCCAACCGCAATCTGGCGGCCTACGAGGCCTTCGGCGTGCCGGTGTGGCCCGACACCCTGGACGGCTACGCGGGTCCCCTGGCCGGCTTCATGACCGGCCTGGAGCGCTGCGAAACGCCCTACCTGCTCACGGTGCCCTGCGACACGCCCCTCTTCCCGCTCGACCTCGTCCAGCGGATGGCCCAGGCGTTCGAGGACGAGACCACCGAAATCGCCATGGCCGGCGCCCTGGAGGAAGACGGCCAGCTGCGGCCCCAGCCGGTGTTCTGCCTCATTCGGGTGGAGCTCATGGAAAGCCTGCTGGTCTTCACCCAGGCCGGCGGGCGCAAGATCGACCGCTGGACCGACCAGCACCGCACGGTGATCGTGCCCTTCGACCGGCCGGGCGACGACCCCAAGGCCTTCTTCAACACCAACACCCTGGCCGAACTGCACGCCCTCGAAAAGGGCTGAGCGCTCGGCCCTCCGTTCGTTTGTCCATGAAATCCATCGAGCAGATCGCGGCCGAATTGCAGGGCTACGACCCGCAGGCCATCAGCGCCGAACGCGTCAACGACTTCCTCGCCCGCCTGGTCGAGCCGGTCACCGCCACCGAAGACCTGGGCGTGTTCGACGCGCTGGGCCGCGTGCTGGCGCAGGACGTGGTCTCGCCCATCAGCGTGCCGCCGCACGACAACTCCGCCATGGACGGCTTCGCCTTCGACAGCGGGCAGCTGCGCCCGGACGAACCGCTGGGCCTGCGCGTGGCGGGCACGGCCTTCGCGGGCAAGGCCTGGGCCGGCACCGTGGGTGCGGGCGAGTGCCTGAAGATCATGACGGGCGCCATCATGCCGCCTGGGCTGGACACCGTGGTGCCGCTCGAATTCGTGAAAGCGGAAGGTGATCGCGTCGTGGTGCCGCCCAACGTGGTGAGCGCGGGCGACAACCGCCGCCTGCTGGGCGAAGACCTCATGGCCGGCGAAGCGGCCTTGCGCCAAGGCCAGACACTCGGCCCGGCGGCGCTGGGCCTGCTGGCCAGCCTGGGCCTGCCCACCGTGAAGGTGTTCCGCCGCGTGAAGGTGGCGTACTTCTCCACCGGCGACGAGATCCTGAGCCTGGGCGAAACGCCGCGCGAAGGCGCGGTGTACGACAGCAACCGCTACACCGTCTTCGGCCTGCTCACGCGCCTGGGCGTGGAGGTGGTCGATATGGGCGTGGTGCGCGACGAGCCCGCCGAGCTGGAAGTGGCCTTCCGCACCGCCGCGCTCAAGGCCGACGCCATCATCACCAGCGGTGGTGTGAGCATGGGCGAGGCCGACCACACCAAGGCCATGATGAAGCAGCTCGGCGACGTGGCCTTCTGGCGCATTGCGATGCGCCCGGGCCGCCCCATGGCGGTGGGCCGCATCGACGAGGCCGGCAAGAGCGCCGTGCTGTTCGGGCTGCCAGGCAACCCGGTGGCGGTGATGGTCACCTTCCTGGCCTTCGTGCGTCCGGCCCTGCAGCGCCTCATGGGCGCTTCACCCAGCGAACCCGTGCTGCTGCAGGCCCGCAGCGGCGAAGCCCTGCGCAAGAAGCCAGGCCGCACCGAGTACCAGCGCGGCATCGTCACCCGCTCGCCCGACGGCGCGCTCAGCGTGCGCACCACGGGCAACCAGGGTTCGGGCGTGCTCAGCTCGATGGTGGAGGCCAACGGCCTGATCGTGCTGCACCACCGCCAGGGCAACGTGGCCGCGGGCGACCCGGTGGACGTGATGATGTTCGACGGCGCGATCTGACCCGGCTCACTTGGCCGGGATGGCGGCGTCCGCGTGGCCGCCATCGTGCTGCGCGGCCTTCGCCTTCGAATGGGACTTGTCGCGCGAGAGCAGCGTGTACATGGTGGGCACCACGAAGATGGTCAGCAGCGTGCCCACGCTCATGCCGCCCACGATCACCCAACCGATCTGCTGCCGGCTCTCCGCCCCCGCGCCAGATGCCAGCGCCAGCGGAATGGCGCCCAGCACCATGGCGCCCGTGGTCATCAGGATGGGCCGCAGGCGCAGCGCGGCCGACTGTCTGACGGCCTCGAACTTCTCCAGGCCCTGGTCGCGCAGCTGGTTGGAGAACTCCACGATCAAAATGCCGTGCTTGGTGATCAGCCCCACCAGCGTGATGAGCCCGATCTGGCTGAACACGTTGATGGTGCCGCCCGTCAGCTTGAGCGCCAGCAGCGCGCCCATCATGGACAGCGGCACGCTGAGCATGATGATGAACGGATCGACAAAGCTCTCGAACTGCGCCGCGAGCACGAGGTAGATGAACAGCAGCGAGAGCGCGAAGACGATGGCCAGCGAGCCCGAGGCGTTGCGGAACTCGCGGCTCTGGCCGTTCAGATCGGTGGTGTAGCCGGCGGGCAGCACCTCGCGCGCGGCCTTGTCCATGAACTGCAGGGCCTCGCCCAACGAGTAGTCGGGCGCCAGGTTGGCCGTGAGGGACGCGCTGCGGCGCTGGCCGAAGTGGTTGAGCTCGCGCGGCACCACCACCTCGCTGATCTTGACCAGCGAGGCCAGGGGAATCATGGCGTCGTTGCGGCCGCGCACGAACAGGCGGTCGATGTCCTCGGGCGTGCTGCGGTTGCCCGAGACGGTCTGTACCACCACGTCGTACTGTTCACCGTCGCGCTTGTAGCGCGTGACGATGCGGCCGCCCAGCATGGTCTCGACGGTGCGCGCGATGGCATCCACGTTCACACCCATGTCGGCCGCGCGCTCGCGGTCCACGTCCATGCGGATCTCGGGCTTGTTCAGGCGCAGGTCGGTGTCGATCTGCACCAGGCCCGGGTTCTTGCTCAGCTCGTCCTGGAAGCGGCGCACGGTTTGCGCCAGGTTCTCGTAGCTGTCGGAGGTGACGATCACGTAGTTGATCGGGCGCTCGCGAAAGCCCTGCCCGAGCGAGGGCGGCGTGATGGGAAAGGCGCTGATGCCCGGCAGCGACGCCAGGCGCGGCGTGATCTCGCGCGCGATGCGCTGCGTGGAGCGCTCGCGCTCTTCCCAGGGCAGCGCGCGCATGAACACCACGCCCTGCGCCACCGAGGGGTTGCCCACGTTGACGAAGATGCGGTCGAATTCGGGGTAGTCCTGGGCGATGTTCTCGATCGCCTCCGCGTACTTGCGGGTGTAGGCCAGCGTGGCGCCATCCGGGCCGTTGATGTTGGCCAGGATCACGCCGCGGTCCTCGATCGGCGCGAGCTCCTGGCGCATGGTCTGCAGCATCCACGCGCTGGCCAGCGCGCTGCCGGCCATGACCGCCACCACCAGCCAGCGAACCCGCAGCGAGGCGCCCAGCACCCGGCTGAAGCCGCGCGTGACGGCGTTGAGCACGCGCTCCATGCCGCGGTCGAACCGGCCCGGGTTGGGGTTGTGCCGCAGCAGCTTGGAGCACAGCATGGGCGAAAGCGTGAGCGCCACGAAGCCGGAAACCACCACCGCCCCGGCCAGCGCCAGCGCGAACTCAGCGAACAGACGGCCGGTGCGGCCGGGCGTGAAGGCCAGCGGCGCATACACCGCCGCCAGCGTGAGCGTCATCGCCACGATGGCAAAGCCGATTTCGCGCGCGCCCTGGATCGCCGCGTCGAAGGGCTTCATGCCCTCCTCGATGTGCCGGTAGATGTTCTCCAGCATCACGATGGCGTCGTCCACCACCAGGCCGATGGCCAGCACCAGAGCCAGCAGCGTGAGCGTGTTGATGGAGAAACCGAACATCGCCATCAGCGCGAACGCGCCGATCAGGCTGACCGGGATGGTCATGAGCGGAATGATCGAGGCGCGCAGCGTGCGCAGGAACACGAAGATGACCAGCGCCACCAGCACCACGGCTTCGGCGATGGTGGTGTAGACCGCCTTGATCGAGCGGTCGATGAAGACCGAGTTGTCGTTGGCGATGTCCACGTTCACGCCGGCGGGCAGGTCCTGCTTGACCTTCTCCAGCATCTGCCGCACGGCGGCCGAGAGCTCCAGCGGGTTGGCGGTCGCCTGCCGGATCACGCCGAGCGAGACCGCGTCGCGGCCATTGAGCCGCACCGAGGTGCGTTCGTCCTGCGGCGCCTGCACCACGCGCGCGACGTCGGCGATGCGGATGGTCTGGCCGTTGACGTTGCGGATCGCCACCGCCGAAAACTGCTCGGGCGTCTGCAGGTCGGTGGCGGCGGTCACGTTGAACTCACGCAGCGTGCTCTCGATGCGGCCAGCCGGCACTTCCAGGTTGGAGCGGCGCAGGGCGTCTTCCACGTCCTGCACGGTCAGCGCGTAAGCGGCCAGGCGGTCCGGGTCCATCCAGATGCGCATGGAATAGCGGCGCTCGCCGTACACGCGCACCTCGGCCGCGCCGGGCGCCGTTTGCAGCACGGGCTTGGCCAGGCGGTTGGCGAAATCGCTGAGCTGCAGCGCGCTGTGGGTGTCGGAGGTAAGGGCCAGCCAGATCACGGGCGAGGCGTCGGCCTCCACCTTGGCGATCACCGGCTCGTCCACGTCCTGCGGCAGGCGCTGGCGCACGCGGCTGACCTTGTCGCGCACATCGGCGGCGGCCGAGTCGGGGTCGCGCTCGAGCTTGAAGCGCACCGTGATCTGGCTCTGTTCCTGGCGGCTGATCGAGGTGATCACGTCCAGCCCCTCGATGCCCGCGAGCGAGTCTTCCAGCGGCTTGGTGACCTGCGACTCGATCACCTCGCTGGACGCCCCGCCGAAGCGCGTGGAGACCGTGACGGTGGGCTCATCGATCTTGGGGTACTCGCGCACCGTCAGGCCGTTGAACGACACGATGCCCACCAGCAGGATGAGCAGGGACAGCACCGAGGCGAACACCGGGCGCCGGATCGAGATCTCAGGCAGTTGCATGCGAGTTCCTGAGGGTTCAGCGCGCCGGCGCCGGGGCCGTTTCAGCGGCGGCAGGCGCAGCCATGTTCACGACCCGCACCGCGGTGCCATCGCGCTGCAGCCGCTGCTGGCCGGCGATCACCACGGTGTCGCCCTGCCGCAGGCCGCTGACCACCTCGACATCCGAACCCCGGCGCGCGCCCAGGGCCACTTCCACCCGGCGCGAGTGGCGCTTCTTCGCGTCGCCCTCGCCCTGTTCGTCGAGCACGTAGGCGTACTGCTTGCCGGCCTGGGGCACCAGGGCTTCCTCGGGCACCACCAACGCGCGCTCGTTGACCGAGAAGACGATCAGCACGCGCGCGAACATGCCGGGGCGCAACACGTTGTCGGCTGCGGGCGGCATGACGGCCCGCACGGAAATGGAGCGGCCATTGGCGTCGAGCAGCGGGTCCACGGCCAGCACCTTGGCTTCGAACGAGCGGTTCGGCAAGGCATCGAGCTGCACCTGCACCACCTGGCCCGGGGCGAGCTGGGTCTGGTAGCGCTCCGGCAAGCGGAAGTCCACCGTGAGCATGGACGTGTCCTCGAGGTTCACGAGGTTGTCGCCGTCCTTCACGTAGGCCCCCAGGTTGATGCTGCGCAGGCCCACGGTGCCCGCGAACGGGGCGGTGATGCGCATGCGCTGCAGCCGCGCGTCGGCCAGCGCCACCTGGGCTTCGGCCACCTGCAGGTTGGCCTGGCTTTCCTCCACCACGCGCTGGGCCACGAAGTTCTGCGCCACCAGCTCCTGGTTGCGCTTGAGGTTGGCGCGCGCGATGGACAGCTGGGCCTGTGCCTGGCTCAACTCGGCGCGCTGCAAGGTGTCGTCGAGTTGCACCAGCAACTGGCCCGCCTTGACCCGGGCGCCGTCCGCGAAGACGATCCGGGCCACCCGGCCGCTGGTCTCGGGCTTGAGCGTCACGCTCTGGCGGGAGCGCAGGGTGCCCACGGCCTGGGCGTCGTCCTGCAGCCGGATGGCCTTCACCCGCGTCACCTCCACACCGGGTGCGCCACCGGCCGCTGCACCGGAAGCGCCCGGTCCGGTGCCGGCCACCGGCGGGGTGATGGCATCCCGGATCTGCAGCCACCAGGCCGCACCGGAGGCCAGACCGATGCCAACGACGGCCACCACCACGTAAAGCGCTTTGTTCGCCATGGATTCCACTGCCGGGGAAAAGGACGCCCTACCCCCGTGGGGCATGGCACAGATCGATGAAACGAAATGTAGCAGTGGGTGGGGGCCGCCGGTGACGGGATTTCCCCTGTAGGACTCAGGCCGGCACGCCCCGGTTGGCCAGGGCGTCGGCCCGTTCGTTGCCAGGGTCGCCGGCGTGGCCTTTGACCCAGTGCCATTCGATCTGGTGGGGCCCGGCGTGCACCAGGCCATCGAGCTTGCGCCAGAGGTCGGCGTTCTTCACCGGCTGCTTGGCCGCCGTGACCCAGCCCTTGCGCTTCCAGCCGTGGATCCACTCGGTGATGCCCTGGCGCACGTACTGGCTGTCGAGGTACAGCGAGACCCGGCAGGGGCGCTTGAGCGCGGCCAGGCCTTCGATCACCGCGGTGAGTTCCATGCGGTTGTTGGTGGTTTCGCGCTCGCCGCCCCACAACTCCTTCTCGAAACCCTCTGACTTGAGGTAAACGCCCCAGCCGCCAGGCCCAGGGTTGCCCTTGCAGGCACCGTCGGTGTAGATCACCACATGGTTCAAAAAAAGCTCCTGAATACAAAAAGGGAGAGGCGCGGCGGCGTTCAGTGCCGGTGGGTCACCGACACCGGGGCGGCCGAAGTGGCGCGCCTGGGCTTCCAGGCCGGGCCCAGCAGGCGCATGCCGCGCACGCGCTTGACCGCCACCACGAAATACACCGCGCCAAAGATGGGCCACCAGCGGGCACCGGCGCGGTCCAGCCAGGCGTAGCGCTGCAACCAGGTGTCGGTGCGCATCGCCGGGCGGTAGCAGCCAAAGCGGTCCGACTCTACTTCAAAACTGAGCAGCCTCAGCCAGTCGCGCAGGCGCCAGGGACCGATGAAATCCCCTGCTTCAGGCAGGTACAGGCTGGAGGCACCGAAGGCGTTGAGGCCCACCCGGGCGCAGAACCGGCCGCGCCCCTGGCGCAGGCCCCACAGGCTCGTGGGGTTGAAGCCCGAGATCACCACCCGGCCTTCGGGCACCAGCACGCGCTCGACCTCGCGCAGCACGTGGTGCGGGTCGGCGCTGAACTCCAGCGTGTGGGGCAGCACCACCAGGTCCAGGCTGGCCTCGGGGAACGGCAGGGCGGCCGCGTCGGTGATCAGGGCCACGCGCGGGGCGCGGCCCTCGGCCCTGGCCGGCAGCACCTCGGGCAGCGCCAGCCAGCGGTGCGGCATGCGGTTGGCCTGCAGGCCCTCCAGCTCGGGCAAACCGAGCTGCAAGGCGTTGTAGCCAAAGAGGTCGGCCACCGCCAGGTCGAACTGGGCCTGCTCCCACGCCAGCAGGTACTGGCCGGGCGCGGTCGAAAACCAATCGGTCAACCCTATAATTTTTGCGGTCATGTGCGGTGGGGCCGAAGCCGGTTCCGGCAGGAAGTCTGCGACACTGCAAACCACCGGGAAGGCCAGCCCCGCACTCTACACGCCCTACCCGACATCCGTCCCATGCACCTCATTCCGATCCCGGCCTTCAGCGACAACTACATCTGGGCCCTGCACGACGGCGCCCAGGCGCTGGTCGTGGACCCTGGCGAAGCCGCGGGCGTGGCCCGGTGGCTGGCACAGGAAGGCCTGCGGCTGGACACCATCCTGATCACCCACCACCACGCCGACCACACCGGCGGCGTGGCCGAACTGCGCGAGGCCACTGGCGCGCGCGTGATCGGCCCGGCCTTCGAGCCCATGCCCGAGCCGCTGCAGCGCGTTGGCGAAGGCGAGTCGGTGGAGGTGCTCGGCCTGCGCTTCGAGGTGATCGAGGTGCCGGGGCACACCGCCGGCCACATCGCCTACTACACGCCCGCCCTGGACGGCGCCCCGCTGCTGTTCTGTGGCGACACGCTGTTCTCCGGCGGCTGCGGCCGCCTGTTCGAGGGCACGCCGGCCCAGATGCTGGACTCGCTCACCCGGCTGGCCGCCCTGCCCGCCCATACCCGCGTGTGCTGCACCCACGAGTACACGCTGTCCAATCTCAAGTTCGCGCAGGCGGTGGAGCCCGGCAATGCCGAGCTGGCGGCCTACACCGCCCACTGCCAGGCGCAACGCGCGCAGAACTTTCCCACGCTGCCCAGCTCCATCGGGCTGGAAAAACAGATCAATCCTTTCTTGCGCACCGGCGAAACCGCCGTCGTGCGCTCCGCCCAGGCCCACGAGCCGGGCATTGCCACCGATGCCGTGTCGGTTTTCGCCACGCTTCGCGAATGGAAAAACGTTTTCAGATGACCCCTGCCTTCCCGACCGCCCTTCCCGCTCCCGCCTGTGCTCCCCTGTCCACCGGCCCCGCCCGCCGCTGGCTGACGCTGGCCGGCACGGCCTTGGTGCTGCTGGTGTCCGGCTGCGCCACCACGGCGCTGCCCGAAGCCGGCAGCGGCGCCACCGGCGCGCCCAACGCCACGCCACCCGTCGCCGCCAACGCGCCGCGCCTGCCCTCGTACCGCCTGCCCAGCGATGTGCCCCTGAGCACCATCGGCACAGCCGAAACCGCGCTCTCCAGCGTGACGACGCTGGACGCCCCAGCCGACCTCTGGGACCGCATCCGCCGTGGCTTCGCCATGCCCGACCTCGAAGGCGACCTGGTGCGCGACCGCGAGCAGTGGTACGCCACCCGGCCCGACTACATGCAGCGCATGACGGAGCGCTCCAGCCGCTATCTGTTCCACATCGTGGAGGAGATCGAGCGCCGCAACATGCCCATGGAGCTGGCCCTGCTGCCCTTCATCGAAAGCGCCTTCAACCCACAGGCCGTCTCCAGCGCGCGCGCCGCAGGCATGTGGCAGTTCATGCCCGCCACCGGCCAGTCGTTCGACCTCAAGCAGAACGCCTTCCGCGACGATCGGCGCGACGTGCTCGCCTCCACGCGGGCCGCGCTCGACTACCTGCAGCAGCTGTACGGTCGCTTCGGGGACTGGCACCTCGCGCTGGCGGCGTACAACTGGGGCCAGGGCAACGTCAACCGCGCCATCACCAACAACCAGCGCCTGGGCAAGCCCACCGGTTACACCGACCTCAACATGCCGGCGGAAACGCGCCTGTACGTGCCCAAGCTGCAGGCGGTGGAGAACATCCTGGCGCGGCCCGAGGCCTACAACACCACCCTGCCCCTGATCGGCAACCACCCCTTCTTCGACACCGTCGCGCTGGAGCGCGACATGGATGTCGCCCTCATCGCCCGCCTAGCCGAGGTCGCGGAAAAAGACTTCCGCGCGCTCAACCCCTCCCTGCGCCAGCCCATCGTGATGGCCGCCGGCACGCCGCATGTGCTGCTGCCCTGGGACAACGCGTTGATCTTCCAGCGCAACCTGCAATCCCACACCGGCCCCCTGGCCAGCTGGACGGCCTGGGTCGTGCCCACCACCATGTCCGTGGCCCAGGCCGCCGACCGGGCGGGCATGAGCGAAGCCGAGTTGCGCGCGGTCAACAACATTCCGCCTCGCATGCAGGTGCGCGCCGGCTCCAGCCTGCTCGTGCCACGCACCGACAAGCGCAACGGCGACGTGCCGGTGCACGTGGCCGACAACGGCCAGATCAGCTTCCAGCCGGAGGTCATCCTCAAGCGCACCACCGTCAAGGCGCGCAAGGGCGAGAACCTGACGCGCCTGGCCCAGCGCTATGGCGTGAGCCCGGTGAGCGTGGCGGGCTGGAACAAGCTGGCCGTGAACGCGGCGCTCAAACCGGGCCAGCGCATCACGCTCATGCTGCCGCAGCGGGTCGCGGTCGCCAAGGCCGCCCCGCCGAGCAAGGCCCCGGCCAAGAAGCCGGCCACGGCCACACCGGCGCGCAAGGCCTCGCCCACCGCGAGCAAGCCGGTGAAGACCAAGTCCAAGACCGCCACCAGCGCGAGCAAGACGCGCGTGGCGTCCAGCGGCAAGTCCGACAAGAAGAACTGAGCGACCGGGCGCTCGCGCCAGAATCAGGCCCGGAACCGGGCCTTGGCCTTGCGTGCGAAGTCGTTGGTGAAGGTAAGCGCCAGATCCACACGCTGCAGCGAGCCGGGCTCCTCGAACTGCGCCAACATGCGCGCCGCCGTGGCCGGCCCGGTCTCGGGCATCATGCCGTCGACCGTCCAGGCCTCGCGCACGCGGGCGAAGGCCGCCAGGTACAGCGCGCGGTCACCCTGAAAGTAGCGCTCGGGCACCACCTTGATGATGTCGGATGGGCCCGCCGTCTGCAGCCATTTGAGCGCGTGCACCATCGCATCGGCCATCGCCTGGCTGGCCTTGGGGTACTGCGTCAGAAAGCTCCCCGGCGCGCACAGACAGCCGGAGGGCAAAGGACCGCCAAAGACCTCGGCCGTGCCGCGCGTGCTGCGCGTGTCGGCCACCACCTTGAGCGCACCCATCTGCTCCAGTTGCGTCACGGTCGGGTCGGTGTAGCTGATCGCATCGAGCTCACCGCGGCGAAACGCCTGAACCGCCGCCGCGGCATTCGCCAATGGCACGTAGCGCACATCGGCGGCGCGCAGCCCGACCTTGCCCAGCACCAGGCTCGCCACGCGGTGCGAGGCGGCACTCGTGGCCATCACCCCCACGCGGCGGCCGCGCAGGTCGGCCACCCCGCCGTTGTGGCCCATGGTCTCCAGCGACACCCCCACCACCACCTGCGGCGCTCGCCCCTGCAACACGAAGGACTGGAGGTTCTGGCCGCGCGCCTGCAGTGCGATCGTGTTGGGGTACGGGCCGGACAGCACATGGGCCGCACCGCTCTGCAAGGCGTGCAGCGACTGCGCCACATCGGGAAACTCGCGCACCTCCACATCGATGCCTTCCTGGGCAAAGTACCCGAGGCGTTCCGCGATGGTCAGTGGGAGGTAGCAGAACGAGGAGCGGCTATCGACCGCAATCGCCAGTTTGGGCGCACCGGGTCGAGGTGTGGGTGGCGCCGCAGAGGCCGGCGCCGGCTGCGCGCGCAAGGACGGTACGGCGACCGACGCCACGCTCAACGCACAGACACGTCCCCAGTTTCGGCGACTCCACATGACCCGGTTTCCTCTCTCGGCACATTCTTTGGATGAGCCTTGAGACTAGGGGGCGGGCCGCAAACCCGCATCAGGACCAATCCCGAGCGGGTTTGTACCGAGCACTTGCAAGCTGATGTAACGGCGTCGAACGCAAGCGCGCGTCAAACGAAAAGGATCGCGAGATTGACGATCAGTGCCAGGGTCCACGCGAGGCTGCGCGCCGTGGCGAGGTTGGCCACGTACATCATGATGTAAAGCACCCGCAGCACGACAAACAGAAAGGCGAGAACGTCCAGGCGAACCTGTGAAGCGCCGAGCTGGTGCGCGATGATCACGGCGCCAATGAAGAACGGCAGCGCCTCGAAACTGTTGGCCTGCGCGGCGTTCGCGCGGGCCCGCCAGTCGCTCTGGCGCGCCAGCCATTCGCGCGGGTGCTGGTTGTCGAAACCACCATCGCGGCGCGGCTTGGAGAACGTGCCCGATTTGGCGAGCCACGCGCAGCCGATCGGCAACAGCGAAGCCACCACCACCGCCCAATACGCCACGGTCAATCCCGCCAGTTTCATGATGAAGCGCTTTCGAGAAGAAATGGCGCCGGTCAGCGCCGGTCCACCAGGGCATGGGCGATCGTGCCCAGGTCCACGTACTCCAGCTCGCTGCCTACCGGCACACCCCGGGCCAGGCGGGTCACCTGCACGTCCGTGCGGCCCTTGAGCGCCTGCGCGATCACGTGGGCCGTGGTCTCACCTTCGGCGGTGAAGTTCGTGGCCAGGATGACTTCCCGCACCTCGGGCTCCCCTTGTTCGGCCGGCGCGCTGATGCGGTCAAAGAGTTTCTGCAGACCGATGTCGCGCGGGCCCACGCCATCGAGCGGGCTGAGCTTGCCCATGAGCACGAAGAACAGGCCTTTGTAGGCACCGGTGCGCTCCATCGCTGCCTGATCGGCGGGTGTCTCCACCACGCAGAGCTGGCTGCGGTCGCGCCGGGGATCGCGGCAGGTGGGGCAGATGTCGTCTTCGGTGAAGGTGTGGCACAGGCTGCAGTGCTTCACCGAGCTGGCCGCGTGCTCCAGCGCGCGGGCGAGCTGCACGGCGCCGTCGCGGTCATG
This sequence comes from Hydrogenophaga sp. GW823-FHT04C09, assembly GCF_058796355.1. Classification (NCBI taxonomy): domain Bacteria; kingdom Pseudomonadati; phylum Pseudomonadota; class Betaproteobacteria; order Burkholderiales; family Comamonadaceae; genus Hydrogenophaga; species Hydrogenophaga sp. GW823-FHT04C09. The sequence goes on along the minus strand of NZ_JBXAIO010000006.1, from coordinate 56,066 downwards.
CTGAAGCAGGTGGAAGGCCATGCGCTGTGCCGACTTCACCCCCACGCCGGGCAGGCGGCGCAGCGCCTGCACCAGCAGTTCGAGCGAGTGGTTTTCAGCCATCGATGAGCGAAGGAGCCCGCGCGATGGGGATCAGAACGGGAACTTCATGCCGCCCGGCAGGCCGGGCATGCCGGCCGTGAGCTTGCCCATTTTCTCGGCCGAGGTTTCTTCGGCCTTGCGCACCGCGGCGTTGAACGCGGCGGCCACGAGGTCTTCCAGCATGTCCTTGTCGTCGGCCAGCAGGCTGGGGTCGATGGTGACGCGCTTGACGTCGTGCTTGCAGGTCATAAGCACCTTCACCAGGCCCGCGCCCGATTCGCCCGTGACCTCGATGAAGGCCAGCTCGTCCTGGGCTTTCTTCAGGTTGTCCTGCATGGCCTGGGCCTGCTTCATGAGGCCGGCGAGTTGTCCTTTGTTGAACATGGTCTTCCTAACGTTCCGAGTGAAAAAAGAAAAGAGGCTCAGGCCGTGGTGATGGCCTTGAGGGTACCGGGCACGATTTTGCCGCCAAAGTCGCGCATCATGGTCTGGACAAAGGGGTCGTTCAGGATGTGCGCCTCAGCCTCGCGCTGGCGGCGCGCCGCTTCCGCTGCCACGCGGCGCGCGGGCGAGTCCGAAACGCTGCCGATCTCCACCGAGAGGCGCACCTCGTGGCCGATGGTCTTCAGCGCCGTGGCCAGGCGTTCGCGCGTATTGCCCTGGTTGAGCGAGCTGCGCTCCACGCGCAGCATCCACTGGTCCGTGTCGCGCGCGATCAGTTGCGATTGCAAGCCCAGCTCGCGCACCAGCGCGGTGATGGCTTCCGCGCGCACGAGCTGCATCACGGTCTCGAACCAGAAATCGCCTTCGACGCTGCCACCGGGCGCGGCGGGCAACACCGTTTGTGTGCCGTGTTCGTCGCGGGCCTGAGGCTGATCCGCCGGGCCGGGTTCACCGGCATCGCGCACCGGGATGGCCATGACACGGGGTGGCGCCGGTTCGGCCTCTTCCCAGGGAGGGCCATCGTCCTCGGGCCAGGGCGCATCGTCCACCGGCTCGGCGGGCATCTGCGGCGCGGCGGCGGGTGCCGACACAGCCACCGCGGAGGGCTGCGGCGCCCTCACGGGCGCGGGTGGAGCGACGGCCGGCGGCGGGTTCACCACCGGCAAACGCACCATCGGCACCGGCGTGGGCGCCAACGCAGCCGCGGGTGCGGCCACCTCCGCAACAGGCGCTTCAGCCGTTTTCAGTGTTTTTTTTTCCGCCGCGGCGCTGACAGCGGCCGTGTTGGCGGGTTTGAAGGCCATCAGCCGCAGCAGCACCATGGTGAGCGCGGCGTACTCGTCGGGGGCCAGGCCCAGCTCGCCGCGCCCATGCAGGCACAGGCTGTAGAGCAGTTGCGTCTCGTCGGCCGGCAGGCTTTGCGCCAGCCGCGCGATCTGCGCTTCATCGGGGTCGTCCAGGCCTTCGGCCTGGGCGCGGTCGGGCACGGCCTGCAGCACGGCCATGCGCTGCAGCACGCCGGTCATCTCTTCCAGCGTGGACGCGGCGTTCAGGCCATTCACGCGCAGCGCGTCCACGGTATCGACCACCGTGGCGCCATCGGCGCGGGCCAGCGCATCGATCAGGCGCAGCACATAGGAGCGGTCCACCGCGCCCAACATCTGGCGCACCGTGGCCTCCTGCAACTGGCCGCCGCCAAAGGCAATCGCCTGATCGGTGAGCGAAAGCGCGTCGCGCATGGAGCCGCGAGCGGCGCGCGACAGCAGGCGCAGCGCCTGCACCTCGGCAGGCACGTTTTCGGCTTGCAACACCTGTTGCAAATGCTCCAGCACGGTCTCGGGCGCCATGGGCCGCAGGTTGAACTGCAGGCAGCGAGACAGCACGGTCACCGGCACCTTCTGCGGGTCCGTCGTGGCCAGCACGAACTTGAGGTACTCGGGCGGCTCCTCCAGCGTCTTCAACATGGCGTTGAACGCCGTGTTGGTCAGCATGTGCACCTCGTCGATCATGAAGACCTTGAAGCGCCCTTGCACCGGCTTGTAGACCGCCTGCTCCAGCAGGGCCTGGACTTCGTCCACGCCCCGGTTGGAAGCGGCATCGAGCTCGGTGTAGTCGACGAAACGGCCACTGTCGATGTCGGTGCAGGCCTGGCACACGCCGCAAGGCTCCGCGGTGATGCCGCCCTGCCCGTCGGCACCCAGGCAGTTGAGCGACTTGGCCAGGATGCGCGAGACCGTGGTCTTGCCCACGCCACGTGTCCCGGTGAACAGGTAGGCGTGGTGCAGGCGCTGGGTCGTCAAGGCATTCGAGAGCGCTTGCACCACATGGCCCTGCCCCACCATTTCGGTGAAATTGCGCGGGCGGTATTTGCGGGCCAGGACGACATAGGACATGGCGACGATTCTAAGCGGCGGGGTATTGCCAGGCGATCCGGCATCGACACACCCCATCGCCTACAATCGACCTCGACGGGCCTTCCCGCATGGTGAAGCGGCCAACCGGGTCAGGTGGGGAACCAAGCAGCCCTAACTGTGAATCCAGTGCCGGGGTCAAGGCTCGTCACCTTCTTCTCATCCCACCATGTCCGTGCGCGATCCCGCCTCCATTGCCAGCTGGCATGCCCACGTGTACTTTGGTGCGGACACGCGCGATGCCGCCTGGGCTTTGCGCGAAGTCATCGCCGCCGAACTCGCCGCCCACGTGCAGATCGGGCGGTTCCACGAAAAACCGGTCGGGCCGCATCCGGCCTGGACCTACCAGGTGGCTTTCGATGCCCCCGAGTTCGCTCACGTGGTGAGCTGGCTCGCCCTGAACCACGCTGCGCTGGATGTGCTCATCCACCCCAACACCGGCGACGCGCTGAGCGATCACCGCGACGGCGCGCTGTGGCTGGGCAAGTCCTATCCCTTGAACCTGCAGGCCCTGGTGGACTGAACGGCCGGCGATGAACCCCTGGATCCTGCTCGGGCTGGCCATTGCCGCCGAGGTCGTCGGCACCTCCGCCCTGAAAGCCAGCGAGGGCTTCAGCAAGCTCTGGCCTTCGGCGATCGTCGTGGTGTCCTACGGCGCGGCGTTCTACCTGCTGTCCCTGACCTTGCGCACCATTCCCGTGGGCATCGCCTACGCCGTCTGGTCGGGCGTGGGCGTGGTGCTCATCGCATTGATCGGCTGGCTGGTGTTCGGCCAGAAGCTCGATGCCGCCGGCATGCTGGGCATGGGCCTGATCGTGGCGGGCGTCCTGGTGCTCAACCTGCTCTCGAAAAGCTCGGCCCACTGAATCAGGTGGCCAGCCAGCGGCGCACGCCCTCACCGGCCGCCATCCCACTGGCCAGGCAGGCCGTCAGCAGATAGCCCCCGGTGGGCGCTTCCCAGTCGAGCATTTCACCCGCACAGAACAGGCCCGGTCGCGACCGCACCATCAGGCCATCGTCCAGCCCCTCCCAGCGCACGCCACCGGCGCTGCTGATGGCTTCGTCGATGGGTCGCGCGGCGGCCAGCGTGATGGGCAAGGCCTTGAGCGCGGCGGCCAGTCGGGCGGGCTCGTGCATCGCGTCCTTGCTCAACAATTCATTGATGATGGCCATCTTGATGCCCTCCAACCCGAGCCGGCTCTTGAGGTGGCTCGAGAGGCTGCGCGAACCGCGCGGATGCGCCACCTGGGCCAGCACCTGTTCGGCCGTGCGGTCGGGCAGCAGGTCCAGTTCGAACGTGGCCCGGCCCTCGCGCGCGATCTGATCGCGCAACAGGCCCGACACGGCATAGATCAGGCTGCCTTCGACACCGGTGGCCGTGGCGACGAATTCGCCCTTGCGCTGAAAACCGTTCCCCAGGCTGTCCGTGAACCGCACCGCCACCGACTTGAACGGCTGGCCCGCGAAACGCTCCAGGAAGAAAGGGCTCCAGCCGCCCGCCACGTCGAAGCCGCAGTTGCTGGGCTGCAGCGGCGCCACGTCAACGCCCTCGGCCTGCAGCCGGGGCACCCAGGCGCCGTCGGAGCCCAGGCGCGCCCAGCTCGCGCCGCCCAGTGCAAGCACGGTGGCGCGGGGCTGCACCCGCAGCGGCCCCTGCGGCGTGTCGAACACCAGGGCTGTGCCGTCCCAGCCCGTCCAGCGGTGGCGCATGTGGAAGCCCACCCGCGTGCCACCGGACTCGGGATGGCGCAGCCGGTGCAGCCAGGCCCGAAGCAGCGGCGCGGCCTTCATGTCGGTGGGAAAGACGCGCTGCGAGCTGCCCACGAACGTGCTGATGCCCAGGCCGGTGGCCCAGTCGCGCACGGCCTGCGGCCCGAAGGTCTCGAGCAGCGGGCGCAGGTGGTCTGCCTGCGCGCCGTAGCGGCCCACGAAGGCCGGCAGCGTTTCGGCGTGCGTGAGGTTCATGCCGCCCTTGCCCGCGAGCAGGAACTTGCGGCCCACCGAAGGCATGGCGTCGAACAGGTGCACGTTGAGGCCGGCGCGGCCCATGACTTCGGCGGCCATCAGGCCGGCGGGGCCGCCGCCGATGACAGCCACATCGACAGGCAGAAAAGAACTCGAATCGGTCATGAAGAACTTGATGCAGCGACCAGCTCGATGAGCCGGCCCTGAGCGTTGATGAAGGCGAGCCGCACGGCTTCACCCGGCCGGGCCTGCGCCATGGCCTGGCGGTAGCCCTCCATCTGCGCGAGCAGTTCGGGCTGGCGCTCGGGATGGGCAGCGCTCTTGTAGTCCAGCACCCACCAGTCGCCGCTGTCGCGGCGGCGCACCAGGCGGTCCAGCCGCAGCAGCTCCCCCTGGTGGAAAAGCTCGACCTCGTTGCCCCAGTGATTGAGCGCCTCCGCGTCCCAGGCCCAGGCGGCCTCGCCGCTCACGATGCGTTGGGCCATGGCGAGCACATCGCGCGCCTGGGCCGGGTCGAGCGCGAACTCGCGCGCCACGGCCTGCGTGTGTTCGGGTGCCCAATCGAAACCCTGGGCCGGCGTGGGCCGCCATTCCAGCAGGCGGTGCAGCGCCAGGCCGATGCGGTTGGCGGTGTCGTCCACGGGCGGTGCGACTTCCGCATTCACCACGGAGGCGGTCTCCACAGTCAGAGGAGGCAAGCTCGGCAAGTGGAAGACCTGGGCTTGCACCGAAGGGGGGCCATCGGCATCGGCCGCGGGCAACGGTGCCTCCAGCGGCGCGGCCAGCGGCTGCAAGCGTGCGTACCAGGTGGTGGTGCCGCGCTTGTGCGGTTCGAAGCTGGAGATCACCAGCCGCGACTCGGCGCGCGTCAGGGCCACATAGAGGGCGTTGAGCTCCTCCAGCGAGCGCGCCTGCTGCTCCTGCTGTAAGGCGTCCACCGCGCAGTCGGGTGGCGATTTTTCGCTGGCCAGAAACACGAAGCGGCGCGGCAGCGGGTCTTCGCCCGGCCAGTCCACCAGCACGCCCATGCTCTCGGGCCGGGCGGAGCCGGAATCGGTGTCGAGCATGAGCACGGTGTGGGCTTCCAGGCCCTTGGCCCCGTGGATGGTGAGCAGGCGCACAGCGCCGGGCGTCTGCACCGCGGTGGCCTTGATGCCACCCGCCTTGAGCGCGCGCACGAAGCGGTACGGGGTGAGGAAGCGGCCGCCATCCTGCGCGAGCGACTGGGTCAGCAGGTCGCGCAGTTGGGCGAGCACGGCGGCGCGCTGGCTCGCGGGCACGGCTTGCGCGAAGCGCGCGAGCACGTCCCCATGGTCGTAGAGGGCGGACAGCGCATCGTGCGGCGGCAAGCTGAGCAGCCAACCCCGGTAGAGCGCGAGGCGCTGCGCGGTGTCCTGGAACTGCGCAGCCTGCGCCGGGGTGGAGGCGGCCGCCGCTTGTTCATCGGAGGGCAAGGCGCCGAAACGCTGCAGCACCTCCCACCACGAAGGCCGAGGGGTTGGTGAGCTCGCGCCATCGGTGCGCGGCGGCGTCCAGCGCTGGCGCAGGCGCGCGAGCTGGGCCAGGTCGTCGTCGCTCCAGCCACACAGCGGCGACTTGAGGGCCCGCGCCAGGCTCAGGTCGTGCCGGGTCGAGACCAGGGCGTCCAGCAACGCCACCACGTCCTGCACCGCGGGCGCTTCGCCGAGCTCCAACTTTTCGGGTTGTTCGCTGGCCAGGCCGCGGTCGAGCAGCGCCTCGTGCATCCGGGCCAGGCGCTCGCGGCGGCGCGACAGCACCATGATGTCGTCGGGCAGCAGGCGCCCGTCGGCCACCTCGGTGGCGATCCAGTCGGCGGCCTGCCCGGCTTCCAGCGCGGCCAGGCTGTCTTCGGGCAGCACGCGCGGCGTGGTCAGGCTGTCGCGCCACACGGGCTCGCCATCGTTCCCCGACTGGCTTCGCTCCAGCAGGCTGCGTGGCAGCTGCGGCAGACACAACACCTCGCCTTGCGCGGTGCTTTCGGTGGTGTGGGGACGGTAGTCGCTGCCGTATTCGCCGGCCTGCACCGCCGCCCCCATGGCGGCGTTGAGCGCGTCCACCACCGCAGGCGCACAGCGGCGCGTGTGATCGCAACTGAGCAACGCTCCGGCCAGGCCTTGCACCACGAAGGCCTGCGCCGCCTTGAAGACCTGCGGCTCGGCGCGGCGGAAGCGGTAGATCGATTGTTTGGGGTCACCCACCAGGAACACGCAGGGCGCCTCGCCTGGGCCTGCGCCCGCATAGGCCGAGAGCCAGCCGTAGAGGGCCTGCCATTGCAGCGGGTTGGTGTCCTGGAATTCGTCGATCAGCACGTGGCGCACGCGCGCGTCCAGCCGCTGCTGGAGCCAGCCCGAGAGCTCGGCATCGCCCAGCAGGCGCCGTGCCGCGCCTTCCACGTCGTTCATGTCGACCCAGCCGCGTTCGCGCTTGAAAGCGGCAAAGCTCATGAGCAACACGCGGGCCAGGCGCGAGAGGCGCTGGTGGTGCAACCAGGCGCGGTGCTGGCGCAGGGCTTCGAGCGTTCGCAGCGCCAGTTGCTGCGCGGCGCGCACGGCCTCGATGCCGGCGAGCTTGTCGCTGAACTTGCGCGGCTCGTCCTTCTGCGTGAGCAAGGCCGTGAGCGCACCCGTGCCATCGGCCTGGCCCAGCGCCTGCTCCAGCTCGACGCCCTTGGCGGAGAAGGTCGGCGCGCTCGCGCCCCCCAGGGCCTGCGCGGCTTCGCGCAGCAGCGTGACGGCACGGGCGTCCTGCACCAGCCATTGCACCGGCTCGTCGAAACCCGCGAACTCCGGGTAGCGCCGCGCCATCGGATCGACCGATGCCTCGACCACACCCGCCGCATCGGCCAGCGCGAACTCCACGCGCTTGTCGAGGGTCTTTTTCAGTGCCACCAGCGTCTGGTGGCGGCCGTGCTCGGCCACGCTGGCCATGAAGTCCTCTCGCTCGAGTGGACTGGCGGCGAGCGCCGCGTAGAAACGCGGCCAGACCTGGGCCACCGCACGCGCGTCGTCTTCGAGCAACTCGTACTGCACCGGCAACTGCAGTTCCTGCAGCACCGACAGCGGCGCTCCGCGCAGCAACGCGGCGAACCAGCTGTGGAAGGTGCGCACCTGCACGGGACGACCCATGGCGGTGACTCGCGCGTACAGGCCTCGGGCCTCGGGCACGCGCCGCCGGGCATCGGTCTCGCTCAGACCACGCGCGCGCAACTCATTGGCCAAGGCGTCGTCGGCCAGCGTGGCCCAACGGCGCAGCTCGGCGTTGAGCCGGTCGCGCATTTCACCGGCCGCCTTCTTGGTGAAAGTGATCGCGAGGATGTCCTGCGGCGCACAGCCGTCGAGCATCGCGCGCAGGATGCGCGAGACCAGCATCCAGGTCTTGCCCGCGCCGGCACAGGCTTCCACGGCAATGCTGCGCGCGGGATCGCAGGCCAGCGCATAGAAGGCTTCGCGCGCGGCGGGCGCGCCGTTGATGCGGTAGGCGGGTGCCGTCATGCGGGCGTCCAGAAATCTTTGCGGCACAGGCCCCGTGCGGCGCAGAAGTCGCACACGCGGCCTTCGCCGAGCGCCGGCATGGGCTGGCCGGCGGCCACGCGCGCCATGTCGTGTGCAAGGCCGGCCTGCAGGTGCTCACGCGCCATCAGCACGTCCGGTTGCTCCACGAGCCAGGTGGGGCCGTCCTTGCCACCGTCGCCGCGTTTGTCGGTGATGCTGAGGTAGGCGGCGCGCAGGTTGTCGTCGGGCAGCAGGGCCGCGTAGAAGGCCAGCTGGGTGTCTTCCAGTGGCTCTTTCACGCGGTCGTGGGTCTTGCTGCGGCTCTCGGTCTTGTAGTCGATCACGAAGGGAATCGGCCCTTCGGGGCTGTGCTGCGCATCGATGCGGTCCAGCTTGCCGTAGAGCTTCCAGGGCCCTGCGTTCGCGACGCGTTCGGCCTCGGCCTGGACGAAGCGCGGGCCCGGCCGCTCGTCGGTGGCTTCGAAACCGGCCAGCCAGTCCAGATAGCCCTCGCGCAGCGCGGGCCACACCGCCTGGTAAGGCAGGAAACCGGCCCCACCCTCGCCCGCGTTCAAGCCCATGGCGGTGGCGGTCTCGTCGGCCAGCCGGTCAAGCCAGGCCTGGTCCACGTCGCGTCCCGGGCGGGCGTCGCCGCGCTGCTCATGGAAGGCGCGCAACACCGCGTGCAACCAGTTGCCCATGTCGCGCTGATCCGGCTCGGCTTCGAGCTCGGCGGCCTCGACCAGGCGCAGCTGGCGCAGCGCGAAGAAACGGTAGGGGCAATCGCGCAAGTCCTGGTAGGCGCTGGCCGAGAGCGACTCGGGCAACACATCGCTGGCGGAAGGCGTGGGCCTCGGTTGGGTCGCTGGCGTGAGCGGGCGCAGGTCACGTGGATCCACCCCTGGTTGCACCGGCAACGCCTGTACCCAGGCACTCGGCAGCACGGCCTCGCCGCGCTCCTGCGTGCGCCACAGCAGATCCAGATGCGGCAAGGCGAGCGTGGCCCGCCAGGCACTGGCCGCGGCCTGGGCCAAGGCCTCGCGGGACGGCAGGCCCAGCAACTCGCGCTGCGCCGTCGTCCAGTCGCCGGGTGGCTCTGGGCTGGGACTCAGGTGCGTCTCGTCGCAACCCGGCACCACGGTGGCGGCGAAAGACCGCCCCAGCAGCTGCGCCATGGGCAGAACCACCACGGCCGCGTCGCCCGCGCTGCGGGGCATGAAGCTCGCCCCCTCCAGCACATCGCGCACCCAGGCGGTGAAGGCGCTGAGGGACAGGCGCGCACCACCGCGCGTGGCCCCGTCCACCGCCTGGGTCACGCCGGCCAGCTCCATGGCCGCGCCTTCGCCCAGGCGCAAGGTCTGCACCAGTTGTTGTCCGGCGGGATCGCTCTCGAACGAGGTCCACAGGCCACAGGCCTTGAGCGCCGCGGCCAGGTCGCCCAGCCACATCGTCAAGGGTCTTCCCACCTGCAAGCCCTCGAGCCAGGCGGGCAGGCCTTCGGGAATCACCGCGGCAAGCCGCTCGTGCTGCAGCGCTGCCTTCCAGCGCGACACACCCGCTTCGCGCGCGAGCTGTTCCAGTTGCTGCACCTGCGCCTCGGGCCAGGCCTTGGCCTGCTTGAGCAGGTCCAGCACATCGTCCATCGAGGCGCGCGCATCGACCGCGCGCAGCACGCTCATGAGTTGTGCGGCCGCGTGGGTGGTGGAGAGCTTCCAACCGGTCTCGTCGCGCACCGACACACCCACACGGTGCAGCATGGCGCTGACGCGCCGGGTGAGCAGTCGGTCGTTGGCCACCAGCGCCACCGGCACGTGTCCGTGGTTGACCTGCGCGATCACACAGGCCGCGGCGCGCTGGGCTTCGTCTTCCGCGTCGCCGCAGGCGTGCAGACCCGGCACACCGCTGGCGCCATCGTCCATTTCGCCGAGCGACAACACCAGCGATTGTTCACCCCAACTCGCGGCCAAGGCCATGGCCAACGGGTCTTCCTGAAAGCCCTGCAGCACCACCAACAGATCGGCGTGGCCGCCGGGCTGCGCCATCGGTGCCCACAGCACATCGGTGGCATAGGCGGAGGCGCTCACCCAGGTCAGCGCCAGCGTGGCCAACAGCCCCTCCCAGTACAACGAGGAAGCGGCGGGCGCCAGCGACGCGCGCAGCGGTTCAGCCCAGGCCAGCCTTTCCTCGGGCGGCAACGCGGCGGCCAAAGGGGCCAGCTGTCGCGCGGCCTCCACGAGGCGACCCACCATGATGGCGCGCAAGGCGGCATCGGCACGCGCGGGTGCCACGCGTTCGATCAGGGCTGCGGCCATCAGGCTGTCGCGCGCCATGTCCATGCTCAGATCGCCCGGACCCGGCAGGAAGGGCCGCAGGCTGGCGGCCCAGTTGCGGCTGGATTCGAAACGCGGGGCAAACCCGCTCGGGTGCGACGCCGCCCAGGCCTTGCGCCCGGCGTCCATCAATTGGGCATAGGGCACCAGCACCACCACACGGCTGGCGGGCACGGCACGGTCCTGCATGGCCTGATCGATGTGCGCGATCCAGCGCGCCCATTGGCGCATCGATGGATGGCCCTCACCCGCGGCCGGCGAACCGGCCTCTCGGATCGAGCTTACAGGCGTCATGGAAATGGGTGTTTCTGTCACAATGATGCGGACCGTGCGCTCAGAGGGTGTGAGAACGCCTTGAACTGCTGGCATGTGACCCAAACTGTAACCCCTCCCCGTTCAACGACTTTTAGGATGAATCATGGCCAGCGACCTGATCAAACACGTTTCCGATGCCAGCTTCCAGGCTGATGTGCTGGAGGCCGGAGCGCCGGTGCTGGTGGACTTCTGGGCCGAATGGTGCGGCCCTTGCAAGATGATTGCGCCGATCCTCGATGAAGTGGCCGGCTCGTACAACGGCAAGCTCAAGATCGCCAAGCTCAACGTGGACGACAACCGCGACGTGCCCGCCAAGTTCGGCATCCGCGGCATCCCGACGCTGATGCTGTTCAAGGATGGCCAGCTGGCCGCCACCAAGGTCGGCGCCGTGAGCAAGGCGCAGCTCACCGCCTTCATCGACCAGCAACTGGCCTGATGCCTTGCTGAAGGGTGCCCGGGTGCAACGCCCGGGCACGGTTTCCCCGGCCCCCTATTTCCTGTCATAATTTGCTTCAGCGGGCCTGACTGACGCCCGCCCTTCTTTCCGCGCACCGTCCGCCATCCGGACGCCGGCGCCCCCTCCCCCGGTTTTGACTCAACTCCCTTTCGGAGTGAATTCCATGCACCTTAACGAACTCAAGGCACTGCACGTGTCTGAAGTCCTCAAGCAGGCCGAAGCGCTTGAGATCGAAAACCCTGGCCGCATGCGCAAGCAGGAGCTGATGTTCGCCATCATCAAAAAGCGCGCCAAGGGCGGTGAACTGGTGTATGCGGACGGCGTGCTGGAAGTGCTGCCCGACGGTTTCGGCTTCCTGCGGGCCCCGGACACCAGCTACACGGCGAGCACCGACGACATCTACATCTCGCCCAGCCAGATCCGCCGCTTCAACCTGCACACCGGCGACATGATCGAGGGCGAGGTGCGCATCCCCAAGGACGGCGAACGCTACTTCGCCCTCAACAAGCTCGACAAGATCAACAGCCTGCCCCCCGAGGACAACAAGCACAAGATCATGTTCGAGAACCTGACGCCCCTGTTCCCCAAGGAACAGATGCGACTGGAACGCGACATCAAGAGCGAAGAGAACATCACCGGCCGCGTGATCGACATCATCGCCCCCATCGGCCGCGGCCAGCGCGCGCTGATCGTGGCGCCGCCCAAGAGCGGCAAGACGGTGATGATGCAGCACCTGTGCCACGCCATCACGGCCAACCACCCCGAGGTGGTGCTCATGGTGCTGCTGGTCGACGAGCGCCCCGAGGAAGTGACCGAGATGCAGCGCACCGTGCGCGGCGAGGTCATCGCATCCACCTTCGACGAACCGGCGGCCCGCCACGTGCACGTGGCCGAGATGGTGATCGAGCGCGCCAAGCGCCTGGTGGAGCTGGGCAAGGACGTCGTGATCATGCTCGACTCCATCACCCGCCTGGCCCGTGCCTACAACAACGTGCTGCCCTCCAGCGGCAAGGTGCTCACCGGCGGCGTGGACGCCAACGCCCTGCAGCGGCCCAAGCGCTTCTTCGGCGCGGCCCGCAAGATCGAAGAAGGTGGTTCGCTGACCATCATCGCCACGGCCCTGGTCGACACCGGCAGCCGGATGGACGAAGTGATCTTTGAAGAATTCAAGGGCACCGGCAACTGCGAAATCCACCTGGACCGCCGCCTGTACGAAAAACGCGTGTTCCCCTCGATCCAGCTCAACCGCAGCGGCACGCGCCGCGAGGAATTGCTGCTTCAGCCCGAAATTCTGCAAAAAACCCGCATCCTGCGTCAATTCATGTACAACATGGACGAAATCGAGGCGATGGAGATGGTGCTCAAGAGCATGAAATCGACCAAGAATAACTCCGAATTCTTCGACATGATGCGTCGGGGCGGTTAAGGCTATAATCCAAGGCTTTGCTAATTGCGGCAAGTACAACGAAACGGTTTCGTTGCGGCTGCGGCACCTGAACTGAAAGAAACGCCATGAAAGACGGTATCCACCCCAACTACCGCGAAGTCTGCTTCCAGGACCTCTCCAACGGTTTCAAATTCGTGACCCGCTCCTGCGCGAACACGAAAGAGACCATCAAGATGGAAGACGGCCGCGAGCTGCCGCTGTACAAGCTGGACACCTCCAGCGAGTCGCACCCCTTCTACACCGGCACGCAAAAAAGCGTGGACAACATGGGTGGCCGCGTCGAGCGCTTCCGCAACCGTTACGCCAAGACCGCCAAGTAAGCGGCGTGTGCCCGGGCTTTTCCCGGGTGTCCGCACCTTGCTCAGAAAAGCAGCCCGATCCGGCTGCTTTTTTTTCGCCCCTGTATATTCGCCGCAGTGAACCAGCCCACCCCCGCCATCGTCACCCAGTCGGCCGTGCGCCGTCTGCCGCGGCTCGCGCTCATTCTGTTCTGCGTGGCCTATGTGCTGCCCGGTTTCCTCGGCCGCGAGCCCTGGAAGAACGCCGACGTATCCGCATTTGGCGTGATGCTGGAAATGGCCGCCGGCCACAGCGGCTGGTGGAGTCCCCAGGTGCTGGGTCTGGCGGTCGAAGAAGCCGGTCCCCTGCCCTACTGGCTGGGCGCGGCCTTCATCCGGCTGCTGCCCTTCGTCTCACCCGATTTCGCGGTCCGCATCCCGTTTGCCTTGCTGCTGGCCCTCACGTTGATCTGCACCTGGTACACGGTGTACCACCTGGCACGCCAACCCGCCGCGCAACCGGTGGCCTTCGCCTTCGGTGGCGAAGCACAACCCACCGACTACGCGCGCGCCTTGGCCGATGCAGGCCTGCTGGCACTCATGGCCTGCCTCGGCCTGGCCCAGCTTTCGCACGAAACCACGCCCGACCTGGCTCGCCTGGCCTGGGTGTCGCTGCTGCTGTTCGCCGCGTCGCGGCTCGCGCACGCGGGCAGCCGCCGGCCGCTGCGCAGCGTGTTCGCCTGGGGGGTCGCGGTGCTCGGGCTGGTCTTCAGCGGTGCGCCCTGGATCGCCGTGCTGCTGGCCAGTGGATTGCTCCTGATCCTGTGGCTCTCGCGCCGCGCGCCCCTCTCATCCGTTCCGCAGACCGATTGGTTGCTGGAGACGCCTGCCTCGGGGCGCGACCCGTTGCTGTCGGCTGCGCTGTTGCTGGTGGTGGTGTTCGCTGTGGCGATTTACCTCGGTCAAGTGCCCGCCCCTGCCCTGCAAACGCCTTGGGCCGAAGTGCAGTGGCGCAGCTGGGGCAAGCTGCTGGTGTGGTTCACCTGGCCCGCCTGGCCGCTCGTGCTCTGGACCTTGTGGCGCTGGCGCCATCAGTTGCTGCGGCCCCATGTGGCGCTGCCGCTGTGGGCGGCGCTGGTGAGCGTCGCGGACAGCGCGCTGTCGGACGAACGCGACCGCGCCCTGCTGCTGGGCCTTCCTGCGCTGGCTTCGCTGGCCGCCTTCGCCCTGCCCACGCTGCGCCGCAGCGTGGCCGCGCTGGTGGACTGGTTCACGCTCGTGTTCTTCTCGGGCTGTGCGCTGGTGATCTGGGTCATCTGGCTGGCGATGCAGACCGGCGTTCCCGCCAAGCCCGCCGCCAACGTCGCCCGCTTGGCGCCCGGGTTCGTGCCCGAGTTCTCCTTCCTGCTTTTCGCCGTCGGCGCGATCGCGACGGCCGCCTGGCTCTGGCTCGTGGCCTGGCGTGTCGGCCGGCACCGCCAGGCGTTGTGGAAGAGCCTGGTGCTGCCCGCGGCCGGCAGCACGTTGTGCTGGCTGTTGTTGATGACGCTCTGGCTGCCTCTGCTGGATTTCGGCCGCAGCTACGGTCCGATCTCGCGGAGCATCGCGCGCCTGGTCTCGCCCCAGAGTTGTGTGCTGGTCGATGGCCTGAGCCAGGCGCAGATCGCGGCCTTGCAGTACCACGGCCGCCTGGAGTTGGTGCGCACAGGTGCCTCGGATGAAAACCGGTGCCGCAGCCTGGTGGTGGATCCCGAGAACCAACGCTCACTGGACCAGCGCGTCGACCTCACACAATGGGCTTTCAAGGCCACGGTGCGTCGGCTGACCGACAACAAGGAAAGCCTGCTGGTCTACCAGCGCGTCAGCCGCTGACGCGCTCGCGCACCCGCGAAGGGGGCAAGGCAATCGCGAAAGTCGAGCCTTCACCCAGGACACTCTGCACCTCGATGTGGCCGCCATGGCGCTGCGCCACGTGCTTGACGATGGCCAGCCCCAGGCCGGTGCCGCCGGTTTCCCTCGAACGGCTGCGGTCCACGCGGTAGAAGCGCTCGGTCAGGCGCGGCAGGTGTTCTGCGGCCACGCCCGGCCCCGTGTCGTTGACGAAGAACTCCACCCAACCGTCTGCACGCCGCCGCCAGCCCGAGCGGATGCGTCCGCCGCCCGGCGTGTAGCGCACCGCATTGCTCATCAGGTTCGACATCGCGCTCAGCAACTCCGTGCGGGCACCCGAGACCCAGAGATCGGGGCCATCCAACGGTTCGATGTCGTGCGGCGTGGCGGCAATCGCGTGCGTCAGCCCCCTCGCCTCGGCCACCACGTGGTTCAGCAGCTCGTCGGCATCGATCCACTCGCCCGGCCCGGGTGCGGGACTGCCTTCGAGCCGGGAGAGGGTCAGCAAATCGCTCACCAGGGTCTGCATGCGGTGGGCCTGCTGGCTCATGAGATCGAGGTAACGCGTGCGGTCCGCCTCTTCCAGCGGGATGCTCTGCATGGTCTCCACGAAGCCGCTGAGCACCGTGAGCGGCGTGCGGATCTCGTGCGACACGTTCGCCACGAAGTCGCGCCGCATCGTCTCGGCCAGCTGCACGGCGGTCACATCGCGCGTGATCATCAGCTTGCGCTTCTTGCCATAGGGGTGGATCTGCAGCGAAATCTTGGTGGGCTGCGACGGCCGTGGGCCAGGCCCGTCGATCTGGATCTCGTGGCCGAAATCGCCCCCCGCCAGGTAAGCGGTGAAGGCCGGGTTGCGCACCAGATTCCTCACGTACTGCCCGAGATCGCGCTGGGGGTCGAAGCCGAGGTGGTTGGCGGCGGTGAGGTTGGACCACTCGATGCGTCCGGAAGAATCGAGCAGCACCACGCCATTGGGCGAAGCCTGGATGGCGGCCAGGAAATCTTCCAGGCGCGCGTCGCTGCTCTGCGCCTTTTTCTCCAGCTTCTTGATGACCTTGCGGCAGCGCTCCACGAGCTCGCCCCATGCGCCGCTGAGATTGGGGGCCCGGGTCGCCTCGCCCTTGTTGAGCCAGCGCATCACGCGCCGTGCCCTCAGGCCATCCACGAAAGACCACACCAGAGCGCCCACGAGGCCGCCAGCGAAGGTGATACCGGGCGACTCATGGGCCCAGCCCCAGACCGCTCCCAGGGCGACCAGGAGCAGCAATTCAATGGCACGACGGGTCATGCGGCCGGGATCGGGGCGCCTTGAGCCGGTTTTCCGGTGTGATTCATCGCCGTGAGGCGGTAGCCCGCGCCGCGCACCGTTTCCACCATGCCGGACGCTTCACCCAATGACTCTCTCAATCGCTTGACGTGCACGTCCACGGTACGCTCCTCGATGAACACATGGTCTCCCCAGACCTTGTCGAGCAGCGTACCACGGGTGTGCACCCGCTCGGCGTGTTTCATCAGGTAGTGCAGCAGCTTGAATTCCGTGGGCCCGACCTTGAGTTCCACACCCCGGAAGGTCACGCGGTAGGTGGCGGCATCCAGCGCCAGTTCACCCACCTGCACCGAGTCGTTCACGATCTCGGGGGCCCGGCGGCGCAGCACGGCGCGGATGCGCGCGAGCAGCTCCTGGGTGGAGAAGGGCTTGGTGATGTAGTCATCGGCACCGGCATCCAGGCCCTGCACCTTGTCGCTCTCGTCGCTGCGCGCGGTGAGCATGAGGATGGGCACGGTCTTGGTGCGTTCGTTCTTGCGCCACTGGCGCGCCAGCACGGCGCCGCTTTCGCCAGGCAACATCCAGTCGAGCAGGATCACGTCGGGCAGCACCGCATCCACCTCGCGCTGGGCAGCGGCGCCATCGAACACCACAGTGGGCGCGAACCCGTTGTGGCGCAGGTTGACCGCGATCAGTTCGGCGATGGAGGGTTCGTCCTCGACCACGAGAACGCGTGGCAGCTTTCTCATCCGACCACCGACTCCACGGCCGACATGGGCACGTGCCGCACGTCTTCACCCTTGACGATGAAGATGATCTGTTCCGCGATGTTCTTGGCATGGTCGCCCACACGCTCGATCGACTTGGCCAGGAACAGCAGATCCAGGCTGGGCGAGATGGTGCGGGGGTCTTCCATCATGTAGGTGATGAGCTTGCGCAGGAAGCCGTTGTACTCGTGGTCGATCGCGTCGTCGCCCTTGATGATGGCCACCGCCATGGCGGTGTCGAGGCGCGCGAACGAATCGAGCGACTTGCGCAGCAGCGCGGCGGCCAGGTCGGCGGCCATGCGCAGCTCCGAGCTTGGCAGGTTGCGCGGCGAGCCATTCTGGATGATGGACTTGACCATGCGGGCGATGCGGGCCACCTCGTCACCGGCACGCTCCAGGTTCTGCGTGGTGCGGGAAATGGCCATCAGGAAACGCAGGTCGCGGGCGGTGGGCTGGCGACGGCCGATGGTGGAGATGATCTCGTGATCGATCTGCACTTCCATCTGGTTGATGCGGTTTTCGTTCTCCATCACCTGCTCGGCCGATTCCAGGCTCATGTGGATCAGCGCATAGACCGCCTGGTGCAGCTGGGACTCGACCAGGCCGCCCATTTCGAGCACGTGCGTGGAAATGGAGTTCAGCTCGGCGTCGAACTGGCTGGAGATGTGTTTGTCGGTCATGTAGGGCCTCCTTGGGTCGCTGAATGAGCGGGCTCAGCCGAAACGGCCCGTGATGTAGTCTTCCGTCTCCGTCTTGTTCGGCTTGAAGAAGATCTGCTCGGTCGAACCGAATTCGATCAGCTCGCCCAGGTACATGTAGGCGGTGTAGTCGCTGCAGCGGGCAGCCTGCTGCATGTTGTGCGTGACGATGGCGATGGTGTAGTCCTGCTTGAGCTCGTGCACCAATTCTTCCACCTTGCCGGTGGAGATCGGATCCAGCGCGGACGTGGGTTCGTCGAGCAGCAGCACCGAGGGCTTCACGGCCACGCTGCGCGCGATGCACAGGCGTTGCTGCTGGCCGCCGGAGAGCGACAGGCCGCTCTGGTTGAGCTTGTCCTTGACCTCGTTCCAAAGGGCCGCCTTGGACAGCGCCCATTCCACCCGATCGTCCATCTCGCCGCGACTGAGATCTTCGTACAGCTTCACGCCGAAAGCGATGTTGTCGTAGATCGACATCGGGAACGGCGTGGGCTTCTGGAACACCATGCCGATGCGCGCGCGCAGCAGGTTGATGTCCTGCTTGGAGTCCAGGATGTTCTGGCCGTAGAAATTGATTTCGCCCTCGGCGCGCTGGCCGGGGTACAGGCTGTACATGCGGTTGAGCGTGCGCAGCAGCGTGGACTTGCCGCAACCCGAGGGGCCGATGAAGGCGGTGACCTTGCGCTCCTCGATGTTCATGTTGACGTTCTTCAGGCCCTGGAACTTGCCGTAGAAGAAGTTCAGGTTGCGCAGCTCCAGCGCATTCTTGGCGGTGGCCGTGGCGGCCGAGGCAGTGGCGGTGTTGGGCATGGTCGGTTCCGTGTCGGGTATTCGGTTGTGCGGGGACGGGGCTCAGCCCGCCTTCTTTTCGCGCAGGAAGACCCGCGCCACGATGTTGAGGGCCAGCACCGAGAGGGTGATCAGCAACGCGCCCCCCCAGGCCAGTCGAATCCAGTTGTCGTAAGGGCTCAGGGCGAACTGGAAGATCACCACTGGCAGGTTGGCCATGGGCGCACCCATATCGGTGCTGAAGAACTGGTTGTTCAGGGCGGTGAACAGCAGCGGCGCGGTTTCGCCGCTGATGCGGGCCACGGCCAGCAACAAACCGGTCATCACGCCGCTCTTGGCCGCGCGCAGCGTCACCAGCGTGGCCACTTTCCAGCGCGGCGCGCCCAGGGCGAAAGCCGCTTCGCGCAGGCTGCCCGGCACCAGGCGCAGCATGTTCTCGGTGGTGCGAACCACCACAGGCACCGCGATCAGCGACAGCGCCAGGCTGCCGGCCCAGCCGGAGAAGTTGCCCAGCGTGGCCACGGCGATGGCGTACACGAACAAGCCCAGCACGATGGAAGGGGCCGACAGCATGATGTCGGTCACGAAACGCGTGAGCTCGGCGGTCTTGCTGGTATCGCCGTACTCGGCCAGGTACACGCCGGCAAAGATGCCGATGGGCGTGGAAACCAGCACCGAGAAGCCCACCATCATCAGGCTGCCGACGATGGCGTTGGCCAGGCCGCCGCCATCCGTGCCCGGCGCCGGCGTGGACTGGGTGAACATGTTCCAGTCCAGCGCGGCCAGGCCGTTGCTGAACAGCACGCTAAGGATCCAGAGCAGCACGAACAGGCCCAGCACCATGGCGCCCATGGACAGGGTCAGGCCGATGGCATTGGCGCGCTGGCGGCGCTTGTAGAGGCGGTGGTTGAATTCCATGGTGTGGTGTCTCAGAGACCTTTGGCCTTTTCAGCGCGCAGCAGCATGATCTTGGCAGCTGACAGCACGATGAAGGTGATGACGAAGAGCAGGAAACCGAGGGCGAACAGGGTGGAGAGGTGGAAGTCGGCCGCTTCACCGAACTCGTTGGCCAGCGTCGAGGCGATCGAGGTGCCGGGCGAGAACAGCGAAGTCGGTAGGCGGTTGGCGTTGCCGATCACGAAGGTCACGGCCATGGTCTCCCCCAGTGCGCGGCCCAGGCCCAGCATGATCCCGCCGATCACGCCTTTTTGCGTGTAGGGCAGCACCACGCGGCGCACCACCTCCCAGGTCGTGCAACCCAGGCCATAGGCCGATTCACGCAGGATGGGCGGCACGATCTCGAACACGTCGCGCATCACCGCGGCAATGAAGGGCAGCACCATGAAGGCCAGCACGATGCCGGCGGCCAGGATGCCGATGCCGTTGGTGGCACCACCGAACAGGGGCCCGATCAGCGGCATCGAGCCCAGCAGGCCTTGCATGCCGGGCTGCACGTAGTCGGCGAACAGGGGTGCGAAGACGAACAGACCGAACATGCCGTAGATGATGGACGGCACGGCCGCCAGCAACTCAACGGCCGTACCCAGGGGGCGGCGCAGCCAGACGGGGCAGTTTTCGGTCAGGAAAAGCGCGATGCCGAAGGCCAGGGGAACGGCAATCAGCAAGGCGATGCCGGCGCTGGCCAGCGTGCCCACGATGGCGATCGCGGCGCCGAACTCCTCGTTGACGACGTCCCATTCGACACGCCAGACGAAACCCAGGCCGAACTTCTGGAAAGCCGGCCAGGCATTGACAAACAGGGAAATGATGATGCCCATCAGGGCCACCAGCACCAGCAGCGAGAAGCCCTGGGTGACCCGGTGAAAGAAGATGTCCTCGATGCGTTGCCGTTTGGCAATCGACACCATGCTGGGGTTGCCGGACGCTGCCGGCGCAGATTTCGAACTCATGGTTGTTCCCACGCTCATGTTGACTCCGTATTGTGATCCTGAGAACAACGGGATCCGCCGGCCAGCCCTTTCCAGCCGGCGGATGTCATCGGACAAGTCGGTTGCTGATTACTTCTGGATCTGCGACCAGACCTTGGAACGGATCTCGTTCGTCAGGCTGTCGGGCAGGGCCACGTAGTCCAGGTCGGCGGCCATCTGCTTGCCGCTCTTGAAGGACCAGTCGAAGAACTTCAGCACTTCGGCGGACTGGGCCTTGTCGGTCGGCTGCTTGTACATCAGGATGAACGAGGCGGTGCTGATGGGCCAGCTGTCGGCGCCCTTGGCATCGACCATGGACACGCCCATGCCCGGCACGCTGAACCAGTTCACGCCAGCAGCCGCGGCGGCGAACGACTTGTCGTCCGGGCTCACGTACTTGCCGTCCTTGTTCTGCAGTTGCAGGAAAGGCATGTTGTTCTTCTTGGTGTACGCGTATTCCACGTAACCCAGCGAACCCTTCACACGGGTCACGTTGGCGGCCACGCCTTCGTTGCCCTTGCCGCCGACGGAGGAAGCGGCCGGCCATTTCACGGCGGCGCCCTTGCCCACCTTGTCGGCCCAGTCCTTGCTGACGGTGGACAGGTAGTCGGTGAAGTTGAAGGTGGTGCCCGAGCCGTCCGAGCGGTGGATGACGGTGATGGCCTGGTCAGGCAGCGCTTTGCCGGGGTTCAGGGCGGCCAGCTTGGGGTCGTTCCACTTGGTGATGGTGCCCAGGAACATGTCGGCCAGCACGGGGCCGGTCACGCGCAGTTCGCCCGGCTTGAAGCCTTCGAGGTTGATCACGGGCACCGTGCCACCAATGATGGCGGGGAATTGCACCATGCCGTCTTTGTCGAGGTCTTCACCGGAGACAGGGGCATCGGTAGCACCAAAGGCCACAGTTTTGGCCTTGATCTGGCGGATGCCACCCGAAGAACCGATGGACTGGTAGTTCAGGCCAACGTTGGTTTCCTTCTTGTAGGCCTCAGCCCACTTGCCATAGATCGGGTAGGGGAAAGAAGCGCCTGCGCCGGTGATGTCGGCGGCCAGTGCGGAACCCATGCCAGCGGTCGCCATGGCGGCTGCGGCCACGGTCTTGAGGAAAATTCGTTTGTTGATCATGAAGTGACTCCTAGCGGTTGGGGATTCAGAACAAGGAGGACTTTAGGCAGGCAATATGACATCCATGTGACATCGAACGCTTGTCACACAACAGGCGATCATTCCTGAGACCACCGACAGGCGGCGCTTCACGGCCATGCGTCACAATCCGGGTTTTCCCGCTCAATCCAGCCCCTGGGGCCACCCCTCGGCCCCGCGCCGTCGTCTCGCATGCAAAACGGAACCCTCCTCGCCGCCATCGACCTCGGCTCCAACAGTTTCCGGCTGGAGATCGGCCGTTACCACTCGGGCCACATCGAGCGCATCGAATACCTGAAGGAAACCGTGCGCCAGGGCACCGGGCTGGACGAGGAAAAGAACCTCAGCCAGGCCGCCATGGAGCGCGGCTGGGAGTGCCTGGCACGGTTCGCCGAGCGGCTGCACGGCTTCAAGAAACAGCAGGTCCGGGCCGTGGCCACTCAGACCCTGCGCGAAGCGAAAAACCGCGACGAGTTCCTGCGCAACGCCCAGGCCATCCTGGGGTTCTCGATCGACGTGGTGTCGGGCCATGAAGAAGCCCGCCTGATCTACCAGGGCGTGTCCCGCCTGCTGCCCCACTCGGACGAAAAGCGCCTGGTGGTGGACATCGGCGGGCGCTCGACCGAGATGATCCTGGGCCAGGGCTACACGGCGCGCGCCATGGAGTCGTACCGGCTGGGCAGCGTGGCCTGGTCCACGCGTTATTTTCCGCGCGGCCAGTTCACCGCATCGGCCTTCAAGACCGCTGAAGTGGCGGCCAAGGCCGTGATCGACGAGGCGCTGGACAAATTCCCCCCGCCCGAATGGACCATCGCCTACGGCTCCTCGGGCACCGTGGGGGCGGTGGCCGACATGCTCGCGGCCAATGGCTGGGCCTCCGGCGTGGTCACGCGCGCCGGGCTGGACTGGCTGACCGAGCGGATGATCAAGGCCGGCAGCGCCGACCAGTTGCGCCTGGAGGGCCTGAAAGACGACCGCCGCCCGGTGATCGGTGGCGGCGTGAGCGTGCTGCGCGCCATCTTCGACCTGTTCGGCATCGAGCAGATGGTGCCGGCCCAGGGCGCGCTGCGCCACGGTGCGCTCTACGACCTGATTGATCGCGACACCGACGGCGGCGACGTGCGCGAGCGCACCGTGCGCTGGCTGGCCCACCGTTTCTCGGCCGACGATGTGCAGGCCCAGCGGGTCAGCGAGGTCAGCACCGCCCTCTTCGCCCAGATCGCGGCGCTCGACGCACAGAACGAGCGCTACTCGCAGAAACTGGCGTGGGCGGCACGCCTGCACGAGATCGGCACGCACATCTCGCACGAACGCTCCCACCACCACGGCGCGTACATCCTGGACAACATGGATGCCCCGGGCTTTTCCCTGCCCGAACTGCACCGCATGAGCCAGCTGGTGATGGGCCAACGCGGCAAGCTGCGCAAACTCGAAGACGCCCTGATGGACGAGCTGTTCGCCAAGCAGCTCATGGCGCTGCGCCTGGCCGTGCTGCTCTGCCACGCGCGCCAGATGCCGGAGTACCAATCGGTCAAGCTGAGCTACAAGTCGCGCGCCTTCAAGCTCTCGACCAACCCGGGATGGGCCAAACGCTACCCGCAGTCGGCCTGGCTGCTGGGGGAAGAGGTGGTGGCCTGGCAGAAGTCGGCCTGGAAGTTCACGGCGGACATCCGGTAGCGCCCACACTGTCACACAGCTGTCACTGTTCCGAGGTAGACGGGAAACGGTATATACGGTTTATACTCCGGCCCCTTTTGTCATCCCCGGAGTGCATTCATGGCCAGTCAGAGCAACAAAACCAGCCCCAAGAAACCCAAGCTGGTGCGCGACAGCTTCACCATCCCCAAGACCGAGTTCGCCGCCATCGACCAGCTCAAGACCCGTGCGATCGCACTGGGCTCCAGCGTCAAGAAAAGCGAACTGCTGCGCGCTGGGTTGATGGTGTTGCAAGGCCTGAACGACGCGGCCTACAAGGTGGCCCTCGCTGCCGTGCCCACGCTCAAGACGGGCCGCCCGACGGTGACCGACAAGCCGGCGGCCACCAAGCCCGCGGCAAAGCCCACCGCCAAAAAGGCCGCGAAACCCGCGACCAAGGCGATTGCCAAGCCGGCCGCACCCGCTGTCGCCCAGCCTGCGGCCAAGGCGGCATCCCCTGCCGCCAAGCCCGTGGCCAAGAAAGCAAGCGCAAAAAAATCGGCCCCCGCACCCAAGGCCGCCGTCAAGCGCCCGGTGGTCCGCCGCGCGGCACCCGCCAAAAAAGCCGTCTGATCAGATCAGCTCGGGCGTCTGCACCGTGACCACCACGGTCTGGCCCACGCCATCGCGCTCGCGGTGGCGCAGCCACCACACGGCGCCCTTCTTCACCGAACAGTCCTCTTCGGTCAGGCCCAGCAGGCGGGCCACCACGCGCCCCAGCGTGGGCTGATGGCCGACCACCACCACCGGCGACTTGCCGTAGGGCCATTGCACCAGCTCCAGCAAGGCCAGCGGGTCGCCGTCGGGTGAGAGGTCGTCGCGCAGCTTGTACTTGCGGCCCAGCGCCAGCACCGTCTCTTCACAGCGCACCGCCGGGCTGCTCCAGATGCGGGCGCCATCGGGCAGTTGCCGATCCAGCCAGGCGGCCATGCGGGTGGCCTGTTTTTCGCCGCGCGGGGTCAGCCGGCGCGCCAGATCCTGGGGATCACCGGGTCGCCCGGTCAATGGCTCGGGGTGGTCGTGCGCCTCGGCATGCCGCCACAGAATCAGGTCCATGGTCCGGTTTTCCATGTCGTCAGCCTTTGCTGCCATACAGGGCCATCAGGCTGGCCTGCGCCGAATGCAAGGTGATGCGGCCCCGGCCGTTGCCGTTGGCCCCGGCGGGCACGTAGCTGCCGTCCGGCCGCAGCAGCCACGCGTCCTTGGTGTCGTGCAGGTAGGCCTGCAGGCACTCGTCGATGATGCGATGGCGCAGCGCGCTGTCGGTCACGGGCCACGCGAGTTCGATGCGCCGCAGCATGTTGCGGTTCATCCAGTCGGCGCTGGAGAGCCAGAGCTCCTCCACCTCGCCGGTGCGGAAGTAGAACACCCGGGAATGCTCCAGCAGGCGCCCGATCACCGAGCGCACGTGCACGTTGTCGGTGAAGCCCGGCACCTGCGCGGGCAGGATGCAGGCGCCGCGCACGATCAGGTCGATCTTCACACCCTGCTGGGAGGCCACGGCCAACGCACGCGCCATCGGCTCGTCGGTCAGGGCGTTCATCTTCAGAACGATGCGCGCGTCCTGCCCGGCCTTGGCGGCGGCACCTGCGGCCTCCACCTTGTCGAGCATGGCCTTGTGAAGATGGAACGGCGCGATCAGGGCCTTGTTGAGCTTGGGCAGGCGGTTCTGGCTCGCCAGGTGCAGAAAGATCTGCTCCAGGTCGGCGGTGAGCGCGTCATCGGCCGTGAGGTAGCTCAGGTCGGTGTAGAGGCGCGCCGTGCCGGGGTTGTAGTTGCCGGTGGACAGGTGCGCGTAGCGGCGCAGGCCCGTGGCCTCGCGGCGCGTGACCAGCAGCATCTTGGCGTGCGTCTTGAGGCCCACCACGCCATAGACCACCTGGGCACCCACCGACTCCAGCCGTTCGGCGTAGTTGATGTTGGCCTCTTCGTCGAAGCGCGCCTTGAGTTCCACCACCGCCGTCACTTCCTTGCCACGGCGCACGGCTTCGCGCAGCAGGTTCATCAGCTCCGACTTGGCGCCCGTGCGGTAGATGGTCTGCTTGATGGCCAGCACGTCGGGGTCTTCCACCGCTTCGCGCAGGAAGCCCAGCACCGCATCGAAACTCTCGAAGGGCTGGTGGATGAGCACGTCGCCCTGCCGCAGGCGCTCGAAGTACGACTGCCCGGGTGTGAGCTGGGCCGGCCAGCCCGCGCTGTAGGTCTCGAAGCGCAGCGCGGGTGCTTCGACCTGGTCGATCAGCTGGTTCAGCCGCACGAGGTTGACCGGGCCGGGCACGCGGTACAGCGCCCGCTCGGTCAGCGCGAACTGCTCCAGCAGGAAGTTGGAGAGGTGGATCGAGCAGCCGGCCGAGACCTCCAGCCGCAGGGCCTGGCCATAGTGGCGCTGCTGCAAGCCCTTGCGCAAAGCGGTGCGCAGGTTCTTCACTTCTTCCTCGTCCACCGCCAGATCGGAATGGCGGGTGACACGGAACTGGGAAAACTCGGTGACCTGGCGCCCGGGAAACAGGTCGTTCAGGTGCGAACGGATCAGGCTGGAGATGGAGACGAAGTGCGTCTGCTTGGAGCCCTTGACCGGAGGCATGCGGAAGAAGCGCGGCAGGATGCGCGGCACCTTCACGATGGCGATCTCGTTCTCGCGGCCGAAAGCGTCCTTGCCCGTGAGGCGCACGATGAAGTTGAGCGACTTGTTCGCCACCTGCGGGAACGGATGGGCCGGGTCCAGCCCCACCGGCATCAGCAGCGGCTGCACTTCCTTGATGAAGAACTCCTTGACCCAGCGGCGCTGGCGCGGATTGCGCTCGCCGTGCGAGATCAGCTTGATGCCCTTCTTCTCCAGCAGCGGCAGCAACTCGTCGTTGTAGATGGCGTATTGCTGGGCGACCAGCGAATGCACCTTGTCCGAGAGCTGTTCGTAGGACAGCGAGGTGAAGGGGCCGCGCTGTTCGTTGGCCCGGGCCGCCGTCAGGTGGGGCGCCACGCGGACTTCGAAGAACTCGTCCAGGTTGCTGGAGACGATGCTCAAGTAGCGCAGGCGCTCCAGCAACGGCACGTCGGCCCGGCGCGCCCAGTCCATCACGCGTTCGTTGAAGGCGAGGATGCTGTGATCGCGATCGAGGAGGGGTAGCTTCTGATGCAGGGTGTTGCCGCTCATGGATGCCGCTGGAATCGAAGGGTTCGCCTGCTGCCCGCCGCTCCCGGCCGGTGATCCCTGGCGCACCATGTGTCGATTATTCAACGATTGGATGACGTTTGTGTGACAGTACCGTGCCATCCACCTCCTTCATGGCGCGAACCGCGGACCTCGGTCGGCGGGGCCGGGGCAGGACGCTGAGGTGGGACACGAACAGCGTCGCCGCCCGCCCCCATCCGAACTGGAGGGCGCGATCCCGCGCTTCGTGGCGTTTGACCTTGAGCGCGTCCTTCCAGGCCTCGCGCAGATCGTCGCGCAGGGCACCGGCCCCGCTGTTGCCAATCACCTGCAGGGGGCCGTCCACCGGGTAGGCGGCCACCGGCACGCCACAAGCCATGGCCTCGAGCATCACCAGGCCAAAGGTCTCGCTGCGACTGGGAAACACAAACACGTCCGCCGCGGCGTACACCTGCGCCAGCTCATGGCGGGGCAGCACCCCGAGCCAATGCACATTCGGGTAGCGCTGGCGCAACGCCGAGGTCAACGGCCCCACACCGCACACCACCTTGCTGCCCGGCAGGTCCATGCGCAGGAAGGCATCGATGTTCTTCTCGTAGGACAGGCGGCCCACGAACAGGCTGACGGGGTGCGCCAGCGGCCCCAGCGGCGCATAGCTGGTGGGAGGGTCCGTCAGCGAAAAAAGGCGCGTGTCCACGCCGTGCGTCCAGGCGCGCAATTGGCCAAAACCCCGCGCCTTGAGCATGTCGAGCACGCCCTGCGTGGGCACCATCACGCCGCTGCTGGGGCGGTGAAAGCGGCGACACAGCGCGTACCCCCACGACACGGGGACGCCCAGGGCCGCGTGCAGGATCTCGGGAAACTTGGTGTGGAAGGCGGTGGTGAACGCCAGTTTGCGGCGCAGGCAATGGCGCCGCGCGGCCCAGCCCAGCGGGCCTTCGGTGGCGATGTGGATCGCGTCCGGTTCGGCCGCGTTGATCAATTCGCGCATGCGGCGGCCGGGAAACAGCGCGACGTCGATGCCTGCATAACCAGGGCAAGGCCGCGTGCGGAACTGGCCCGGGTGGATCACCACCACCTCGTGGTCGCTGGCCTGCAGCTGCCGCGCCAGTTCCACAAGCGTGGTCACCACGCCGTTGACCTGGGGTTGCCAGGCGTCGGTCACGATCAGGATTTTCATGCGATGCGTCTCCCCCTGGCGCAAGCCGACTCAGGACGGTTGGCCCTCGGTCTGCGGTTCTGGCGACCGCTCCTCGTGGGACAGCGGCGTTGTGGCCTGCTCGCTCCAGTGCACCAGCTCGAGGCGGCCATCCAGATGCTCCACCAGCGCGGTCAGGCTCTCCACCCAGTCACCGTCGTTGCAGTACAGCGTGCCGTCGATGTGCCGCATTTCCGCCCGGTGGATGTGGCCGCAGACGACGCCCTGGTAGCCGCGCGAGCGGGCTTCGGCCGCCACCGCGCGCTCGAAGTCGGTCACGTAGTTCAGCGCGCTCTTGACCTTGTGCTTGAGGTACTGCGAGAGCGACCAGTAGGGCAGGCCCAGGCGCGCGCGCAGCGAATTGAGGTGGCGGTTCAGGCGCAGCGTGAGTTCGTAGGCGTTGTCGCCCAGGTAGGCCAGCCACTTGGCGCACTGGATCACGCCGTCGAAGTGGTCACCGTGCACCACCCACAGGCGCTGGCCGTCGGCCGTGGTGTGCACCGCCTCGTTCGCGACCTCGATGCCGCCGAAGTTGTGGCCATCGAACTGGCGCGCGAATTCGTCGTGGTTGCCCGGCACGAACACCACCCGGCAGCCCTTGCGCGAGCGCCGCAGCAGCTTCTGCACCACGTCGTTGTGCGCCTGCGGCCAATACCATTTGCGGCGCAGTTGCCAGCCGTCGATGATGTCGCCCACCAGGTACAGGGTGTGGCTGGGGTAGTGCTTCAGGAAATCGAGCAGCGGCCGTGCCTGGCAACCCGCGGTGCCCAGGTGCAGGTCGGAAATGAAAACGGCCCGATAGCGGGCACGTTCGCTGCCATCGCCGTGGGGCTCATCGTCGGGCAGCGGCGCAGCGCCTCCATCGGCCAGCGCACCGCGGAACTGGCTTTGCCAGGCCGCCAGTGCCGCCCCCTGGGGGGTCGCGCGAAGCGCAGCGGGTGGGGCCATGTCACGCCCCCAGGAAATGCTTGCGGTAGCGCGCCGGCAGGTCCGAGATGCGCATCAGCATGGGCAGATCGGCCGCGTTGAAGTCCGGGTCCCAGGCTGGAGGGCCCAGCACCTTGGCGCCCAGGCGCAGGTAGCCCTTGATCAGCGCGGGCGGCTCCACGTCGAGTGTGTCGTCGAGCTGCTCGATCGGCAGTGGCAGGCGGGGCCGCACGTGGCAGTCGATGGGGGCCAGGTGCGTCGCCTTCACCTGCCGCCAGATGCTGGCCGCCGCATGGCCCCCGCCCACCATGCCGTGCGGGCCTTCGTGCTGCATCGGGATGCTGGCGCAGCCGATCATGGTGTCGAGCTGGTTGCGCACCATGAACTCGGCCAGCGCGCCCCACAGCGCCATGATCACGCCACCGTGGCGGTGATCGGGGTGCACGCAGCTGCGGCCCAGTTCGACCATGCGCTCGCGCACGGCGCGCAGGCGGGTCAGGTCGAATTCGGTGTCGCTGTAGGTGCTGCCCACGCGCTTGGCCTGGGCCGGGGTCAGCACGCGGTAGGTGCCGATCACGCGCTGGCTCGTGGCATCGCGCACCAGCAGGTGTTCGCAGAAATCGTCGAACAGGTCCACGTCGTGGCCGGGCACCTGCTGCGGCAGGCGCGCGCCCATCTCGGTGGCGAACACGTCGAACCTCAGCCTTTGCGCTTCACGAACCTCGTCCAGATGCCGCGCCCAGGAGACGGCGATGCCACCGCTGACGGGCTGCGGCGCTGGCGAGAAAAGCGGGCGGGGATGAAGTGACCCCCGTGGCAACGAGACCGGCGAAAGGTCCAGCGTGGGGGTGGGCAGTTCTTTCATGGCGGGCTCCTGGGTCAGTGCG
This sequence comes from Hydrogenophaga sp. GW823-FHT04C09, assembly GCF_058796355.1. Classification (NCBI taxonomy): domain Bacteria; kingdom Pseudomonadati; phylum Pseudomonadota; class Betaproteobacteria; order Burkholderiales; family Comamonadaceae; genus Hydrogenophaga; species Hydrogenophaga sp. GW823-FHT04C09. The sequence continues at coordinate 26,987 of NZ_JBXAIO010000006.1, read as the reverse complement.
CCCACCGGGGGCGCGGAGTTGAGTGAAGCTGTGGTCATGAACAGGCAGTGTGCGAACCACGGGTGTCTCCCGCATGGCAATCGCATGAAGTTTTGGTGACAACGGCCCACCCCCAGGGGGCCTGCCAGAATACGAAGCTGTGAATCCCAACCCCGCCCCCCTCCGTGCGCAGCTGCGCTGTCACCCCGCCACGCCCAGTGGTGTGGTGCTGACGGTGTCGGTGGAGGTCCGCGTCCACGCCGATGGCTTGCGGCTGCGCTACGCGCTGCGGGGGGACACCACGGCGTTGCGCATCCCGGCACCGGCCGCGCCCGTGCCCACCGACGGCCTGTGGCGGCACACCTGCCTGGAGGCCTTCGTGGCCGCCGACGGCGAGGCCGCCTACCGCGAGTTCAATTTCTCGCCGTCGAGCGAGTGGGCCGCCTACCGGTTTTCATCCGAACGCCAGCGCGATGAGGCGGCCGAAGCCCGCGACCGCGCGTTGCTGCGCCCCCCCCTGGCCCACACCACGCCGCGCGCCCTCACGCTCACCGCGCGCCTGCCGGCCGCCGCCCTGCCCCGCAGCCCTTCCGCGCTGTGCCTGGGCCTGTGCGCCGTGATCGAGGAGCGCAATGGCCATCTGAGCTACTGGGCGCTGCACCACCCGAACGAACGCCCCGACTTCCACCACCCCGACGGCCGCGCCCTGCGGCTGGCCGCACCCCTGCCCTGACCCAAGACCCCATGCAATTCGGCATCGAACGTTTCCTGCAAGACCCTGCCCTGCGCGCCCCCTTGAAAGACCGGCGCGTGGCCCTGCTCGCGCACCCGGCCTCGGTCACGCGCGACCTGACGCATTCGCTGGACGCCCTGGCCGCCCTGCCCGACGTCCGGCTCAGCGCCGCCTTCGGCCCGCAACACGGCCTGCGCGGCGACAAGCAGGACAACATGGTCGAGTCGCCCGACTTCAACGACCCCCGGCTGGGCATCCCGGTGTTCAGCCTCTACGGCACGGTGCGGCGGCCAACCGACGCCATGATGGACAGCTTCGACGTGCTGCTGGTCGACCTGCAGGACCTCGGCTGCCGCATCTACACCTTCATCACCACGCTGCGCTATGTGCTGGAGGCCGCCGCGCGGCACGGCAAGGCGGTGTGGGTGCTCGACCGCCCCAACCCGGCGGGCCGCCCCATCGAAGGCCTCACGCTGCGCGAAGGCTGGGAAAGCTTCGTGGGCGCCGGTCCCATGCCCATGCGCCATGGCATGACCATGGGCGAGCTGGGCCACTGGTTCATCGCCACGCTCGGCCTGCAGCTGGAGTACCGCGTGATCACCATGGCCGGCTGGCAGCCCGAGGCGGCACCGGGGTTCGGCTGGCCCGAAGGCCGCACCTGGGTCAACCCCAGCCCGAACGCGGCCAACCTGTCGATGGCGCGCGCCTACGCCGGCACCGTGATGCTCGAAGGCACCACGCTCAGCGAGGGCCGGGGCACCACGCGACCCCTGGAGCTCTTCGGTGCGCCCGGCATCGACACCCGCCGCCTGGTCTCCGACATGCAGGGCCTGGCTCCGCAGTGGATCGGGGGCTGCGTCTTGCGCGAGTGTTTCTTCGAGCCCACCTTCCACAAGCACGTGGGCCAGCTGTGCGCGGGCGTGCAGATCCATGTGGAGGACCCGACTCACTACGACCACGCGGCCTTCAAGCCCTGGCGCCTGCAGGCGCTGGCGTTCCGGGCCTTGCGGCTGCAGGCGCCGGACTACCCGCTGTGGCGGGATTTCGCCTACGAGTACGAGCACGACCGGCTGGCGATCGACCTCATCAACGGCGGGCCGCTGTTGCGCGAGTGGGTGGACGATGTATCGGCAGCGCCCGATGTGCTGGACGCCACGGCGGCGGCCGACGAAGCCGCCTGGGCCGACGCGCGCCGGCCCCACCTGCTCTACTGAGCGCTCAGAGCCATTTCTGCAGGAACTGGGCGCTGCCCATGGCCGGGTCGAGCTGGTAACCGGCAAAACCGATGCGCTCGTAGAGGCGCATGGCGGGCTGGTTGCCGGACAGCACCTCCAGCGTGAGCTTCACCGCGCCGCGCTCGCGCGCGATCAACTCGGCCTGGGCCAGCATCTGCTCGGCAATGCCGCGACCCCGGTGGCTGGCCAGCACGGCCACGTCGTGCACGTTCACCAGCGGCTTGCAGGCGAAGGTGGAAAAGCCTTCGATGCAATTCACCAGGCCCACCGCTTGCCCGCCGTCAAAGGCCAGCACGCTGTAGGCCTGCGGCCGCGCCGCCAGGCTGGCCACCAGGTTCGCTTTGGCAAAGGCCGACAACCCCTGCCCACCACCCGCAGGATCGCTGGCGTAGGCATCGAGCAGCAGGACCAGCGCCGCCGCGTGCGCGGGGTTGGCGTAGTCGGCGCGCAGCGTGGTGATGTCGGCCGTGGTCACGCCGGCACCTGTGCCTGCACCGCGGCGGCCAGACGCTCCGCGCAGGCCTGGGCCTGCTTGGCGTCGCGCGCTTCCACCATCACGCGCAGCAGGGGCTCGGTGCCACTGGCGCGGATCAGCACGCGGCCGCTGTCGGCCAGTTCGGCCTCCACCGCGCGCGTCTCTTCGTCCAGGAAGGTGTTGGTCTTCCAGTCCTGACCGGGCTTGAGCCGCACGTTGATCAGGGTCTGCGGGAACAGCGTCACGTCGGCCAGCAACTGGGCCATGGTCTTGCCGCTGTCGACGCAGGCGTGCAGCACCTGCAGGGCCGACACCAGGCCGTCGCCGGTGGTGTGGCGGTCCAGCACCAGCAGGTGGCCGGATCCTTCGCCGCCCAGGATCCAGCCATGGCGCTCGAGTTCTTCCAGCACGTACCGGTCGCCCACCTTGGCGCGCACGAACTTCACGCCGCGCGACTTGAGCGCGACCTCCACCGCCATGTTGGTCATGAGCGTGCCCACCACACCCGGCACGTCTTCGTCGCGCGCGATGCGGTCCGCCACGATCAGGTACAGCAGTTCGTCGCCGTTGTAGAGGCGCCCCTGGGCATCGACCATCTGGATGCGGTCGGCATCGCCATCGAGCGCGATGCCGTAGTCGGCGCCGTGGGCCTTCACGGCCTCCAGCAAGGCCTGCGGGTGGGTGGCACCCACGTGGTGGTTGATGTTCAGGCCATCGGGCGAACAACCGATCTTGATGACCTCGGCACCCAGCTCGTGGAACACGGCGGGCGCGATCTGGTAAGCCGCCCCATTGGCGCCATCCACCACGATCTTCAGGCCCTTGAGCGTGAGGTGGTAGGCGCAGGTGCTCTTGCAGAATTCGATGTAGCGGCCGGCCGCGTCGTCCAGCCGGCGCGCCTTGCCCAGCAAGGCCGATTCCACCCACACGGGTGGCTCTTCCAGCGCGGCCTCGACCGCCAGCTCCCAGTCGTCCGGCAGCTTGGCGCCCTGGGCGCTGAAGAACTTGATGCCGTTGTCGGCAAACGGGTTGTGGCTGGCCGAAATGACCACCCCCAGGCTGGCGCGCTGCGCCCGCGTGAGGTAAGCCACCGCGGGCGTGGGCACCGGGCCGAGCAGCACCACGTCCACCCCCGCCGAGTTGAAACCCGATTCGAGCGCCGACTCCAGCATGTAGCCGGAAATGCGCGTGTCCTTGCCGATCAGCACGGTGGGGTGTGCCTCGGTGCGCCGCAACACGCGTCCCACGGCATGCGCCAGGCGCAACACGAAATCGGGGGTGATGGGGGCCTGCCCGACGGTGCCTCGGATGCCGTCGGTGCCAAAGTATTTGCGGGCCATGTTGCTCCTGTCCTCTCTCTTGTTGTGGGATTCGGGTCCCCCCATTATCGCGGGCGGCCCTGACGGTCAGCTGATTTGCAATGCCTGCCAGACCTTGAGCGCGTCCACCGTGTCACGCACGTCGTGCACACGCACCACGCGCGCACCGCGCTCCACCGCCAGCAAGGCCGCCGCCACACTGGCCGCCGCGCGGTCGGCGGGCCTCTCGTGGCCGGTGACCGCACCCAGTGTGGACTTGCGCGACCAGCCGGCCAGCAGGGCATAACCCAGGGGCAACAACTCCGCCTGGCGGGCCAGCAGGCTCAGGTTCTGGGCCACGGTCTTGCCAAAACCGATGCCGGGGTCGAGCACGATGCGCTCGCGCGCCACGCCGTTCGCCACCAGCGCGCCGGCTCGTTCGGCCAGGAAGGCGAGCACGTCGGGCAACACGTCGCCTTCCATGGGGGCCACCTGCATGGTCTGGGGATCGCGGTGCATGTGCATCAGGCACACGCCGCATCCCGGGTGCGCCGCCACCGCCTGCAGCGCGTCACCGCGCCGCAGGGCCCAGATGTCGTTGACGATGTCAGCCCCCGCGTCGAGCACCGCCCGCATCACCTCGGGCTTGTAGGTGTCCACCGAGACCGGCACGTCCAGGCGCACCGCCTCCCGGACCACGGGCAGCACGCGCGCCAGTTCCTCCTCCAGCGGCACCGCCGGGCTGCCCGGGCGCGTCGATTCACCGCCGATGTCCAGGATGTGGGCGCCCTCCTTCAGCAACTGCTCGCAATGCCGCAGCGCAGCGGCTGTGCCGGCATGCAGCCCGCCATCGGAAAACGAATCGGGCGTGACGTTGACGATGCCCATGACGCGCGGGCTCGTGAGGTCGATATCGAAACGGGTGGTTTGCCAGCGCATGGGAAAACAAAAGAACGGTAGAAACGACAACGGGGCCGAAGCCCCGTATGTGCATGAAGAATCCGCGCCGCTCAGGCGGCCGAGGGTGTGGGGTCGGTGGTCACCGCCGGGGTGCCTCCGCTGCCACCACCACCACCCACCGAGGGGTTGCGCGGCGTCCAGTCCTTCGGCGGGCGCGGTGGCTTGCCGGCCATGATGTCGTCGATCTGGTCGGCGTCGATGGTTTCCCATTCCAGCAGCGCGGTGGCCATGGCGTGCATCTTGTCGCTGTGCTGCTCGATCAGGTCGCGCGCCAGCTTGTACTGGGCGTCGATGATGCGGCGCACCTCGGCGTCCACCTTCTGCATGGTGGACTCGCTCATGTTGGTGGTCTTGGTCACCGAACGGCCCAGGAACACTTCGCCTTCGTTCTCGGCGTAGACCATCGGGCCCAGCGCGTCGGTCATGCCGTAGCGCATCACCATGTCGCGGGCGATGGTGGTCGCGCGCTCGAAGTCGTTCGAAGCGCCGGTGGTCATCTGGTTCATGAACACTTCTTCGGCGATGCGGCCACCGAACAGCATGCTGATCTGGTTCAGCATGTAGTCCTTGTCGTAGCTGTAGCGGTCCTGCGCGGGCAGGCTCATGGTCACGCCCAGCGCGCGGCCGCGCGGGATGATGGTGACCTTGTGCACCGGGTCGCACTTGGGCAGCAGCTTGCCGATCAGCGCGTGGCCCGACTCGTGGTACGCCGTGTTGCGGCGCTCTTCCTCGGGCATGACCATGCTCTTGCGCTCGGGGCCCATGAAGATCTTGTCCTTGGCCTTCTCGAAGTCCTGCATCTCCACCACGCGCGCGTTGCGGCGCGCGGCCATCAGGGCGGCTTCGTTGCAGAGGTTGGCCAGATCGGCACCGCTCATGCCCGGCGTGCCACGCGCGATCACGCTGGCGTTCACGTCGGTGCCCAGCGGCACCTTGCGCATGTGCACGTTCAGGATCTGCTCGCGGCCGCGGATGTCGGGCAGCGTCACATAGACCTGGCGGTCGAAGCGGCCCGGGCGCAGCAAGGCGGCGTCCAGAATGTCCGGGCGGTTGGTCGCGGCGACCACGATCACGCCCAGGTTGGTCTCGAAACCGTCCATCTCCACCAGCATCTGGTTGAGGGTCTGTTCGCGTTCGTCGTTGCCACCGCCCAGGCCCGCGCCACGCTGGCGGCCCACGGCGTCGATTTCATCGATGAAGATGATGCAGGGCGCGTTCTTCTTGGCGTTCTCGAACATGTCGCGCACGCGGGCCGCGCCCACGCCGACGAACATTTCCACGAAGTCGGAACCCGAGATGCTGAAGAACGGCACCTTGGCTTCACCGGCAATGCCCTTGGCCAGCAGCGTCTTGCCGGTGCCCGGCGGGCCGACCAGCAACAGACCACGCGGAATGCGCCCACCCAGCTTCTGGAACTTGGCCGGGTCTTTCAGGAAGTCCACGACTTCCTTGACTTCTTCCTTGGCCTCGTCGCAACCCGCCACGTCGGCGAAGGTCACGGTGTTGTTGTTCTCGTCGAGCATGCGGGCCTTGCTCTTGCCGAAGCTGAACGCCCCGCCCTTGCCGCCGCCCTGCATCTGTCGCATGAAGTAGATCCAGACGCCGATCAGCAGCAGCATCGGTCCCCAGCTGACCAGCAGGGTCATGAGCAGCGAACTCTCTTCGCGCGGACGCACGTCGAACTTGACGTTGTTGTTGATCAGGTCGCCCACCAGGCCGCGGTCGAGGTAGGTGGCGGTGGTGCGCACGCGACGGTCGTCCTGCGTGATGGCCACGATTTCGGTGCCGCCCTGGCCTTCCTGGATGGTGGCGCTCTTGATGCGCTGGGCTTTGACCTCGTCGAGGAACTCGGAATACCCCATGTAACCCGAACCCGCCGCGGAGCGCGTGTCGAACTGCTTGAAGACGGTGAAAAGCACCATGGCGATGACCATCCACACGGCGATTTTCGAAAACCACTGGTTGTTCAAGTGCAGCTCCTGGAGACGATAGTGACTGACAAGCTCATATGTTTCCCATTCTAGGACTTTCAAGCCCCCATGCCCCTGGGGCATGACGTGGCAATGTCAATCAAAGGGTTGGCATTTTTCAATGGCGCCAGGGCGTCAAGCCCCTCAACCGACCTTTTTGAGACCCAGTCCCACCAGGAAGGTTTCCGAGGATTTGTCCCGGGAGGCCTTGGGTTTGACCGCCTTGACCGTGCGAAAGGTCTCGCGAAACAGCGCCACCATGGGGTCATAGGCCCCGCCATGGAACAGTTTGACCACCAGCGCACCGTCGGGTTTGAGGTGATGAACGGCAAAATCCACCGCGAGTTCGACCAGATCGGAGATCCGGGCGGCGTCGGTCATGCCGATGCCCGAGAGGTTGGGCGCCATGTCCGACACCACCAGATCGACCTGCTGCACACCCCGGTCCACCAGGGACTGCTCCAGCTCAGCCAGCACCGCCGCCTCGCGAAAATCGCCCTGGATGAAGTGCACGCCTTCCACCGCCTCCATGGGCAGCATGTCCAGCGCGACGATGGTGCCGTGCAATTCGCCCACGGCCGCCCCGTTCGGGCTGAGCCGGCGGCGCAGGTACTGGCTCCAGGCCCCGGGCGTGGAACCCAGATCGACAACCGCCTGTCCGGGCCGCACCAGCCCCAGCGTTTCATCGATTTCCTGCAGCTTGTAGGCCGCCCGCGCACGGTAGCCATCCTTCTGCGCCAGGCGCACGTACGGGTCGTTGACGTGCTGGTTGAGCCAGGCCTTGTTGACCTTCTTGCTCTGTGTTTTGACTTTCATGCCCATGAGGGACGCCTGGGGTCTGTGTAAACGATAATTGTCACATGCCCCAGATCACACTCACCCCCGCCCAGCGCAAAGTCCACCGAGCCGAGGCCCACCACCTCGATCCCGTCGTCCACATCGGGGGTGACGGTCTGAGCGCCTCGGTGAAGAAAGAAGCCGATGCCGCGCTCAAGGCCCACGGCCTGATCAAGATCCGGGTGCTCAACGACGACCGCACCGCCCGCGAAGCCATGCTCCAGACCCTGGCCGACGAGCTGGACGCTGCGCCGATCCAGCACATCGGCAAGCTGCTGGTGCTCTGGCGCCCCATGCCGGAGAAGGAAAAAGTCGTCGACGAGGACCGCAAGCCGGGCCCGCGCGACGTCAAGGTGCTGAAATTCAGCAAGCGCGGCGGCCAGCGCCCCGAGGTCAAGGTGGTGCGCGTGCTGGGCAACCAGCGCCTCACGCCCGGTGGCCAGGTCAAGCGCGCCAAGGTCATGAAAAAGAGCGTGAAGAAGAGCGCGCAATCCCAATAGCCGCGATAGCCTCTGGCTCCCCGTTCGTGCAGGGCCGCGCCTTGAACTTCCCTCATACCGCCACATCTGAGAACGCATGAACGACCGAACCGCCCCAGCCACCCTCAATCCCCTGCTCGACTTCAGCGACCTGCCCCGCTTCGATGCGATCACGCCCGCGGCGGTGGGGCCCGCGATGGACCTGCTGCTGCAGGCCGCGAGTACGGCGCTGGAAGAGGTCACGGCACCCGGTTTTCCCAACGATTGGGCCCGGATTTCCCTCACGCTGGACGTGCCTGCGGAGCGCCTGTCGCGCGCCTGGGGCGCGGTGAGCCACCTCAACAGCGTGGCCGACACCCCCGAGCTGCGCGCGGCCTACAACGAGGCGCTGCCCAAGGTCACCGAGTTCTGGACGCGGCTGGGTGCCGACGAGCGCCTGTACGCCAAGTACAAGGCCATGAACCCCGCCACGCTCAATGCCGAACAGGCCCAGGCCCACCACAACGCCATGCGCGGTTTCGTGCTGGGTGGCGCGGCCCTGGAAGGCGAGGCCAAGGCCCGCTTTGCCTGGCTGCAGGAACGCCAGGCCGAACTGGCCCAGAAGTTCAGCGAAAACGCATTGGACGCCACCGACGCCTTTTCGCTGATCGCCACGGCCGACGAGATGGCCGGCGTGCCCGACGACGTACTCCAGGCCACCGCCGCGGCGGCCCAGGCCGACGGCAAGACCGGCCACAAGCTCACGCTGAAGATGCCCTGCTACCTGCCGGTGATGCAGTTCGCCCACAGCAGCCCGCTGCGCGAGAAGCTCTACCGCGCCTACGCCACCCGCGCCAGCGATCAGGCCGCTGGCGAGGCGACCAAGTTCGACAACACCGCGATCATGGGCGAGTTGCTCGCCTTGCGCCACGAAGAGGCCCGCCTGCTGGGCTACCGCCACTACGCCGACGTGTCGCTGGTGCCCAAGATGGCCGAATCACCCGAGCAGGTGATCGCCTTCCTGCGCGACCTGGCCGCCAAGGCCCGGCCCCACGCCGAGAAAGACCTGGCCGACCTGCGCGAATTCGCGGCCACCGAACTCGGCCTGAACGATCCCCAGGCCTGGGACTGGCCCTACATCGGCGAGAAGCTGAAGGAAGCGCGCTACGCCTTCAGCGAGCAGGAAGTCAAACCCTATTTCACCGCCCCCAAGGTGCTGGCCGGTCTGTTCCAGATCGTCGAGACCCTGTTCGAGGTGGCGATCCGCCCCGACCAGGCACCCGTGTGGAACCCGGGCGTGGCGTTCTACCGCATCGAGCGCTCGGGGCCTCAGGGCACCGAGCTGGTCGGGCAGTTTTACCTGGACCCGGCCGCCCGCACCGGCAAGCGGGGCGGCGCCTGGATGGACGATGTGCGCGCGCGCTGGCTGCGACCCGACACGGGCGTGCTGCAAACGCCGGTGGCGCACCTGGTCTGCAACTTCGCCGAGGGGGTGAACGGCAAGCCTGCGCTGCTCACGCACGACGACGTCATCACCCTGTTCCACGAGTTCGGCCACGGCCTGCACCACATGCTCACGAAAGTGAACGAGCGCGATGTCTCCGGCATCAGCGGCGTGGAGTGGGACGCGGTCGAGCTGCCCAGCCAGTTCATGGAGAACTTCTGCTGGGAGTGGGATGTGCTCAAGCACATGACGGCCCACGTGGACACCGGCGAGCCGCTGCCGCGCGCGCTGTTCGACAAGATGCTGGCCGCCAAGAACTACCAGAGCGGCCTGCAGACGCTGCGCCAGGTGGAGTTCTCGCTGTTCGACATGCTGCTGCACAGCCTGCCCGAGCCCGCCGCCAGTGGTGCGGCCATTCTGGCGCTGCAGCAACAGGTGCGCGACGAAGTGGCCGTGCTGCAACCGCCGGCCTACAGCCGCACGCCGCACACCTTCAGCCACATCTTCGCCGGCGGTTACTCCGCGGGCTACTACAGCTACAAATGGGCCGAAGTGCTGTCGGCCGATGCCTACGCCGCCTTCGAGGAAGCGGCGCTGCAAAATGGCCACAGCACGCTGGACGTCGCCACGGGGCGCCGCTATCGTCAGGCGATCCTGGAAGCCGGCGGCAGCCGCCCGGCCATGGAATCGTTCAAGGCCTTCCGAGGCCGCGAGCCGAGCATCGACGCCCTGCTGCGCCACCAGGGCATGGCTTGATTTGTCCCGTGGCCTGCCGATAGGAACCGCCATGAACGCCCGTTGCCCCGCGCCCCGACTGCTTGCCCTGGCCGTGCTGTACGGCCTGCTCGCCGCACCCGTGCTCGCGCAAGGCGTCTACCGGATCGTGGGGCCGGATGGCAAGGTCACCTACTCCGACCAACCACCGCCGGCGACCACCCCGGCACGGCCCGTGGGCGGCACGGCGGCGGGCGCCTCCGCCGGCGCAAGCGCCCAATTGCCCTTTGAACTGCGCCAGACCAGCAGCCGCTACCCGGTCACGCTCTACACCGGTCGCGACTGCGCACCGTGCAACAGCGGGCGCAACCTGCTCAATGCGCGTGGCATTCCCTACAGCGAGAAGACGGTCGAGACGCCACAGGATGCTGAAGCGCTCAAGCGGCTCAGCGGCGAGGCCTCTCTGCCGTTCCTGACCATCGGCAGCCAGCAGATCAAGGGCTATTCGGACACCGAGTGGTCGCAGTTCCTGGACGCCGCCGGTTACCCCAAGCAATCCGCCCTGCCCTCCAGCTACCGCCGCCCGGCCGCCACGCCTCTGGTGGCAACGGCGCGGCCTGCTGAAGCGGCAGGTGCGTCTTCTGCCACGCGCGAGCAACCCGCAGCGCCCTCCGCACCGGCCGAAGTGCCCGTGACGCCGCCCCCGCAGAACCCCGCCGGCATCCGTTTCTGATCACCGGGCCGCCTTCGGCGGCGGCCCACTCTCTCAGAACGTCAGCGTCTTCACGCCATCCGGCGTGCCCAGCAGGCACACGCCTGCCTTCTGGTGGGCGAACACCCCCACCGTCACCACGCCCGGCCATTGGTTGACCTGGCTCTCGAACGCCAGCGGGTCGGTGATCTGCAGGCCGGTCACATCCAGGATGTGCTGGCCGTTGTCGGTGACCAGGGGAGCGCCATCCTTCATCCGCACCTGGGCGGTACCGCTCATCTGCGCGAACTGGCGCACCACCCGGGCCGTCGCCATGGGAATCACCTCCACCGGCAAGGGGAAGCGGCCCAGCACCTTCACCAGCTTGGAGTCGTCGGCGATGCAGACGAAGCGGCGCGATTGCGCGGCCACGATCTTCTCCCGCGTGAGCGCGGCGCCGCCGCCTTTGACCATGTGGCCCTGGCCGTCGATCTCGTCCGCGCCGTCGATGTAGACCGAGAGTTCGCCCACGGCATTGGCCTCGAAGACCGGGATGCCCAGCGCCTTCAGGCGCGCGGTGGACGCCTCCGAGCTCGACACGGCGCCCGGGATCTGGTCCTTCATGCCGGCCAGCGCGTCGATGAACTTGTTGACGGTCGAGCCGGTGCCGACCCCCACGATGTCGCCCGGGGTCACGTATTGCAGGGCGGCCTGGCCCACCAGGGCTTTGAGTTCGTCTTGGGTCATTTGAGACAATCGGTTGGAACAACAAGTCGGATTATCCAATGTCGCTTCTTCCCTACGCTGTCGCACGCCCCTTTCTGTTCGGTCTGGACCCCGAAGCCGCCCACGAACTCACCCTGGGCTCCATCGCCCGGCTGCAGCATTCGCCGCTGACCTGCCTGTATGGCGAACCTCGGGTGCACGACCCGTACACGCTGGCAGGTCTGCAGTTCCCCAACCGCGTGGGACTGGCCGCCGGGCTGGACAAGAACGCGCGCTGCATCGACGGCCTGGCCGCCATGGGTTTCGGCTTCGTGGAGGTGGGCACCGTCACGCCCAAGGCCCAGGCCGGCAACCCCAAGCCCCGCATGTTCCGCCTGCCCAAGGCCCAGGCGCTGATCAACCGCCTGGGTTTCAACAACGAAGGCTTGGACGCGTTCATCGCCAACGTGAAACAGGCGCGCTTTCGCCAACAGAAGGGCGTGAGCCCCATGCTGCTGGGCCTGAACATCGGCAAGAACGCCAGCACGCCGATCGAGCGCGCGATCGACGACTACCTGATCTGCCTCGATGGGGTCTACCCCCACGCCGACTACGTCACCGTCAACATCTCCAGCCCCAACACGCAGAACCTGCGCAGCCTGCAGAGCGATGAGGCCCTGGACGCCCTGCTCGGCGCCGTCGCGGAGCGGCGCGAGCTGCTGGCACAGCGCCATGGACGCCGCATCCCGGTGTTCGTGAAGATCGCGCCGGACCTGGACGAAACGCAGGTCGAGATCATCGCCACCACGCTGATGCGCTACGGCGCCGACAGCGATGGCGTGGCCACCAGCGCCTTCGGCGTGATCGCGACCAACACCACATTGAGCCGCGAAGCGGTCGCGGGCCTGCCGCACGCCCAGGAAACCGGGGGCCTGTCGGGCGCCCCCGTGCTGCAGGCCAGCAACCGCGTGATCCGCCAGCTGCGCGCCTGCCTGGGCAAGAGCTTTCCCATCGTGGGCGTGGGCGGCGTGATGAGCGCGGACGATGCGGTGAGCAAGATCCAGTCGGGTGCCAACATCGTGCAGATCTACACCGGCCTGATCTACCAGGGCCCCTCCCTGGTCTGGGAATCGGCGCGGGCAATCCAGGCCCTGGCCGACAGCTGATCAGGCCAACGCAACCACCTGGTCCGCGATGGCCAGGCAACTGGTCAGGCCCGGGGACTCGATGCCGAACAGGTTGACCAGCCCCGGCACCCCATGCACCGCCGGCCCCTGGATCACGAAGTCGGCCGCCGGCTCATGCGGCCCGCTGATCTTGGGCCGCATGCCCGCATAGCCCGGCTGCAAGGCACCTTCGGGCAGGCCGGGCCAGTAGCGGCGGACCTCCGCATAGAACGCCTCACCCCGGGCCGGGTCCACCTGCAGGTCGTCGGCCCGATCGACCCACTGCACGTCCGGCCCGAACTTGGCCTGTCCACCCAGATCCAGCGTGAGGTGCACGCCCAGACCGGCCAGGTGCTTGTCCGGCTCGGGCGCGGGGTAGATCAGATGCTCAAAAGGGGATCGGCCCGACAAGGTGAAGTAGTTGCCCTTGGCGAACCAGGCCCTGGGCACGTGGTCGGCCGCCAGTCCGCGGACGCGCAGGGCCAGATCGCAGGCGCCGAGCCCGGCGGCATTGATCACCGTGCGCGCCCGCAGGCGCGTGCCGTCGCGGGTCTGCACGTCGATGCCGACATCGGTCGCGGCAAGGAGATCCACCTGCGCGTGGCACACCACCATGCCGCCCGCGTGCTCCAGATCGCCTTGCAGCGAGAGCATGAGGCCATGGCTGTCCACGATGCCCGTGGAAGGTGAATGCACCGCGCCCAGGCACTCCAGTTCTGGTTCGAGTTCACGCGCCTGCTCGCGGTTGAGCAGCCGCAGGTCGTGCACCCCGTTCGCGCGGGCCTTCTCGATGATCGATGGCAACGCCGCCAGCTGCGAAGCCGTGTTGGCCACGATCAGCTTTCCGCAACGCTGATGGGCAATGCCCCGCTCCGCGCAATAGGCGTACAGGGCCTGCTTGCCCTGAACGCAGAGTTGCGCCTTGAGCGAGCCCGCCGGGTAGTAGATACCGGCGTGAATGACCTCGCTGTTGCGCGAACTCGTGCCCGTGCCGATGTCGGCCTCGCTCTCGAGCACCATCACCTCGCGCCCCGCCAGCGCCAGGGCACGCGCCACGGCGAGCCCCACCACACCGGCGCCCACCACCAGGGCATCGACCTGTTCGATCGCAGCGCTCATGGGAAGGCCTCAGCGGTGGCGATCCACCAGTTCCTGCACATAACGCGCGGGAATGGCATACGAGATGCCGGAGGGCTGGCTCAGCGCCGACTCGCGCGTGTTCTTGATGAGCACCATGTTCATCACCCCCATCACCTCGCCCGTGTCCGGATCGAACAAAGGCCCGCCGCTGTTGCCCGGGTAGGCTGTGGCGTCGAGCTGGAAGATGTCGAAAGTGCCATTGCGCAGGCTGCGGATGGCTTGCTCGCGCAGCCGCTCTGCCGACGGGCTGGGCAACGCCGCCGAGGTGATGGTGGACACGGTCGCGCGGTGCGTGACGTGCGAGAACCCCAATGAGCCTCCAATCGGAAAACCCATGAAGGCCAGGTCATCGCCCTCTCTCACGCGCCGGGAATCGCCGATCTTGAGCGCGGGCCCGGGCGCGCCCGACACGCGCAGCAGCGTCAGGTCGCGCGCCACATCGGTCTCCAGCACCGTGGCCGTGCGCATCTGCCAATCGCCTTGCCCCACGCGCACCTGGACCACCAGCGACGCCTCGTCGGCCTCCGACGGCAGCACATGGGCATTGGTCACCACCAGATCACCGCGCGCGACCAGAAAGCCCGCGCCCCGCAGTTGAAACCGCGGGTTGTCCGTGGTCCTGAACGTGCCGACCAGCACCACCGACGGCTTCACGCGCACCACCGTGTCGGCCAACCCCGCCCAGGCGCCGGCCCCGCCCAGGAGAGCGATCATCCCGAGGCCCAAAGCATGGAAAAGGCGTCGTTTCATTTCGCGTCCACGGGCTCGGCCCGCATCGATTTGACCAGCTTGCGCAACAGATGCCATATCAACATGACCGGCGGCATGCGCAGCCAATGACCGCGCAGGTACAGGACGAACCGGGCGGTGGGCGTCCATGCATCCGATGCCGACGCATGGGCGGGGCGCAAGGCGCGCAGGAAGAGCGCATCCATCATGCGCTGGCGCCAGGGCGCCATGCGCACACCGGGGCTGGCGCGCAGCGCCTCGGTCACCGCCGGGGGGATGGGCGCATCGAGCAGCAGGCCGACATAGCGCAAGGCCTGGTGCAGCGGCCATTCCAGTTGCAAGGCGCGAGCCCGCGCAAGCAATTCGGGCCAGAAGTCCGGATTCGCGGCGAACTCACGCAGCAACGCCTCCAGATCGACCAGACCCCGAAGACCCAGCTCCAGATCGCCCTCGTGGAACAGGTGCGCCGCGCTGTGCAGCACCATGTCGGCCGGGCACAGCACCTGGATCCGCGGATCGTCACCCACCGGCCGGGCACTGGCCAGCAGAAGGCCGGAGTCGGGCTTGAGCCGAGCCGTCAGCGGCATGATGGCGTGGTGGACATCGAGCACCGTGCCACGCTTCATGTGCTTGAGCGGCGGCAGCTCGTGCATCCAGGTGCGGTAGTAGCGCTGGTCGTAGGCGTCTCGGTTCATGGACACCCATCCACCCATCATCAGCGCCGACTCCACCTCCGCCAGGCGCTGCCTGGGCACCAGGATGTCCACGTCCGACACCATGCGGCCCCGCGAGGCATCCAGCCCGGCCATGGTGTAGGCCGCGCCCTTGAGCAGCACCGCCGGCAAACCCATGGGCTCCAGCGCGCGCGCAATCTCGACCACCTCGTAGCGCAGCTCGGTGTGCTGTCGGGCCGCCAGCGCCATGGCCGAGCCAAGATGCCGTCGGGGCGCCGCTGGCAAACCATCCCAATCGCCCGTGGCCTGGGCACCGCTGCCGATGCGGGCGAGCACGTCGGCCTGACGGGCCTGACGAATGAGCAGGTCCCAGGCGCCTGGGCCCAAGGCGCCCAGGCTGTCCGGCCGTTTCAGGGCCGCCACGAGGGTATCGATGCGGGGCAGCGTCATGCGGGTGTGGCGGCGAGGGCCTCGAACCAGGCGATGGCCTCGTCGAGGTGGCCGTATTGCAAGTCATGGCAGCCGCACTCGTCCACCAGCGCCGCCAAGGCTTGAAAGCCAGCACGCCCATGCACGTGGTGGTTGAAACTGTTGGACGCGAGCTCCACCAGCGCGCTGGGCTTGGGACGCGCTTCCACGGTCAGCGGGGCCTCTCGCTTGAACTGGGGGAAGATCACCCAGGCCGGCCGGGCCGGCTGGTCTGCGCGCGCGAGGCTGTCCGGCGAAATGCGCATGTGGGCCACCGTGCCCTTCATCGTGTCCCGGGCCACGGGGCCGAAGTTCGCATTGGGCGCCCGTTTCCGGATGACCTCGATCGACTCGTTCTTCAGGCTCACCGGGCGCGGCGACGGAGTCACCAGGCCCGACACCGGATCGAGCAAGGCCATTTCGTCGGACAACAGACGCCAGCCACTCAGCATGAGGGCCGCGCACAGCGTGCTCTTGCCCGAGCCCGGTGGCGCTGGCAGGACGAGCACCCGCCCGCCCCGCTCCAGCACCGCCGAATGGATCGTGATCCAGGTGTGGCAATAGCTGGTCACGCACCAGTTCATGCCCCACTCCAGAAACGCGAACGCCTCGCCGTACGCCAGGGGCGTGAACGGCTGGAAGCCGTCCATCTCGAACACACAGACCGTCTTGAGCAGGTGGCGCTTGGGCTTCACCTTTACGTGGAAGTCGGCAAAAACGTCTTCCCCCGTCAACACCTCATGGTCGGGATAGAGCGCCTGCAAGCCCTGCGCGACCACCGGAATGGGGCTGCGGATGTGCATGACAAAGGGGGGGACGCGCAGAAAGAGACCGTCGGAACGCAGGCGGTGCGCCAGTTCCGCTGGAGGGAGTGCGGCCAGCGCCTGCGTGGACCTTACCCCTGCGTGCACTCGACCAGACCCATGGACTCGAATTGCACAAGCAAGGACTGCAGCATGTCCAGTTCCTCGGCCGCGGGCTCGACAAGGCCCATGGCTTGGGCGAGGCTTTGGGCATCGCGGGCCTGCCCAGCCTGGATCAGGCCAAACGCCTCGCCAGCGATGGGCGTCAGCGCGTGGAGACTGCCGCTGGCGTCGTCGTACACGACCACACCATCCGGCCAATGCTGAATCGCGAAATGATCGGCCCGGGCACAACCGAAGTTGACCTGAGCCTGAGCCAGGGTCACAGGAAGGCTGGACCGTAGATCATGTCAAAGTAGGCCATCGTCTGCGACAGCGTCCAGGTCGTCCCCGCAAAGGGCGACCACACACCTTGACCATTCCAGATCGCGCGGCACTGGCTCTTGGTCAAGAGCACGCGCGTCGAGTCGTTGTTGAATGCGGTGGCCGTCAGGAAAGCGGCCGCCACATGGCGCGCCAATGCCGCGTTGTTGCGGTTGCCGCCCTGGTCGAGCACTTCCTGGATCGTCATCTTGCCGTAGACGTTGCCGGGATCGCGCGTGAAGCCCGTGGTCGTGGACAGGAACTTGGTTTCCTTGAACTTCGTGGCCAGGCCCGCTTCGCTGTTCTTCCAGTAGCCATGCGACTTGCATTCGTAGTCGGTCTTGATCGCACGCCCCTGGCTGACCTTCATGTGCGCGGCGGCCAGCGACGAGAACGACGACGGGCGGATGCAGGTATGGTCACCAGCCAGCACGCTGTTGCTCTTCAAGGCGGCCATCACAGGAGCAGCCGACAGGCCTGCGCGCACCAGACGGCGACGCGACACGCCAGAAGCGGGTTGCTGAGACGGAGTGGAAGAATCGATCATCTTGTTTACCTCTCTTGCAAGACAGGCCCAGGTGCGGATGGAAGCCCAATGGGTGCTTGAGCCTTTGGTAGCGTAAGTATAGACCACGCGCAACAAAAAGTAAGCAAATACGGGTCAAAAGCGGACATATTGCCGGTTTGGCGCTCCCTCAAAATGGGGAGAATTCTGTCAGACCCGTGTGACGATTTGACAGCACTTTCTCAACAAGTGCGCAAAGCGTTTTGATTTTCTTGGGATTCGGTTTTTCCGCAGGAACAAAAAACAGAAAAGCCCGGAATCTTTCGATTCCGGGCTTTCGTAAAAATGGTCGGCGTGGCGGGATTCGAACTCGCGACCCCTTGCACCCCATGCAAGTGCGCTACCAGGCTGCGCTACACGCCGACAAGCCTCAAATTATAGCGTCCAAATGAGGGCAAATCAGGCAGAGTGCCTCAGAAGCTCACGAATTTCAAGCAGTTCACGCCGAACGTCGTGCAGGAGGCCACCCGAACCGGTGTGCACGGGGTACTCGGCTTCGATCAAGGGGATCACCACGTCACCATGAACGACTTCATCGAGGTCGATCACATCGATGGCTTCATCTTCCTCGTTGCGGCGCTTGTCGCGCTCGGCCTGAACGATTTCCTGCAGCTTGTTGCGTGCACCGCTGATGGTGAAGCCCTGGTCGTACAGAAGCTCGCGGATGCGGCGGATCATCAACACCTCATGGTGCTGGTAATAACGGCGATTGCCGCGCCGCTTCATGGGCCTGAGCTGCGTGAACTCCTGCTCCCAGTACCGCAGCACGTGCGGCTTGACGCCACACAGCTCGCCCACTTCACCAATGGTGAAGTAGCGTTTGGCGGGAATGGGTGGAAGCGTTTTTTCCATGAAAATCAAGGCGGTACGGACCGAACCTTGAAATCTACTCTAACTGGTGCGTGTGTGCACGGCATGGTGAACATTTCCGTGTGAAATGTTGCAACGGCTGCGCCCACCAACAAAAACGCCCCAAATCGGGGCGTTTTGTGTTGTGAAGACCGCAGTGGCGGCCGATCGGCCGTTGCCGTCCCAGGGTGCGCTCAACCACCAATGATGGCGGTCTGCACCTGTTCCTTGAGCTTGGGACTGGCGTGAAAGGTCACCACGCGGCGCGCTTCGATGGCCACGGGCTCACCCGTTCTCGGGTTGCGCCCGGGCCTGGGCGCCTTGGTGCGGATCTGGAAATTGCCGAAACCGGAAATCTTCACGTCGGTGCCGTTCACCAGGCTGTCGGTGATCAGATCGAAGAAGGCATCGATCATGTCCTTGGATTCGCGCTTGTTCAGGCCAATCTGGTCGAACAGCAGCTCCGCGAGCTGTGCCTTGGTCAGGGCAGGCGTTTCCAGGCTTTCCACAGCGAGTTCCATGCGGGCATTCTCCATATTGTTCGTATCAGGCGCGCAACCGGCCAGCCACTCGCTGGGCCACCGCCTCGACGGCGGCGTTGACGGTCGCGTCGATGTCCTCTTCGGTCAGTGTAGCGTCGTCGCGGTTGAGCACCAGCCGCACCGCCAGGCTTTTTTCATCCGCGGCCAACGACCCCGGGGGCGTGCTCTCGGACGACGCCTGCTTCTTGGGCCGGTACACGTCGAACAGCACGACGTCGCGCAGCCAGGGGCTCGCCGGCGCGCGGATCGCCTCCAGCACGGCGGCGTGGGTCACCGACTCCTTGACCACGATGGCCAGATCGCGCTCCACCGCCTGGTGGCGGCTCACCGCCTGGTAGGCCGGCACGGGGCGGTCCAGCACGGCATCGAGCTCCAGCTCGAACAGCACCGGGGCCTGCGCCACCTCGTAGCCCTGGCGCCAGCGGGGGTGCAGTTCACCGACATGGCCGATGCAGCGGTCGTCCAGCCAGACGCTGGCGCAGCGCCCCGGGTGCATCGCCGGGTGTTCGGCCACCTTGAACTCGGGCCGGCGCGGGGCCAGCAAGGCCTGCACGTCGCCCTTCACATCGAAGAAGTCCACGGCGCGCTCAGCGGTGCCCCATTGAAGCGTGTCGGTGGCACCGTAGGCCAGGCCAGCCACGCGCATGGGCTGGCGGAAGCCGGCCACGGTCGTGTCGCTCTCGACGATGGAGGCGTCCTTGAAGAACACACGCCCAACTTCGAACAGGCGCACGCGATCGGTCCGCCGATCCAGGTTGAATTTGAGGACCGACAGCAAGCTGCCGAGCAAAGACGAGCGCATCACGCTCATCTGGCTGGCGATCGGGTTCAGCAGGCGGATCGGATCGGCATTGCCGGCCAGTTCGCGCTCCCAACGCTCTTCCACGAAGCTGAAATTGATGGTTTCCTGATAGCCCAGCTGCGCCAGGCTGCGGCGAACCGCAAACGGACCGCGGCGCGCCTCGGTGCGGATCTTGGCCGTGATGGGCGCCAGCGGCGGCGTGTCGGGCAACTTCTCGTAGCCGACGATGCGGGCGACCTCTTCGATCAGGTCTTCTTCGATCTGCAGGTCGAAACGGTAGGCGGGCGGCATGACCGTGAGCACGCCATCGCCCTCTTCCACTGGCAAGCCCAGGCGGCGCAGGGCACCCGCGCACTGGGCCTGGTCGACCGGCATGCCGATGACCTTGGCCGCGCGCGCCACCCGCAGGCTCACGGGTTGCGGCGTGGGCAGTTGCACCACGTGGTCGTCCAGCACAGCGGCCTGACCACCGCAGATGTCCAGCACCAGCTGCGTGATGCGCTCCACGTGCTCGCGCGTGGTGGACGGGTCCACACCCCGCTCGAACCGGTGACCGGCGTCGGTGGAGAAGTTGTAGCGGCGTGACCGACCCGCAATGGACTTGGGCCACCAGAAGGCGGCTTCGATGTAGATGTTCTGCGTGTCGTCCGACACCGCCGTGGAGTCGCCGCCCATGATGCCGGCCAGCGATTCAACGCTTTGATCGTCCGCGATCACACCAACCTGCGCGTCCACCGCGACCGTGTTGCCATTGAGCAGCTTGAGCGATTCGCCTTCCCGACCCCAACGCACCTGCAGCCCACCATGGATCTTGTCGAGATCGAAGATGTGGGACGGGCGGCCCAGTTCGAACATCACGTAGTTGGAGATGTCCACCAGCGGCGAGACGCTGCGCTGGCCGCAACGCGCCAGCCGCTCGACTATCCAGGCCGGCGTGGTGGCGCGGGTGTTCACGCCACGCACGATGCGCCCGGTGAAACGGCCACACAGGTCGGGGGCTTCCACGCGCACCGGCAGGCGATCCTGCAGCGGTGCCGCCACCGCCGGAAACGCCGGCTCGATCAGAGGCGAGCCGGTGAGCGCCGACACCTCGCGGGCAATGCCGTACACGCTCAGGCAATGCGCGAGGTTGGGCGTGAGCTTGAGCGTGAACAGCATGTCGTCCAGCGAGAGCTGTTCGCGGATGTCACGCCCCACGGGCGCGTCGGCCGGCAGCTCCAGCAGACCGCCATGGTCTTCGGACAGCTTGAGCTCGCGCGCCGAGCACAGCATGCCCTGGCTCTCCACGCCGCGCAGCTTGCCCAGCTTGATCTGGAACGGCTTGCCGTCTTCACCGGGTGGCAGCTCGGCCCCCACCAGCGCGCAGGGCACCTTGATGCCCACGCGGGCATTGGGTGCACCACAGACAATGTTGAGCAGACTGCCCTGCCCCACGTCCACCTGGCACACGCGCAGGCGATCGGCATTGGGGTGTTGCACGGCGTCCTTGATCTCGCCCACCACCACCTTGGTGAACGGTGGCGCCACCGGCTCCAGCTCTTCGACCTCCAGACCCGCCATGGTCAGGGTGTCGGCCAGTTGCTGGCTGGTCAGGGGTGGATTGCAGAAGGCACGCAGCCAGGATTCGGGAAATTGCATGTCGTGGTCTCAGCGGAACTGGGCGAGAAAACGGACGTCACCGTCGAAGAACAGACGCAGGTCGTTGACCCCGTAGCGCAGCATGGTCAGGCGGTCCGGCCCCATGCCGAAAGCGAAGCCGATGTAGCGCTCGGGATCCAGGCCCATGTTGCGCACCACGTTCGGGTGCACCTGGCCGGAGCCCGCCACCTCCAGCCAGCGCCCCGCCAGGGGACCGTGCTGGAATTGGATGTCGATCTCGGCGCTGGGCTCGGTGAACGGAAAGAAGCTGGGGCGGAAGCGCAGCACGAGATCGTCGGACTCGAAGAAGGTGCGGCAGAAATCCGTGAAGACGTACTTCAGGTCCTTGAAGCTGACGTTCTCACCGACCCACAGGCCTTCGCACTGGTGGAACATCGGCGAGTGCGTCGCATCGCTGTCCACCCGGTAGGTGCGGCCGGGCGCGATCACGCGGATCTCGGGCATGGAACGCCCCGCATCCAGGTCGGCGCGGTGGCGCTTGACGTGCTGCACCGCGTGGCGGATCTGCATCGGGCTGGTGTGCGTGCGCAGGAGGTTGGGCGCCTTCTCGCTGCCCCCCTCCACGTAGAACGTGTCGTGCATCGAACGCGCGGGATGGTCTTCCGGCGTGTTCAGGGCGGTGAAGTTGAACCAGTCGGATTCGATCTCGGGGCCATCGGCCACCTCGAAGCCCATCGAGCCGAAGATCGCTTCGATGCGCTCCAGCGTCAGGCTCACCGGGTGAAGGCCCCCCTGGCCGCGCTGGCGACCGGGCAAGGTCACGTCGAGCGCCTCGGCCTTGAGTTGCGCCTGCAACTCGGCATCGGCCAGGGCCTGGCGCCGCTCGGCCAAGGCGCCTTCGATCGCCTGCTTGGCCTGATTGATGGCCGCGCCACGGGTCTTCTTCTCTTCCACGGAGAGCGCGCCCAGGCCCTTCATCAGCTCGGTGATGCGGCCCGACTTGCCCAGGTACTGGGCCTTGGCGTTTTCCAGATCGGCCGGCGTGGCGGCTTGAACAAACCCGGCACGGGCGCTCTCGACCAATGCGTCCAACTCGTTCATGTGTGTGCTTGAATCGTTGGGAAATAAAAAAGGGGTTGAAGCCAGCGAGGGAATCCCTCAAGCCTCAACCCCTTTGAGCGACGGGGCACACCGCCGTGAGGCGGCGCGCTCCTGCCGTGAATCAAGCGGCCAGCTTGGCTTTGACTTGCTCCACGATGCTGCCAAAGGCAGCCGGATCGTTCACCGCCAGATCGGCCAGCACCTTGCGGTCGATTTCGATCTGAGCCTTCTTCAGGCCGTTGGCGAATTGGCTGTACGTCAGGCCGCAAGCACGGGCGCCAGCGTTGATACGGGCGATCCACAGTTGACGGAAGACGCGCTTTTTCGTGCGGCGATCGCGGTAGGCATATTGCCCAGCCTTCATCACCGCCTGTTTGGCGATGCGGAAGACGTTGCCGCGGCGGCCGCGGAAACCTTTGGCCAGAGCCAGAACCTTTTTGTGTCGGGCGCGAGCCGTTACACCACGTTTGACGCGAGGCATGTGTGTTCTCCTTGTTCGTCGTTGATCAAATGCCCGTGCCGGGCAGCATCTGTGCCATGTGACCCATGTTGGTCTCATGCACGGTGACTGCTCCACGCAGGTGGCGCTTGTTCTTGGTGGTCTTCTTGGTCAGGATGTGACGCTTGAAGGCTTGACCGCGCTTGACGGTGCCACCGGGACGAACGCGAAAACGCTTTTTCGCGCTGCTCTTGGTCTTCATTTTGGGCATCTTCATGCTCCTTTTCATTTGTGCTCGTGAGGCGCCGCGAACCTTCCGCGGACTTGTTGGCCCCGAGCCACTTTTATGGGCAGCCTTTCGGCTCCCCGATTCGGCGTCCGGCTTTTCAGCCAGCGCCTCGGACCGACAGGAGACTACCCTGCCCGTCCAATGCTGTTCTTGGCCGCCAACCGCCCTCAGGCGGCCGACTGGCTTGCCGCAGGCGCTGCAGCGGCCTCGGCGGGTTTGGCCGCTCCACCGGCCTTCTTGCGGCCGGGCGCGATCATCATGATCATCTGGCGCCCTTCGAGCTTGGGAAACTGCTCCACCACGATCGAATCGGCCAACTCATCGCGAATGCGGTTCAGCAGGGCCAGCCCCAGATCCTGGTGGGTGATCTCACGGCCGCGGAACCGCAGCGTGATCTTGCACTTGTCACCATCGTCCAGAAAGCGCCGGATGTTGCGCATCTTGATGTTGTAGTCGCCGTCGTCGGTA
Source organism: Hydrogenophaga sp. GW823-FHT04C09 (assembly GCF_058796355.1). Lineage (NCBI taxonomy): Bacteria > Pseudomonadati > Pseudomonadota > Betaproteobacteria > Burkholderiales > Comamonadaceae > Hydrogenophaga > Hydrogenophaga sp. GW823-FHT04C09. The sequence continues at coordinate 3,431 of NZ_JBXAIO010000006.1, read as the reverse complement.
CCGGGCCGGAACTTGATTTCCTTGATCTCGATGACCGTCTGCTTGGCCTTGGCTTCCGCCGCCTTCTTCTGCTCCTGGTACTTGAACTTGCCGTAGTCCATCAGGCGACACACCGGAGGGACGGCAGTGGCCGCGATTTCGACCAGGTCCACATCCAGCTCACCGGCCATGCGCAGCGCTTCCTGCAAACTGACGATGCCCAAGGGCTCGTTCTCGGGGCCGTTGAGGCGAACCTCAGGGGCCATGATTTCCCGGTTCAGTCTGTGTGCGCGCTCTTCACGTTGGCGGCGGTCGCGAAAGTTGGTAGCTATGGTGAGTTCCTTTGTGTGGGCCGGTTCAGGCGAATTGGCGGCCACCCGGCCGCCTCACGCACACGAAGTGCGCCATGGCAGCAGGGGCATCCAGCCAGATGTTTGAAATCAAACTTTGGATGAAACGTCAGCCGCGATCAATTTGGAAAAGGCTTCCAGCGGCATGACACCGAGGTCTTTGTTCCCTCGCGCCCGCACAGCCACGGCACCAGCTTCTTTCTCTTTGTCGCCCACGACAAGGATAAAAGGCAGCTTTTGCAACGCGTGCTCCCGTATTTTATACGTAATTTTCTCGTTGCGCAGGTCCGTCGTCACCCTAAGCCCTTGATTCTGCAGAGTTTTCGCGATTTCCAGACAGTATTCGGCCTGGGAATCGGTGATGTTGAGCACCGCCACCTGCACCGGCGCCAGCCAGGTGGGCAACGCGCCGGCGTGCTGCTCGATCAGGATGCCGATGAAACGCTCAAGGCTGCCCACGATGGCGCGGTGCAGCACGATGGGGGTGTGGCGCGAGCCATCTTCCCCGACGTATTCCGCGCCCAGGCGCTCGGGCAGGTTCGGATCGACCTGCATCGTTCCGCACTGCCAGGGGCGGCCCAGCGCGTCCTTGAGGGTGTATTCGATCTTCGGACCGTAGAAGGCGCCCTCGCCCGGCAGGTACTCGAAATCACAGCCCGAGGTGCGCAGGCCTTCGGCCAGCGCTTTTTCCGCGCGATCCCAGCTCTCTTCCGTGCCAATGCGCTTTTCCGGACGCGTGGAGAGCTTGTAGATGATGTCGGTGAAGCCGAAGTCCTTGTAGACCTTCTGCAGCAGCGTGGTGAAGGCCACCACCTCCGCCTGGATCTGGTCTTCCGTGCAGAAGATGTGGCCATCGTCCTGCGTGAAGGCGCGCACCCGCATGATGCCGTGCAGCCCGCCCGAAGGCTCGTTGCGGTGGCACTGGCCGAACTCACCGAAGCGCAGCGGCAGGTCGCGGTAGCTCTTGATGCCTTGCTTGAAGATCAGGATGTGCCCGGGGCAGTTCATCGGCTTGAGCGCGTAGTCGCGCTTTTCCGACTCCGTGACAAACATGTTCTCGCGGTACTTGTCCCAGTGGCCGGTTTTCTCCCACAGGCCCTGATCCAGGATCTGCGGCCCCTTCACCTCCTGGTAGCCGTTCTCGCGGTACACACGGCGCATGTACTGCTCCACCTCCTGCCACACCGTCCAACCCTTGGGGTGCCAGAACACGGTGCCGGGCGAGTGCTCGTCGATGTGGAACAGGTCCAGCTCGCGGCCCAGCTTGCGGTGGTCGCGCTTCTCGGCCTCTTCCAGCATGGTCAGGTACTGCTGCAGCTCGTCCTTGGTCGCCCAGGCCGTGCCGTAGATGCGCTGCAGCATCTCGTTGCGGTGGTCGCCGCGCCAATAGGCGCCCGCCACCTTCATCAGCTTGAAATGCTTGAGCTTGCCGGTGCTGGGCACGTGCGGGCCTCGGCACAGGTCTTCAAAAGCGCCCTCGCGGTACAGCGACACGTCTTCATTGCTGGGGATGCTGGCGATGATTTCCGCCTTGTAGTGCTCGCCCAGGCCCTTGAAGTAGGCCACGGCCTCGTCGCGCGGCAGCACGCGGCGCACCACTGGCTCATCCTTGGCGGCCAGCTCGGCCATGCGCTTTTCGATCGCCACCAGATCCTCGGGCGTGAAGGGGCGCTTGTACGAGAAGTCGTAAAAGAAGCCGTGCTCGATCACCGGGCCGATGGTCACCTGCGCATCGGGAAACAACTCCTTGACGGCGTAGGCCAGCAAGTGCGCCGTCGAGTGGCGGATCACCTCCAGGCCATCAGCGTCCTTCGCCGTGACGATGGACAGCGGGCTGTCCTGCGTGATGAGGTAGCTGGTGTCCACCACCTTGTCGCCGATCTTGCCGGCCAGGGCGGCCTTGGCCAGGCCGGTGCCGATCGAGGCCGCCACGTCGGCGACCGTGACCGGGCCGGAGTATTCGCGTTGGGAGCCGTCGGGGAGCGTGATGTGCAACATGGGGAGGTCCAGAAAACAAAAAAGCGCGGCAGGGGCCGCGCTGGTGTGGGGTGAAAAGGAAATCAATCGGGCAGGCGCGAACTGCAGGCCTCAGAGGGCCGTGGAGGTGGTCTCCATAGTTCGCGGTGTCATAACCAGATTGCCTTTCTCGCTCTTGTGGATACAGAAGAAGAACGGGCATTTTCCCACAAAACGCCGGCTAGGGTCTGCCCTCGCCCGCCAGAGCAGGCTTGCGGCGCAAGGCTCAGCGCTTGCAGTGCTGGTTCGCCACGGCTTGCAGCTCGCCGAGCGTCTCGCAAAGCGCCTCGAACCGCTGCTCCACCTCGTCGCGGAGCGCCTTCGGGCTCTCCGACCTGAACGCGAGCCCTTTCTCTTGATCCGTTTGGCGCTCCACCGAGACGGCAAACTGATTGAGCCGGTCGAGCGCCCGAGAGGCGAGGACGGACATGCGAACAGCAAAGTCTTTGCGGTTGCGCTGGCGCGTGAATGCGTTGCGGAGGAAAAGTTTGATGGCCATTCTGGAGGTCCCTTGCACTTTGGAAAAAACAAAGCCATAAAAATGTCACGTTTTTCGTGACGACAGAATATTACCAAGTTACGAGACTCGTGACATGGTTTCAGAGTCTGGTCACACCACAAATCTCGTCGGGCAGCGCATCCGCTCTCGACGAGAAGAATTGGGGTGGTCTCAAGAGAAGTTAGGTGTGCTGATAGGCATCGACGAGTCGTCGAGCCGGGCGCGGATCAGCCGCTATGAGTTGGGAAACCATGAGCCCCCGTTGGACACTGCACGCAATATCGCGAAGGCGCTCGGTGTGCCGCTGGCGTATCTCTACTGCGAGGAGAACGATGTAGCGAGCTTGCTGATGGCGCTCAAGAAAGTGCCCGTAAAGCAACGTGGGACACTGATCTCGACTTGGATAAATGAGCTCGTCTAGCCCGAGCGTCACAGCACGAGCAGCCGATTGGAATCAGATCAGGCACTTGGGCAGGCCTTGCGCAGCCAGCGAACACGTCGTAAGTGGAGCCTGTTGTCTTCCGCTGAAAACTGACCCAGTTAGAGCTGCAATTTCCATTTAAAGCTGACCCACGTAAGAACCCTAT
>NZ_JBXAIO010000005.1:0-462446 GCF_058796355.1 Hydrogenophaga sp. GW823-FHT04C09 | reverse complement strand
TTGCCATGGTCCACGTGACCAATCGTGCCCACGTTCACGTGCGGCTTGGTCCGCTCAAATTTCTCTTTTGCCATTTTCAATTCCTAAAGAACAAACCCGTGTCACGGTTTAAGGTCTGCACCACACTGCTGGATCGCCCCGCACGGGAACAGGGCGGCGCATGGTCGCAGACCGGCTGATCAATTGGGGACAGCGCGCCCGAAAGCGCCCCACCCCCAAGGTATTTACTTCGCGCGTGCAGCCACGATGGCTTCGGACACGTTGCGCGGCGCTTCGGAGTAATGCTTGAACTCCATCGTGTACGTGGCACGGCCTTGCGACATCGAGCGCAGCGTGGTCGAGTAGCCGAACATTTCGGACAGGGGCACTTCGGCCTTGATGGCCTTGCCGCCGCCCACCATGTCTTCCATGCCCTGCACCATGCCGCGACGGCTGGACAGATCGCCCATCACGTTGCCGGCGTAGTCTTCAGGCGTTTCCACTTCCACGGCCATCATGGGTTCCAGGATGACCGGGCTGGCCTTCTTGCAACCTTCCTTGAAGCCGAAGATGGCGGCCATCTTGAACGCCATTTCGGACGAGTCCACGTCGTGGTACGAACCGAAGTGCAGCGTGACCTTGACGTCCACGACGGGGAAGCCCGCCAGCACACCGGCGTTGAGCGCCTCGATCACGCCCTTTTCCACCGCCGGGATGTACTCGCGCGGCACCACGCCGCCCTTGATGGCGTCCACGAATTCGAAGCCCTTGCCGGCTTCGTTGGGTTCGATCTTGAACACCACGTGGCCGTACTGACCCTTACCGCCCGACTGGCGCACGAACTTGCCTTCGGCTTCGTCCACGCTCTTGCGGATGGTTTCGCGGTAAGCCACCTGGGGCTTGCCGACGTTGGCTTCCACGCCGAACTCGCGCTTCATGCGGTCGACAATGATTTCCAGGTGCAACTCGCCCATGCCAGAGATGATGGTCTGGCCGGACTCTTCGTCGGTCTTGACGCGGAACGAAGGATCTTCGGAAGCCAGGCGTTGCAGCGCAATGCCCATCTTTTCCTGGTCGGCCTTGGTCTTGGGTTCCACGGCCTGCGCAATCACGGGCTCGGGGAAGACCATGCGCTCGAGCATGATGATGGCGTCCGGATCGCACAGGGTCTCACCCGTCGTCACGTCCTTGAGGCCCACGCAGGCAGCGATGTCGCCGGCGCGGATTTCTTCCACTTCCAGGCGGTTGTTCGCGTGCATCTGCACGATACGACCGATGCGCTCCTTCTTGCCCTTGACCGGGTTGTAGACCGAGTCGCCCTTCTTGAGCACGCCGGAGTACACGCGCACGAACGTGAGCTGGCCCACGTACGGGTCGGTCATCAGCTTGAACGCCAGGGCGGACAGCTTCTCGTCGTCGGACGCCTTGCGCGAGGTGGGCTCCTCGTTGTCATCGGTGCCGCCCACGGGAGGAATGTCCACTGGCGAGGGCAGGAAGTCGATCACGGCGTCGAGCATGCGCTGCACGCCCTTGTTCTTGAACGCGGTGCCGCACAGCATCGGCTGGATTTCGGTGGCCAGCGTGCGCGCACGGATGCCTTGCTTGATCTCGGCTTCCGTCAGGTTGCCTTCCTCAAGGTACTTGTTCATCAGCTCTTCGCTGGATTCGGCGGCGGCCTCGATCATTTTCTCGCGCCATTCTTCGGCTTGCGCCTGCAGTTCGGCCGGGATGTCCTGGAACTCGAACTTCATGCCTTGGGACGCCTCGTCCCAGATGATCGCCTTCATCTTGATGAGGTCGACCACGCCCTTGAAGTTGTCTTCGGCACCGATCGGGATCACGATCGGCACCGGGTTGGCCTTCAGGCGCAGACGCATCTGGTCATAGACCTTGAAGAAGTTGGCGCCGGTGCGGTCCATCTTGTTGACGAACGCGAGGCGGGGCACCTTGTACTTGTTGGCCTGACGCCAGACGGTTTCCGACTGCGGCTGCACGCCGCCCACGGCGCAGTACACCATGCAGGCGCCGTCCAGCACGCGCATGGAACGCTCCACCTCGATGGTGAAGTCCACGTGGCCGGGGGTGTCGATGATGTTGAAGCGGTGCTCGGGGTAGGACAGGTCCATGCCCTTCCAGAAGCAGGTGGTGGCAGCCGAGGTGATCGTGATGCCACGCTCCTGCTCCTGCTCCATCCAGTCCATGGTGGCGGCGCCATCATGAACTTCGCCGATCTTGTGGTTCACACCGGTGTAGAACAGGATGCGTTCGGTGGTGGTGGTCTTGCCGGCATCGATGTGCGCGGAAATACCGATGTTGCGATAACGCTCAAGGGGCGTGGTGCGGGACATGGAAATACTCCGAAAAGGGGACGAGCCCGCTCCCCTGATTCAGGGAATGCGGGCTCTCGGTTCTGGATGCTCTACTGGACGGCAGCCCGGATCAGAAGCGGAAGTGGCTGAAGGCCTTGTTGGCTTCGGCCATGCGGTGCACTTCATCACGCCGCTTCATGGCGCCGCCACGGCCTTCGGTGGCCTCGATCAGCTCGTTGGCCAGGCGCAGGGCCATGGACTTCTCGCTGCGCTTGCGGGCAGCCTCTTTGATCCAGCGCATGGACAGGGCCAGACGACGCACGGGCCGGACTTCGACCGGCACCTGGTAGTTGGCACCGCCCACGCGGCGGGACTTCACTTCCACCATGGGCTTGACGTTGTTGATGGCGACCGAGAAGATTTCGACCGGATCTTTGCCGCTCTTCTTCTCGATCTGCTCCAGCGCACCGTAAATGATGCGCTCGGCGACTGCCTTCTTGCCGCCTTCCATGATCACGTTCATGAACTTGGAGAGCTCGACATTGCCGAACTTGGGATCCGGCAGGATTTCACGTTTAGGGACTTCGCGACGACGTGGCATTTTTTCACCTCATATTGCTTCAGTTGGCACCTTTTCAGGGGCCGCGAGAGTCATGCAAAAACTCTCACTTACTCGACCCGCACGGACCATTCCGTGTTGTGGGCCACTGCGCTTGAACCACCTGCCAGGCGGAACAAACACCGGAAATTTCGAACGATCAGGCCTTCTTGGGGCGCTTGGCACCGTACTTGGAGCGCGACTGCTTGCGGTCTTTCACGCCTTGCAGATCGAGCGAGCCGCGCACGATGTGGTAACGCACACCGGGCAAGTCCTTGACACGACCGCCACGGACCAGCACGACGCTGTGTTCCTGGAGGTTGTGGCCTTCACCGCCGATGTAGGAGATCACCTCAAAACCGTTGGTCAGGCGCACCTTGGCAACCTTGCGCAGAGCGGAGTTGGGCTTCTTGGGGGTCGTGGTGTACACACGGGTGCACACACCGCGACGCTGCGGAGAGTTTTCCATGGCCGGGCTCTTGGATTTGGTCTTTTCGACCTCCCGGCCGTGGCGCACGAGTTGATTGATGGTTGGCATTAAAACGTCCCTAAACGTTTGAAAAAAGCGAAAACGAAAACTCCTCGGAAGATTCCGAAAAGCCCTCTACTGTAGCACGTGGCCGATTTTCTGACAACGCGAGCCCTTCAGAAGGGCCGTGGAGCTCGAAGCGTCACTGGATCCAGAGGCGGATCGCGTCCCACGCGCGGCCGAAGATGCCGCTTTCCTCGACCGTCTCGAGCACGGTCAACGGGATTTCAGCCACCGTGGCGCCGCTGGCGGTGGTCACGCGCAGCGTGCCGACGGACTGCCCTTTCATCAGGGGCGCCACCAGCGGATCGGGGCGGACCACCTCGGACTTGAGCTTGGCGCCCTCGCCCGCGGGCACCGACACAACCACGCCTTCGGCCCGGCCCAGGCGGACCTGATCGGCCTTGCCCTTCCAGATGCGGGGCGTCGCCACCGGCTGACCAACGGGGATCAGGCGCACGGCGTCGAACGCGGTGTAGCCCCAGTTGAGCAGTTTCTGGCTTTCGGCGGCGCGGGCGTTTTCGCTGGATGCACCCAGCAGCACGCTGATCAGGCGCCGCTGCCCTTGGGCACCCTCACCCAGGCCTGGCACCTGCCGGCGCGCGGTGGCGACCAGGCAATAGCCGGCCGCGTTGGTGTGCCCGGTTTTTAGGCCGTCCACGCTCGGGTCGCGGAACAGCAGCAGGTTGCGGTTGGTGTCGTTGGCGGCGGGCGTGCCCGGGTAGCGGTAGCGCTGGATGGCGTAGTACGGCACGTACTGGGGGAAGTCGGCCATCAGGCGCGTGGCCAGCGTGGCCAAGTCGCGCGCGGTGGTGGTATGACCGGCTTCGGTGAGGCCTTCCACGTTGCGGTAGGTGGTGGACGCCATGCCCAGGGCCTTGGCCTGTTCGTTCATGAGCTGCACGAAGCGTTCGACCGACCCGGCCACGCCCTCGGCGAGCGCCACCGTCGCGTCGTTGCCCGACTGCACGATCATGCCCTTGATCAGATCCTCCACCGGCACCTGCATCTTGGGGTCGATGAACATGCGCGATCCGGGCATCTTCCAGGCGCGCTCGCTCACGCCAAAGGTCTGGGTGAGGCTGATCTTGCCGGCCTTGAGCGCGTCAAACACCAGGTAGGCAGTCATGAGCTTGGTCAGCGACGCGGGCTCGACCGCCTGGTCCGGGTCCTTGGAGGCGAGCACTTGGCCGGAGGTCGCGTCCAGCAGCAGGTAGGCGCGCGCGGCCACCTCGGGCGGGGCGGGCATCTGCGCCAGCGCGGGCACCATCACACCGAGGGACAGGCACAACAGAAAACGGGAAAAGAGACGACGCAACAAAATCCGGTCCTTCAAAGGGGAAAACAAGAGAACCCGCGAGCGGTCAGGCCCGCAGGTGACGCAGCACCAGATCCCGCAACAACGGGAGCTGGCCGTGGAAGAAATGGCCGCCACCGGGCACCACCAGCACCGGCAGCGATTGGGGGCGGGCCCAGTCCATGACGGACGACAAGGGCACCGTGTCGTCCTGCTCGCCATGAACGACCAGCGTGCGGGCATGAAGTTCCGCCGCCACCGGCGCCACCTCGAAACGGCTGGCCGCGGTCCCGATCAGCACCAGGTGCTGAATGTCCCGCGAGTCGTGCAGCCGGGCGGCGGCATGGCTGGTCACGAAAGAGCCGAACGAAAAGCCGGCCAGGCACAGCGGGCCGCTTGGCGCCTGCGCCTCGATCACCGCCATCAGATCGTCGAGCTCGCCGCGCCCTTCGTCGTAGACACCCTCGCTCTGGCCGACTCCGCGAAAGTTGAAGCGCACCGCGGTCCAGCCGGCTTGCACGCAGGCCCGCGCCAGCGTCTGGACCACCTTGTTGGTCAGCGTGCCACCGTGCAAGGGATGGGGGTGGGCAATCACGGCGGTGCCTCGCGCCGCTTCCGTGGGGCGGTCGATCGCCAGCTCCAGCTGGCCCGCGGGGCCAACGATCGACAGAAACTCGGTTTGTGCGTTCATCGCGCCTCAGCGCCCCACGTCCGGTGGCGTCAGCAGGCGTTGCACCACCACACCGTCGCGCAGGTGCGATTGCACGATTTCATCGATGTCGTGCTCATCCACGTAGCTGTACCAGACCGCCTCCGGGTACACGACGGCGATCGGGCCGCCGGCACAGCGGTCCAGGCATCCTGCCTTGTTGACGCGCACCTTGCCCGCGCCCGACAGGCCCAGCGCCTTGGCCTGCGACTTGCAGCGATCGAATGCGGCCTGCGCCCGGTGCTGGGCGCACGAGGCTTCGCCGCCTTCTCGCTGATTGAGGCAGAAGAAGATGTGCCGCTCGTAGTAGGACTTGTTTTCGCTCATGGCGGAATTTTAGTGGTCCGCTCCGAGGCCAGCGGTGCACGCGCGACCACGCGCAGGCCGAAGATCAGGGCGGCGAAGGGCCACAGCCAGCCCAGCCACTGCGAAATTCCGTGGAAACGGATGAAGCGCCCCTGCTCCCAGACTTCCAGCGACTGCGCGAAGTAGGGGCTGTCGGGCGCGAGGTTGAGGAGCGTCAGCGACACCGCCAGGGTCAGCAGCATCACCACGTTGCACAACCGGCGCGGGAGCCCCAGCATCGCCAGGCCCAGCAGCACCGCCATGACCAGGCCCATGGTGGCCTGCGGACTGACCCACGCCCAGGCATGGGATGGCCCATAGGTGAGGGCGGCCGACAGGCCCGCCGCGCCCGCCGCGGCCAGAAAGAACATCAGCAGGAAGAAGACCCGGCGCAGCACCGATCGCATTTCGGCAAACCCCATCAGCAAAGGCGACAGCAAGCACAGCGAAATGCAAAAGGCCTCGGCCAGCGGGCTGAGCGGGTCGGGAGCTTCCAGGCGCACGGGCACCCAGGTCAGAAAAGGGGTGTCCTCCAGCAAGAGCACCAGGCCAGCCTCCAGCCGATCCCAGACCTGACCCAGACCAAACGGCACCGACAGCGGGTAGAGCAGCGCAAACGGCCAGAGCGCCAGCAGCACCAGGCTGCCGTGGGCCGAGGGCTCGAACCAGTTGGCGCGAAACTGGCTCCAGTGGCGCAGCACCCCCAGGCGCTCCAAGCCCCAGGCACAGGCGGCGCCGAGGGCCGCGCCAGCGCTGTTGAGCACGAAGTCGACATTGGACGGCACCCGCATCGGCAGGTAATTCTGCAGAGTCTCCACCGCCAGGGACAACAAGGCCGACACCCCGAACGCCAACCACCAGGACCACCGCCCCCAGCCCGATCGCAGCATCGCCAGGCTCAACAAAAAACCCAGGGGGGCATAGCCCAGCAGGTTGGAGGCCACATCAAAACCGGTCCAGTACTGCGGCAGCGGCGCCCACAGGAAGGCCAACGGCGACACGCCCTGCACACGCCATCCCGTGAAGGGGTACAGGCTGGCGTACACCACCACACCAGCAAACAACAGTGCCAGCGGCCAGGCGGAGGAGCGGGTTTTCAAAGCGTCAGAAGGGCTTGACCACCACCAGCACCACCACGGCCACCAGCAGGATCACAGGCACTTCGTTGAACCAGCGGTACCAGACGTGGCTGCGCCGCTGGGTACCTTTCACGAACCGGCGCAACAGCAGGCCGCAGGCATGGTGATAGCCCAGGATGAGGACGACCGCGGCAAGCTTGGCGTGCATCCAGCCGTTGCCCGCCCCCCGGCCAATGCCGTAGCCCAGCCAGAGCCACAGCCCCAGGGCCAGGGCCGGCACCGCCAGAATGGTGGTGAAACGCATCAGCTTGCGCGCCATCAGAAGCAGGCGCTCACGCTCCGCGACGCTCTCGGGAGGCACCATCGCCAGGTTCACGAAGATGCGCGGCAGGTAGAACAAGCCGGCAAACCAGCTGGCCACGAAAACGATGTGGAAGGACTTGACCCAGAGCATCCGGGCAGTGTAGCCCCGGGGCTTCAGGGAACGGGTCGAGGCGGGCAAATCGCCAGAATTGACAGGGCAAAAAAAACCCGGCCTTTCGGGCCGGGTCAGGAAGCCTTTTTGCTGTCACACACTAAGGCACCCGCTCAGGGAGGAAAAGCGGGGAGCCGACCTTTCGGCAAGCTCGACAGAAATATTACACCAAGAAGGGGCGGAAACCAAGAGGACCTGTCAGTTCTGACATTGTTCTGTTCGATTTTTTGTTGTAGGCGGAACAGGTCACATCATTTTGGCGAGTTCAAACATCACCGCCGTGCCCAGGGCTTCGCGGATGTTACCCCGCCCCACCTTGGCCATGGAGAACTCACCAAAGCCCGACATGTCGAACGATCTGTCGTCCGGCGAGATCTCGACGAAGGGGAACTCCAACACTTCGCGCAGCAGTTCGCGGCGGAACTGATCGAAGCCTTCGTCCTTGATCCCGGCATCCACGACGATGAGGTTGGGCATGCGGGAGAGGATCGCCTCGCGCGCCTGCCGGAAGTCGACCACGCTGTCCGAACCGATGCCGATCTCGCGCAAGGCGTCGCGCACATCGGCGCGGATCTGCAACGTGGGCGAGATGGTCAGCACATACACGCCGGACAGCGATTTGAACATCGAGGAATGGTCGTCCGAGAGGTCCACGGCCGAGATGCCGTCCACCGCCTGCACCGTGCGGCTGAACAGGGCGGTGAAGTTCACGCCATCGTCGGTGACCTGGCGGTCGATTTCGATGCCGCCGGCCGCGAGCGCGATCTGGCGCACCAGCAGCCAGCTCAGGCTGTCCGCCGACGCGTGGCTCGACGGGGGTGCGCCGTCGTTGGAGACGCGCAACTGCAACCGGGCGTGCCGCGGCCAGGCATTGGTGTCCATGCGAACGTCCATGCGACTGCCGAACGGCAGCCCCCAGTCAAGCACGGCGTTGACGAAGGTGTGGGCCACGGTCGGGTCCACCAGCACCTCGACCGGCTTGAGCTTGCGCCGCATCTCGATGCCCAGCACGGCAAATTCCTTCTTGCGCTCCTGCAGCACGCCTTCCACGAGGTCGGCCATGCCCACCTTTTCATGCGATTGCCGGATGCGCCCGCCATAGAAGCGGTGGATCTGCTGCGCGCTGACGCCGGACTGCTTGATGCGCTCGGCCGGGATGCTCAGCGCCCGGTGCTCCTGCCGGCTGATGGTGCCCTTGCTCAGCAGGAGATCGATGGTGTTCTGCAGTGCACTCACCCCTTCCGTGACCTGATCGGCCAAGCCGGACAACAGGGTCGGCCAATGCTCGTCCAGCGACCACGACTCGGGCTCACTGGCGCTGGGCTTGGTGTTGGCAAAGCTGTGCGAAGAGGGCTTTTTGGTGGTCAACATGGGCGGACTGGTGGTGCGCAGGGTCTCCCGCGGATCAGTAACAAGATGTGTTGACTGAAGAATAGCGGCTGACACGCCGGATGGTGAGCACTCGGAGACCAGTATTTTCTTCTTACCGTGGAGTTCACCACACCTGCGGCGCATTTTCGGGCGCCCAGCCCCCTGTCAACTTTCCCAGTTCAGCCGGGCAAGCCGCGTCGCGGCGGCCTTCACACGGCGAAAAGGGGCGTTTGCCACAATACGCGCATGCACGCCCCCGCCCCCTACCCCCACAGCCGCCCCCGCCGCCTGCGCCGGGATGCCTTTTCCCGCGACCTGGTGCGTGAGCACCGCCTCAGCCCGGCCGACCTGATCTACCCGGTGTTCGTGCTGGATGGCCAGAACCGGCGCGAAGCCGTGGCCTCGATGCCGGACGTGGAGCGCCTGAGCCTGGACCTGCTGTTGCCAGTGGCCGAGGACTGCGTGGCGCTGGGCATCCCGGCCATGGCGCTGTTCCCGGTGATCGACCAGTCGCTCAAGACGCCGGACGGCCAGGAGGCCCTGAATCCGGACGGGCTGGTGCCGCGCGTGGTGCGTGAGCTGAAGAAGCGTTTCCCGCAGCTCGGTGTGATGACCGACGTGGCGCTGGACCCCTACACCAGCCACGGACAGGACGGCGTGCTCGACGAGCACAACTACATCCTGAACGACCCCACGGTGGAGATCCTGGTGAAGCAGGCCCTGACGCAGGCGCAGGCGGGCGTGGACATGGTCGCCCCCAGCGACATGATGGACGGGCGCATCGGCGCCATCCGCACCGCGCTCGAGGCCAACGGCCTGGTGCACACGCGCATCATGGCCTACAGCGCCAAGTACGCCAGCGCCTTCTACGGCCCTTTCCGCGACGCGGTCGGCTCCGCCACCAACCTGGGCAAGGCCGACAAGAAGGTTTACCAGATGGACCCGGGCAACTCCAACGAAGCCCTGCGCGAGGTGGCGCTGGACCTGGCCGAAGGCGCCGACATGGTGATGGTCAAACCCGGCATGCCCTACCTGGACATCGTGCGCCGGGTCAAGGACGAGTTCGGCGTGCCGACCTTCGCCTACCAGGTCAGCGGCGAGTACGCCATGCTCAAGGCCGCCGCCCTCAACGGCTGGCTGGACCACGACGCGGTGATGATGGAAAGCCTGCTGGCCTTCAAGCGCGCGGGCGCCGACGGCGTGCTCACCTACTTCGCGCGCGACGCGGCGCGCCTGCTGCGCGGCTGACACCAGGCACCCACCCCACCATGCGCATCTTCCACGTCCTGCCCGGCTCGGTGAACGAATCCGGCGCCCTGCCCATGGTGTTGCCGGAGAAAGGCTACATCTGGATCGCCTGCGGGCGGCGCGAGTTCGAGCTGGAACAGGGCGCGGTGCAGTCCACCCTGCAGGTGCTGTGCGGCATGACCCTGGTGGACCTGCACATCGCCGACCTGCTGAACAACCAGCTGCCCTCGCACTACGACTACACCTCGCAGTACGACATCCTGGTGTTCCGCCGGCTGGCCGCCGGCCACAGCGAGACCGACCTCGCCCACCCCGGCGAGGTGCTCACCCAGTCCGTCAAACGCGGCGGCCCGCCCGTGCTGCGGCGCATCGACACCAGCCCGGTGGGCTTCGCGGTGTTCGACCGCGTGCTGCTCACGGTGCACCCCGTCGGCTGCCAGGCGCTGGAACAGTACGCCACGCGGCTGCTCTCGGCCGCCACCGCCGCTTCGCGCGCGGCCGGCGTGCACCTGCCGCCCAGCCCGGCCGACCTGATGCTGCGCATCGTCAACCAGATGGTCGACGGCTACCTCGCGCTGCGCCGCGAGCTCACGCGCCAGCTCGACCACTGGCAGACCGAACTGCTGATGCCCAAGGCCCGCTTCAGCAACTGGGGCTCGCTGCTGGACGCGCGCATCTCGCTGCACCAGCTCGACGAGATCTGCGAGGACCAGCGTTCCGCCATCCAGGACTGGAACGAGAACCTCGCCACCTGGGAGCCGACCGACGCGATCGGCGGGCAACGCGGGCTGGAGCTGCTCAAGGTGCGTTCGCGCGATGTGCTCGAGCACATCGAGCGCGTGGTGCACCACGTGCGCCGGCTGGAGCAGAACGCGGAAACCGCGGTGCAGATGCACTTCTCGGCGCAGAGCAACCGCACCAACGACATCATGCGCACGCTCACCGCACTGACCGCCATCTTCCTGCCGCTGAACCTGATCGCGGGCATCTTCGGCATGAACTTCCAGTTCATCCCGCTGCTGCACCAGCAGACCGGCTTCTGGTGGGCCATCGGCTCCATGGCACTGACCGCCGTGGTGCTCGGCGTGCTGTTCTGGCGCAAGCGCTACCTGGTGCGCACAAGCCGCTGAAGCCTCACACGTAAGGCGGCGCCAGGCCCTCATTGGCCAGCACCCGCTGCACCGATGGCCTTGCCAGCATGCGCTGCAGGTACGGGCCCAGGTGCTGACGGTCCCGCGCCGGCGCGCTGGGGAAGTTGCGCGTCCAGCGGCACAGCGTGAACACGTAGGCATCGAGCAGCGTGAACTGCTCGCCCATGAACCATGGACCGCCACGGCGTTCGATTTCGGCATCCAGCTGGTTGAGCAGCGGCCCCACGCGGGCCTGGGCGTTGCGCTGCACTTCCGCGGCGACCTCGGTGTGCCCGGTATCGGCCCAGCGCTCGGGGTAGAAGTAGACGATGAGCGTGGCCTGCAGCGTGTTGGTCAGCCACATGAGCCACTTGTAGGCATGGGCACGGTCGCGCGTGTCCATGGGTGGCATCAACGCGGCCTTCGGGTGAGTGTCGCTCAGGTGCAGGCAGATCGCGGCCGTTTCATACAGCACCAGATCACCGTCGACCAGCACCGGGATCAGGCCGTTCGGGTTGAGCGCGAGGTAGGCCGGCGTCTTGTGCCCACCGTTCTGTTTGTCGACCAGCACGCGCTCGTAGGGCACGCCGATTTCTTCGAGCAGGATGTGCGGCACCATGGCGGCGCTGCTGGGGGCGAAGTGCAGTTGGATCATGGGATTCAAGGGGTGGGTGGGGGCACGCCAAAGAGCTTCGCGCCATTGTCCCAGGCGATGCGCCGCGCCACGTCGGCCGGCAGCCCGCCCAGCCAGGTGCGGTAGCCCTTCATGAGCTCGTCGTAGTACAACCAGCGCTGGTTGATCCAGGTGTCCGAGCCGATCAGGAAACGGTCCGGGTACTTGAGCAGCAGCGCGCGCCATTCGGGACAGAGCTGGCCGTCGGCGCAGGTCAGGCCGGGGCGGTACGACAGCTCGCCCACCAGGCGCGGGTAACGCGCGAAGAGTTCGTCCACCCGCGCCACCGGCGTGCCACCGATGCCGGTGTGGGCCCAGATCAGGAGCGACCTGCGGCCCTTGGAAGGCGTGTTGGCCATCAGCAAGTCGATCGCCGCATCGTCCACGTGCGCGAGGATGGCAAGGTCCTTCTCTTCGGCCAGGGCCATGAGCTGTTTGGCCACCGGGCCATTGGCGTTGGCGCTGTCGTACAGGTGGAATTCGCCCAGGCCGCGGTAGGGCCCGGCGGGCGTGCCGCGCTGGAGTTCGGCGTTGACCATTTCGACGATGGTGGGGTCGCGGAACCAGTTGTTGTAGTCGGCGCGGTCGCGGTACAGGCGCACGAAGGGCACGACCGCGACACCGGCCTTGCGCGTCTGCTCGCGCGCGCTGGCCAGCGCCTTGGTGCCGTCGTTGGGCCGCGAGTTGGCGACGATGGCGCGCACCCCGTTGCGCTGCATGCGGTCGAGCACATCGGCCATGGGGTGCGGGCAGCCCGGGGCCGGTGTGTCGTGCGTGCAGGCTTCGTTGTTGTAGTGCAGGTGCGCGTCGAACAGCGGGCCGCTGTAGTCGGCGGCCGCCACGCCCGCGCAGGCCCCGATCAGCAGCCCCAGCGATGCCGCGGCGCGCCACACGGTGTCAGCCCAGGTGTTGCGCGAAGAAAGCCAGCGTGCGCTCGCGCGCCAGCTTGGCCGCCGCCTCGTTGTACGAGCCGCGCTGGTCGCAGTTGAAGCCGTGGTTGGCGTCGTACACGTGCACCGTCACGCCGGGCTGGGCCTTCTTGAAGGCCTCCACCGTGTCGAGCGGAACCCAGTGGTCCTGCGCGCCGAAATGCACCATCACCGGTACGGTGGGCCGGCGCTCGAGCTCCGCACCCACCGTCATGCCGCCACCGTAGTACGGCGCGGCGGCGGACAGTCCCTGCAGCGCGCTGGCCGAACGCCAGGTGAGCAGGCCGCCCCAGCAGTAGCCGAGGATGCCGACCTTGCCGGCCTGCGCCGCGTGCTGGATCGCGGCCTGGATGTCGGGCATCACGCCCGGCGCCGGCAGGCCTTCCACGGCGGCCTTGAGCTCCATGCCGGCCTTCATGTCGGCCTCGGTGTAGCCGAGTTCCACACCGGGCTTGGCGCGGTGGAAGGTGTGCGGCGCGACCACGAAGTACCCATCGGCCGCGTAGCCGTCGGCCACCGAGCGGATGTGCGAGTTCAAGCCGAAGATTTCCTGCAGCAGCACCAGGCCGCCCTTGGCCTTGCCGCTGGGCTGGGCCACGTAGGCCGGGCATTTGAAGCCGTCGGCGGAGGTGAGTTCGATCGTCTGACCCATGGTGTTTCTCCTGTTGTCGGGTTGAAAAAGTCAGGCGCGCAGCCGGCGCGCCACGAAGTCGAGGCGGTCCTGGCCCCAGAACAGTTCACCGTCGATGACGTAGCTGGGCGCGCCGAACACGCTGAGGTCGATGGCGGCCTGCGTGTGCCCGTCGTAGCGCGCCTGCACCTCGGGCTGCCGGGATTGCGCCAGCCGCGCGGCATCCAGACCGGTCTCGGCCAGCAGGGCCGCCAGCGTGGCGTCGTCGGCGATGTCGCGCTGCTGTGCCCAGACGGCGGCCAGCACCGCGCCGGTCAGGCGCATCGCGGCCTCGTCGCCGTCGTGCTGGGCCGCGGCGGTGATCAGCCGCGCGGCGGGGTCGCCCGCCACGGGAAAGAAGCGGGGCTCGGGGTGGAGCGGGATGTCCAGCGCCTCGCTGAAGCGGCGCAGCTCGAGCAGGCGGTAGGCCTGGCGCTGCGGCGCGCGCTTCTGCAGGGGCAGCCCGCCGGACAGCGGGAAGATCTTGCCCAGGTCCATGGGCCGCACGCGCACGGCCGTGCCGGTCTCGCGCAGCAAGGCCGCAAAACGCGCGTGGCCCAGGTAGGCCCAGGGGCTTTGCGGGACGAAGTAATAGTCGACTGTGCGACGCATGTCGGTCTCCTGTCGCTGTTGTAATGGCAAGCTCGGTGGCGAGCCCGTGTTGTACGCGATGCCACCACATTCTGCAGGAGACGGGTTATGGCTGAGATGACAGGCCGGGCGCTGCTGGTCACCGGGGGCGGGCGCGGCATCGGCGCGGCCACCGCCCGGCTGGCCGCGCGGCAGGGCTGGGCGGTGGCGGTGAACTACACCGCGAACTCGCTCTCGGCCGACGAGGTGGTGCGCGCGATCCGCGCCGAGGGCGGCACGGCCATGAGCGTGCAGGCCGATGTGGCGGACGAAGAGCAGGTGCTCGCGATGTTCGCGAAGATCGACGCCAAGCTCGGCCGCCTGCACGGCCTGGTGAACAACGCGGGCGTGGTCGACGTGACGGCCCGCGTGGACGAGATGAGCGTGGCGCGCTGGCGCCGCATGTTCGACATCAACGTGATCGGCTCGATGCTGTGCGCGCGCGAGGCGGTGCGCCGCATGAGCACGAAACACGGCGGCGAAGGCGGGTCCATCGTGAACCTCTCCAGCGCGGCCTCGCGCCTGGGCTCGGCCGGCCAGTACGTGGACTACGCGGCGGCCAAGGGCGCGATCGACGCCTTCACCATCGGCCTGGCGCGGGAAGTGGCCAGCGAGGGCGTGCGCGTCAACGCGGTGCGCCCGGGGCTGATCGAGACCGGGATCCACGCCTCGGGCGGCCTGCCCGACCGGGTGCGCGACCTCAAGCACCAGGTGCCCATGCAGCGCGGCGGCCGGGCCGAGGAGGTGGCGCAGGCCATCGTCTGGCTGCTGTCCGACGCCGCGAGCTACACCACCATGACCCTGATGGACGTCTCCGGAGGACGCTGACATGACCACGACACACACGAACACATCGCACATCAAGTACTGGTGGGAAGACCTGCAGGTCGGCGAGACGCGCGACCTGGGCACCATCACGCCGACCGAAGAGGAGACGGTGGCCTTCGCGCGCCAGTTCGACCCCCAACCCTTCCACCTCGACGCCGAGGCCGCCAAAGCCTCGGTGTTCGGCGCGCTCAGCGCCAGCGGCTGGCACACCTGCGCCATGGCGATGCGGCTGATGGTGACCAACTTCCTCAACGAAAGCTCCAGCCTGGGCTCGCCCGGCCTGGAGAGCGTGAAGTGGCTCAAGCCGGTGTTCCCGGGCGACACGCTGCGGTTGCAGCACACGATCCTGGAAAAACGCCCCATGAGCAAGCGCCTGGACGTGGGCTTGGTGCGCACCACCTGGGAGATGTTCAACCAGCACGGCGACAAGGTGCTGTACATGGAGGGCTACGGCATGTTCCGGCGACGCGAGCCTGGCCAGCCGGCCGCCTGATCAGGCGGCCATGCCCCACAATCCTGGGCATGGATTTCAAGCCACTCATCACCCTGCTGGCGATCGTCAACCCGCTGGCGATCGTGCCCTTCTTCATCCACTACACGCAGGGCTTCTCGCGCCAGCAGCGGCAGCGCACGGTGATGATCTCGGCCTTCAGCGCCTTCGCGGTGATCGCCACCTGCGCCGTCATCGGCCTGCAGATCCTGGAGTTCTTCAGCATCTCGCTGGCGAGTTTCCAGGTCGGCGGCGGCATGCTGCTGCTGACCTCGGCACTGTCCATGCTCAACGCGCGGCCGGCGGAAGCCAAGGCCACCGACCAGGAACTGAGCGACACTTCGGCACGCACCTCCATCGCGGTGGTGCCGCTGACCATCCCGCTGCTCACCGGGCCGGCCACCATGTCCACCGTGGTGATCTACGCCGACCAGGCCAAGACCTTCTTCCAGCACGCCGCGCTGGTGGGGTATGGCGTGGTGATCGCCCTGGCCACCGCCATCTGCTTCACCCTGGCCGAGCCGATCGCGCGCTTCCTGGGCCAGACCGGCATCAATGTGATGACGCGTCTGATGGGCCTGATCCTGGCGGCGCTGTCGGTCGAGGTGATGGCGACCGGCCTGGTGAAGCTGTTTCCGGCGCTACTGGGCTGAGGGGTAGAGGTCCAGCGTCTGAGCCTGCAGGCGCGAGAGGCCCAGCAGCGCGTCGGTGAACGGTGTGGGCACGCCGGTGAGCTGGCCGAGTTCGCGCACCACGGTCACCAGGGCGTCGAGCTCCACTGGCTTGTGCGCCTGCACGTCCTGCAGCATCGAGGTCTTGAACGCGCCGAGCTTGAGCGTGACGGCATGGCGGTCTTCGGGCTGCTGGTCGATCGGAATGCCGATGCGCGCACCGATGTCCTTGGCCTCCAGCATCACGCGGCTGATGAAGTCGCGCACCAGTGGGTCGCCGAGGATGCGGTCGGTGGTGGCGCCGGTGAGCGCGCTCACGGGGTTCACCGTCATGTTGCCCCAGAGCTTGTACCAGACGTCTTTCTGGATCTGCGGCGACACCGTTGCGTTGAGCCCGGCGCGCCGCAGCAGCTCGGCCAGGGCCGCCACCCGCTCGCTGGACTCGCCCGAAGGCTCGCCAAGAATGAGGCCGTTGCCGAAATGGTGGCGGATCACGCCGGGCGCGTCCACCGAGCAGCTGGCGTGCACCACGCCGCCGATGACGTGGCGCGCCGGGATGCAACGTTCGATCTCGCCCTCGGGGTCCACCGTTTTCAGGCGCGTGCCGGCGCGCTCGCCGCCAAAGCCGTTGAAGAACCACCAGGGCACGCCGTTCATGGCGGTGAGCACCACGGTGTGGCGGCCGATCAGCGGCGCGATGCCGCGCGCGAGGTCGGGCAGCGAGGGCGCCTTCACGGCCACGATCACGAGGTCCTGCACGCCCAGGGTCACGGCGCTGGCGGCGGCCTGCACCGGCGCGCCCTGCAGCTGGCCGTCCTGGTGCAGCTGCAGGCCATCGCGCTGCAGGGCCGCGAGCGTCTCGCCGCGCGCCAGCGCGCTCACGATGCAACCGGTGTGCGAGAGCCGCACGCCGAGCCAGCCGCCGATGGCGCCCGCGCCGACGATGGCCACGCGCTGAAAGTCAGGGGAAGAGGTCAAGGGCTCACTCCAGGTAGCTGCGGTCCAGGCGGTTCACCTGCCGGACCAGCGCGTCGAACACGTCACGGCCGGCGCCGTGGTGGGGGTTGAACTGCAGCGCGTCGCGCGTGCATTTTTCGGCAACGGCCTCGGGCACCGGCAGGGCCGCCTGCGCACCGCCCATCGAGAACGTGGCCATCTGGATTTCGCAGGCGCGCTGCAGCGTCCAGAGGATGGCGAAGGTCTGCGGCACGGTGGCGCCCCAGGCCAGCAGGCCGTGGTTGCGCAGGATCACGGCCGGGCGGTCGCCAATGCTCTTGAGCAGGCGCGGTGCTTCGTCGGCGTGGATGGTGATGCCTTCGAAGGTGTGGTACGCCACCATGCCGTGCAGCTGCGCGGTGTAGAAGTTGGTCTGCTGCAGGCCGTCCTTCAAGCAGGCGACGGCCACGCCGGCGGTGGTGTGGGTGTGCATCACGCAGTGCGCACCGGGCAGGCCGTCGTGGATGGCGGCATGCACCGTGAAACCGGCCGGGTTGACCGGGTGCGGCGAACCGTCGAGCACGTCGCCCTGCAGGTTGATCTTCACCAGGTTGCGCGCGGTGACCTCGCTGTAGTGCAGGCCGAAGGGGTTGATCAGGAACTGCTTGTCCTCACCGCAGACGCTGGCGGGTAGGCGCAGCGTGATGTGGTTGTAGATCATCTCGGTCCAGCCCAGCATGGCGAAGACGCGGTAGCAGGCGGCGAGCTCGACGCGCGCGGCCCATTCGTCCAGGTGCATGCCGGCGGGCGTGGTAGTGGTGGTGGGCAGGGCGGCGTTCATGGGGGTGGTCTCCTAGTACACACTGCCCTTGGCCCGGGCAGGCACGGCGGGCGCATCGGTCTTGAAGCGCGCGGCCAGGGCGCTGGTCTGGCGCGCGAGGATCTGGGTGTCCAGCCCCACGGCCACGAACACCGCGCCCAGCGCGAGGTAGTGGCGCGCCTGGGCCTCGTCGGTGGTCAGGATGCCGGGCGCCTTGCCGGCGCGCAGGATGCGCGCGATGGCGTCCTCGATCGCGGCCTGCACCTCGGGGTGGCCCGGGTCGCCCACGTGGCCGAGCGAGGCGGAGAGGTCGGCCGGGCCGATGAAGACGCCGTCCACCCCGGGCGTGGCCGCGATGGCGTCGAGCTGCTGCAGGGCCTCGCGTGTCTCCGCCTGCACCAGCAGGCAGACCTGGGCGTTGGCCTCTTTCGCGTAGTTCGGGTAACGGCCCCAGCGCGAGGCCCGGGCGCCGGCCATGCCGCGCACGCCGCCCTGGCCGTCGTTCTGCGGGTAGCGGCAGGCGCGCACCAGCTGGGCCGCCTGCTCGGGCGTGTCCACCATGGGCACCAGCAGGGTCTGCAGGCCGACGTCGAGGTACTGCTTGATGATCGCCGCATCGCCCACGGGCACGCGCGCGATGGCGTGCGAGCCCGGGTAGGCGGCGATGGCCTGGGCCTGCGACAGCAGGTCCTGCAGGTCGTTGGGCGAATGCTCGCCGTCGATCAGCAGCCAGTCGAAGCCGGCACCGGCGCAGATTTCCGCGCTGTAGGGGTTGGCCAGGCCGAGCCAGAAGCCGATTTGCGCGCGGCGCTCGGCGAGCGCCTGTTTGAACGGGTTGACGGGGGTTTGCATGGGGTGGGGAGAGAAATTCAGACGAACTGGAAACGAAGGCTGCCGAGCGGGCCGTAGTCGGCCTCGAACAGGTCGCCCTGGCGGGCCGCGACCGGCCGCGTGAACGAGCCGGCCAGCACGATCTGACCGGGCTGAAGCGATTCGCCCCAGGGCGCGAGCTTGTGCGCGAGCCACGCGATGCCGACCGCCGGGTGGCCCTGCACGCCGGCGGCCAGCCCGGTTTCTTCCACCACGCCGTTCTGCCGAAGGATGGCACCGCACCAGGGCAGGTCGAGGGTGAAGGGGTCGGCGCGGTAACGCAGGTCCCCGTCGCCGATCACGATGCCGGCGTTGGCCGCGTTGTCGCTGATGGTGTCGAACACCTTGCGCATGACCTTGGTGTGGCGGTCGAACTGCTCGATGCGCGCATCGATGATCTCGATGGCGGGCGTCACGTACTCGGTGGCCGCGAGCACGTCTTCCACCGTCACGTCCTTGCCCTGCAGGGGCGACTTGAGCACGAAGGCGAGCTCCACCTCCACGCGCGGCGCGATGAAGCGCGACGTCGGGATCTGCAGCACCTCGCCCGCCGAGGCGGTGAAGCGCATGCTGTCGAGCAGGGTGCCGTAGTCGGGCTCGTCGATCTGGCTGGAGATCTGCATGGCGCGGCTGGTGAGGCCGATCTTGTGGCCGATCACCTGCTTGCCAGCGGCCACCTGCAGGCCCACCCAGGCCCGGCCGACGCGGTAGCCGTCGTCGACCGTCATGCCGGGAAAGCGTTTGGAGAAGTGCTCCAGCGGCACGCGGCTGCGTTCCGAAGCGTCGAGCTCGGCCGCGAGCTGCTGGATGAGGGTGTCGTCGAGCATGGGGTCAGCTCCGGTTGAACAGCGGGTGCAGGGAACTGGTCTTGGCGTCGAACACCTCGTGGCCCTCGTCCACCTGCACGGTGATGCCGATGGCGCGCGTGGCGAGCTGCACGGCGAAATGCGCCTTCACCACGGCCTGCAGCGCCTCGCCCACGCGCTGGTGGGTGACGGCGCTGCGGCCCTGGGCCATGCGCACGTTCATGTAGACGAAGGCGTAGTCGCCCCCCAGGCCGGCGGCGATGCCGGCCGCGCCGCCGTCCGAGATGGCGCTGTGCGCCGCCGGGTAGGCCAGCACGCGCGTGCCACCGGTGGGGAAGACCTGCTTGTCGGCCTCGTCGCGCACCGCGAGCATGGCGTCGCACAGCTCGCGGCAGAGCGCGCCCATGTCGGTGCCGCCTTCGCTGGCGGGCTTGTCGAGGTTGGGGGTGTAGAGGATGACGAGGTGCGGCATGGGTGGCGTTCTCAGAGTCGGGAGACGGCCTGGTATCCCTTGGCCGACGAGGCCTGTGCGGCGGGGATGGCCGCGCCGGTCTGCGGCGTGACGGGGAAGACGGCGTTGATCTGGCCGGTGCCGGAGGCGCCGAAGTACGGGGTGATGACCTCGGCCTGGCCGTCGTAGTCGCTCCAGCCGAGGGCGCCGAGCATCATGGCGGTGTCGTGCATGAAGCCTTCGCCGTGGCCCTTGGCGGCGTACTCGGGCAGCATTTCGCAGAAGGCTTTCCACTCGCCCTGCTCCCACATCTCGACGACGCGGCGGTCGAGCGTTTCGAGGAAGGGGGTCCAGATCTTGAAGGCGAAGTCGGGCGCGAGGCCGTTCTGCGCGAAGCGGTGGCTGAGGGAGCCGCTGGCGAAGAAGGCGACGGTGCCGTCGTAGTGGTCTTCGACGGCCTTGCGCATGGCCCAGCCGAGGCGCGCGCTGTCGTTGAGGTAGTGCGACTGGCACAGCGCCGAGACCGAGACGGCCTTGAAGTGCTGGTCGGCGTTCATGTAGCGCATGGGCACGAGGGTGCCGTATTCGGGGCCGAGGGTGGTGGCGTCGTGGGCCAGGGTTTCGACACCGTGTTGGTTGCACACCTTGGCGAGCAGCTGGCCGAGTTCGGGGTTGCCCGGGATCTCGAACGGCATGTTGCTGATGAAGTGGGGCAGCTCGTTGCTGGTGTAGGTGCCCTGGAAGTGGGGCGCGCAGTTGAGGTGGTAGCTGGCGTTGACGAGCCAGTGGGTGTCGAAGACGACGATGGTGTCGACACCGAGTTCGCGGCAGCGGCGGCTGATTTCCACGTGGCCGTCGATGGCGTCCTGCCTCGTGCCCTTTCTCGGGCCGTCGAGTTCGCTCAGGTACATCGACGGGACGTGGGTGATCTTTGCGACGAGTGCTAGTTTGCCCATGATCGGTCCTCTGGTTTTTTGTAGATGCTCCGTGGGTTTGCCAGTGGGGGTGGCCGCCTCCGCTCATGTCCTCCGGTCTGGGCTGCGCCCAGCCCTCCCCCTTTACTTCGCTGCGGCGGCCACCCCCACTGGCAAACCCACTGCGGACCGCGCGCTCGACGGAGCTTGTGTGCCAGCGCCGTTTCGGATCGGGCGGGCAGGGCGTTCTGCGCAGCGGGGTAAAGGAGGAGACGGCACCAGCCGTCGGGGGACACCCGCGGAGCAGAGCGCCCTGCTCGTTCGATCCCGCCCACCCGTTGGAGCGAAAGCATTTCAGACACCCCAGTGGGGAATGTGATGAGACCCGAGGGACACAGCGACGTTCTTGGGCTCCAGGAACACCTCATAACTCCAGGTACCCCCTTCGCGCCCCGTGCCGCTCGCCTTGGTGCCACCAAACGGCTGGCGCAGATCCCGCACGTTCTGCGAGTTGACGAAACACATGCCCGCCTCCACGGCCGCCGCCACCCGGTGCGCACGCCCCAGGTTCTCCGTCCACACATAGCTCGAAAGACCGTACTGGATGTCGTTCGCCAGCTCGATCGCATGCGCCTCGTCGCGGAACGGAATCAGGCATGCCACCGGGCCGAAGATTTCCTCCTGCGCGATGCGCATGCGGTTGTCCACGTCCGCGAACACCGTCGGCCACACGTAGTTGCCCTTGGCCACGCGCGAGGACAGCTCCGGCGCGTACGACGGCCGGTCCAAGCCGCCGCACAACATCGTGGCGCCCTCCTTCGGGCCCAGCTCGATGTAGCTGCGCACCTTGGCCAGGTGCGCCTGGCTGATCATGGGACCGACGATGGTCTTCTCGTCCAGCGGATCGCCCACCGTGATGCGCTTGGCGCGCTCCACGAACTTCGCCACGAAGTCGGCGTAGATGCTCTGCTGCACCAGGATGCGGCTGCCCGCCGTGCAGCGCTCGCCGTTGTTGCTGAAGATCATGAACACCGCCGCGTCCAGCGCACGGTCCAGGTCCGCGTCGTCGAAGATCACGAATGGGCTCTTGCCGCCCAGCTCCATGCTGAACTTCTTCAAGCCCGCGCTCTGCACGATGCGGTTGCCCGTGGCCGTGGAGCCAGTGAAGGAGATCGCGCGCACGTCCGGGTGCGCGCACAGCGGCTCGCCCGCGTCCTTGCCGTAACCGTGCACCACGTTGAGCACACCCGCCGGAATGCCGGCCTCCAGCGCCAGCTCGCCCAGGCGCGCGGCCGTCATGGGCGACAGCTCGCTCATCTTCAGCACCGCCGTGTTGCCGAACGCCAGGCAGGGCGCGACCTTCCAGGTCGAGGTCATGAAGGGCACGTTCCACGGGCTGATGAGCGCGCACACGCCCACCGGGTGGAACAGCGTGTAGTTCAGGTGCGTGGGCGTGGGGTAGGTGTGGCCATCCACCCGCGTGCACATCTCGGCGAAGTAGTGGAAGTTGTCGGCCGAGCGCGGCACCAGCTGCTTGCCGGTCTGCGCGATCACCTGGCCACAGTCGTTGGTTTCGGTCTGCGCGATCTCGGGCACGTTCGCCGCGATCAGCTCGCCCAGCTTGCGCATGAGCTTCGCGCGCTCGGTGGCCGGCAGGCCAGCCCATTTCGGGAACGCGTCCTTCGCGGCCTGCACGGCGGCGTTGATTTCCGCCGCGCCGCCCGCGCTGACCTCGGCCAGCACGTCCTGCGTGGCGGGGTTGAGGGTCTCGAAGCTCGCGGCGCTGGCCACGGCCTTGCCGTTGATGAGGTGCTGGATCGTCGTCGTCATGCTGCGGTTCAGGGGTGTTGGGTGATGGTGTTGACGAGGTCGCCGATGCCTTCGATGGACGTGACGATCACGTCGCCGGGCCGGCAGTCGACCACGCCGTCGGGCGTGCCGGTGAGGATGAGGTCGCCGGGTTGCAGCGTCATGAAGGCGCTGAAGTACTCGATCAGCGTGGGCACGTCGAAGATCATGTCGCGCGTGCTGCCCTGTTGCGTCACCTCGCCGTTGACGGTGGTGCGCAGCGCGAGGTTCATCGGATCGGGCACGTCGGCCGCGTCCACCAGCCAGGGGCCGATGGGCGTGCAGGTGTCGCGGTTCTTGGCGCGCAGGTTGGGTCGGTACCAGTTTTCCAGCACGTCGCGGATGACGTAGTCGTTCGCCACCGTGTAGCCGCCCACGAAGTCCAGGGCGTCGGCCCTCTTCACCCGCTTGGCGGTGCGCCCGATCACCACCGCGAGCTCGCACTCGTAGTGCATGAAATCCACGCCGGGCGGGCGCCGCGTGAAGCCGCGGTGGCCGGTGAGCGAGGCCTCGCCCTTGACGAAGGCCAGCGGTTCCTCGGGCGCCTTGAAGGCCAGTTCCTTCGCGTGGTCGGCGTAGTTCAGGCCGAGCGCGAGCACGGTGCGCGGGCGCTGCGGCGGCAGGGGCTGCAACGGTGGCAGCCAGACCACGTCGTCAAAGGCCACGCGGCGGCCTTTCAGGGCCGGTGTGAGCAGTTCGAGCTGGCCGTCGGACTCGATGGCGTCGTGGACCGCGCCGGCCCAGGCGATGCGGGCGCTCTTCATGCGGCCACCTCCTGTGTGAAGCTGTGCAAGGTGGGCGCGAAGCCCGGGGCGGTGATCTCCACCGTGTCGCCCGGGTGCACCAGCGGGCGCGTGCCGTCGGCCAGGCAGTCGGAGCCCAGCATCAGCACGTCGCCCGGCCGCAGGGTCATGAACTCGCTCACGTCGGCCAGCAAGGTGGCGGCGTCGCGCAGCAGTTCGGCCAGGACCGTGGTCTGGCGGTGCACGCCGTTGATGTGCAGTTCGATCTGCAGATCGACCAGCCCGGCCAGGCCTCCGAGCTGTGCGATGGGCACGCACTCGGCGCCCACGCCGAGGAAACCGTCGACGCAGCGCGCCTTGACGGGCGGGCGGTAGTAGCTCTCGTGCGCGATGGCCACGTCGTTGAACAGCACCGCGCCGAGCACGCTGCCCTCGCCCATCACCAGGCCGAGCGAGGCCGCCACCTGCACCGCCGCACCGGCGGGCAGCGCGATGGCCTGGCCATGGGGCGTGAAGGTGTTGGCGGTCTTGACGTAGAGCACCGGCGCTTTCGGCGGCGCCTTGTAGGGCGCCTCGTGCATGCGCGGCGCCCACAGCGCGTGTTCGCGCTGGAAGTTGAGCAGGGTGCCGTAGACCGTGCCGGCCGGCATCCAGGGAATCGGGTTCATGCGGCGTCGTCCTCCAGGCCATCGGCCTCTTCGGTGTTCAGGGGTTGTTCGAGCGCGATCACCTCGTCGAGCAGGGCGTAGAGCTGCGCCAGCCGGGCCTTGCCCAGGCGCTGCTCCATCCAGGCGTAGTGCGCCTCGATGGTGCTGGAGAGGCCCTTCACCAGCTTGAGCCCCGCTGGCGTGGCGCGCACCACGGTGCGCCGCGCGTCCTGCGGGCAGCGGCTGCGCGCGATCAGGCCGTCGCGCTCCATGCGGGTGAGCACGCCGGTGAGGCTGGGGCCGAGCAGAAAGGCCTCGCGCGCCACGCGCCCGGTCTCCACCCCGCCAGGCAGCTGCGCGTGTTCGCCCAGCACGCGCAGCACGCGCCACTGCTGGTCGGACAGGCCGTACTGGCGCAGGCTGGGCCGGGTGTGCAGCATCACGGCCTCGCGCGCTTCGAGCAGCAGGCGCGGCAGGTTGCGGTGGATGAAAGGGGTGGTGTCGTCCATTTATTTAATATATTAAATGATTATTCTGGAAACAAATCAAGGGTTTACCCGGAACGGCGGCGCGGTGAGAATGCGCGC
This sequence comes from Hydrogenophaga sp. GW823-FHT04C09, assembly GCF_058796355.1. NCBI lineage: Bacteria > Pseudomonadati > Pseudomonadota > Betaproteobacteria > Burkholderiales > Comamonadaceae > Hydrogenophaga > Hydrogenophaga sp. GW823-FHT04C09. Next base: position 437,864 of record NZ_JBXAIO010000005.1, on the reverse strand, counting down.
ATGAACGCACTCACTGCCCTGCTCGGTACGGAATACCCCTTGATCCAGGCGCCGATGGCGGGCGTGCAGGGCGCGGCCCTGGCGGTGGCGGTGAGCAACGCGGGCGCGCTGGGCTCCCTGCCCTGCGCCATGCTTTCGCCCGAGGCGATGGACCGCGAGCTGACGGCACTGGCCTCCGGCACCGAGCGGCCGTTCAATGTCAACTTCTTCTGCCACGCGCCGCCCGAGGCCGAAGAAGCGCGCGAAGCGGCGTGGCGCGCCTGGCTGGGCACCTACTACCGCGAAGCGGGGCTGGACATCGATGCCGTGCCGACCGGGCCGGGCCGCGTGCCATTCAACCGCGCGGCGGCCGACATCCTCGAACGCTTCCGGCCCAAGGTGGTGAGCTTCCATTTCGGCTTGCCCGACCTGGACCTGCTGGACCGCGTGAAGGGCTGGGGCAGCGTGGTGCTGTCCTCAGCCACCACGGTGGAAGAGGCGCGCTGGCTGGAGGCCTTCGGCGTGGACGCCATCATTGCCCAGGGCGTCGAGGCCGGCGGCCACCGGGGCATGTTCCTCACCGACGACCTCACGACGCAGGCCGGCACTTTCGCGCTGCTGCCGCAGATCGTGGCGGCCGTGGGCGTGCCGGTGATCGCGGCCGGCGGCATTGCCGATGCGGCGGGCGTGGCCGCGGCCATGGCGCTGGGCGCCTCGGGCGCGCAGGTGGGCACGGCTTTTCTGTGCTGCCCCGAGGCCACCACCAGCGCGCTGCACCGCGCGGCGCTGCAGAGCGAGGCGGCGCACCACACCGCCCTCACCCACCTGTTCACCGGTCGCCCGGCGCGCGGCATCGTCAACCGCGTGATGCGTGAGCTCGGCCCCATGAACCCGGTCGCGCCGGCCTTCCCGCTGGCCACGGCGGCCATGGCGCCGCTGCGCGCGCATTGGGAGGCCAAGGGCAGCGGCGACTTCTCACCGCTGTGGTCGGGTCAGAACGCGAGTGGCTGCCGGGAGGTGCCTGCGGCGGAGCTCGTGCAGGAACTGATTCAGGGGTTCACGCCAGATCGCGCTGCGCGTTGAGCCAGCGCTTGAGCCGCGCGGGATCCTCCGCCTGCTCGAGGTCGCGCGCCAGCTGAGCCAGGGCGCCCTCCAGCGCGCGCGTCTCATCGATCCGGCTCTGCAACAAGGTGTTGGCGTTGGTTGACACGCCCTCTGGCAGATCGAACTCGTCCGACAGCGCGCTCTGCCGCGCGGCGCGCTCGCGCTCCAATGCCGCCACCTGGGCCTTGAGCAAAAGCGTGAGCGAGGCCAGGCGCTCGTCGGACAGCTGCTGCCCGGCAGCGGGGTCGGCGAGCTCGGCGCGGGCCTGGATCTGCAGCAGCGCGACCAGGTCGCGTTGTTCGTAGGCGGCGTTGGCCTCGCTCATCAAGGCCGTCTTTCGCAACCGCGCCTGCGGGTCGGTCTCGCGGTCGGGGTGCAGGGCACTGGCGAGCTGGCGGAACAGGCGGCGCAACAAGGTGTCGGCATCGTGCTGCCCGGTCTGGCGCGCCGCGGCGCCAGGCTTCTTGCGTTCGCGCCGGGCTTGCGCGGCCCCCCGGCGCTGCTGCTGCGCATCCGCCTGAGAACGCCGCAGGCGCTCCATGCCGGCGTGCAGCAGTTCTTCGGCGCTGAGGTTCTGGCCCTCGTCGTCCAGTGGCTCGCCCAGCACCGCCTCCAGGCGCTGGCGCAGCGCATCGGCCGAGTCCTGTTGGAGTTGCGCCAGGGTGCGTGGGCTGTGGCGGTCGTGCAGTTCACGCATCGCGGCGTCCCCCGCTTCGGCCAGGGGGCGCACCAGGCGGCGCAGCAGCGCGCGCGCGGTGTCGGCCTGCACGCGGCTCAGCAGCTTGCCTTGCAGTTGACCGTCCAGCGCCAGGGCCAGCGCGCGCTGGTCCCGGGCCAGCTGCCGGCGCAGTGGGTCGACCGCCTGGTGGCGTTCCTGGCGGTGCTGCTGCGCGAGCGCATCCATCTCGGCCAGCTGGCGCTTGAGTTTGTCGATGCGGGTGAGTTGCAGGTTGTAGGCGCGCGCGGCGGCCGACAGCGCTTGCGCGCCGGGAGGCAGCACTTGCAGGGCGGCGGCGGGAACAGGTGGGGACATGAGGGTGTCGACTATATTTGCCCGGCACCATGGCCAAAGACAAAACCCAATACATCTGCAACGAATGCGGCGGCACCAGCCCCAAGTGGCTGGGCAAATGCCCGCACTGCAACGCCTGGAACACCCTGGTCGAATCGGTCGCGGAATCGACCGCCCCGGCCAAGAACCGCTTCGCTTCGCTGGCGAAGACGGCCGAGGTCACCACCCTGGCCGACATCGAGGCCACCGACGTGCAGCGCACGCCCACCGGCCACGACGAGCTGGACCGCGTGCTGGGCGGCGGCATCGTGGAGGGTGGCGTGGTGCTGATCGGCGGCGACCCGGGCATCGGCAAGTCCACGCTGCTGCTGCAGGCGCTGGACTCGCTGCAGCGCACCGGCCTGAAGACGCTCTACGTGACCGGCGAGGAAAGCGGCGCCCAGGTGGCCCTGCGTTCGCGCCGGCTCGGGCTGGACGGCTCGCAGGTCAGCGTGCTGGCCGAGATCCAGCTCGAGAAGATCCTGGCCACGCTGGACGCAACGCGGCCCGCCATCGCGGTGATCGACTCGATCCAGACCGTGTACTCCGAGCAGCTCACCTCGGCCCCGGGCTCGGTGGCGCAGGTGCGCGAGTGCGCGGCCCACCTCACGCGCGCGGCCAAGGCCAGCGGCACGGCCATCGTGCTGGTCGGCCACGTGACCAAGGAAGGCGCCCTCGCCGGCCCGCGCGTGCTCGAGCACATGGTGGACACGGTGCTGTATTTCGAAGGCGACACCCACAGCAGCTTCCGCCTGATCCGCGCGATCAAGAACCGCTTCGGCGCGGTGAACGAGATCGGCGTGTTCGCGATGACGGAAAAAGGCCTCAAGGGCGTGAGCAACCCGAGCGCGATCTTTCTCTCGCAGCATTCCGAGCCGGTGCCCGGCAGCTGCGTGATGGTGACGCTGGAGGGCACGCGGCCCATGCTGGTGGAGATCCAGGCACTGGTGGACAGCGGCGGCCCCAGCCCCCGGCGCCTCTCGGTCGGCCTGGACCGCGACCGCTTGGCCATGCTGCTGGCGGTGCTGCACCGCCACGCGGGCGTGGCCTGCATGGACCAGGACGTGTTCGTCAACGCGGTCGGCGGCGTGCGCATCAGCGAGCCGGCGGCCGACCTGGCGGTGATGCTGGCCATCACCTCCAGTCTGCGCGGCAAACCGCTGCCCAAGGGCTTCCTGGCCTTCGGCGAGGTGGGCCTGGCGGGCGAGGTGCGCCCCGCGCCACGCGGCCAGGACCGGCTCAAGGAAGCCGCCAAGCTGGGTTTCAGCGTGGCCGTGGTGCCCAAGGCCAACCTGCCGCGCAAGAACGACAAGGCCTTCGAGGGCCTCACGGTGCACGGCGTGGACCGGATCGAGGAAGCCATGGAACTGGCGCGCAGCCTGGCCTGAGCCGGGCCCTCCGTACTTGCCGCAAACGGCCCGCCCCGGCCAGCAACGACAATCCCCTTTATGCGATTCCAGAAACTGCTTTACCTCGCGGCCGGCCTGGGCCTGCTGTATTTGTCGCACCGCACCTACGGCTGGCCCGGGGTGGCCGCCGTCGGCGGCGGCCTGACCATGTGGCTGCTGCTGCACTTCACCCGCCTCATGACGGTGCTCAAGCGCGCGTCCGACCGCCCCATCGGCTACGTGGACAGCGCGGTGATGCTCAACGCCAAGCTCAAGCCCGGCGTCACCCTGATGCACGTGATAGCCATGACCCGCTCGCTGGGCGAGCGGTTGTCCGAAGAAAGTGTGCAACCCGAGGTCTACCGCTGGCGCGACAACGGCGACTCGACCGTGACGGCGGAATTCCTCAACGGCAAGCTGCAGGGCTGGAAGCTGCACCGCCCCGCCACGGATGAGGCCCCGGCGGCACCGGAGGGTGGCAGCCCGACACCGTAAAATCATGGGTTTGGCAGCCGGACTGCCCCACGAACAACCCAAGGACCCCCACATGAGCCCCATCGTTCCCTCGATGTCCGACCGCGACGGCAAGATCTGGATGGACGGCCAGATGGTGGATTGGCGCGACGCCAAGATCCACGTGCTGACCCACACCCTGCACTACGGCTGTGGCGCCTTCGAGGGCGTGCGCGCCTACAACACCCAGGGTGGCACCGCGATCTTCCGGCTCGAGGAACACACCGAGCGCCTGTTCAACAGCGCCAAGATCCTGCGCATGAAGATCCCGTTCACGCAGGACGAGGTGAACGAGGCCCAGAAGGCCGTGGTGCGCGAGAACAAGCTCGAGAGCTGCTACCTGCGCCCGCTGACCTGGATCGGCGACAAGAAGCTGGGCGTGTCGCCCAAGGGCAACACCATCCACCTGATGGTCGCGGCCTGGGCCTGGGGCGCCTACCTGGGCGACGAAGGCCTCAAGCGCGGCATCCGCGTGAAGACCAGCAGCTACACCCGCCACCACGTCAACATCACCATGACGCAGGCCAAGGCGGTGAGCAACTACAGCAACTCCATCCTGGCCAACATGGAGGCCACCGACGAGGGCTACGACGAGGCCCTGCTGCTGGACTCCAGCGGCTTCGTGAGCGAAGGCGCCGGCGAAAACATCTTCGTGGTGAAAAACGGCGTGATCTACACGCCCGACCTCTCGGCCGGCGCGCTCAACGGCATCACCCGCAACACGGTGTTCCACATCGCCAAGGACCTGGGCCTGGAGATCGTGCAGAAGCGCATCACCCGCGACGAGGTCTACATCGCCGACGAGGCCTTCTTCACCGGCACCGCGGCCGAAGTCACCCCGATTCGCGAACTCGACCGCATCGAGCTGGGCAAGGGCGACTACGTGGGCAGCCGCGGCCCCATCACCGAGAAGATCCAGAGCGCGTTCTTCGACATCGTCAACGGCCGCAACCCCAAGTACGCCCACTGGCTGGCCAAGGTCTGAGGAACACGCCATGAGCAAAGCAGCCGTCGAACTCAAGGCCTCCGACCTCAACGCCCATGGAGGCGTGTTCTGCCCCAGCCCGCTGGCCGACATGAAGCTGTGGAACAGCCACCCCAAGGTCTACCTGGACGTGGCCGTCACGGGCGAGGCGAAGTGCCCCTACTGCGGCACGGTGTACCGCCTGAAGGCGGGCGAGACCGTTTCACACGGTCACTAAACGAACACGGCGGCCGCCCGGAAGCCCCGGGAGACCGAAGATAATGCGGTGGGCCAGGCACCCTTGACGGGCGCTTGAAGACCAACCCCCAAGGGACAGGGACAACCGATGATTCTGGTCACTGGTGGCGCCGGCTTCATCGGCGCCAACTTCGTGCTCGACTGGCTGGCGCTCCACGATGAGCCGGTCATCAACCTCGACAAGCTCACCTATGCCGGCAACCTGGAAACCCTGGCCAGCCTGCAGGGCGACGCACGCCACGTGTTCGTCCAGGGTGACATCGGTGACCACGCCCTGCTGACCCGCCTGCTGGCCGACCACCGGCCGCGCGCCGTGATCCACTTCGCTGCCGAGAGCCATGTGGACCGCTCCATCCACGGCGCGGAAGACTTCATCCAGACCAATGTGGTGGGCACGTTCCGCCTGCTCGAAGCGGTGCGTGCCCATTGGAGCGGCCTGCCCGAGGCCGACCGGTCGGCCTTCCGTTTCCTGCACGTGAGCACCGACGAGGTGTATGGCAGCCTGGCGCCCGGCGCGCCCGCCTTCACCGAAACCCACGCCTATGAACCCAACAGCCCCTACTCGGCCAGCAAGGCCGCCAGCGACCACCTGGTGCGCGCCTGGCACCACACGCACGGCCTGCCGGTGCTGACCACGAACTGCAGCAACAACTACGGGCCCTTTCACTTCCCCGAAAAGCTGATCCCGCTGATGATCGTGAACGCGCTGGCGGGCAAGCCCCTGCCGGTGTACGGCGACGGCCTGCAGGTGCGCGACTGGCTGTATGTGAAAGACCACTGCAGCGCGATCCGCCGCGTGCTCGACGCCGGCACGCCGGGCCAGACCTACAACGTGGGTGGCTGGAACGAGAAGCCCAACATCGAGATCGTGCACACCATCTGCGCCCTGCTCGACGAACTGCGCCCTCGCGCCGGCGGTGGCTCGTACACCGCGCAGATCACGCACGTGAAGGACCGCCCCGGGCACGACCGCCGCTATGCCATCGACGCGCGCAAACTGGAAGCGGAACTCGGCTGGAAGCCCGCTGAGACTTTCGAGACCGGCATCCGCAAGACCGTGCAGTGGTACCTGGACCACGCCGACTGGGTGGCGCACGTGCAGAGCGGGGCTTATCGGCAGTGGGTGCAGACGCAATATGGCGCAGCGGCCACGCCAAGCTGAGCCGGTTCGTCGCAGAATTGACGCCCGCCCCCCATCCACAACAACAACTCCGAACCACGCAGCATCCCGCAATGAACCGTGTGAACACCCCCATTCAGCCCCCCGACAGAGATTCCATCGATCTGGCCGACATTCTTCTGACGCTTGCCGAAAACGCGAGGTTGCTGGTGATTGGCCCCATCGTGGTGGGAGCCCTGGCGTTTGGACTGGCGCATCTGTTGCCGCAGAAGTTCGAGAGCACCGCCATTCTGAAAGCCGAACCTGCCGTTGCCACCTACATGACCTCGGCGTCAGTGCTGGACTCTGCGCTGCGCAAACTGGGTTATTTGAAGGATTTGGACGAAGACGAAGCCGAGGATGCTCGCATTCGATTGATGGGTCGGGTGTCCGCCCAGGCGGGCAGAAATGACCAGATGATCACGCTGAGGGTCACGGGAACATCGCCCGAAGCTGCTCAGCGCATGGCCAGTGAAATCCTCAATCAGACGTTCGAAGGCTCCAAACCCCGGGAGAACGAACTCAAGCGGCTCACGGCTGAAAAGGACATCCTCTCCCAGCAGGTGGTGGAACTGGTAGCCACCAGCAAGGCGGCTCAAAGGATCCTGGAAAAGGGCACCGCAACGGACAACCTGGGCTCGGTAGCGGCATCGATTGCCGCCATTTCGAGCAACCTGATCCGGGTTCAGGAGGGCATTCACAAGGTGGAGCAAAAAATGACGGGCCTGACCTCGGATGATCTGATCCAGTCACCAACCCTCCCCAGAAAGCCTTACGCGCCCCGCAAGCCACTGGTGGCGGTGCTTGCCCTCCTGGCCTCGGGCCTGTTTCTGCTGATTTTCGTCTTCATTCGGCAGAGCTGGAGAACGTCTCCGTCCATGGACCAGCATGCAGCGCGCTTGAACGCCATCAAGCGCAAGTACCGACTCGGGCGATAGCACCCAACAGGGCCATGGGAACCGTTCTTCTGCTGGGAGCCCATGGCCAGGTGGGCTGGGAACTGCAACGCAGCCTGGCTCCATTGGGGGACGTGGTGGCGCTCGGTCGTCACGGCCGCGAAGGCCTCTGTGGCGATCTTCTGGACTTGGAAGGTCTGCGCCAATCCATCGATGCACTGCGCCCCACCATCATCGTCAACGCCGCAGCCTACACAGCCGTGGACAAGGCCGAGCAGGAGCCCGAATTCGCCCACGCCGTCAATGCACGCGCACCGGGTGTGTTGGCCGCAGCGGCACAGGAGGTCGGCGCGTTGCTGGTGCACTTTTCCACCGACTATGTGTTCGATGGCAGCGGCCAGACGCCCTGGACCGAAAACGCGCCTGCCCAGCCGCTGAGCACCTATGGGCAAACGAAACTGGAGGGCGAGCAGTGCATCCGGGCGAACTGCGAACGCCATCTGATCTTCCGCACCAGTTGGGTCCACTCCGCGCGTGGCAACAATTTCGCCAAGACCATGCTGCGCCTGGCCCAGGAACGCGAGCAACTGCGGGTCATTGACGATCAAATCGGTGCGCCCACTGGGGCCGAGTTGATCGCCGACGTAACCGCTCACGCGGTCCGGCAAGCCTTGCAGGACACCCAGCTCACGGGCCTCTACCATCTAGCCGCAGCGGGGGAAGTGTCCTGGCACGGTTATGCCCGCTTCGTGCTGGACACCGCACGCGAACTTCAACCCACGCTCGCCCTGCGCGTGCGGGAGATGGTGCCGATTCCCACCAGCGCCTATCCCACACCCGCACGCCGCCCGCTCAATTCGCGCCTGGACACGAGCCACTTGCGCCGAACTTTCGGTCTGAGCTTGCCCCCCTGGCAGGCGGGTGTCCGACGTATGCTCGCGCAAACCCTCGCACCCACGACCCACCCATGAATCAGCAGCGCAAAGGCATCATCCTCGCCGGTGGATCCGGCACCCGCCTGCACCCGGCCACGTTGGCACTCAGCAAGCAATTGCTGCCGGTGTACGACAAACCGATGATCTACTACCCGTTGACCACACTGATGCTGGCAGGGATCCGTGAGGTTCTGGTCATCAGCACACCACAGGACATCCCCCGCTTTCAACAGCTGCTTGGCGATGGCCAGGCATGGGGCATGAGCCTGCAGTACGCCGTCCAGCCGCGCCCTGAAGGATTGGCACAGGCGTTCGTCATCGGTGCTGCCTTCCTTGGGAACAGCCCCAGTGCACTGGTGCTGGGCGACAACATCTTCTATGGCCATGACTTCGGCTCACTGCTGAAGAAAGCCCATGAACAAGCGGAGGGGGCCACTGTCTTCGCCTACCACGTGAATGACCCCGAGCGGTACGGCGTGGTCGCTTTCGATGCCGAGGGCCGGGCCCGGAGCATCGAAGAAAAACCGGCAAAGCCCCAAAGCAACTACGCCGTCACCGGCCTGTATTTCTATGATGCCCAGGTCGTGGAGATCGCCCGAGCGGTCACCCCCAGCGCCCGGGGAGAGCTGGAAATCACCGCCGTGAACCAGGCCTACCTCGAACGCGGCAAGCTCAATGTGCAGATCATGCAACGGGGGTACGCATGGCTCGACACAGGTACGCACGACAGCCTGCTGGAGGCGGGGCAGTTCATCGCCACCCTGGAACACCGCCAGGGTCTCAAGATCGCCTGCCCGGAAGAAATCGCCTGGCGAGCGGGCTGGATCGACGACGCGCAACTGCATCGCCTGGCCACCTCGCTGCAAAAGAGTGGTTATGGACACTACCTGGGCAGGCTCCTCAGCGACCGGGTGTTCGGGGGCCGCGCATGAGCCTGAAGGTCACGACCACTGACATCGACGGCGTGTTGTTGCTGGAACCACGGGTGTTCGGCGACGAGCGGGGCTTCTTCCTGGAGAGCTTCAACCAAGGCGCATTCAACGCGGCCACTGGCCAGGACGTGCAATTCGTTCAGGACAATCATTCGCGAAGCGGCAGGGGCGTGTTGCGCGGCCTGCACCACCAGCTGCCGCCACAGGCGCAAGGAAAGCTGGTTCGCGTGGTGCACGGCAGCGTGTTCGATGTCGCCGTCGACATCCGCCGAGGCTCTCCCACCCACGGCCGCTGGGTCGGCGTGGAGCTCAGCGCCGACAACCATCGGCAATTGTGGATTCCGCCTGGCCTGGCCCACGGGTTCCTGGTCGTCAGCGAGTCTGCCGACTTTCTCTACAAGACAACGGCTTACTACGCGCCCGCCCAGGAAAGATCCATTGCCTGGAACGACCCGGATCTGGCCATTGCATGGCCGGATCTGGGGCAGGATTTCATCATTTCCGACAAGGACCGGGCCGCACCGACAATGCGCCAGCGATCAGGCAACATCGACGGCTGAAGGCGCTGGCCGCTTCTCGGCGGCTTCGAGAAACGCCGGCACGTCGTTGGAGAGGTGCCCGAGCGAACGCAGCGCCTCTTCCGGCCATGCCCACCACCGGGTCGCCTCGAGCCGTCGTACCGTGTCCTCATCAAAACGGTAGCGCAGCACCCGCGCTGGGTTGCCGGCCACAATGGCATACGGCGGCACGGATCTGGTCACGATCGCTCCCGCGCCGATCACGGCGCCATTGCCCACCTGCACCCCGGGCAATACGATGGCCGAATGCCCGATCCACACATCGTGGCCGATCACGACCCGCTTCACCGACTCGCGCGTGTGCTCGGAAAACTTGGCCTTCACGCTGTCGCGTCCAGCATAGAACACGGGCGACATACCCACCCATTCCATCGGATGGCGACCGCCCCCGATCACGACGCGGTTGGCGATGGAGCTGAAGCCTCCGATGTCGGCATGCTGGATATCGCAGTCGTAGCCGCAGAAACTGTGGCGATCCATCGTGGCGTGATAGAAAAGCGTGCCGGACTCGAGTTTTGAGGTCGGATGGACCGACCCCGACTGGACAGCCCGGAACCTCAGCTTCTTGAGCAGCTTGTAGAGCAACCGTTCCACCTTCACGACGCCCTGCGACCACGGATTCGCCATCGGGTGCCTCCCTACGAAGAAGAAGCCGTGGCCGACAGGCGCACGGGCTGTTGGGCCGTCGATTCAAACAGGGGGCGGTCCAGCAGCCAGATGTAGGTGGCCACCATCCAGAAAAAGTAGTTCGTCACGATAGCGCCCGACTGCGAAAGCCCCAGCAACGGAAAGGAAAGAATCGCCATGATCTTCAATCGCTGGTTGGAGGTATTCTGCCGCCCGAACATCCTCATCCAGGCCCAGCACAAGGCCCAGGCATACCAGATCAGGACAGGGTAGCCGAAGTCCACGACGAACTGCAGAATGGCATTGTGAGGACTTTCCGCGCCACCGAGACGGTACTCGGGCAGCGAAAGCACGAGCCAGGAACCTCCAGCACCCAGGCCGAGCCCCCCGGAACGAAAATACTCCATCAGGACAAAGATGGTCGCGTCCGTCCGGTTGCTGATAGACCCCCACATCTCGGAGGAAGCCTCGAGCGAAAAGATCCGACCCAGGGGGGCGAACACAAGATCGTCCAGGGTGTAGAACTCGTTGGAGAAGCTGAGTGGCACGTCCCTCACGGCATGCAGCAGCAGCGCGCCGGCGATGGCCAGCAGGGAAAAGAAAGCGGCCCAGACAAACCTCGGCACCCGCGTCCTTCGCACCACGCCGAACATCACGAACACGGGCAGGGACACCAACACGAACGACATCAAAGCCGCCTTGGAATCGTTGATGTACAGGATCAGAACCACGAAGCCCACCATCGCGATGCGCAGCCACGGCGACCAGCGTTCCCTCACGAGCGCAAACCAGCCCATCATGCACAGCACCACCGCCAGATCGTTCTGGTTCCAGAAGAAGGCGCGCACCGAGCCATCGCCGCTCTCGTCCAGGTACAGATTCGGATAGAAGTTGCCCCACGCCATCTCGACCAGCAGATTGGCCACCACAAACCCGAAGAACACCACGATGAAGCGTTCGAACCGCCACTCGAATCTATCGTCGATCTTGCGCAGGAAAATCACCAGGGCGACCAGGTTGAAGATGTAGAAGAAATGAACGAGCGACGGATAGAGCTGCGAGAAGTCAGCGCGGTATGCCGATGCCAGGGCATAGGAGTGAACCGCAAAAAGGACGAACGCGGCGATGACCATGCCCGCCAACCTGGGCGCCATCAGGATCACCAACAACAACCCGACGGGCGCCATCAGGCGGTAGAGCGTCCAGGGGTTGCCCAATTCAGGTCGCAGCACGGCATTGCCGATACCCGCCAGCAGCACCATATAAATGAATACGCGCATCATGGTTGTGAAGGTTCGTTGGGCTGATGCAGGGCGCTTCAAGGCATGGCTTCGCTCGCCCGGTCCCCGAGGAAGCAGACCAGCCCGTCGAGATTCAGAATCGTCTCGTCCGCGTCGAAGGCGATTTCAGGATGGATGCGCTCGCCCCGGATGAGCAGCTTGCGCCCCTTGAAGGTGGGGTCTATCTGGCTGGTGGAAAAGAAGGAGCCATAGACCGTGCCCGGCAAGCCGTTCACGTCCTCCAGACGCGCCAGCGCGACGAAGCCGCGCGGCGCCCCCTGCTTGTCGCTGTTGGGATGGCGGCGATAGAGCAGGGTCACCCGCGGGTCATTCGCATAGGCATCGGCCAGGCGTTGGACCACGGTGGCCTCGTTGCTGGCGATGATGTCGCTGATGCCGACAAACACCTGGCTGAGAAAGACGAAGCGGACACCGGGCACCGGTGTGCCGTCCTGGCTCGGCGCTTCGACCGGCCGCTGCGCAGATGTCTTGTCATTCAGGCGGCGCAGGCGGTACTCACAGGGACGCGTTGCCAGGTAGTACTGCTGCTGGCGCAGCGTCAGCACATCGAAGGTCTGGTAGGCGTGTGCGGGGTAGTACTTTCCCACGCCGTGCGCGCTGTTGACCACCTTCACGGGATAGCGCGCAAGCATGCGGCAGAAATCCAGGCTACCGATATCGAATTCATCGGACAGCTGCACCAGGCGCACACCCAGGCCGACGATGCCCTGGGCATGCCGCAACTGGGCCCGCGACTCCAGCCTGAGCAGGGACATCATGTCGCGACGCACCAGCAGCCGCCACACATCCCCCGGCAGGTAGGGGTTGCCATCCAGCTTGAACCTGCGGCCCGTGTGGCGGAGCTGCCGGAGGTAACGCAACTGCCTGCGCAGGTTCAGGGGGAAGGGGTGAATGCCACGAAGGACGCCCGGCTCATCGGGGTCGAATACCAGTTCGATGTCATCCACGTATCCTTTCCGGTAGATCCGGATATCGCCACGGCGAATGCCCCCGTTGGCCAGGAGGCCCAACCAATGAAAGAGCCAATGGGCCGACACCTTGAGAAGGGCCTGCACGACCTGCCGAGGGCTCAGCCTCTGGGCCAGCACGTCTTCCAGGGACTCGGGCAGCGGCAGCCGATCCTCCAGATACCCAGCGGAATCCGCATGAAAGCGTGCGGCCTCGCCCTCATAGAACGTGGAAGCGTAGCGATAGGACCAGTTGATTCGACGATGGAACCGGTAGCGAGACTCCGCAAAGCCGCGGCAGGCTTGAATCAGACGGTGCGCGAAGACCGAGGACTCGCGCAACAAGGGGATTTCGGTCATTTCTTGATGCTTCCCGCAAGACGCCAGGGCATGGGCACGGCCCGTGACGCCACCAGCCAGACCAAAAGAAACATGATGAGGTTGTTGATGAGGAAAGAGGCTCCGGCACCCTGCAAACCGTAGGCTCGCGTCAAGGCGAAAGATACCAGCACGCCGCCCACCGCGGTTGCCCCCGTCACCATGGAAAGGCGACCGGTCCGCTCCACGAAGAACAGGTAGTTGACCTGGGTGTAATACATGCCCTGGCACACGAACCCGGCGACCATCCAGGGAATCAGCGTCCTGGCGTCGGCGTACTCGGGCGCGACCAGATGATCAAAGAGAAGGTGGGCGGCGAGCGCCAGAAGCGCGCCACACACCACCAGCAGCAGGAAGATCTGGTAGGTCCGTCGGACGATCATTCGGCGGACCCCTTCATCGTTGCGGGCGAGCTGCTGGAACAGCCAGGGGGCCAGCGCCTTGTTCAAAGGTTCGATCAAAGCAATCATCGCCATACCGAACTGCATTGCCACCATATAGATGCCCAGGCGCTCCGTTCCCAACATCGAGGTGACCACCAGACGATCCATGTAGGTGATGGCAGTGCCCGCCACGATGTGCGGCACCAACGGGCCGCCGAAGCGCAGCATGTCGCGAACCCACGCCCTTTCAACCCTCGCGCCCACCCTTCCCTGCGCAGCGCAGTACGCCCATCCCATCAGGGCACTGGCCGCAAGGGCAATGGTGTAGGAATAGGTGCGCGCGCTGGCATCGGCGGCGACCAGGAACAACAAGGCCAGGCACAGGCCCAGTTCGATCGACCCCTGCAACACCCGGGATTGAAGGTAGCGCCAGGGCTGGGAAGAGGACTGGAAGATCGCCAGAAAGACGAAGTTCAGATTGAGAAACAGAGCGGCCACGACCGCCAGGAGCACCTCAGGCAGCGACAGCCCGAGCGAGCGCTCGAGCAAGGGATGGGCAAGGCCGACCACCGCGAACGCCGCCACATGCAGCACACCCAGCGTGCCAATGACACTGGACACGGCGGTCTTGAATCGGTCCGCCGCGGTCTTGAAGAACCTGACGGCCACGAATCCATGGGCGCTCAAACCCACGAGATTGCCCAGCAGCGCGGCCAGGATCAAGAAGGAAGTCACCTCGCCGAACTGGGTCGGCGTGAGCTGCTTGGTCAGCAGCGGCAACAGCAAAAAGGGCGTGACGCCGGCCACCGCGAACGCGCAGGCATAGATGACCAACGCCCGGCGCACGGGTTGCGTCATACGCCGTTGTTCTGCTGAAGGAATGCCCTCATGATGGCCATGCCGGCCTCGCCGCTCTTCTCGGGATGGAACTGCAAGCCCGTGATGTTGTCCTTGCGGATGGCTGCGGTGATGCGGTGGCCGGCGAAGCCGTAGCTGGCCAGCAGGTGATGCGGATCACGAGGCACCACGTGGTAGGAGTGCACCAGATAAACCGCGCGCTCCCCCAGGTCTGCCAGACAGCTCCCGGCATGGGCTTGCGGATCCGGATATTGAAGTTGCGCCCATCCGATGAAAGGCACCTTCAGGGCATCGCCATTCACGGCGGTCCTGGGAATGGCCGCGACGTCGCCAGGAATCAGGTCGAGCCCGGGATGGTGGCCGAATTCATCGCTGGCCGTGGCCAGCATCTGCATGCCGAGGCAGATGCCGAGCAGAGGCTTGCCCGATCGGGCAAAGGCCAGCAAGGGCTCGACCAAGCCTCGCTCCTGCAGGCCTCTCATGCCGTCCTGGAAAGCCCCCACGCCGGGCAGGATCACACGATCGGCACGGGCCAGATCGGCCGGATCGCCGCTGATGAGGATGTCCTCACCGCCATTGACTTCCACCGCGCGCTGCACGCTGTAGAGATTGCCGACACCGTAGTCGATCACCATGATGCGGTTGCTGCTCATCACGCCTCCCTCACGGGGATGTCGAGTTCCCCGGCCATGGTCCTTAGATCGGCAAGCGTCGCCCGCCCATAGTGCAAGGCATCGGCAAACGCCACCGCATCGGCACCCGCCTGCACGACTTCACCCAAATGGGACTTCTGCCCATATCCGCCACTGGCGATCACCGGCACGTCGACGGCCTGCGAGACCGCCTCCACCAGCTGGTTGTCAAACCCCTTTCGCGTCCCCTCGCAATCGATGGAGGTCAAGAGAATCTCACCCGCCCCCAGCTCCACGCCCCGGCGGGCCCAATCGACGGCACTCAAGCCCGTCTTCTCGCGGCCACAATCGGTGTACACCTCCCATTGGCCGGCCGACTGCCGTTTCGCCTCGATGGACAGCACCATGCATTGGGAGCCAAAACGACGCGCCACCTCCTGGATGAGCTCCGGGCGCTTGACTGCCGCCGTATTGATGGCCACCTTGTCCGCGCCAGCGCGCAGCAAATCCCGCACATCGTCGATGCTGCGAATGCCACCACCCACGGTCATGGGCACGAAGACATCGTGCGCCGTGCGGCGCACGATGTCGGTGAGTTTGGAACGACCGTAAAGGCTGGCGACGATGTCCATGTAGATCAGTTCGTCGGCACCTTGTTCGTAGTAGCGGCGCGCATACGCCTGCGGATCGCCGATCACCCGAAGGCCTTCAAGGTGAACGCCCTTGATCAGGTTCTCTCCCTTGACGTCGAGTCGGGCGATCAGCCGAATCAGTTTTTTGTCCATCGGTTCAATTGCTCAAAGATTGACTGCTGCCATGAGGAGAAGCGCCGGTGATGGTGGCATCCTCCACTTGGCGGCGAAAGGCCTGAAAATCGTCGGCCGTGTCGATGTCGATGGAGCGGTCACGTGGCATCTGGTAGCCCACCGTTCCCTCCCCCACAAAGCTGCCCTGAGCCAGCAGCCAGTCCACGCGCGCCAGGTAAATGGCGCCATTGAGGGCATGGACCACGGGCAGGTCCTGGCGCCGGCTGACACCTTCCGGTGGAGAGATCAGACCAACCAGCTGGTCATTGTCTCCGACACGGTACATCCAGTAAGGCGACTGCTCGACCTCCGAGACCGACACACAGCTGGGCGCCTGGCGCGACTGCATGAGGTCGAACGCGGCATCGATGTCCGCGCCGGTGCGCAGGGGCGAGGTCGGCTGAAGCAAGGCGACATGCTCGTATCCGGGCAACGCTGCCAAGGCGTGGCGCACCACGTCCATGGAGGAGGCCTGATCCGTGGCGAACTCGGCGGGCCGCTTGAACGGGACCTCGCATCCCCACGTCCGGGCAACCTCCATGATCTCCTCGTCATCGGAAGAGAGCACGACCCGATCCACCGCACGGGCGGCCCGGGCCGCCGCAATCGTCCAGGCGATCAACGGGCGCCCGCCGGCCATCAGGACGTTCTTGCGGGGCAGGCCTTTGGAGCCGCCACGCGCCACGACGAGCGCGAGCAAACGGTGGCCGGAAGAAGATGCAGAAGTGCTCATGGGAGGCCGCGACCGTCACGCCGCATCCAATCTCATTCCGGTTTGAAACGAAGCGCCCATTCTCCATCCACCACCTGCCACAGGTGAGGCGAGCGGAAACGATCGCAGGTCGCCAGGAATTCCTCGCGCGTCATGCCGATGTACTCCAGGAACTCCTTCTCGTACCGCAACGGGTACTCGCCCTCGTAACGGTTCATCAGCGCGATACCTTCTTCCTTGGTGATGTGATGGTTGCGGATCTCCTGAGCCGAATCCATCATCGCGCGCCCGACACCGAACTTGATCCAACGGGTGTAATAGAAGAAGCCGTCGACCTTGTCATCCAGGCTGTTGTACTTGGAGTACGTGCCTTCGGTGCGCACCGGATTGGCCTCGAAGCCGGTGTTTTCGACGGCATAGTAATACGCCTCCTGAGGCACCCATTTCTTGTAATAGCCCAGGTACTTGAAGTCGATGCTCTTGCGGCGCAACACGTCGGGATCCATGGGCAGGTAGCTCATCAGGTCCACCAGGGGGGTGCCTTCATCCAGGTACGCGCCGATCTGCTTGCCGCCGAGGAACACGTCGCGGATGTCCGTGCTGCCCAGGTAGTCCAGCGAATAGCCTTCGCTCTCCACCTTGCTGTCACTGGCCGCGTAGGACGAGGTCTTGTGCGACACCTGCTCGCCGTACTCGCCGGGCATTTCACCGTAAAAGATGAGGGGGATGTTCAGCCTGGCCGCCATCTTCGCCACGAAGGTCTTCTGCCCGAGGATGAAGGGCTGGAACGGATGCAGCAAGTTGATGGTGGCGTTGCGTGTCAGCAGACGGTGCGTCTTGCCATTGGGCGTGTAGAGAAAATTGTCGAAACCACCCACGTGCAACCAGTTCTGGAAGTTCTTCCAGCCGATGTCGGTGTACAGGTGCGGCGCCCAGGTCACCGTCAGCGGATTCATGCCGTACTTGTACTTCAGCAGGTGGGACTGCATCGCGCTGTCCTTGCCGCCACTGCCCCCCACGATGCAGTCGTAGCTGCCGTCGCTCTTGCGGTACTGGTTGCACAGTTCGATCAGTTCTTGCTCACGCTCGGCCCAATCGATCTCGCCGGTCTCCTTGAGGGCGTTGAAATTGCAAGCGTGGCACACCCCATGTTCGTCAAATGCCAGTGTCGTCTTCTTCGAGTCCTTGTTGTGCGCGTACTCGTTGCTCGACATGGGTTGCTGGTTGGAGATGTTGCACTTCTTGCAAAAATGCACGTAGCGCGGCAACGCGTACAAGACCTCGAGTTCTTCCTGAGGCTTGTCGAAGCGAGAGAGGTCAACGGAACTGCTGGGGCCGATTTTCATGTGATTGCCTTCGGGGGTTCGATCTGAGAGTCAGAAGTGGGTTGCCGTGGATGGGCTTGATGGTGCGTGAGGCAGCGCGTCAGGACTGCTGTTTCCTGGCCAGCGCGAGGTCATCGATGCGACCGACATCCAGCCAGGGTTCGTGCATCGGGTAGACGATGGTACGGCCTTGGCGATCCTGCACTCGCGTGAACAGCGTGGGCATGTCGCAGTGCTCGGCCTGCTCGAGCACATCCAGTGCTTCGGGGTCGAGCACGTAGATGCCGGCATTGATGTGGTTGCGGTAGATCGGCTTTTCTTCGAAGCCGACGATCTCCACGCCATCGGTCTTGACCACGCCGAACGGGTTCTGCAGTTCGTGCTGGCGCACCGCCATCGTCGCGGTAGCGTGGTGGCGGGCGTGAAACTCGAGAATCTCACCGTAGTGCACATCGGTCAGCACGTCACCATTGGTGACAATGAAGGGGTGCTGCGGCCTGCGGGACATCAAACTCAAGGCCCCTGCGGTCCCCAAGGGCGTCTCCTCCCTGAGGTACTCGATGCTCACACCCCATCGACGGCCGTCACCGAAATACGCCTCGACCATTTCGCCGAGGTAGTGGATGGCCAGGATGAAATTGACGAATCCATCGCTCTTGGCCCGTTCGATGATGTGGGCCAGCATGGGCTTGCCCCCCACCTCCAACATGGGTTTGGGGCAGTTCTCGGTGTGCGGCCGCAGCCGCGTTCCCTTGCCACCGGCCATGATCACCATCGTGTTCTCGCGTGCGGACGGCGCCAGGATTTCGTCCCACAGATGCAAGCCCACGACGCGGCGCTCCGCATCCACCACCGGAAGCTGGTGAATCCGGTTCGCCTGCATGAGCTGCAGCACCATGTCCCGCCCCATCTCCGGCGGCGATACCAACGGATTGACGTAGGCAATGTCGACGACACGGTCGTCCAGACTCAGTTCTTTCAACAGGGCGCGGCGGATGTCGCCATCGGTGACGGTACCGAGCAAGCGCCCTTCATCGGATACCACCAGCGCAATTTGAAGGCCGGAATCGTCCAGGCACTTGATGGCCTGGCGCATCGTGGCATCCTCTGCCAGCAGCGCCTTGCGCCAGCCTTCCGTTTCGTGATGGATGGTCATGTTGAAAACAAGTGGGTTCAGGAGCGTGGCCTTGCGCGAGCGCCCGCGCCCAGAACGACGGCGCCGGCTTCGACGCTGCGCACGCACGTGGTACCGGCGCCAACGATGGCCTCGGCCCCCACGCGCAGGCCCTGGATGATAGTGGCGCCCGCGCCGATGTATGCCCCGTGGGCGACGCTCACGCCTCCGCAGAGCGTGGCACCCGGGGCAATGTGCACATGGGCCTCGACCCTGCAATCGTGATCCACGCTGGCACGGGTGTTGATGGTGGTGTTGGCGCCGATGGTGCAGTCAGGCTGAATGACGGCCCCAGCCATCACCTGCACCCCATCGGCCAAGTCCACGCTGGCGTCCACCCAGGAAAAGGGGTGAACCAGCGCGGGAAAAACGAAACCCATCTCACGATGCCGTTCATACAGCCGGCGCCGGGCATCCCGGCCGGGCAGAGGGCCGATGGCATTGACCAGGGCATGGCTCTGCGGATTCATGGCTTCCAGCGCCTCATCTCCGCCCAGGACGGGTATCCCGCACCACATGCCGACCCGCTCCCTCTGCAGTGCGGGATCGCAGACGCCGACCACGACGTGCCCCGCGGCACGGGCCAGCCCGAGCAGGACCTTGGCATGCCCCCCTGCACCCAGCAAGACCAATGGCAACGCCGCCGCGTGACCCGATGCGCTCATGGTTCGATCGCCTCACCCGCGGCATACCCTCGGGTGGCCGCCTGACCGACCAGCTCCCAGAGCCCGGAAGCGAGCCGCCCTCCACCGCATCGAGCCGTGCCAAGGTCATCGCGCGCGAACACCGCGCCCGCCGGGATCGCCCGCGCGGCCACCACCTGCTGGCGCGCGGCGCGGCGCGTGTCCCATTCACTGGCCTGAGGCGCCTTGGTGCCATCGCCCAACGCCAGCGAGAGCGCTCGAATCTCCCGCACCATCTGACTCAATTGCGCCGGCTCCAGCGACGCTTGGTGATCCGGACCGGGCAGGGTCCGATCCAGCGTGAAGTGCTTTTCGATCAAACGTGCGCCCCGGGCCACGGCTGCCACGGGAATCAGAATGCCCTCCGTGTGATCCGAGTACCCGACGGGCAGATGAAAGGCCTCAGCCAGGGTATCCATGGCGCGGAGATTGACCTCCAACATCGGGGTGGGGTACTGCGAAGTGCAATGCAGCAAGGTCACGCGGGACTGCAGGCTCTGCCGCCAGGCCGGCTGGCTCCAGCCGCGCCAGACCTCGTCCATGTCGCGCGGCTCGTCGGCGGCATTGAAAGCGTGCGCCACCACCGCAAGCCCCTGCTCGACCTCGGACAGCGTGGCCATGCCCGTGGAAATCACGAGCGGCTTGCCGGTGCGCGCAAAACGCCAGAGCAAGGGCGCGTTGGTCAGTTCCCCTGAAGGCACCTTGAACAGAGGCATGCCGAGCTCAACGAGAAAATCAAGGCTGTCGGGATCGAAGGCGGTGGACAGGAACTCGATGCCGCTGGCGCGGGCATGGGCCTGAAGTTCCGCATGCCACTCGCGCGACAACTCGAGCTTGCGCAGCATGTCCAGCTGACTTTCCTGCTGATCCGTGACGTTCTTCTGGTACGCGGCCTTGGGTGCCGATTGCGCGGCCAGTTTGGTGGCATCGAAGGTCTGGAACTTGACCGCGTCGGCCCCGGCCTGCGCTGCGGCATCCACCAACGCAAAGGCCAGATCGCGCTGGCCGTTGTGGTTCACACCCGCTTCAGCAATGACGTACACAGGACTGGCGTTCATGAGGGCTCCTTCAGGTCCACGAACCGCTTTCCAATGCCGAAGTCGTGACGCTCCAGCTCCCGCACGATCTGGGGGGCAGCCTGACCTTGCCCATACGGATGGGTGGAGAGGTCAATCTGCCTGATGAACGCCGGGTCGATGACCCGAGCGACCGCTTGCCGGATCGCGCCGCCATCGGGCAAGCACGTCAACACCGAGTTCGCGGACAAACGGCCGCGCTGACGGATGCCGATGTTCACCGTCGGCACGCCGAACGCGGGCGCTTCGATGATGCCGCTGGAGGAGTTCCCGATCATCGCAGCGGCACCTCGCAGGGCCCCCAGATAACGCCGGAATCCAAGGGAGGGCGTGGCCAGCACGCGGCCCGGGTGGTTGCGTGCGTACGCCTCCAGCAAGGGGATGATGGCCCGGCCTCCGTTGTCGGCATTGGGGTAGGTCAACAACACCTGATGCTCTGGGAACCCATCCAGGGCCTCCAGCATGGCGTTCGTGGTCCGAACAGGATCTTCGTCGCCCAGCGTCACCGGGTGGTAGGTCACCAGGAAATAGGGCTTTCGCAAGGCAAAACCCAGGCTGGCGGAGAGGGCCTCGAAATCCATGGGCGTCTCGTGCATGAGGTGGTCCAGGCCCAGGGCTCCCACATCGAACACCGTCTCCGGCGGCTCCCCCATCTGCATCACCCGCTGGCGGTGCGCCTCGCACGATGTGAAATGCAGGCTGGCCATCTTGGTGATGGCATGGCGAAAGGCGTCGTCGTACGCCCCTTCCGTGATCTCGCCCCCATGCAGATGCACCACGGGTATGCGCATCACCAGCGCCGCCTGTGCCACCGCGAGGGCCTCAAAGCGATCCCCCAGCACCACCAGCACGTCGGGGCGCAGCCGGTCCAAGGCATCGGCGAATCCGATCAGGCCCACACCCATGGACTTCACCACGCCCACCGCGGAGTCCGACGAAAGCAGCATTTCGACCTTGGCATCGATCGGGAAACCATCCGCCTCGATCTGCTTCCAGGTGGCGCCAAACTCGGGCGACAGATGCATGGCGCTCACGATCGTCTGCAGCGTCAGCAGTTCGCTGGCCGCAATGCCCTTCATCAACCAGTACAGCAAGCCATATTCAGCGCGGGTACCGGTGAACACGGCGACCTTGCGACTCATGCCGGCATCTCCGGCAACACACTGCTGGGCAAATTGACCACCCTGGCCTCCAGCCATTCGGCATGGGTCAGATCACCCTTGCGGCATTGCTGGTACATGGGCAGGTGGTTCATGAGCGCCCAGACCGGGCGCGTCATCACGCCATTCTCGTTGGTCGCCTTGAGCAAGGCATTGCGATGATCGCGGTCCTCGCAGAGGACCACATTGAGCCAGTAGTTGGAGCGGCAATGCTCGGGCTCGGTGAAGAACGCGAAGCTCGATCCCTTGAGCTGTTCTTCATAGCGGCGCGCCAGCTCGCGCTTGCGTTCGATGAACGCCTCCAGCTGTTCCAGCTGCGCACATCCAAGCGCCGCGTTCAGGTTGGGCAAGCGGTAGTTGAAACCCAGCTCGTCATGGACATACTCATAGGAGTGCGGCCGTTTCGCGGTGGTGGTGATGTGTTTCGCGCGTGCGCCCAGGACTTCGTCCGCCAACACCATGCCGCCGCCGCCGGTGGTCAGGATCTTGTTGCCATTGAAACTCAAGGTACCGAGTTGGCCGAAGGTTCCTGTGTGCCGGCCCTTGTAGAAACTGCCCAGCGATTCCGCCGCGTCCTCCACCAGGATCAGCCCCCAACGCGAACACACCTCGACCAGGCCATCCAGATCAGCAGGGTGCCCGAAGGTGTGCATCGGCAGACAGGCACGGATCACCTTGTCGTCCTGGCGCGTGCGGCACAGGCCATCGGCACCAACCTGGGCGTGCTCGCCCAGCCAGGCGTCCATGGCAGCAGGCGACAGCCCCATCGTGTGGCGATCCACATCAATGAAAACAGGTTCAGCCATGCAATAGGCAATGGCGTTGCAAGTCGCCACGAAGGTCAGCGGCTGCGTGATCACCAGCTCGCCTGGCAACACCCCGGCAAGTCGCAAGGCCGCGTGAAGGGCGGCGGTGCCATTGACGGCAGCGATCGCTCGAGGGCTTCCCGTGTAAGCCGCCATGTCGCGCTCGAAGCGGTCCACGAACGCACCCACGCTCGACACGAAGGTCGAGTCGATCGTCTCCATCACGTATTCCTTTTCACGCCCTCCAAAAACCGGCGCGTGCAGCGGAATGAACTCGTTGGTGCGGTACTGCTCCCGCACGAAGCGGATCAAGGGGTCAAACATGCGGGTCAGATGTTGTAGATGTCGGCCTTGTACTTGGCCAGATTTTTCGGCTGCACGAACCAGTCCACGGTGGCCTTCAACCCCTCGCGGATGCTGTAGGCAGGCTCGTAGCCCGTCAAAGCCTTGATCTTCGTGTTGTCACACCACAGGCGGAACACCTCGGACTTCTCGGGGCGCATGCGTTGACTGTCGGTCAGAAACTCCACTTCGCTGTTCATCAGCTCGCGGATGAGGTGAAGCGTGTCCTCGACGGTAATCTCGTGGTTCGAACCGATGTTGACCGTTTCGCCAATGGTCGCGTCGGACCCGGCCAGGGCCAGGAAACCTCGGCAGGTGTCTTCCACATAATTGAAATCGCGCGTCGGCGTCACGTCCCCGAGCTTGATCTGCTTCATGCCGCTTGCGATTTGGCTGATGATGGTCGGGATAACAGCACGGGCCGACTGCCGCGGCCCGTAGGTGTTGAAAGGACGGGCAATTGTCAAGGGCAGATCGAACGCATTGAAAAAGCTCATCGCCATGGCATCGGCGCCGATCTTCGAGGCGCTGTAGGGCGATTGAGGCTGGACTGGATGCTTCTCGTCGATTGGAACGTACTGGGCCGTGCCGTACACCTCGCTCGTCGAGGTGTGGATGACGCGGCTCACGCCGTTCTCCAGTGCCGCCTGGCAGATGTTGAGCGTGCCCTTGATATTGGTGTCCACGTAGCTGTCAGGCGCAACGTAGGAATACGGGATCGCGATCAGCGCCGCAAGGTGGAATACCGTGTCCACGCCTTTGGTAATGTGCTTGCAATAGTGCGGATCGCGCACGTCTCCACTGACAATCTCGATCGATTGCCGGCAATCCACATCCTCCAGCCAGCCCCAGTAATTGAAAGAGTTGTATTGGGACAGCGCCCGGACCTCAAAGCCTTGCTTTACCAGCATTTCCGTCAGGTGCGACCCAATGAATCCATCCGCACCGGTCACGAGAACTTGTTTCATCTTTTACGAATTACCTTATTTCAAGATTGGTGTTCGGTATCCGCTGCGCCGAACCCGGTGACGGTCGACAGACGTCCGAAATCCATGCCGATCGGTGTGTGATGCGACGACCGTGCACGTTCTCAGGGAGGGCGTTGATAGGGCGTGAGCATCGAAGTCCCGCCCTTGTCGGGAGCTGGTGCTGCACGGCCAGCGCCACCCTAGATTCTAGGCGGACTTCAGGCGTCCCTACCGCCCGGACCTGCCGACCTGGCGGCGTCCGCTACAATGCCCGGCTGCATCTTCGAGACGAATCGATGAATTGCGGGGACGAATTGCGGAGACATCGGGCAGCGCGAATGAGGTCTTATTTCAACCATCCTCCCTCGATATACCGAAAGATTCACAGCCATTGCCGGCTGAACTCCCCGTCCGCTCCGAGTACGTCCTGCTCGAGCCAAAGCCCGCGCAGGACAATGCCCGATGCAATCCACCCGCTCTTCAGCCGCCAGCAGATGCCACACAGGTGAAGCACTCGCCGACCTGCGCCGCCTGGCGGATGCATTCACAACGGCCCCCGCTCGCGTCCCTGAGCCTCAGCACCTGATCCCATGCTTCAAGAAGTGAATCCACCGATCGCACCCTCTCATCGAATCTGCGTCCGATGCGTCATGGACACGTCCGACAGCCAAATCACGTTCGACGACCAAGGCGTCTGCGACCATTGCCGCACCTACGAGCGCGATGTCCTGCCCAACTGGCACACGGACGAACGCGGCCACAGGGCGCTGCAGGAACTCATCACCGAGATCAAGACACGAGGCAAGGGCAAGGATTTCGACTGCATCATCGGCCTGAGCGGCGGCATCGACAGCTCGTACCTGACGCACGTCGCGACGGAGTACGGCCTGCGGCCGCTCGTCTTTCACGTGGACGCTGGCTGGAACTCCCAGATCGCCGTCAACAACATCGAGAAGCTGGTTGACAAGCTGGGGCTGGATCTCTACACCGAGGTGATCGACTGGGAGGAAATGCGCGACCTGCAGCTCGCGTTCTTCAAGTCGGGCGTGCCCCACATCGACACGCCGCAGGACCATGCGTTCTTCGCGACGATGTACAAGTTTGCCGAGGAGCACGATGTCAAGTACATCCTGACCGGTGCGAACTACTCGACCGAGTGCATCCGCAATCCGATCGAATGGATGTATTACCAGTCCGATGCCATCCAGCTCAAGGACATCCACCGGCAGTTCGGCACGCGCCCCCTGGTCAACTACCCCACCACCTCGATCCTGCGCCACAAGATCTGGCTGCCCTACATCAAAGGCATCAAGGTTGTCCGCCCCCTGAACTCCGTGCCGTACGACAAGGCCAAGGCGATGCAGCTGCTGGCCGACGTGTATGGCTGGCAGCCCTATCCCCAGAAGCATTTTGAATCCCGCTTCACGCGCTTCTACGAGGGCTACTGGCTGCCGCGCAAGTTCGGCTACGACACGCGCAAAGTCCAGTTTTCCAGCCTGATCGTGACCGGGCAGATGACGCGCGAGGAAGCGCTGCGACAGCTGGAGCAGCCCGCGCTGGACGACGCGACGATCCGGCAAGAGTTCGAGTACGTGGCCACCAAGCTGGGCATCCCGACCGAGGAGTTGCAAGGCTACTTCGATGCGCCGAACAAGACATTCCGGGACTACCGCTCGCAGGAAAGCATCTACAACTTCGGCGCACGCGTGATGAAGATGCTGGGACTGGAGCGCGGGGGCAAGCGTTGATCGCCATCGTCGACTACGGCCTGGGCAACGTGCATGCCATCGCCAACATCTACAAGCGCCTGGATCTGCCATGCCGCCTGGCCCGGCAAGCTGAGGATTTCGCCGATGCGGACCACATCGTGCTACCGGGCGTGGGCGCCTTCGACTGGGCCATGGCCAGGCTCAACAGCTCCGGCATGCGCGAAGCGCTGGACGACGCCGTGATCCACCGCAGGAAACCTGTGCTGGGCATCTGCGTGGGCATGCAGATGCTGGCCCACCGAAGCGACGAGGGCTCCACGGCGGGTCTTGGATGGATCGATGGGGAGGTGAAACACCTTGACCCGGGCCCCGCGCACGCGCCGAGGCAACTGCCTCACATGGGATGGAACGACGTCAAACCGCTGGACGCGCGAGGGCTGTTCGCCGGATTCGACGAAAGCGCCCGGTTCTACTTCCTGCACTCCTACTATTTCGTGCCGCACGATTCGGCCGATCGACTCGCCGAATCCGACTACGGCGCGCCCTTCGCCTGCGCGGTGCGCCATGGCCATGTCCACGGCGTGCAGTTCCACCCCGAAAAGAGCCATGCGTGGGGCATCCAGCTTCTGAAGAACTTTGCCGCTCTCTGATTCCATGCTCAGACCACGCATCATCCCCTGCCTGCTGGTCCACAAGGGTGGACTCGTCAAAACCATCGGCTTTGAACAGCCCAAGTACGTCGGCGACCCCCTGAATGCCGTGCGCATCTTCAACGAGAAGGAAGTCGACGAGCTGGTGGTGCTGGACATCGACGCCACCCGCGAAGGCCGGGAGCCCGACTACCGGCTGATCGGCAGCCTCGCCGCCGAATGCCGAATGCCGCTGGCATATGGCGGCGGTGTGCGCACGATCGATCAGTTCGAGCGGTTGGTGAGCCTCGGTGTCGAAAAGGTGTCGGTCGGGGCGGCCGCCGTTCGCACGCCCGAACTGATCACGGAGGCGGCTCGCCGCGTCGGCAGCCAGAGCGTGGTCGTCGTGATCGACGTGAAACAGGCCAACGGCCAGCACAAGGCCTGGACCCACAACGGCACCCAGCCTGTGGCCGCGTCGCCGGTCGAACTGGCCCGCATGGCCCAGGCCAACGGTGCGGGCGAGATCGTGCTCAATTCCATCGACCGCGACGGACGCATGCAGGGCTACGACCTGGACCTGCTGCGCCACGTGCGCGCAGCGGTGTCGCTGCCCATCACCTGCCTGGGCGGTGCGGGATCCTTGAATGACCTGTCGGGTCTGATACAGGAGTTCGGCGTGATCGGCGCGGCGGCGGGCAGCCTGTTCGTCTTCAAGGGCAAATACAGGGCGGTGCTGATCAACTACCCCTCACGGGCGGACAAGGATGCGTTGGTGAAGACCGCAAGAGGAACCGCATGAAGCAGGTGCTGCAAGACCTGTCCAATGGACAGACGACCGTGGTGGAAGCCCCCACACCCCAGCCGGGCCGGGGCCAGTTGCTGCTGAGGACCACGCGCACGCTCGTCTCGGCGGGCACCGAACGCATGCTGGTCGACTTCGGCCGCGCCTCCTACATCGACAAGGCGCGCCAGCAACCCGAAAAAGTCAGGCAAGTGCTCGACAAGGTGCGCACCGATGGCCTGCTCACCACGGTGGAGGCCGTGCGATCCAAGCTCGGTCAGCCCATCCCGCTGGGCTACTGCCATGTGGGCGTCGTGCACGCGATCGGGCCAGGCGTCGAGGGTTTCCAGGTGGGGGACCGTGTGGTCTCCAACGGGCCTCACGCCGACATGGTCCTGGTGCCCAAGAACCTGTGTGCCCGGGTCCCCGACGCGGTGAATGACGACCAGGCCGCTTTCGTGGTGCTGTCGAGCATCGGGCTGCAAGGCATCCGGCTGGCGCAACCCACGCTGGGCGAGTCGGTGGCCGTGATCGGTGCCGGCCTGATTGGCCTCATGACCATCCAGTTGCTGGTGGCTCAGGGTTGCCGGGTATTGGCCATCGACCTCGACGACAGCAAGTTGGCCCTGGCGCGCCAGTTGGGCGCCGAAACCTGCCATGCGGGCGCGGGCGAAGATCCGATCGCGGCAGGCCAGGCGTTCAGCCGCGGACAGGGCATGGACGCCGTCCTGATCACGGCGTCCACCTCGTCGAGCGATCCGGTGACGCAGGCGGCGCGCATGAGCCGCAAGCGTGGGCGCATCGTGCTCGTGGGCGTGACCGGGCTTGAACTCAACCGGGCGGATTTCTACGACAAGGAACTGAGTTTCCAGGTCAGTTGCTCCTATGGTCCGGGACGCTACGACCCGGTCTACGAACAACAGGGGCATGACTATCCCCTGCCGTTCGTGCGATGGACGGAGCAACGGAATTTTCAGGCCGTGCTGGACCTGATGGCCAGCCACCGACTTTCCGTCGAACCGCTGATTTCGCACCGCTTTGCCTTCGAGGACGCGCCAGCCGCCTACACGGCCCTCACGGACGATCGCACGGTGCTGGGCATGCTGCTGGACTACCGTTCGGAGCCCGCCTCGCGGCTTTCTACCCGGATCGAAGTCAAACGGACCGTTGCTCCGCCCCAACCTGGCGAACCCGTGATCGGCTTCATCGGCGCCGGCAACTACGGCGCCCGCGTGCTGATCCCGGCCTTCCGGGCCGCCAACGCCCGCCTGCATACCATCTGTTCCTCGGGTGGGGTGAGCGCCGTGGTTCAGGGTGGCAAGTCGGGTTTCGAAGTGGCGTCCACCGACGTGCAGGCCATACTGGAGGACCCCGCCATCAACACCGTCGTCATCGCTTCGCGCCATGACAGCCATGCGTCCCTGGTGGCGCGCGCCCTGCAGGCAGGCAAGTCGGTGTTCGTCGAAAAACCGCTGTGTCTGACGCTGGCCGAATTGCAGGACATCGAAAGTGCTCTCGAATCGCGCGCCGATGGGGCCCGTGGCGTGTTGATGGTCGGCTTCAATCGCCGGTTCTCACCCCATGTGACGAAGCTCAAAGCGTTGCTCGACACGGTGCACGAACCCAAATCGTTCATGGTCACGGTCAATGCCGGGCGCATTCCCGCCGAGCACTGGACGCAGGATCCTGCCGTGGGTGGTGGCCGCCTGATCGGCGAAGCCTGCCACTTCATCGATTTGCTGCGCTTCCTGGCGGGATCCCCGATCACCGAGATCCGTGCCACGGGCATGGGCGTGCGCGCCGGCAAGGCCACCACGCGGGACACCTTCACCATCACCCTCGAGTTCGAGGACGGCTCGCTGGGCTCCATCGCCTACCTGGCCAATGGGTCGGCGGCCTTTCCCAAGGAACGCATCGAGGCCTTCGCCGCCGGCCGCGTGCTGCAGATCGACAATTTCCGTGCCCTGAAAGGCTATGGTTGGCCGGGCTTCGGCTCGACGAAGAGCTGGCGCCAGGACAAGGGCCAGAACCAGGCCGTTGCCCGCTTCCTGGCCTCGGTGCGTGGTGGTGAGGCGCCGATCCCGCAGGACGAGATCCTCGAGGTGGCCAGGCGGACCATCGAAGCCGCTGGGCAGATACAAGGCGGCGGAGCCTCTTACCCAGGCTGACATGCCAGTCCTCCGAAAAGTCCGACGCTACTGGGAAACGCTGCGCCATCTGCGATCACCGCAGATCTGGGGCCGCCTGGTGCACCGCTGGCACTCACCCAGCCCGCCGCCGGCGGCACCGGCGCCGCCGCGCGCGCAGCCGGGAACCTGGGTGGCGCCCGCGCGCCGCCTGCCCAGCCTCACCGCTGCGGGCCACTTCGTCTTTCTCCATGCCGAGGGTGATCTGGAGAAGGACGGATGGGACGGCTCCGGGCAGGAAAAGCTGTGGCGCTACAACCAGCACTACTTCGACGACCTCAATGCCCACGGGGCGGCATCGCGCGCACCCTGGCACCAGGCGTTGCTGACGGACTGGATCCGCCGCAACCCACCTGCCAGCGGCACGGGCTGGGAGTCGTACCCGACCTCGCTGCGCATCGTGAACTGGATCAAATGGTCACTGGCGGGCGGCGCGGCGGACGCGGCCTTTCTCGACAGCCTGGCCACACAGACCCGCTGGCTGTCCCGCCGACTGGAAACGCACCTGCTGGGCAACCACCTTTTTGTGAACGCGAAAGCCCTGGTGTTCGCCGGCCACTATTTCTCGGGTGACGAAGCAGCTCGCTGGCGACGCACCGGTCACGAGCTGTTGCGGCGTGAGATCCCGGAGCAGATATTGCCGGATGGTGGTCAGTTCGAGCGTTCGCCCATGTACCACGCGCTGGCGTACGAGGACATGCTGGACCTGTACAACATCGAGCGGTGTTTTGCCACCGGCGCCGGCGGGCCGGATGGCCACCAGCGGTTGGTGCGCATGGCCTCCTGGCTTCACGCCATGAGCCACCCCAACGGCGAACTGGCGCTGTTCAACGACACGGCCGAAGGTATTGCACCTTCGGTGCAGGAGCTCGACGCCTACGCACAGCGACTCGGCCTGGAACCGCCACCTGACCCGCACACCGTCCATCTCGACGACAGCGGTTATATCCGGCTGCAGGAGGGGCGTGCGGTCGCGCTGTTCGACGTGGGCCCTGTGGGGCCCGACTACCTGCCGGCCCACGCGCACGCCGACACCCTGAGCCTGGAACTGTCCCTGGGCAGCACACGCGTGCTGGTCAATTCAGGGACGTCCCTCTACGCCGAAGGCCCGGAACGCTCGCGCCAGCGCGGAACGGCGGCACACAACACCGTCTTGGTCGATGGGCAGGATTCCAGCGAAGTGTGGAGCAGCTTTCGCGTTGCCCGCCGCGCCCGCCCTCTCAACGTGCGCCTCGAACAGCAGGCGGATGTGCAGCGCGCCAGTGCCGCCCACGATGGTTATGCGCGGCTGCCGGGCAAGCCCGTGCATGTGCGCAACCTGACCCTCACCCCAGGCGGCTGCGTGGTGGAGGACCGCCTGGAAGGCGGGTTCCGGCATGCGCAGTCCCGTTTTCATTTCCACCCCGACGTGGTGGTGTCCGCCGATGCGCAAGGCCATCAAGGCCTCTGCCGGCTCCCCGACGGCGACGCGGTGCGCTGGCGCAGCCAGGGCGCGAGCTCTGCCAGGGTGGAGGCGTCCACCTGGCATCCCGTGTTCGGCGCCGCGATCCCCAACCAATGCCTCATCCTCGACTGGAGCGATCGGCAATGCACCGTTGAGTTCCACTGGGATGGCGCCAGCGGCGGATGATCACCATGCATGTGCTGTTGTTGAGTTTCTACTTTCCGCCCGACCTGTCTGCGGGTTCGTTTCGCATGGAAGCGCTGGTCAAGGCCCTGCGCGCCCGGCTGCCCGAGGGCGTCCGGATCACGGTGATCACCACGCGGCCGAACCGTTACGACAGCTTCGGCGCCCAGGCTCCCGCCCTGGAAAGCGTGGGCTCACTCACCGTACACCGCATCGACCTGCCGCCGCATCGCAGCGGCATGCTCGATCAGGCCAGGGCGTTTGCCACCTTTGCCTGGCTGGCAAGGGCACTGGTGGCGAGGGAGCGCCCGGACATCGTGGTCGCCACCACCTCACGGCTCATGACGGGCCTGCTGGGCGCCTGGGCGGCGCGGCACCATGCGGTGCCCTTGTACCTGGACATCCGCGACATCTTCGTCGACACCATCGGCGATGTGCTGCCGCGCCGTCTCTCGTGGTTGCTCAAGCCGGTGTTCTCGGCGCTGGAGCGCTGGGCGGTCCGCTCGGCCACCCGCGTCAACCTGGTGTCGCCGGGGTTCTTGCCGTATTTCCAACCGCGCTATCCCGACCGCTCGTTCTCGTTGCTGAGCAACGGTGTGGACGATGCCTTTCTGGAACACCGCTACGACCAGGCCCCGCCAGCGGCATCACCACGGCCCATCCGTGTGCTGTACGCGGGCAACCTGGGAGAAGGCCAGGGCCTCCATCACATCCTGCCGGAGCTCACCCGGGCGCTCGGCGACGAGGTGCACTTCACCGTGGTGGGCGACGGCGGCCGCCGCATGCAACTGGTGTCCGCGCTCGACGCCCTGCCCCAGCACTGGGTGACCTTTCTCAAACCGGTCAAGCGCTCCGAGCTGGTCATGCTGTATGGGCAGGCCGACGTGCTGTTCGTGCACCTCAACGACCTGCCCGCGTTCGAAAAGGTGTTGCCGTCCAAATTGTTCGAATATGCCGCCACCGGAAAGCCCATCTGGGCCGGTCTGGCGGGGTTCCCCGCCTGTTTCGCGCAGGAAGAGGTCGAGAACACGGCCGTCTTCCCGCCGTGCGATGCACAAGCAGCCATTGCGGCGTTCCGCGCATTGCGTCTGCAGACCTGTGATCGCAGCGGTTTCGTTGACCGTTACCGCCGCACCCACATCATGGACCGCATGGCCGATGAAATCGCGCAACTGGGATCGGGCCCGTCGTCATGAGCACACCCCGCATTCTGTTGACGGGTGGCACGGGCTGGGTGGGCAGCGCCTTGACCCGGACCCTTCTCGCCCGTTCCTGCGACACGGTCCTGGGTGTGCGCAGCGAGGCACCGCTGCCCCTGGCTGGCACCCGAACGGCACGGCTTGGCCCGCTGGGCGCTTCGCTGCAATGGCCGGTGGAACTGCGCGATCGCCAGGTCGTGGTCCACCTCGCGGCCCGTGTGCACGTGATGAACGAGCGTGCCGCCAACCCGTTGCAGGCGTTTCGTGAGGCCAACACCGTCGGCACCCTGCAACTGGCCCGCTTGGCCGCCCAGGCGGGCGTGCGCCGTTTCGTCTTCGTGAGTTCGGTCAAGGTCAACGGCGAGTCCACGACAGCGGGAGTGCCCTTCACCGCCAACGATGTCCCGGCACCGCAGGACCCCTACGGCATCTCCAAGGCCGAAGCCGAAACAGGCCTGCGACAGATCGGCCAGGAGACGGGCATGGAGGTGGTCATCGTCAGGCCGCCCCTGGTCTATGGCCCGGGTGTCAAGGCCAACTTCGCCAGCCTCCTGCGGGTGTTAGGGCGAGGCGTGCCCTTGCCCTTGGGCCTGGCGACAAACAACCGCCGCAGCCTCGTGGCGCTGGACAACCTGGTCGATCTGCTCATCACCTGCATCGACCACCCGGCCGCAGCGAACCAGACCTTTCTGGTCAGCGATGGCGAAGACCTGTCCACCACGGCCCTGCTTCGTCGCATGGGCCAAGCCATGGGCAGACCCGCACGGCTGCTGCCAGTGCCACCGGCGCTGCTGAGATGGGGTGCCGCGGCCGTCGGCAAGCGCGATGTGGCGCAACGCCTTTTCGGCAACCTGCAGGTCGACATCACCCACACACGAGAGACACTCGGCTGGACACCACCCATCAGCGTCGATGAAGGTCTGCGGCGGGCCGCGGCAGGCAGGGAGCAAGGATGAAGCGCCTCTTCGATCTGCTGCTGGCGCTGTGCGCCGCCACCGTTCTTCTCGTGCCCGTGGTGCTGGTGGCTCTGGCCGTGCGGCTCACATCCCCCGGGCCCGCGCTCTACTGGTCCAACCGCGTCGGCCGCCACAACCGCATCTTCCGCATGCCCAAGTTCCGCAGCATGCGCACCGACACGCCTGCGGTGGCGACCCACCTGCTGACCGATCCGGCCAAGTACCTCACACCCATCGGCCCGTTCCTGCGCAAGAGCAGCCTGGACGAGCTGCCCCAACTCTGGAGCATTCTCAGGGGCGACATGAGCTTCGTGGGCCCTCGCCCCGCGCTGTTCAACCAGGACGACCTGATCGCCCTGCGCACGCAGCAGGGTGTGCACGAGCTGGTCCCTGGCTTGACAGGCTGGGCCCAGGTGAATGGCCGCGACGAGCTGCCGATTCCTCAGAAGGTGGCGCTGGATGCAGAATACCTGCAGCGCCAGAGCTTGGGATTCGACCTGCAGATACTCTGGATGACGTTTGTCAAAGTGCTGCGCCGGGATGGTGTGGCCCACTAAAAGAATGAAAAACAGGGACCATCGAAGCCAAGCCGCCGCCACGCTTCTGCACATGCCACGGGCCGCCAAGCGCCTGTCCGCGGTGCTGGTGGACATTGCATTGTGTGCGCTCACCGTCTGGCTCGCGCTTTGCCTGCGGCTGGAGCACTGGGTGCAACTGACCCCCGCGCATGTGCTGGCCATCATGGGAGCGGTGCTGATCGCCCTGCCCCTGTTCATCCGCTTCGGCCTGTACCGCGCCATCTTCCGCTACGCCGGATGGAATGCCATGGTCAGCCTGGCGCAGGCCATGGTGCTGTACAGCTTGTTCTATGCCACGGTGTTCACCGTGATCGGCATTCCAGGCGTGCCCCGCACCGTGGGCGTGATCCAGCCCCTGCTGCTGCTCGTCACCATCGGATTCAGCCGCCTGGTGGTGCGCTACTGGCTGGGCGGCCTGTACCGCACCATGCTGCAGCGCGAGCATCTGCCAGGCATCCTGATCTACGGCGCCGGCGTGGCGGGACGGCAGCTCGCGGCAGCGCTCTCGCGCGGCAGCGAACAGCGCCTGCTCGGTTTCATCGACGACGACGACCAGCTGCAGGGCAACAGCCTCGATGGCCGCACGGTGCACGACCCGGCCGAGCTGGTGCGGCTGATCCCCAATCTGGGCGTGACGGACGTGCTGCTCGCGCTGCCCTCGATCACGCGCCAGCGCCGTCTGGACATCCTCGACACCCTGCGCCACCTGCCCGTGCACGTGCGAACCCTGCCCGGCATGTCCGACCTCGCGGCGGGCCGGGTGACGATGAGCGACGTGCGCGAGCTCGACATCGAAGACCTGCTGGGCCGCGATCCGGTCACGCCCAACACCGCGCTGCTCCACAGCCTGATCCAGGACAAGGTGGTGGCGGTCACGGGTGCGGGCGGCAGC
This sequence comes from Hydrogenophaga sp. GW823-FHT04C09, assembly GCF_058796355.1. NCBI lineage: Bacteria > Pseudomonadati > Pseudomonadota > Betaproteobacteria > Burkholderiales > Comamonadaceae > Hydrogenophaga > Hydrogenophaga sp. GW823-FHT04C09. The sequence goes on along the minus strand of NZ_JBXAIO010000005.1, from coordinate 403,369 downwards.
ATCGGCAGCGAGCTGTGCCGGCAGATCGCTGCCTGCGGGCCGCACATCCTGCTGCTGGTGGAGAACAGCGAATTTGCCCTCTACCAGATCCACCGCGAACTGGAAGCGCTGTTCGACAACGAGGCCTCCGCGCCAGGCGTGCAACTGGTGCCTTTGCTGGCCTCGGTGCAGGACGAAGCCCGCATCGCGCAGATCATGCAGGCTTGGCGGCCCGACACGGTGTACCACGCCGCGGCCTACAAACACGTGCCGCTGGTGGAGCACAACCCGGTGCAAGGCCTGCGCAACAACGTCTGGGGCACCTGGGTGTGCGCGCGCGCCGCGCAGGCCGCCGGCGCCGCCAACTTCGTGCTGATCAGCACCGACAAGGCGGTGCGCCCCACCAACGTCATGGGCGCGAGCAAGCGCCTGGCCGAAATGGTGTTGCAGGCGATGGCCGCCGAGCCCGGTGGCGCCACCACGTTCGCCATGGTGCGCTTCGGCAACGTGCTGGGCTCCAGCGGTTCGGTGGTGCCCTTGTTCCGCGAGCAGATCAAGAACGGTGGGCCGATCACGCTGACCCACCCGGACATCACGCGCTACTTCATGACCATTCCCGAAGCCGCTCAGCTGGTGATCCAGGCCGGCGCCATGGCGCATGGCGGCGACGTGTTCGTGCTGGACATGGGCGAGCCCGTGCGCATCATCGACCTGGCCCGGCGCATGGTCGAACTCTCGGGCCTGCAGGTGAAGAGCGAGCAGAACCCCACTGGCGACATCGAGATCCAGATCACCGGGCTGCGACCGGGCGAGAAGCTGTACGAGGAGCTGCTGATCGGCGACAACCCTCAACCCACGCAACACGCTCGCATCATGAAGGCACAGGAAGACATGCTGCCCTGGAGCGAGCTGCAGGCCTTGCTGAAGTCGCTGGAAGAGGCCATGGAGTCGAACGACGTGACCACCTTGCGGGCCCTGTTGCAGGCTTGCGTGCAGGGCTACCAACCCACCGGAGAGGTCGTTGACTGGCTGCACTCCTCTCCGGGGAGCAGCCTGGAATCCACCCGCGTCTGAACAAAAAAAAGCCACCGCAGGGTGGCTTTTGAAAGTCCTTGAAGGGACGTCGTTGGGAGACCAGATTCAAACGTTTTTCATGACGTGTGGTGTTTGCCGGATCCGTTGTTCTGATGTTGTGACAGCATCGATGCGAATTGTGCGCTGAGGCTCTGTTTTCGGCCATCCCCCATTTGTGGGAACCGGGCCGTTTTCTTGGTGAATAAAACCCGAAAATCCCCTCGGAATCCAAGAACGGCCTCGTGACCGACATCCGGGCGCGCGAAATCTCCGCCAGCTCAGCAGACCAGCGGCAGCTGGCCTGCCTCGCCATCCGTCAGACCGGCAGGTCCACCACGAAGCGCGCGCCGCCGCCGGGACGGTCCTCGCAGCGCACGCGGCCCCCGTGGCGCTCGATGATCGTCTTCACCAGCGACAGGCCCAGGCCCACCCCGCCTTCGCGTTCGCTGGCGCCGGGCAGGCGGTAAAAGGGCTCGAAGATGCGCGCGCGCTGATCGGCGGGCACCCCGGGGCCCCGATCCTCCACCCAGAGTGTCACGCGCGGTGCGCCCTGCCCCGGGGCAGACGTGGGCGCAAAGATGCTCAGGCGCACCTGCGAATCGGCCGACGCGCCGACATGGCCATAGCGGCGCGCGTTTTCCAGCAGATTGCGCAACACCCTGCGCAGCAGGCGGGCCTGGCCGTGCACCAGCACGGGCGTGGCACCGGCCGCGATCTCCAGGTCGGCACCGGTGCGCGCGCATTCTTCGGCCGCCAGGCCCACCAGGTCGACCTCTTCCGTGGGGCCGAGCGCGCTCGCGTCGCGCGCGTCGATCAGGTCCAGCCGGCTCGCCAACAGGATCTCGTCGATCAGCTGGTCGAGTTCTTCGATGCTGCGGGCGATCTCGGCGCGCTGCGGCGCCCTTGCGTTGTCCTTGTCGAGCAGCTCCAAGCCCATGCGGATGCGGGCCAATGGCGAACGCAGTTCGTGCGAGGCATTGGCCAGCAAGGCCTTGTGCGATTGCAGCAGTGTCTGCACCCGTTCGGCCGCGGCGTTGAAACGGGTGGCCAGAAACGCGACCTCGTCCTGCCCCTGCATGGGCAACCGGGTGGAGAGGTCACCGTCGCCCCAGCGCTCCACGCCCTTCTGCAGCGCTTCGAGGCGCTTGGTCAGGCGCCGCACGATGGGGTAGGCGCCCAGGGCCACGGCGAAAGCCACCAGGCCGAGCAGCCAGGCAAACCCGGTCGGTGTCTGGAACCACTCGGGCGCGCGGCGCCCCGGGTTGTTGCCCCCGGACGGGCGGGGCGGGCGCGGCAGCAGCACGTACAGGGTCTGCCCATCCTTCATCACCACCTCGAATTCCCAGCCCTCGCCGGGAATGCTGACCGCCCGCGCAGGCGCCTGCCCCACGATTTCGCGCGCGCCATCGCGCACGATGATCGTGCGGGTCACCCGCGCCTCACGCTCGGCGCGGTCTTCGTCCAGCGCCTGCTGCCACAGCCAACCCGTGACCAACGTCAGCACCGTGACCGCGGCGACCACCGCCAGCCAGATGCGGACGTACAGCCGGGAGCCGAAGAGCGAACTCATTCCTGCTGCTTCGCGAACACGTAGCCCACGCCGCGCACCGTGAGGATGCGCTTGGGGTCCTTGCTGTCGGCCTCGATGGCGTTGCGGATGCGCCCGATGTGCACGTCGATCGAACGGTCGAAGGCTTCGAGCTCGCGGCCGCGCACCGCTTCCATGATCTGGTCGCGCGTGAGCACCCGGCCCGCGCGCTCGGCCATGGCGACCAGAAGATCGAACTGGTAGGAGGTCAGCTCGCAGGGCTGGCCGGCCACCTGCACGGTGCGGGCGTCGCGGTCGATGTCGAGCGAACCGAAACGCAGCACCGGCGTGGAGCGCGACACGGCCGCGCTGCCGGTGGGCTCGCCACGGCGGCGCAGCACGGCGCGCACGCGCGCGAGCAGCTCGCGCGGTTCGAAGGGTTTGGGCAGGTAGTCGTCGGCGCCGAGTTCCAGGCCGATGATGCGGTCCATGGGGTCGCCCTTGGCCGTGAGCATGAGCACCGGCACGCGCGCGGCTTCACCCGGCATCGAACGGATGCGCCGGCAGACCTCCAGCCCATCGATGCCGGGCATCATCAGGTCCAGGATCACCAGCTGCGGCTGAATGAGCTGCAACTGCTCCAGGCCGGCTTCGCCATCGCTGGCGTGGGTCACCTCGAAACCCGACTGGCCCAGGTACTCCACCACCATCTGCGCGAGGCGGCCGTCGTCTTCAATCATCAGCAGGGGAGCGTTCATGGTTTTCAGTGTAGCGGCGGGCGCCGGAGCCCATCATCGTGTCAGCGCTGTGTGAAGCGGGCTTTCGGGTCACGTAAAGTCATGTAAATGGCACCGCCCACCCCGCCCCCCGCCCTGCCTGCCGGTTCGCTGGCCGCTCTGCTGCGCCAGCAGGCCCAGGCAAGACCGCAGGCGGCGGCGCTGCGCTGGCGCGAGCCGGGCCGGGCCAGCCCCGACCCGCGCTGGGGCCAGCTGTCGTTTGCCGAACTGGCCCGGCACGCGGACGCGCTGGCGCAGGGGCTCGCGCGCACCCACGGCGTGCGCGAGGGCGACCGCGTGGCCTGGCTGGGTTTGAACCACCCGGCGCAGATCGCCCTGCTTTTCGCGCTGGCGCGCCTGGGCGCGGTGCTGGTGCCGCTGAACCACCGCCTCTCGCCCGCCGAGTGGGCCGCGCTGCTGCAGGATTGCGGCCCCACCCTGCTGGTGCACGACACGGCGCTGGCCGACGCGGCCCGATCGCTCGCCCACCCCGCCACGCTCCACCTGGACGGCCTGCCGGTCGATCCCGTGGCCAACGGCGCAGGCGAGCAGGGCAGCGCCGACCACCCGGCGCTGCTGGTCTACACCTCGGGCACCACAGGCGCGCCCAAGGGTGCGGTGCACACCCAGGGCAACCTGCTGGCCAACATGGCGATCGCCGCACAAGTGCAGGGCCTGAGCGAACACGACACGGTGCTCGCCGTGCTGCCGCTGTTCCATGTCGGTGGCCTGTGCATCCAGACCCTGCCGGCGCTCTCCGTGGGCGCGCAGGTGCTGCTGCACAGCCGATTCGACGCCGGCACCACCTTGCGCAGTCTGCACGACGACCGTCCCACTCTCACGCTGCAGGTGCCCGCCACGCTGCAGGCGCTCACCACGCACGCCGACTGGTCCGGCACCCACCTGGGCAGCCTGCGCGCCATCTGGGCCGGCTCCAGCCTGCTGCCCGCCCCGCTCATCGAAGCCTGCCACGCACGCGGCGTGCCGGTGTGCAATGTGTACGGCAGCACCGAGACCGGCCCGTTCTCCATCGCCCTGCCGCCCGCCCATGCGGCCAGCCACCTGGGCGCCTGCGGCTGGCCCGCGCCCGGCGTGCAGGTGACGCTGCGCGACCCCGCAGGCCAGCCGGTGGGCGCCGGCCAGGTCGGCGAGCTGTGGCTGCGTGGGCCCAATGTGGTGCAACGCTACTGGCCCGACCAGCCGGCCTGCGACGCCGAAGGCTTCTTCCACAGCGGCGACCTCGCGCAACAGGCGGCCGACGGCAGCTTCACCGTGGTCGGCCGCGCCAAGGACATGCTGATCTCGGGCGGCGAGAACATCTACCCCGCCGAAATCGAGAACCTGCTGGTGCAGCACCCCTGGGTGGTCGAATGTGCGGTGGTCGGCCAGGCCGACCCGCGCTGGGGCGAGGCGGTGGTGGCCGTGGTGGTGCTGCGCGACGGCGCGGCCGAAGATTGGGCGGCCGCGCTGCAGGGCTTTCTGGACGGCCGGCTGGCGCGCTACAAGTGGCCGCGCCGATGGCACCGCGTGGCGGCCTTGCCCAAGACCGCGCTGGGCAAGGTGCAGAAGCCGGCCGTCAAGGCCCTGCTGGAAGCTTGAGCCTCAGGCCTTGGGCTCGACCGGTGCCAGGCGCGTCGCCAGCCAGATCAGCAGCAGCACCGGCACACCCAGGCAGGCCGTGGCGATGAAGAAGGTCGGGTAGTCGTAGGCATCCACGAAAGCGCCCGAGTAGCCCGCCAGCCACTTGGGCGCGAGCAGCATCATCGAACTGAACAGCGCGTACTGCGTGGCCGAGTAGCGCACATTGGTCAGGCCCGAGAGGTAGGCGATGAACGCCGCCGAGGCCACCCCGGCGCTGAGGTTGTCGGCGGAAATCACCAGGATCAGCGCCGTCACGTCGTGCCCATGCCCCGCCAGCCAGGCGAACAGCAGGTTGCTCGCGGCCGAGAGCACGGCGCCCAGCATGAGCACCCGCATCACGCCCAGGCGCAGCGACAGCGCACCACCGATGAAGGCGCCGACCAGCGTCATGATGACGCCGAACACCTTGGTCACGGCCGCCACCTCGTCCTTGGTGTAGCCCATGTCCACATAGAAGGGGTTGGCCATGATGCCCATCACCACGTCGCTGATGCGGTAGACACCGATCAGCGCCAGGATCAGCAGCGCCTGCTTGCCGTAGCGCCGCAGAAAGTCGGCAAAGGGCTCGACCAGCGCGCCGCGCAGCCAGTCGGCGGCGTTCTTCGCTGGCGGCAAGGCCACGCGCGCGGGTTCGCGCGAAAACAGCACCGTGAGCACCCCCACGAGCATGCTCGCGGCCATCACCAGGTAGGCGGTGGTCCAGGCCGCCTGCTGGTAGAGCGCGCCGGGTGCGGTGGCCCCGGCGGCGGGGGCGATTTCCGCGCGGGCGGCGATCCACAGCACGCCCGCCCCGGCCCAGATCATGGCCAGCCGGTAACCGGTCTGATAGGTGGCGGCCAGCGCGCCCTGGTGGCGCACGTCGGCCGATTCGATGCGGAAGGCGTCCAGTGCGATGTCCTGCGTGGCCGAGGCAAACGCCACGGCCAGGGCGCACCACACGACCAGCTGGAGCTCGGTGCGCGGATCGGCCAGCGCCATGCCCACCAGCGAGGCCATGATCAACGCCTGAGACAGCAGCAACCAGCTGCGCCGCCGGCCGAGCCAGCGCGTGAGCAGCGGAATGGGCAGGCGGTCCACCAAAGGCGCCCAGCACCATTTGAAGCCGTAGGCCAGGCCGACCCAGCTCAGGTAGCCGATCGTGGTGCGGTCCAGCCCGGCCTCGCGCAGGCGAAAGCTCAACGTGCCCAGCACCAGCAGCAGCGGCAGGCCGGCGGAGAACCCGAGCGCGAACATGCGCAGGCTGGCCGGCTCCAGGTACACCCGCAAGGTCTCGCCCCAGGTGGGTCGGGCGGTGGTGTCAGCGTCCGTGGGGGCAGTCTGCGGCAAGGTGGGGGGCACGGACATGGAAGTGGATAAAAGGAAAAAAGGTGCAGGCACAAATGCCCGGCTTTGTCTATTATTCACGCATGTGCCTGCTCTGCGACCTGAAGTCCCCCGCCCCTGAGACCCCTCGGCCCGAACACGTGTGGTCGGCCCGCCGCGCCTTCGTGCTGGCGGGCACCGCCGCCGCCGCGGCGTCGGCCCTGCCGGCCGTCGCGCAGGTGAACGTGGGCGAGGGCTCCACGCTGCGCAAGCTGGTGCCGGCCGATGAGCTGGAAAACGCCGCCGGCCAGCAGTACGGCCAGATGATGGCCGAGGCCAACGCCAAGAAGGTGCTGATGCCCGACGGCCACCCGCAGGTGCAGCGCCTGCGCACCATCGCGCGCCGCATCATTCCCCACTCGGCGCAATGGAACAAGCGCGCCACGCAGTGGAAGTGGGAAGTCAACCTGATCCAGAGCACGCAGATCAACGCCTTCTGCATGCCGGGCGGCAAGATCGCGTTCTACACCGGCATCCTGGAAAAGCTCGGCCTCACCGACGACGAGACCGCGATGATCATGGGCCACGAAATGGCGCATGCGCTGCGCGAGCACGCCCGCTCGCGCGTGGCCAAGAGCAACGCCACCGGGATCGGCCTGTCGATTGCGGCACAACTGCTGGGCCTGGGCCAGCTGGGCGACGTGGCCGCCAACCTCGGCACGCAGCTGCTCACCCTCAAGTTCAGCCGCGAGGACGAGACCGAGGCCGACCTGGTGGGCCTGGAACTCGCGGCCCGCTCGGGCTACCAGCCGCGCGCCAGCGTGAGCCTGTGGCAGAAGATGGCCGCCAACGGCGGGGGCTCGGGCGCAAGCTTCCTCTCCACCCACCCCAGCGGCCCTGATCGCATCCGCGAACTGGAAGCCAACGTGCCCAAGGTGCAGAGCCTCTACGAACAGGCCCGCAAGGGCTGAGCTCAGGTCCCGCGCACGTACGGGTTGCTCTGGCGCTCCCGGCCGAAGGTGCTCTCCGGCCCATGGCCGGGAATGAACACCGTGTCGTCTCCCATGGGCCAGAGGCGGCCCGTGATGCTGTCGATCAGCTGCTGGTGATTGCCCTGCGGGAAATCGGTGCGACCGATGCTGCCGGCGAACAGCACATCGCCCACGAAGGCGCGCTTGGCCTGCGGCGAATGAAACACCACGTGGCCCGGCGTGTGCCCCGGGCAGTGCCGCACGTTCAACGTGCAATGGCCGATCTGCACCGTGTCGCCATCGGCCAGCCAGCGCGTGGGCGTGAAGGCCTCGGCCGGTGGAAAACCGAACATCGCGCCCTGCTGCGGCAGGCCCGAAATCCAGAACTGGTCGCCCGGGTGCGGGCCGATGATGGGCAGGCTCAGGCGGCGCGCGAGTTCGGCCGTGCCACCCGCGTGGTCGATGTGCGCATGGGTCTGCCAGATGGCCTTGAGCTTCAGGCCCAGCCGCTGCACCTCGGCCAACAGGCGCTCCAGGTCACCGCCGGGATCGATGACCGCCGCGTCCATGGTGTCGTCGCACCAGACGAGGGAGCAGTTCTGCGCGAACGCGGTGACGGGAACGGTGTGGTAGCGGAGCATGGATCGGGACTGGTCTTTGCGAATCAGGATGGAACGCCGTCGAACGGGCGACCGTACTTTAAACGCCAGGCATCTGACGATTCGAAGGCCGCCCGGGATCGTCAGAGGTCCAGAACCAGACGGGCCGATTTGGCCCGAGAGCAGCAAGGCAGGAACTGGCTGTTGGAGGCCTGCTCCTGCGGTGAGAGGTACAGGTCGCGGTGATCCGGTTCGCCCGCCACGACGCGCGTCAGGCAGGTGCCGCACACACCCTGCTCGCAGGAGGTCGGCACAGGCACGCCCGCCGCGGCCAGCGCGGCGGTCACGGATTGGTCCGCCGGCACGTGGATCACGCGACCCGAGCTGGCCAACTGAACCTCGAAGCCGCCGTCATCGCTCTTCTGGACCGGCCGGGCGTTGAAAAACTCATGGTGCAGCCGGTCCTCGGGCCAGCCGGCCTGGCGGGCCGTGGACAGCACGGCATCCATGAAGCCTTGCGGGCCGCAGGTGTACAGGTGAACGCCGCGCCGAGGGTCCCGCAGCAGCTCGCCGATGTCCAGCCGCTGATCAGAGGCGCCATCGTCAAAGTGGAACGCCACCCTGTCCGCGTAGCCAGAACGGCCGATGCGGTCCCGGAAGGCCATTCGCTCCACGGAGCGCGCGCAGTAGTGCATCTCGAAGGGGTGCTGCAGGGCCGAAAGCCGGTCGGCCATGCACAGGAGCGGCGTGATGCCGATGCCGCCGGCCAGCAGCAGCGACGAGTCGGCCGCGTGCGCCAGGGGAAAGTGGTTCTTCGGTGCGCTGATGGAGATCACATCGCCGGTTTGCACGGACTCGTGCATGGCCCGGGATCCCCCACGGCCATGGGGATCCTTGAGCACCGCGATCTGGTACCGGTGCGCCTCGGCAGGATCGTTGCACAGCGAGTACTGGCGGGTGAGGCCATTGGGAAGAAAGACATCGATGTGCGAGCCGGCGGCGAACGCCGGCAGCACCGAAGCCCCCTCGGCCCTCAATTCGAACAGGGCGATGTCGCGCGCCAGGGGTTCTTTGCGCATCACGCGAACGCGCAGGGGATTGGAACAGGCGGTCATCGTTGAGGCTCTCGCGCGGGACGGGCCGAACCGGACGCGCCCTGGGACAGACCGATCAAGGCGTCGAGCCGGGTCCGGTCGTTCAGCAGTTCCTCCGCGTGGCCATCGAAACGCACCGCGCCTTGATCGAGCACGACGGCCTGGTCGCTGATCCGCAGGATGGCCTGGGGGTGCTGCTCGACGATGATGGCGCAGATGCCTTCGTCGCGCGTGATGCGCCGGATGGCCCGCAGGAGCTCTTCCACGATGATGGGAGCGAGGCCTTCCAGCGGCTCGTCCAGCAGCAGCAGCCTCGGATTGAGCACCAGCGCCCGTCCCACCGCCAGCATCTGCTGTTCCCCTCCGGACAGTTGCGTGCCCAGGTTGGACTTGCGTTCCGCCAGCCGGGGAAACATCTCGTAGACGCGAGTCGGCGTCCAATGCCCCGGGCGGGCCACCGAGCTCAGGTTCTCGTGGACCGTCAGCGATCTGAAGATGTTGCGCTCCTGTGGCACCCAGCCGATGCCCGATGCGGCGCGCTGGTGCGAGGCCAGGCCCTGCAGCGATCGGCCCGCCAACCGGATGTGGCCGGCATGTTGGCGGGTCGCCCCCGCCAGGGTGTCGATCAGCGTCGTTTTCCCGACGCCGTTGCGGCCCAGCAGCGCCAGGGTGGCGCCTTCGTTCAAGGCAAACGACACGTGATGCAGCACAACGGCCTCGCCGTACCCCGCCGACACGTTCTCCAGTTGAAGCAGCGCGCTCATGCAGGGACCTCCTGTCCATGGCCGAGGTACACCTCGGCCACGCGCGGATCGCGGGCGATCTCATCGGGCGTTCCTTCGGTGAGGACGCACCCGTTCACCAGAACGGTCATGCTGCGGGCGAAGCTGAAGACGAGGTCCATGTCGTGTTCAATCAGGAGCACCGACACGTCGTCCGGCAACGAGGCGACCGTTCGGAGAATCTCTTCCCGCTCCCCCGCCGGCACGCCGGCCACGGGCTCGTCGAGCAGCAGCACCCGGGGGCGGCAAGCCAGGCCCATCGCGATCTCGAGAAGGCGGCGCTTGCCATACGGCAACCGTTCCGTCGGCACATCGGCCACCGGCTCCAGATGGAACTGTTCGAGCAGGCGATCGGCCTCGCGCGCCACTTGCTCGCTGCGCCCCAAAGGGCGCCAGAACGACGCGCCGTCTCCCGCGCGCTGGGCGATCACGAGCGCCAGCGTCTCCAGAGGCGTCATGGATGGAAACAACTGGTTGATCTGGAAGGTGCGCACCAGGCCGCGCTTGACGCGTTCGTGCGGGGACAGCCCCGTGATGTCCTTCCCCTCGAGCACGATGCGCCCTTTCGTGGGATCCAGCACACCCGTCAGCAGGTTGACCAGCGTCGTCTTGCCGGCGCCATTGGGGCCGATCAGCGCATGCCGCGCGCCGCGTTCGATGCCCAGCGTCACGTTGCCGGTGGCGGTGATGCCGCCGAACTGCTTGACCAGCCCCTCGGCGGCCAGAACCACGTCCTTCATGCTTCACCTCCCACCTTGGTCGCGATCCCCTGTTGTCGTCGGGTCACTTTCCGCCAGGGCCCGAACCAGCGCCAGGGGCGCACCAGGCGATCGCGGCCGACCAGCACCAGCACCACCAGGAACAGGCCCAGCCAGAAGGTCCAGTACTGGGGTGTGAGGCCGGAAACCACTCCGTGCAGGGACTTGAAGACAATGGCCCCGATCACACCGCCGTACAGCCAGCCCGCGCCGCCAATGACGAGGATCAGGAGCACATCGGCCGAGCGGTGGAAGTCAAAGACATCCAGCGAGGCGAACGCAGAGGTCTGCGCCAGCAGCGCGCCCGACACGCCGGCGAGCGCCGCGCCGAGGGTGTACACGGCGGTCAGCCGCGAGTTGACCGGGATGCCGATGGCGGTGGCGCGCAGGCGGTTGTCGCGGATCGCTTTCATGGACATGCCAAAGGGGGAGTTCATCACCCGACGCACGACCAGGAAGCACACCAGCAAGACGGACAGCGCGTAGTAGGCGGCCGTGCGGCCCACCAGGTCGAATTCGAAGCGCCCGAGCACCGGCGCCATCGCGACACCTTGCAAGCCATCCGCCCCGCCGGTGAGCCAGTCCAGCTTGTTCGCCGCCTCGAGCAGGATCAACGAGGTGCCCAGGGTCACCATCACGCGGGTGAGATCGGTTCCCCGATGAACCGTGAAACTGGCCACAAAACCCAGCAGCGCCGCGGGCAACACCCCCATCACCAGCCCCAGCAAGGGGTCGGGATGCACATGCTTGGCGAACAACGCCGCCGCGTAGGCGCTCAGACCGAAGAAGGCCGCATGCCCCAGCGACACGATGCCGGCGTAGCCCAGAACCAGGTCCAGCGAGATGGCGAACAGCGCGACGATGGCGATCTCGCCGATGGCGTGTGCGTGCTGGGGCAGCAGGATCGGCGATGCGAAGGCCGCCACCCACAGCACGGGCTCCCACCAGCGCCATTGCGCGGCGCCCAGCAGCTTGCGCTGCGAGATGCAGATGGGGTTCATGCGCGCCTCCCTTGACGGACGAACAGGCCATGGGGGCGCCAGAGCAGGATGGCGATCATCAGGACGTAAACGATGAACGCGCCCATTTTGGGGATGTAGTACTTGCCCGCGACATCCGCCACGCCCAGCAGGATGGCAGCGATCAGCGGTCCGGTGACGGAGGAGGTTCCACCGACGGCCACCACGATCAGGAAATAGATCATGAACTTGAGCGGGAAGGTCGGGTCCAGCCCGAGGACTTCCGCGCCGAGCGCGCCCCCCAGGCCCGCAAGGCCGGAGCCGAACGCAAAGGTGGACAGGAACACCACATTCACGTTGATGCCCAGACCGGCGGCCACGCGCTGATCGTCCACGGAGGCGCGCAGGCGGGCACCAAAGCGCGTGGACGCCAGGATCCATTGCAGGACCAGCGTGACGGCGGCACACACGCCGATGATGAACAGGCGGTAGTGGCCCATGGCCAGCGTCAGATCGCCCGAACCGATCTCGGTGCGCCCCATCAGCCACTGGGGCAGCAGCACGTTTTGCGGCGAGGAGCCGAAGTGGTAGTCAAAGCCCGCCACCGCCATGAAGACCAGGCCGATCGAGAACAGCACGTGGTCCAGGTGGGAACGCTGGTACAGGCGCCGGTAGAGCGTGCCCTCCAGCACCGCGCCCAGGGCGGCCGCGACGAGGAAGGCGATGGGCAGACACAACAGGAAGGGCATCTCGGCCCGCTGCAGGAGCAGCACCGTCGTGTACCCCCCGACCATGGCGAAAGCGCCGTGCGCGAGGTTGATGAAGTTCATCAAGCCCATGGTCACCGAGAGACCCACCGCCAGGACGAACAGCAGCATGCCGTAGGCGATGCCATCGAACAGGATCGTCAACATGCTCTGTCACACCATCGCCAACTCGGGCGTGGTGTCTTCCATCATCAGTTGCGGCCGGTAGACGAAGTTCGGGTCCTCGTTTTCCTTCCTCACCAGCGCCTCGAGCAGGCGGCGCGCCCGGATCGGCGCCTCGTCCACCTTCAGGGCCACGCGCGGTACGGCGCCCCCGTGCCTGCTCACCTGCGACTGCTGGATCTTGAGCACCAGGGCATCCTCGTCGAAAGTCTGCTCGATCGCCCGGCAGACCGCCTGCGTCAGGCCCTCGTCGTCCAGGCGCCGGTTGCGGGCGACCGACCAGAAATAGTGGGTGGTCTTCTCGCTCTCCGGTGTGAGCAGGTGCAGGACATGGCTTCTGTAGGCGTGGTCCGCGGAGGTGCCCACCGGGTACACGCCGAAATCGGTCATGCAGATCGAGGGCGCCAGGCTGACGGCGGTCTGCCAGCGGTTGATCTTGCCCTGGTGATCCAGCACCATCGCGAAGAACGGCGGCGCGTCGATGTTGGGCATCTCGCGGTGCGCGTGCAGCAGGCCTTCGCCCTTGACCGTCACCTTGACGGGATAGCTGGGAATCGCTTCCTCGTCCTCCTGGCCGATGGTGCGCAGGTGCACCCAGCTTTCGTGTCCGAGATCCATCAGGTTGTCGACCGACAACTGGAAGCCCGCCTCCACATGGTGGTAACCACGCGACGGCGTCCATTCCGGGTGGTCGTTCCAGCGGATGTCGGGAACGAGGTCGGCGTCGGCGAGATCGGGCCTCCCCATCCAGATCCAGAGCAGCCCATGGCGTTGCGCCAACGGGTAGTTGCGCACACAGGCCTGCGCCGGGATGTGCGACTGACCCGGTGCCAGCGTGCACACACCTGTCACACCGAAGCGCATGCCGTGGTAGCCGCACTCGAGCTCGTCGCCGATGCGCTTGCCGGCGGACAAGGGCATGAGCCGGTGAGGACACATGTCCTCCAGCGCGGCAACGCGCCCATCGGAGTGCCGCAGCATCACCACGGGCGTTCCCAGAAAGGTGCGGGCAACGACCTTGCCGCCATCCAGTTCGTTCTGAAAGCCTGCGACGTACCAGGCGTTTTTCAACCAAGCCATTGAGATCTCCTGGAATCAGTTGCCGCGCCCGGGATCGCGCACGGCTTTCATGACATCGAACTCCACGTTGTAGAGCTCGCCCTCCTTGCGTTCGACGCGCCGGATGTAGACGTTCTGCACGATGTCTCGCGTCTGCGGATCGATCTGCACAGGCCCGCGCGGGCTGTCGAAGGATTGCCCTTTCATCGCGTTCAACAGCGGCTCGCCCCCCTTGCCGCCCGTGGACTTCAACGCGTTCGAGAGCACGCGCATGCCGTCGTACCCAGCCACGGCCATGTAGTTCGGCCGCTTGCCACCATTGGCCTTCTTGAAGGCCTCCACAAACGCCTGGTTTTCAGGCGAGGGGTGCGCGGCGGAGTAGTGGTGAGACGTGACCACCCCCAGGGCGACGTCGCCCATGTCGTTGAGGATGTCGTCTTCGGTCACGTCACCCGTGCCGATCAGCCGGATGCCGGCCTTGTCCAAGCCACGCGAGGCAAATTGCTTCATGAACTGGGTTCCCACACCGGCGGGCAGGAAGACGAACACGGCGTCGGGCTTTTCGTCCCGGACCTTCTGCAGGAAGGGCGAAAAGTCGGGATTTCGCACCGGCACCCGGATGGCCTCCTTCACCGCGCCGCCACTGGCTTCGAAGCGCTTCTTGAAGGACAGCTCGGCGTCGATGCCCGGGCCGTAGTCGCTGACCAGCGTCACCACGCTCTTGATGCCGTTGCGGGGCGCCCACTCGGCCACGCCGACCGAGTTCTGCGGCAGGGTGAAGCTCACCCGCACAAAGAACGGGGACGCGTCGATGACGCTGGAGGTGCCCGCCGACATGACGATGGCCGGCGTCTTGCTCTGGGAGGCCACGGGCGCGACCGCAAGCGCCAGCGGCGTGAGCACGAAGCCCCCCAGCACATCCACCTTGTCGTTGACGACCATTTCCTGCGCGATGCGTTTGGCCTGGTCCGGCAAGCCGCCATCGTCCTTGACGACGAACTCGATCTTGCGGCCCGCCATCGTGTCGCCATGGCGGGTGAGGTAGAGCCTGGCGCCGGCTTCGATCTGCTTGCCGGTGGCGGCAAAGGGGCCGGTCAGCGAAAGGACCAGCCCGACCTTGACGGGCCCGGTCTGGGCGTGCGCGGGAGCCCCCGTGGCAAGGACCAGGAGGCCGGCGATGGCCACCAGCCCGTGGAGTCGGTATCGGAAGTTCATGAGGCGTCTCCTGCTGTCGATGGGTGAGAATGGAGTAGGACGCATACTGATATTCAGCATGCTGAATTTCAGTTTAGTGAATTCCATTTCTCGTAAAATTGGGGCTAACCCTAGGGACACGTCATGAAGAGCCAACAACACCTCGAGGTCGACCTCAACGATTTGCCCGGGCACTACGCGCGCCGCATTCACCAGATCGTGGTGGCGTTGTTCGTGCAGGAGATGGGCGACATCAATGTCACGCCCGTGCAGTACTCGTCGCTGCAGACGATCTGCAAGTCGCCGGGCATCGATCAAGGCACGCTGGCCCGGACCATCGGCTTTGACACGTCGACCATCGGCAACGTGATTGACCGCCTGGAATCCAGAGGGCTGGTCAAACGCGAGGTGTCACCGACGGACAAGCGGGTCCGTCAGGTCACGGCGACGTCAGAGGGTGAGCAATTGCTGGCCAAGGTGGTCCCCCCCATGCTGCGCTCGCAGGACCTGTTTCTTGAGCCGCTCCCGCCCAAGGACCGCAAGGAGTTCATGCGGCTGATGCACGAGCTGATCGAAGCGCATGCATCGAAGGGGCGCGGCTACAGCCTGCCCCCGTCGGACTGAGCCGCCCGCCCGGCCCCGGAGGGTTACAACGCGCTGCGCTGCTTGAGCGACAGCACCGACAGGCCGGCGGCGATGAAGGTCAGGCCCGCGCCCACGTTCACGCCGCGCACCATGCGCGGTCGCGCCTGCAGCCAGCCCGCCAGGCGGGACGCGAAGCCGCCCATGAGCGCGAAGATCACCGCCGTCATCAGCGCGAAGATCGCGCCGTAGACCAGCATCTGCACCACCACCGGGCCGCGCCCCGCGCTCACGAACTGCGGCAGGAAGGCCAGCACGAACAGGCCCGGCTTGGGGTTGAGCACGTTGGACAACACGCCCGTGAGCAGCACCTTGCGCAGCGGCACGCGCGCCGAGGGCTGGAACGAGATCAGGTCACCGGCGACCAGCGCCTTGTAACCCAGCCACAGCAGGTACAACGCGCCCACCACCTTCACGGCCCAGAACGCCTCGGGCGAGCCCTGGATGATGAGCGACAGGCCGAAGGTGGCCGCGAGCGTGTGGAACAGGATGCCCAGTCCCGCGCCGAAGGCCGAGAGCGCGGCGGCCAGTGGGCCCTGGCTCAGGCCCCGGCCGATGGCCAGGATGTTGTCGGGCCCGGGCGACACCACCACCAAGGTGCAGGCGGCCACATAGGCCAGCAGGATCTCCGTCGGGAACATGGGCCGCTCCTTCGCTCAGTGTTGGAAGTCGTATTCGATCGTCAGCGGCGCGTGGTCGGAAAACTTCTCGCCCTTGTAGATGGACTCACTGCGCGCGAGCGCTGCCATGGCCGGCGTGGCGAGGTGGTAGTCCAGCCGCCACCCGACGTTGTTCGCGTAGGCCTGGCCCCGGTTGCTCCACCACGTGTAGCAGGTGTCGGTGGTGTCGGGCTGCAGCCGGCGGTAGACGTCCACCAGCCCGGCCTCGTCGAGCAGCTTGGTCATCCAGGCGCGCTCCTCGGGCAGGAAGCCGCTGTTCTTCTGGTTGCTGCGCCAGTTCTTCAGGTCTTTCTGCTGGTGGGCGATGTTCACGTCGCCGCACAGGATGAACTCGCGCCCGCCCTTGAGCGCCTGCAGGTGGGGGTAGAAGCCATCGAGAAAGCGGTACTTGGCTTCCTGCCGCTCGGGGCCCGAGGAGCCGCTGGGGAAATAGACGCTCAGGATGGAGAGCTTGCGCTGGGGCGTGTCGAAGCGCAGCTCGGTGAAGCGGCCCTCGGCGTCGAACTCGGTTGAACCGTAGCCGATGATCACGTCGCTCGGCTCGTGGCGGGTGTACACCGCCGTGCCCGAGTAACCCTTTTTCTGGGCGTAGTGGAAGTGCCCCTTGAGGCCGGCGATTTCTTCAAAGCGGCCGCTCACATCGGCGGCCTGGGCCTTGACCTCCTGCACACAAATACAATCGGGCCGGTGCGCGGCGAGCCATTTCTCCAGCCCCTTGGTGGTGGCGGAACGGATGCCGTTGAGGTTGAGGCTGGTCAGTTTGAACAAGGATGTCTCCATGGTGTTGGATACAGGCGCGGCGAAGGCCGGCGCGCCCGATGCTGCGCTCGCGCAGGAATTCGTGCAGTTTTGCGTCGATGCCGGCGTGTTGCGCTTTGGTGAATTCAAGACCAAGGCCGGGCGCATGAGCCCGTATTTCTTCAACGCCGGTCTGTTCGACGACGGCGCCAAGCTGGGCCGGCTCGCACAATTCTATGCAAAAGCCCTGGTCGCCAGCGGCATCGAGTTCGACATGATCTTCGGCCCGGCCTACAAGGGCATTCCACTGGGCGCGGCGGTGTCCATCGAGCTCGCGCGACTGGGCCGCAATGTGCCCTTCGCCTACAACCGCAAGGAAGCCAAGGACCATGGCGAAGGCGGCACCCTGGTCGGCGCGCCGCTCAAGGGCCGCGTGCTGATCGTCGACGACGTGATGTCCGCCGGCACCGCGGCGCGCGAATCCATCGCGCTGATCCGCGCCGCCGGCGCCACGCCGCACGCCATCGCGATCGCACTGGACCGCCAGGAAAAGGCCACCGAGGTCGGCGCCGACGGCCAGGTGCGCGACGTGGACCACAGCGCCGTGCAATATGTCCAGCGCGAGCTGGGCATGCAGGTCTGCACGATTGCGAGGCTGGCCGATTTGCTGCACTATTTGACCGCCCGCTCTGGCGGCGAGTTCGATTCGCACCGCGAACGGGTGCTGGCTTACCGGCAACGCTACGGCGTGTCCTGACCCTTCTTCCACGATGACCCTGCACCACCCCCTGTTCTCCGTTCTCTCCCGCCGCCTGTGGCTGGCCGGTGGCGCGCTGTTGCTCGGCGGGGGCCTGTGGGACACGGCACACGCGCAGGCGGGCATGTACACCTGCAAGGATGCCAAGGGCAACACCATCGTTCGAGACCGCCCCATCGTCGAATGCCTGGACCGTGAGCAGCAGCAGCTGGGCAACAGCGGCACCGTGCGCAAGACGCTGCCGCCGAGCTACACCGCCGACGAGCGCGCCAGGCTCGACGCCCAGCGCAAACAGGAAGAGGAACAGCGCAGCCGCCTGCAGGAAGAAAAGCGCCGCGAACGCGCCCTGATGATCCGCTACCCCAACCAGGGGGTGCACGACAAGGAGCGGGCCGACGCCCTGGCGCAGATCGACGAGGTCATCGGCGCGGTGAACAAGCGCGAGCTGGCGCTGGTGGCGCAACGCAAGGACATCAACGTCGAGCTGGAGTTCTACCAGAACGACGTCAGCAAGGCGCCCAACTGGCTCAAGCGCAAGATCGAAGACAACGAGAAGCAGATGGTGGTGCAGAAGCGCTTCCTGGACGAGCAGGTCCAGGAAAAACAGCGCATCAACGCCCGCTTCGACGAAGAGCTGGCCAAGCTGCGCCAGCTCTGGACGGCCGCGGGCGGCAACCGCACCGGCGTCGGCAGCCCGGCATCCGCCGGGCGCTGACCCTCAACCGAGTTTCTGGCGCAGCAGGTCGTTGACCTGTTGCGGGTTGGCCTTGCCCTTGCTCGCTTTCATGGCCTGGCCGACCAGGGCGTTGAAGGCTTTGTCCTTGCCGGCGCGGAACTGCTCGACCATCTCGGCGTTGGCGGCCATCACCTCGTCGATGATCTTCTCCAGCGCGCTGCTGTCGTTCATCTGCTTGAGGCCCTTGGCCTCGATGACGGCGTCGACCTCGCGGCCCTCGCCGGTCCACAGGGCGTCAAAGACCTGCTTGGCGGCGTTGTTCGACACCGTGCCGTCGGCGATGCGCCCGATCACGGCCGCCAGTTGCGCCGCGCTCACCGGCACGCCGGCGATGTCGCGTTCCTCGGCGTTGAGCCGGCGCGAGACCTCGCCCATGATCCAGTTGCTGACCAGCTTGGCCTGGCCGCTGGCCTGGGCCGCCGTCTCGAAGTAGGTGGCCATCGCCGGGCTTTGCGTGAGCGTGGTGGCGTCGTACTCGGGCAGGCCGTAGTCGCGCACCAGGCGTTCGGCCATCGCGCGCGGCAGCTCGGGCATGGCGGCCTTCACCTGGTCCACCCAGTCGCGCGCGATCACCAGCGGCGGCAGGTCCGGGTCGGGGAAGTAGCGGTAATCGGCCGCGTCTTCCTTGGTGCGCATGGCACGCGTCTCGCCGGTGTCGGGATCGAACAGCACGGTGGCCTGCTGGATCGCGTGGCCGTCCTCGATCTGCTCGATCTGCCAGCGCACCTCGTAGTCGATGGCCTGCTGCATGAACTTGAAGCTGTTCAGGTTCTTGATCTCGCGGCGCGTGCCCAGCGGCGCGCCGGGCTTGCGCACCGAGACGTTGGCGTCGCAGCGGAACGAGCCTTCCTGCATGTTGCCGTCGCAGATGCCGATCCAGGTGACGATCTTGTGCAGCTCCTTCGCGTAGGCCACGGCCTCGGCGCTGGAGCGGATGTCGGGCTCGGTCACGATCTCAAGCAGCGGCGTGCCGGCGCGGTTGAGGTCGATGCCGCTCTGGCCGATGAAGTCCTCGTGCAGGCTCTTGCCCGCGTCTTCTTCCAGGTGCGCGCGCACCAGGCGCACGGTCTTCTTCTCGTCACCGAGGAAGAACGAGACCTCGCCGCCCTGCACCACCGGGATCTCGAACTGGCTGATCTGGTAGCCCTTGGGCAGGTCGGGGTAGAAGTAGTTCTTGCGCGCGAACACGCTCTGCTCGGCGATGTGCGAACCGAGCGCGAGCCCGAGGCGGATCGCGAGTTCGACGGCCGCGCGGTTCATGACCGGCAGCGTGCCGGGCAAAGCCAGGTCCACCGCGCAGGCCTGCGTGTTGGGCTCGGCGCCGAAGGCCGTGGGCGCGCGGCTGAAGATCTTGGATTGCGTGGCGAGCTGGGCGTGGGTCTCGAAACCGATCACCACCTCGTAGCCGCCGACCAGAAGGGATTTGCTGGAACTCATGTCAATAGCCTTGCGGAGCGCGGGTGTGCCAGTCGGTCGCCTGCTGGAAGGCGTGCGCGGCCTGCAGCAGCGGGCCTTCCTGGAAATGGTTGCCCACAAGCTGCAGGCCCACCGGCAGGCCACCCGCGCCGAAGCCGGCGGGCACGCTCATGCCGGGCAGGCCGGCGAGGCTGGTGGAGAGGGTGTAGATGTCGGCCAGGTAGTTGGCCACCGGGTCGTTGCTCTTTTCGCCGAGCTTCCAGGCCACGGTGGGCGCCACCGGGCCGGCGATCAGGTCGCACTGCGCGAACGCGGCCTGGAAGTCCTGCGCGATCAGGCGGCGGATCTTCTGCGCCTGCAGGTAGTAGGCGTCGTAGTAGCCGTGGCTGAGCACGTAGGTGCCGATCATGATGCGGCGCTGCACCTCGGGCCCGAAGCCTTCGCTGCGCGACTTCTTGTACATGTCGGTCAGGTCCCCGTACTGCGCGGCGCGGTGGCCGAACTTCACACCGTCGAAACGGCTGAGGTTGGAGCTGGCCTCGGCCGGCGCAATGATGTAGTAGACCGGGATGGAGAGCTCGGTGCGCGGCAGCGAGACCTCGACCAGCGTGGCGCCGAGCTTTTCATACTCCGCCAGTGCGGCGCGCACGGTGGCGAGCACGTCGGGCGCGCAGCCTTCGCCGAAGAATTCTTTGGGCAGACCGATGCGCAGGCCCTTGAGCGGCTGAGCGGCGGTGGCGCCTTCGCGCGGCTGGCCGAGCAGCGCGGTGTAGTCCTCGGCCGGGTGGTCCAGGCTGGTGGAATCGCGGTCGATGTCGGGGCCGGCCATGGCGCTGAGCAGCACCGCGCAGTCGGCGGCGCTGCGCGCCATCGGGCCGGCCTGGTCCAGGCTGGAGGCGAAGGCCACCATGCCGTAGCGCGAGCAGCGGCCGTAGGTGGGCTTGATGCCGGTGATGCCGCAGAAGCTCGCCGGCTGGCGGATCGAGCCGCCGGTGTCGGTGCCGGTGACGGCGGGTGCCAGGCGCGCGGCGACGGCCACGGCGGAGCCGCCCGAGGAGCCGCCCGGCACGCGCGTGGTGTCCCAGGGGTTGTGCACCGCGCCAAAGGCCGAGTTCTCGTTGCTGCCGCCCATGGCGAACTCGTCGCAGTTGAGCTTGCCCAGCGTCACCGCGCCCTGCGCGGCCAGGCGCCGCACCACGGTCGCGTCGAACGGGCTCTGGTAGCCCGCCAGCATCTTCGAGCCGGCGGTGGTGGCGAAGTCCTTGGTGACGAAGATGTCCTTGTGCGCCAGCGGCACGCCCAGCAGCGGCGTGCGTTCGCCGGCGGCGATGCGCGCGTCGGCCGCGCGGGCCTGGGCCAGCGTGGCCTCTTCATTGAAGGAAAGGTAAGCGCCGAGCGTGCTGTGCTGCTTCGCGCGCGCCAGCAGGTGCTGGGCGGCCTCGACGCTGCTGGTTTTCTTGTCGGCGATGGCGGCGGCCAGCTCGCTCACGCCCAGGATGTGCAGATCGTTCATTCGATCACCTTGGGCACGAGGAACAGGCCGCGCTCGACCGCCGGGGCGCTCTTCTGGTTGGCTTCGCGGTCGTTGGGCTCGCTCGCCACGTCCGGGCGCAGGCGCAGCGAGACGTGGTCGATCACCGCCGTGGGATGGGCCAGGGGCTCCACGCCGGTGGTGTCCACCGCGTTCATCTGCTCGACGATGTCGAAGAAGCCATTGAGCTGGGTGCGCATGGTCTCGCTCTGCGCGCCGGAGAGCTCCAGGCGCGCGAGGTTGGCGATGCGCCCGATGTCGGACGGGGTCAGGGACATGGCAAAAGAGGGTTCCGGATGGGGAAGAGACGCACCGTCTGCGGGTTTTCCGCCCTGAAACGGCTTGTAACTGGACAAAATGCACCCTGTTTGCGCGCAGTTGTACACAGGGGATACGGTATTATCCAAGGTTTAACGGCAGCGCCCGTGCCGTTGCGGTTTTCGCCTAGGAATCAACCACTTAGCACCGATGCCCGGCCAACGACCCGGCCCCATACCCGGCGACGAGCGCGCACAGCCGCGCCCGTGCCCCACAGGACCCATGCACCATGTTTGAAGCTTTCCGTCGGCAATTTTCGACCGACCTGGCCATCGACCTCGGCACCGCCAACACCCTCATCTACGTTCGCAACAAGGGCATCGTGCTCGACGAGCCCTCCGTCGTGTCCATCCGCCACGAAGGCGGCCCCCAGGGCAAGAAGACCATCCAGGCGGTCGGCCACGAGGCCAAGGCCATGCTGGGCAAGGTGCCCGGCAACATCGAGGCCATCCGCCCCATGAAGGACGGCGTGATCGCCGACTTCACCGTCACCGAGCAGATGCTCAAGCAGTTCATCAAGATGGTGCACCCGCGCTCGATGTTCAAGCCGAGCCCGCGCATCATCATCTGCGTGCCCTGCGGCTCGACCCAGGTCGAGCGCCGCGCCATCCGCGAATCGGCCCTGGGCGCCGGCGCGTCCGAGGTTTACCTGATCGAGGAACCCATGGCCGCGGCCATCGGCGCCGGCCTGCCGGTGTCGGACGCCTCCGGCTCCATGGTGGTCGACATCGGCGGCGGCACCACCGAGGTGGGCGTCATCAGCCTGGGCGGCATGGTCTACAAGGGCAGCGTGCGCGTGGGCGGTGACCGCTTCGACGACGCCATCATTGCCTACATCCGCCGCAACTACGGCATGCTGATCGGCGAGCCCACGGCCGAAGCGATCAAGAAGCAGATCGGCTCGGCCTTCCCCGGCAGCGAAGTCAAGGAAATGGAAGTCAAGGGCCGCAACCTCTCCGAGGGCGTGCCGCGCAGCTTCACCATCTCCAGCAACGAGATCCTCGAAGCCCTGACCGATCCGCTCAACAACATCGTCACGGCCGTGAAGATGGCGCTGGAGCACACGCCGCCCGAACTGGGCGCCGACATCGCCGAGCGCGGCATGATGCTCACCGGCGGCGGTGCGCTGCTGCGCGACCTCGACCGCCTGCTGGCCGAAGAAACCGGCCTGCCGGTGCTGGTGGCCGAAGAGCCGCTCACCTGCGTGGTGCGCGGTTGCGGCATGGCCCTGGAGCGCATGGAGCGCCTGGGCACGATCTTCACCAGCGAATAAACCCCGGCCGCCGCCCGGCGGCCGCGCCTCCCCACCACCGACCAGACCCCTCCGAGCGCCATGCCACTGGGCACCCTGGACCGCACCCCGCCCCCGTTCTTCAAGCAGGGTCCGTCGGCCCTGTCCAAGCTGGTGGTGTTCAGCGCCCTGGCGCTGTTCCTGATGGTGGCCGACCTGCGCTTTCGGCTCACCGAGCCGATCCGCACCGCCATGGCCGTGGTGCTCTACCCCGTGCAATGGGCGGTGCTGCAGCCGGTGCAGCTGGCCTCCATGGCGGGCGGTTACTTCACCTCGTTGCACGCCGCGCAGAAGAGCGAAGGCCAGGCGCTGCAGCGCCTGGCGGTGCAGGCCGAGCGCAGCCTGCAGCTGGAGCAGATCACCCTGGAAAACCAGCGCCTGCGCGAACTGCTGGCCATGCGCGAGCGCATCGGCACCCAGGCCATCGGCGCCCAGGTGCTGTACGACGCGGCCGACCCCTACTCGCGCAAGATCGTGATCGACCGCGGCCAGACGCACGGCATCGAGGCAGGTTCCCCGGTGGTCGATGAAAGCGGCGTGCTGGGCCAGGTCACGCGGGTCTACCCGCTGGTGGCCGAGGTCACGCTGCTGATCGACCGCGACCAGGCCATTCCCGTGCTCAACACGCGCACCGGCGTGCGCAGCGTGGCCTACGGCCAGCCGTCCACCAGCGGCGACGGCCTGGAGCTGCGCTACACCCTGGCCAGCGCCGACATCGCCGAAGGCGACCTGCTCTCCACCAGCGGCGTGGACGGCGTCTACCCCGCCGGCCTGCCGGTGGCGCGCGTGACCCTGGTCGAGCGCCAGGCCGAGTCGTCCTTCGCGCGCATCCAGTGCGAGCCCCTGGCCCGCGTGCAGGGCACGCTGCACGTGCTGGTGCTGGGCTCCATCGCGGCCTCGGTTCCGCCCTCCCCCCTGGCCGAAGCCGCCGACACCCCCCGCCCGGCGCGCGCCAACCGCCCGGGTGTCCGGAGCACCGCGCCATGATCATGCGTCCCGGCCAGCAGCTGCTGCTGCCCGCCAACCCCGGCTTCATCTGGTTCAGCCTGCTGGCCGCGCTGGTGTTCAACATGCTGATGAACATGGGCCTGTTCGGCCGCGCCGCCTGGGTGCCCGATCTGCTGGCCGTGGTGCTGGTGTTCTGGAGCGTGCACCAGCCGCTGCGCATCGGTGTGGGCGTGGCCTTTGCCTTTGGCCTGGCCATGGACGTGCACCAGGGCGCCCTGCTCGGCCAGCACGCGCTGGCCTACACCGCGCTGGGCTTCCTCGGCATTTCCATGCACCGGCGCCTGCTCTGGTTCAGCGTGCCCAACCAGTCGGTGCAGGTGCTGCCGCTGTTCGTGGCCGCGCACGTGCTCGAACTGCTGGTGCGCATGGCCGCCGGTGGCAGCTTCCCCGGCGTGTTCTACCTGCTGGCCCCGGTGATCGAGGCCGCGCTCTGGCCGGTGGTGAGCGTGCTGCTGCTGGCGCCGCAGCGCCGCGCGCCCAACCCCGACGACAACAGACCTCTATGAGCACCCCCCGCGCCGCCTTCGGCGTCACCCCCCAAGGGGCGCCAGCTGCGGCCCGGCAAAGCCGGTTCCGCGCTGGCACTGGCCGCGGGTCGGCAAACTCACGCGGTCTTTGCCATCTCGGATAAAACACGGTCATGACGGAAATCCGCAACGTCGAAGCCGATCTGGCGCAGTTCCGCACCCGGGCGCTGCTGATCGGCCTCACGGTGGTGTTCGCGTTCGGGCTGATCGCCTCTCGCATGGTCTACCTGCAGGTGATCCGCCACGAGGACCTGGCGGCGCAGGCCGAGAGCAACCGCACGGCCGTGCTGCCGGTGGTGCCCAACCGCGGGCAGATCCTGGACCGCAAGGGCCGCATCCTGGCCACCAACTACTCGGCCTACACGCTGGAGATCACGCCCTCGCGCGTGGAGGACATGGACGCCACCATCGCCGGCCTGAGCGAGCTGGTGGAGGTCACGCCGCGCGACCAGCGCCGCTTTCGCAAGCTGCTGGAGGAGTCGCACCGCTTCGACTCGCTGCCGCTGCGCACCCGCCTGACCGACGTGGAGGTCGCGCGCTTCACGGCGCAGCGCTACCGCTTCCCCGGCGTGGACGTGCGCGCGCGCCTGCTGCGCCAGTACCCCAACGGCGAGGTGGCGAGCCACGTGATCGGCTACATCGGGCGCATCAACCAGCGCGAGACCGAGCTCATCGCCGACTGGCCGGAAGAGGACCAGGCCAACTACCGCGGCACCGAATACATCGGCAAGCTCGGCGCGGAGCAGAGCTACGAGCGCGAGCTGCACGGCATCACCGGCTTCCAGCGCGTGGAGACCTCGGCCGGCGGGCGTGCCGTGCGCTCGCTGGCCAACACGCCGGCCACGCCGGGCAACGCCGTGGTGCTGTCGATCGACATCCAGCTGCAGAAGCTGGTGGAGGACATGTTCGGCGAG
The DNA here is from genome assembly GCF_058796355.1 of Hydrogenophaga sp. GW823-FHT04C09. Classification (NCBI taxonomy): domain Bacteria; kingdom Pseudomonadati; phylum Pseudomonadota; class Betaproteobacteria; order Burkholderiales; family Comamonadaceae; genus Hydrogenophaga; species Hydrogenophaga sp. GW823-FHT04C09. Next base: position 378,166 of record NZ_JBXAIO010000005.1, on the reverse strand, counting down.
CGGCGCGGCGCGCTGGTGGCGATCGACCCGCGCTCGGGCGAGGTGCTGGCCTTCGTGAGCAAGCCCACCTTCGACCCCAACCTGTTCGTCGAGGGCATCGACGTGGAGAACTGGCGCGCGCTCAACGAGTCGATGGACAAGCCTTTGCTGAACCGGGCCCTGCGCGGCACCTACCCGCCCGGCTCCACCTACAAGCCCTTCATGGCGCTGGCCGCGCTCGAAACCGGCTCGCGCAGCGCGAGCCTGGTGATGAACGACCCCGGCTACTGGATGTTCGGCGGCCACCGCTTCCGCAGCCACGGCGACGGCCTGGGCGCGGTCGACATGCACCGCGCCATCGTCAAGTCCAGCAACACGTATTTCTATTCGCTGGCCAACGACATGGGCGTGGACACCATGCACGACTTCATGAAGCCGCTGGGCTTCGGCCAGATCACCGGCATCGACCTCAAGGGCGAGGTGCGCGGCGTGCTGCCCAGCCAGGCCTGGAAGCGCAACACCTACAAGCGGCCCGAGCAGCAGCGCTGGTACGCGGGCGAGACCATCTCGCTGGGCATCGGCCAGGGCTACAACAACTTCACCATGCTGCAGATCGCGCACGCCATGGCGACGCTGGCCAACGGCGGCATCAAGTACAAGCCGCACCTGACCATGGCGACCGAGAACGTGATCACGCGCGAGCGCGTGCCGCTGCCCGGCCCGCCGCCCGAAAACCTCGGCTTCAAGCCCGAGAACGTGCGCATCGTGCTCAACGCCATGCAGGCCGTGACCACCGAAGGCACCTCCACCCGCGTGTTCGCCGGCGCGGGCTACGCCAGCGGCGGCAAGACCGGCACGGCGCAGGCCGTGACCATCGGGCAGAAGGAGCGCTACGACGCGCGCCGGCTCGAAGAGCACCAGCGCGACCACTCGCTGTACCTGGCCTTCGCGCCGGTGGACCAGCCGCGCGTGGCGCTGGCGGTGATCGTGGAGAACGCCGGCTTCGGCGCGGCACACGCCGCCCCGATCGCGCGCCGCGTGTTCGACTACCTGCTGATGGACCAGTACCCCAACCCGCAGGATTTGGCCGCCGTGCGCGTGGGCCAGGCCAGCGCCCCCATCGGCACGCCGCTCAAGGCCAGCAGCCTGCCCTGGCCGCCCGACGCCCCGGTCGCGCCCTGAGGGCCCGCGCTACAGCACGCCCGGGTTGGCCCGCCACACCGCCCAGGTGAGCGCGCTCGCGAAAGCCACCCAGGCCAGGTAGGGCCACAGCAGCCACGCGGCCAGCGGGCGCACGCGCCGGAACAGCGCGATCGCCGTGGCGATCAGCACCAGCAGCAACAGCACATCGGCCAACGCCCAGGCCCCCCGGTGCCAGGCAAAGAACAGCCACGACCACAGCGCGTTGACCGCCAGTTGCAACACGAAGACCACCAAAGCCGGTGCCCGCGACGGCTGGGCCGGCTCGCGCCAGACCAGCCACGCGGCCACCGCCATCAGCCCATACAGCAGCGACCACACCGGTCCGAACACGCCCGCCGGTGGCGCCCAGCCGGGCCGGTTCAGCTGCACATAGAACGACGCGGCCTCCACCGACGCCAGGGCACCCAGACCCCCCGCCAGCAGCACCAGCGCCAGCCAGCCCATAAAACCCAGGGTCTGTGCACGGATGGAGCGAGACGGCATAAGGGCCTCCTTGGAAGTGGGTGTCAGCTTCGGATCCAGGCGTCGTACGTGGTCTTGAGGATCAGCGCGCTCACCACGAAGATGAACACGATGCGCACGAAGCCGCTGCCGTGTTTCAGGGCAAGCCGCGTGCCCAGCAGGCTGCCGACCACGTTGGCGATGGCCATGGCGAGCACGAAATGCCACCACACATGGCCCTTCCAGGCGAACAGCGCCAGCGCGGCCAGGTTCGTGGCGGTGTTGAGCAGCTTGGCGCTGGCGCTGGCGTGCAGGAAGTCGTAACCCAGCCAGCGCACGAACAGAAAGACGAAGAAGCTGCCCGTTCCAGGGCCGAAGAAGCCGTCATAGAAGCCGATGACGGCACCGAGCAGGCTTGCGGCCAGCATTTCCTGGCGGCCGCTGAAGCGCGGCGTGTGGTGCCGACCCAGCTCTTTGCGCGCCAGGGTGTAGCCCAGCACCAGCAGCAGCACCAGCGGCAGGGCACGGCGCAGGAAGTCGGGCGAGATCACAGTGACCGTCCAGGCCCCCGCCATGGAGCCGGCAAAACCCACCGCCGCCGCCGGCAGCAGCGCATGCCAGGGCATCTCGACCCGGCGCGCGTACTGCAGCGTGGCCGCCGCCGTGCCCCAGACCGAGGCGCCCTTGTTCACACCGAACAGCGTGGCCGGGTGGGTGGTGGGAAACATCGCGAACAGCGCCGGCACCAGGATGAGGCCGCCGCCACCCACGATCGAATCGACAAAACCGGCGAACAGCGACGCCAGCGAGACCAGAAGCAGTTCCATCCCAGGATTGTCGCCGGGCGGCCCCGGGCAAAAAAAAGCCGACCCTTGTGGGGTCGGCTCGAGGAATCTGGCATCTCTGGAGGACGCTGAAACCGTTGTTCGAATTGGACTGGGTTGTCTCCTCGGTCCCCCGCGGTCACCAGCGCTGGGCGCTGTTGGCGAGTGCATGCACTGTAGCGGCCCGCACCAGGGCTGTGCATCCGGGCTTTCCCTTGCTTTTTGGCGGTTTGGCACAGGAAATGCAACGGTCTGTTCGTCGTTGGAAGAGAGCCATTCATGCACCAATACCGCTATTTCGTTCGGCGGGGCCTGCTCCTGCCCACCTTGCTCTGGCCACTTTTGGCCGCCTCGCAAGGCGAAACCACAGAAGCCGTGACAAAAGTCACGCTCGATGCACCAGGCCTGGTCGCGGCCAGCGCCATCCGGGGGGCCGACACGGCCTGGCTCATGGTCAGCACCGCGCTGGTGCTGCTCATGACGCTGCCGGGCATCGCCCTGTTTTATGGCGGCATGGTGCGCCGCCTGAACGTGATCAACACCATGGCGAGCGTGGTCGGCATCGCCGCCGTGGTCAGCGTGCTGTGGTTCGCGCTGGCCTATTCGCTGGCCTTCACCCCCGGCGGCGCGCTGGGCGGCTTCATCGGCGGTCTTGGCCGCATGGGCTTCTCGGGCATGGACTACCTGGGAACCACCGGCCAGGTGGCGGTGAGCCACATCGCGCAGCACGTGCCGGAATCGGTGTTCGCGATGTTCCAGCTCACCTTCGCCATCATCACCTGCGCGCTGGTGGTGGGCGCGCTGGTCGAGCGCATGCACTTCGGCGCGCTGCTGCTGTTCGCCGGCCTGTGGCTGCTGTTGGTGTACGCGCCGGTCGCGCACTGGGTGTGGGAGCCGGGCGGCTGGCTCGCGCAGCTGGGTGCGCTGGATTTCGCCGGCGGCGCGGTGGTGCACATCAACGCCGGCGCCGCCGCCCTGGTCTGCGCCTACGCTCTGGGCCCACGCTCGGGCTACGGGCAGGAGCCCTTCGTGCCGTTCAACCTGGGCCTGACCATGGCCGGCACCGGCCTGCTGTGGGTGGGCTGGTTCGGTTTCAACGCCGGCTCGGCCCTGGCCGCCGACGGCCGCGCGGGCCTGGCCCTGCTGGTCACGCACGTGGCGGCCGCCTCGGGCGCGCTCGCCTGGATGGCCGCCGAGTGGCTGGCGCGCAAGCGCGCCTCGCTGCTGGGCCTGTGTTCGGGCGTGGTCGCCGGGCTGGTGGCGATCACGCCGGCGGCCGGTTTCGTCACGCCGCGCGGCGCGCTCCTCATCGGCCTGGTGGCCGGCGTGGCCTGCTACTGGGGCGCGACCGCGCTCAAGCGCCAGCTGCGCGCGGACGACTCGCTCGATGTGTTCGGCGTGCACGGCGTGGGCGGCCTGGTGGGCGCGCTGCTCACCGGCGTGCTGGCCGACCCGGCCATATCAGGCGTGCAGGCCAGCCTGTTGGCACAGCTGATCGCCTGCGTGGCGGTGCTGGCCTACAGCCTGGTGATGACGGCGGTCGTGCTGTGGATCACCTCGCGCTTCACCACCTTGCGCGTGCGCGAGGGCGTGGAGCGCGCCGGGCTGGATGTGTCCCTGCACAACGAACAGCTCGGCCACTGAGCAGCGGCACCCCCCCCATGAGCACCGCGCCCGACCCCTTCGCCATCGCCGCCCACCTGCACGTGCTGCTGCGGCGCAAGACCGGCCGGGTGACGGACACGGAGTGGATGGCGACCAACGCCGACTACGCGCGCGAGATCGTGCGCCATGCGCGCGAAAAAGCCGCGAGCGACGGGCACGAGGAGCTGCTGCCCTGGGCCGAGAAGCTGGAGGCGGCCATTCCCGCCATGGGCGTGCCGCCGCGCAAGACCCTGCTCGACGTCGCCACCGAGGCGCTGCGCGGCAAAGGTGACGGAAACCAGTACGTCGGCCGGTTGAGGTAATCGCATCCAGAGACACCGAGGGTCCGGCTCCGCCGGCCCCAGGGGTCGTCCCCCCTCTCAGGGGGGAAGCCGCGTCAGCGGCGCAGGGGGGTCACTCTCCTGCCACGATCCAGGTCGCGGCCTTCTCCGCGATCATGAGCGTGGGGCTGTTGGTGTTGCCGCTGGTGATGGTGGGCATCACGCCCGCGTCCACCACGCGCAGCCCGGCCACGCCGCGCACGCGCAGGTGGCTGTCGACGACGGCCATGGGGTCGTCGGCGCGGCCCATTTTGGTGGTGCCCACCGGGTGGAAGATGGTGGTGGCGATGTCGCCGGCCAGGCGCGCGAGCTCCTCGTCGGTCTGGTACTGCAGGCCGGGCTTGAACTCCTCGGGCTGGTACTTGGCCAGCGCCGGTTGCGCGACGATCCTGCGCGTTACGCGCAGGCTGTCGGCCGCGACCTGCCGGTCTTCGGGCGTGCTCAGGTAGTTCGGCGCGATCAGCGGCGCGTCCTCGAAGTTCGCGCTGCGGATGTTGACCGTGCCCCGGCTCGTGGGGTTGAGGTTGCACACGCTGGCGGTGAACGCCGGGAAGCTGTGCAGCGGCTCGCCGAAGGCATCGAGCGAGAGCGGTTGCACGTGGTATTCGAGGTTGGCGTAGGGCTGGGCCGGGTCGCTGCGCGTGAAGGCGCCCAGCTGCGACGGCGCCATGCTCATCGGCCCGCTGCGCTTGAACAGGTATTCCAGCCCGATGCGCGCCTTGCCCATCCACGAGGAGGACAGCACGTTGAGCGTGGGCGCGCCGTTGACGGTGTAGACCGAGCGGATCTGCAGGTGGTCCTGCAGGTTCGCGCCCACGCCAGGCAGGTCCACCACCACGTCGATGCCGTGCTGGCGCAGCAGCGCGGCCGGGCCGATGCCCGAGAGCTGCAGGATCTGCGGCGAGCCGATGGCGCCGGCGCAGAGCACCACCTCGCTGGTGGCCTCGGCGGTCACGTGCGCCACGCCGTCCCACACCTCCACCCCGGTGCAGCGCAGCTCGCCGTCGGCGCCGCGCTGCGTCACCAGGCGCGTGACCTGCGCGCTGTTCCACAGCTCGAAGTTGGGTCGGCCATAACAGGTCGGGCGCAGGAAGGCGCGCGCGGTGTTCCAGCGCAGGCCCTCCTTCTGGTTCACCTGGAAATAGCCCACGCCTTCGTTGTCGCCGCGGTTGAAGTCGATGCTGTGCGGGATGCCGGCCTGCTGCGCGGCTTCGGCGAACGCGTCGAGCACGTCCCAGCGCAGGCGCTGCTTCTCCACCCGCCATTCGCCGCCGTGGCCGTGGTACGCGCGGAAGTTCGGGTCGCGCTGGGCGGCGTTCTGCTCGTCGCCCAGGTAGTGGTTCTCGTGGCGCTTGAAATCGGGCAGCGCGTTCTCCCAGCGCCAGGCGTCGTCGCCGGTGAGCGTGGCCCACTGGTCGTAGTCGCGCGACTGGCCGCGCATGTAGATCATGCCGTTGATGCTGGAGCTGCCGCCCAGCGTCTTGCCGCGCGGGTAGCGCAGCGCACGGCCGTTGAGCCCGGCCTCGGCCTCGGTCTGGTAGAGCCAGTCGGTGCGCGGGTTGCCGATGCAGTACAGGTAACCCACGGGAATGTGGATCCAGTGGTAGTCGTCCTTGCGGCCGGCCTCGATCAGCAGCACCCGCTTGCTCCGGTCGGCGGACAGCCGGTTGGCCATCAGGCAACCGGCGGTGCCGCCACCGATCACGATGTAGTCGAAGGTCGTCTCACTCATGCTTGTCCCAATGTTGTTGTCGTTGTGATGTCGCCGGCGAAGATACCAGGGCTGTCAAGGGTCCGGCTCCGCCGGCCCAAGACAGCGACCCCCCACCGGGGGGAAGCGCCGAAGGCGCGCAGGGGGAACCTACTTTGCCGTGGGCATGATGAACTCCGCACCTTTCCCGATACTTTCAGGCCAGCGCTGCATGATGGACTTCTGCTTGGTGTAGAAGCGCACGCCTTCCTCGCCGTAGGCGTGCATGTCGCCGAACAGGCTCTTCTTCCAGCCGCCGAAGCCGTGCCAGGCCATGGGCACCGGGATCGGCACGTTGATGCCGACCATGCCGACCTGGATGCGCCGCGCGAACTCGCGCGCCACGTGGCCATCGCGTGTGAAGCAGCTCACCCCGTTGCCGAACTCGTGGTCGTTGATGATCTGCACGGCGTTGGCGAAGTCGGGCACGCGCACGCAGCTGAGCACCGGGCCGAAGATCTCTTCCTTGTAGATCTTCATGTCGGTGGTCACGTGGTCGAACAGCGTGCCGCCCATCCAGAAGCCGTGGTCGCAGCCCTCGCCCGCGTCGCCGCCCTGGAAGCCCCGGCCGTCCACCCGCAGGGTGGCGCCCTCTTTCGCGCCGGCCTCGATGTAGCCCGCGATGCGCGTGTGCGCGGCCGCCGTGACGATGGGCCCCATCTCGGCCGCGAGGTTGGTGCCGTTGAGCACCTTGAGCGCCTGGGTGCGCTCGACCAGCTTGGGCATGATGCGCTCGGCCACGTCGCCCACCAGCACCGCCACGCTGATGGCCATGCAGCGCTCGCCGGCCGAGCCATAGGCCGAGCCGATCAGCGCGTCCACCGCCTGGTCCAGGTCGGCGTCGGGCATCACCACCATGTGGTTCTTCGCGCCGCCCAGGGCCTGCACGCGCTTGCCGTGGTGCGCGCCGGTCTCGTAGATGTAGTTGGCGATCGGCGTGGAGCCGACGAAGCTGATGGCCTTCACGTCCGGGTGCACCAGCAGCGCGTCCACCGCCTCCTTGTCGCCCTGCACCACGTTGAACACGCCATCGGGCAGGCCGGCCTGCTTGAGCAGCTCGGCCATGAACAGCGAGGCCGAGGGGTCGATCGGGCTGGGCTTGAGGATGAAGGTGTTGCCCGCGGCGATCGCCACCGGGAACATCCACATGGGCACCATCACCGGGAAGTTGAACGGCGTGATGCCGGCGACCACGCCCAGCGGCTGGCGCAGGGTCCAGTTGTCCATGCCGGTGGACACCTGGTCGGTGAAGTCGCCCTTGAGCAGCTGCGGGATGCCGCAGGCGAACTCGATGATGTCGATGCCGCGCGAGACCTCGCCCTGCGCGTCGGTGAACACCTTGCCGTGCTCGGCGGTGATCAGGCGGGCCAAGTCGTCCTTGTGCAGGTTCACCAGTTCGAGGAACTTGAACATCACGCGCGCGCGGCGGATCGGTGGCGTGTCGGCCCAGGCGGGAAACGCGGCCTGCGCGGCGGCCACGGCCGCGCCCACGTCGGCCGCGTTCGCCAGCGCGACCTTGCCACTCACCGCGCCGGTGGCGGGGTTGTACACGTCCTGGCGGCGCGGCGAGCTGCCGGCGTTCACGGCGCCGTGGATGAAGTGATCGATGGAATGGGGGGTGGTGGCCATGGCGGTCTCGCGGGAGGGTGTCGAAGGAAAGAGGGCCAGTTTAGGCAGCGGAAAACCCCTCGCCTAGTGGCAGGACCTGAATTGATTGTTTGCCATGGTGAACAATAGGACCATGAATGACAAAAAAGTGGAAGACCTCTGGATGCACCTGCACTGGCTCACGGTGCTGGCGCAGCAGGGCAGCTACACCGCCTCGGCGCAGCGCCTGGGCGTGAGCAAGGCCGCCATGAGCCAGCGCATCAGCGAGCTGGAGCGCGCCGCCGGCCTGCCCTTGGTGCAGCGCACCACGCGCAGCGTGCGCCTGACCGAGGCCGGCCAGCGCCTGGTGGACGGCCTGCGCGACCCGTTCGAGCGCATCGCGCAGAGTTTTTCCAGCGTGCGCGACCTGGCCGACGAACCGGCCGGTCTGGTGCGGGTCACGGCGCCGGTGGCGTTCGCGCGCCAGCAGCTGGTGCCCCGCATCGCGGCCTTCGCGCGCGAGCACCCCAAGGTGCGGCTGGAGCTGGACCTGTCGGACCGCCTGAGTTCGCTGGCCACCGAGGGCTTCGACCTCGCGATCCGCCACACCGCCGCGCCGCCGGACACGCACGTGGCCTGGCCGCTGTGCGCCACGCGCTCGGTGCTGGTGGCCAGCCGCGACTACCTGCGGCGCCACGGGCACCCGGCCGCGCCGCCCGACCTCGCGCAGCACGCCTGCCTGCACTACCCGCGCGCGCAGGACACGCCGGCCTGGCATTTTCTGCCGCCCGAAGGCCGGCGCAAGGCGCCGCGCCAGCGGATCACGGTGCCGGTGTCGGGCCCGTTCTGCGCCAACAACAGCGAGGCCCTGCGCGACGCCGCCATCGCGGGTCTGGGCATCGCGCTGGTGCCGGACTTCAGCGCGCAGGCGGCGCTGCGCTCGGGCCAGCTGGTGGAGGTGCTGGAGGACTGGGCCTCGGTGGGCAGCTTCAGCCCGCAGATCTACGCGATCCGGCCCTACGCCAGCCACGTGCCGCGCGCGGTGTCGGCCTTCGTGGTCTGGCTGCGCGGGGCCTTGGCGGAAGGCTTCGACGCGCGGGCCTGAGGCCTCAGCGCGCGGGGTTCACCACCCGCCCGCGGATCTCCACCTCCACGCGCCGGTTGTCGCGCAGGCAGGCGATGAGCGCGCTGCGCGCCAGGCCGTCGCTGCAGGTCTTCACCGGCTCGGCGCTGCCCTTGCCTTCCACCGTGAACAGCGCGGCATCGAGCCCGCGCGCCACGAGGTGGTCGCGCACGGCGGTGGCGCGCTGCAGCGAGAGCGGCTGGTTGTGCGCGTCGCTGCCCAGGCGGTCGGTGTGGCCGATCAGCACGATGCGTTCGATGCCTTGCAGGCCCTTGGCGCGATCGGCCAGCACGTCCAGGCGGGCGCGGCCGGCCGCGCCGATGTCGTTCAGGCCCGAGCGGTCGAACTCGAACACCGCGTCGGTGGCCAGCACCAGGCGTTCGATGATCCGCTCGACCACCACCGGTGCGGGTGCCGGCGCGGGCGCGGCGGCCACGCCCGGGCCGGCGCAGGCGGCCTGGGCGGTCTCCAGTCGCGCGGCCATGGTTTCGGCCATGCCGATGTAGGGGTTGGCATGGCGCCAGCCGCCTTCGGCGTACTCGTGGCCCATCCACACCAGCTGCACGTCCAGGCACGCGGCCTGGGCCGCCACGCAGGCCGCACCCGCGCCGGTGCGCCCGCGTTCGGCGCGCGCCCACAGGTCTTCGCGCAGGCGCACGGCGCCGCCGATCAGGGGGTTGGTGACCGCCGGCGTGGTGCCCTTCTCCAGCGCCTCCACCAGCTTGACCGACTCGGCCAGCGCCTCGCCGATCACCGGGCCCCGGTCGTTCTCGTGGTAGTTCTGGCGCGCCATGTCGAGCCAGCACTGCGCCTTGGCCCAGGGGTAGCTGGTCTGGGGCACGCGGCCGTCTTTCTGCAGCGCGGCCAGGCGGTCCTGCACCGATTGCAGGGTGCGGTGGTCGGCGCGCTGCGCCTCGTCGGTGAAGCGCGTGGCTTCGGCGAAGGGCGGCACGGCGCCGGGCGCGCGGTCGGTGGCGCGCGGGTCGGTCACGGCGCAGCCGCTCAGGGCCGCCAGCGCCAGCAGGGACAGAAGAAAGGATTTGGAAGTCATGGCAAGGGCCTCTCAACAGATCAGGGACGGGCGGCCGAAGCCAGCGGGCTCAGGGCGCGGTTGGTGGCGGGATCGCTGCCCCGGAACAGGGTCTCGTCGAACTTGAAGCGCAGCCGCAGGTACACGCCCTTGCGGGTGTAGGCCGCGCCGGTCAGTTCGTCGTCGCGGAAGCCGCGCAGGTTCACGCCGAAGGACAGCCAGAGGTTGGCCTTGACGAGGTAACCCGCTTCGACGCCAAAGGAGTCCTGGCGTGTGTTGCCCTGCGGGCTCCACATCAGGTGGTGCTGCAGGCCCACGTCCCAGCGCTCGGACAAGTCCCAGGTGATGCTGCCCCCGACCAGCCAGGCGGTGTAGTTGGAGCGCATGCCGCCGAGGAAGCGCTCGGACACGCGCTTGCCGGCCAGGCGCCCGGTGAGCCACCAGGGCCGGCTGGGGTGGTAGTCGGCGTGCAGCGAGACCGCGTGCGAGGTGCGGCGGTAGTCCACGCCGGGGTTTTCGTCGTTCTCGGCGCGCAGCTCGTACAGGCCGAGCGCGTTGACGCGGTTGAGGTCGGTCTGGCGGTAGGCCGCGCCGATCTGGAAGCGGTCCTGCCACTGGTCGTAGGCGCCCGCGTGGCGCGCGTTCTGCAGCGAGAGCGTGTTGCGCGCGAGCAAAGACCAGTCGCGGTCGATCTTCACCGTGGTGCCCAGGGTGGAGAGCCAGGCGTCGTGGTTGCGGTCGCGGCGCCACTCCAGGCGGCCGGTGGCGCGCCAGGTCGGGTCGTAGGCCAGGTCGATGCCGCCGGTGAGCGCGGTCGCGGACGAGGCATCGCCCGCGATCGCCTTCTGGTGTTCGACGCTGGCGCTGTAGCGCACGCCCTCGGCCACGCGGAAGGTCTGGCGCAGGCCGATGGCGTTGACCGCGTCCTCGCCCGAGATCGCGTCGCGCAGGCGGTACTCGTTGAAGACTTCGCCGTCGCGGAAGGTCTCGCTGGAGAGGCCTGCCACGAGCGCGGTCTCGCGCCCATCGGTGGCCAGGCCGTTGACGCCACCCAGGCCCTTGGACACCTCGGCGCGACCGTAGGCGCGGAACTGCTCGCTCAGCCGGTAGTCGGCGCCGAGCGTGATGCGCTGGCCGCGCGCGTTCTCCACGTCCTGCTCGAGTTCGCCGAGCACGGTGAGGCGGTCGCTCAGCTGGCCTTGCGCGCTCAGCGAGAGCGCGGTGAAGCTGCGCGTCTGGCCCGGCGCGGCGGAGAACAGCGGCGCGTTGATCTGGAAGGGCGTGAAGCCCGAGGTCTGCGGGATGTTCACGCCCCAGGCGGAGGCCGCGTTGGGCACGCCGCCTTCGTCGCGGCCATGGCGCAGGCCCACGCCCACGGTCCACTTGGGCGTGAGGCGGTACTGCACGCCGGCGTAGGCCGTCTCGCGCACCGCTTCCACCGCCTTGTCCTCGGAGCGCATGGCGTCCACGCGCAGCGACCAGTCCTCGTTGATCTGGTAGCTCGCCACCGCGCCGGCCTCGGCGCGCCCGCCGTTGTACGAGGACGAGAGGTTGGAGAACTCGCGGTCGGTCTCGCCGGCCCACAGGCGCGCGTCGAGCCGCTCGCCCTGGTGGCGCACTTCCACGCGCGCGCCGTCGCCCTTGCCCCGCTCGCCCAGGGCCTCGCGGTCGGAGCGCGCCAGCTCCACCAGCGCCCAGCTCTGCTCGCCCAGGCGCAGCGTGGCGTTCACGCCGCTGAGCTTGTAGGGGTCGGACGGGTCCTGCGATTCCACGTGGCTGGCGCCGATCTCGAGCGCGGGCGTGATGCGCCACGAGCCGTCCACGCCACCGAGCCAGTACTTGGGCCCGCCCTGCTCCACCTCGTAGGTGATGCGCACCGACATCGGGTTCATGTTCGCGTCCACCGAGGGCACGGGTGCGCGGAACACCACGCTGCCGGCGAAGGGCTCGAACTCGTAGTCCACGAAGCGCACCATGGGCTCGGCGCGCAGGATGATGGAGGGCTGGTTGCGGTCGCGCGTGAGGATCTCGACCTTCTCGGAGCCCGAGATGCCCTCGCTGCTGGAGAGCCGGTAGGGGCCGGAGACGCCGCGCGCGGGCTGTTCGTCCACCACCTGCGCGACGTTGTCGCGCACCACCCAGGCGTTGGCCTCGAAGGTCTCGCCCTCGTGGTGCAGCTGCAGGCCGGAGACCGAGCGGTTGAGGCGGCTGAGCTCGCGCGCGGGCCCGCCGGTGCCGGTGTTGAAGTCGCCGAACAGCACGAAGGAGCGGCCCTGGTCGACCCGCACGTACAGGCGCTGGCGCGACTGCGCGTCGAAGCCGCGCAGCGAGGAGTCGCCGTAGATCGGGTAGTACTGGTCGGGCTGGATGTCGCGGAACAGCCGGCCCCGGCTTTCCTTCTCGGAGTCGTAGGCCAGGGTGAGCAGGGTCTCGCCTTTCACCACGCCCTTGAGGAAGAACGCGGTGCGCGCGCCGAGCGAGCCCTTGCCGTTGTCGAAGCCGTTGGCGTGGCGCTGGATCTCGAGCTCGAAGCCGTCGTTCTCGCGCGCCGGGCTGACCTGCGAGGCCTTGAGGCGGCTGAGGTCGAGCGTGCCTTCGATGACGCCGACGGCGATCATGGGCCGGCGCTCGGTCACCATGCCCACGCGCCCGTGCACCACCACGTTGCCGGACTGCACCTGCAGCTCGGCATCGCCCGGCTCATAGGACGCGACGAGCTCGACCACGGCCTCGCCCCCGCGCACCGTGAGGCGCAGGTTCTGGCGCGGCGGTTCGTCCACGGCGGCATCGGGCAGGCGCACGCGCCCCCGGGTGGTGGCCACGGTCACGTCGATGGGCGTGGTCACCTTCTGGCCGTCGCGGTCGAACAGGCGCAGGGTGAGCAGCACGACCGAGCGGCCGTCGGCGGCGACCTGGTCCTGCGCGGCCTCGAGCACCAGCTGGCCGTGGTCGGCCAGGCTGGTGGCGCGCCAGTTCGCGGCCAGCGGCAGCGCGGTGGTGGGCGCGGGCAGCGCGGTCTCACCCGGGCCCCGGGCCGGGTCGCTGCCCGGGGCCAGGGGCGTGAAACGCGGGGCCAGAGGCGCGGTGGTCTGCGCGAGCGCCAGGCCCAGGGGCAGGAGCAGCACGGCCGAGGTCAGAGCGGATCGCATGGGAAGACGGGCTTTCATTTCGCACCTCCCACGCGGGCCGGCGGGCCGGAGCGGAAGACGCGCGGGGTGGGTGTCGGTGGGTCGACCAGCGGGGCGACGATCTGGCCGAGGCGGCGGCGGTTTTCCACCTGCTCGAGCACGGCGGGCGAGCAGCTGCCTTCGATGAAGTCGGCGCGGTGCAGCTCGCCGAACTTGAGGTCGAGGAACAGGCTGCCGGCGTCCAGCGCGTTGCGGTTGCTGCTGGTCACGAGCTGGCTGCCGGCGGGCAGCGTGGTCGGGTCCACGCGCAGCACCGAGGTGCGCGCGGGCAGGCCGCAGATGCTGTACTTGCCTTCGCTGTCGGAGACCAGGTGCGTGCCGTCCTGCAGGTACAGGCGCACGCCGGGGATGCCGACTTCCTCGGCGTCCTGGATGCGGTTGCGGTTGCAGTCCATGAACACCTTGCCCATCACGCAGGCTTCCTGGAAGAACACGCCGCCGGTGATGCGGATGCGGGCCTGCGCGCGGTTGGAGGTGACGGGCACGCCCCCCACCACACCCGCGGCCTGGGCGCGGTTGATGCCATCGCCCTGCTGGGCGCCGACACCGACGCGCACGCGGTAGGTCACGGTGACCGGCGTGTTGGCGGCGAAGTTGCCCAGCGCGAAGTTCAGCACCGGGCCGGGCGAGCCGGCCGGATCGGCCACGACCACGCCGTCCTGCGCCACCGTGCCCGGGATCAGGCGCAGGCCGGCCGGCAGGCTGTCGGTGATGACCACGTTGCTCGCCGCGCCGTTGGGGCTCTGCACGCGCAGCGTGTACTGCACCGAGTCACCGATCTCGACCACGTCGCGCAGCACCTGCTTCTGCAGGAACAGGCCGGCGCCGTTGAAGGGCTCCAGCGGGATGTGGTTGTGGATCAGGTCGGGCATGCCCGGCGCCAGGTTCAGGCGCAGGTAGTAGGTGGTGGGCTGGCCGATCGGCGGCGGGCCGGCCTGGGCCTGCACCAGGTAGGGCGAGGCGCCCGAGGGCGTGAACACGCCAGGGGCCGGCGGGATCGAGGCGATCGGCGTGGGCGCGTAGTTGGGCGCCGAGGCGCTCAGCGTGTACTCGCCGGTGGGCGCGCCCGGGGCCAGCAGGAACTGGTAGAAGCCCAGCGGCCCGGTGGTCATCTGCGCGCAGTTGCCCACGGCCACGTAGCTCGCGCCACCCACCAGCATGGTGGCGGGGTTGAAGCCGGCCGGGCCGCAGAAGCGCACCAGCGAGGCGTCGACCGGCGCGCGGGTGTTGGCGTCGTAGACCACGCCCGAGGGGTCGAGCGGCAGGTCCTGCTGCTGCAGGTTGGCGCCGGGCTGCAGCGAGACGGCCAGGTGGTCGCGCTCGCGGGCCAGGCGCGAGTTCGTGTCGGCGCCGCTGTTCTGCGGCGTGCCGTAGATGACGTTGTTGGCCGGGTCGCGGAAGTACACCTTGTAGTCGCCGGGCACCAGGCCGATCACGCCGTAGTCGCCGTCGGCCCCGGTGCGGAACAGGCTGCGGCCGTCGGGCATGCTCACGCAGCCTTGCGCGCTGTTGGACGGCACCAGGCGGCAGGCCACGGCCTGGCCGTCGCTGCCGACCACCTCCACCGCCCAGTCGGGGATGGGCGTGTCATTGCCGTCGCGGCGGCGGTCGCCGTTGTTGTCGCGCCAGACGAAGCCCGAGAGCGCGGCGGGCAGCGAGGACAGCGGCACGCCGGTGGCGTCCAGGCCCGGGGTCTGGTACGGCGTCTGCGGCACGCTGCCCGGTGGGATCACGCCCGAGGGCGGCTGGCCCGGCCCGCCAGTGGGCGTGCCGTTGTCCACCGCGTCGGTGCGGATGCCGGTGGGGCCGGCCGTGGCCTGGTTGAAGCGCGTGGTGGTGGCGCCGGCCGTGACGATCACCGGGATGTCGACCGACACCCAGGCGCCTGCGGGCAGGTTCGCCGAGCCCAGCAGGTCACCGCCCGCGGTGCCGGTGAAGCCGGCGTTGGGCGTGAACACGCCGCCGTTGCCGCCGCCATGGGTGATGGCGGGCGCGCCGGCGCGGGTCATGAAGTCGGGCAGCGTGTCGCGCACGTCCACCGTGACCGGGTAGGCGCTGTCGTTCTGGTAGATCACCTGCCAGACCACCTCGGCACCGGGCGAGACGCCCAGGGCGGCGGCCGGCGAGACGATGCGGGCGGACTTGTAGCCGCGCACGCCCTCGCCCTGCGTTTCACCGAAGTTCACCTGCAGCGCCGCGCCGGGCGTGGCGACGAAGCGCAGCGCGATGGTCTCCACGGCGCCACCGAGCGGACCCACGGTGCCGGCGCTGCCACCGGTCACGGGGCCGGGCGTGTTGGCCACGCTGGTGTAGCCCAGCGGCTGGGTCTGGCGCACGGTGTAGTTGCCCGGCGCCAGGCCGGTGAAGCTGTACTGGCCGCTGGCGTTGGTGGTGGTGTAGCGCGTGATGGGGTTGCCGAACGCGTCGGTGCCGACCAGGCCCAGGGTGCCGCCGGGCAGGCCCACGTCGGTGCCGCCGAACTGGCCGTCGAAGTCGCGGTCTTCGTAGACGCGGCCGGCGATCTGGATGTTGGCGACCAGCGGGAAGTTGTGGTGCGCCGTGCTCTGGTTCGCGGCCACGGCGATGTTGGCGATGGACGCGGGCGCCGCGCCCGGCGCGCTGGGCGTGCCGTTGGGCGCGCCCGCCAGCGTGCCGGCGCTGGTGATGCCGTGGGTGGTGCCCGTCGGCAGCGCCGGCATGAGCACGCGGTAGTTGCCCACCGGCAGGCCGCTGAAGCTGTAGGCGCCGCTGGCGTCGGTGGTGGTGGTGGCGATCAGCGCGTTGCTCGCCTGGTCGCGCAGCTCCAGGGTGCGGCCCGGCACCGGCTGGTCGTCGGGCGTGAACACGCCGCCGCTGTTGTCGGGGTCGAAGTAGACGACGCCCGAGATCTGGCTGCCCGGCAGGGTCTTGGTGAAGTGGTTGTCCACCGAGGCGGTCTTCACGCCGCTGAGGTCGATGCCGGTGATCGCGGGCACGGCCTGGGTGCCGCCGGCCGTGCCGCCGGTGCTGCCCGGCCAGGCCAGCGGCGCGGTGCTGTTGAGGAAGCCGGCCGGGGGCGCGCAGGTGGTGCAGGTGACCGTGTAGCTGGTGCCCGGCGGCACGCCGGTGAAGTTGTATTGGCCGCTGGCGTCGGTGGTGGTGGTGATCGACACCGGGTTGCCGTTGAGGTCGTTGCCGGTGAGCGTCAGCGTCTGCGGCACGTTGTTCGCGCCGCCCGCGCCGCTGCCCACGCCGGCATCGCTGCCGTTGAAGGCGCCGTCGCCGTTGCCGTCGGTGAAGATGCGGCCGCTGATGCTGCGGTCGTTGCCGATCTCGCCGAAGTTGTTGCCGGCCGAGCGCGCGTTGGGCGGCAGCACGATGCCGGCGATGCGGCTGGTGCCGGCCGGGATGCTGTAGGCCGGTGCGCCGTGGCTGATGGCGGGCGCGTTGTTCGAGGCCGTGCCGGCGGTGCCGGTGGCGCCGCCCGAGCCCAGGTCGTTGACCGTGCCGGCCGTGGGAATGCCGTTGACCGTGCCGGCGGGCTGCGCGCCCTGCGTGACCACGTAGCCCGGGCAGGTCGGGGCCGCCAGCGGGCTGCAGCTGGGCCGCAGGTCGGTGAAGCGGTAGCGGCCGCTGGCGTCGGTGGTGGTGGTCAGCGAGACCGGGTTGCCCCGGTCGTCCACGCCCACCAGCGTGATCTGCACGCCCGGCAGGCCGGGCTCGGTGCCGTTGGGCACGCCGTTGTGGTTGTCGTCGCGGTAGACCTGGCCAGCGATCTCGGACGCGCGCAGTTCACCGAAGTGGTTGCCCACCGAGCTGGCCACGTTGCCGCCGGCCGCGTCGAGCCGGATGCCGCTGCGCAGCGAGACCGCGTTGCTGCCGTCCACGCTGGGCGTGGCCACCTGGCCGGTGCCGCCCACCAGGCTGGCTTCGGCCGCGGTCGCGGCGGTCACGCGGGCCTGGTAACTGCGGCTCGAGGCGTTGAGCGCGCTCGACGGCGCGAGCGCGCTGCCGCCCACCGAGTCGCTGCCCGAGCGCAGGTAGCGCACGGTGTAGGCCGAGCCCAGGGTGGCGGAATCCACCAGGCCGCTGAACACGTAGAAGCCGCCCGCGTCGGTGGTGGTCTTCTGCAGCACCTGGCCGTCGCTGGCGCGCAGCAGGCTCACGGCTTGGCCGGCCAGCGGCGCTTCACCGGCGGTGAAGGCGCCGTCGTTGTTGGCATCGAGGTAGACGCGGCCGGAAATGGAACCCAGCGGGCTGACCACCAGCGGGGCCTCGGCCGGCGTGGGGTTGCTGCCCGCGTCGGTGCGCAGCGCGCCGGCCAGGATGCGGTTGGGGTAGGTGCCGGCCACGCTGGCCGTGACGTTCACCGAGATCGTGCAGCCGCCGGGCGGGATGCTCGCGCCGCTGGCGTAGCGCACCAGCGCCGTGCCGGCCGCGGCCGTGACCGAGCCGGTGCTGCAGGTGCCGCCGATGGCGGGCGTGGGCGCGACCAGCACGCCGGCCGGCAGCGTGTCGTCCAGCGCCTGCGCCAGCGTCTGGGCCGCCGGGTTGGCGTTGCCCAGCGTGATGGTCAGGCGGGACACGCCGTTGGGCGAGATGCTCGGCGGCACGAAGGCCTTCACCACCGTGGGCGGCTCCAGCACGCGCACCGGCGCGCTCGCCGGGTCGGGGTTGCTGACCCCCTCGTTGCTGGTGATCGCACCGGCGGGGATGGTGTTGGTGTACAGGCCCGGCACGTTGGAGACGGTGTCGAAGGCGAAGCTGCACGAGCCCCCGGCCGGCACGGTGGCGCCGGCGATCTGGGCGCTGTCGGCCGAGGCGACGGCGCTCACCGTGCCCCCCGCGCAGGTGGTCGAGGCGTTGGGCACCTGGGCCACGAACAGGCCGGTGGGCAGCGGATCGCGCAGCACGACACCGGTCAGGGCCTGGGCGGCGTTGGGGTTGCTGATGGTCACCGTGAGGCGGTTGGCCACGCCGGGTGCCACGGTGCCCTGCGCGAACGCCTTGGCGATGGTGGGTGGCTGCAGCACGTGCAGCGTGGCGCTGGGGCCGGGCTGCGGGTTGGTCACCGCGCCGTCGTTGGCGATCACGGTGCCGCCCGGCATGGTGTTGACGTAGGCGCCCGCGACCGGCACGACCACGTTGACGCGCACCTCGCAGACGCTGGGGCCGACGGGCAGCTGCGCGCCCCGGAACGAGACCTTGTCACCGACGGCGGTGATCACCGCGCCCGCGCAGGTGGTGCTGACATTGGCCGGGCTGGCCACGACCATGCCGGCGGGCAGGTGGTCGGTGGTGGAGATGTTGGTGAGCGGCTGCGGCAGCGAGTTGCGCACCTGGATCACCAGGCGCGCGGGCTGGCCGGCCGCCACGGCGGAGGGCTCGAAGTGTTTCTCCACGCCCATGCCCGCGAGCGCGCCGAGGTTGGCGGTGAAGGGGCTGGCGTTGGTCACGCCCTGGGTGTTGGTGATGGCCCCGGCCGGCAGGGTGTTGTTGAGCGTGCCGACGACGCTGGAGGTGATGTCCGCCGAGACCGTGCAGCTCGCGTTGCCCGCGAGCGTGCCGCCGCTCAGGCGCACCACGCGCGTGCCGGTCACGGCCTCCACGCGGCCGCCCGGGCAGGTGGTGGCGGCGTTGGGCACCACGCCGACCACCATGCCGGCGGGCATGTTGTCGGCCACCGCGAGCTCGGTCAGCGCGGTGGCGGTGGTGTTGTCGATGACGATGGTCAGGCGCGAGACGCTGCCAGGCCCGGCGATGGAGGTGGGCGCGAAGCTCTTGGTCAGGTTCACGCGGCTGGTGACCTTGTTGAGCGTGGCCGTGGTGGTGCCGGTGCTGGCCACGCCGCCGTCGGCCGTGACGGCGCCGGGCGCGAGCGTGTTCACCGACGGTGTGCCGCTGGTGCTCAGCACGTCGAACAGGAAGTCGCAGCTGGTGCCGCCGGCGATGGTGGCGCCGCTGATCGAGGCGGTGCTGCCGCCGTCGGGCGCGTTGAGCACCACCGGGCCGGCGCAGGTCGTGCTGGCCTTGGCCGGGGTCGCGAGCGTGAGGCCGGTGCCGGCCAGCGGGTCGGTGGCGCGCACGCCGGTGAGCTGGCCGTTGCCGGTGTTGCCCAGCGTGATGCGCACGCGGCTGGTGCCACCCACCTGCACCGGGTTGGTCAGGAAGGTCTTGGCCACGGTCAGCGCGGGCAGGTACTCCAGCGTGGCGGAGGTGGCGTTGAGGTTGCGCACCGTGGTGCCGGGCACGTTCGCCACCGTGCCGGTGGCGCTGACGGTGGCGGACGCGTTGCTGCCGTTGTAGGCCGGGATGCTGTTGGTGTGCACGCCGATCGTGCCGCCGACCACGTTCACGCGCACGCTGCACTGGCCGGGCGAGAAGGGGCTGGTGCCCGCGCGCGCCGGCAGGCTGCCGCCGCTGAGCGAGAAGGACGTGTCGCCCGGGTTGGCGCTGACGCTGCCGCCGCAGGTGGTGGTGGCGTTGGCCGGCTCGGCCACGCGCAGACCGGCGGGCAGGCTGTCGCTGAAGGCGAGGCCGGCGAGCGCCGAAAAGTTGTTGTTGGTCAGCTCGATCTGCGCCACCGAGGGCGCGCCCTGGAAACGCTGGCGCGCGGTCACGCCGTCGAAGGTCTTGGTGACCACCAGCGGGTTGACCGCCGTGAGGCTCACCGCGCCCGAGCTGCCCGTGACCGTGCCGTTGCCGGCGCTGAAGCTGCTGTTGGTGAGCGTGGCGCCCGGCACGGCGTTGGCCGGCACGCGCGCGGTGAAGCTCACCACGCAGGTGGTGCCGCCCGGTGCGGCGCCGGGGAAGTTGAAGCTGAAGCCCGGCGTGGTGGCCAGCGGCGTGGGCATGGGCACGCCGGCGGCGAAGCTGCAGCCGCCGCTGATGACGGGCGTGATGCCGCCGGTGGTGGCGTCCACATAGACCATGCCCGAGGGCAGGGTGTCGGTGAAGTTCACGCTGGTCTGCGGCGTGAGGCTGAACGAGGTGACCGCCACCGAGAACAGCGCCACGTCGCCGGGCGCCACGGTGGTCGGGGTGATCGACTTGGCGACCGTGAGCGCGTTGTCGCGCACCTCGATCGGCGCCGAGCTCGCGGGCGAGGTGAAGCCCTGGGTGTTGCTCACCGCGCCGCTGGGCAGCGCGTTGGTGTGGGTGCCGGTGGTGGTCGAGGTGACGTTGAACTGGACGCGGCATTCGCCGCCGGCGGCGATCTCGGCGCCCGCGAGCACGAAGCCCTGGCCCCCGGGCCCGGCGACCAGGCTCGCGCCCGCGCCGCAGCCGCTGAGCTGGGCCGCGCCGATGGCGCCCGAGTTGGTCAGCGCGGCCGGCCAGCGCGCGCCCACGGTGGTGTCGCTCAGGCCGACGCCGGTGAGCGCGGCGGCGCTGTTGTTGCCGATGCGCACGGTCATCAGCGAGTCGGCGCCCGCCGTCAGCGGCGTGACCGAGAAGCCCTTGGCCACCGTGATCGGGCTGTTGACGGTGATGTTGGTGGTGTCCGCGGGCGAGGTCAGGCCACGCGTGTTGCCCACGGCGCCGGCGGGCAGGCTGTTGACGTCGGCCAGCGAGGCGGTGGCGGCCGGCAGCACGCCGCGCACGGTGAATTGCAGCTGACAGGTGCCGGGCGAGCCGGCGGGAATCGCGCCGCCGGTGAGGGTGACGCTGCTGGCCGTGAAACCCGCCGTGCTGCCGCAGGTGTTGGAGACCACGCCGGTGACCTGCAGGTTGGAAGGCAGGTTGTCGGTGAAGCTGGTCAGCGGGATGTTGTACGCGCTGTTGGGGTTGCTCAGCGTGATGGTCGCGGTGCGCGAGAGGCCCTGGGTGAGCGTGGCGCCGCCCAGGTTCTTGGACACCGTGGGGTTCCTGAGTTCGGTGACCGACACGCTTTGCGTCGCCGCCGAGACCGCCGCGGGCGAGAGGTCGCCGGGGTTGATGACGTTGTCCCAGATGTCTCCGCCGTCGTAGGAGGTGAGGTCCACCGAGATTGTGCAGCTGCCGTCCACGCCGCCGACGTGGGGCGGGATGGTGAAGCCGCTGACCTGGAGCCGGTCGACGCCGCCGGGGCCCGCGCCGAGGTTGATCGACGCGCCGGCGCAGGTGCTCGTGGGGGCCACGTAGCCCGGATGGCCGGCGGGATAGAACCGCAGTTGCGGCGGCAGGGTGTTGGTCAGCGCGGCGTTGTCTTCCTGCGTGTCGCTGTTGCTGATGGTGATGGTCAGTCGCGTGCGGTCGCCCACCGCGATCGTGCTGGCGCTCACCGCCTGGCTCACCACCAGGGTGGCCTGGGCCGCGCCCACCGAGAACACCGTGGCCGCCGCCCACAGGCCGAGCGCGCGAACGGGCCGGCCGAACGCGCGCAGGAAGGCTGGCGAACGCGCAGGCGCGCCCTCACCCGTGGCCTGGCCACGTGCAAAAAATCGAAGCATGTTTTTTCCCTCTGAGTGGCACGCGAACGACCGTCGCGTGTCCCTTGGGGCGCCCGGCCCGGTGGACCTGAAACGCCATCGCACGGCGGCGCACGGACCGGGGCCCAGGCACTTCAATGCATTTGGTTACAGGTGCGCACTGTATCGGGGCGTGCAGCTTGTTACAAATTCACGACTGAATTAGTGCGTTAAAAGTCATGAATTTGAAAAAGTGCTGTAGGAAAAAACATGCCTGAGCATGAATTCAATTGTTAAAAGATTGTTGTTTTTATTCTATTTTTTGAAATACCATCAGAATTTTGGACAATTTTTCAGCTCTATATTCGATAGCAGCCGCGAGCACTCACTCACTTATATTGACTAACAATTAGTTAAAAGATTGTTAAAAATCAATCCGACGAACGGTTGGGAGGGGTTGGACGGCGTTTCGCCATGAAAAAAGCGCCGAGAGACCCTCACGGCGCCTCGGCGCGGCCACCCACTGGCGTGGGCCTCGGCGCGGCGGCCGGCCCTAGGCCTCGCTGTGCCGGGCGAGGAAGGCGTGCAGGGCCGCCGCCCCCGCGCCGGGCGGCGCATCGCCCGCCGTGCAGAGCAGCAGGCGCCGCGTGGCCCAGGCATCGCCGAGCGGGCGCACCACCACGCGCTCGTTCGCCAGGCGCAGCGCCGTGGCCTGCGGCACCACCGCCACGCCCACGCCCTCGCCCACCAGCTGCATCACCGCGTCCAGCCCGCGCACCCGCACCCGGTGGTGCAGGCCCCGGCCATGCTGCAAGGCCTGGTCGTGCAGCAGGCGGCTCAGGCCGCTCTCCACCGGCAGCCCGACGAAGGGGCGGTCCAGCAAGTCCACGAAAGGCAGCGGTCGGCGCGTGGCGCGCGCGCCCTGCCGGGGCAGCACCGCCACCAGCCGGTCTTCGCGGAAGACCCGGGTGGCCAGGCCTTCGGTGCCCACGTGGTCGGACACGATGCCGATGTCGGCCTGCTCCTGGCGCATGCCGAGCAGCGCGTCGAGGCTGCTGAGTTCGCGCAGGTCGACGTCGATGTCCGGGTGCTCGACCAGGAAGCGGCCGAGCAGCCCCGGCAGGTGCTCGGTCATGGCGGCGGTGTTGCAGATCACTCGCACCGTGCTGCGCACGCCGTGGGCATGGGCCGCCATGTCGGCGTGCAGCGCTTCCATGCCGCGCTGCAGGCGCGCCGCGTGCAGCAGCAAGGTGCGGCCGGCGTCGGTGGTGCGCACGCCCTGTTTGGAGCGCCGCAGCAGGGTGGCGCCGAGCGCGTGCTCCAGCTGCTGCAGCCGCGTGCTCGCTGCGGCCAGCGAGAGGTGGATGTGGCGCGCCCCGGCGGTGATGGAGCCGTGCTCCACGACGGCGGCGAACAGGCGCAGGTCGAACGGGTCGACGCGGTAGGTGGGCGCGGCGCGGGGGGCGGTCATGGGCGATCCTCCGGAATCGGCGAAGGATACCTCTGGCGATGCGCGATGGACAGACCGGGCCCCGGACCGCACCATGCCGCCCCATGGACCTCTCGCTGCTCGGGCTGATCGCCGTCGTTTTTCTGGCCGCTGGCGCGGTCAAGGGCATTTCCGGCATGGGCCTGCCGACCTTCTCCGTCGCGCTGCTCGGCCTGTTCATGCCCACCGCCGCCGCGGCCACGCTGATGCTGCTGCCTTCGCTGTTGACGAACATCGCCCAATGCATCGGGCCGCACGCCCGTGCCCTGGCGCGCCGCCTGTGGCCCATGTGGCTGATGCTGGCGGCGGCCACGGTGTTCAGCCCGCTGCCCGATCTGGGCAGCGCCGGCGCGGGCGCGCGCCTCACCCTGGGCACGGTGCTGGTGGCCTACGGCCTGTGGGGCCTGGCCAGGGCGGCCCTGCCCGATCCAGGCCGCTTCGCGCGCCCGCTGGGCGGCGTGGCGGGCGCGCTCTCGGGCCTGCTCACCGCCGCCACCGGGGTGTTCGTGATGCCCATGGTGCCGTACCTGCAGTCGCTGCGGCTGGAGAAGGAGGTGATGATCCAGGCCCTGGGCCTGAGTTTCCTGGTGGCCACGCTGGCCCTGGCGTTGCGGCTCGGGCCACTGGCCGTGCTCAGCGGCGCGGCGGTGCCGCTGGCGGGCCACGCCATCGCGCTGGGGGCGGCCTTCACCGGGCTCTGGCTCGGCTCGGTGCTGCGCCGGCGCCTGCCGCTGCTGGTGTTCCAGCGCGCGCTCTACAGCGTGTTCATCGCCCTGGGTGCGCTGATGCTGGCGCGCGCCCTGTAGGGACCCCCATGCCGCCCGGCCCCGACGCGCTGGCCCTGGCCGAGGCCCTGGAGCGGGCCTACCGGCTGGCGCTGGCGGTGGAGGCGCTCGCGGCCGGGCCGACGGCCTCGGAAGGCCAGGCGATCTCGGTGATGGCCACGGAATTGCTCGGCCTGCTGGACCAGGCCCGGGCGTCGATGCTGCGGCCCAGCACCAGCAGCCGCACCGGCTGGTGAAAGCCCGCGCTGTTCGCGGCCAGGGTCTGCACGGCCTCGCTCAGCGCGGCCCCGTCCACCCCCTCCTCCTCGGCCACCATCAGGGTGGCGCGGCGCGGCCGGAACGCGCGCAGGGCCTGCGGTTCGCCGATCAGGTAACCGGCGTCCCAGGGGTCCGAGGGTTGGCGTTGGCGCCACCACATCGCGTCCTGGCCCTTCACGCGCAGGCGCAGCAGCAGGCCCGCGAGCGCACCACCGGCGGCGGCGAGCTGGTCGCTGCCGTCGAGCCGACGCGAGAACGCCTCGACCAGCCCGGCCCGCTCGGCCGCTGGCCCCTGCGCCAGCGTGGCCAGCGCAAAGCGCTCGTCTGTGAAGCACCACGCCTGCAGGGCCGCCCAGGTGGCGGGGGCCAAGGCACGGCGAGCCCCAGACCCCTCGGCGATGGGCCGGGTGGACTCGACGCGCATCACCGCGCCGTCGAAACGGGCCAGCAGCAGGCCGGCGCGCGCGGCCAGCGATGCGGAAAAGGAGCGTGGCGGCGTCATGGCGCGGGCGACTGGGCCAGGAAGAAGCGCAGCATCTCGGCCGAGGCGTCGGGGCCGCTGCCGTCGGTGTACGAACCCGACGCATGCCCGCCCGACCAGGCATGGCCGGCGCCGTGCAGGGTCCACCACTCCACCCAGGGCCGGCCCGCCGCGTCGGCGTGCACGGTGCGGGTGTAGCGCCGGCCACCGGGCACGGTGGCCGTCTCGGTGTGGACGTGCAGGCCTTGCGGGCCGTGGGCCTGGGCGGCGTGTTCGACGACGCGCTCGCCATTGCGCGCCTGCACGGTGTGGTCGCGGTCGCCATGGAAGACGATGGTGGGCACGGCCCGCCCGGTGGGCGGCGGCGCGGCCGCGCCCCGCCCCTTCATCGCGGCCAGCGCCGAGGGGATGTCGCTCGCGCTGCGGTAGGGCAGGCCCGAATGCACGCCCACGGCGGCGAACAGATCGGGGTGCGTCTCGCCCAGGATCACCGCCATTGCCGCGCCGGCCGAGAGGCCGGCCACGAAGATGCGGCGCGGGTCCACCGCGTGCTCGGCCGCCACGGCCCGCACGATGCCCGCGATGAGCGCGGGCTCGCCGCCCTCGCGCCCCTGGTCCTCGGCGCGGAACCAGTTCCAGCAGCGCGATGGGTTGGCGCCCGCGGGCTGCTCGGGGTAGACCACCAGACAACCTTGGGCGTCGGCCAGGCGGTTCATCTGCGTGCCGGCGGCGAAGTCGTCCGCCGACTGCGTGCAGCCATGCAGCATCACCACCAGCGGCAGGGGCGCGGCGCTGGCCGCGCCGGCGCGCGCGGCGGGCAGGTAGAGCTTGTAGTCGCGCGACCCGGTGGGATGGGTGAAGCGGCGGCGCAGGAACTGGCCCTCGCCCGGGTCGCGTGCGACGACGTCAATGACCTCGGCGCCCCCAGCGGCCGTGGGGGACGGGGCCGGGCGGCGCGGCGCGAACACGTCGGCCAGACCGGCGCCCGCCAGCGCTTGGCGGATGGTGTCGGTGACCCCCTGCAACGGGCCCGGGCGACCGTCCAGCCCGGCGCGGGCCAGGGCCTGCTCAATGGTGTGCTGCACGCTCACCGGGATCGTGGGATGGGGGGTCATGGGCGCTTTCGAAGGAGGAAGACAGAGGAAAAAAACCGGTTCAGACGGTGCGGTCGGCCAGCGCGCGGCGCACCGCGGCGCTGGCGTGGAAGGCGCCGAGCACCGAGACCGACTCGATCGCGGCGCGCGCGAGCTCGGGCGTGACGTCGTCGTCGATGCGCGCCAGGCCCACGACCTGCACGCGCAGGCGCTCGCCCGCCGCCACGGCGCGCTCGAGATCGGCCCGGCCGAGGTGCTGCAGGCCCAAAGTGAGGGTGCGGCGCGCGACGGTCTGCCGCAAGGTGTCGCCGTGCTGGGTCAGCAGGTTGCGCACCGCCGTGCGGACCAGGTCGGACCGGTTCGAATAGAAACCTTCCTGCACCAGCAGGTCCACCTGGCCAAGATCGACCACGCCGAGGTTCACGGTCATCTTTTCGGAGTCCCCGATGCGGGGCTTGGGTTCGAGGGTTCGGTCGGTCATTTCACCATCCATATGGATTCCATATGGATGGCATTTAAACAGCTTTCCAAGGGTGGCGCAATCGGCCCCATACTTTGAGCACCCTTTTTCTCCCCTCAGCGCCCATGCCACCTTCCAACGAAGCGCCACCGGCCCAGACGCCCGAGCCGCCCCGCCCCAGCCCGCCGTCCATGTCGCCGGTCTCCGGTTCGCTCATGCTGCGCGTGCTGCTGGGGGCGGTGACGGTCGCCTTCATCTGGATCCTGCTGCCCTTCTACGGCACCATCCTCTGGGGCGCGATCATCGCGCTGCTGTTCGCCCCGCTGAACCGCTGGCTGCTGCCGCGCCTGGGCCAGCGCCGCAACCTCGCGGCGCTGACCACCATGCTGGCCGCCGTGGTGATCGTGGTGCTGCCCACGGTGCTGGTGGCCGCCTCGCTGACGCGCGAGGCCAGCCAGCTCTACGCCCGCATAGAGTCGGGCGAGATCAAGCCCGCGCAGTGGCTGCGCGGCGTGTTCAACGCCCTGCCCGACTGGCTCACCGACCTGCTCGCGCGCTTCGGCCTGGGCAATTTCGACCTGATCCAGCGCAAGCTCACGCAGGCGCTCACGCAGGGCAGCCAGTTCATCGCCACGCAGACCTTCAACCTGGGGCAGGACATGCTGGGCCTGGTGATCGGCCTGTTCATCGCGCTCTACCTGGCCTTCTTCCTGGTGCGCGACGGCGGCTCCCTCGTGCGCTCGATCCGCCTGGCGATCCCCCTGCCGCCCGACGACAAGCAGGAGCTGCTGGAGCAGTTCGGCACCGTGCTGCGCGCCACCGTGAAGGGCAACCTCGTGGTCGCGCTGGTGCAGGGCGCGCTGGGTGGCCTGGCGTTCTGGGT
Organism: Hydrogenophaga sp. GW823-FHT04C09; assembly: GCF_058796355.1. Classification (NCBI taxonomy): domain Bacteria; kingdom Pseudomonadati; phylum Pseudomonadota; class Betaproteobacteria; order Burkholderiales; family Comamonadaceae; genus Hydrogenophaga; species Hydrogenophaga sp. GW823-FHT04C09. The sequence goes on along the minus strand of NZ_JBXAIO010000005.1, from coordinate 351,240 downwards.
GCTGGGCGTGAACGCCGCGCTGCTGTGGGCGGTGCTGATGGCGGTGCTCTCGCTGCTGCCGGCGGTGGGCGCGGGCCTGGTCTGGGGCCCGGTGGCGATCTGGCTGTTCGCCACCGGCGAGGTCTGGCAGGCCGTGGGCCTGGCGCTGTACGGCGTGCTGGTGATCGGCCTGGTCGACAACGTGCTGCGCCCGCTGCTGGTCGGCAAGGACACCGGCATGCCGGACTACCTGGTGCTGATCAGCACGGTGGGCGGCATCGCGGTCATGGGCATCAACGGTTTCGTGATCGGTCCGGTGATCGCCGCGATGTTCGTGGCGGTCTGGGACATCCAGACCGCGACCCGGGTGCGCGCGCGCGCGGCCGCCTTCGGCATCGACACCACGGAGCCCGCCGCCCCACCCGCCATCGCGCCGCCCGCCCCGCCCATTGACACCGGCGGCGAACCGCGCTGACCATGCAGACCATGAACAAAAAACTCGCGCTCTGCATCGCCACGCTGCTGCCGTGGCTGGCCGCCTGCTCCACCACCACGCTCACACCGCCCGCGAGCGAGCGCTCACCCATCATGTGCACGCAGGATGTGCTGCAGTGCCCCGACGGCCGCTTCGTCGGCCGCACACCGCCGGGATGCGTCTTCGTCTGCGCCGCCAACACGGCCCCGGCCGCGCGCTGACATGCCCTGGCGCCACCCGCGCCTGAGCCTTCTGGTGGCCGCACTCGCCTGGTTCGGCCTGGGCCTGCAGCTGTGGCTCTCGCTGCGGCTGGTCGTCGCGCAAGGTGGCACGCCCCTGGGCGGACTGGTGGTCTACCTCGGTTATTTCACGGTGCTCACCAACCTGCTGGTGGCCGTGAGCCTGAGCCTGGCGCTTTGGCGGCCGGGCAACGCCGCCGGGCGCTGGTTCCGGCGGCCCGGGGTCGCCACGGCGGTGGCCGTGAACATCGCGCTGGTGGGCCTCACCTACCACCTGCTGCTGCGCCACGTGTGGGATCCGCAGGGCCTGCAGAAGCTGGCCGACATCACCCTGCACTACGCCGTGCCGCTGCTGAGCGTGCTGCACTGGTGGCTGGCGGTGCCGCCCGCCCACATGGCCTGGCGCGCGCCGCTGGCCTGGGCCGCCTGGCCGCTGGCCTACCTGGGCTTCGCGCTGCTGCGCGGCCTCTGGCTCGGAACCTACCCCTACCCGTTCATCGACGTGGCCACGCTGGGTTACCCACGCACCCTGCTGAACGCGCTGGGCCTGCTGGTGGTGTTCCTGCTGGTGGGTCTGGCCTTCGTGGCGGTCGCCCGCGGGCGGCTCAGGCGATCGCCGCGCTGAGCAGGCACTGCACCAGCGGGTGCTGCACCTTGCGCGCGGTGCCGATCGCATAAAAATGCTCCTGCACCCCGTCGCAGGGCGCGACCCAGGCCAGGCCATAGGCCTGCGCGAGCTGCTCGCGCATGCGCTCGGCGGCCGGCAGCACGCCCATGCCCGAGGCGCCGAAGGTGGCCAACAGCGCGCTGTCCTCGAACTCGCCCACCACGCGCGGCGCCACCCGCTGGCGCTCGAACCACTGGTCGATGCGCAGGCGCACCGAGGACTGCGCCGTGGGCAGCAGCACCGGCACCTGCGACAGGCCGCGCGGAAAGTCGCTCCGCGCCTGGGCCAGCAGGGCCGGGGGGGCGTACCAGCCCAGGGGCGAGGCGCCCAGCGCGTGGCTGTACAGCTTGAGGTTGGGGTTGGCCGGCGCGGGCCGGTCGGACAGCACCACGTCGAGCCGGTGCAGCGCGAGCGCGGCCAGCAGGTCGTCGAAGCTGTCCTCGTGGCAGAGCAGGCGCAGGTTCGCTTCGGTCAGCACCGGCGCGAGCAGCTCGCGCACCGCCAGTTTGGGCAGGCCGTCGGAGATGCCTACCACCAGGCGCACCCGCTGCTGGCTGGCGGCATCGCTCACCGCGCCGCGCAGCTGTTCGCCGAGCGAGAAGATCTGCTCGGCCAGCGCCAGCGCGGTCTGCCCGGCCTCGGTGAGCGCCAGGCCGCGCCCGGCCGGCTTGAACAGCGCGTGGCCGAGCGACTGCTCCAGCTGGCGCACCTGCGCGCTCACGGTCTGCACCGCCATGCCCAGGCGGGCCGCCGCGTGCGACATGCCACCCTCCTTGGCCGTGACCCAGAAGTAATACAGGTGCTTGTAGTTGAGTTCCGGGTCCATGCTTCGCATTTTTAGGATATTGCTTCTCTGATTTGCTGCTTTTTGCGAAGTTCAAAACTGCGTATCGTCGAGGTTTTCCCCCTCCAAGGACATCGACGCCCATGCGCACCTATCCCACCAACAGCCCGCAGGCGGCCGCGCGCCTGCTGGCCATGGCCCTGGTGGCCGACGGCAACTACTCGTTGACCGAAATCCGCGCGCTCGACCGCATCCGCGCCTCGCGCCGGCTGGGCCTGAGCGCCAGAGCCCTCAAGACCGTGCTCGACCACTTCTGCGAGGACCTGCTGGCCGCCGCCCAGGGCCGCTGGAGCGGCTCGGCCGACATGGACGACGCCCTGCGCCAGCAGCTGCTGGACGAGGTGCGCGACCCCGCCCTGCGCACGCTGGTGGTGGACCTGTGCCAGGCCATCGTGCAGGCCGACGGCCACGAGGCCGATGGCGAAGCCGCCCTGCTGGACACCTTCACCCGGGCCTGGCGGCAGCAGCCGGCGACCCGCCGGGTCGCCTGGTCGGTGGGAGCCCTGTCATGAAGCCGCTCATCTGGGGGGTGTTCGGCCTGCTGGCCCTGTGCTGGACCGGCCTGGCTGCGGCCTCGGTGCAGATCACCGAATGGCTGCTAACCCTGGTGGGCACGGGCCAAGCGACCGACCTGGCCACCGCCGCGGGCCAATGGCCGGTGCCCGACTGGCTGGCCCTGTGGGTCGATCCGGCCTGGGTGAAAACCATGCAGGGCGCGTGGCTGGGCCTGGTGCAGTGGCTGGGCCAGGTTCTGCCCTCGGGCAGCGGCCTGATGGCCTGGGTCACGCCCCTGGTGTGGATCGCCTGGGCGCTGGGCCTGTTGTGCCTGCTGGTGCCGGCGATCGCGCTGCACTGGCTGGCCGGCCGCCTGAAGCTGCCGCCGCGACCCGTCAGGGGCTGAGCCCCCGGGCGCGGCGCGCCGAAACCACCGCAGCGTGCGCAATGCACGGACCGGGGAGAAACGGGCCGGCGCGTCACGAGGGAAGTGAGGACCGACCCCTAAAATCGGCCCACACTTCCCTGGACGCACACCTTGACGCCCAACACCACCCCCGCGCCGACCGATGCCTGCCCGCTCTATGTGGACCTGGACGGCACGCTCACGCGCAGCGACACCCTGCACGAATCGGCCATGCTGTTCGTGCGCGCCAACCCGCTGAACCTGCTGCGCATGCTCACCTGGCTCCCGCTGGGCAAGGCCGGCTTCAAGCAGCGGCTGGCCAGCGCGGTGCGGCCCGACCCCGCGCGCCTGCCCTACAACGAGCCCTTCGTTCAGTACCTGCGCGACGAACACGCGCGCGGCCGGCCCCTGGTGCTCGCCAGCGCGGCCGACGCGCGCATCGTGCAGGACGTGGCCTCGCACCTGGCCGTGTTCGACGACAGCCTGGGCACCAACGCGCAGGCCGACGGCATCAACCTAAGCCGCGGCAACAAGCGCGCGGCGATCGACGCCCACGCCCGCGCCCAGGGGCACGGCAGCTGGGCCTACGCCGGCAACAGCCGCGACGACCTCGACGTGTGGGCCGGCAGCGCCGAGGCGGTGGCGGTGAACGCCCCGAGCGGCGTGGTGGCCTCGCTGCAGCGCACGCACCCGCAGGCGCGGGTGTTCGAACGCGAGCCGCTGAGCCTCAAGACCGTGCTGCGCGCGATCCGGCTCAAGCAATGGTCCAAGAACGGCCTGCTGTTCATCCCGCTGCTGGCCGCGCACTCGCTGGACCCGGCGCTCTGGGGCGCGGTCTTCCTCGCCTTCATCGCCTTCGGCCTGTGCGCCTCGGCCACCTACCTGGTCAACGACCTGCTGGACCTGCCCAACGACCGCGCGCACCGCATCAAGCGCAACCGCCCGCTGGCCTCGGGGGCCATCGGCATCACCACCGCCGTGGGGCTGGGCGCGGTCATGCTGGTGCTGGCCTTCGTGCTGGCCTTCGCGGTCTCGATCGGCTTTGCCGTGATGCTGCTGGCCTACACCGTGACCACGCTCGCCTACTCGATGTACCTCAAGCGGCTGGCGCTGATCGACGTGCTGGTGCTCTCGGGCCTGTACACGCTGCGCATCGGCGCGGGCGCGGTGGCCTCGGGGGTGGATCTGTCCAACTGGCTGCTGGCGATCTCGATCTTCCTGTTCCTGAGCCTGGCGCTGGTCAAGCGCTGCGCCGAGCTCGAAGAGCTGGCGGACGACCGCAGCACGCTCGCGCCCGGCCGGGGCTACCAGCCGCGCGACCTGGCCTCGCTGCGCGCCATGGGCATGTCCAGCGGCTTCATGGCGGTGCTGGTGCTCACGCTCTACATCGACAGCCAGAACAGCCAGAAGCTCTACGCCCACGCCGACTGGCTGTGGGCCGCCGCGCCCGTGCTGCTGCTGTGGGTCATGCGCATCTGGCTCAAGACCGGGCGGCGCGAGCTGCACGGCGAGGACCCGCTGCAGTTCGCGCTGAAAGACCCGTTCAGCTGGGCCACGCTGCTCGTGATGGGCGGCATCGGCTTCGTGGCCACCGTCGGTTTCTGAACCCAGGACACCCCCTCCCATGAAATCCATCGCCCTGGGCCTGGCCCTGTTCTGCGTGCTGCTGTCTTCGGCCGCGCAAATCGCCATGAAGCGCGGCATGGGCGCGCCCAGCGCCGCCGCCGACGTCGGCGGCACCTACCTGCAGGCGCTCAGCAGCCCGCTGGTGTGGGTCGGCCTGATGCTCTACGGCGCCAGCGCCGTGCTCTGGCTGTGGGTGCTCTCGCGGCTGGACGTGAGCGTGGCCTACCCGCTGGTGAGCCTGGGCTTCGTGGTCACGCTCGCGCTGGGCGTGCTCTGGCTCGGCGAACCCTTCTCGTGGCTGCGCGTGGCCGGCTGCACGCTGATCGTGGTGGGCGTGAGCCTGCTCGCCCTGGACGCCTGATTCCCTGACCATGCACGCCTCCGAGTTTTCCGCCCACACCTCGCGCCAGATCTTCTGGGTCGCGTTCGCCGCCACCCTGCTGCTCAAGCTGGTCATCGCCGCCGGTTTCCCCATCACCGGCGACGAGGCCTTCTTCTACCAGTGGGGCGTGTTCCCGTCCTGGGGCTACTCCGACCACCCGCCCATGGTGGGCTGGCTGATCGCGGCGCTGCGCCAGATCAGCGACCACCCGCTGGCGCTGCGCAGCTTCACGCTGCTGCTCACCAGCCTCATCGCGCTCGGCGTGGTGGACCTGCTGCGCCGCCTCCTGCCCGAAGACCGCGAGGCCAGCGCCTGGCTGGCGGGCGCGGTCTACCTGGCGATGCCCTGGTCGTGGATGTTCGTGCTGGTGACCACCGACACGCCGCTGATCTTCTTCATGGTGCTCTCGGCCTGGTGCTACCTGCGCGCCGACACCAGCGCGCAGCGCGCCAGCGTGCCCTGGTACGCGCTGGCCGGCGCCTTCCTCGGCCTGGCCTTCCTCTCCAAGTACTTCGCGGCGCTGCTGGGCTTCGCCTACGCGGCGCACTGCTTCGGCTGGCGGCGCGAACGCTGGTGGGCCCCGTTCCTCATCTTCGTGCTCGCCCTGCCCTCGATCGCGCTCAACATCGCCTTCAACGCCACGCACGGCTGGAGCAACGTGATGTTCAACGTGTTCAACCGCAACGAGGGCTCGGCCTGGTCGTTCGAGACCTTCGGCGTGTACCTCGCGATGGCGCTCTACCTGCTCACGCCCTGGCTGCTGTGGCGCGCGCTGACCGCGCGCGGCGCGGCCTCCGGCGTCTCGCCCACCACGAGCCGCACGCTGGCCGTGCTGTGGCTGTTCCCGCTGATCCTGTTCGCGCTGCTGAGCACGCGCCGCACCATCGGCCTGCACTGGGTGCTGGGCTTCGTGCCGCTGTTCGTGGTCTGGGCCGGCCTGCGGCTGGACCCGCGCGCGCTGCGCCGTTGCCTGACCTGGACCGTGGCGCTCTCGGTGCCCCACCTGCTCGTGGTCGCCGCCATCGCCTGGGCACCGCTCGCCTGGTGGCAGCCCTTCAAGATCTACGACCGCGCGGTCTTCCTGCGCGAAACCGCCGCCGTGGTCGCCGCGCTGGAGAAAGACCTGCCGGCGGGCGCCACCCTCATGGGCCGCACCTACAACCCGGCGGCCATGCTCGCCTTCCACCACAAGCAATACGTGCCCGTCTTCGGCGTGGGCAAACACCATGCGCGGCAGGACGACCAGATCATCGACTTCCGCCGGTACGACGGCCAGCCCATCCGCGTGTTCCTCTACGACGAACCCCAGCTGGCGGACTTCGAACCCTACTTCGAGCGCGTGAGCGCCAAACGTTTCGAGGTGGACGGCGTCGCCTTCTACGCCGTCGACGGCCAAGGCTTCAAATACCAGCCCTTCCACGACACCGTGCTCGCCGAAGTCGCGCGCGAATTCCACGACATCCCGACATGGCTGCCCATCCTCGGCAGCCCCTTCTGCGAGCGCTACGGGTTCGCACACTGTTCGCCGGGACGCTGAAGCAACAGAACGAATGAGGGGGAGCCCGCCCCCGATCCCGAATCCGATCCCGCCTGTGCCGTGTGGCCGGGCCGAGACCCGGCTCGCCACGAAAGAAAAACCTTACATCAGGAGAGCGCAAACGGAACCCGAGGCGCCACCGCGCACATCAACTCATAGCTGATGGTGCCCGCGGAAGAAGCCACCTCATCGATCGGCAGCACCTCGCCGGAAGACGACGAGGCCCGCCCCCACAACACCACCTCCGCCCCGATCCCCGCGGACGGAACGGAAGAAAGATCCACCGTGATCATGTCCATGCTCACCCGCCCGATCAGGCGCGTGCGCACTCCATCCACCAGCACCGGCGTGCCCGTGGGCGCGTGCCGCGGATAACCATCCGCATAACCACAGGCCACCACCCCGATGCGCATCGGCCCCTCGGCCGTGAACGTCGAGCCGTAGCCCACGGTATCGCCGGCCTGCAGCGTCTGCGTGCCGATCACCCGGCTGGACAGCGTCATGGCCGGTTGCAGGTCCCAATCGCTCACCCGCTTTTCGGGGAAATCGGGCGCGCTGCCGTACAGCGCGATGCCCTCGCGCACCCAGTCGGCCGACAGGCTCTGCGCCCCGCGCAGCGCCAGCTTCGCGTGGCGCAGGATGGCCGCGCTGTTGCACAGCGTGCGCTCGCCGGGCAGGTCGGCGGTGGCGGCCTCGAACGCGGCCACCTGGTGCGCGATGCCGCGCGCGCCGTCGGCGTCGCTGAAGTGCGTCATGAGCGAGATCTCGTCCACCTGCGGCAGCGCGTTGAGCCGCGCCCAGGCGCTGCGGAAGGCCGCGGGCGTGAACCCCAGGCGGTTCATGCCGCTGTTGAGCTTGAGAAAAATGCGGTGCGGCACCTGCGTCTTGTGCGCGGCCAGCCAGTCGACCTGCTCGGTGCAGTGCACCGTGTGCCACAGGTGCAGGCGCGAGCACAGCTCCAGGTCGCGCGGCTCGAACACGCCTTCGAGCAAATGGATGGGGCCGCGCCAGTCGAGCGCGCGCAGGCGCTCGGCCTCGGCCAGGTCCAGCAGGGCAAAACCGTCGGCGCTGCGCAGCGCGTCGAAGCAGCGCTCGATGCCATGGCCGTAGGCATTGGCCTTGACCACGGCCCACACGCGCGCATCGGGCGCGAAGTGGCGCGCGCGCGCCAGGTTGTGCTGCAGGGCGTCGGCATGGACGGTGGCAAGGATGGGACGGGGCATGGCGGCAGGGTGCGGTCTTCGTCGAGGGAGCGTGCGGGAAGTCGCGGGTTGGACTGCCGGGTGAAAACCCGGTGGAACCCGCCCCGGTATTTTCAGGGTGGCGTGCTATAACCCGGCATCGTCTGGAGACCCGTCAACTGTCGCACAAAAAAGGCCGGTGCATCGGCTCAGCTCCCCCTGGCTGAAGCGCCCCGGCACACAAAATCATCTCCATGAAGCGCGGCTTCTACACCATCATGACGGCGCAGTTCTTCAGTTCGCTGGCGGACAACGCGCTGTTCGTGGCCGCGATCGAACTGCTTCGCACGCGCGGCGCACCCGAGTGGCAGAGCGCCGCCCTGGTGCCGCTCTTCGCCCTGTTCTACGTGGTGCTCGCGCCCTTCGTCGGCGCCTTCGCGGACGCCAGGCCCAAGGGCCAGGTCATGTTCATCAGCAACGCCATCAAGGTCGCGGGCTGTCTGCTGATGCTCGCGGGCGTGCACCCGCTGCTGGCCTACACCCTGGTGGGCCTGGGCGCGGCGGCCTACTCGCCGGCCAAGTACGGCATCCTCACCGAGCTGCTGCCGCCCTCGCAGCTGGTCAAGGCCAACGGCTGGATCGAGGGCCTCACGATCGCCTCCATCATCCTGGGCGTGCTGCTCGGCGGCCAGCTGGTGAGCCCCTGGATCTCGGCCCGGCTGCTGGCCCTCGACCTGCCCGGCATCCACCATGCGGCCGAAGCGGCGGTGGCCGCGCTCGTGGTGGTGTACGCGCTGGCGGCCTGGTTCAACACGCGCATTCCGCTCACCGGCGTGACGCCGCGGCCCATGCCGAAGAACCCGCTGGCCCTGCTGCCCGATTTCTGGCGCTGCAACAGCCGCCTGTGGCGCGACCGCCTGGGCCAGATCTCGCTGGCCACCACCACGCTGTTCTGGGGCGTCTCGGGCAACCTGCGCTACATCGTGCTGGCCTGGGCCGGCGCCGCGCTGGGCTATGGCACCACCCAGGCCTCGTCGCTGGTGGGCGTGGTGGCGCTGGGCACCGCCGTGGGCGCGGTGGTCGCGTCGATGCGCATGCGGCTGGACCAGGCCACGCGCGTGATGCCGCTGGGCATCGCCATGGGGGTGCTGGTGATCCTGATGAACTTCATCGACAACGTCTGGGTGGCCGCGCCCTTCCTGGTGCTGCTGGGCGGCCTGGGCGGTTTCCTGGTGGTGCCGATGAACGCGCTGCTGCAGCACCGGGGCCACAACCTGATGGGCGCGGGCCGCTCGATCGCGGTGCAGAACTTCAACGAGCAGGCCTGCATCCTGAGCCTGGGCGCGCTTTACAGCTTCTCCACCGGCATGGGCTGGTCGGCGTTCGCGGCCATCACGGCGTTCGGCGTGCTGGTGGCTGGCTGCATGGCGCTGATCGCGCTGTGGCACCGCCACAACCAGCGCACGCACCCGCACGAGCTGGAACGCCTGCTGGAAATCGCCCGCCGCGACGACCTGCACGGTTGAGGCGCAACGCGCGAAGTGACGCCCGTCCAGAAACACCGCGGAACCGGCTTTGCCGGGCCGCTGGTGTTGCCCCCTGGAGGGGGTCGCGCGAAGCGCGGCGGGGGTGCTTCCTAAAACCCGACGTTGGTGGGCGCGAAACCGTTGAGGCTCACCAGGCGGTGCTGGGCCAGCACCTTGTAGAGCTCGGCCTCGCCCACGGAGCGTGAGAGGTAGGCGTCGCTGCCGGCCAGACCGGCTTTCATGCGGTCCATGCTGCCCGCGGTGGGCGCGAACATGATCACCACCGGTGCGCCCTTGGGGCCCTTGGTCTGCTTGGCGGCGCGGCAGATGTGGTTGGCGTCGGGCTCACCCTTGAGGCGGTCGATCGCCACCACGCGGTAGGCATGGGCCTTGAGCATCACCAGCGCCTGCGCGCCTTCGCGCGACCAGTCCACCGTCAGGCCGTACTTCTTGAAGCGCTTGAGCAGGATGCGCCCTTCCACCAGGCTCTCGGCGACCAGCAGCATGTCGCCGCGCGGCACGTCGGGCGCGGGCGCGGCCTTGTCGGCGCTGAGGCGGGACTTGGGTGAGCGGGTGCGGGGCGCGGCCGGCGCGGGCAGGTCTTCGAGGCTGCCGAAGTCGGTCATGCGCATCACGCCAGGGCGTGCGGCCGGCGCGGGCGCTGGCACGGCGCTGCCGCGCGCGGGAGCAGCAGCAACCACCTCGCCGCGCACCAGCGGCCGCGTGGGCGGAAACTCGGTGTCGGGCGAGCGGCGCCGGCCGACGCGCGCGGCCGGCGCCACGGCGGGCAGCGGCAGCAAGGCCCCATAGGGCTGGGTGAGAGCAAAACCCCGGTCGGCACCCGCGCCGGGCGCGACCTGGGGCGGGTGCTGGGGGGTGGGCATCGCGCGCCCGCTGGCCAGCTGCATGCTCGCGTCCAGGCCCTGGAACTGGGACGGCTGGAAGGGCTCGCCGCCGTTCGCGGCATCGGGCGCGCGGCGCCGCGCGGGCGGGGGCCGGGTGGCGCCCACGATCTCGTCGAGCGCGGCCAGCATGGCCACCAGCTTGACGGGCTTGCGCTGCAGCGGCCAGCCGGTGCCGCCGTCGGAGCTGCCCACCAGCATCACCCGGCCGGGCAGCTCGGCGTCGCGCACCAGCACCACGGCCTGCACGTTGTCGGCGTTGACGATCAGGATCTGCGCGTCCATGACCTCGTCCTGCACCAGGTAGCCCGGCGGCCGGCGCGAGGCCAGGCGAAAGAACGATTCGAATGTGGACGACTCGGTCTGGGAGAACCCCACCAGCGCCACGGTGTATGCAGCCACCATCTCCAGCCCCAGATTCGTTATTGGATGTTGCGGGTCAGTATGCCCGCACCGCCCAGGGCGGGGGAAGGGGGAAGCGTTACGCCAGCGCCCGCGAATGCACCTTTCGTCGTACATGCCCGCTGCGGCGCACAATCCGTCACACTGCACCCACCCCCGTCCCAGGAGCCCGCATGAGCAGCATCTACGACTTCGAAGCCCAGTCCATCGACGGCAAGCCCGTGCCTTTGCGGCAGTTCGAGGGCAAGCCTTTGCTGATCGTCAACACCGCGAGCGCCTGCGGGTTCACGCCGCAGTTCGGCGGGCTGGAGAAACTGCACCAGGCGTATGGCGCGCGCGGCCTGGTGGTGCTGGGTTTTCCGAGCAACCAGTTCGGCGGCCAGGACCCGGGCAGCAACGACGAGATCGCCAGCTTCTGCCAGCTCAACTACGGCGTGAGTTTTCCCATGATGGGCAAGATCGACGTCAACGGCGCGAACGCGCACCCGCTCTACCAGTGGCTCACGGCCGAGGCCCCGGGCCTGCTGGGCAGCAAGGCCATCAAGTGGAACTTCACCAAGTTCCTCGTGGGCAAGGACGGCCGCGTGCTCAAGCGCTACGCGCCGCAGGACGCGCCGGAGAAGCTGGCGAAGGACATCGAGGCCGCGCTCGCGGGCTGAGGCCGAAGAGCGGGCGCAGCCACGCCGAGCGGCGCACCAGGCCATCGGTGAGCACCCAGCAGCCCAGCACCGTGCCCAGCAGCAGCACGGCCGGCTCCGCCACCGGCCCGAGCGCCAGCGGCGCGAGCAGCACGGCCAGCGCCAGGATCAGCGTCTGGTGCAGCACGTACCAGGGGTACACCGATTCGTTGGCCCAACCCAGCCAGGGCCAGGGCCGGTTGAGCCGGTGGTGGGCCCAGCCCAGCACCGCCACCAGGCTGGTCCACAGGTAGGCGTCGGCCGCGAGCCGCGCCGCCAGGCGCCAGGCGGGGGCCCCACCCACCGCCGCGGTGCGCAGGCCCACGTGCAGCGCGAACCAGCCCAGCGCCAGCGCCAGGGCGATCCAGCGCAGGCGGCGCAGCGAGGCCCAGAGCCCCGCGTCCACCCCGATCCAGTACCCGTACACGAACAGCGTGAAGTACACCGCGTGCAGCCAGGCGTCGTGGATCAGGTCGTGGGTGGGTGGAAAGCGCGGCCAGAGGGTGAACGAGTACAGGGCCAGCGGCACCACGGGCAACAGCAGCAGCGCCGGGCCGCGCAGCCGGGTGAACGCTATGCGCAGGCGCTGGCCCGCGGCCGAGTCCAGCACCGGCGTGAGCAGCGCCAGCACCCCCGTGTACACCCACAGGTAGGCGAGGTACCAGAGGTGGTTCCAGGTGACACCGGCCTCCCAGCCGTCGAAGGCGCCGCGCGGCCAGGGGCCGCCGGTGAAGTAACGCGCCAGGAAGGCCAGGAAACCCGGCCCGATGCTGCCGTTGTCGACCACCTGCACATACACCTGGTAAGGCACGACCACGGCCATGCCGAACGCCAGCGGCACCCCCAGGCGCAGGCTGCGCCGCCCGATCAGCCTCAGCGGCGCGTGGCCCTGCCGCAGGAACCCGAAGGCCACGCCGGAGATCAGGAACACCAGGTCCATGCGCCAGAGGTTGAGCGCGCGCATCGGCCACTGCAGCCAGTCGGCGGCATGCGGGCTTTTCAGATGCCAATGCCAGTCGGCGACGTAGTACATGGCCACGTGGTACAGGATGACCAGGCCAAAGGCCAGGGCGCGCAGGGCATCGATGTCGTGTCGGCGGTTCATGAAGGGCCCCTCGGTCGGACGGGAAAGGCGTCGATTCTTGGCCCGGCGCGCGCTCCCACGCAGCGCTTTGGGACGACCCGTGGGCCGGCTGTGACGGGTGGCTCACCGCAGGGATGGGCGGGGCGGCCCCTCGGGCCTAGACTGGCGGCCATGGCCTATGCACCCGACTGGTTTGCGCGCTACCCGGCGATCCGCCGCCGGGTCGAAGTGGCGTTCTGGGTGGGGGTGCTGGCGCTGCAGGCGGCCTTCAACACCCTGGTGGCCTGGGTGGACCTGCCGCGGGTCGCCGCGTGGCAGCCGGTGGTGTGGGAGGTCTCCAGCGCCCTGGCCACCGGCCTGCTGATCCCGGCGATCGTGGTGTTCGAGCGCGGCGTGCCGCTGCGCTGGGAGACGCTGCGCACCGCCCTGCCGCTGCATCTGGTGGCCAGCGTGGTGTTCTGCGTCCTGCATGTGGCGGGCATGGTGTTGCTGCGCCAGGCCGCCTACGCGCTCGTGGGCGCGCGCTATGGCTTCGGCGATTGGCCGCTGCAGCTGGCTTACGAGTACCTGAAGGACGTGCGCAGTTACGCCCTGATCGTCGCGGCGCTGATGAGCTACCGCTTTCTGATGCTGCGGCTCACCGGCGAGGCGAAGCTGCTCGATGCCCCGGAGCCGGCCCCTGGCGGCGCCGACGCGGCGCCCTTGCCCGCGCCGCGTCCGGCGCGTTTTCTGGTGCGCAAGCTGCGCCGCGAGTTCCTGGTGGCCGCGTCGGACATCGAGTGGGTGCAGGCCCAGGGCAATTACGTGGGGTTGCACGTCAATGGGCACGACTACCTGCTGCGCTCGACGTTCACCGAGTTCCTGCAGCAGCTGGACCCGGAGCGTTTCGTGCGCGTGCACCGCAGCCACGCGGTGAACCTCGACCATGTCGCCGAGATCGAGCCGCTGGACAGTGGCGATGCGCGCCTGACCATGCGCGATGGCTCCACGGTGCCCTGCAGCCGCCGCCATCGGGATGCGATCGGCCAGCGCGGCCGCGTCTCACCCGGCTCAGCGGCGGCGGCGCGCTGAAGGCCCTGGCGGGAGACCTCGCGTCAGGACAGTGGCGGGATCCGACTGCTCCGGCCCTGCTCGCGGGCGTCTGCCCGGGCGCGCAAACGTCACTTCATCAACACCACGGTTGGCGCGCACCCTCTGTGGCAACCGCGAATGGGGGCCTGCGCATTCGGACGCCGCCACTGTCCTGCAAGAAGCGTGGGCACACCCAGCTTGGCACGCCTACTTTTGTCGTGGGGCGGGTGGTCCGGGCAGGAGGGCGCCGGCCCCATTCGCGGTTGCCACAAAAGCAGGTGTGCCAGCCCAGTATTGACGAAGTGATGTGGGCGGACCCGGGCAGACACCCGCGAGCGGCCGGCGCCAGCCTGCCCGGACCACCCGACCTCGCCAACCCGGTGGAGCGGAAAACTCAGAACCCCAAAGCCTCGTCTAGCACCTCGACCCAGTGCCGCACCGGCGTGGCCGTGCCGCTCTGCAGGTGCGTGATGCAACCGATGTTGGCGCTGGCGATCACCGCCGGCCGCAGCTCATCCAGGTGGCCGAGCTTGCGGTCGCGCAGGGTGTGCGCGATCTCGGGGTTGAGCACCGAGTAGGTGCCGGCCGAACCGCAGCACAGATGCGCCTCGTTGTTCGCCACCTGCACCGTGAAACCCAAGGCACCCAGGTGCTGCTCCACACCGCCCTTGAGTTGCTGGCCGTGCTGCAGCGTGCAGGGCGGGTGGAAGGCCACCACGCGCGCCGCGTCCGGCGCCTGCTTCAACAAGGGCCGCAGCACCGGCACCAGCGCGGGCAGCAGCTCGCTCAGGTCGCGCGTGAGTTCGCTCACGCGCGCGGCCTTGGCCGCATAGGCCGGGTCGCCCTGAAGGATGTGCCCGTACGCCTTCACCGTCACACCACAACCCGAGGCGTTCATCACGATGGCCTCGACGCCGCCTTCGATCAGCGGCCACCACGCATCGATGTTGGCGCGCATCTGGGCGCGCCCGCCGTCCTGGTCGTTCAGGTGGAACTTCACCGCGCCGCAGCACCCGGCCTCGGGCGCGAGCACCCCCTGGATGCCGGCCGCATCGAGCACGCGCACCGTGGCGGCGTGGATGCTGGGCATCATGGCCGGCTGCACGCAGCCCGCGAGCAAGAGCACGCGGCGCGCGTGCGTGCGCGTGGGCAAGGCGCCGGCCGCGCGCGGCGCGGGCACCTTGTCCTTGAGCAGGCCGGGCAGCAGCGGTCGCACCATCTGGCCGAGCTTCATGGCCGGCGCGAACAGCGGCGAGGTCAGGCCCTCCTTGAGCAACCAGCGCACGGCCTTTTCACCCATCGGGCGCGGCACCTTTTCGTCCACGATCTGGCGGCCGATGTCGACCAGGTGGCCGTAGTCCACCCCGCTCGGGCAGGTGCTTTCGCAGTTGCGGCAGGTGAGGCAGCGGTCCAGGTGCAGCTGGGTCTTGCGCGTGGGCTCGGCGCCTTCGAGCACCTGCTTCATCAGGTAGATGCGCCCGCGTGGGCCGTCGAGTTCGTCGCCGAGCAGCTGGTAGGTGGGGCAGGTGGCGGTGCAGAAGCCGCAGTGCACGCACTTGCGCAGGATGGCCTCGGCCGCGCGGCCATCGGCGCGCTGCTGGTATTCGGGAGAGAGCTGGGTTTGCATGGTCGCTCGGTTCCGGTCAGCCCATGCGGCCCGGGGTGAAGATGCCCGCCGGGTCGAACTCGGCGCGCAGGCGTTGCGTGATGGTCTGGATGGCGGTGGCCGCCGGGTGGAAGCGCGGCACGCCGGGCGCGCCGTCGGCCCCGGCGCGGAACAGCGTGGCGTGGCCGTTCACGGCCGCGGTGGCCGCGCGGATCTGGCCGGCCGCGCCCGCGGGCGCCCACAGCCAGCGCTGCGCGCCCTGCCATTCGATCAGCGGGGCCCAGGGCAGGTCCAGCACCGGCGCGGTCTGCGGCACCGACAGGCGCCACAGGCCCAGGTCGGCCGCCGGTGCCTCGAAGAACGGCAGGCGCTGGTCGCGGGCGTCGGCCCAGTCGCGGCCGGCCTGCGCGGGGTCCAGGCGGGTGCCGCCGGCCTCGCGCGCCAGGCGCTCGCAGGCGGCCTCCACCGCCGCGACGGCACCGCGCAGGCGCACGGTGAGGCGGTCCGCGGTCCAGCGGCTGGCGTTGACCGGCAGTGGCTGGCCGCCCCAGCGGTGCACTTGCTCCAGCGCCTCGTGCTGGCCGAGTGCAAACACGAGCGTGGCCTCGGCCGGCGCCACCGGCAGCACCTTGAGGCTGACCTCGGTGATCACGCCCAGCGTGCCCAGGGAGCCCGCGAGCACGCGGCTCACGTCGTAGCCGGCCACGTTCTTCATGACCTGGCCACCGAAGGTGAGCAGCTCGCCGCGCCCGTTGATGAAGCGCGCGCCGAGCACGTAGTCGCGCACCGCGCCGGCGCTGGCGCGCGCCGGGCCGGCCAGGCCCGCGGCGACCATGCCGCCCACAGTGCCGCCAGGGCCGAAGTGCGGTGGTTCGAACGGGAAACACTGGCCGCGCTCGGCCAGCACCGCCTCCAGCTCGGCCAGTGGCGTGCCCGCGCGCACCGTGACCACCAGCTCGGTCGGCTCGTAGCTGACGATGCCCGACCAGCTGGTGGTGGACAGGGTGTCGCCCGCGACGGCCTCGCCGTAGAAGGCCTTGGTGCGGCCTCCGGCGATGTGCAGGGGTGCGTGCGCGGCCGCGGCGGCGCGGACCCGGTCGATCAGTTCGCCGGGGGTCTCATGGGGCGGGAAAGACATGGCGACGATGGTAGTCGCCCGACCTCTTTCCGGCTTTGAATTTTCTGCACGCCGCGATGCAATCGCGGCGCGCTCTACCGGGTGTAGCCCATGCACATGCCGGCGTTGGGCCGGCCCTGGCACTCGCGCTTGAGGCGCTTGTCGCGCGCGGCCGGCGCTTCTTCCGACGGCGCCTTGTGGAACGTGACCTTGGACGGTGCTTTTCGCTGACCGCCGCTGGCGGCCTGCCCCGGCAGGCTGCTCAGGCCCAGGCTGGCGAACAGAACGAGGGCGACAAGGCGCGGTGGTGCACGGAACATGGGACTCCTCCTGAATGTGGGTGTCGGGCGCGCATCATAGGCGCGGCCGGCAGGCGATATCAGGGGGGGTATCGCAGCGGCGCCAGCTGCGCGGCGATGCGCTCGGCCTCGGCACGCAGCAAGGTCAGCAGGCGCGGCTGGCGGGCCGCCAGGTCGGCCCCGGTCGCGGCCAGGCTCAGCGAGGCCACCGGCGCCCCCGACGGGCTGCGGATCGCCACGCCCAGGGCGGCGATGCCCGGGATGATGTCCTCCTGGTTGAAGCCATAACCGAGCCGGCGCGAGCGCTGCACCATGCGCCGCACCGCCGTCTGGCGCGCCTCGCCCCGGCGCACGATGGCCTGCAGGTTCAGCGCTTCCAGCCGCGTCTGCTCGGCGCGGGGCAGCGCGATCAGCATGGCGACCCCACCGGCCGAGAGGCTCAATGGGCGGCGCGTGCCCACGTCCACGGTGTAGGCCTTGAGCGCCTTGCGGCCCTCGAAGCGCGCCACGCACACCGACTCGGCGCCGCTGCGCACGTTCAGGAACACGATGTCGCGCGTTTCGGCGGCCAGCCGCGCCAGCCCGGGCGCGGCCAGGCGTTCGATCGCGAAGTGCGGCGCGGCGGCCACGCCGAACTCGTGGGCCAGCGGCCCCAGCGAGTAGCGCCGCGTGCCCGGCACCCGCACGGCCAGCCCCTCGTCGAGCAGGCAGGCCAGCATGCGGTGCACGGTGGAATGCTCCAGCGCGGCCTCCTGCGCGAGGTCGCTCAGCCGCCAGCCGGTGGCGGTGCGCATGGACAGCAGGCGCAGCAGGCCGATGGCGCGGTGCAGGCTGCGGGTCCCATCGGGCGAAGAAGCGGTGGAAGACATTTTGTCCACTATACGGAAAAACCGGGCGCACCCACGCCCCTGCCATCGACCGCGCTCGGAATAATTTCCCCAGGGCCGATCACGGGATCGGCACACCAACGGAAAGTGGGACACGATGCAGACATTCGAGGATTTCGCGGTCACGCGCCAGGCGATGGACAGCGATGTGGTGGTGCTGGGCGCCGGCGCGGCGGGCGTGGCGGCGGCCCTGGCCGCGGCGCGCGGCGGCGCGCGCGTCACGCTGGTGGAGGCCGGCGCCCTGCCCGGCGGCGAGCTGGTCAGCGGCATGGCGATCGACGGCGCGCTCAACGCGCGCGGCGAATGGATCCTGGGCGGCACGGGCCGCGAGCTGCTGGCCGAGTGCGAGCGGCTGGGTGGCTACATCGGGCCGCTCAACGACTGGCGGCTGATCTGGTACGTGTGCCTGGACCCGGAGGTGATGAAGCTCGCGGTGGCGCGCTGCCTGGCGCGCGCCGGGGTGCAGCTGCTGCTGCACACCACCGCCACCGGCGTGGTGCGCGACGGCGGCACGGTGCACGCGCTGCAGGTGCGCAACAAGGAGGGCCTGACCGAGATCCGCGCGCCGCTGTTCATCGACTGCTCGGGCGACGCCGACATCGTGCGCGCCGCGGGCGGCCAGGCGCTGCACGGCGGCAGCCAGGGCGAGATGCAGCCGGTCTCCATGATGTTCCGCATGGCCGGCGTGCGCACCGCGCCGCTGCTCGAGTTCCTGCACGCGCACCCCGAGCACTTCGCGCTGGGCGAGAGCGAGGCGATCCGCCAGGGCCGCACCGACCAGGCCCTGGCCCGGGCCGCGCAGGCCCAGGGCGAGCCCACGGTGTTCCTCAAGGGCGATGGCCCGCTGGTGGCGGGCGCGATCGAACGCGGCGAGCTCTACCCCACCGCGCTCATCATGGTCCAGCCCACCTCGCGCCAGCGCGGCGAGGTCTGCCTCAACAGCACGCGCGTGGGCGGCATCGACGGCACCCGCACGCAGGCCCTCAGCGCCACGCTGGCCACGCTGTCCGACCAGGTCTGGCAATGCAGCGCGTTCATGCAGCGCCATGTGCCGGGCTTCGAGCAGGCCGGTTTCAGCGGCATCGCCACCCGCGTGGGCGTGCGCGAGACGCGCCGCATCGTCGGCCACGACAGCCTGTCGGAAGACGACGTGCTGAGCGCGCGCAAGCGCGACGACGGCATCGCCAAGGGCTCGCACCACGTGGACATCCACCAGTCGGGCACCGGTCAGATCCGCATTCCGGTGCGCGATGGGGGTTCCTACGACATTCCCTGGGGCTGCCTGCTGCCGCAGGGCGTGCGCAACGTGGTGGCGGCCGGGCGCATCTTTTCCTCGGACCGGGGCGCCAACGGCTCGGCGCGCGTGATGGGCCCCTGCCTGGCCATGGGCCAGGCCGCGGGCACCGCCGCGGCCCTGCTGCTCGACAGCGGCGCCGGTGTTGCCGACTTCGCCACCTTGCCCGTGCAGGCGCTGCGCTCGCGCCTGCAGGCCGACGGCGCCATCCTGGACGGCACGCACTGATCCCGACTTCCCCCACCACAATGAGGAGACACACCATGAAAAAAACCATCACCGCCCTGCTGCTGGCCGCCTGCGGCCTCACCGCGCACGGCGCGAGCGACTACCCCAGCGCTCCCGTGCGCATCGTGGTGCCGTTCCAGGCTGGTGGCCTGACCGACATCCTGGCGCGCGCGATCGCGCAGCACGCCAGCCCGCGCCTGGGCCAGCCCTTCGTGGTGGAGAACAAGCCCGGGGCCAGCGGCAACATCGGCGCCGACACCGTGGCCAAGAGCAAGCCCGACGGTCTGACGCTGCTGATGGGCTCGATCGGCACCAACGCGGTGAACGCCCACCTGTTCTCGCGCATGCCCTACGACACGCTCAAGGACTTCACGCCCATCAGCCTGGTGGCCAGCGGCACGCTGATGCTGGTGACCAACCCGGCCGTGCCGGCCACCGACATGCGCTCGCTGCTGGCCTATGCGCGCGCCAACCCCGGCAAGCTGACCTACGCGTCCGGCGGCGCGGGGGCCTCGCAGCACCTCGCGGGCGAGTTGCTCAAGACGATGGCGAACGTGGACATCGTGCACGTGCCCTACAAGGGCGTGGTGCAGGGCGTGACCGACGTGGTGGCCGGTCAGGTGAACATGACCTTCGACCTGGCCACGGTGGAGCCGCACATCCGCGCCGGCAAGCTGCGCCCGATCGCGGTGGCCAACGCGCGGCGTTCGTCCGCCTTCCCCGAGGTGCCCACCATCGCCGAGTCCGGCGTGCCCGGCTACGAGGTCAGCGCCTGGTACGGCCTGTTCGCGCCGGCCGGCACGCCGCCGGCCATCGTGCAGCGGCTGCAGGCCGAGGTGGTGAGCGCGCTGAAAGACCCGGCCCTGCTGCAGCGCCTGAGCGCACTGGGCGCCGAGCCCGCCGGCAGCACGCCCGAGGAGCTGTCGCGCTTCGTGCGCAGCGAGTACGACAAGTGGGGCAAGGTGGTCCGGCAGGCCGGCATCCGGCTCGACTAGAGAACCCCCGCCGGTGCGGCCCGCCGCTGAGGCTCGCGGCCATGCAGGTGGACCGCGAAGGTGTCCCAGGGCAGTGGCGCGCCGGCCTGGCGAAGCAGGCGCCCCACCTCGCCCCGGTGGTAGCTGCCGTGCACGATCACGTGCAGCAGCATTTCCTCGCGCGTCATGCACCCTCGGTCTCCATCGGTGAAGGCGAAAGGCCAGGGCTCGGCCAGCGCCTCGGGGCTCAGGCCGCGCAGGTGGTCCAGGTACCAGCGGTCCGAGCTGCGCAGGTCATGCTTCAAGGCCTCCAGCGTCGGCGTGTCCGGCGCGTGGTCCGCCGTGAAGCCGTGCGGCTGGTGGGTCAGGTGGGCCATGAAGATCCGGTTGACGGTCAGGACGTGGTTGAGCAGCCGCAGCGCGTCGTGCCGCGCCGGGGCGTGGCCCCCGGCATCGAGCCCTTGGAGTGCGTCGACGAGTTCGCCGTGCGCCCAGGCCTGGTAGCGGAACAGGCTTTGCAGCGATGCCAGAGAGCCCATGGTCCATCTCCTTCAGAATGTGAGTCAATGGCTCACATCCTCTGACCTGGGAGGCCGCATGTCTACTCGCATTCCCGCCGTGTCCGCGCCCATGCGCAAACAACCTCGCCAGGCCCGCTCGCGCACGACGGTGGACGCGATCGTCCAGGCGGGGGCTCGCATTCTGGGCCAGCGCGGCTGGGCGGGGTTCACGACCAACGCGGTCGCGGAAGCGGCCGGCGTGAGCATCGGATCGCTCTACCAGTACTTTCCCGACAAGCACGCGCTGATCGACGCGATCCGCCGCCAGCACCTGGACGATTGCCTGTCGGCGGTGCAAAAGCCGGCCGCCGGGAAAAGCCTGAGGCGGTACGTCGAAGCACTCGTCGACGACATGATCGCGGTGCACGCCGGGAACCCTGGCCTGCACCAGGTCCTGCTCGACGAGGTCCTGGCCGCCGAAGGCCTGCGCGACCCGCACAGCGCCTTCGAAAAAACCTACCTGGGCTGCCACGCCAGCGCCGTCGCCCACTACCGCGGCGAGGCGACCGCGGCGGCCGCGGACGCGCTCGCGGGCACCCTCGTGTCCGACGCGCTGGATGGCGTCATCCACAACGCCATCCGCCGCGGCGAGCTGGCGTCGACGGCGGTCCGCTCGGAACTGGTGCGCCTGCTGCTGTACCTGAGGGACGTCGCCCGCCGCCGAGCCCCGGCATGAAAAAAGCCCGCGGGCCTTTCGGCTCGCGGGCTGGACCTCCCACCAGGGGGAGATCGATCCCAGGAGAACTCAGCGGTTGTAGGCCGTCTCGCCGTGCGAGGTGATGTCCAGGCCTTCGCGCTCGGCTTCTTCGCTGACGCGCAGGCCGACCATCATGTCCACGATTTTGTAGGCCACGAACGACACCACGCCGGACCAGACGATGGTCACAAGCACGCTCTTGATCTGCACCCAGAGCTGGGCGCCGATGGCGTAGTCGTCGGCCTTGACGCCGCCCAGGCTGGAGGCGGCGAACACCGCCGTCAGGATGGCGCCGACGATGCCGCCGACACCGTGCACGCCGAACACGTCGAACGCGTCGTCGGCACCCAGCATCTTCTTGAGGCCACCCACGCCCCACAGGCAGACCAGGCCGGCGATCAGACCGAGGGCGATGGAGCCCATCGGGCCGATGAAGCCAGCGGCCGGCGTGACCGCCACCAGGCCGGCGACGGCACCCGAAGCGGCACCCAGCATGGAGCCCTTGCCCTTGTGCAGCGCTTCACCCGCGATCCAGGACAGCGTGGCCGCGCCGGTGGCGAGGATGGTGTTGATGAAGGCCAGACCGGCCACGCCGTTGGCGGCACCCGCCGAGCCGGCGTTGAAGCCGAACCAGCCGACCCACAGCAGCGAGGCACCGACCATGGTCAGCGTCAGGCTGTGCGGGGTGAGCGCTTCCTTGCCGTAGCCGATGCGCTTGCCCACCACGTAGGCACCCACCAGACCGGCGATACCGGCGTTGATGTGCACCACGGTGCCGCCAGCGAAGTCCAGCGCGCCGTCGGCGCCCAGCAGACCACCGCCCCAGACCATGTGGGCCATCGGGATGTAGCTGAAGGTGAACCAGATCACGGAGAACAGCAGCACGGCCGAGAACTTGATGCGCTCGGCGAACGAGCCCACGATCAGCGCGCAGGTGATGGCCGCGAAGGTCGACTGGAAGGCCACGAAGACGAACTCGGGGATCGTCGGCAGCAGGCCCGAGAGCGTGTCGGCCGTGATGCCCTTGAGGAAGACCTTGTCGAAGCCGCCCACGAACTTGCCTTCGCCCACGAAGGTCAGGCTGTAGCCGTAGACGCACCAGAGGATGGTGATCAGCGAGAAGATGACGAACACGTGCATCAGCACCGACAGCATGTTCTTCGAACGGGCCAGGCCGCCGTAGAACAGGGCCAGGCCCGGGATGGTCATCAGGATGACCAGCATGGTGGAGGTCAGCATCCAGGCGGTGTCGCCGGTGTCCAGCGCGGGCGCGGCGGCAGCGGCCGGCGCGGCTTCGGCGGCGGCAGCGGGGGCTGCTTCAGCCGCAGCGGGGGCCGCGGCCGGCGCGGCTTCGGCAGGGGCGGCGGCCGCGGGGGCCTCCGCGGGCGCGGCGGTCTGCGCCATGGCGTTCAGGCCACCGAAGGCCAGGCCCATGCCCAGGAACAGGGTTGCGATGAGTTTTTTCATGTCCGTGATCTTTCTTGTTCAGGGGGCGGCGATCAGAGCGCTTCCTTGCCGGTCTCGCCGGTCCGGATGCGCACCACCTGTTCCAGGGAAGTGACGAAAATCTTGCCGTCGCCGATCTTGCCGGTGCGCGCGGCACCTTCGATGGCTTCGATCACGCGCTCGACGAGCTCGTCGGACACGGCGGCCTCGATCTTGACCTTGGGCAGAAAGTCGACCACGTACTCCGCGCCGCGGTACAGCTCGGTGTGGCCCTTCTGGCGGCCGAAGCCCTTGACTTCGGTGACGGTGATGCCTTGCACGCCCATGCCGGAAAGTGCTTCGCGCACTTCGTCCAGCTTGAACGGCTTGATGATGGCTGAAACCATTTTCATGCTGTGATTCCTCTTCTAGAACGGAAGGGTGCTCAGACCGGAGGGCCGACACCGCGGTTTGCGGAGGGACCATGGAACTCCACGGCCCGGATTCAATCGCTTACACCCCCAAGCATGGACCGTGCCAACGGCCCCCGCCCGCGTACCCCCCCGGGTTCGGGTCCTGGCGGCCACCTACAGTTGGGCCGCGCGCCCGGATTTTTCAGGCGCCACCGCCGCCCCGATCGCCCACGGCCACACCAAAGCTGTGCGCACCAATTGGGTGCGGCCCACGGGGCGCCTTTTGCCCCAGCGGGTGGCCTGGGCGCGCACCGAAACAGGGAGAAACCACACATGAGTCTGTCATTGGTGCACAGCCGCGCGCTGCTCGGCCTGGAAGCCCGCCCGGTCTGCGTCGAGGTCCACCTCGCCAACGGCCTGCCCAGTTTCACGCTGGTCGGCCTGGCCGACACCGGCGTGAAGGAAGCGCGCGAGCGCGTGCGCTCGGCCATCGCCAACGCGGGGCTGGAGTTCCCGTCGAACAAGCGCATCACCGTGAACCTGGCGCCGGCCGACCTGCCCAATGCGTTTCCTGATAGCTCCTATCCATCGAAGTGGCCAGATGGCAGGACTCTCCCTGGTGTGTTTCAAGAAACATCAATGGACTTCTTCGGTGGAACATCTATGGCGCGATAGATGCCCCCCAAAAGGGGGAATACTGCATCGGAGGCGCACTTCCGTGCTTGCTCTGGGCATCAGTGCCCATCGAGGACTCAGCAGCGCGGCTCATGTCTGTGCGCTGACTAAGTCCTCTTGCGCGGGCTTGCTTCACCTTCTGGCTGGCCGCAAACCCGTCGAAGTGCGCTCAAGAACCCCTTGGGGAAAATTCTGCGTCCGCTTTCAACGTCGCATATTTCGCCTTGGCTACCCTCCACCCATCCCTCGTCCGCCAGAAATCTTGGCTCGAGAACTTGCATGAGCGCGGAAAGCTCTGAGCCAGTCAGTGCGCGATTGCTCAGGCTCTCCGCGTGACTCCCTCCTCTAGCGTCCTGACCTCTGTCTACATACAGCGTCGTTGCAGCTTTAAGGAGGTTCAACTGATTTTGTAGTTTGTCTCTTTCTGCCAGACCTGACTGAACCAAGAAGCGCAGCGCAGGGTCTGGAATTGAAGTGAGCCTGCTTTGAATAGCAGAGCGCGCCACGTCGGGCGGACTCACCTTGTCCCGCCCAACGAAGTTTGCCCAAGCCTCTATCAAGGTCACAAGAGGCGCCGAACTTTTATTCGATAGCGTCTTCTTCTTTAGTACCTGCATCGCCTCCGCCATCTTGCCGATTGTGGCGACGCTAAGGTCTTGGACAGAGCCTTTGGCCTGTCCTTCGCATATCGCATGGAGCTTGCGCAGAACGGCTTGCCGTTCGGGTCGATGAGTAGCTGCGAGCAACTCTTCAAGAACCACCTGAGGATGTACTTTTTCCATCTACTGAAGGGCGATGTTTTTCGCTACGTAAGGAGGCGGCGTCTGTGGAATGAGGGACTTCACATCCAAATGAAGATGGGTTGAAAGGCACTTTCGGGCGTCGACAATTTCAACGACCTTCCTACGACCAAGAGCTGGATTGGCAGGATTGCAGGCGTGAGCCATTTGTTGGATAAATCGATTGCCAAGCCTAAGTTGGTCTTCGGCATTCAGCGTGAAGAAGATGGGTTGAGCCCCCTCCAAGGCAAGTGCCGCATCCATCAACTGAGAGCGACGCAAGATTGCGGTTGGCGCCTGAGCCTCAGGATAGATTTCCAACGACTCGCACACGAGGTCCAGTTGCTCGAACTCAGAACCAACGTCTCGCAATGCAACTTCGATGTCCGACTTACTACCCACTGCAAGCAGCTTGCGACTTTCTGCTGCCGCATCTGAGCTCTCGGCCAACATCAGGCGACACCTCTCGATGAGACGCATAGATGCCACGACGTCCTCCGCCCTATCGCTGAGTCTTTGAGCACTGACATCAACCTTCGCACGCGCGTTCTTCAACTCAACCGCCGTCGGTCCAGCCCCATTAACCGCTTCTTGAGAAATCTGCTCAGCTACGAGGTCTTGGTACATGCGGTCAGCGAGAAGAAGTGAATTTTTCGCCTCGTCGAAGTGGAAAAGAGCTAAGTTGCACCGGTCCACAAGCGCTGGCAGATAGTGCGCAGCTGTCACCAACCACCTGCAGCGGACACAGTTCCTTGCTCCCCCGGGGACAGGCGAAAACTTTGGCTTAGACGCGGTGCCTAGATTGGGCCCACCGTTGTAGCAACCGCCACAGTTCTTTTCGCCCCCCTCCATCGGTGACACATTGCCTCCTGCGATACACAGGCCAAGGCTCAGTGGCATCCACCCTACGGGGTTGCGTGCGGCCGGATTCTTAGCAATTGCGCCAAGTAAGGAGTCTGCATCGTTCCCAATGACACTCTCCATCAGCTTCGTGTGTGCATTGTTCCTCAGCCAGTTTGTCAAGAGGGCCGCGCCTTTAGCCTCCAAGGTATTGACGGCAACTTCAAGATGCATAGCCATTCCGACCTGCCCGCGTTTGCGGTAGTAGATGGTCATCGCAAGTCGACTATGTCCCAACACACGCATGATGACGGTGAGTGGTGCACCTGCATCCGCCAGTGCAGTGGCGATGGATACACGGACGCTATGTGGAGGGAACAGCGTACGCTTTGCTCTTCGATTCTCTGAGACAACGAGCTGAATCGCAGAGCCGTCCGTGTTCTTCACGCCTTTCAGTCGGAGGCGCCTCTCCAGCTCTTCAAGTGTCGAGAACCAAGTGTGGTCGAGCATGCCATCGGCGAGAGGCAAGTAAGCATTCCCACCACGCTCTTCAGGGAGTCGAAACAGAAAGCAAGTGTCGGGGAAGCCAGCAAGTTGAACATCGCTCTTTCTCGGAATGTGCCGAGAATCCAACTGCTTCCAAGATGTGGGGTGCGCTAACGGGTTGTACTTCTCTTGCCAGTTTCGAAGCTTGTGAAGCCAGTAGAAGACATCGTTTTCGATGCCCTTGCCAGACACCCAGGGAAACGAGTATCCCTTTTGTGCGCCGCTCTTCTTTGCGTCAGCCGTTTTATTGGTATTGACGTACACAACCGCATTCGACCATCCACTGGGCAACTTGACATCGCGGTCAAGCAAATCTGCTCCAGGTCGTCGAAATACTCCTTGCTGCAGCGGTTTGCCCTGTGTGCCTCGACGCAGGTGGGTGGTATTGAGCGTCCACTCGCCTGCGCCGTTGACGAGGTTGTATCGCCAGGTGTCAGCTTCTCCTGAGTCTAGGAGCCTCACCTGAAGTGTTCGCGTCGGAAGATTGCACCTCATCAACTGCGCAACCCACCTTACAGGAGACCACATTTCATATCGCGCACCGCCAGCCGCGCGACTTCGAACGTGACGCCTCCACACACAATCTGGGTCTTCCATGTCAATTAGAGAGAACGGCACTTCAAACCACTCTGGGGGACCACCCCCTTGTCGACCTTCTTCAACGCCAAGTTGCGTTCGTGCCCAGAGCCAGTCGCGGAAATTCGGGCCTTGTGCAATGATTCTCCGGCACTCGACGAGGAACTCGTAAGGAAGCGCTGAGTATCGACTTTCACTATCGAAAGAATCTCCTTTGAACGACTTTTTCGTCAATGGATTTCGAAACAATGCGTCAATGTGGACGCGTCCTTGCTCATCTCGTTCGCTGAAGTGCGTTCGCAGGACCCACTCAAGGAACTCGGACGAGTAGTTCAGACAGACTTTTCCATGCCGAGTGCTGGGGAACGCCGGATCGGTAGGTGGAGCTTCGTAGAAGCGCGAAAGAAGCTCTTCTGGTTGAGTCGTGAGCCGCTGCTTGAGGATGTAGTCTTGGAACAGCTTTGTCAGAGAAGTCAAACGCGCCGGCAAGGCGTCTTTGTGTGCGGCAAGCCATTCTTCCGCGAGAACACGCCATCCCTCCATGTGCGAGTTGGTCCGCGTGAGCCATCGCATGTGAACATCCCAGGCTTTGCCTTGACCAACCTGCTGTGGAGGTCGAACCCCTTCAGCCTTTGCCCATTTTCTAAGTAGCGGACGCTCAACATCGTGCAAACGCGACGCCGCCAGATACCCCTCGGTCTCAACTACGTGCAGTGCTGCCTTCTTACTTTCTGCAGAGTATGACTTGGAAGTCCTCTTGACCGACTTAACCACTCTGCCACTAACAGGGCCAAGTTGTACTTTGGCCTGCCAATGGCGCACGCTGCCCTCGGATATTCCCAATTGTTCAGCGGCCAGAATCACCCCTATACGACCTGCTAGAGCTACTGCCTCGGCAACCTGCTCTTTGGTGAAACTTCGCCTCATGACGCGGCTCTGAATTGGCTGGCTTTCTCGAATCCAACTGCCCAAGGTGCTCTTGCTAATCTTCAGTTCTTGTGCTGCTTGCTTGGTTGAAGTAGACCTCGCTCTAGCCACCGCCTGCTTCCGGAAGTCATCCGAGTAGGTGTTGACCGTCCTCCTCTTATCGGGTTTGCTCACCCAACGAATGAGCGTTTGATAGGGAATTCCTGTCTTCTCGGCGGCCTCTCTAGCTCCGAACTTTTGAGCAAGGGCTACCGTCTTGGAGCGAGTCTTGTTGTCATACTGAGTGCGACGGACTTTGTCCGCATTGGTCTCCGGCAATGTCCTCCTCCAACCTCTCAATGTCGGTTCGGGAATTCCAAGTTCTCGCGCCGCCTGCACGACTCCAACCACGTCGGCCCGGGATATAGCCGTTTGCCTCTCGAAATCAGAGCGAGGAACGCCCCTACCTCGATGTTCAGACATTTTCGTCATAGTCCGTAGCGTCCGTTGGGTCCCGACTACATCCGCTGCAAGCGGTACTCAACCTCATCGACGAACGAGTCCCATTTTCGGGCTTCCGCCGTGCTAGACAGGCGAGCAGCGGCTGCATCCAACGACTTGAGGACCTCGGCCTCCTTAGCACGCGTGTAGACCTCATGGCTTCCGTAGGAGCGGTGATGCATGTAATGCTGGATGTCATCCCCTGGGACACCCGCCGCAGCGAGCCGTCGTCCGTATGCATGCCGATGTCCATGACGGTGGGTCCCATCAGACATAGAAGGCGTTAGACCGATGCGCCGGACTGCGGCTGCGTGAGCTTGACGGAATGCCGACATCTTGTATTCCTCTCCAACATGACCACGCAACATGTTGGCAAAGGCAAAGGGGTGATTTCTAGGAATCGACACCAGGTCAACGAGATATCGCTTCCAGATCTTCATAAACAGACGACCCATCTGTGGCACGAACCAATAGACGCGAAAGGCAAGAGTTCCATAGTCTTTAGAGAGCGCTGCGCCCTTCCATCCGGCATGCTTACTGCCAAGCTGCAGCGTGCGCGGCTCTATCCCCCAGCGCATCTTTAAGTAGGTCCGCCTATTGCCTGTCTCGAGCTCTCCAAAGCCATTTACCCAGTCTTCTGGCGCGGCTCCTTCGAGAGGATGGTGCATTAGCACAACAGGCATGTCATGGTCTTCGCCGTCTTCGTGGACGTCCGTGACGTACATGTGGAAGGGCTCGGATGGCCTCACTCCTCCGGCATCCAGAAGCAAGGTTATGAGCATGTCTCTAAACGAGTACCGTCCGCCAACGCACCAGCCCTTGAGAAGCAGGTCCATGAACCTGTCCTCCGGAAAGCCCGCTGGTTCCCCCCTTCGTCCACCGAGAGGTTTTGGCATATACGCGGACGTTCTTACCGCGCCGCTAGGCTCCACCTCAGTTTGCTCTGGATCAATCGGCCACGTATGACCAAGAAACGCATGCTCGCGGGCAGTCGCATACGCGGCTCGGTCCACGAGTTGGTCGAACGGCGTTGTAGGGGCTTGCAACTTCTTTCGCAGCTCTTCGAACTCATTAAAGAATGTCAAGAGCTGGGAGAGCATCCTTCGCACAGTAGGACGACTAATGGGTGTCCAGCACAGCCCAGAAGGGTCCACTCCAAGCGAACCATCAAACGTCCCTGTTAGCAGTCGGTTTCCAAAGCTCTTCAGCAAGTAGATGTCGCTCATGCTTCGATTCGCTGCGGCAAACTCGATGAATAGTACGCAAGCGCTGCAAAGTTTTTTCAACCAATCAAGGCTGCGCTTCTCTTTGTTGTCGCAGCAGAAATCCAACAACGGCTGAATAACTCCTCTGTTTGTGAGGACGGCGGGTACGTCCACATGGAGTCCCGTGCCGACGACCGGGACTCTCGCGCGCACCACGACGGCAACGACCTCGCCGACGGGAAGTGCATCCACGATGTTTACAAGCTCATCGACAACTTTCGCCATCATCTCTTCAGACCTGCAGAGTTGCTGGTCGGTTCTTGTCGGACGCTCTGCTGAGCACTGCGTGGAAGAAAACCTACCTCGCCAAGCGCAGGATGGTGAACGTCGCCTACGTTCGACATCAAGAAATGCACTCGGCTCTCTGCTGTAGAGCTGATGCAACTTCGAACGTCGACTAGCGTTCTAGAAATCTGGCTAGTCAGCTTCAATTTCTCTCCCTGGATGCCGAAGGTTTTCGTTGCCAAAATGCTACGGAAACAGCTCACGTTGAGCATCGAAAGCAGCGACGACTGCCAGTTAGCGCGCTGGTCTTCCATCGCCTCTAGGGAAGCGTCAATGTCTTCAAATTCGGCCAACACTGCCAAGAGGTGTCTAGGCAGTCGGTCTCCAACAACTCTACGTTCCGACTGAACCGAGAACGAGGCGCACATGTCACGGAATTCCTCTGAGCTCATATCGTTGTTACTCGTTAATTTGGTCATGTTTCAACCAGACTGCCGCTCCCCGTAAAGGAAGTCAACCGGCGAGCCGCCTCTAGGAAGCCTAGAAACGTGGATAGTTCGACTAGCCAAATGGCTAGATTTCCCCTTTTGGCCGCGAGTGGAGATGCCTGACTACTCTCTAGTCGAGCCGGTACTCCACTGCGATGCCGCCGTGAAACGTGCACACAGGCGCCCAGTTCACTGCAAAGCGCCGAAGGCTGTGCGTTACGTCGTAGCGCATAAACAGCCAAGGTCGCTCGCCATACTTTTCTGCTTTTGACTGGGCGCGATTCCATTGGTCGTCGCGCGGCTCGTACGTCCAGGCATCGGCGCTTTCGATAGCGGCGTCAACGCGCTCCAGGCGCTTCATGTCAAAGGCCCAATGACTGGGAACAGCCTTTGAGCCTGCGACCATGAGCACGGGCAAGTGGAAGTTTTGGGGCCTCGCCTCAGCGTTGAGTGTCTCGCCGAGCACGTCTTTCGCCCGAACCCACACAGTCATTGGCAAAGCAGCGCCTTGCGGAGGAAGGGACAGAGAAAGGTAAACCTCGCGCTTTCGAAAACCGACAATCTCATGTGTGCGAAGCTGAAGTTGGGCTGAAGACAGGGTTTGCAGGTTCGCCTCAAAGTCGCTTGGAAGAAATAGCACCAAGGCCGACCCATGGTGGCCGTCAAAGAGAATAGGAGCGTCCAACGTGTCGCTTGCGATGAGTGCTCCATGCGCAGGCGGGCACAGAGTGAGATGGCGAGTTGGCCATTGTCTCGTGAGCGCACCCCGGGTTAGGGCACGGATGCGAGAGAGGCCAGGGATTTCACTGGTAGATATAGGTGCGCCTAGTTGTTCGAGGGGGACGTTTGATGCGGTCGTGTTCATTTCTGATGCTCTGCGGTAGTGTTGAGTTGATGCCAGCGAGCTGACATCTCAGTAGAGCAACCGCATTTATCCCTTCACTCACTTGCGTCGCTTTGCGCAGGGTCTGGGCTGAGCACAGTAAAAAAAGGGAGGCGTCGTGCCTCCCTTGGGTGAAATTTCAATCTTCTAAAGACTGACGCACAAGACCGTACGTCTGTCATCGCCGACGACTACCTTGCTACCGATGTGGCGATTCCAGGACCTCTACGTAGTCTCGCGACCATGGAAAGAATCTGGTGACCAGCGGCTGTGACTCTCTTCTCAATTCCTGGAGGCCTCAGGTAGACCTGGGTGGGAATACTGAGTTGTGAGAAAGCCCGCTCGCACGCTCTTGTACTGCCTCATCGTTCGCATCGCTACGAACGACTCCATAACACCTGGTTGAAGCAGAGTCCGAAATCGGTCTTGAACATCATCAAGATGATTTCTCGCACCTTGTGTGTCCTTGAAAGCCTTCTCCAGAATCGGCTCCAGAGTGAATGCGTCACGTCCGATTTGGTTGAAGCCGTCGGAGCCTTTCAGGCGGACTCTCATGAACCCTGCCGTATCCCACTGCTGCATTGCTTGGTACACAGCGGGGTCGGCGGGATTGGCAACGTTGCAGTAGTAGTTGTCGCCCATCTCCACGTCGAAGAACAGAAGGTCGCACTTGTCTATTGCCATAAGAGAAATGCGAAACCGTGGAGGTCGAACAGGCTCATCAAGATGGATATCCAGAATGGGCAGGCGAGGTGCCACGGTCAAACCGCGACGAGTCGGTTTATCCAACTTCTGAGGATTCAGAAGTGACACTCGACTGACAAATCGTTCGATGTCGAGTGTGAGTACGGTCTGTGAGTTTTGGTTGTTCATAAAAGAGGTTCCTTGAAAAGTCTGCAGCAAGAAGCGTGTGCTGCAAGTCGTCTAGGAACCTCTCTTAAATTTTCGAGTGCAACCGGGAAAATTTCTTTCGGAGCTGCGTGCCATCTGCTGAGCAGGAGAGCTGTCTGCTCATGCAAACGGGCCAACATTCTCAACTCTCTCGTTCACATCTGGCTGCTGCGAGTGAAGCTCCGATTCTCTGTACGACGCCTGTCACCAAAGCGTTGCCCATAAAAAATGCGCGCTTGGTGTCTGAGACGCCTTCATGCGCAGTAAATCCTCGTGGGAAACCGTTGAGAGTCTCGAGCTCTTCGGGTAGGAGTCGACGGAGTCGGCCATCACTTGCCTGAACAACATGTTTGAATCGCGACGCGGCGCTACCTCCCTCCGCAGTGATGATGGTCCGCGCCGGCCTGCTCAAGGGGTCAGGGAAAGACATTGCACCTTCGGAGTACGTGTACTCATGGCCGGTTCGTGACGTGCGCTTTAGAGACTTTCCGCCTTTGAGAAAGGACCACTTGGAAATCTCCTCAGATGCAATGAAGTACTCAGTGGGTATGCAACTTTCGTCAGTGGCCTTCACTACATCACCCAGGTTGAGAGGAGCGTGCGCGCACTGGTCGTTCGTAGCATCAGGCATCTGAGCAGTCGTCTCCAAAGTCGCCACTTCGCCTTTGATGTAAACCCCCGACGTCAAAAATCGGCTACTCCCGCTCCCGAGGCAGGTGTAGTAGGCCTGAGCTTCAAGAGGGTCAGCAGGCAGACGAAATGCTGTCATTGCACTTTTCGCCTTCCACGGTAGAGCGGCCTTGAGCACGCTTTCGGCAAGGTCCCGGGGCACGTGCTCGCCCAGCTGAAACGAGGAGCTGTCAACATTGGCTTCCGCGATAGTCTTGTACACGCCGGTGCTGTTGTGATGCGCCACGATGAAAACCCGGCGGCGGCGCTGTGGAAAGCCGTAGTCTGCGGCGTTGACGACCTGCCACTCGACGGCATACCCCAGTTGCCCGAGGGAGGCCAAAATGATGGCGAAATCTCGGCCCCGGCATGCGGTGGGACTCTTGAGCAGTCGGTCCACGTTCTCCAATATGACGTGCTTGATAGGCTGTCCTGCCTCCAAATGCCGCCGAAGAGTCTCATGGATTGACCACCAAAGCACCCCCTTCTTTCCCTCGATTCCGGCGGCGGCACTGGCTGATTTCGCTACGGAATAGTCTTGACAAGGAAAGCCACCGACGAGCACATCCGCGTTGGTGGCAAGGACTTGCGAGAATTTCTCTGAGCTCGCAAGCACTTGGTTGATGTCCTCATTGGAGTGACCTGCAGAGCCCCAACGTGCGGCGTACACCTCTGAAGCGTGTTGCCGCTTGGTGGCCGGCTCAAACTGATTCGACCAGACGACTTGAAACTGCCGCTGCCCAGAACTTGCCTCGACAAGACCAGGAAATCCCTCAAGACCACCACGGAAACCACCTACACCCGCAAAGAACTCGAGCACCCGCAGAGGTGCAGAAACTGACTGTCGCAAAACCGACTCCGCACGGGTCGGTCATGCGAAGTCGCACGGTTCAAACCTCCCGTGCAGCGGTTCAGCGAATGGGGTTTAGCCTTTCAGAACGCCTAGGCGCGTCCACGGCATTTAGTAAAGGTTGAGGCTCGCCCCTAAGCAAGCCTCTCAGCTCCTCATCCTGGTGGTCATAGAGTCGCGTCGGATGGGCGAGAGAAAAACCAGGCTGCTGCTCAACAACCTCTCCAGATTGCGGCAAGACCATGAGAGGTCAGTTTGGACCGTTTGGACATCCAGTCCTTGTGCTTCGTTAGCGCTCCTGTCAAGTGAGCCTGGACTGAACTTAGACTCAGCTCATGATGAATGGGCTGCTGCCGGTTTCAAAGACACCTTGTTAAGGTGGAAGATGAAACCGGAGGTGGTTCATGGAGAGAAGAAGGACATTCAGCCGAGAGTTCAAGCTCGAGGCGGTCAGGCTGGTCACTGAGCGTGGGGTGGCTGTGGCCCAGGCGGCCAAGGACCTGAACGTTCACGAGAACGTGCTGCGCAAGTGGGTGCGTGAGCTGCGAGAGGAGCCCCAGGAGGCGTTCCCTGGCAACGGCAAGCAAAAGGCCCAGGACATCGAGATAGCGCGGCTGCGCAAGGAGGTTGCCAAGCTCAAGATGGAGCGCGACATCCTGAAAAAAGCCGCGGCCTACTTCGCGAAGGAGTCGATGTGAAGTTCGGCTTCGTGGCGAAACACCGGGGGGCCTGGCCGGTCAATCTGATGTGCGAGGCGCTCGGTGTCTCGCGAGGCGGCTTCTACGCGTGGCTCACGCGGCCCAGGAGCCAACGCAGCCTCAGCGATGAAGTGCTGGGCGCTCAGGTCCACCAGAGCTTCGTGCGCAGCGACCGCACCTACGGCGCACGCCGTGTGTGGCACGACGTGCTGGAGCAAGGTCAGGCTTGTGGTCTGCACCGCATTGAGCGGCTCATGCGAGAGCAGGCACTGCGTGCTCGACCCCGTCGTCGTGGACTGCCCAAGGACCGGGGCGCGCGCAGCGCGGTGGCTGACAACGTGCTGGACCGCCAGTTCCAGGCCGATGGCCCGAACCAGAAGTGGGTGGCCGACTTCACCTACATCTGGACAGCAGAAGGTTGGCTGTACGTGGCTGCGGTGCTGGACCTGTACTCCCGTCGCATCGTGGGCTGGTCGATGCAGGAGAGCATGACCTCCCAGCTCGTGGTGGACGCGCTGATGATGGCCGTGTGGCGCCGGGGCAGACCCGTGGCCTTGCTGCACCACTCCGACCAGGGTAGCCAGTACACCAGCGAGCACCTCCAGAAGCTGCTGGACGAACAGGGCATCACCTGCAGCATGAGCAGGGCCGGCGAGGTCTGGGACAACTCAGCCATGGAGAGCTTCTTCAGCTCCCTCAAGACCGAGCGCACGGCCAGGAAGGTGTATCGAACGCGAGGGCAGGCCCGTTCAGACGTGTTCGATTACATCGAGTGCTTCTACAACCCGACGCGTCGGCATTCGACGCTCGGCTATCTCAGTCCCGTACAGTTCGAGCGAGCTCAAGAAGCTTAGGTCGGTGTCAACGGAACCGGCAGCAGCCCAGAAAGCACTAGCCTCGTTCGAATGGTTGCTTGAGGCAAGCGAACACTCCATCAAGTGTCCAACGATGCTTCTCGAGTCATGGCATGACGGTAGTTCTCCTATTTTTGAAGGCTCGGGGCGACTCACGCTGAATTCGTCGGAGTCCATACTCTTTGAGATGGACGCGAGTGCGTGTGAAGAGAGTCAGAGCGAACTGGCACTTCTGCGATGTGGGAAGGAAGTAGACGACAACACTACGGCCATGCGCCTGATAGCCACTGATGAGCACGGGCGCAAATGGAACGCAGGATGGGTGAGACCCGAGCTAGGTGATGTCCTAGGTAAGCGCTATCAATTCTTCGGTGAATGCGCTTCTCTCCTCACAAGCACACGTCATGACGAAGAAGTGAGCGGTGTTGAGTTGGCATTCTCTTCTGCTCCAAAGGTGCCTTTTACCGAGCTTATGACT
Organism: Hydrogenophaga sp. GW823-FHT04C09; assembly: GCF_058796355.1. Classification (NCBI taxonomy): domain Bacteria; kingdom Pseudomonadati; phylum Pseudomonadota; class Betaproteobacteria; order Burkholderiales; family Comamonadaceae; genus Hydrogenophaga; species Hydrogenophaga sp. GW823-FHT04C09. Next base: position 316,123 of record NZ_JBXAIO010000005.1, on the reverse strand, counting down.
AACACGGCCAGCTTGGGTGGGGCCAGATTGGGCTGGAGTAGGCTGGGCGGTCGACATCGCATGGATGTTCTGGGAGCTGAAATTACAGCTTGGGCACGACCGCAGCGCAATGAGTTATGCATTACGGCACGGACAAGCGAGAGGCTCAATCATCCATATCTTGAGAACTGGCTGTCTGAGCCTTTGCGAGCGCTTCGCGGTCAACTAATCTATCCACGGCTAGTAGCCCGCAATTTTGCTGATGGCACTTCTACTGTTTGGGTAAGGCCTGCTCCAGTCCTTCGTGAAACTTTTGGCGGCTGCGTTGCTGAGCTGAGTAGCCAGACTGGGGCAGAGTTCTGGAGGTTCTACGCTGACTACCTGACATATGTCGCCATGCACAGAAGTGCTGACGGGCATCCTGGGTTTGAGGCCAACCAACTCACACGTCTTCACCACGAGGTGATACAAGCTCGCCAATCGGGTTCACACTGGGTAATCGCGCTCTCCGTAGCTAGCGCCATCGAGGGTCTGGCAAAGCTCGACCCAGTGTTCGCCTCTTCCCCTGCGGAGTTCGCGCAAGAGGACCTAGGCCCCCTTAGAACGCTAGTCCTATCTATGCCGGAGGGGCCTCTTCGTAGTCGACTGAGTGGATGGCTTCAAACCTTGAATAAACCTTCAGCCGCCAGGTACTTAGCTCGGCTTGAAAACTCAGGTCGCATCACACGCGCGCAAATGGCAGCTTGGCGAAAGGTTCGAAACCAAGTTGCACATGGAAACTTGTTCGAGCCGTGGGGCACACCAGAGGAGCACGAGCAGCTAGTGCTGCTAGTAAAACTCTTTTACCGACTCACTGCTCTTCGCGTTGGATACTCAAAGTAGGGCTGCGATAGTACGGTGCGTGACACGTTAGAAATGGTGGACGTATGATTCTGTATCCTCATTTTCTGTCCAGGCATGCTGGCATGTCGCGTCGGATTTTTTGCCAAAATGGAATCTTTTGAACGCCCTTACAAGAGAGTTTCCCGCGTCAAGGCGCTGCTGCTCTTCTGCTTCAGACCGGCAAAATTCATTCAGTACTCCGTTGAGCATGACATCGCTTGGGAGCTGTCTACTTCTCCAGACCTCCGCGCAAGCTATCTGAGCGGAGCGTACGTACCGAACTTCGAAGAGCACCTTACGAACGCTCGTCTCCGGTCTTTAGGATTACGCAGGTCCCTATGTAAATCGGCCTTGGCTGTTCTCGTCGCGGCGTTGACGGGCATGCTGGCTGGCTGCGCTCTAAAGTCGCTGGTAGGCACAATTTCTAGTTTACCTAGCAATCTTCTTCAGGCAGTGGCTGTTGGCGTCATTCTCTGGGCTACTCTCTGGCAGCTCACTCGTGATCTTCAGAGCTTCGGTGGAGGCACTCTTGCAGAGCGTGTCCATAGTTGGATCTTCAATTCTCTTTACACGCTTGGCACATTCATCTTGTTTGTGATTTATGGGTGGCAGGCCGAACTGTGGAACAGCTAGCCAAACCGCGCTTGTACAGCAAAGGGAGTGCAGCCTATGACGGCAATAGCCATTTGGTGCAATCACGAGGACCCCAGCAATCCTTCGCTGTGGATTGCTGCAGACAGTCGTGTGAGCAGTAGCAACGGTGCAGTCTTGATTGAGGACGGGGCCAAGATGTTTGGCTTACCAGTTGTGTGTAGGTCGCCTGGCCCCAACGGATTGTTCTCGCGGGTTTACTACGCACATAGCTATGGTTACTGCTTCGCAGGAAGTACCTTGATGGGGCAAAACAGCCTGCTGAACATAGCGCCCCTGTTGAACGATCTGATATCACCCCATTCATACATCCCTTCGCTCGCTGAAGTCGCTCAGCATGCTTTGGCGCTCTTCAGCAATACGTTCGATGAATACAAACAGAGAGTCGGCCCGCAATCGGTCTTTGAGGCGGCCATCTTCGGGTATTGCCACAAAGAAGAGTGTCTGTCTGCATTCCACTTCGCTCCGCAACTCGGAGCTGATGGCATTGCACGTCTCGTCCTAAGCGCTCACCGCGACATGGGGGACAAGCAGTTCCTCTACCTTGGTGACGAAAGGGATGCTATGCGCTCCAAAATACAGGAAGCGTTTTCCCGAGAGTCCGTTCCGGGTCGACCCCTCAGCCGGATACCGCGCTACGTCATTCAAGACAAGATTGACGATGCTTCGTCAAAAAGCATCGGCGGCGATATTCAGCTGGCAATGGCTGACAAGTTTGGCTTTCAGCCGTTCACCCTCTGTAAGCCGCGAGTGCTGGGACAACCTGCGGCGTATATGAGCTATTTGGGCCGCGAGTTGACACCAGACATAGCGCATGTTGGAGAAGCAAGGGTTGGCATGATGGGGATGACGTAGTAGTTTTCACCATATGCTTCTGTCACGCTCTCATGCCTTCGGCATCGCGCGTCTCCAGGGTCGAAAATCGTGTCGAGTTTTTGCCTTCGCTTGGCTCGCTAGCACGCGAGAATTCTTGGGTATCAGATTTTTCTTAGAGCCCGATTGATAGCTGCAACGTGACCTGCATGCAAACCCACATTGACGTCGCAAAAAACCAGGCGCCTCATGTGGTCGATTCGGGAGCCTGCCAATCCCGTCCCTGACAACGTGTCGTCCAAGACCACGAATGGCTCGTCTCTATGATGATTGAGGAGCCAGCGCTCTATAGCTTCCAGCCGAGTTTCACCCCTGTTCTGCGGAGCGTCCCATTGTTCATGGAGGTTCTGAGCGACTACTCCGAGTCCCGTCGCTTGAAAGACACCCTCGAAGCCTTGCCTATCCAGCAGACGAAGCCAGCTTGTCGTCAGTACCACGCGCGGTCGATGTTCTTCAATGGCTGTCAGCAGGATGTCAACTGCGCCTTGCGCGAACAACTTTGCCCAGAGGTCCTCAGGACGAGGGGTAACAACGACGTCGTAGCCTCCGTAGGGTGAGTTTAGGCAAAGCACGTCGTCAAGGTCTAAGAACAGCAGCGGTCGGGACGATGGAGTTTGCGGGGACGCGTTTTCGTTCTTTGACATGCTTCAGCGGATAGCGACGGGTTGGGACGCGTTGAGATGCATTCGACTCTACGTTCATCGTTTGCGAGCGACCGAGCCTGCCTCGTCTTGCACGCTCAGTCAACTAGCCAGTATCCTAAGTTCGGTGCCTGCACCAGACGACTACGTTTCCAATCCGAGCCGCGCAAGTTCTAGGCCTCGACAGCGCGCGTCTCGATAGCAAAAGCAACCACCTCCCGAGCTGCATGTGAGGCTGCGTAAGCGTTTCTGGGGCGAGCATCTCAAAACTGATTCACTGCCGGGTAGGTTGTATTGCCGGCTGTTGAATTCTCGTTGGGACTGCGTTTTAGACCTGCCAAGAAATCCGTCAAAACATTCGCCAAACACGTCACCACCGTCGCCGTGGCGGCAGCGAATGTGTTTTGAAATCAATGGCTTGAGAGCGCACATACGCCCGCGTGGTTTTCGCCAGAAAACCCGCCAAGTGACGTGCCAAACTAGCCCCGTGAGCCTCCGTCAAACGCTTTGAGGACACGCGAACTACATGGGGAGATGGGTGGCGTGTTCGGATTTGTGAGCACGGCGCCCGGCTGTTGTCTTGAAGGCAGGAAAGACCGCGACAGTGAGGAAGTGGTTGCCGCGAATCGCTTGGGCAACCCTTTGGCAACCAGGAGATGATGAGTGCTGTGCCAGCGGACCATCTCTATGATGTGGGCTTCTTGCTGAAGGCGTGACCTAAACCATGAAGACCGACACATCAAACATGAGTGCAGTAGAGCTGCGGGAACTTGCGGCCTCTTTGATACGGCAAGCTGAGGAGCAGAGCACTAAGGAGTTCGAGAGCACCATGAGTTTTCTCTCGGACAAGCTTAAGCATATGGGCCGGACAAAGAAGGACGCGGTCATCCACCTGCTAAAGATGATGCGTAGCTCTGAGATGGAGGACACGCTGGCAGACCTGGTCGGAGGTACGCGACGCACCCCGAAGAAGGAGCGTTCCGATTTGGACAGTGACGGCAATGCTCCTGAAGTTGGCGTGACCTACAGGCTTCCTTCAGGAGACACGTGGACGCGCAAAGGCAAGACGGGTGCTACGAAGCGCGAGTTCGCCGCGCATGCAAAGACCACGACTTGGTCAAATATGAAGGGTTAGCCCGCAGCTTAGAAATTGTGCGTAGTTGCCTAGCCGGCTAACTTGTGCTCTTCTTGGCGGTGCCAACAAGCACGCGTCGATGTGGTTGTTCCTTTTTCTCAGGAATCGTCGTTGCGCTACGTTGAGGGACGACTTCCCACTCTCCACCGGGCATCTTTTTAGCCGCAGCTTTGACCTTTGCTGACTGTCCAGTCACCAAGATAGCACCCGACTTCGCGGAGTGCACGGTCAAGCCCAACCCCTTGGCCAGAGTTGAAGCTTGCTGCGTGAGCGACGCGTCAGGGGAAGGGTTGAAGATGACATACGTGGTCATAAACACAATTATCGCGCTAGTCCAAAGCCTTGCATATCGACTGGTAACCTCAATGAGAGTGCGTGTTTGCGGGCAAGGTTCACGATGGCCTCAGACCGCTTGGCGTTCGGTTCCATAGCGTGGAGCGAATTCGCTGCTATCCGTGCAGCCAGAACACCGGTAGCGACTGGAGCGGCCATGCTTGTACCGGACATAACGCCGTATCGGTCTCCTGGGAGTGTGGAAACAATGGCAGACCCAGGTGCGGTGAAGCTGATTTCTTGGCCGTAGTTTGAGAAACCGGTGAGAAAGACGCGTTTGCCGTTAATCAGTTTGCCGCGAGCTGGGGCATCTACTGTCTCAAGGGCGCATGTCGTCCCGGTTGGCCATGAGCCCTCCAACCCGAAGGCTGAAATGGCCAAGACATTGGGATAACGAGCCGGAACATCTACTGCCGCTGCTCCGTCATTGCCGGCCGCTGCGACGCAGACGGAACCAAGGCTCCAGGCGGTTTGAACTGCCACTTCAATCAAACGGTCCCACGGGCCGCCGCCTAGAGAGAGATTGATAAGACAACAACCTTTTTGGGCCGCATCCACGATAGCGTCGCGAATGGACAAGTTGTTGGCGTACTTGGCGTCCTTCTCGAATACTCGATACGCGAGCAATTCGACTTGAGAGGCCTCACCACGGCGCCACCCTTCAGCGCGACTTGCGATGACGCCTGCCACATGCGTTCCATGGCCATCCCAGTCGCCGAATCTGTTTTCAGGCTCCAGGCCCGTGGTATTGAGTCCATCGGCAATCCTGATCGCGTGATGAGGGCCAACTCCACTGTCGACGACCGCAACTTTTACGCCTGCGCCACTCGCTGCAGGCTTGCCATACACCAAGTTTCGAGTGTCTTCGTATTGCTCATTCAACGCTGGCACGTCGAACTTGAGCGTAGCGCCGGTGAGCTCCATATCGTCGAAGTAGACAGGCCAGGCTGAGTGCTGCGGGTCAATGTATACACGCCTGATAGTCTTCGCAGTCGCCGCAACTTTGAACCGTGCGATACCCGACTTCGTGGTCGTCGCCTGAAGCTGTTGGCGTCCAATAAGCAACGTCACGGGTACGTCTGCAAGTGCTGTTGTGCCGCCCACTGTGACCTTGATGCTTATGGTTTTCGCGCCACTCCCGGATGCAGGCTTGTCACGCTGCCGTCCCGTTCGCAGCAGCCAAGGTGAGCCGGATCTCTCTAAGCGATACCAGTGCTCTTCGAAAACATCAGAGCCTGGTGGAAGCGCGTTGAGCACCTCGTCGAGCGTCTTTCCGTGAGGTTCCACAAGCAGCGAGCCATCAACCTTTGAAGTGTCGACGACACGGACGGAGGCTGGTAGCGTCGTCACGTCTGCTGGCGGGGCGGCAGCCCGCGTTGACATTGGGCCACTTCTGGGCTTTGTGTCTAGGAGGCGGCCAGAGGCTCTAAGCCTTGCCATGGCTTGATTCGACGTGTGGGCGGCCCGCCGGACCATCAAGACGCTTGAGGGCGAGGTACTAGCAGGCGGCACGACGATAAGTCGCTTGGTTTGAGGGGCCTCTTCGTATCGCGACATGCATGTGCTCCGGTCTGGTTTTACTTGTTTGTAGATGGTGATTCGGCTGCGAGAAGCGAAGCGTTCTGCAGCTGCAAGAGGCGCGAAAAGGCTACTCAATCATGATGTCTCGCACGTCACGAAGGCGCGCTGCAAACGTGGCAGACGCTCCGCTCAGCACGTCTATTGGTCTCAGCACAGGAAAGCGTAGTCCAGAGACTTTCTCGATGTATGTGATTGGGCGTTGAGTGTTCTCCACATCCCCAAAAACTGCGGACACTTGCAAGCCCTCCACTTCGGTTGCTTGTGATGACACGTAGCCGGTGGCTGCAAGCATCCCTGTGTTTGGATTGACGAAGGCCACCACTTTCCAGAACTGGAGGGGTATTGGTAGCCCGTGGATGATTGGATCTGACTTGCGAAATATCGGGCCTGTCATGACGCATATTCTTCTCGCGCCACGCGTGTTCTTGAGAATGTAGTCCTCGATTTTTCCCCATACGCCGGCATTAAAGGATTGAACCTGAGGGGCCGCATTCGTCGCATGGTAGGTGTCTTCGTCGGCTTGATTGGCAATCTTCGGCACGTCCCAACCTGGGTCTACTCTTCGTGTCATGTGTCCACGACTAAAGAAGCCATTGCTCTGAACCCCGTAGACTTGGTCAACTAGCTGTATTGATGTGGGAATCCTTGGGTCGGGGCGCCATGTCTTATGAGATTTGGTGGACTTTTGGAGATTTTTGCCGTCGATGTTCACAGCACTCAGGATTGGGAGCTTGCGAACCCGTGAGTGAATCGTTGAAAAGTGTGTGTAGTCGAGTACTTCACAGGCCTTCCCTTTCCACTTAAAGGTCTGCACCGTGGACTTAACTGCTTTGGTCAGCGTCGGCAACGGGACGCAAAGATGCGGCTCGGACGGATCTACAAATCCTTCCATGTAGCCTATGCGGTTTTCATAGTTCTCAATCGGGTCTGGGGTCTTGCGAATGCCCAGAAGAGTCGCGGCTCCTCCTGCGCGTACAGGAGCAAACGTAAGCCTCGGCCGCATGCTAGCTACCATAATTCATCCCTCCAATATTTGGAGTTTGGCATTCGCTTCACCAGTAGTCAACGTTGATTCTGATTTCGTATTTCCGCAGTGGAGCGCACTGGCTGTGATTGGCGGCATCCCAAATTTGTGGGACGGGGTAATGGGTAATTTTGCAGAGATCTTCAGTACCTCCGTGCACCCGTAACGCCTCCGCGTGGACAGGTGATTGCGTGCTTATAGTCACGCTCTACAGCAGCGCGCCCCTTCGGTGGCAATTGCACTCGAACATTTGCAATAGACTGCACTCGGAGCTCGCGAAGAACTGGCTTGAGGTGCTTTTAAGCCCTGAAGTCCGTCTCAATTACTACACACTGGGGACCAGGAGAGATGTATCAATGGTTGGACGTTCGGGAGTCCGAAGACTACGCACAACTTTCGCTGCTCATTGACCCGCAAGAGTATGGCGTACACGAAGTGGCCTCTTGGCTAGAAGAGCATTTGAGCTCGGTGGTAGGGGGGGTGTTGGTTGAGTTTCCATACATTGATAAGGACTACCGGAGCACCTTCTACCACTACTACTCTAAGAAGGGCGCGAGTTACAGCCCTCATTGCGTACGACTTCACTTTTTCAAAAGTGGCTGGTCTCTCAGAACTGACCCAGTTGCGTTGTCCTTCAACGCTTCCGAAGACGTTGAGGAGAATGAAGTCGCGAATGGGTATCTAGGTTACATGGTCCTACGTCCCACCAGGATTCAAACGATAGGCAGATCACTTTTGAGCCCTGCGATGATTCGGGATTGCAAGGGCCAGCTAATTGAACATCGGCATAAATGTCATGTCATGGGCTACCGCGTGCACGTGCAAGGATTTCCCTTCATGCAACAGCACAGCGACATCGCCGTATGTGCCCATACCGCATGCTGGACCATCTTGAGGCACTACAGCGAGCGCTATTCACACTACCCCGAAGTGCTGGTCCACGACGTCTCGCTGACGGGTAGAGAGTTCGAACCAGGAGGTCTCTTACCTTCACTGGGTATCACTGCAAGAGATGCAGAACGAATCTTCGCAGCGTCCGGCACCTACCCGCTGCTAGTGCACGGTGAGGAGCCAGTCGCAGGGGCTGACCCAGACATTCGCTTTTTTGACGAGATGCTCGCCTACCTCGAATCGGGGTTTCCGCTATTTGGTGTTCAGAGCAAACGAGGCCACGCAGTGGCACTGGTCGGCTTCAGGTGTTCGCAGCACGTTCAGTCTGTGGGTACCAAGAACAAGTCGAGGGCGTGGGACTACGTGTCTCATCTTCTGGTTGTTGATGACAACTTTCATCCTTACCTTGCAATCGAGAGAACCGGTCGAGGCGAGCCATACTTCGTCGATGAGTTCGACGGCTTCATTGTTCCTCTGCCAGAGAAGATATTCCTTCCGGCGCGTCCGGTTCTCGACTTTGCGGCGGAAGTCTTGCGCGGCCCCCCTGAAGGGTTCGAGCGACTCGCCGGGCGTACAGACCTCATCACCCGCTGTTTCGTCACTACCACCGCATCGTGGCATCGCTTTCTACGTCAGCAAGCTCGCGCGCTTCCCGCTGAGTTCGTTTCTGCCGCACTTGAACTAGCCATGCCGCAGTTCATCTGGGTTGTCGAAATCGCGACGGAGGCCCAGAGAAATGCCGGAGAGGTCACTGCGCGCTTTATTCTCGATGCGACTGCAGGAGCGCACGACTCATTTCCTGCGTTCTTGCTGCACGACGACCAAGGTTCGTTGTGGTTGGATCGCTCGAACCGCAGGCCCATGCAATACCAACCATTCATCGAAGAAGTGACTTCTCTAAAGGAGATTGCGGGTAATTTAAGGACCTATCGCTAAAATTGTGGGTTTCTTCGATGGGTTGTTCATCAGTGTTGGGCGACATAGCCCATTTCCCGCTTGGAGAAAATCATGAAGACGACACCCAAAGCAATGAATTCACCGTTGGACCGAATCTCAAATCTTCGGCCCGTAGCGGACCGCAAGCTTGCCGAGCTTGAGCAGCGTATGCGCGGCACTTATGTGGCGCGCACTGCGGACTACCTGCGCGAGGCGCGGCTACGCGCAGACAAGATTCGCGATAAGTCTCTGTACTGAGTTCAGAGGGTTGCTGCGCGCTTAGCGGCTCCTGTGACATTCATCCGAAATCTGAGCATCTCTGGACTCAGTAGGTAGTGGTCGAGAGCCTTGGACAAGCTCCAGCCCGAATCCACGATGGTGCGCGCCTGGCTTGCGGTGAGCATCATCACACCGCTGAGCCACGCAGCTTCCTTTTCGTGAAGCTTGTGCTGCGACGATGACAGCCCCGCGTCATCTGGAGGATGACCCAGTAGGGCATGCGCCAGCTCGTGCGCCATATCGGATCTGTGGCGTGGTGGTGGATGCTCATCGTTGAAGAGGATGGTCCGATGGCTGCCCACAAAATACGTGAGCGCGGACACATGGCCGTAAATCTCGTCCAGGTGAAGCGCTGATCGGTTGAGGCCGGCCAACTCCACGTACCTCGAGAGAGAGAAAACAGGGATCTCAAGGTGCTTCGCCACCTCACCCATGTCCAGTGGCATGAATGGCGGAAGAGTGAGCTCCTCGCGCAGTTGTGCGACGAGGCGCTCACAGTCTGACTTGAATCCCTTTGCAAACGTCATTCGCTGTCCTTACTTCTATCCTCGCCCTCTTTGGTGTCCTCAAGCTTGTTGGACTGCTCTGAGGGGATGTCCTTGAGTGCGAGGTAGGCTGAAGTCACGATGGACTCGAGCTGATTCCGGGCGCCATCACTAAGCTGTGCGTCCTGACGGAACAAGAGCGCAACGCGCTCCATAGTGTTTCCCATCGGTCTGTGGTGCAGCTTCTTGGGAACATAGTTGGCTGGGTTTATCCCTGCCCATGCAGATAGCACAGCCATGCTTGCGGCGTCCGGTCGACGACCTTGGCCCATGCGGGTCAAAGTTGTTTGGCTGACACCGGTTTCTCTGCTTACATCTTTCCAGCTGACTTGCCGAGTTTTGACCGACCTTTCGAGGGCTGCGAAAAACCCGGCCGCGTCGAACTCCTGCTTGGTCGTCATGCACACGCTCCTTCTGTTACAAATGGTTGCTAATTGCTCTGAAGCAATAACTTGCTTAAGGGCACTTCGTTGGGTATAGTCACTTCGCAAGTTGCTTTATAGCAATCGACGGGCGTCGAAGCAAGTAACTTGACCTATTCCAGATGAAAGGAGCTGGACATGGAACACCTCAACAACACTCAACCTTCCCAGGCCAGCAATGGCCACCCTGTCTCTCGAATCGAGGTGGCAGACACAGAATTGGTCTTCCGACCAGTTGACTTGAGCGATGACACTCCCACGGGCTCGCAGATCGCTGCTGCTGCAGGCTTCAAGCCCGGACAGCGCGCCATCGTCTTGCACTTCCTGGACAGTGGCGAACTTGAGGACCTTCGCCCTCAAGAGATCGCCAAGCTGAAGCCTGATGCCATCAATCGCTTCATCGTCGTCGAAAGCGACCGCAGCTATCGACTGACGATTGATGGCGTTGCGCTGGAGTGGCCGTGCAGCATCATCTCCGGTGCTCAAATTCGTCGACTGGGCTCAATTGCTCCGTCCAAGGCAGTCCTTTTGGAGCGCCAGGAAGATGCAGACATGGAGGTCGCAGACGGCCAACTTGTGAGCCTTGATGCCAAAGGTGTAGAGGCCTTCTACGCAAAGGAGCGTAAGTGGACTCTGAAGGTCCAGGACATTGACCTTGAGTACACGCAGCCCCACGCTGTCGTGCGCGACGCCATCCAGCGCGCAGGATTCGACGCGAATCAGGAGTGGCACATCTTCCTCAAGGTGGTTGGCCAACCGAAGAAGTCCGTGACCCTGGATTACGTCATTGACCTGCGAACCAAGGGCATTGAGAAGCTGCGCCTGACGCCCAAGGACATCAACAACGGTGAGGCACCTCCCGAGGGCCGGCGTGCGTTTGCCCTTCAGCCCGTGGATGAATCTTTCCTCAATCGCGTCTACTGTGCGTGGGAGGCGGTCCGAGATGGCGCAAACCAGTGGCTCCTCATCCACAACTATCCGGTGCCGGCCGGGTACAACCGAGCGAGAGTAACTCTTGCGCTGCAAGTGCCCGCAAACTATCCTGCGGCACAGATTGACATGTTCTTTGTCAATGAGCCGCTGGCGCTTCTGAATGGCGTTGAGCTTGCCGCTACACAGCATCACGAGCTCATTCTCGGAAAAAACTTTCAACGGTGGTCGCGTCATCGCGCAGGAGCCACTCAATGGAAGCCCATGACCGACAACGTCATCACGCACCTGGCTCTCGTGGACGACTGCCTCGCACGCGAGGTGGGCGAATGACGGCAGCTGCGAGCCTGACCCTAACGCTCGAGTTGCATGACCGCCTCAAGGCTCACTTGTTCCCGGGCGATGGCCTGGAGGCAGCTGCAATCATCTTATGCACGCGCGCACCAGGACCTCGCCTACGGTTGCTGGCAGCTGATGTGCTACTTGTTCCCTACGAAGTCTGCAAGGTCCGGAAGGCCGACTACCTGACTTGGCCTGGCGATGCGATAGAAGACGCAATCGACAAGGCTGAAGCCAAGAGTATGACTATCGTCTTGATTCACTCCCATCCGGGCAATCTGTTCGAATTCTCACGGATGGACGACGAGAGCGACAAGGCAGTAGTGCCAAGCTTGCATGCAGCCATCGAACGCCCTCATGGCACAGCAATCATGGTGCCGAATGGAGCAGTGCGGGCAAGGCTGTACGACAGTTCGATGCGAAGGTCAGATATCGAGTTGGTCACGGTTGTCGGCCACGACGTTCGCCGCTGGTGGTCAGACAAGCCTGCCGCTCACCACCCATTCACTTTCGGGACAGAGATGCGCGAAGAAATGGGGCGGCTCAGTGCCGCCGTCATTGGCGTCTCCGGCACTGGGTCGGTCGTGGCCGAACAACTAGCCAGAATGGGAATAGGAAAGCTACTACTCGTGGACCATGACCGTGTTGAAGCGAAGAACCTCAACCGCATCCTGCACTCCACCCGCAAGGATGCTGAAGACAAGAGACGGAAGGTCGAGATGTTTTCAGCGGCAGTAGCAGGATATCGAGACGACGAGATTGCTCAGCCGATTTTCATGTCAATCCTCGAGCGAGAAGCAGTCGAACTGGTCGCGCAGTGCGACGTAGTGTTCAGCTGTGTGGACAGATTGGACGCACGTCTCTTTGCAGACCTGATGTCGTCTTGCTTCTTGCAAGCGCTCTTTGACGTAGGCGTCTCCATACCAACCAGAACTGTAAATGGCGCATCAGTTATCAGCGAGGTGTGTACCCGAGTCGACTACGTTCGACCTGGTGGACCGATGCTGCGTGATAGGGGTGTGTACACGCCCGAAAAGTTGCGCGCGGAAGAGCTCAAAGATGCAGACCCTATTGCTTACGAAAAGCAACTAAAGGACGGTTACATCAAAGGGCGGCGCGAGCAAGCGCCTGATGTAATTGCCCTAAACATGCGAGCTGCATCAGACTGTTCCCTGGAGTTTTTAGCTCGCTTCTTTGGCTACCGTCACGATTCCAACGAAGGCTATTCAAGGACGGTAACCCAACTTGCAGCCGGCGATGCAGATGTATCCGGCGAAGATGCGTTCTTGATGGATGACAACCCCTGGCTGGCAATGGGAGATGGAGAGCCTTTGCTCGGCCTTCCGCGCCTGAGTCGACGGTGATCGAATGAAGCTGAACCTAAGTGGACTTCGGCAGGAGTTTGTTCGAGCTCTCTGGAGACTTAGGGAGACGTACGGACCTGCGAGGAGGCTGGTAATCGTCGAGAGTGATTCGCTACCTACGAGAATGCCAAAGCGCGACTTGGTTCTAACACGCGACGGTGTCGAAAACTGGTCCGTGGGTATGCGCTGTCCCTGCGGCTGTTCACGAGTTGTTGAGTTGCTATTGGTGAAAGAAGCGTCCCCACGATGGAGCTTAAGCGTCGAGCCAAATGGACTACCTTCTCTAACCCCGTCAGTCTTCCTGAAGCAGGGATGCTGCTCACATTATTTCGTGCGGCACGGTCGGGTGATCTGGTGCAAGCCTTCCACACGGCACCACTAACATGAGTTGGTCTCCCGAAGGGCTTCAAGCTTACTCTTAAGCTCCCTTTCTCTTGATTCGACCAATCTCACTCTCAACGGAATCCCTCAAGAAGCCCTTTTTATCTGTAGTCTGGGCGCCTGTTTAGTAGTCACACGAGGGAGCTCGACGCAACAAGCATTCTCCTGCTCCAAGCCGGCCCTCCGGAACAGATTTCAAACCGTCCACCTTGTTACGACAAGCATCTGCGCCAATCTGAAATTTCGGTGTGCGAACGATGCCCAACAGGGTCCACGCCACCTAGTTGGCCAATGCAGTGCGCAGTGTTTTCTTAACGCTGTGCGCCCAACTCGCACCTTGACGAAGTGCTGCGATAGTGGCGGTCGGAACCTGTGCGAAGAAAAGTGACTCGTCAAAGTCGCACAGTTCAAGGACGTACTTGAGCCTGTGTTCTCTCAGTCGTCGGTCACTCCGTGTGACCGAGCCGATTTCACCCGTGTGTCTAAAAAACTCAGTAGCCTCGCGCACATGGTCTAAGAACCTAGTTTCAAGAGCGGGAATCGCGCGACTGAATCGAGAGCGGAGTCTCTCATCAGCAGCATCCTTAGAGACAACGAATCCCCATGGTCTCGAGCCAGAGACAATGTCAACGCATATGGCCTCTGTTCGAGTGAGTCCAAAGTCTCTTGCAATGCGGAGACGATGAGCTACACCGGGATCCAGACGAGCGATTGTGTCTATCGCCTCGAAAGCTCTCTTCCTCTCTCCGCGAACTGGAAGCACGAACGTGCCCAAAAGATTCCTGGCAATCGCATCACCTTGATACGCTGCCAGCGTCATCCAATGCATGCCAGCCTCGAACGCATCGATGTCCAGCGCTGACTTCAGTATCGAGGCTCCAAGTTGACGCTGTGCGCATGGGTCTCCACTTGAAGCAGCCTTCTCCAGGAAAAATCTGGCAGCTTGTGGATTGGCCACAGACCCCTGACCATACGCGTGTACCCGATAGAGGAGCAACCACGCCTCCTCAATCCCAGCGTCTGCAGCGCGAAACAGAAGGGCTGTTCCGCCACGTACGTTCCGCTTTGGAGTCAAACTGGCAGACCACGCAAACACCGAATCAATGCCGCATAGGGCACGACCCAGGACAAAGGCTGCCGATGAGTTTCCACGTTTCACACAGTCCTCGAGCATCGACTGAAGCCGGGCACTGTCCATCTGCGGTAGCGCCATGCGGTGGCTCTGGGTTGTGACCAGCGCTGCGCACATGGCGTCACACAGTTCCGGGGTCTGCTCGACGTCCATCGCTACCGCGTAACCCATGACGCGAACTGCAATCTCAAGGTCACCACTGTTCACGGCTGACGACAGTGCTTGAGTCAGCGTCCCACTCGCGTCAATCTCAGGAAGTGAGGCCAGAGCGGACATGGCGACTCTCATGGAGTCCTCTTGGCCGCTCGATAGCGCCGTTATTGCCGTCCTTGAATGTACGCAACCGCCTGCGCTAGCTTGAGCCCAGAGCCGGTGAACAGAAACCACATCCCTGTACATCAACGCGCGCCAGAAACCCAGCTTTAGACGAGCCGATGCAGAGTCACCGTTCGCCGCTGATGTCAAAACCATCATGAGACCTCGTCGGACCAGTTCGCTGAGCGGCAGTGCGTCAGCGATGATTTTTGCCGACACCTCAGAGTTCGCCAACGAGGGATGCGAGAGGTACTTGAGTCCGAGGTCGATGTACTTCGAGAACCCTTCACTACCCAGCAAGTAACGTTGCCCTAGTTCGCAAAGAGCATCGCGGTCGCCTTGTCTCGCAAGTGCAAGCAGCTGTACGTCTTGTCGTCGCATTCTTTCCCGTGAAGTTAGATGGTCTCGCTTTCTCATGTCGCACCATTGCGGACACTCTTGACCATTCACGGGAAAATTTATCTGCGAGGTGGTTTCCAAACCGTGGCGTGCTCATTACGCATGCGTCACGAGGCTGTTACGTGACGCGCGTCGTGTTGGTCTGAGCATCAATGTCCCGCTGCAGCTCATACCTTGACGTCGTCAAGATCTCTGTCGAGATTCTTGTGACGCTGACTACCGTGATATGCAGGTGAAGATTTCTAACGACAAGGTGACTTCGTTTTAACCAAGACGCAAGCATCTAGAAACTTGTCCCTCAGTAGATTCCTCTCGCGACGTTGCGCACCTTCGAGCGGAGACGCCAGGATGTACCACGTCCGCTAAAGAACGGACTTGCCTTGCGCGAGATGACTCGCCGTGATTGGCCGTTTGCTCTACGTCGCCCCCCCTTGCGAACACGACCTTCTTATCAACCACCTTATTAATGCTTCCTTGGCTACGGAGGAAGGTGTTGAGCTTGAGGGCGTCGCAGAGTTCGACTATGCGATGAGGCCAGCATGCCGCTTTGGAATTCGAAGAAATCTCAATCTAAATTGAAGACAAGTGCCGCTTCTAGCCGCCGGCTAGGGAGCGCTCTGACGAGTCATCGCGAGTTGGAAGCACATTCAACTTTGCAAAGCCTCATGGTCGTGTTACGACCGTTGCTCATTCCCATGGCATGCATGCTGGCTTTGTTGTGGGTGTCCCGTTTCGCCATGTCTTTCTGGCAGGCGAGTCGTATTTCGGAGGCTGACGCGTGGGGGCAACTCCTGCTTGAGGGTCTCCGATTCGACCTGGTTCTTGTTGGCATGATTTGGGTGTTTCCCGCAGCTGCAACACCTTGGATGGCGCTGTATCGTGGCAGCCGTCTTTGGTGGTCGACCTTTCTGCGCTGCTACGGCGGAGTGGCAGTGCTGATGGTGGCTTTCATGGAGCTGGCCACACCAGCCTTCATTGGTCAGTACGACAGCCGCCCCAACTACCTTTTTGTCGAGTACCTCGGCTATGGAAAGGAAGTGGGTGGCACGCTGTTAAAGGACTATTGGCCACATCTGCTTTTCACCGCAGTCCTTCTCCCCCTTCTGGCATTGGCCTACTGGCGGATGAGCAAACCCGTACGTGCCTCCGCTCAGCTGCGTCTATGGCAAGCGCCGTTGCTCTCGGTCTTGCTCTTTGCGGTGTTGGCGGTAAGCGCTCGGGGAGCCCTCGGCCACCGAGCGGCCAACCCGGCGAGTGCTGCAGTGACGACCGACCACCTGGTCAACGAGCTTCCACTGAGCTCCCTTTACACAGTCGGCTATGCAATTTATCAGTCAAGAAAGGCTGAAGAAGGTGGCATCACGTACGCGGAGATTCCCGAGTCAAAGGTCGTAGAAATCGTTCGCCGTGAAACAGGCCTTCCCTCGACTGCATTTCGAGATCCTTCGGTGCCGTTGCGCCATCAGATAGCGAGCTTGCAGCCGCGAGCGCGGCCACTAAACCTCGTGCTTATCCTGGAGGAGAGCCTCGGTGCCGAGTTCGTAGGGCGGCTTGGAGGTCTTCCCCTCACTCCCAACCTTGACCGCCTAGCGGATGAGGGCATTTGGTTTGAAAACCTTTACGCAACAGGAACTCGCTCAGTGCGGGGGATTGAAGCAGTGGTGGCTGGCTTCCCACCGACGGCTGCGGTAAGCACCGTGAAGTTGGCAAAGTCCCAACGTGACTTCTTTACCCTCGCCGGATTCTTGAAGCCGCATGGCTACACGTCGACGTTCTTCTACGGTGGCGAGTCCCATTTTGACAATATGCGAAGCTACTTCATGGGCAACGGCTTTGACCGTGTAGTAGAGCAAAAGGACATGCCGAAGAGCGCATTTATAGGTACTTGGGGCGCATCCGATGGTGACCTGTTCGAACTCGCTCACCAGCAATTCACTCAGCAGCCTAAGGACAAGCCATTCTTCGGTCTGGTGCTCACCTCCTCAAATCACTCGCCATTCGAGTTTCCGGACGGCAACTTCGACTTGTATGAGCAACCAAGAAGCACGGTCAACAACGCTGTGAAGTATGCGGACCATGCACTTGGACGCTTCTTCGAGAAGGCCAAGTCGTCTGAGTACTGGAAAAACACACTCTTCCTCGTGGTGGCTGACCACAACTCGAGAGTGTATGGACCGTCCGTGATACCGGTCGAACGCTTCCACATCCCAGGTCTCATTCTTGGAGGCGCGATTCGCTCGCCGGAACGCATCGCGTCCATCGCAAGTCAGATAGACCTTGCACCTACCCTGGTGTCGTTGATGGGTCTGAGCGGGGAGAGTCCCTGGATGGGCCGGGATATGAGTGACCCAGCTCAACGCGCGCGAGTGGGTCGAGCCATTCTGCAGTTCGACAAGATTCAGGCATACATGGAGGGCGACCGCCTGGCAGTGTTGCAGCCTGACCGCCCGGCCAGGGTCATGCGCTACGCCAAAGGGGTGTTGAGGGATTTGCCGGAAGGCGACCCAGGACTGGTGGAGACCGCACAAGCGCATGCTCGATACGCCCAATGGGCATATCAACTTCAATGGCATCGCTGAGTCGAGGTGGAGACGTCTCGCGGATATGCTGAATCTGCGGGGCGAATCAAGCGTCGTTCGAAAAGCACGGTATGGCGCACTCGTCGCCACTCATCGACTGACTTGACTATCAGTAGTACCACGTGAAGCCCCTCGGGCGCATCGGCCCATTGCTCTCCTTCGGAGTTCGCGCCTGTTCTCCGATGCGATGCCTAAGGCGCTTCTCTTTCAGACGCGAGCCTTCAGCTTGAGCTGCGCACACCTGATTGCTCCGGTCTTCAACAGAACTCTCCGCCTCAAGAACGTGTGCCGCCTTGACATCTTTTTATGGCTAGAGCGCTGCACTCCCGTCCATAGATTTCGTGGCTGTGATGAGCGCGAGTGCGGCGAGCCCGTGGACGCCAGCATACAGATGGCGCCTCCTGTAGGAGAAATCACTTGCGATTGTTTCTGCAACTCGATGCCGACCTGCTTCATTCCTTGTTGTACCCATAGCCTACGTATCGCACCAAGTTTTCATGCAGTCCATGACCGTGTCGAGAACAGTTGGAGGTGCGTACCAAACCCAAACTAGGAGCAATCAATATGAACAGAAAAATGCTGACGCTCGCTGCGCTGGCAGCCGTGTCCACCGTCGCAAGCGCACAATCCTCGGTGACGCTGTTTGGCGTTGTCGACGCTGCGGTGCGCTCGGTGAAGAACGGCTCTGCCGGATCGCTAACTCAACTCGCTTCTGGCGACAACATGACCAGTCGCTGGGGTCTGCGAGGCGTGGAAGACCTCGGGGGTGGCCTCAAAGCCAGCTTCCACCTCGAATCACAGATTGCCGTGGACACTGGTACAGCGGACCCAGCCAAGTTTTTCGGCCGTCGTTCGACGGTGAGCCTGAGCGGCGGCTTCGGTGAAGTCCGACTCGGTCGCGACTACACCCCCACTTTCATCAACGGTCTGGGCGACGAGTTTGGAATCGTGGGTATTGGCTCACGCGGCATCTTCCTCTATGGAGCAGGCTCGAACCTGGGCAGCGTGGCCAGCACGGTTCTCCGCGCGGACAATGCAATCAGTTACCTGCTGCCCGCCATGGGTGGCGTGTATGGCCAGATTCAGGTCGCCCCAAGCGAAGGAATTCTGGGTAACCGCTATACGGGTGGTGGTCTCGGCTACAAGAACTCGGCGATGGACGTTGGTGTGGCATACGGCGTCACAGATGTTGGAACGCCTTCTGACTTCAAACACTACAACGTCAAGTTCAACTACATGTTTGGCTTTGCGACGTTGCACACGCTGTATGACGTGAAGACCTGGGGTGATCGCAAGACGCAGGACATCTCCATCGGCGCCAGCGTTCCTGTTGCCACCGGCACTATCCGCGTTGGCTACACGCGCGCCAATCGTTCTGGTGGTCCAGTGGGTTCTGGCTATGCAGACGGTGACGACAGCAGTCGTCTGGCAATCGGCTACGTGCATGACCTGTCGAAGCGTACGGCACTCTACACCACGTATAGCCGCATCAGCAACGACGGCGCTGCCCGTAGTTCTGTCCTCGGAACGCCTCCTGCCGGCATGCTGGGAGGTGAAAACTCCTCCGGCTTCGAAGTGGGTCTGCGCCACACCTTCTAAGAAGATACCCCGGTTCTCGGGGTGACCTCGGTTTCTTCTCGCACGCGGATTGGTCGGTATGGCACGTCTGCGTGCTTTTTCGTGTGCGCGTAGCGATGAGCTAGCTTTTCTCCTGAGCAACATGACGGATTTGTCATTCTTCAATCTCAATCTTGTAGGAGCCTCATTTTTAAAGTTGATGTCGGTTCTTGAGGGCAACCCTGCCCAGCTCAAGGGTCAGTTCCATTCATTATTGAGGTTCCAAATGAAAGCACGTTCAACACTCCGTATCGCAGCAATCGCAGTCGCATTCACCAGCACTCTGGGTGCAGTGTCTGCAGCTGAAACGTTCCGCAATGGTCAGTCGGTCCAAGGCCAGTCGGCCAGCACGGATGCTGGCTCGAGAATCGTGGACGTTGAAGCAACCAAGTACGCCAACGTCAAGTATGGGGAAACGGTCTCTTTTGTGGGCTCAGGCGGCAAGAAATTTTCGTGGACCTTCAACGGTCTGGATGGTCGCTCCTGGGATCTTGCCCAGTTCGCTCCTGCCGGCTTCACGAGCAAAGACTATCGTGCTTACGTGACCAAGAGTCCGATGTATCGCCGTTGATTGGGGGCAATCAGTGCCTGGCTGGTGGGCCAATAGCTCCGGCTCATGTTCGCACCACAGTGAGATGGGGTGGCGGTGAAGGTTGCATGAGCGACCAATCACCGCCTTCCACAGGCTCCGCTCTGGACTTGGACCCTAGCAGGCGATTTATCGCCCAAAAGCGCATCGCCTTGCGGGTCCGGGCCCGACTCCCTGTCGAAAGGACGCCGTTTAACCCCGGAGTGCAACAGCCCTCTGTCAGCCGAATTACATGTTCGTCACATTCCAGATTGAAGAACTTCACGTGCCAAACTGCCGGCCCTTGGAGACGGTCGCCGTATGAAAATTCTTATCGTGGAAGACGAAGCCCATACGGGCGAGTACCTCAAGCAAGGTCTGAGAGAGGCGGGGTACTACACCGAGCTGATGCGGGATGGTGTCGACGGATTGCACGAGGCTACGGAGGGCGACTACGACCTGGTGCTGCTGGATGTGAATTTGCCTGGAATTGACGGATGGTCGGTGCTTCGCTCATTGCGGAGAAAGAAGCCTCATCTGCCGGTTCTATACCTTACGGCAAGGGACAGTATTGAAGACCGCGTCAAAGGCCTTGAGTTGGGAGCAGATGACTACCTTATCAAGCCGTTCTCGTTCTCCGAGCTTCTGGCACGCATAAAGACGGTGCTGCGCAGAGGTACCCAGTCGCAGGAGTCAACAACGCTCCAAGTGGCCGATCTTCAGCTTGACCTCGTGAGAAGACGGGCCAGCAGGGCGGGTCGTCGCCTGGACCTGACAGCGAAAGAGTTCGGACTACTCGAGCTGTTCATGCGGCGTCGAGGAGAAGTTCTCCCACGCACCTTGATAGCCTCGCTGATGTGGGACATCAATTTTGACAGTGAGAGCAATGTGATTGTTGTCGCAGTGGGGCGGCTCCGGTCAAAAATTGATGACGCGTTCGACGCCAAGCTGCTTAGAACAGTGCGTGGCATGGGCTACGTGCTTGACGAACCCGAGCCCTGAAAGTGTTTGAGAACTATGTCGTTGACCGCTCGATTGACGATTCTGTTCGCCTGCGTGCTGGCGGTTGTCTTAGCCGGGTTCTCATGGCTGGTCTTTCGGGAGACAAGCAGCCGATTTCACGAGTTGGACGAACTGCTCCTGCAGGGCAAAGTCCAGCTCGTAACTGAAGCGGCGCGAAACAGCCGGACGGAAGATGAGCTGAGGAGTTGGCTTGCGACAAGCATGCCCGGGCATGCTGGCCTCTACATCAAAGTGCTCAGCGACTCGGGGGACTTGTTTGAGCATCGAGATTTGCAGTTGCCAACCGGCCTGGCAGAAGAGCTTTCGGGCTCTGGGGAGACCAAAGACTGGCGAAGGACAGTCCACAGCTTTCATGCCAAACGCTTCGAGGTCAGTCTTGGTGGGAACGTCTCAAAGAAGCTCTCCGTGATTGCCGCAGTAGACACGCGCCAGCACACAGACTTTCTTGACGCGTTGTCCATGAAGACTCTGGGGTATGTGTGCTTCGCGGTAATAGTGGGCACCATGCTCGGCTGGCTAGCAAGCCGAGGCGGCCTACAGCCGCTTATTACGATGAGAGCAAGAGCCGAGCAAATAAACGCCAATAGGCTATCGGAGCGCATATCGGCACGGAGCTGGCCAAAGGAGATGCGCGAACTTGCTAACTCACTGAATGGCTTGCTGGATCGCCTCCAAAGCGACTTTGACCGCCTGAGCGCGTTCTCGGCAAATCTGGCGCATGAAATGCGAACGCCAGTCAGCAACCTTCTGACCGTCGCCCAAGTCACACTGGCTCAATCACGCACTAGTGACGAGTATCGAAGCACGATTGAGACGATATCGGAAGAACTGCAAGACCAAGCGCGAACCATCTCTGACATGCTCTTCCTGGCGCGAACGGAGAACATGCACGCTCTGCCATCGGTCCAACTCGTCGAGCTCGACGTAGAGTCTCAATCGTTGGTTGATTTCTATGACGTCACTGCAAGCGAAAAGGCGCTGAACTTTGCAGTCAGGGGCTCTGCTCGAGTGCAAGGTGACCGCCTGATGATTCGTCGAGCAATCAGCAATCTTCTGTCAAATGCTGTGAAGTATGCGCAGCCCGCATCCACCATCGATATCAGCATCAACACAGCTGAAGGTAAGGCCAGTCTGGCGATTACCAACAGAGGAGAGGAGATTCCTGTTGCCTCTCAAGCATCGCTGTTTGACCGCTTTGTACGACTCTCTTCGCCGAGCGTAAAAGATGCTGGAGGTCTTGGCCTAGGCCTTGCTATCACCAAAGCCATCATGAGAGCCCACCACGGTCAAGTCAAGCTGAAGTCCCTAGCAGGGGCCAACACCTTTGTCCTCGAATTTGAGAAGGTGGTGGTGTCCCCGTCGCACTAGGTGAACTCGATTCAGTTGTTGCTGTGGTCTTTGTTCAGGAGATAGTCCATGCGAGCCACTTCGTTGCTCGTGACAGGGATTGAGCGACCATCTACGGCCGCCAGAACTTCGCCCTTCTTCAAATACACGGCGGTACCTACCCGGCTCTCCTTGCCCATCTTTCCATCTGGGAAGATGTAGAGACTGCCTCCATCCTTCAGCGGGATGATTTCCTTGGCGGCTTCGACGGCGGCGTGCCCAGCGAAGACAGAGGTGGAGGCAAGAGCAAGAGCCGCGATGGCAAGTTTCGTTTTCATATGTGTTCCTTCTGTGATTGTCCGAACAGCACTATTGCTTCGGAGTACCTGCGTACCCCCCTAAGCTATCCAGTTGGCCGTGACGAGAGCGCTGCCTGAGCATTACTTTTTTGTCAGGACAGGGCGTTCAGTTGGCAATCGCGGTTCGCAAAGTTTGTCGTACCCCTTGCGCCCAGCTGGGTCCCTGTCGCAGTGAGGTGAGAGTCGACGTAGGGACTTGTGCGAAAAACATGGACTCATCGACGCCGCTGCGGTCAAGTCGATATCGAAGCTTCTGCGAACGCTGTCTTTGCTCGGCATTGGACAGCACAGGGCCCTCACCTGCGAGCCGGAAGAACTCGGCGGACTCTCGTAAGCTGTCGACAAACTGACCCTTTAGCGCCGGTATGGCGCGGCCAAACCTTGTTCGCTGGTTGCGGTCTGCAGCTCCGCTTGAAACAACAAGGCCCCAAGACCGCACGCCGGACACAACGTCTACGCACGTTGCTTCAGCCTTGGTCAATCCGAAATGCCTCGAGACGCGCAAACGATGTGCGACCCAAGGGTCGATTTTCTCCAGTTCCTCAATGACATGTAGAGCGTCGTCGTCACTTCCTTGCACGGGAAGAACGAACGACTGCAGAAGGCTTTTCGCAATGACGTCATCTTGGGCTGCAGCTTGCGACATCCAGTGAAGCCCCAGCTCCTGCTCTGCAATTCCAGTAGCTGATTTGAGAATCATGGCGCCAAGCTGACGTTGAGCATTGGCGTTGCCACTGGCGGCAGCTTTCTCAAGAAAGAAAAGCGCTGCCTGAGGATTTGCCACGGAGCCATGGCCATCGGAGTGGACTCGGTAGAGCAGCAACCAGGCCTCACTCAAACCTGCATCCGCCGCACGAAGTAGTAGCGCGGTACCTCCTCGAAGATTTCGCCTGGGCACAAGACTTTCAGAGGACGCAAATGCGGTGTCTATGCCGCAAAATGCGCGACCCAAAAGCAGCGCTGCTTCGGCGTTCCTTCGGCCCACGCAGTCCTCCAGGATGGAATGAAGCGTCGTACTGTCAAGTTCGGGAAGAGACACCTGAACGCTTTGCAGGAAGACAAGGGCGCCGCAAACGGCATCGCACAGCTCTGAGCCTCGCTCCGAAGGCAGCGCAATTGCGAACTTGAGCAGTCGAATGACGAGTGCAGAGTTTGCAGATTGTGTGGCCTCGGAGAGCGCGTGCGCTACAGTGCCTTCGGCAGCCACGTCGGGCTCCTCGACAAGAGTTTTCAATGCCGACAAGAGACGGCTTTCCTCGGAGTTCTTGTAAGCAATTAGAGCGTTTGAGGCTGTCGCACTACCCAAGGTTTCGGCTCTCTCCCATAGCTCAAGAGCAAGCTCATCGTCCAGTTGCGTCAAACCACGCCATACCCCCAGCTTGAGGCAAGCGGCTGACGAACCAGCATTTGCTGCGCAAACCAGTACTGGGACCAGGTCGCGCCGGACGAGGTCGCTCAACGAAAGGCTTTCCGCAATGATTCTGGCGGAGCGCTCCGAAGTGGCAAGTGCTGGGTGGGATAGGTATTTAAGACCTAGGTCGGTGTACTGTGGAAAGCCCTGTATACCCTGCAAGTAGCGTTGCCCAACCTCGCATAGCGCATCCAAGTCGCCTTGTCTCGCAAGGGCCAGCAGTTGAACGTCTTGACGTCGCATGTTCTCCAGAACTTCGATAGAAACCTGTCGGGGAATCTATCGAGTTGCTGGTTTCCACGAGCTTTCGCTCTGATGACGATGTCGTCACAAAATTGTTATTTTCATGAACGGGAGTTCCCGTACGTAGTGACGGAAAAACACAACGCCAGAAGGATGGTCTGGCTTGGTGCGTACGACGAGAGCAACGAATTTCGCCTGTTTTAAGGTAAATCACTAGCGAATTTTCCAGAACTAGATGCGGGGGGAGCGTTGACGCGTAGACGTGAACATAGTCACGGGTACGCACCGTCGTCATGTGCTTGGTCAGACAGCCATCATGTTTGGTTGTTCGTCTTCAGTGACATTTTGGCCAACATACGAGGTGCGATTCGTCCCCCCAAACTAGTCTCTGAATAGAGCTATCAGCGTAAAGGAAATCTCATGAACAAGACGAATCGTTCGGCACTGGCTGTGCTCGCCCTCCTCGGGACCACTGCCGCCTTTGCCCAAAGCAGCGTGACGCTGTACGGCCGTGTGAACACCACGGTGGAACGCCAAGATGTGGGTGGCGTGAAGACCACGGTTATGGCCAACAACAACTCGCGCTTTGGTTTCAAGGGCGTTGAGGATCTCGGTGGCGGTCTGACTGCTGGCTTCCAGCTGGAAAGCGGTTTCCAGTCGGACACCGGCGTTGGCAGTGGTGCGCTCTTCGGTCGCCACAGCGAAGTGAACCTGTCGGGCGGATTTGGTACCGTTCGCTTGGGCAACTTCTTCCCTGCCTCGTACTTCGCGTCTGCCGACTATGTCAGCATGCACAACCACGACACGGGGTCCTCGTCTGACGCCCTGTACTACGACCCGGTGTGGTTCGGCGGTCCAGGCACCGGCAACAAGATTGCCTACCGTACCCCCAGCATCGGCGGGTTCACTGCGGAAGGTTCTGTTGTGCTGCATGAGCAAGCACCCGGTACCGGTGGCAAGAACGGCTATGACTTTGCTGCCAACTACGCCATGGGCGCACTGGACCTTGGCGCAGGCTACAGTGCCATTGACAGCAACAAGCAGTTCTCCTTGCGCGCTTTGTATTCCTTTGGCCAATTTACCGTTGGTGGCTACTATCAGCGCAACAAGGACGCAAACCAGCTGCTAGCTTCGGGAGCCGGAACGCGCAACAATCTGCGTCTGGCTGCTGCCTACAGCGTTGGTGCCTCTGAGTTTCACGTGAACGTGGGTCGCGCAGGCGAATACGAGAACATCGCCGACAGCGACGCTACGCAATACACACTGGGCTACAACTACAACCTGAGCAAGCGCACGAAGGTCTACGGTTACTACACCCGCGTGAACAACAGCACCAACGCGACCTATATGACTGGCACCGCTGGTGCTGATTTCAGCTCCGTTGCAGTGGGTATTCGCCACAACTTCTAAGCTGCTCCTGCTTTCGGCAGCCTCGCTGTCCGAGAGTTAGCATTCGAAGAAAGAGGCCTCGCGTTCCTTCAAGGGATGCGAGGCCTTGTGTCTTTTGGCCTCACAGCCACACGTTGCGTGAGGGATTCCATAAGTGAATAGCATCGCCTTCCTGGACGGTAGCGCGAAGTCCCAAGGGCGTTTCCCAACAAGGCCTGACCATTTCAGGTTGGGGCGCCGCTCGAAGTGCGGCATTTAAAGTCGCACCAGCAGGCGCGCGCCATCCACGACCACCATTTTGGGGATTCGAGGCACATGAAGTTGTTGGTGATTGAGGATGAAGTGAAACTGGCGGAGTACCTTCGGAAGGGTCTCCAGGAAGCTGGTTTCGTCGTGGACCTTGCGCACAATGGCATCGATGGCTTGCATCTCGCAATGGAGTCCGACTACGACCTTATCGTGCTAGACGGCATGCTTCCCGGCATTGACGGGCTTGGCTTGTTGGCCGCCTTGCGTCAAAGCAAGCGCACGAGGGTCTTGATGCTGACTGCGAGAATAAAGGTAGAAGACCGAGTGCGCGGCCTGAACACAGGTGCAGATGACTACATGGTCAAGCCGTTTGCATTTTCCGAACTCGTTGCCCGGGTTCAGGCGTTGCTGAGAAGAGATCAGACGGGAGCAGGAGCTGAGCAGCCCACGGTCCTTAGTGTGGCTGACCTAGAGGTTGACCTGGTCGGTCGCAAGGTGTCTCGCCGAGGGCAAAAGATTCTCCTAACATCGCAAGAGTTCAGCCTTCTTTCCTTGCTCCTGCGACGACAGGGCCAAGTACTTTCGAGAACCGAAATTGCCTCGCAAGTGTGGGACATGAACTTCGACAGCAACACAAATGTGGTGGACGCTGCGGTCCGACGCTTGCGCACCAAAGTGGATGTGCCGTTTGACCGCCCGTTGATTCACACGGTTCGCGGCGTTGGCTACATCCTGGAACCCCGACAAGAATGAATCGGAATAGCGCAAATTCGCTAGGACGACGGCTGTCGGCCTGGCTTGCGTGGCAAAGCTTGGGTGGGCTGCTAATCGTGTGTGCAACGGTGTACGGAGCCACACACTACGCGTTCAAGGCGCGGCAGCTTGATGAGTTGGACCAGAAGCGGGCGCTGCTGACATATCTTGCCTCCGAGGCCGCGCGCAACGGCAATGAAGTCAAGCTCAAGCATGAGCTCGACGATTTCATGGTTGGCCATCCCCAACTCGGGCTTTCTGTCGCACAGACAGATGGAGCAATTTTTCACCAAAAACTGCTGCCACCGTCGAGGCATGAGCGACGAACGATTCAGTTCAACCTCGACTCCCCGACACCTGGTCAGCAAATGCTTCGCACGGAGTTGTCGCTGGATGTAGGTGGCGATACGCTGGTGTTGCGACGCATCGCCTGGATTCTCTTTGGGGCAGCAGTGGGAGGCGTACTGCTGATTTCCTTCGGCGGATTTCTCCTGGTGTGGCTTGTATTGCGGCCTTTGCGCGAGCTCTCGGCACAGGTGAAAGTGCTCACAGCAGGGACGCTGCACATCCGACTGGATGGTTCGCGACAGCCCGACGAGCTCGCTCCGTTGATTGCGCAATTCAACGATTTGTTGGCCCGACTCGACCAGTCTTATGAACAAATGGAGGGCTTCAACGCTGACGTCGCCCACGAGTTGTTGACGCCGCTGACTACATTGATGAGCGGTGCTGAACTGGCGATGAACTCATCCAAGAGCCTGGAAGAGATACGTGAGTTGCTCGGTTCGAATCTGGAGGATCTGCAGCGCATCGCTGGAATAGTGCACGACATGCTGTTTCTCTCGCAAGCAGATAGGGGGGCGGCTGCGCGTCGCACATCAACTCCCAGCCTCGCAGCAGTCGTACGGCGCGTTGCCGAGTACCACGAAGCTACCCTCGATGATGCTGGACTATCCCTTGAGGTGAAGGGGGACGTTGATGGCGAGTTCGACCTGCAGCTGTTGCAGCGCGCGTTCTCTAACCTGGTGGGCAATGCCACTCGCTACGCCACAAAGGGCTCGAGCATAGTAGTGAGGATTGAACCCGATGCTTTTGAGCAGGTGACGGTTCTTGTCGAAAATCGCGGGGCCCCGGTTGACACCCAGACCCTCTCTAGGATGTTTGACCGGTTCTTTCGAGCCGATGCATCACGCAGCGGAGCTAGCAAGAATCACGGCCTCGGTCTCTCAATTGTTGCGGCCATTGCGCGTATGCATGGCGGCACGACCATGGCTGCATCGAGCCACGGAGTCACCAGCGTGGGCATCCGTCTGAAGCGGTTCGCTAAGTAGGTCGACAACCGATTTTCCACATCGGTGTGGGCAATCTCACGAGCGAGTTTGCCCGGCAACCTGTACTGCGCACTCGCGTTTCAGCCTAGCTTTCAAATATGACTGATTTGTCATTTTGATGACTTCATGTTGTTGAGGACCAACTCATACAGTGCTTCTCAGTGCCGAAACGGCAGCTGTTGCCTCACACGAGAGGCTTTCCAAATCACCTATGAGGTCCTACATGTCCAAAATCCATACCTTCCGACAAGCCGCCTTCGCAGTCTCAATTGCAGCCACCCTGGCCAGCGCCTCCGCTGCAGGCGTTTCCAGCAAGGAGCAGGCGCTGATTGGCCAACCCGCTCCTGCCACGGCATCGGCACGTGTCATCGACCTGAGTGCGTCCAGCTACGCGAACGTTTCCTACGGTGAGACAGTCGTCTTTCGCGGCAATGGAGGCAACCAGTTCACATGGACGTTCAACGGTGTTGGTGGGCGTTCCTGGGACCTTGCCAAGATTGCCCCAGCCGGCTTCTCCGACAAGCAGTTCCGAGTGTTCGTGAGTCGTAATCCGCTGTATCGCAGCTGAGCCTTCATCGCTCGTAGTGGGCGAATCCGCGCTGCCGGGACGGGGATTGCCACGACAGGCTCCTGGAGTACACGGGCTACTCACGTATGGTGTGTGGCCCGTTTTACTTCTTGTCGCCGCCCTTGTATGCCAGGAGGCGCAGTGCGTTAAAGACGACCAAGAGCGTCGAACCCTCATGAACGGCAACGGCTGCTCCAATGCCAAGACCCATGATGGTCGCGGGGACCAAAACCGCCACAATGCCAAGACTCACGAAGACGTTCTGACGAATCACCGAACGCGTGTGACGGCTCAAACCTACGGCGAAAGGAAGGTTTCTCAAGTCGTCGGCCATTAGCGCCACGTCGGCTGTCTCCAGTGCAACATCTGAGCCTGCAGCACCCATGGCGATGCCTACGGTCGCGTTGGCCATAGCGGGCGCGTCATTGACGCCATCGCCCACCATTGCCACTTTCGTTTCCTCGCGAAGCTTGCGAATCGCTTCGACCTTGTCCTCGGGCATTAAGTCACCCCAGGCCTCATCGAGACCTACCTCACTGGCAACTGCTTCTGCCACCTTCTTGTGGTCCCCGGAAATCATAATCATGCGGGTGATGCCGAGCTCTCGAAGCTGCTTCAGTGCATCACGTGCGCCTTCGCGTGGGGTATCGAGAAGTCCGATGGCGCCGAGATCTCGCTCACCCTTGCGCACAACCATGGAGGTGCGGCCTGCTTCACGCAGACTTTCAATGGCTGACGCGGCCGAAGCACCCAGGGGGGCGATGCCATCGCTTCCAAAGAGTTCTGCCTTGCCAATCCAGACGGTCTCCCCGTCCACAGTGGCAGTCACCCCGCGTCCAATCAAGTTTTCGAGATTGCTTGCGGTTGGGATGGGTTGCTGCCCCAAGCGTTCACGACCATCCTTCGCTATCGCAGCAGCAAGCGGGTGGTCGCTCAAGGACTCGACTGCAACCGCTACAGCGAGCAGTTCCGTTTCGGTGACACCTTCCGCTGTCACCACGTCGGTGATTCGCGGTCGGCCTTCCGTCAGTGTGCCGGTCTTGTCAAATGCCATTGCGTTGAGGGAGCCGAGCTCTTCAAGAGGAGCGCCACCCTTTATCAGAACGCCGCCTCGTGCTGCGCGAGCAATACCTGAAAGAACAGCGCTGGGCGTCGCAATGGCCAAGGCACATGGGCTGGCAGCCACAAGAACCGCCATGGCGCGATAAAAGCTATCGCGGAACGGCTCGTCCACGACTACCCAAGCGAACAAGAGCAGGAACGCCAGCAACAGAACAGCGGGCACAAAAATGCGTTCGAACTGGTCCGTGAATCGCTGCGTTGGAGACTTGCGCGTCTCTGCTTCGCTGACCATCTTGACCACTCGGGCCAGGGTCGAATCGGTGGAGCGTCGCGTCACCTCAATTTCGATGGCATGTGCCCCGTTGATGGTGCCCGAGAAAACGCGGGAGGCTGCTTCGATGGCATCGGGTCTCGAGCGAGCGAGGGCCGCATCATCAACCGGCCGCTTATCGACAGGCATGCTCTCGCCAGTGACAGGCGCCTGGTTGATGCTTGTTGTGCCAACCAGAATAAATCCATCGGCGGAAAGGCGCTCATTTGGCCTCACCAAAACGACGTCACCGACCACGAGTTCTTCCACCGCAATCTCAGATGTCTGCCCATCGCGGCGAACGGTGGCCGTGTCTGGCGCTAGTTCTGCCAGTGCCTCAATGGCGCGCTTTGCCCGACCCATGGCATAGCTTTCAAGTGCATGGCCCAGGCTGAACAGAAACAGAAGAAGCGCGCCCTCTGCCCATGACCCGAGAGCAGCTGCGCCGGCAGCTGCGACCAACATCAGGGTGTCAATCTCGAATCGCTTGCGTCGAAGGTTATCGATGGCTTCTCGCAACGTATAGAAGCCGCCAAAGAAGTACGCAGCGACGTAACAAGCAAGTGGAAGCCAGGATGGCGCGCCCGTGATTAGCTTCTCCGTGGCGGCTCCCGCACCGAGCAGCGCTCCGCAGATCAGCGCAAAGATCATTTCGCTGTTCGCGCCGAACACGCCACCATGCTGGTGCCCTTCGTGGCCGCCGGAAGCATGTTTGTGGTCACCGTGGTCGTGGCTATGCGCGCTATGGTCTTCCTCCGCCTCGCGCGGATTCGTTCCAAGGCTTGAGAGTTCGGCACGTATTGCTTCTTCCGAAGTCTTCTCGCGGTCGAACTCGATGTGCAGGAGCCCTGAAGCATTGGTGTTAGCTTCAAGAACCCCCTCCATCTTCTGCAGACGGTCGGCCACGGACCCGGCCTTCCTTTGATGGTTAACCCCGTCAAGTTGCCACTGCAGGTGGCCGAAGCGGCTAGAGATTTCTGCGCCTGCTGCTTTCGCAACTTCACGAATGCGCGTTAACGAAAGCTGGTCGGGGTCATAGTGAATGCATAGCTGCGGTGGCTTTTCTGCGGCGCCAGGCCGCACATGCACTTCGTCAACGCCTGGCCGATTGCGAAGCAACTGTTGCAGCCGCTCAACGCAGGCATCTGCTTCGCCAGGAATGCTCGGCAGAAGAACAGGGAGGTCGAGGCGAAGCTTTTCAGACATGACGTGATGGTCGCTCTATACGACTGAGTTGAAGAGAAAAGAGCTGAACTTTGCTCGCAGAAGGTGTGCGAAGAAGCTCGTGAACGCCTGATTCTTGAACGGCTGACACGCGCACCGAAAACATATCGCAAAAGTCATGTTCACGTCACATTCACGTTAGATAATTTTTATCCATGGTGCAGAGCTCGCCAGAGGTGTTTTCGTCCTCGTTTTGTCACATTGCGTCGGTCTAATCATTTGTGTCAGCCCGACTTGGGTTGTCGTTCCACCGAGTCCTTGCGATGTAGGTCGCATCGGAACACGGTCCAACTCAACTGCACAGCAATAGACGACATGAAACACTCTCTCATCGCCCTTTCGATTCTCGCGACCACAGCAGGGGCGTCTGCGCAAAGCAGCACCACTCTCTTCGGTGTTGTCGACGCATCTGTGACACGACTGTCCAGCGACAGCGCGAGCGTCACGGGACTCTCCAGTGGTGAACAATCTAGCAGCCGTCTGGGTTTTCGTGGACTGGAAGACCTCGGCGGAGGTCTCAAGGCCAGCTTCTGGCTTGAAGGCAGCGTTGCCGTTGACAACGGCGGTACAACATTTCGCTTTGACCGTCGTTCCACTGTTGGCTTGATTGGCGGGTTTGGCGAGGTTCGACTTGGCCGGGACAAGCTCGCGTCCTATCTGAACGTAGAGACCTTTGACCCGTTCGGCGACATTGGAGTGGCTGGAAACGGCGCTAACAACATGCTCGGCAACGCAACGGTCGCCGCTGGCACGCAAGAGGGTAGCCACTCCAAGCGCGCAAGCAATATCGTCTCGTATCTGACGCCTAAGATGGGTGGCTTCCACGGCCAGGTGCAATACGGCTTCGGCGAGCGAGCCAGCAGCGAGCCGAACAACAGCCGAGGCAATTTCGTCTCCGCACGCGTGGGATATCAATCGAACCCGCTCGACATCGCGTTGGGCTATGCACAGTTGAAGGGTGGCACTGCTATCCAGGAAGTGACCTACAAAGCGGTCAACTTGGGCGCTTCGTACGACCTCGGATTCGTGAAGCCGATGGTGCTGATTGCGACCGAACGTGGCGCCGGGCGCGGTGTCAACGCGTATACCTTGGGCGCGTCGGCCCCCGTCGGACAGGCGGGTGAGTTCCGTGTCGGCTATACACGCTTCAGCACCCGCAACCAGGTCGAGGCCGATTCCTCGAAGTTGGGTCTCGGCTACATCCACAAGCTGTCCAAGCGCACTGTGGTCTACGGCCTGCTCGCACGAGTGAGCAACGACAGCAACGCGAATCGCGGCTTCGCAGTCTCCTCGTCTTCCCTGGCGTCTCCGCGCATCGCCGCCGGCGACAGCGCAACCGGATACTCCATCGGCGTGCGTCACTCGTTCTGACAAAAAGAGCCGCAGCACGGATGTGGTGTCTGTGCTGCGGCGTATAAAGTGCTCCCCGTGGAATTGGCCCAAGAGCTTTGCGGTTCTTGGGCCTTTTTTCGTTGGGGATTCCGTGAAGGTTTGGTTGCGGCCTACTAACGCGCAATCAACTCCTGAAAGTTACATCTTCTTCGTGAACATCATGACCAGCGTGTTTGCGTTCACAGATTTTCCATCTGCCTTTCCGAGGAATGAGTTCTTCTTGGTTGCACCGACCATGGCGCCTGACACTGAGAAACCATCGCCAAGGTCATAGACAGCGCCAACGCTGTAGTCGACATAGTTGGGCAGGGTAATGTCGCTGCTGTACGAGGTGTAGCCCAGCGATGCCTTCAAGGTCCACTTGGGATGGATCTCTTGAGCGTAGGCCACGTTCAGATACCCAGTGCCTTTGCCTTTCAAACCCGACCCGAGCGCGGAGCCCGCAGCGTTGAAGTAGTCGTCAGATACGGTGTGGTAGTACTTGGCGCTCAGAGGACCCCAACCCACACCGAGGTACAGCTCAGTTGTGTTTACAGCGCTGGCGCCCGTGTAGTGATAGCGCAGAACACCGGCGTCCCAGCTGAGCTCGCCGGTTGCAAAGATGTAGCCAGCGTAGAGATCGCTTTCCAGATTTGCGGTCGGGCCCGTAGCACTCGTCTGGAAGTTGACGGTCGAGTTCCAGTTTCCAGCATAGAAGCCACTTGCGTGGGAGTAGTCGAAACCGCCTTGCAGCGCAGGCCGCAGCTGTCCTTCTCGCACATCCTGGTCTTGGCCGCGAGTCTTGTAGTTGGTGACGAGACTGACGTTCGCGCTCAGTTGGGCGCTGGCGAGCATGGGAAGCGCTGCCAATGTGAGGACGGCCAGGGTCTTGGGGGAGATGATTGTTTTCATGAGTGAGCTTTCAAGTGGTGATGAACAGATAAAAGCCGAGTCGGAGCTTTTGACCCCCACCCTCAATTGCAGGCAATGAGGGCACGGGACTCGACGTAGACAGCTTGCTATGGCATAGCGTTTCACCAAGAGAAAACTTCGTGGCATTCATTGAAACCCTAGTGAATTTGGCGCTTCAAGCGCAATTCAGCAACTTGAAAGCAACTGCCCTCGTGCAACTCCCCATTGCATGTTTGGCTGCTTCTCAGTTCAACCCGGGCGCCCACTGCTGGCACGAACCGATTCCTCCGGTCAGAGCTAGGCTGAACGCGACTTTGCTCTTCCGACACATAAGCAAAAAGTGACGCATTTGTCATCGCTCGGATGTCGGTTTGTGTCGGTGCGCTCTCTAAATTAAGTCCAACAGATGACGGCTCCCGCTGGCAACCGCGTAGCGATCCGACGGACCGCCAAGTCTGCAGACGTTCACTCGGCCCATGTCCACTGTGATGCCAGGTCGATGGCTTTGTTCTCGAATGCGGTTAGAGGCCGCGCCCTCATTCCCAGGACAACTATCCGTGGAGTTTCTTTCCCAGGAGCGTCAAGCCGAAGTCAAAGCCATCGCCGAAAGGCAGCAGAAGACTTACCGCCAGATGCTTTCGGCAAACAAAAACAAGACGTTCGCCATCCATGCGATTCACAACCTGCATCGACAGATAGACGAACTAGTGACAAGGGTCCAGGCACGACCTGATGTGCGCTTCGACTGCAAACCGGGGTGCTCGCATTGCTGCAACTTCCGCATTGAGGTCTTCCCGCCCGAGGTGTTTGTTCTGGCTCGAAGGCTGCGGGCGCTGCCAGGCGACCAACTAAACCTTGTGATTGAACGGCTTCGTCTTCATGTTCAAAGGTCACAAGGAGTCCCTAGAGCGCAGCACTGGATGAACTGCCCATTGCTGAATGACGACCGTTGCTCCGTCTACGAAGACAGACCGTCGACTTGCAGGAAGTACCTGTCCTTAGATGTTGAGGAGTGCAAGCGACCAGGAGTCAGCGCGCTAGAGGACGGCGAGTTGGCGCTGAAGTCATTGGCGCTCGTCAGTGGCGTTCGAGAGGCCTATTCAAAGGCCAAGAGTCCCCTCTCCATCCACGAGCTGAGCGAGGCGCTACTCATGGCGCTTACCGACCCAACCTGCGAGGAACGTTGGTTCAAGGGTGAGGTTGTCTTTCCGCTAATGGCTGCGGACGACTGAATTCATGACGCCAGTCTTCTTATGTAGAGGGGAGCTGTGAGCGCAGTTGGGCGTAACGAACCATGTCCATGCTACAGCGGGAAGAAGTACAAGCATTGCTGCATGACGCGTAGTTCGACCCCGTTGGCGGCGGGTGAAGCGACCAGCCCAGTCGATGCACTTAACGTGGCATGGAGCTTCTTCGAGTCGGGCCAAGCAACCGAGGCGGCGAATCTGTGTCGAACAGTTCTTCGTTCAGATGCGACGCAGCCGGATGCGCTGTACTTGCTGGGCGTCTTGGCTTGTGAAAGCGGAAATTGCTGGGATGCTCTGGATCTCTTCCGGAAAGCTGCACTGGCGCGCCCGCAGTTTCCTGAAGCGCACTACTACCTCGGGCTTATTCATATGAGGCAAGCCCAGCATGAGCAGGCTGTATCGCACTACCGCCAAGCAATCGCCTCTGCGCCTGGATTCGTCGAAGCACATTGCAACCTGGGCGTTGTGCTTAACCGCTTGGGTCAGCCGCTTCAGGCCTTGTCCAGCTACCAGGAGGCACTGGCCATTCGTGAGGCGACAGAAGTGAAGATTGGCCTCGCCGAGTGCTTGCAGCGCCTCCGCGTCTCGCCAGGCGTGAGCCACTTGCGCCCCCTGCTCACGCGCGCAATCGCTGAAGCCTGGCGCCGGCCTGAAGAGCTCGCGCCCGCCGCCATCGCCTTCCTAAAGTGCGAAGCAGGATTCGAAGAAGCATTGGCGAAAGGAGTTGGGCGAGAGAGATTGCTTGCCGACTGGTGCGAAAACAGACTTCTTCTTGCGTTGCTTGAGAACGCGACGATTTGCGATGTCGAGCTCGAGCGCTTGTTGACAGCGGTCCGCGAGATGCTTCTGGATGACGCTCTGAGGTTCGATGTGGAAGATGATGAGCTGCTGAGCTTGCGTTCCGCCCTAGCACAGCAGTGCTTTGTGAACGAATACTCTTGGCTCGTGCACCCAGAAGAAAGCGAGAAGGTCGAAGAGCTACTGAAGCATGCGAGTCTCGCTATCGAATCGGGTCGAGTGCCGTTGCCACAAGTCATGCTCGCGCTTGCTAGCTATCTACCTCTGTGCAATCTGCCATTTGTAGGCGCTCTGAGGGAACATTCCTGGTCTGATTCGCTGCGTTCGGTGATGCGTCAGCAAATTGATGAAGTGAGGCAGGAGTTCAATTGGCGCTCGGTCCTTCCAAAAATGACAGCGATAGACCAAGACTCGTCGAGCAAGGTTCAGCAACAGTACGAAGAGAACCCTTACCCGCGCTGGGTCCGCTCCTCTTTGTTTCCCGCCCCACTCACGTTGGAAGACCGGCTGCGCATGCAGATTCCGCACGCGCGTTTTCAACCAATGAGCAGAATCGGTACTGTCGACGTTCTTATTGCGGGATGCGGAAGCGGTCGTCACTCAACTGAGAGCGCAAGCGCATATAGAGACTCGCGAGTTCTTGCGATTGACTTAAGTGCGAGCAGCCTCGCCTATGCGATGCGCAAGTCTCATGAGCTCGGTCAATGCAACGTCGAGTACGCCCAAGCCGACATTCTGCAGCTATCGTCGCTCAACCGACGCTTCGACCTCATCGAGGCCGTAGGTGTGCTTCATCATTTGTCTGACCCAGCGGCGGGATGGCGAGCACTACTCCAAATGCTACGTCCAGGCGGACTCATGTTGCTCGGCCTGTACAGCGAAGCAGCGCGCGCTCCAGTAGTCGCCGCGCGGCAATTCATTGCTCATCATGGCTATCTCGCTACTGCACAAGGTATTCGAGAATGTCGCGCGGCAATCATGGGGGCAGATTGTCCGGAGGCACTGAGTCACCTCACCGCGTTCGGCGACTTCTACGGCTTGAGTGCATGCCGCGACTTGCTATTCCATACGCAAGAGCACCGCACAAACTTACTCGCTATAGATGCGCTGCTGAATGAGCTGTCGCTCGACCTCGTAGGCATGCATGTTGAGCCAGAGGTACTTCGAAAATTCCAAGCACGGTTTCCTGATGATGACTCTGTTCACGACTTGGGAATGTGGCACCAATTCGAAACAGAAAATCCCCAAACCTTTGTTGGGATGTATCAATTCTGGGTGCAGAAGCGACGCGCATAACTGGGTGGACCATGGGTACTCGGTCAATCCGCCGCGACTGCGGTCGTGTGAGCTTTGCTGCACTCGACATCCAATCTTTGAGTAGCTTGCAAGCCACTAGAGAATCAGCGCATGAGCCAGTTGCCACTGCTCAAAAAGAGCAATAGCTAGCAGCTAGCAAGGCCGTCAGGGGAAGATCGAAGGTCTGCTCACATGCCCCCTGTGATTGCATCTTTGGCAGCAGTCTCATGGCTGCTCCTGAAGAGTCTCACGAGCTCTTCGGTCGCCGGTGCACACCCAATATGACTGATTTGTCATTTACCGGTTTTCGAACTGTGGAGATGGCAGTTCTACAGTTCCGTCAGTGCCAAAAAGAGAACTTTGGCTCCTGCTTCGACCGACTCTAAGGCCCTGATGAAAACACTTCAAGTCGTGCTTACGGCGTTAGCCCTTGCATCGTCTTCTCTTCTCACAACTGCTGCTTCGGCAGACACGCTTCGTAGTGGCGAGTCCCCTTATGGACAACTTGCTGTGGAAGCAAAGAACGCACGCGTGGTGGATGTGATGTCCACGAAGTCCGCCAGTGTCACATATGGCGAAACCATCTTATTTCAGGGTGCAGGCGGGAAGACGTTTGCTTGGACCTTCAACGGCCTTGATGGTCGGTCTTGGAACCTGAAGCAGTTTTCTCCTTCCGGTTTCGTCGCCAAGGAATACCGCGTTTACGTGGCTAGAAACCAGCTTTATCGCCGGTAGCAGGTCTTCTTGGCCAAGCGACGTGCTCAGACCACTTCAAGGCTGAGCTGTCAAAAAAAACTTGCTCCGAA
Source organism: Hydrogenophaga sp. GW823-FHT04C09 (assembly GCF_058796355.1). Lineage (NCBI taxonomy): Bacteria > Pseudomonadati > Pseudomonadota > Betaproteobacteria > Burkholderiales > Comamonadaceae > Hydrogenophaga > Hydrogenophaga sp. GW823-FHT04C09. Next base: position 278,649 of record NZ_JBXAIO010000005.1, on the reverse strand, counting down.
GAAGCGGTACCCCACCGCTCGAGCAGCTTAGGCCAGTTGAGCACCAGGACCGAGATTCCATCTGATGGCCACCACGACTTTGCGTCACTCGCTTGTGCAAATAGCAGAGCACTGCCGTGCTGCCTCGATTCGTTCATTGATATTTAGGTCAACGGGAGAAGCCAAATGACCAGGAAACCCATGTCGCTCGCCCTGGGGCTTGCGATGCTCGTCGGATTTGGAGCGAACGCGCAGCAAGTCGCTCCCACTAGCGCCCCATCAGTAGGAGTAGCGTCCTCCACGCAAGCGTCTCAGCCGCTGACTTTGGGTGCGGCACTGCAGGCCGCAATCGACAACAGCCCTACGTTATCCGCTGCCAGACGTGAGATAGATGCTGCTCAAGGCGCGCTCACGCAGGCGGGGGTCTATCAAAACCCGTCGCTTGACCTGGAGGTGGAGGACCTCCGCTCCGGTATGCGCAGCACAACAGTTACCTTGAGCCAGCCTTTGGAGCTTGGGGGAAAACGCTCAGCGAGAGTTGCTGCGGCGGAGCGCGCACTGGAAGCAATTCGCGTTAAGAGCGAGGCGACTGAAGCTCAATTGAAGGCAGACATCACGGCCGCATTCCTATCTGCGCTTCTATCGCAGGAGCGTGTGAGGTTGGCGCAAGAGTCTCTGAACATCGCTCGTTCTGGCAGCCAGGCTGCGTCCAAGCGCGTCCAGGCTGGGAAGGTGTCTCCTCTGGAGGAGACGCGCTCGAAGGTCGCAGAGGCTAACGTACGCCTCGAGCTTGTCCAGGCGCAGGGTGAGCTGGCAGCGCAGCTTCAAGAGTTGCGTGCGCTGTTGGCTGGTGGGGTGCCTTTCGACGCGTTAGACGGAAACGCCTTGCTTCTTCCGACACTCCCTCCAATCGACGTTCTGCAGGCTCGCGTGGAGAACTCACCGACGATGCGACAAGCTCGACTTGAGACCAGCCGACTGTCAGCACTTGCAGACCTTGAACAGGCAAAGAGGAAGCCAGACATAGCCGTAAGCCTCGGCATGCAGCGTTCTCAGCAGGACGGTCGCTCGACGGCCATCGTTGGGGTTTCGATTCCACTGCCCGTGTTTGACACCAATCGCGGAAACATCATCCAGTCGCTGCGACTGAAGGACAAGTCGGAAGACGACGCGAGGGCACTTGAGTTGCGGTTGCGAGCGGATCTCGCGATTGCAAGGCAGCGAATGGAAATCGCCTCACAAGAGGTGGCCGCCGTCAGTGCGGAAATCCTTCCCAGTGCACAACTCGCATTCGACGCCGCCGCGCAAGGTTTTGAGCTCGGAAAGTTCGAATACCTCGACGTTCTCGATGCACAACGTACTTTGCTCCAGGCTCGGTCCCAGTACCTGCGCTCGCTAGGCGAATCTCATCGAGCGGCAGCAGATGTCGCTCGGCTTCTTGGAAACAACACTCTGAACTGAATCTGCCATGGCCACCAAATCACCTATGAATGCAAGACCTGAGAAAAAGCAGCTCATCATCATCGCCATCATCCTGGTGCTGGGCGCAATCGGGGGAGCTCTAATCCTGCGAGGTGGAGAGAGCCACGGCGAAAGCGATGGCCATGGCCATGGAGAAGAAAGCTCACACGTCGAAGAGGGTGCTAGCAAAGTAGGAGTCAAGGAAACTGGCTCCAGCACCTCTGCCGAGCAGGGCAAGTCACCGTCCGGAGCAAGCGAAGATGCGCACAAGGAGGATGAGGAAAAGGTGGCTCTGACGGACGAGCAGGTGAAGGCAGCCGGTATCGTGATTAAGGAAAGTGGTGCTGCTGTGATTCGCACCACGCTGCAGCTCCCTGGAGAGATTCGATTTAACGAGGACCGAACCGCGCACATCGTTCCGCGAGCAGCGGGGGTCGTTGAAAGTGTGAGCGCAAATCTCGGGCAGAAGGTGTCTCGAGGCCAAGTCTTGGCGGTGATTTCTAGTTCTGCCGTTTCGGAGGTTAGGTCTGAGCTCCAAGCGGCAACGAAGCGTCGTGAGCTTGCACAGACGACATACGAACGCGAAAACACACTTTGGCAGCAGAAGATTTCGCCGGAACAGGATGTCCTGCAAGCCCGACAAGCCTTGCGTGAAGCAGAGATTGCAGTGGCAAATGCCACTCAGAAGTTGCGGACACTTGGGGCATCAGCAGGTTCCGGTGCTCTAGGTCGAGTTGAGCTGCGGGCGCCGTTCGATGCGATGGTCGTGGAAAAGCACATCGCTATCGGCGAGGCCGTACGCGAGGACGCAAACGTATTTACCTTGTCCGACCTTTCAACGGTGTGGGCTGAGATGAGCGTGGGTGCAAGTGACCTTGCCAAAGTTCGAGTCGGGGAGCGTGTACGAGTAAAAGCTGACGCCGCAGATGTTGTTGCGGATGGAAAGATTGCGTTTGTTGGCTCGCTGATTGGTGCTCAAACTCGAACGGCACCTGCTCGTGTTGAACTGAGCAACCCGCAGGGCGCTTGGCGGCCTGGGCTCTTCGTAACCGTCGAGGTGCTTACGAATGACAATGACAAGGCATCGGCGATAACAGTCGATGCAAACGCGCTTCAAACTGTGGAGGACAAGACTTCGGTCTTCACCAAGGTTGAAGGCGGCTTTGTCGCGAAAGCTGTGCGTGTCGGACGCACTGATGGTCAGCGGGTTGAGATTCTGGATGGCCTGAAGGCTGGTGAGTCTTATGCCGCAGACGGCAGCTTCGTCGTCAAGTCTGAGCAGGGCAAGAGCTCGGCGACGCACGCGCACTAAGGTCCCCACTATGTTTGAACGCATCATCCGCTTCGCCATCGAACAACGATGGCTGGTTATGTTGGCCGTGCTCGGAATGGTTGGGCTCGGCGTGTACAACTTCCAAAGGTTGTCCATTGATGCCGTGCCGGACATCACCAATGTCCAAGTGCAAATCAACACGGCCGCACCTGGCTACTCGCCTCTTGAGACAGAGCAGCGCGTCACGTTCCCGATTGAGACCGTCATGGCCGGGCTGCCTGGCCTTCAACAAACACGGTCCATCTCGCGCTATGGCATATCTCAGGTCACCGTGGTCTTTAAGGACGGCACCGACATCTACTTCGCGCGCCAGTTGGTGAACGAGAGAATGCAGGGTGCGGTCAGCTCTCTGCCTGAAGGCGTTCACCCAGCTGTGGGGCCAATATCTAGCGGCCTGGGTGAAATCTTCCTCTGGACCGTGGAGGCTGAAGAAGGGGCGAAGAATTCGGACGGTAAGCCGTATACGCCGACCGACCTTCGTGTGATTCAGGACTGGATCATCAAACCGCAACTCCGCAATGTGCCGGGTGTGACTGAGATTAACTCTATCGGCGGCTTTGAGAGACAGTTCCAGGTTGCTCCGATACCGGAGCGCTTGTTGGCCTACGGGTTGACGTTGCCGGACGTCGTTCAAGCTCTCGAGCGAAACAACGCCAACGTGGGCGCCGGCTACATCGAGAGACGTGGCGAGCAGTATCTGATTCGGGCTCCTGGCCAAGTCGGCAGCCTTGAGGATTTACGCAATGTCGTTTTGGCGAACAACAGTGGAACTCCGGTTCGAATCCGCGACGTTGCTGAGGTCGAAATTGGCCAGGACTTGAGAACTGGTGCGGCCACGGACAACGGTCGCGAAGTCGTGCTGGGCACGGTGTTCATGCTATTGGGCGAGAACAGCCGAACTGTCGCCCAAGCTGTTGCGAAGAAGATGGAGGAGATTAATCAGAATCTTCCAGAGGGCGTACACGCAATTACTGTCTATGACCGAACAGTTCTTGTGGACAAGGCAATCTCTACGGTCAAGAAGAATCTGTTTGAGGGTGCCGTGCTCGTCATCGCGGTGTTGTTCCTTTTCTTGGGCAACATTCGAGCTGCGTTGCTGACTGCGCTGGTCATTCCGCTCTCGATGCTCTTCACCTTCACCGGAATGGTGAATCAGAAGGTGAGCGCCAACCTGATGAGTCTGGGGGCGCTTGACTTCGGCATCATCGTCGATGGCGCCGTGGTGATTGTGGAAAACTGCATTCGTCGCCTGGCGCATGCGCAAGAGCGCTATGGACGTCCGCTGACAAAGGCGGAGCGATTCCATGAAGTGTTTGCCGCATCTCAGGAGGCTCGCAGGCCACTGCTCTACGGCCAGCTCATCATCATGGTCGTCTATCTACCCATCTTCGCCCTTACCGGCGTGGAAGGGAAGATGTTCCATCCGATGGCTCTGACAGTCGTAATCGCGCTGCTGGGTGCCATGATTCTCTCAATCACCTTTATCCCCGCAGCTGTCGCCATGTTCATCGGCAACAACGTTGGCGAAAAGGAAAATCGTCTCATGGGTTGGGCTCGTCGCGCCTACCACCCACTGCTCAAACGTGCCATGGGCGCAAGGGCCGTTGTTCTGACCGCTGCTGCTGTGGCCGTTGTGTTGTCGGGACTTTTGGCAACTCGCTTGGGCAGTGAGTTCATACCTAGCCTCAACGAGGGTGACTTTGCTATCCAGGCGCTGAGAATTCCAGGTACAAGTTTGTCTCAGTCCGTCCAAATGCAGCAGCAACTTGAGCGCACATTGGTGGCGGAGTTTCCTGAGATTGAGCGCGTGTTCGCCCGCACAGGTACAGCCGAGATTGCGTCAGACCTCATGCCTCCGAACATCTCGGACGCCTATGTGATGCTGAAGCCTCAAGACCAATGGCCAAGCCCTATGCGGACACGCCAGGAGCTCGTTGAAGCTGTTCAAGAGAGGGTGAGCAAACTCCCGGGCAACAACTACGAGTTCTCGCAGCCGATTCAACTTCGCTTCAACGAGCTGATTTCGGGTGTGCGTGCGGACGTGGCAGTCAAGGTGTTCGGCGACGACATGGATGTGCTGAACAAAACGGCTCAGGAAATCGCAGAGGTCCTTGGTTCTATCAATGGGGCGAGCGAGGTGAACGTAGAGCAAACCACCGGTCTGCCTATGCTTTCCATCAACATTGACAGAAGCAAGGCGGCACGTTATGGCGTCAATGTGGGAGACATCCAAGACACCATTGCTACTGCCATTGGTGGTCGTAATGCTGGAACCCTCTTTGAGGGAGATCGCCGATTTGACATCGTCGTACGACTGCCTGAGAGGATGCGAGGGGACCTGGAATCGATCCGTCGTCTCCCGGTAACGCTCCCGGCAGCCACACAGGCAGACGGAAGCACTCGTGTGAGCTTTATCCCCCTTTCAGAGTTGGCGACACTTGATTTGGCGCCCGGCCCAAACCAGGTCAGCCGAGAGGACGGAAAGCGAAGAATCGTCGTGAGCACCAATGTACGTGGACGCGACCTGGGCTCGTTCGTGGAGGAGGCCGGGGCCGCCCTGAAGGAGAAGGTGGTCATTCCCACTGGATACTGGACCACGTGGGGTGGACAGTTTGAGAATCTTCAGTCCGCGACGAAGCGCTTGCAAATCGTGGTCCCAGTAGCACTTCTCCTGGTGTTCGTTTTGCTGTTCGCCATGTTCGGCAACGTGCGAGACGGGCTCATCGTGTTTACCGGAATTCCCTTTGCGCTTACGGGCGGCATCCTCGCGCTTTGGCTGCGGGATATTCCCCTCTCTATCTCAGCCGCAGTCGGGTTTATCGCGTTGTCCGGTGTGGCCGTGCTGAACGGGCTGGTGATGATTTCGTTTATCCGAAACCTCCGGGAGGGTGGCGCGAGACTGGATGACGCTATTTTCGAAGGCGCTTTGACGCGACTTCGTCCAGTGCTGATGACAGCCTTGGTGGCTTCGCTTGGCTTCGTCCCCATGGCCATTGCAACCGGCACCGGTGCAGAGGTGCAGCGCCCTCTGGCAACAGTTGTGATTGGAGGCATCTTGTCATCAACTGCACTGACGTTGCTGGTGTTGCCGGTCCTATATCGGCTGGTGTATCGGCGAGAAGAAGATGAAGCTGAAGATGAGTTGGCTTCTCCCGTTTTGCCTCCCTCTTCGCACCAACCGACATAACGTGTCGCTCATGGTCTTGGCACTTGCCAAGGCCATGAGTCGTAGCAATGGAGGCCGTACATCAACAGCAGCAGCTCGTCTGAGCGGCTGGCCTTAGTGCGAACCTCTCGCTCTCCGGACTGTGAGAGCAACTGCATCGTCGTCATTACCTGGCGTAGTGTCAGCTGAATTACATGTTCGTCATCTCTGAGATTGGCGTCCTTCAACTGCCAAACTGTCGCCCTTGGAGACAGTTGCAATATGAAGATACTCATAGTGGAAGATGAAGTCCAATCGGGCGAGTACTTAAAGCAGGGTTTGAGAGAGGCCGGCTACTACACTGAATTGGTGCGTGATGGCATCGATGGTTTGATTGAGGCTACTGAGGGTGACTACGATCTCGTGCTGTTGGATGTGAACTTGCCCGGAATCGATGGCTGGTCGGTCCTTCGCTCTTTGAGGCGAAAGAAGCCTCACCTGCCCGTGCTGTACCTGACTGCCAGGGACAGTATTGAGGACCGCGTAAAAGGCCTTGAATTGGGCGCTGATGACTACCTGGCGAAGCCGTTTTCGTTTTCGGAGCTCTTGGCACGCATCAAGACTGTTCTCCGCAGAGGTGCCCAGTCCCAGGAGTCCACCACACTTCAAGTGGCCGACTTGCAGTTGGACCTAGTACGCAGAAAGGCATCGAGGTCCGGTCGTTTGCTGGACCTGACCACTAAAGAGTTCGGGCTTCTCGAGCTGTTTATGAGACGTCGTGGGGAAGTGTTGCCTCGGTCCTTGATTGCTTCGCTCATGTGGGACATCAACTTCGACTGCGAAAGCAACGTGATAGTGGTGGCAGTGGGCCGGTTAAGGTCAAAAATCGACGATGAATTCGACGCGAAGCTGTTGAGAACAGTCCGTGGCATGGGGTACGTGCTTGATGAGCCCGAGCCTTGACGCCGGAGCCGCCTGACGAGAGACCAAACCGCTATTCTTTGCAGAGATGTGTGGGGCAGGACTAGCAGCGCGGTTGCTGTTTGCCGGCGCGTCGGCAAGCGTCGTGGGGACGGCGCTGAATCTCTTGTCGCGGGGGAAGCAGGTGGACTCGGATGCCAAGCCCTAAAGGGCGGGCCTTGCTTTCGCCAGAGCGGCTCGCTTGCCGAGCTTCATCGCAGCTTGAATTCTTGAGAGGGCGGCAGCGCGAGGTTGCGCCTTTGCCGTCTCCCACTTCCACACCGAAAGCGATGAGGCGTTGACGAGGCGCCCCATTTCCACCTGAGTAATTCCCAGACGTTCGCGAAACTCTGAGAATGCTCGATGGTTGAAGGAGCCCAGTCGACCTACAGGTGAACGCGAAGCAGGTTGTGTTGGAGGTTCAGCGACCGGCAACACCACTGCCGCCGTTTTCTTCGCCACCCGTTCTGCCACTAGAAGACGAGACTGAAGTGCTCTTACGTCGCGCTTGAGCGCGGCTATGTCAGAGCGCTGGCTTGCATTGGTCTTGCGAAGTGCGTCTAACTCTGCCTTCAGCTCCTTGCGAGCCACGCGAGCAATCTCAGCTTTGAGGGAGTTCGCAAAAGTGTTCATGCCGCATAGTACGACATGTATTGCTCTTAGTGGCCTCGCTCCAGTTGGCCAAGGCTCTCACTGAATCTGCTTCGACGCATGCAGATTGTGATGGAGACAGACTTCGGCCTCGGTGTTTTGGGGGGTCGCGCGATGTGACAGCTGTGTAGATTGAAACCGCCTTCTGAGCACTGATACGCAACTCATGCCGCTAAGGGGGTGAGGAATACCAGCGGGCCCTAAGCGGTGTTGCATGCAAGAAGTACTCCCCGAGCGAGGTCTCCTATGGAGAAATCCATCACGCTCGGAGCCAGTCTGAACGTCTCATGGCGAAAAGGTGCTTTCGGGCGAGTTAGAAAGGCATGCTGTGTGCTCGCCTAGGTTTATGGCAGTGAAGCACACGTCGCGTTTGCATTAGTTCGAAAACAATAACAGTGTCAAGGGCGTATGGCATCGACAAAACATGCTCATCTCGACTTGCTTGTAAAGAGCGACAAGGTCTACAAAACGAAAGATGGCCTCGACGTCGAGGTGTATCAGCTAAATCTCGAGGGTGCTACTGAAGAAATGGTGTCGAATTGGGCGAAGCACTTTCGCCAGCAATACTGCTTAGATGAAAAGATTGACGAGTTAATTGCCGGTACCGGGATGACTCGCAAGAAATTCTTGCAAGAAATTGTCTTCCCTTCCGGAACCACAAAGCTCGGCCCTGCAGTGCGCTCGGGAGACTTTGCCGAGATTCTGCTGGCCGATGTCCTGGAGCATGTCGAGAGCTACTGGACTCCTAGAACACGATACTCTTCGAAGGCTGTCGCAGACGAATCCACCAAGGGTTCTGATGTGTTGGGTTTGAGGCTCGTCAATTCGCCGGAGCAGTGGGAGCCAAATGACGTGCTTTTCATTGGCGAGTCAAAGGCTCAGATGAGCGGGAACAAGCCGAAAGCGCGACTACAAGATTCCGTCAACGACTCATCAAAAGACTCGCTGCGGAAAAGTCAGTCACTGCATGCAGCGAAACGCAAACTTCTCGAAGAGGGCCGAAACAACGACGCACTCCGCGTCCAAAGATTTCAAGACCCTCTTAGCAGGCCGCACGCTGAACAGTACGGCGCTGTGGCCGTTCTGAGCTCCGAGTATTTGAGCGAGGATGTGATTGCTGAAACTACCTGTGAGCTCCACGCAAACAGGGGGCAGTTAAGGCTTTTGGTGCTTCACGCAAAAGACCTTATGACGTTTGTCCATTCTCTCTACGAGAGGGCCGCACATGAGGCCTAGTGAGCAGGCACGTCACGCTGCATCGGTGACGCTTTCGAAGGGGAAGATGTATGAGTACAAGATACCGGATGAGTATCACTTGGCCATTCCGGAAGGTTTGCATCTAGAAGACCAATTCCCACTTGCTGTGGGAACTATTGGTGACGCGGCAGCCGAGGTAGTTATCGCCGCTCTTTCGAACGGAGCTGGTGGTGACGAGGTTGAGGTCGAAGATTTGACCTTTGCGGCACGTGTGCTTCAAGCGTTTGTGCACTCACGCCAGAACTTGGAGGTGACTGCAGATCTTCTGCTTCTGAGTGCCTCCGGACACTATCTTGCAAGCCGACCAGGCGATTCGGTCGTAGTTTCACGCGAGGTAAATCTTGCAGCCATCAGCGAACAGAGCATCGTGTCACAAGCTCTCTTGTGGGCGTTGCGACGTCCGTGGGAACCGGGGTCATATACACCCGTTGAATTCAGCCCTGTGGATGACCTCGTTGCCGCTTTGGGTCAGCACTTTGGAGAGGGGGAGGTTTCCAATGTGCTGCACTGTGTCGAAGCATTGCGCCGCTGGGCGTATGAACTCGGGTCTGCGACGGATTTGCTCTTCAGCGACCTCCTGGCGGCTATCGCCATCCGACGAGTGTCTCGTTCAGCGTGGACGCTCCTTCCGCACTTCAGTGGATTGAGCAAGGAGCCTTGGAAGGAGTACCTCCAGCGGGAGAACTCCATCCGCGAAATTTGGCCTTCACAGCGGATGCTCGGAGAAGCGGGCGTCTACGCTGGGGGGTCGGCCGTAGTGCAGATGCCGACGAGTGCAGGCAAATCGAAAGCAACGGAACTCGTTATCCGTGCGGCATTTCTAGCATCGCGTACAAATGTGGCGGTTGTTGTTGCACCGTTTCGAGCGCTGTGCCAGGAAATCGCCGACTCGCTAAAAGATGCTTTCTCCAAAGACAAGGTCCAGGTCAATCAGCTGACTGACGCTTTGCAGCAGGACTTTCAGTTCGACTTTTCAACTGATGTGAATGGGGCCGTTGAGCCTACTTCGAGAGTTCTCGTGGTGACGCCAGAGAAGCTGCTCTATGTGCTCAGGCAGGATGCCGAACTCATTCAAAAAATCGGTCTGATTGTCTACGACGAAGGGCATCAATTCGACACTGGAACACGAGGGGTAAGTTACGAACTGCTCCTGACTTCGCTAAAGCGTCTTCTGCCACAAAACTCCCAGGTGGTACTAATCTCAGCGGTTGTTCAGAACGCGGCCGCACTTTCTTCATGGCTGCTCAATTCGCCCGACAAGGCAGTGGCGAACTCGCAAGCGCAAACTGACCGAATGGTAGCTTTTACGAGCTGGCCAGTTCCGCACCTCAAAGCTGGTCAGCTTCAGTTCATAAAGAGAACGGCTGATGCGCAAGGCTTCTATGTTCCTAGAGTGATAACCGGCGAAGAGCTGAAGTTGTTCGGACGGGAGCGTGCGAAGCGAATATTCCCGACATCTGATACTGGCCCAATCGCGCTGTACCTAGCCTTGAAGGTTCTCGAGAATGGAGCGGCAGCGATCTACTGTGGGACAAAGCTATCGGCAGCAAAGCTCGTTAGAGACGCCGCTGAGGAGTTCTTCCCTAGGGGTGTTTCACTAGACCCTCCGGCGGTCGTTTCAGACGGAGAAGAAATTCAGCGTATGTACAAGTTGTACGCTCAAAGTTTCGGTGAGAACTCGTATCACGCAAAGGCTGCCAAGCTTGGAATATTTGCGCATCATGGCAGCACGCCCCACGGAATCCGGCTAGCAGTCGAGCACGGCATGAGACGTGGGCTGCTGAAGTTGGTTGTCTGTACTTCGACGTTGGCCCAAGGGGTCAACCTGCCCATTCGATACCTCTTTGTCACTACCACGATGCAGGGGGGTGATGAGCTACCCGCTCGCGACCTGCACAATCTGATGGGGCGCGCCGGCAGAGCAGGAATGCACGGTGAAGGAACAGTGATGTTCACCAACCCGGGGTTTTATGACGAGCGGAACGACCGCAAGACGGGTGGCAATCACCGATGGCGAGAGGTCAATGAGCTCCTAGACCCAGCCCATGCTCAGCCCACGGGTAGTTCGCTACTCGACCTGGCGAGAGGGTGGAGTGAGTTTGACGATGTCGACTTGGGACTTGGCGCAACCCCGACGCAAATCCTCAATCAACTGACATCGGGTGCCACATTCGAGGAGTTCTTCCAGTCGGGCGTTGAAGTGCGGTTGGAACCTGAGCGACGGAGAGATTTGGCCGAACAGTTTGAGCACAAGAAATCCATCATGAACGCTGTAGAGAGCTTCTTGATGGCGCATCGAGAAGGCCTAAGCGAGGAGGAATTTCTGTCCACAGCCAAAGAGCTGGCAACTTCGACGTTCGCGTACTCCATTGCAACAGCGGAAGAGCAGCAAGCGCTCGTAGCGGCCTTCGGCTTGGTCGCGAAGAGAGTCGAGAAGATGGTTCCCGACATCGGCGTCCAGGCCAGGTATGGACGCAGTCTTGTTGGCATTGAGAAAGCGCTTCGCATAGACAGTTGGCTCGCTGCAAGCGTCTTCGAACTTGAACTCGTCACAGATGAGAACGAGCTGTTTGATCTGCTGTGGCCGTTGCTTGTTGAGCTGGTCCCAGAAAAGAGACTCCACGATACGCAGCCCGCTGCGGCGATTCGACATGTCGCGAATGCTTGGCTCCAGGGAGCACCGTACCATCAGCTGCACAACGTTATGTCTGAAGCGGAGTTTCCACATGGTAAGTACATGCGGAAATTCTCAGTGGATATGGTCGTGGAGTTGTGTGAGCAGACCATTGGATATGAGTTTGCCTTTCTAGTGGCTACCATACGGGAAGCTGTGCAACACACGGCGGTGAGCGAGAAGCAGCGTGAGGACCTGAAGGTGTTCGCAGAGCGCCTTCAGAAGCGTCTGAAATATGGTCTCCCGACGCAAGGTGCGATTGCGTTTTATGAAGTTGGTTTCACAGAGCGGACGGTGGCTCAGATGCTCCAGGAACTGCTTGTCGACCATGAGGTGACTACCGCTTACATCGCACGAGCTGCACTTAAAACAAAGAGTGCGCAAGTAGCTGAGTCGTTGAAGGAACTTCCTTCGTTCTTTCAATCGGTACACCAGACCGTTCAGCTATAGAGCGAAGTCGACGAGCGATGTCGTTTTCCCCGAAGGGTGGTCACACTCTCGCCTTGTAGGCGCAAGCGCCAATAGTTTGATTGCAGCAGCCTAGCTCTCACTCAAATCTGCTCATCCGATGACGTGGGCTGTGGAGCCACGGCAGCCCCGCCTAGTATCTGACGCAGCAGCTCAGCATCATCGCTACTGAGAAGCCCGTGAGCTTTGGCGGCCTCGATGCATCGGAGGAGGCCACCAGGTACCGTGTAGACAATAAGACCATAGCAGGCTGCCTCGATGCAGAGGAGCACATCGCGCCTAACTGGACCGTTCAGGCTTTTGAGTTCCGCCAGATTGAAGGTGCCATAGCCGGGAATGGACAAAAGTAAGCTTGCCACTGTTTTGGCCTGGCGTGCATCTGATGTTTCCGCAAAAGAAATCAGTCGCTCTAGCGCTACTTTCACTTTTGGACGCATCTTTTGGAAGCGCACGTAAGTCTGCACACTATCGTCTTTGGCGTTCTCGTACCTCATGTGGCTCCTTTGTGTTGCCTTTCACTGAGAAAACGGGGTCTTACTACGCTGCAAGACCCTGGATAACGGCACATGCTAGAAACATTGAAGAGACGCGGGGTTGAAAGCAGTTCAACCATCACGTACCGTCGTTGGTGCCGTCAATGACGCTCCGCACTGTTGAAGAGCCACTTAACCGATTGAAAGGTGGAACCGGCCCAAAGATCTGTGGGAGTGCTATGTGTGCGAGTTCGATATGAGATAAAGATGGGTAGTGGCGCAGGAGCGCTGCTGCTTCTTCGCGCAGTGGGGCCGAAGCGTGTTGCGTGTCCTGGGCTTCGACTAGCCGCTGAAGGAAATCCTTTGTAAGCACAAGGGCTCGGGTCCTCTCGTACGGAATCGTCATCTGAACTCCTTGGAACTCGGCCCCGTAAGGATGTTGGCCCTGGGTTTATGGAGAGACTCGCGTGTGTTCAACCACTCAACAGTGGCGGCTCACTATGCGATTCGGAACTTGATGCTTCTTCCAATTTGTCACGATGCACCGCCTAGTTCCTCGTGGCCATCCTGGTTCCCGGGCTGCACTGGCGTGGAGTCCTCTTCGGAGTCATAAAGAATGTGTTGTCGAAGATGCAGAGCTATCCAGCTCACCTCGGGCACTGAAAGTTGCCAATGGAATCGCCTCTCATTGACCTTGGCAATTACTCCATCGAGCAGAACGGACTTGTCAGCGCAGCTTTTTGAAGCAAGCTTGTTCTTGGTGTACTTGATGAGTTGACGAAGCAGGTCGTCACAAATCTCATGTCGTTCGAGAAGCCTGTGACGAGCGTCATCCAAGTATTGCCCTGCACACTCTTCGACCAACACCTTCGCATGCGACCCTGCCACACAGGCAGCGGGAGCGGGTATGGGGAAGTCGTGCGCAACTTGATCAGCTTTGGTATCCGTGCTCAATCAAGGCTCCTTCCGAACCCGTCCAAAAGAGGCCCTTGAAGGCACTGAGTGCTCAAGCACGCGAGCTACCACTCGAAAGCGCCTTTGCTGCATGGCGTCTACAGCGGCCTGTATTGAAGAGGGTCTGCAGCGGCGCCTCACGCCCGTTCGTGTCTTGAGACGTGACTGCACTGAGCGCAGCACCTTGTATGACATGAGGCCGGAGCTATTTAGCCCTCGCGCGATGGAAAGTACTTCGAGAATCAATCGCTTCTCCTCACTGGAAGCGAGACCCGTCAGCATGCGCAACCTGCGAGTCATGCGGCTTCGCCTATGTTGTTCATACGCACACGCAGTCGCGAGCATGTGAACAAACTTCTCGCTCCTGCCTAGAGCGCAAGGTGCAAGCAGCGTTATTGGTATGCATGAACTACGCGCCTTAGTCTTGGAATGGCTATTTGTATTGCGAGTCGTCTGGCAGCGCCCAGATGTTTGGTAGCTGAGCGGACGACAGGGCGATGTCTCCTGCCCTAGGAAAGTGTTCAAGGATGACTTTGGCCTCACGGCGCAGCAGTTGCAAATTCAGTTCTTCATCCTCGGGGACTGCGACGACCGCGCAGAGGAATAGCTCTGCCCTCAATACAGCATGGGTCCTGTGCCTCGCCGGACTCCAGTCTGACGACTCTGGAGTCTCGTCAGGAAGGGTCTTCGAGATAGACGCAGCTGGCCGTTTCGCAATGGTCATGCCGATATTGTGCCCTATATGACGGTGTCGTAAAAGAGGGTGCCGTAAATAGTGGTGCCGTATGCGCTGGTGACATATATGTTTGAAGCTGGAACACTTCGCGGGTGCAAAACGGTAAAAAGAATCTTTCCATGAGGGAGTTGGTCGCCCTCAACCTCGTCCGACTACGCCGAGATCTCGGCATATCTCAAGATGACTTGGCGGCAAAAGCCGAGCTTCACAGAACACTTGTCGCAAAAGTTGAGCGGCAGCATCGAAATATCACCATCGACAACCTGGAGAAGCTTGCGCAGGGGTTGAACGTACATCCTGCTGAGTTGTTCAGAGATCCTCTGGAAGAGGTACGCTAGGTACGCTTGAACTCGCGCCGTCGGGGCACGCCATCTAGATGAGTAGCTGTGTCTCTCACCTCAGAATCTCTCTTCCTGTTCCCGGGGATTGGAAGCTCTAACGTGTCCAAGAGCTTCTCGGGTGTTGCAGCACCTTGATTCGCTGCTAGCGTTGTCCAATGCGTGCCCGCCTAGAGCATGTTGAGCGCCGATTTCAGTATCCGAGCTCCAATTTGCCGTTTCGCGCATGGGGCTCCATCTGAGACCATCCAGCTTTGCTCGATAGGAACCCCTCACTAAGAACGGTTTTCTGCTCAACTGAGCTTCGCAGGGTAAGGACTTTTTTGACCCCTTGCTCGAGCCCCAAGCACCATTGCTAGCAAACAGAGCGCCGACATCGATGGAGGAAATTAGCTAGCAGGAAAGGACTCCGGCCGCTTCGATCTGCCGATCGCCCTGGGCATCCTCGCCGCCAGCGGGCAGATCGACGCGGCGCGGCTGGCCGGCTGGGAGTTCGCGGGCGAGCTCTCGCTCGGTGGTGAGCTGCGGCCGGTGCGCGGCGCGCTGGCCATGAGCCTGGCCGTGCACCGGCAGGACACCGAGCGCCCGACCCGCCTGGTGCTGCCGCCGGGCAGCGCCGAGGAAGCGGCGCTGGTGCCGCAGGCGCAGGTCTACCGCGCGCGCCACCTGCTCGATGTGGTCGCGCGCTTCCTGCCCGAGCGCGAGTCCGACACGGCGCCACCGCCGCCACCCGACGAGGCCGGCTGGGCCCGCCTGGCGCCCACCGCGCGCGCCGCCCTGCCCCGCTACCCCGACCTGATCGACGTCAAGGGCCAGGTGGCCGCCAAGCGCGCGCTGGAGATCGCCGCGGCCGGCGGCCACAGCCTGTTGCTGGTCGGCCCGCCGGGCTCGGGCAAGTCCATGCTGGCCCAGCGTTTTGCCGGCCTGCTGCCGCCCATGGGCACGCTGGAGGCGCTGGAGTCCGCCGCCGTGGCCTCGCTGGCCGGGCGCTTCAGCCTGGAGCGCTGGGGCCAGCGCC
This sequence comes from Hydrogenophaga sp. GW823-FHT04C09, assembly GCF_058796355.1. Taxonomy (NCBI): domain Bacteria; kingdom Pseudomonadati; phylum Pseudomonadota; class Betaproteobacteria; order Burkholderiales; family Comamonadaceae; genus Hydrogenophaga; species Hydrogenophaga sp. GW823-FHT04C09. Next base: position 263,202 of record NZ_JBXAIO010000005.1, on the reverse strand, counting down.
CGACCTGCGCGCCCCACCACAGCGCCAGCGCCGTGGCCCTGGTGGGGGGCGGCTCGCCGCCGCGGCCGGGCGAGATCTCCATGGCGCACCAGGGCGTGCTGTTCCTCGACGAGCTGCCGGAATTTCCACGCTCGGCGCTGGAGGCCCTGCGCGAGCCGCTGGAGAGCGGCCACATCCGCATCTCGCGCGCGGCCATGCAGAGCGAGTTCCCGGCGCGCTTCCAGCTCATCGGCGCGATGAACCCCTGCCCCTGCGGTTTTCTGGGCCACCCCACGCGCGCCTGTCGCGACACGCCCGACCAGATCGCGCGTTACCAGGGCAAGCTCAGCGGCCCGCTGCTCGACCGCATCGACCTGCATGTGGAGGTGCCCGCGCTGCCGCCGGACGACCTGCTGCACGGCGCGGCCGGCGAGCCCAGCGCCACCGTGCGTGAGCGCGTGCACCTCGCGCGCCAGCGCGCACAGGCCCGCCAGGGCAGCACCAACCAGACCCTGGCCGGGCAGGCGCTGGACGCGCACGTGAACGCCGAACCGGCCGCGCTGAAGTTCCTGCACACCGCCGCCGCGCGCCTGGGCTGGAGCGCGCGCAGCACGCACCGCGCCCTGCGCGTGGCGCGCACCATCGCCGACCTCTCGGGCGCGGAAGCGGTGGCCACCGCGCACGTGGCGGAGGCGGTGCAGTACCGCCGGGTGTTGCGACACTCAGAACCCCAAAAATGAGGTATTTACATTGATTTTTGGTTTTGAAAAATAGGAAGAAGGAATTCAAAATCAAGGATGCATATGCAAAAGGGACTTCGTTTTTGGTTATGGGTATTGCTGTTCCTCGGGGCCACCACGCACCTTCGGGCCAACGCCGAAGCCACATGCTTCTCCCTGTACTCGTGGGGCGATGTCTCCTTCCCCGCCGAGTGGGCGCTGACGCCGCAGCAAAAACTGCAGCACGAGTTCTTTGATGGTTATCGCGCCTACCGAGGGGATCCCTCCATGGCCGAATTCCTCTATGCGAGCTTCGGCGCCATCCCACTCCGATGTGATCCTCCGGCCCGTGGGCAGTACACCCGCTGTGAGTACTGGGGCGGGTCCACTTCATCAGGGGTGCTTTACAACGTTCCCGAGCCTTATAGCTACCGGGTGGAAGTGCGGGAACTGCGGGCGCTCAACACCCTCTGCGATGCCAAGGGGGTGTGCAAACAGAGCGATGACCCCAACGCCTACGCAGCCTGCGTGACACCCACCTACATGCCCTACACCGTGACGCTGGTTGGCACCCACGACACCGTCGACAAGGAACTCACGCCCATCGATCTCACGGCCCAGGTATCGCTCGACGGCAGGCCGATCACCCAGCACCCCGTCAAGGTTCAGCTTTCCGACAACGGCCAGCATGGCGGCCTGCTGTGTGGGGCGGGATGCAACCACTGGCGAACCGACAGCAACGGCCGGCTGCTGCTGCAGTACGTGCCCAAGCAACGCTCCAACACCCCCATCACCTTCACCGCCACCTGCACCGACTGCAGCAACTCGGGCCGGTGGACGGTGAAGTCGCGAAAGGAAGTGGTGATCGGGTTCTTCAACGGGGTGGCGAATACGAGAGAGGCAGCACAGAAAAGCATTGACCGGCTCGAAGTCGAATTCGGCTCTCAGCACAATGAAGCGCCACTCAAGTACGACTGGTTCTACAACCAGACCGCTTGCGGGGAAGGTGTGATGGGCAAACCCTCGTGCCTTGAAGACGTGGCCGAGGTGTTCGAGCAGCGCAGCCGGGAACTGGGCGGCGTGTTCGCCGACCGCTGGGAAACCTTCTGGGACATTCTGACCGGGCGCCATCAGCACGACACCTCGACCACCGGGCGCCTGCTCCACCTGCTGGGCACCGGGGGAAACGCCTTGTTGCAGTGGCTGGACGCCACCGCCAGCGCCGCCCTCAACCAGCTGACAGCCAGCACGCTCAAGTTGCTCACGCTGTTCACCCAGTCCCCCACCTACGAAAACCGGGCCGCCCACCTTGAACGGCTGCTGCGCTATGCCGACGAGGGCGCCAGCCTGCTGCTGGTGGCCCACTCGCAAGGCAACCTCTTCGTCAACAACGCCCACGATGCCATCCGGGCTGCGCGTCCGAACGTCGCGGCCCAGGTGGTGCATGTCGCTCCAGCTTCGCCCACGCTGCGAGGCGACTATGTGCTCGCCAGCATCGACCTGGTCATCAACGGTTTGCGCCTCACCGGTGCCAACAGCGTGCCGCCCGCCAACATCACCATTCCCCCGCGCCTCAGGGACGCGACGGGCCATGGCTTCGAGCCTACCTACCTCGACACGGCGCGCGCGGCCTACGCCCGCACCCGGGGCTTGATCGTCCAGTCGCTGGACACGCTCATCCACTGACCCACCCACGCACCATGAACCATCATCGTTTTCTCATTTCAATGTTTTCGCTGTTGCTGGTCGCTTGGCTGCCGGCCTGCGGCGGTAACACCACGTCCAGCAACGCGCCGGGCGGCACGCCGCCCCCCGGTTCACCGGCCCCGGCATCGCCCACCCTGGCCGAACAGATCAAGGCCCTGGAAGACAGCGGCCAACTGCCCCAACTGGACCGCTCCAGCGATCTTCGAGGGCCCGATGGCGACAACAACGGCATCCGCGATGACATCGATGCCTGGATCGCGGCCCTGCCCATCACGGATGTGCAAAAGAAAGCAGCGCAACAGGCCGCCCGTGTGCGGCAAGCCGAGTTGCTGGTGGACCAGAACAACAAGGCCGAACTGGACAGGCTGGGCGATGTGTCAATGGCCAGTGTGAAATGCTTGCGACTATCTTTCATGCCTGACTACCAACAGGGCTATGACTTGAGCAGCAAGATCGAAGCCATCACCGCCAACACCAAGCTGCGCGCCAAGCAATACCTTGCCTACAACCGCGCTGTCTCGGGCAGCGCCGGTCGATTGCCCGAGGGCAACACGTGCGATCCCTGACAACGTCTGTCACCGTGGCATCCCATGGCGGACGCTCTTTCAACGACCCGTCGGAAGCCCCTAGTCGATCCGAATGCCCGCTTCCTTCACCACGCTGGCGTAGCGCTGCACGTCGTTCACCAGCGTGCGCATGAACTCATCGCGCGAACGCGGGGCGACCAGCTGCCCCAGGCCGGCCAGCTTGGCCTTGATGCCCTCCTGGGCGAGCGAGCGGTTCAGGCTGGCGTGGAGCTTGTCCAGCACGTCGGTGGGCGTGCCGGCCGGCGCAAGCAGGCCGAGGTTGCTGGAGATGTCCACGTCCTTGATGCCCGACGAGGCCAGCCCGGGCACGCCGGGCAGCATGGGGGAGGGGTTGGCGCTGAGCACCGACAGCGCGCGCAGGCGGCCACCGGCGATGTGCGGCACGGCGCCGGCATCGGCCACGGTGAAGCGCACTTCGTTGGACAGCAAGGCGGTGAGGGCCGGGCCCACGCCCTTGTAGGGCACGTGCAGGAATTTGACGCCGGCCGAACGGGCCAGCAGCTCGGCCGAGAGGTGGGGCGCCGCGCCGTTGCCGCTGGAGGCGTACGTGATCTCGCCGGGCTGGGCGCGCGCGGCCTGGATCAGCTCCTGCACCGTGTGTTCGCGCGCCGCGCTGTTGACGGCCAGGATGAAGGGTGACTCGGTGACGAAGCCCACCGCCGTGAACGACTTCACCGGGTCGTAGCTCAGCTTGTTGTACAGCGCGGCGGCCGACGCGTGGCTGATGGTGCCGGTGATGTAGAGCGTGTGGCCATCGGGCGCGGCGGCCGCGACGTTGGCCGCCCCGATGGTGGTGCCGGCGCCGGGGCGGTTGTCGACGATGACGGGTTGCCCCAGGTCCTGCGCCATGCGCTCGGCGATCGTGCGGGCCGCGACGTCGGTCGAGCCCCCCGGCGGGAAAGGCACGACCAGGCGGATGGGCCGGTTCGGGAAAGGCGCCTGCGCGTGCGCGGGCATGGCCAGCGCGGCGGCCATGCCGGCCGCGGAGATCAACACGGTGCGACGGTTGGGGTTCATGGTGAGGGCCCTCGGGTCAGATGGATTGTTCGGCTTCGCTGCGCACCACGTCCAGGCCGCAGGCGGACATCAGCCGGGCCAGCGTGCGAATCTCTTCGGGGCGGGGGCGCGGCATGGGCGCGCGCATCAGGGGCGAATCGATCAGGCCGCGCAGCCAGGTGGCGATCTTGTAGCGCACGTGCAGTCGGCCCGGCTCCGAATACACGTATTCGTGCAGCTGCGCCATGCCGCCGTTCCAGATCTCGCGCGCGGCCTTCAGATCGAGGCGCTCGAAGGCCTCGATGTGCGCCAGCATGGGCTCCATCGCGTAGTTGAAGGAGCCGCTGATGGCGCCGTCGAACTGCCAGCCGGAGGCCAGGTAGTCGTGGAAGAGGTGGGCGCTGGACGGCAGGACCGCCACGTTGGGCAGGTGCTCACGCAGCGCGCGGGCGATCACCCGGGCGCCCTGGGGCGAATAGGTCATCTTCCAGCCCATCACATTGGGCACGGCGCGGCAGATCGCCAGCGTGGCCTCCAGCGGCAGGCCCAGCCCCCACTGCGGTGTGGCGTTGGAGATCGGGTGCGCGAAGATGGGCAGGTCCACCGCCTCCTGCTGCAGGCGGATCTGGTCCAGCCACACCTCGGGGTAGCGGGCCGCGTCCCAGGCCACCGACACGTCCATGGAACCGGCGGGCGGGATGACGAAGATGCCGTCCACGCCGAATTCCTTGGCGTCCTGCGCCGCCTGCACGGCGTCCTTGGTCGTCCAGCCGAAGGTGCCGGCCAGCACCGGCAGCCGGCCGCCGGCTTCCTCCATCACGATCTCCAGCACGCGGCGCTTCTCCTCGCGGCTCAGGTACGAGACCTCGCCCGCTTCGGGGTTCGCGATCAGGCCGCCGACCTGGGCGAAGCGGTGGTCCGCGTAGTAGCGCACCAGCCGGCGCAGCCCGGGCTCGTCGATCTCGTCGTCCTTCAACGGAAGGACCATGGCGGTGTAGAGGCGGTGGGACAGTTTTTTCCGGTCGTCGTCGGACATGGGCATGTGAGGTCTCCTGAGGGCATTGAAATGGCGGTGTCCACGCACGAGATCTCTTGCCCGACCCATGCCAAGAACGGTTCCGAGCGGGAATTACAGCCCCAGCCCGTCCCTGCATCAAGCGGAAGATTTTGAACAACTCATCAGGAAGATTGAACAATCCAGGAGGGGTCGGCCGTCCGGCGGCGGGCGGCCCGTTCCAGCCGCGCCCGCAACGCGAGGTCGTCCCACGGCATGGCCTCGAGGCAGTAGCGCCACTGCGCCTCGGGCACCGGTGCACCGGACTCCATGGCATCGCACAGGCGCAACACCGCCAACCTCCGATGGCGAAAGCGGATGCTGCGCTCCAGCAGCGCCATCAGGGCCTCCTGCGCGCGCTGTGGATTCGCCCCGGCGCACGCGGCCTGTTGCTTCATGGCCCGCACGGCCGCTCTGCTTCTGCTCATGCCGGCATTGTGGTTCCGCGTGCGCGTTTCAGGTGATCGCTCGAAGCGATCGCTATAGCACCGCGCTGACTTGTTGCGGACGGGGGGTCTTCCTACGATCCGCCCCACTCAACCAGCGCCTTTTTGCACATCACCATGAAAACCCAAGTCGCCATCGTCGGGGCAGGCCCGGCGGGCATGCTGCTTTCGGAAATCCTTCACCACCACGGCATCGACAGCGTCGTCGTGGAACGCCAGAGCCGCGACTACGTCCAGGCGCGCATCCGCGCCGGCGTGCTGGAGCAGACCACCGTGGACATGCTGCGCCAGTACGGCCTCTCGGCGCGCATGGACCAGGAAGGCCATGCGCACGACGGCATGAAGATCGTGTGGGCCGGCCGCAGCGAGTTCTTCATCGACGTGCACAAGCACGTGGGCAAGCGCTTCGTCGCCTACGGCCAGACCAGCATCCAGGAAGACCTGTTCGCGGCGGCCGACCGGCGCAACGCCCGCGTGATCTTCAACGCGGGCGAGGTCGCGCTGCACGGTGTCGACACCGATGCGCCCAGCGTCAGCCTGCAGCTCGATGGCCGCCGCGTCACCATCGAGTGCGACTACATCGCCGGCTGCGATGGCTTCCATGGCGTGTCCCGCCGCGCGATCCCGGCCGACGTGCTGAAGGAGTTCGAGAAGATCTACCCGTTCGGCTGGCTGGGCATCCTCACGCCGCAACCCCCGTTGCCGGACATCGTGTACGCCAACCACCCGCGCGGTTTCGCGCTCGCGTCCATGCGCAGCCCGACGCTGAGCCGCTACTACATCCAGGTGCCGCTGGACACCAACATCGAGGACTGGCCGGACGCGCGCTTCTGGTCCGAACTCAAGGCGCGTTTTCCGGCCAGCATGGCCGCCTCGATCGTGGAGGGGCCTTCGATCGAGAAGTCCATCGCGCCGCTGCGCAGCTACGTGGCCGAGCCCATGAGTTACGGCCGGCTCTTCCTCGCCGGCGACGCGGCGCACATCGTGCCGCCCACGGGCGCCAAGGGCCTCAACCTCGCCTTCTCGGACGTGCACTACCTGAGCCGCGCGCTCGATCACCGCTACCGCACCGGCAGCCCGGACCTGCTGGCTAGCTACAGCGAGACGGCGCTGCGGCGCGTGTGGCACTCCGTGCGCACCTCCTGGTACCTGACCAACCTGCTGCACCGCTTCCCCTCCTCGACCGCCTTCGACCAGCGCGCGCAGGAGTACGAGCTGGATTTCCTGAAGTCCTCTCCCAGCGCGCAAGTGGCCCTTGCCGAACAGTACGCCGGCCTCCCTTTGGAACACACCTGATGACACCCCAGACACGCAACTACCACGACATCCCGGGCACCTACGTGTTCGACGGCACCCATCAGCGCATGGGCTACGGGCTCAACATGTTCTGCAAATCGCTGGACATCGCGGACCACCGCGACGCCTTCCGCGCCGACCCGCAGGGCTGCCTGGCCCGCTACCCGATGACAGAGGCCCAGCGCGAGGCCGTGCTCCAGCGCGACTGGCTGGCCCTGCTGCGCCTGGGCGGCAACATCTACTACACCTTCAAGCTGGCCATCTTCGACGGCCTGAGCATGCAGCACGTCGGGGCCGCCATGTCGGCCACGCCGACGACGGTCGAGGACTTCCGGCGAATGATGGTGGGCGGCGGCCGCGCGGTCGCGGGCCTTCGCAGCCGGCAACAGAACCGGGAGGCGGCCCATGGCTAAGGTGATTGGTGGCGTGGGCACCTCGCACGTGCCCGCGATCGGCGCCGCGGTCGATGGCGGCAAGACGCAGGAGCCGTACTGGAAGCCGGTGTTCGACGGCATGCAGGCGGCCAGGGACTGGATCGCGCGCGCGAAGCCGGACGTCTGCATCGTCGTCTACAACGACCACGCGTCCTGCTTTTCCCTGGCGCTCACGCCCACGTTCGCGCTGGGGGTGGCCGAGCGCTACCAGCCGCACGACGAGGGCTACGGCCCCCGTCCGGTGCCGGTGGTCCAGGGTGCGCCCGAACTGTCCTGGCACCTGGCCGAATCGCTGATCCTGGACGAGTTCGACATCACGGTGGTTTCCGAAATGACGGTGGACCACGGCCTGACGGTGCCGCTCTCCGTGCTGTTCGGCCAGCCGACGTCCTGGCCCTGCCAGGTGATCCCGCTGTGCGTGAACGTCATCCAGTACCCGCCTCCCACGGGCCGGCGCTGCCTGAAGCTGGGCCAGGCGATCCGCAAAGCCATCGAGGCCTACCCCGCCGACGTGCGCGTGGCCGTGATCGGCACCGGCGGCCTCTCGCACCAGCTGCAGGGCGAACGGGCCGGCCTGATCAACGCCGAATTCGACAACGCCTGGCTGGACGATTTTGTCGCCGCGCCCGAGCAGGTCGCTCAAAAGGACCACCTCGAACTCCTGCGCGAAGCCGGCTCGGAAGGCCTGGAGTGCGTGATGTGGCTCGTCATGCGCGGGGCCCTGCAAGCCGAGGTCGACGTGGTGCACCGCTTCTATCACGTCCCGGCGTCGAACACGGCCTACGGGCTGCTCGTGCTCGAGGACGTGGACCCCCCGCTTCACACCACCACCTGACGATCCGGCCACGCATCGGATCGCGCCCCCTCACCCCACCAGGAGACAACATGACAACGACATCCCCACGGCCACACCGCTCTCGACTCTCGACCTGGATCGGCCGCCTGGCGGTCTGCGCCGCGCTGCTCCCGGGCGCCCATGCCGCCAGCGCCAACACGCCCGCCGACTGGCCAAGCAAACCGATCCGCCTGATCGTCGGCTTTCCGCCCGGCAGTTCCCCGGATGTGATCGCGCGGGCCCTGGTGCCGGGGCTGACGGAGGCGCTGCGCCAACCCGTGGTGGTGGAGAACAAATCGGGCGTGACCGGCATGATCGCCGCCGAGGCCGTCGCGCGCGCGCCCAACGACGGCTACACCTTCCTGGTGACGTCCGGCAGCGCGATGTCGATTTCCGTGCACACCCTGCCGCGCCTGCCGATCCAGCCGGACAAGGACCTGATGCCGGTGGCCGCGGCGGCCCGGATCGAACTGTTCCTGGTGTCGGATGCGCGCCTGGGCTTCAACGACTTCCAGGGCTTCCTGGCCTACGCCAAGGCCCACCCCGGCAAGCTGTCCTACGCGACCCCGGGCAACGGCAGCGCGCCGCACGTGGCGGCCGAGATGCTCAAGGAGCAGGCCGGCATCCGGGCCGAGCACGTGCCCTACCGGGGCTCGTCGCCCGCGCTGCAGGACCTGCTGGGCGGTGTCGTGCAGTTCGCCTTCGACCCCGGCATCGCGCTCGAACACATCCGCGCGGGCCGGCTTCACCTGCTGGCGGTCGGCACCACCAAACGCTCACCGCTGTTCCCGGCCACGCCCACCATCCAGGAGCAGGGCCTGGCGGGCTTCGACGCGGGCACCACGCACGGCGTCTACGCCCCCGCCGGCACCTCCGCGGCGATCGTGGCCCGGATGAACGCCGAGATCAACAAGCTGCTGGCCTCGGCAGCGGTGGCGCAACAGATCCGCGCCCTGGGCGCGGAAGCCACGCCCATGACCCCCGCGGACTTCGGGGCGCAGATCCGGCGCGACAGCGAGCGCTACGGCGCCATCGTCAAAGCCCGCGGCATCAAAGAGTAAACCGCCATGCGCCTCTTCTCCCATGACGAACGGCCCGTGCACCTGGGCGCCTACCCCAGCGAGCGGCTGAGCCGCCGGGCCGCCGCGCCCGACCTGGACCACATTCGCGAGACCGGCGTGCTGCGCCCACCGCGCGAACCCGGGCCCCGTTCCACGCTCGCGTCCTCCATCAGCCGCTTCATGTGCGCGCTCGACCAGGTGCGCGAAGGCGACCGCAACCCGACCGAGGCGGAGATCCCCTCGAGCCCGCGCGAGCGGGCCGAACACCTCAAGTCCGCCGCCTACTTTCTGGACACCTCGATCGCGGGCGTGTGCCGTCTGGATGCCGGTGATCTGCTGGCGCAACCGGTGGAACACCCGGACTTCCGCACCGCGACCTACGAGCAGTCGGAAACCAAGCTGCGGCTGCGCTTCAACCCCAACGCCGTGCTGCGCCAGATGAAGCGTTCGATGGCCTTGTGCGAGTCGGGCATCGAGCACCACACGCACGCGCTGGTCCTGATGGTCGAGCACCCCCGCGACCCCTCGAAGGACGAGCCCGGTTCGGACTGGATCGTCGGCATGCAGGCCTGGCGCGCCGCGCTGCGCGCGGCCGAGACGGCGGCGGTCCTGGCCAACTACCTGCGCATCCTCGGCTACGAAGCACGCAGCCACACCGCCACCACCACCAACGTGAACCTCCTGCGCCTGGCGGTGTCCAGCGGGTTGGCGCGGCGGGAAGGCGACACCGTCGTCAACCCCTTCATCGGCGACCGTTTCGGCCTGGCCGTGGTCACCACCAACCTGGCGCTCGAGCCCGACCAGGCCCTGGCGCCACCCTCGCTCGCCGAACGCTTCCATGCCCAGGGCCCGAGCTGGTGGATCGGCTCGGCGAGCCCGAAGAACGCCTCCAATGCGATCGACTTCCAGGGCCGCCACTACCGGGACAGCCGCTACCCGGTCGAGACGCTCAAGCGGGTCGACGAGACCACCACCTACATCGACGAAGCCCGCATCCCGCGCGTGCCCAAGAGCAGCGAGTTCTTCCTGCGGGCCGCGTTCGGCGACCTCGGCAAGACCACGCAGGACATGTCCAAGGACGGTTATTCGGTCGCCAAGGCGCCCCTGGCCGCGGCGCTGCGCCTGGCGCTGAACGTGTACTCGGTGCTGCAGCGGGGCGAGCCGGCGGCCGAGCAGGCCCCCTACAGCGATCCGGCGCACAACGCGGACCTGGTGAAGGCGACGCTGCACTTCCTCGGCGCGGACCTGGCGGGCATTTCCCGCGCGCCGGCGTGGGTCTGGTACTCGCACCGGCAGGACGGCACCGAAATGCCGGTGGCCCACCCCTTCGCGGCCACCGTGATGATCGACCAGGGCTACGAAACCATGGAAGGCGCCTCGGGCGACGACTGGATCTCCAGCGCCCAATCGATGCGCACCTACATGCGCGCGGGCCTGGTGTGCGGGGTCCTCGGCGACCACCTGCGCAACCTCGGCTTCAGCGCCACGGCCCATTCGGCGGCCGACAGCGACGTCATCCAGACCCCGCTGGTGCTGCTGGCCGGCCTGGGCGAGGTCAGCCGGATCGGCGAGACGATCCTCAACCCGTTCCTGGGCCCGCGCAGCAAGACCGGCGTCATGACCACGGACTTTCCGGTCCAGCCCGACAAACCCATCGACTTCGGCCTGCAGAACTTCTGCGACTCCTGCAACAAGTGCGCGCGCGAGTGCCCATCGGGCGCGATCTCGGCGGGTCCGAAGGTGATGTTCAACGGCTACGAGATCTGGAAAGCCGACGTCGAGAAATGCACGCGCTACCGGATGACCAACCTGGGCGGCGCCATGTGCGGCCGCTGCATGAAGGCCTGCCCCTGGAACCTGCCCGGGCTGGTGCAGGAGAAACCCTTCCGGTGGGCGGCCATCCACATGCCGGTCGCGGCCCAATGGCTCGCGCGGCTGGACGATGCCCTCGGACGGGGTGGCATCAACGCCAGGAAAAAGTGGTGGTGGGACATCACGAACGATGGCACCGGCCGGATCGTGCAGGCCCAGGAGGTCAACACGCGCGGCCTGAACAAGCACATCCGGTTGAAGCACGAAGACCAGACGCTGGCGGCCTACCCCGCGCCGCTGGCCCCCCTGCCCCTGCCGATGCCCAGTCCCCTGGACCGCGAGGCCGGCATCGAGGCGTACCGGCAGCTGCTCAGCCCCCAGCAACACCAGCAGCGCATCAAGGACGGCGACACCGACAACCTCGTTCCGCCCCTGCGCCCGCTGGTCGAGGCGCCGCCCGTGATCGTCGCGCGCATCGGCCGCCGCTGGCAGAGCTCGGCCGACGGCAAGATCGACCTGTTCGAGATCGTGTCGAAAGACGGCCAACCGCTGCCCGCCTGGGCGGCCGGCGCCCATGTCGACGTCACCGTCACGCCGGAGTACATCCGGCAGTTCAGCCTGGCGGGCAACCCCGCCGAGCGCGGGCACTACCTGCTGGGCATCCTGCGCGAGGACCAGGGCCGGGGGGGCTCGCTCAAGATCCACCAGATGCTGCGGCAGGACACGCCGGTGGTGATCTCGCGGCCGCGCAACCACTTCCCCATCGTGCCCTCGGCCCGGCGGCACGTGCTCATGGCCGGCGGCATCGGCGTCACCCCGCTGATCGCGATGGCGCACGAGCTGCACGCGATGGGCGCCGACTTCGACCTCTACTACAAGTCCAGGACACGGGCCCAGGCCGCGTTCATTCCGGAACTCGAGGCCATGCCCTGGGCCAGCCGGGTGCACTTCCACTTCAGCGACGAACGCCGGCTCGACATCGCGGACGTCCTGCGCGATCCGGTGCCGGACAGCCACCTGTACACCTGCGGCCCCTCGGCCTTCATGGACGCGGTGTTCGACACCGCCAGCGGGTTCGGCTGGCCCGAGGAGAGCCTGCACCGGGAGTACTTCTCGGTCCCCGAGGCCCCCGCGCGCGAGCGCCACCCCTTCGTGCTGCGCCTGGCGCGCTCCGCCAGGACCATTCCCGTGGCCGCCGAGCAATCGGCGGTCCAGGCGCTCGCCGCCTGCGGGCTGCAGGTGGACGTCAAGTGCAGCGACGGCCTGTGCGGTGTGTGCGCCGTTCCCTACATCGAAGGCGAGGTGGACCACCGCGACTTCGTGCTGAGCAAGGAACAGCGGAAAACCAGGATGGTGCTGTGCTGCTCCCGCGCCGCCGAGGCGGATGCGGAGGTCGTGCTGGATCTGTAACCGGCGGCGCCGCGAGGCACTGCCATCCGCGCTCGCCCCGAGCGCTTCCCACGGAAGGAGACAACATGAAGAAGAAGAGTGTGATCGGCGCGTGCCTGCTCGCGCCGCCCCTCGCGTTCGCCCAGGCCCCGGGCGGCACATCGTCGGTCCAGCTGTATGGGCGCCTGGACGCGTCCGTCAACGCCGTGCGCATGTCCGGCACGGCCGTGACGCCCGCCCGCCGCCACACGCTGCTGTCCAGCGACACCTCGCGCTGGGGCGTGCGCGGCACGGAGGACCTGGGCGGTGGGCATCAGGCCTTCTTCAAGCTGGAGCAGGGCTTCAACGCCGACACCGGCACCTTGTCCAGCCCCACGCAGGCCTTCAACCGCGAAACCGTGGTGGGCCTGCGCCACGCCACGCTGGGCAGCCTCGCCCTGGGCAGCCAGTTCACGCCCAGCATCGCGATGTCGCTGCGCATCGACCCGTTCCAGCGCTCGAGCATGGGTGCCATGCAGACGCTGTTCCAGCGCGGGGGTGCGGCGGGCAACCTGGGCTATCCGGTTCAATACAACAACGCGATCCAGTACACCTCGCCCACCGTCGGCGGCTTCGTGGGCCGCGTGATGGTGGCGACCAACGAGGGCGCCTCACCGTTTGGCCATCCCGCCAGCTATGCCCTGGAATACGCCCAGGGCGCGCTGTACGTCGGCGCCGTCTACGACCGCCTGAACACCACCGGCGCCTCGGCGGGCCAGCCCGGGCGGACCTCGGTCTCCACCGACACGGTCAGCCTGGGCGCGAGCTACGACTTCCGGGTGGCGAAGCTGTACGGCTATCTCACCAAATCCGATGTCGATGGCTCGTTCGGCATGCGCGGCGGCTCCGTCGGCGTCAAGGTGCCGGTGGGGCCGGGCGAAATCAACGCCACCTACCAGGTGCGCAACGTCGACGACGCCGCCGGCTCGGACGCGCGCCTGTGGGCGGTGCAGTACCTGCAACCCCTGTCCCGGCGCACCTCGGTGTACGTGAGCATCGCCCACCAGCGCAACGACGGCGCGGCCGCGTTCGGCCTGTGGCCCAGCCGCGCCGACGCGGGCGGCAGCCCGGCCGCGGGCGCGGACGTCCGAGGGGTCCAGATCGGCATGCGCCACGTCTTCTGACCCGGGCGGAAAGGCTCAGGGCCTGACCCCCAGGGCCAGCGCGCGCGCGCACGAGCGGCACATGGCGACGAAGGCCTGGGCCGCTGGCGAGAGCGGGGGCTCGCGGCGGTAGACCACGCTGTTGACATAGCGCGGCACGGCCTCCCGCAGCTTGAGGGTCGCGAGCCCGTCGCCCATGAGACCGCGGTCGATCATCACGGCCGGGATGACGGCCATCCAGTCCGTGCCGCGCACCAGGGCCGCCAGCTGGGTCAGGGACTCGCACGTGGCCGCGATGAGGGGCGCCGGCAATCCGTGCTCGATGTGGTACTGCGTCACCGTGCCACCCGGGCCGCCCGGCGAGCCCAGCAGCACCCATTCGGTCTCGAGCAGCTCGCGGATGGAATCGGCGCCCGCCAGCGGGTGGTCTTCCCGGGCGATCACGGCCAGATCGCTGCGGAACAGCTCCACGCTCGTCAGGTTGGGTGACACGCCTTCGCCAGGCACCGCCGTGATCGCGAGTTCCACTTTGCCCTGTTGCAAGGCGGACTCCAGGTGCTCGTACACCCCGCTGGTCAGGTTCAGCCGCACGTCGGGAAAACGCTTGTGGAAGTCCGGCACCACGTGGTGCAACAGGGTCGCGGTCGGCGTGGGGCCCAGGCCAATGCTGAGGTGACCGCCGCTCTTGCCACGCAGGCGATCGGCGTCGCTGAGGATCTGGCGCGACTCGCGATCGACGATCTGCGCGCGCTCGTAGATCTGCCGGCCTTCCGCCGTCAAGGTGATCCCATGGGTCGATCGCACGATCAGCCTCAGCTTCAGCTCGTTTTCAAGCGCCTGGATGCTGGTGGTCAAGCCCGCCTGGGACACATCGAGCTCTCGCGCGGCTCTGCGAAAGCTGCCAAACTCGACAATGGCCAGGAAGGTTCGCAGCTGCTGAAGTGTCATGTCGTGATCGCCGCAGGAAGCGGCGTTGAAATTATCGGGGACAAGCGCAGGCGGCGGCGCTCGAGATTTCCCGCATGCCACCGCGCCCGCGCGGCCATTCGACTGCTGTTAAGGTTCCGCCTTTCCCCCCCCCGCCTTCACCGCTTCAGGAGACTTCCTTGACGTACCCCAACACCCAACTCTTCATCCAAGGCCAATGGCGCGATGCCCAAGCGGGCGAGACGCTGGCCGTGTTCAACCCGGCGACCGGCAAGGAAATCGGGCGCGTGGCGCACGCGCGCCAGGCCGATCTGGACCTGGCCCTGGCCGCCGCGCAGAAGGGCTTCGAAACCTGGCGCGACACGCCGGCCATCGAGCGCGCCAAGGTGATGCGCGCGGCCGCCGGCCTGATGCGCGAGCGCGCCGGCGCCATCGCCCGCCTGCTCACGCAGGAGCAGGGCAAGCCGCTGGCCGAGGCCAAGGGCGAGGCCATGGCCTCCGCCGACATCCTCGAATGGTTCGCCGACGAAGGCCTGCGCGTCTACGGCCGCATCGTGCCCTCGCGCGGCAACCTGGCGATGCGCCAGATGGTGCTCAAGGACCCGGTGGGCCCCGTGGCCGCCTTCACGCCCTGGAACTTCCCCATCAACCAGGTCGTGCGCAAACTCGCGGCGGCGCTGGCCACGGGCTGCTCCATGATCATCAAGGCGCCCGAAGAAACCCCGGCCGCACCGGCCGAGCTGGTGCGCGCCTTTGCCGACGCCGGCCTGCCCGCGGGCGTGCTCGGCCTGGTCTACGGCACGCCGTCCGAGATCTCCAGCTACCTGATCGCGCACCCGGTCATCCGCAAGATCACCTTCACCGGCTCCACGCCGGTGGGCAAACAACTCGCGGCCATGGCCGGCCAGCACATGAAGCGCGTCACCATGGAGCTGGGCGGGCACGCGCCGGTGATCGTGGCGGAAGACGCCGACGTGGCCCTGGCCGTGAAGACCGCCGGCGGCGCCAAGTTCCGCAACGCGGGCCAGGTCTGCATCTCGCCCACGCGTTTCCTGGTGCACGAGAGCATCGCCAAGGAGTTCTCGGCCGCGCTGGTCAAGCACGCGGCCGGTCTCGCGGTGGGCGACGGCACGGCCGACGGCACGCAGATGGGCCCGCTGGCCAACCCGCGCCGTGTCACGGCCATGGCCGAGTTCACCAAGGACGCCGTGGAACGCGGCGCCACGCTGGCCACCGGTGGCGAGCGCATCGGCGACGAAGGCAATTTCTGGCGGCCCACCATCCTCACCGACGTGCCGCTGGAGGCCCGCGTGTTCAACGACGAGCCCTTCGGCCCCATGGCCGCCGTGCGCAGCTTCAACACCCTGGACGAAGCCATCGCCGAAGCCAACCGCCTGCCCTACGGCCTGGCCGGTTACGCCTTCACGCGCTCGCTGAAAAACGCCGACCTGCTCGCGCGCCGGGTGGAAGTGGGCATGCTGTGGGTCAACATGCCCGCGATGCCCTCGGCGGAAATGCCGTTCGGCGGCATCAAGGATTCGGGCTACGGCTCCGAAGGCGGTCCGGAGGCCATGGAGGCCTACCTGAACTCGCGCGCCGTGGCGATCATGAACGTCTGATCGCTCGATGCGAAGGCCTAGGAACCCGGGTTCCTGGGCCTGGCCACCGGCGCCAGCAACTGATGCGCCCGCAGGCCGAACACGTGGGCAATGCGCTCCACGTTGTCCAGTGAAATGTTGCGCGCCTGCCGTTCCACGTGGCCGATGAACGTGCGGTGCAACCCGGCCTCATGGGCCAGGTCTTCCTGGGACCAGCCCCGCTCGGCGCGCAGCCGGATCATGTTCAGGGCCAGGGCCTCTCGGGCCGAAATGAGGGTTGGCGGAGCGCTGGCCGATGAACGAGACATCGCTCAAGTCTCTGGCTGTGACGTGTTTGAGTCAGCCTCCTTTAAGTCACATTATGATGCGCATACCGCAATGTCAGTCGCTGCACGCGAATTCCAGAAGAACTCGCGTGCAGCCGCAAGGAGATGTGTATGGGCTTTTTTTCAGGAGCGCCGGAAGTGTTCCGAAGGCGCAAGGTCGAAGCGGCCATTCAAACGCAGTTTGAACTGTGCCGCAACATGGGTGTCTCTCTGGGTCGCCCAGCGACCCTGGCCCGGCAGGTCGTTGAACTCGCATTCAACGACCTGCCGGGATTGTCCGATGGGCGCCTCCAGGGCTGGGCCCTGACGACCACTGTGCTGGTCATGGCGTTCATGCGCAAGGAATCGCCTCAGGCAATGCGCATTCTCTGCGCCGTGGCATTGACCAGGATGTTGCTGGCGGCGAGCGATGAGGGCTCGCTGTGCGCCCTCTCCCTGGAAGAGGAAGCGCTGCTGCAAACTGCCCAGGAACTGATCCTGCAGTTCAACGCACAGCAGCGGATCTCGTCAGACCTGTGATGGGGCTTGGTGCCCCGCCAACCTCACTTGTTCGGGCCGATGCGGTGCGTGAAGGCCACCACCAGCGCGGTCACGAAGAAGAAGGCCTGCAGTTCCAGGCGCCAGCCGCCGGTGTTGGTGAGATCGAACCAGTGGCCCATGTGCGCCAGGCCCACGGCGAAGGCCATGTTGATCGCGATGACCAGGGCCGCCGGCACCACCCACACGCCCGCGAGCAGGAACAGCGGCGCCACGAACTCGCCCAGGTACACGCCATAGGCGAGGAAGCCGGGCAGGCCCTTGGCGACCAGCATGCCTTCGATGCCGCCCACGCCGCCGGTGATCTTGGCCCAGCCGTGCAGCACCATCAGGAGCGCGAGCGTCCAGCGCAACAGGATGACGCCGAGCCGGGGGTGGTTGAAGAGGTTGTTGAGCAGGTTCATGGTGAAAAGGTTTTAAGAAGCCAACATCAAAAAGGGGATGTACGGAAGGCAGAGCCGCCGCCGCATGAGGAGGTTCCCGGCGCGCCGCCATGGCGCCCCGTGACAGGGTCGGTGACCTACTGCTGCTTCCAGTGTCGGTACCCGCGCCATCCCCACACCGCCACGCACCCGGCGCCCAGCACCAGCGCCAGCCAGCCCAGGCCCGCCGAGCCCGCGACGATGTCCCGCAGCGCCGGCGACTGGAGGCGGTGGGGTGCGATCAGCACGATCAGGCCGATGGCGGCGAGCAACACGCCTTTCCAAAGCAGATCGTCGTTGGGCCGTGGGTTCTTCGACGTCATCGTTCTCCGTCCTCACAGGTTCGGCGCGAGCCAGCGCTGCAGCTCGTTGCGCGCCACGGCGCTGCGCTCGGCCAGGTCGTCCACCTGGTCGTCGCCGATCTTGCCGACGTTGAAGTAGGTGCTCTGCGGGTGGGCGAGGTAGAAGCCGCTCACGCTGGCCGCCGGGGTCATGGCCAGACTCTCGGTCAGGCCCATGCCGATGTCCTCGCACTGCAGCACGTCGAACATCGCGCGCTTGACGGAGTGGTCCGGGCAGGCGGGGTAGCCCGGCGCCGGGCGGATGCCCTGGTACTTTTCCTTGATCAGCTCTTCGTTGCTCAGCGCCTCGTCGGCCGCGTAGCCCCAGAGGTCGGTGCGCACGCGGTGGTGCATGCACTCGGCCAGCGCCTCGGCCATGCGGTCGGCCAGGGCCTTGAGCATGATGGCGGAGTAGTCGTCGAGGTCGTCGAGGAACTGCTTTTCCTTCTTCTCCACCCCCAGGCCGGCGGTCACGGCGAACATGCCCACGTAGTCGTTGGCCTCGCCCTGGGGCGCGACGAAATCGGCCAGGCAGCGGCTGGGGCGCATCACGCCGTCGATCTCGTGCTTCTCGGCCTGTTGGCGCAGGCCGTGCCAGGTCAACGCGACTTCGCGGCGGCTCTCGTCGGTGTAGAGCTCAATGTCGTCGTCGTGCACGCTGTTGGCCGGGTACAGGCCCACCACCGCGCTGGCGCTGAGCCAGCGGCCTTCAATGAGGCGCTGCAGCATGCGCTTGCCGTCGCTGAACACGCGCCGCGCTTCTTCGCCCACCACCTCGTCCTTCAGGATCTCGGGGAAGGGGCCGGCCAGGTCCCAGGTCTGGAAGAACGGGGCCCAGTCGATGTACTTGGCGATCTCGTGCAGGTCGAAGTTCTTGAACACGCGCTTGCCGATGAACTTGGGCTTCTGCGGCGTGTAGGCCTTCCAGTCGATCGGCGTCTTGTTCAGGCGCGCGCGCTCCAGCGGCCACAGCGGCACCTGCTTCTTGTTGGCATGCTGGTGGCGCACGCGCTCGTAGTCGGCGGTGACCTCGGCGATGTAGGCCGCGGCCTGGTCGGACAGCAGGCCCTGCGCCACGCTCACGCTGCGCGAGGCGTCGGGCACGTAGACCACCGGGCCGTCGTAGTGCGGCGCGATCTTCACCGCGGTGTGCACGCGGCTGGTGGTGGCGCCACCGATCAGCAGCGGGATGCCCCGGCCGCGGAAGTGTTCGTCCTTCTGCATCTCACCGGCCACGTACTGCATCTCTTCCAGGCTGGGCGTGATCAGGCCCGAGAGGCCCACGATGTCGGCGCCCTCGGCCTTGGCCATGGCCAGGATCTCGTGGCAGGGCACCATCACGCCCATGTTCACGACCTCGTAGTTGTTGCACTGGAGCACGACGGTGACGATGTTCTTGCCGATGTCGTGCACGTCGCCCTTGACGGTGGCGATCACGATCTTGCCCTTGGGCTTCACGTCGCCGCCGGCCGCCTGCAGGGCCAGTTTCTCGGCCTCGATGTAGGGCAGCAGGTGCGCCACGGCCTGCTTCATCACGCGCGCGCTCTTGACCACCTGCGGCAGGAACATCTTGCCCTGGCCGAACAGGTCGCCGACCACGTTCATGCCGTCCATCAGCGGGCCTTCGATCACGTTGAGCGGGCGGCCACCGCCGGCCTCGATCTCGCGCCACATCTCTTCGGTGTCTTCGGTGATGAAGTCGTTGATGCCGCGCACCAGCGCGTGGCTCAGCCGCTCGCGGATCGGCAGCGCGCGCCATTCGTTCTTCTTGCTGTCGTCCTTGGCCGAGCCTTTGGCACTCTCGGCCACCTCCACCAGGCGCTCGCCCGCATCGGGCCGGCGGTTGAGCACCACGTCTTCCACGCGCTCGCGCAGCTCGGGCTCGAGCTCGTCGTACACGCCCACCATGCCAGCGTTGACGATGCCCATGTCCATGCCGGCCTGGATCGCGTGGTACAGGAACACGGTGTGGATGGCCTCGCGCACCGGGTCGTTGCCGCGGAAGCTGAACGACACGTTGGACACGCCGCCGCTGACCTTGGCGCCCGGCAGGTGCTGCTTGATCCAGCGCGTGGCGTTGATGAAGTCCACCGCGTAGTTGTTGTGTTCCTCGATGCCGGTGGCGATGGCGAAGATGTTAGGGTCGAAGATGATGTCTTCGGGCGGGAAGCCCACCTCATCGACCAGCACGCGGTAGGCGCGTTCGCAGATCTCGACCTTGCGTTCGTAGGTGTCGGCCTGGCCCTTTTCGTCGAAGGCCATGACCACGGCGGCCGCGCCGTAGCGCTTGACCAGGCGCGCCTGGCGCTTGAACTCGTCCAGGCCTTCCTTCATGGAGATGGAGTTGACGACGCCCTTGCCCTGCACGCAGCGCAGGCCGGCCTCGATCACCTCCCATTTGGAGGAGTCCACCATCACCGGCACGCGCGCGATGTCGGGCTCGCCGGCGATCAGGTTGAGAAAACGCACCATCGCGGCCTTGCTGTCGAGCATGGCCTCGTCCATGTTGACGTCGATGATCTGGGCGCCGTTCTCCACCTGCTGACGCGCCACGGCCAGCGCGTCTTCGAAGCGCCCCTCGAGGATCATGCGGGCGAAGGCCTTGGAACCGGTGACGTTGGTGCGCTCGCCGACGTTGACGAACAGGCTGCCCGGCTCGATGCGCAGCGGCTCCAGGCCGGAGAGCAGCATGGGCGGCACGGGGGTGGACGACGACGACGGGGAAGCGGATTCGGAGGACATGAGGCTCACCAAGGCAGTTTGCGAAAAACAGACCGGTGAGCGCCGTTTGGGCCTGTTCGCGCCCACTCAAGCCTGACGCACGGTGGGGGCCGAAAAGCCCGCCGGCGCTGCAACGCTCCTTGAGAAGCGGCGATTTTAGCTCGCCAGGGAGGGCTTCGCCCGCCATTGGTGCGATGTTTGCTTGCCCCGCGCCCATGCCCTCCAGCCCCAGCGACCCCGACAGCCCCGCAACCGACTGGCACGCCCAGGAGCTGCTGCTCATGCGCGAGGTGATGAAGCTGGTGGGCCGCAGCCTGGCGCCGGCCTTCGTGCTGCGCGAGATGCTGCACCTGATGAGCGAATTGCTGGGCCTGAACCGGGGCCGCATGGTGCTGGCCGGCGAGGCCGCGCCGGGCGAAGAGCGCACGGCCTCGGTGCGCCACGCCTACGGCCTCACGGCCGAGGAGGTGCAGCGCGGCGTTTTCCGCTGGGGCGAGGGCATCACCGGGCGGGTGCTGGCCACGGGGCTGCCGGCCATCGTGCAGGACGTGGACGCCGAGCCGCTGTTCCTGTTCCGCACGGTGCCGCGCGATCGCCTGCCGCCGCAGACCGTGGCCTTCATCGCGCTGCCGATCGAGGTCAACGGCGCCACCATCGGCGTGCTGGCCTGCCACCGCATCCGCAGCCGCCAGCGCCACCTGAACGACGACCTGGCCGTGTTGCGCATCCTGGCCACGCTGGCCGGGCAGCTGCTGCGGCTGGAACAGCTGGTGGCCGAGCAGACGCGCCAGCTGCTGGCGCGCAACGCGGCCCTGGCCCGCGCGCTGGACAGCGCCAGCGCCCGCTACGGCCTGATCGGCCGCTCGCCCGCGCTGCTGCAGGCGCTGGGCGAGCTCGAGCGCGTGTCGCAGTCGCAGGCCACGGTGCTGCTGCTGGGCGAGTCGGGCACCGGCAAGGAGCTGTTCGCGCGCGCGGTGCACCTGGCCAGCGGCCGGCACGACCAGCCCTTCATCAAGGTCAACTGCTCGGCGATTCCCGAAACGCTGTTCGAGTCCGAGCTGTTCGGTTACGAGCGCGGCGCCTTCACCGGCGCGAACACCGCGCGCGCGGGCTGGTTCGAGCAGGCCCACGGCGGCACCATCTTCCTCGACGAGATCGGCGAGCTGCCGCTGGCCATGCAGTCCAAGCTGCTGCGCACGCTGCAGGAGGGCACGCTGGTTCGCCTGGGCGGCACGCGCGAACTCAAGGTGAACGTGCGCCTGGTGGCGGCCACCAACCGCGAGCTCGCGCGCGAGGTGCAGGCCGGGCGCTTCCGGCAGGACCTGTACTACCGCCTCAACGTGATCCCGATCCGCCTGCCCAGCCTGCGCGAACGCGGCGAGGACGTGCGCGCGCTGGCCCTGCACTTCGTGAACCGCGCCAACCAGGCGCACCAGCGCAACGTGAACCTCGCGCCCGACGCGCTAGCGCGGCTGGAGGCGCACGACTGGCCGGGCAACATCCGCGAGCTGGGCAACCTGATCGAGCGCCTGGTGCTGCTGGCCGACCACACCCTGGTGACGGCCGCCACGCTGGAGCGCTTCATGCCCCAGGCCCAGGGCGCGGCGGCCCCCACCGGGGAGACCGAACCGCTGGTGCGCGACTACCAGAGCGCGCAATCGCACAGCGCCCAGGCCCTGCGCGAGGCGCTGGCCCGGCACCAGGGCAACCAGTCGCGCGCGGCGCAAAGCCTGGGCCTCACCCTGCGCCAGTTCGCCTACAGGATGAAGAAGCTCCCCCCTGCGCCGCCTTCGGCGCCTTCCCCCCGAAGGGGGGACGACACCTGAGGCGCAATGTGTCGACATTGTGTCGACACATTGAAGGCCAAAGGCACTTGGCGCCGGTGCTATCGCTGTGCTTTTGATAGCACAAAATTCAACTAAAACAATGACTTGAAAGCCATTCCAGGCAACTTCACGAGGCTGGCACGCGGGTTGCGAAAAGGCACCGCAGGCAATCCCGCCGGCCGCTTTTTTCGTGAGGTTTCCATGAGCATCGACGCCATCCTGATCGCCCCCGCCCAGTTGCAGGCCCTGCAGTCGTCCGAACCCGTGGTGGTCATCGACACCCGCGACGCCGAGACCTTCGCCGCCGGCCACATCCCCGGTGCGGTGAACCTGCGCGAGGTCTTCACCTACCTCGCCACCTCCACGCCCGAAGGCCTGCAAGCCCTCAAGGCCACCTTCGCCGCCGCGCTGGGCGCCGCCGGCCTCTCGGGCGAAGAGACCGCCGTGTTCTACGAGGACGCGATGAACAGCGGCTACGGCCAGTCCTGCCGCGGCTACTACCTGCTGACCTGGCTGGGCTACCCCAGGATCAAGGTGCTCAACGGCGGCTTCAGCGCCTGGAAGGCCTCGGGCCTGCCGGTCTCCACCGAGGCCGCCACGCCCACACCCGCCACCTTCCCCGAGCTGGCGGGCAGCGACGTGATGCTCACCCAGGCCGACGTGCAGGCCGCGCTGGGCACCGACACCGTGCTGCTCGACGTGCGCGACGTGGACGAGTGGATCGGCGACAGCTCCTCGCCCTACGGCAAGGACTTCGCGCCGCGCAAGGGCCGCCTGCCCGGCGCCAAGTGGGTCGAGTGGTACCGCTTCATGAAGCCGTCCGCCCAGGGCCCGGTGTTCAAGACGCCCGACGAGGTGAAGGCCGAGTGCGCCACCGCCGGCATCGCGCCCGACGACACCGTCTACCTCTACTGCTTCAAGGGCGCGCGCGCGTCCAACACCTTCCTCGCCCTCAAACAGGCCGGCTTCAGCGACGTGCGCATGTACTTCGGCTCGTGGAACGAGTGGTCGCGCGACGAGAGCCTGCCGATCGAGACCGGCCTGCCGTTGGCGAAGTCGAGCAAGAAGCCCAGCCTGGCGCTCGCCGCCTGATCTCAACCCTTCCCGTTTTTCAACCCTGGAGACCCCATGTCCGCCACCGACACCCTTGAACCCACCGCCCCCGCCAGCACCACCGTGAAGGCGTGGCTGCGCCCGATCGACGGCGCCGGCCTCGCCGCCTTCGCCGCCAAGGGCAAGGCCAACCCGGCCAGCCGCGGCACCAACAAGGTCCACACCGTGATGGAGGGCCAGTACCGCTCGCTCTCCACCGTGGGCCAGCACGCGCCGGTGGTGGTGGACGAGCCGCTGCACCTGTTCGGTCAGGACACCGCCCCCGCCCCGGGCGAGATCGTGCTCTCGGGTCTGGGCGGCTGCCTGGCCGTGGGCATCACGGCGGTCGCGACCTGGAAGGGCGTGAAGCTCAGCAAGCTCGAGGTCTTCCTCGAGGGCGACATCGGCAACCCCGCCGCCTGGGGCGCCGGTGGCGCGCTCGAGAAGACGCCGCCCGAGATGGGCTTCCAGGCCATCCGCGTGAAGGTGCTGGTGGAAGGCGACGCCCCGCGCGAGGTGCTCGACGAGATCGTGCGGCACGCCAACTTCTACTCGCCCGTGGCCAACACCCTGCGCAACCCGATCCCGATGACGGTCGACCTGGCCTGAGCGCCGCCGCCTGCCTGCCCCTTCAACCTCCTGGACCGCGCATGAACCCGAACGACCTGCCCCGCGAACTGACCCACGAAACAACGGCCGATGCGCTGCTGGCCGCGGTGCGCACCGTGGCGCAAGGCCCGCTGGCCGCGGTGGTGGAAGCCATCGACCGCGAAGGCCACTACCCGCGCGAGGTGCTGCAGCAGCTGGGCGCGCTCGGTGCGCTGGGGGCCCACCTGGACGCACCGGCCGGGCGCGCCGACTACGGCCTGGCGATCCGCGCCATGGCCGAGGTCTCGCGCGTCTGCGGCGCCACCGGTTTCATGGTGTGGTGCCAGCTGGTCTGCGGCCTGTACATGCAGGCCAGCGGCAACCCGGCGCTGGGCGGCGCGGCGCTGCGGGCGCTGGCCAGCGGCGAGGCCCTGGGCGGCACCGCCATGTCCAACCCCATGAAAAGTTATGCGCAGATCGAGAGCCTGCTGCTCAAGGCCACGCCGGTCGAGGGGGGCCACCTGGTCAGCGGCACCCTGCCCTGGGTCAGCAACCTCGGCGCGGGCCACGCCTGCGGCGCGCTCGCGGCGGTGGTGGACGCGCAGGGCGAGCCACTGGGCCGCGAGCTGATGTTCCTGCTGCGCTGCGACGCGCCTGGTGTGGAGCTGCGCGAATGCCCGAGCTTCTCGGCCATGGAAGGCACCGGCACCTACGCGCTGCGCCTGAAGGACGTGTTCATCGGCGCGAACGAGCGCATGGCCGAACCGGCCAAACCCTTCATCGCGCGCATCCGCGCGGCCTTCGTGCTGCTCCAGTGCGGCATGGCGGTGGGCGTGGCGCAGGGCGCGATCGACAGCATGTGGGCGGTGGAGGCGCAGCTGGGCCATGTGAACCAGTTTCTCGAAGACCGGCCCGACGCCTTGCAGGCCGAGCTGGACGCGCTGACCGCGCGCGTGATGGCACTCGCCGACACGCCGTTCAACGACAGCGTGGACTTCTTCATCGACGTGCTCGACGCGCGCGCCCACGGCGCCGAGCTGAGCCTGCGCGCCGCGCAGTCGGCCCTGCTGCACCAGGGCGCGCGCGGTTACCTCATGAGCTCGGACGTGCAGCGCCGCGTGCGCGAATCGCACTTCGTGGCCATCGTCACGCCCGCCATCAAGCACCTGCGCAAGGAAATCGCGCGCCTGTCCGCCGAGGTGATGCCGTCATGAACACCGCCCCCTCCTTGTCCCCGGTCGCGGCGGCCGTGCAGGCACTCGCGCCCTACCAGACCTACCTCTGCGACGCCTGCGGCTACCTCTACAACGAAGCCGACGGCGACCCCGACGGCGGCCTGCCGCCCGGCACGCGCTACGCCGACATCCCCGACGACTGGGCCTGCCCGCTGTGCGGCGTGACCAAGGCCGACTTCCGGCCTTACACGCCGCCCTCTCTGGAGGCCTTGCGCGCCGCCCTGCCCCGCAGCGCGCCGGTGGCCGCGCGCGGTGGCGCGGCCGGCGTGGTGATCGTGGGCGCGGGCCGCGCCGGCTGGCAGATGGCCGAGGCGCTGCGCGCGCTCGACGCGAAGCGACCGATCACCCTGGTGAGCCAGTGCGCGGGCGACCTGTACGACAAGCCGCTGCTGTCCGTCTCGCTGGCGCGCGGGCTCGCGCCCGACACCCTCGCCAAGGAAAGCGGCCCCGCGGCGGCCGCGCGCCTGAACCTGCGCCTGCTCGCCCACACCCAGGCCGTGCGCATCTGCCCCGACACGCGCACGCTGCGCACCACGCGCGGCGTGCTCCGCTACGACCACCTCGTGCTGGCGCATGGCGCCCAGGCCGCGCTGCCGCCGGCCCTGCCCGCCGCGCTGTGCTGGCGCATCAACCACCTCGACGCCTACCAGCGGCTGCGCGCCGCGCTGGGGAATTCAACGAAGGACGTGGCCATCGTCGGCGCTGGCCTGATCGGCAGCGAACTCGCCAACGACCTCGCGCTCGGCGGCCACCGCATCACCCTGCTGGACGTGCAGGCCGCACCGCTGGCGCGCTGGCCCGCCGAGCAGGCGGGCGCGCCGCTGCTCGATGCCTGGAAAGACCTGGCCATCCGTTTCGTGGGGGGCGTGCAGGTGGCGCGGCTGGAGCCGGTGGCCGGCCGCTACCGGCTCACCACCGCCTGCGGCCAGCGCTTCGCGGCCGACCAGGTGATCGCCGCCGCCGGCCTGCAGACGCCGACCCGGCTGGCGCGCAGCGCCGGGCTCGCGTGGGACCACGGCATCGCGGTGGACGCCGCCACGCTGCGCACCAGCGACGACCGCATCCACGCCCTGGGCGACTGCATCGCGGTGAACGGGCAGCCGAGCCGCTTCATCGAACCGATCGCGCGCCAGGCCCGGGCCATCGCGGCCGAGCTCTGCGGCGCGGCCCGCGCGCCATACGCACCGCGCGCGGCGGTGGTGCGGGTCAAGACCAGCTCGCACCCGCTCACGCTGCACTGAGCTGAGCGGCGCGCGGGCGCTCAGCCCTGGGTCTTCTCGTGCGCCAGCGCGAAGGCGAGGATCACCTCGCGCACCACCTTGCGCTGCCCCACCGGCAGGTTGAGGTAGGCGTCGAACATCTCGCGCTCCTCGAAGCTCAGGGCCTCGTCCCAGCGCTTGCGCTTCTCCTGCACGCGGCGGCGCACATCCGGGCCGTAGCGCAACACCTCGGGCTCCACCTTCAGGATCTCGGCCAGCAGCTGCAGCTTGTCCTGCGCGGGAATGGCCTGGCCCTTGAGCCAGCACGACACCGCCTGAAAGGACACCGAGGTCCCCCAATAGCGGGCATTGAACAGGTTGTGCAGCACGCCGGGCCGGGGCTGCAGACCCACCGCCAGCATGGCTTCGCGCAGCCGTTGAGCGAATTCGAGCTTCTGATTCATGCACCGAACGCTAGTTTTCGGCCGCGCGCGAGATTAATATCCATTTGAGTTTTGAACTCACATCTTGATTGATTTGTTCACATTGTCTCAAGGAGGACAAAGATGACCCAGGCTGTGGCACCCCGCCTCACCCCCACCACCACGGCCCTGCTGCGCTGGTGGTTTGGCCAGGAAGCGATCTGCCTGCGCGGCGGGCAGGGCTTTCATGACCGGCAGCGCCGGGCGATCCAGGACACCCTCATGGCGCACGAAGCGATGGACCCGCACTCGCTGCGGCTGGAGCGGCCCGTGCACCGCCTGGCATTGACCCAGGGAGAGCAGCAGATCGAGGTGCTGCTGGCGCTGCTGGTCTGGCAGCTGCTGAACCGCAACGACGCGCTGGCGGCAGGCACCGACGACGCGCGTTTCACGCACCACTTCATCGCCGTGGCCGCGCACGACCCCGCCCGCGAACGGCTGCGCCAGGTGTTCTTCGGCCGGCCCCGGCCGGGCGGCCGCGGCCAGCGCGACTTCGGCACGAGCGATCTGGTGCGGCTGAGCCCGCTGCTCATCCCCACCGCCCGCCACGAGGAGGTCCACGCCTTCGTGCGCGCCAGCGCGTGCCACGGCGCCCCGCTCTTCCACCAGATCGATGGCGGTGGGGTGATCGCCCTCACCGACGGTCGTCTGGAAGCGCTGGAATGCCTGGCGCGCCTGCCCCATGCCATGCTGTTCGACGACGACACCCGCCCGCCCTACCTGGAGCACTGCGAAGAGGACCGGCACGGCCTGGCCTGGCGCCACCACGTGCGCCGCTTCGCCACCGCGCGGCGCGGTTTTGGCGTGCAGGTGGTGTTCACGCCGCCGCCGGGTCAGGGCCCCGGACAGCCCTGACCGCCCTCAGGCGCTGGGGGTGCCTTGCGCGCGCAGCGGGATCGTGCGGCGCGCGGGGTTTTCCGCCCGCGCGCGCAGCTGGCCGCAGCCGCCTTCCACATCCTGCCCGGCCGACTGCCGCAGCTTGGTGAGGATGCCGCGCCGGTGCAGGCGGCGCGCGATCTCGGCCGCCTGGGCCCAGCTCGGGCGCCGGTACGGCAGGTCGTCCACCGTGTTGTACGGGATCATGTTCAGGATGGCGTACTTGCCGTGCAACAGCCGCACGATGCCCTCGATCTCGTCGTCGCCGTCGTTGATGCCTTCGAGCAGCGTCCACTGGTATTGAATGGGGTAGCCGGTGGCGCGCGCGTAGCGCTCGCCCGCGTCCACCAGTGCCTCGGGCGTGAGGCGGGGCGCGCGCGGCAGCAGCTGCTCGCGCAGACCGGCCTTGGTGGTGTGCAGCGAGAGCGCCAGCGCGGGCTTCACCCGGCCCTGCGGCAAGGCCTCGAACACGCGCGGGTCGCCCACGGTGGAGAACACCAGGTTCTTGTGGCCGATGTTGCCCACGGTGCCCAGCAGGTCGATGGCTTCGAGCACGTTGTCCAGGTTGTGAGCGGGCTCGCCCATGCCCATGAACACCACCTTCTTCACCACGCGGCGCGTGCGCGCCAGCGCCACCTGCGCCACGATCTCGGCGCTGCCGACCTGGCGCACCAGGCCGCCCTGGCCCGTCATGCAGAACACGCAGCCCACCGCGCAACCCACCTGGGTGGACACGCACAGGCCGTCGCGCGGCAGCAGCACGCTCTCCACGGTCTGGCCATCGGCCAGCGCCACCAGCAGGCGCGCCGAACCGTCCTCGCCCGGGTGTTCGGAGCGCAGCACCGCCAGGCCCGCGAGCTCCTCGGCCAGCGCCGGCAAGGCCGCCACCAGCGTCGCGGGCAGGAAATGCTCGACCTGG
Source organism: Hydrogenophaga sp. GW823-FHT04C09 (assembly GCF_058796355.1). Classification (NCBI taxonomy): domain Bacteria; kingdom Pseudomonadati; phylum Pseudomonadota; class Betaproteobacteria; order Burkholderiales; family Comamonadaceae; genus Hydrogenophaga; species Hydrogenophaga sp. GW823-FHT04C09. The sequence continues at coordinate 234,656 of NZ_JBXAIO010000005.1, read as the reverse complement.
CGCCGCCCCGCGTCCTGCGGCAGGGACTGCGACCACAGGCGCAGCACGCGCTGCTCGTGGCGGGGGTTGGCGCCGAGCGCGCGCAGGCGTTGGCGGAGGTGTTCGATGCGCATGGGACGAGAAGCTTAGCGCCGGGCTCAGCGGTCGAACAGCGCGGCCAGGGCCGGCCCGACTTCGTCGATGAAGTGGCGCAGCTTGGCCGGCACGAAGCGCTGGCCCGGGTAGACGAGGTGGATGGGGTCGGTGCGCGCGTGCCAGCCCGGCAGCAGCGGCACCAGCTGGCCGTGGTCGACCTCGCGCCGGCACACGTAGTCCGGCAACAGGGCCACGCCCTGGGCGTCGAGCGCGAGGCGGCGGATCAGCCGCATGTCGTTGGCGGCGAAGGCGCTGCGCAGCGGCACCTGCACCCGGGCCTTGCCGCGCGAAAGCGTCCAGCTGTCGCGCCCGAGCGGGCTGAAGCACAGGGCGGCGTGCTGCGCGAGGTCTTTGGGTTGGCGCAAGGCGGGCGCGCGCGCCAGGTAATCGGGGTGGGCGAAGGGCGCCCAGCGCGCCTGGCCGATCTGGCGCGCCACCAGGCTGGAGTCGGCCAGCTCGCCCGCGCGCAGCGCCAGGTCCAGCCCCTGCTCCACCAGGTCGAGCCGGGCGTCGGAAAACACCAGCTCCACCGCCACGCCGGGGTGGCGCGCGCGGTAGCCGCTCAGGATGCCCAGCAGCTGCTCGTCGCCCATGTCGATCGGCAGCGTGATGCGCAGCAGGCCCTGGGCCTCGTGTTTGCCGGCGTCGAGCTGGGCCTCGGCCTGCAGGATCTCGTCCAGCCCGCGCGCGGCCTGGCGCAGGTAGGCCTGGCCGGCCTCGGTCAGGCGCAGTCGGCGCGTGGTGCGCTGCAGCAGCGTGACGCCCAGGCGCTGTTCCAGCCGCGACACGCGCACGCTCAGCGTGGACGTGGGCATGCCCATGAGCCGCGCGGCGGCGCTGAAACCACCGGCCTGGGCCACGCGCACGAACACGAGGGTGTCGTTCAGGTCGGGGTGTTGATTGTTCATCTCATTGAAAAATGATTTGCGATCTTACCGGCTTATCAAGGGAACGCCAGCCCGGTACAGTGCTCTTTCATACAGGAGAACACCCCCATGAAAACCGTTTCTTTCATCCAACGAAGCGCCGGCGGCCACTGGGTCGGCGACGGCTTTCCGGTGCGCAGCATCTTTTCGTACAACGGCGCGGCGGAGCGCTTCTCGCCCTTCCTGCTGCTGGACTACGGCGGCCCGACGAAATTCGAGCCCACCACGAAGCGCCGGGGCGTGGGCCAGCACCCGCACCGCGGCTTCGAGACCGTGACCATCGTCTATGACGGTGAGGTCTCGCACAGCGATTCCAGCGGCGGCGGCGGCACCATCGGCCCCGGCGAGGTGCAGTGGATGACGGCCGCCTCGGGCATCGTGCACGAGGAGTACCACGGCGAGCACTTCGCGAAACAGGGCGGCCCGTTCGAGATGGTGCAGCTCTGGGTGAACCTGCCCGCGCGCGACAAGATGGCCGCGCCGGGTTACCAGGGCATCACGCGCGATCAGATTCCGCAGATCGACCTGCCCGATGGGGCCGGCACGGCGCGCGTGATCGCGGGCGAACTGCTGGGCACGCAAGGCCCGGCCCGCACCTTCACGCCCATGCAGGTCTGGGACCTGCGGCTGAAGGCCGGCCACACCGTGACGCTGCCGGCGGCCGAAGGCCACACCACCGCGCCCTTCGTGCTGCGCGGCCGGCTGCGCCTGGCCGACGGCAAGGAAGTGAGCGCCGCGCAGATGGCCGTGCATTCGCGCGACGGGCAGGACGTGAGCTTCGAGGTGCTGGAAGACGCCACCGTGCTCTGGCTGGCGGGCGAACCGATCGACGAGCCCATCGTGGGGTATGGTCCGTTCGTGATGAACAGCGAGGCCGAGATCCACCAGGCCTTTGCCGACTTCCAGAGCGGCAAGATGGGCCGCATCGCCGGCGCCACGGCCTGAACCCACGAAAGGAAAAGAGATGCTTGAAATGGTGATCACCGCCCGCGAGGCCGATCTGGGCCACGGCCTGAAGGTGCGGCGCGTGCTGCCCTACGCGAAGCGCCGCATGGTCGGCCCGTGGATCTTCGTGGACCACGCCGGGCCGGTGACGCTGGCGGCCGAGGACACGCGCGCCGCCGACGTGCGGCCGCACCCGCACATCGGCCTGTCCACCGTGAGCTACCTGCTCAGCGGCCAGGTCTCGCACCAGGACAGCCTGGGCGTGCACCAGCTCATCAACCCGGGCGACGTGAACTGGATGACGGCCGGGCGCGGCATCTCGCATTCCGAGCGCTTCAAGCACCCGGACTCGTTCGCAGGAGGCGGGCTCGAACTCATGCAGCTGTGGGTGGCGCTGCCCGAGGCCGATGAAGAGACCGAACCGGCCTTCACCCACTACCCTGCCGCCGACCTGCCGGTGCGCGACGAGGGGGGTGTGTGGATGCGCCTGATCGCGGGCGAGGCCTACGGCATGAAAAGCCCGGTGCGCACGCACTCGCCGCTGTTCTACCTGCACACCGAGTGGCAGCCCGGCGCGCGCCTGGCCCTGCCGGGCGGCCACCGCGAACAGGCGGCCTACGTGGCGCGCGGTGAAGTCGAGTACGGCGGTCAGACCTACGTGCCCGGCCAGCTGCTGGTGTTCGGCGACGACAGCGACGCCGTGATCACCGCGCACACCAAGAGCACGCTGATGATCTTCGGCGGCGAACCGCTGGGCGAGCGCCACATCTTCTGGAACTTCGTGTCCTCGCGCAAGGAACGCATCGAGCAGGCCAAGGCCGACTGGGCCGCCGGCCGCATCCCGCTGCCGCCGGAGGACAACCAGGAGTGGATTCCGCTGCCGGGCTAGCCGGGTCCACGGCAGAAGGGCATCTGGTGTATTCTTACCAAATTAAGATCGATGCACCAGGAGCCAGACATGTCTGCCACCGCCACGCTTTCCAGCAAGTTCCAGATTTCCATTCCCAAGGCCGTTCGAGACGAGTTGCATTGGGAAGCCGGTCAGGAGTTCGTGTTCATCCCCAAGAACAAGGGTGTGCTGGTCATGCCCGTGCCTGAGCTTCAGGAACTCGCGGGCATCGCCAAGGGCGCTCGCAAAGATGGCTACCGCGACCGCAAGGACCGCTACTGATGGCCGCGCCCTTGCGGGTGATCGACACCTCCGCCTGGATCGAGTGGTTGGTTGCCTCGCCGATCGGCAAGAAGCTGGGGAAGGAAATCCCGGTCAAAGATTTGTGTATCGTGCCCACCATCGTGCAACTGGAGTTGTCCAAATGGTTGTGGCGCGAACTCGGCGAGTCGCAGGCCGATCAGGTGGTGGCCTACACCATGAAATGCCAGGTGATGCCGTTGGACACCGCCACCGCCCTGCTGGCCGCCGATCTGCATCGGCAGCACAAGCTGGCCACAGCCGACGCCATCGTGTATGCCACCGCCGTGCAACAACGGGCTGAGTTGCTCACCTGCGATGCCCACTTTGAAGGTCTCCCCGGCGTGGTGCTGTTTCCAAAGTCACAGCCCCACTGAACCTGCGTCGTCACAGCCGAGCCAACAGCCGCCCCACACCCGCCAGCGCCGCCTCCCGCGTCGCGCCGTCGGTGGCGCTCTCGGCGAGGTAGGCGGTCACGATCACCGGCGCGCGCTGCGGCGGGAAGGCGATGCCGATGTCGTTGGCATCGTCGCCGGCGGTGCCGGTTTTTTCGCCCACTTGCCAGCCCGCCGGCAGCCCGGCCCGCAGGCGCTTGCCGCCGGTGGTGTTGGCCAGCAGCCATTGCAGCAGCCGCGCGCGCGAGGCCGGTGACAGCGCGTCGCCCACCAGCAGCGCGCGCAGTGTGTGCGCCATGGCGCGCGGCGTGGTGGTGTCCAGTGGCTCTCCACTCGCGGCTCGGCGGTTCAGCTCGGGCTCGGTGCGGTCCAGCCGGGTCACGCGGTCGCCGAGCCGGCGCGCGTAGGCGGTGAGCGCGGCCGGGCCGCCGTAGCTGGCCAGGATGAGGTTGGCGGCGGTGTTGTCGCTGGTGGTGATGGTGGCTTCGCACAGCTGCGCCAGGCTCAGGCCCTCGCCGCCCACGTGGCGCTCGGTCACGGGCGACCAGGACACGAGGTCCTGCCGGCGGTAACGGATGCGCCGCTCCAGCGACTCTTCGCCCCGGTCCGCCCGGTCCAGCACCAGCGCGCTGGCCAGCAGCTTGAACGAACTGAGCATCAGAAAGCGCTCGTCCGCGCGCCAGCCGTGTTCGCGCCCGGTGGCGGTGTCGATGAGGTGCACGCCCAGGCGGCCCCGGGCGGTGGCCTCGATGTCGCGCAGGGCATCCTGCAGCGCGCCGGTGTCGGCCCAAGTATTTCCGTGGATCAGGCCCAGCAGGGTGGCGCCGGAGGCCAGGCAGAAGGTGCGTCGGTCGGTCATGGTGGTTCCTCGTGAATCAGGCCTGCATCGTAGGCAGGACGGCCATCCCGTTCAAACGGGAATAATCGAGGCCACACCACGGAAAAACTTGGGGATTAAAGCGATGGACCTGCCACTCAACGCCCTGCGCGCCTTCGAGGTGTCGGCGCGCCACCTGAGTTTCACGCGCGCCGCGCAGGAACTCAACCTCACGCAGACCGCCGTGAGCCAGCATGTGAAGAACCTGGAGCAGCGCCTGGGCAAGCCGCTGTTCCGGCGCGTGCCACGCGGCCTGGCGCTGACCGACGAGGGCATGGCCCTGTTGCCCACGCTGGTGGACGCGTTCGCGCGCGTCTCGGCCACGCTGGAGAGCTTCAAGGGCGCGCACAAGCGCGAGGTGCTGTCGGTGGGTGCGGTGGGCACCTTCGCGGTGGGCTGGCTGCTGCCGCGCCTGCGCGACTTCCAGGCGCGCCACCCCTTCGTGGAGCTGCGGCTGTTCACGCACAACAACCGCATCGACCTCGCGGCCGAGGGCCTGGACTGCGCGATCCGCTTCGGCGACGGCCAGTGGCCCGGCCTGCAGACGCGGCACCTGCTGGCCGCGCCGCTGGCGCCGGTGGGCGCGCCGGCCCTGGCGCACCGCATCCGCGCGGTGGCCGACCTGGGGCGCGAGACGCTGCTGCGCTCCTACCGCTCGGACGAGTGGGCGCAGTGGTTCGAGGCGGTGGGCGGGCGCGCGCCCCTGCTCACCGGGCCGATGTTCGATTCCTCGCTGGTGCTGGCCGATGCCGCCGCCCAGGGCGCGGGCGTGGCCCTGCTGCCGGTGTCGCTGTTCACCCGCGACCTGCAGAGCGGGCGGCTGGTGCGCCTGTTCGAGGCCGAGGTGGACGTGGGCGGCTACTGGCTCACGCGCCTGAAGACGCGGCGCAAGAGCGCGGCCATGAAGGCCTTCCAGGACTGGCTGGAGCTGCAAGCCCCCGGAACACCCGCGACCTGAGGGCCGCGCTCACAGCCCGAGCGCGCTCAGCCCCGGGTGGTCGTCGGGCCGCCGGCCGAGCGGCCAGTGGAACAGCCGCTCGCTCTCGTGGATCGGCCGGTCGTTGATGCTGGCGTGGCGCTGTTCCATGTAGCCCAGGTCGTTGAACTGCCAGTTCTCGTTGCCGTGCGAGCGGAACCAGTGGCCCGAGTCGTCGCGCCACTCGTAGGCGAAGCGCACCGCGATGCGGTTCGCCTCGAAGGCCCACAGCTCCTTGATGAGCCGGTAGTCCAGCTCCTTCGCCCACTTGCGCACCAGGAAGGCGTGCACCGCGTCGCGGCCCACCGGGAACTCCGCGCGGTTGCGCCAGCGCGTGTCCTCGGTGTAGACCTTGACGATGCGGTCGGGGTCGCGCGAATTCCACGCGTCCTCGGCCAGACGCACCTTCTCGGTGGCCGACCCGCGCGTGAACGGCGGCAGCGGCGGGCGCGGTTCCATCAGTACTGCTTGTATGGGAGGAACTTGCCCGAGAGCACCACGTTCACGCGGTCGCCTTTCGGATCGGCCTGGCGCTCGATGTCCATGCTGAAGTCGATCGCGCTCATGATGCCGTCGCCGAACTCCTCGTGGATCAGCTCCTTGATGGTGGTGCCGTAGACGCTGACGATCTCGTACCAGCGGTAGATCAGCGGATCGGTCGGCACGGGCGTGGACAGCGAGCCCTTGTAGGGCACGACCTGCAGCCACTTCTGCTCTTCCACGGAGAGCCCGAAGATCTTGCCCACCACCTTGGCCTGGGCGGGCGAGGCGGTCATCTGGCCCAGGCACAGCGCCGTGGTCCATTCCTTGGACTGGCCCACCTTCTTGGCCACCTCGGCCCAGCTGATGCCTTTGGACACCTTGGTGGAAATGATCTTTTCGGTGACGTCGAGTCGGTTCATGTGTTGCCTCTTGTTGATGAAACGGTTGAGTGAAAGGGGTCGATCCAGGGACACCGCGGGTCCGGCTCCGCCGGCCCCAGGTGTCGCCCCCCTCTCTGAGGGGGAGGCGCCGAAGGCGACGCAGGGGGTTCAATGGGCTCGCGCACGCGAGACCAAGAAATCCACGATGTGGTTGCGCAGGTCGTAATAACCATCCAGGTGGTGCAGCTGCGCGCGCGTGCGGCTGCGCGGCAGCGGGTTGACCACCACCTCGGCCATGCCGCCGGGCACGTAGCCGTTGGCGCCTTCGCTGCCGTTGCTCATGAGCAGGATGCGGTCGGCCAGCAGGATGGCCTCGTCCACGTCGTGCGTGATCATGAAGACGGTCTGCCGCGTCTCGCGCACGATGCCCATGAGCTCGTCCTGGATGGTGCCGCGCGTGAGCGCGTCCAGCGCGCCGAAAGGCTCGTCGAGCAGCAGCATCTTGGGCTGGATGGCGAAAGCGCGCGCGATGCCCACGCGCTGCTTCATGCCGCCCGAGAGCTGGCTGGGCTTCTTGTCGATGGCCGGGCTCAGGCCCACGAGCGCGACGAACTTTTCGACGTGGGCGTTGAGGTCGGCGCGCGGCATGTCGGGCCAGCGCGACTTCACCGCGAACGCGATGTTCTGCCGCACCGTGAGCCAGGGCATGAGCGCGTGGCTCTGGAACACCACGCCGCGCTCCAGGCTGGGGCCGGCGATCTCGCGGCCGTCCATGAAGCAGTGGCCCGAGCTCGCGGTGTCCAGGCCCGCGAGCACGTTGAGGATGGTGGTCTTGCCGCAGCCGCTGTGGCCGATGATGCAGACGAACTCGCCCTTGTCGATGGCGAAGGAGACATCGGCGAACACCGGCTTGTCGGCCTGGTAGGCCTTGGCGAGTTTTTCAACCTGGAGGAAACCGGTCATCTTGGGGGCTTTCGTTGGGGCCGGTGCGGCGGGCTGGGTGGCCACCGCGCCTTCGCGCACGCTGGACTCACTCCACATAGGTCACCGCCTTCTGGAGCTGGGCGAACATCAGGTCGAGCAGCATGCCGACCACGCCGATGAGCAGCACGGCGAAGATCACGTTGGTGAGCGAGAGGTTGTTCCACTCGTTCCACACGAAGTAGCCCACGCCGGTGCCGCCGACCAGCATCTCGGCGGCCACGATGACCAGCCAGGCGATGCCCATGCTGATGCGCATGCCGGTGAGGATGGTGGGCGCGGCCGCCGGCAGGATCACCTGGAAGGCCTTGCGGATCGGGTTGACCTCCAGCGTGCTGGCCACGTTGAGCCACTCGCGCTTGACCGAGGCCACGCCGAAGGCGGTGTTGATCAGCATGGGCCAGACCGAGCAGATGAAGATGACGAAGATGCCGCTGACGTCCGAGTCCTTGAGCGTGTAGAGCGCCAGCGGCATCCAGGCCAGCGGGCTGATGGGTTTGAGCACCTGCACGAAGGGGTCGAAGGCCTTGCGCATCAGCGGCGACATGCCGATGAGAAAGCCCAGCGGGATGGCCACGGCCATGGCCAGCACGAAGCCCAGGCCCACGCGCGCCAGCGAGTGCGCGAGCTGGATGCCGATGCCCTTGTCGTTCGGGCCCTTGTCGTAGAACGGGTCGGCCAGCTGCGCCCAGCTCGCCTTCGCCACCTCGATCGGCGGCGGGAAGCCGGTGCTCTTGGCCGCGCCGGGATCCTTGCCCATCATCTTGGCGTACTCGATCTCCTCGGCCGTCATGCCGGCCGAAGAACCGCCGATGCTGGGCCCGCTGGTGGAGAGCTGCCAGGCGCCGATGAAGACGGCGAACAGCAGCAGGGAGACCAGCGCGGCGCGCAGGTTGAGGCTCGCGACTTTCATGCTCAGGCCGCCTTCTGGATCGCGAAGCTCTTGAGGTACTCGGCGGGTTTGGCCGGGTCGAACACCTTGCCCATGATGGTGTGCTTGGCATAACCCGGGCCGGCCGCGAAGGGCTGGCCGAGTTCCTTCATGTGCTTGCGCGCGTCGGTGATGAGGAAAACCTTCTCGGCGATCTGCTGGTAGTTCACCTCGCCCTTGATGTAGCCCCAGCGCTGCATCTGCGTGAGCATCCACACCGCCATGCTCTGCCAGGGCATGGGGTCGAAGTCGGCGCGGTCGGGCACGGTCTGGATCTTGCCCAGGCCGTCGGCGAAGCGGCCGGTGAGCACTTGCGTGAGCACGGCCTCGGGCTGGTTGAGGTACTGGCTGGGCGCGATCACCTTGGCGATGAGCTCGCGGTTCTTCGGGTCGCGCGCCATGGCGGCCGAGGTGAGCACCGCGCGGTAGAGCGCGGCGAAGGTGTTGGGGTTCTTCTGGATGAACTCGGTGCTGGTGCCGAAGGCGCAGCAGGGGTGGCCGTTCCAGAGGTCCTTGGTGAGCACGTGGATGAAACCGACCTCGTCGAACACCGCGCGCTGGTTGAAGGGGTCGGGGCCGAGGAAGCCGTCGATGTTGCCCGCGCGCAGGTTGGCCACCATCTCGGCCGGCGGGATCACGCGCAGCTGCACGTCGGTGTCGGGGTTCAGGCCGGCTTCGGCCAGGTAGTAGCGCAGCAGGAAGTTGTGGATCGAGTAGTCGAACGGAATGCCGAACTTGAAGCCCTTCCAGTTCTTCGGGTCGCGGTTGTCCTTGTGCTTCAGGCTCAGCGTGATGGCCTGGCCGTTGATGTTCTGGATGGTGGCCACGTTCATCGGCGTGGCGTTGCTGCCCAGGCCGAGCGAGATGGCCAGCGGCATGGGCGAGAGGAAGTGCGAGGCGTCGTACTCCTTGTTGATCATCTTGTCGCGCACCAGGGCCCAGCCCGCCGTCTTGGTGACTTCGACGTTGAGGCCCTGCTTGCTGTAGAAGCCCAGCGGGTGGGCCATGATCAGCGGCGTGGCGCAGGTGATGGGGATGAAGCCGACCTTGAGGTTGGTCTTCTCCAGCGTGCCTTTCTTGGTGCCGGCCTCCTGCGCCAGGGCTTGCAGGCTGGTCACCGGCAGCACGCTGGCGATGGCGGCCATGGCCGTGCCCTTGCCCACCGCGCGCAGGAAGCGGCGGCGCATCTCGTCCTGCGGGAACAGCGCCTTGACCAGGGTGGCCTCGATGAACTCGTTGCTGTAGGCCTCGAACTCGGCGGTCTCGCTGCGCCGGCGCAGTTCGATGGCGGCGCTGTCGGCGGCCACCTCGGCGTGGTGGTCGGCCACGGTGTGCTCGCGCCCGCAGCTGCACTTCATCATGAGCGGACGATCGGCGTTGTAGGGATCGAAGAAGTCGGACATGGCGCACCTCGTGTGTTGAAGACGAGGGGCTCTTTGCAAGCACCGGGCCAGAAGCCGGGTGCCGCGCGCTGCGTGGCGCAAGTCGTGCCGCGCCGACCGACGCGGTGTAGGGCCAGCCCTACAAAACGCGGCCTTTCAGGCGATCTCAGGCGCTTTTGGGCGCGCGCGCGTGGCGTTCGGCGTAGAGCGCGAGTTCCACGTCGTTCTTCGCGCCGGTCTTTTCGAGCACGCGCGCACGGTAAGTGCTCACGGTGTTGGGTGCCAGGCCGAGCTGTGCACCAATTTCGCTCACGGTGCGGCCCTGGGTGAGCAGACGGTAAACCTGGTACTCGCGGTGCGAGAGCGCCTCGGGCCCGCCCTGCGCGCCCGCGCTGCCCACGGCGGCGGCCAGCGCCTCGGCCGTGGCCTGGCTCACGAACACCGCGCCGCCGGCGGCCTTGCGCACGGCGGCGAGCATGTCGTCGGGGTCGGCGCTCTTGTTCAGGTAGCCGCAGGCACCCAGGCGGATGCAGCGCACCGCGTACTGCTTCTCGGGGTAGGTGCTGAGCATGAGCACCGGCAGGCGCGGGTGCTCGCGCTTGATGGCCTGCAGCACGTCCAGGCCGTCGAGCCCGGGCATGGCGATGTCGAGCAGCACCAGGTCCAGCCCCAGGCTGCCGCCGAGCTCGCGCACCTGCGCCAGCACGTCCGGCCCGGTCTGGGCCTCGGCCACCACCTGCACATCGGGCGCGTCGGCCAGGATCTGCTTGAGCCCTTCGCGCACGATGCGGTGGTCGTCGCCGATCAGCACGCGGATGGTCTCGGCCAACAGGTCGAAAGAGGTGTTCATGTCTATGCCTGTGTCTCCGGGAGCAGCGTCACCGTCAGGCACATGCGCGTGCCCTGGCCTGGTGCGCTCTCTATTTGAATGTCGCCACCGAAATGGCGCGCCCGCTCGCGCATGCCCATCACGCCATAGGCATTCGCGGCCTCGAAGGCCTGCGGCGGCGCGCCCACGCCATTGTCCTGCACGGTCAGTTGCAGGGCAGTCCCCCGCACGACGATGTGGACACCCAGGCGGTCGGCGTGCGCGTGGCGCCCGACGTTGCTGAGCATCTCCTGGAAGATGCGGAACACCGCCATGGCCAGGGGCTCGGGCGGCTCGGGGGCGTCGGCCACGGCCAGGTGCCAGTCCAGCGCCAGCTCGGCCGACTGCACGAATTCCTGCGCCTGCCACTCCAGCGCGGCCCACAGGCCCTGGTGGTCCAGGATGCTGGGGCGCAGGTCGGTGATGATGCGGCCGACGTTGTCCACCGCGGTCTCGATCAGCCGGCTCATGTTCTGGCACTTGCAGCGCATGCGCTCGCGCATGTCGTGCGCGGCGTCGGCGCTGCGCTGCTCCTGCTCGGACAGGCGCTTGTCCATCCAGTTCACGTCCATCTTGAGCGCCACCAGCAGGCTGCCGAGCTCGTCGTGCACCTCGCGCGCGATGCGGGTGCGCTCGTCCTCGCGCACGGTTTCCGAGCGGGCGGCCAGTTCGCGCACCTGCTTCAATGCGGTGGCCAGCGCGAGCGTGCGCTCACCCACACGTTCCTCCAGCTGATCCTTGGCGCGCCGCAGGGCGTCGGCGGCGCGCTTGCGCTCGGTGATGTCGACGAAGGTGACCACCGCGCCGCGCACCTCGCCGCCGTCCACGATGGGGTGGCTGGAGTACTCCACCGGGAAGCTGCTGCCGTCGCGGCGCCAGAACACCTCGCTGTCGATGCGGCAGGGCAGGCCCTGGCGGAAGGCGTTGAAGATCGGGCAGTCCTCCACCGGGTAGTGCGCACCATCGGCGTGCGAGTGGTGGGTGAGGTCGTGCATGTTGGAGCCCAGCAGCTCGGCCGGCTCGAAGCCGATCATGCGGGCCCCGGCGTGGTTGATGAACACGCACAGGCCGTCGAGGTCCACGCCGAACACCCCCTCCCCGGTGGAGGCCAGCAGCAGCGCGAGCGGGTCGCGCCAGGCGCCGGTGGTGGCGGGCGCTTCGGGCCGGCTGACGAGGTGGTTGGCGTCCAGGTGCATGGGCCTTACCCAAGCAATCGATGTGCCAAAGCGGTGCATGGCGCCAGAAGGCACGACAATCGCTTGGTTTGCCCACCCCGCCCACCCGTCACCCGCCATGGCCTTGTTCAACACCCTGTTCGGCGCGCGCCCCGCCAACGAGCGCCGCGCCCGCGCGAGCGCTTCGGGCACGGCCCGGCGCGCGGCGGAACTGCTGCGCTCGGCGAACGCGCTGATCCAGCTCAGCGAAGGCGAGGCGCTCACCGTGGTGGGCTACATGGAGATGCGCCACTGCGCCGAAGGCGAGGCCATCATCCGCCAGGGCGACAGCGGGGGCAGCGGTGACGACGGCTTCATGGCGCTGGTGGTGGAAGGCGAGGTCACGGTCGAGGCGCTCAACGTGAGCCGCGTTGACGCCCAGACCGTCAACGTGCTCGGCCCCGGCCACCTGATGGGCGAGATGTCGCTGATGGACGGCGCGGCGCGCTCGGCCACCTGCACCGCCAGCACCGAAGTGCGCTGCGCGGTGCTCACGCGCGATGCGCTGGAAGCGCTGATCGCCGAAGAGCCCGCCACCGCCGCCAAGCTGCTCAGCGCCGTGGCGCTGCGCCTGAGCCGGCGCCTGCGCGAGGCCGACAGCAAGCTGCAGCTCTACAGCCAGCTGGTGTTCTCCATGCAGCAGGAGATCGACCGGCTGGTGCCCGACCTGGACTGAAGCGTCAGGCCTTCGCCGTGCGCGCGCTCCAGAGCATGGTGATGGCCAGAATGGACAGCACCACGCCCAACGCCACCGCGACCGGGATCTTGTAGATGTCGATCAGCAGCATCTTGGTGCCGATGAAAACCAGGATCAGCGCCAGCCCGTAGTTGAGCAGGTGAAAGCGGCTCGCCGCGGCCTGCAGCAGGAAGAACATGGCGCGCAGGCCCAGGATGGCGAACACGTTGCTGGTCAGCACGATGAACGGGTCGCGCGTGACCGCGAAGATGGCCGGGATGGAGTCGACCGCGAAGATCACGTCGGTGAAACCGACCAGGCAGATCACCATGAGCAGCGGCGTGGCGATGCGCTTGCCGTTCTCCACGGTGAAGAACTTCTCGCCGTCAAAACCCTTGCTCACGGGCAGCACGCGGCGCAGCAGCTTCAGCGCGGGGTTCTCGTCCAGGCTGGGCTCCTGGCCGGCGGCCCACCACATCTTCACGCCGGTGAGCACCAGGAAGGCGCCGAACACGTAGAGGATCCAGTGGAACTGCGCCAGCAGCCAGCCGCCCACCAGGATCATCACGGTGCGCAACACGATCGCGCCCAGGATGCCGATCATGAGCACGCGCTTCTGGAACGCCGCCGGCACGGCGAAGTAGCTGAAGATCAGCAGGAAGACGAAGATGTTGTCGACCGCCAGGCTCTTCTCGATCAGGTAGCCGGTGAGGAATTCGAGCGACTTCTCGGTCGCGATCGCGCTCGAACCGGTGGCGTCCTTCACGGCCCACCAGAACAGGCCGTTGAACAGCAGGCTGAGCGCCACCCAGGCGAACGACCAGTTCAGCGCCTCCTTCACGCCCACGGCGTGCGAGCCCTGCTTCTTGAGCACGACGAAATCCACGAACAGAGCCGCCACGACGAACACGACGAAGACGACCCACAGCCACAGCGGGGCAATGCTTTCCATTGAAAAACCTCAGGTTGGTGTTGAACAAACACCCCAAGGTCTTGTCACCACCGCGCGTGGCGCGGCTCTGGATTCCCGGTGGCCCGCAGGCCACGTAATGACGGAAACCCCGCCCACCGAGGCCCGGCTGGACGCCGGGTGGTGGACTGACTACTCCCCTTGAAGGGAACGGCGATTATGCACGAGGTCCTTCAAACCCCGCGCCGCCGTGGGACTTCAGGCCGCTTCCTTGTAGAAGAAGTCGCGCCGCACGCTGCGCGGCGCCATGGGCTCCACGCTCAGGCGGATCGCCTCGATGTGCTGCGGCGTGGTGCCGCAGCAGCCGCCCACGATGTTGACCAGACCTTCGGCCGCGAACTCGCGCAGCAGGCGGCTGGTGTCGGCCGGCGTCTCGTCGAAGCCGGTGTCGCTCATGGGGTTGGGCAGGCCGGCGTTGGGGTAGCAGCTGATGAAGGTGTCGCCCGCGGCCTTGGCCAGTTCCTGGATGTAGGGGCGCATCAGCGCCGCGCCCAGCGCGCAGTTCAGGCCCACGGCCAGCGGCTGCAGGTGGCGCACGCTGGCCCAGAAGGCGGTCACGGTCTGGCCGCTGAGGATGCGGCCGGAGGCGTCGGTCACGGTGCCGCTGATGATCAGCGGCAGGCGCTGGCCCGACTGCTCGAAGAACTCGTCCACCGCGAACAGCGCGGCCTTGGCGTTGAGCGTGTCGAAGATGGTCTCGACCAGCAGCACGTCGGCCCCGCCTTCGACCAGGGCCTCGATCTGCTCCAGGTAGGCCGCGCGCAGCTGCTCGAAGGTGACGTTGCGCGCGCCGGCGTCGTTCACGTCGGGGCTGATGCTCGCGGTCTTGGGCGTGGGGCCCAGGGCGCCGGCCACGAAGCGCGGCTTGTCGGGCGTGCTGAACTTGTCGCAGGCCTCGCGGGCGAGGCGGGCCGAGGCCAGGTTCATCTCGCGCGCGAGGTGGCCCATCTCGTAGTCGTCCTGCGCGATGGTGGTGGCGCCGAAGGTGTTGGTCTCGATCAGGTCGGCGCCGGCGGCGAGGTAACCCTCGTGGATGTCGCGGATCACGTCCGGGCGCGTGAGGCTGAGCAGCTCGTTGTTGCCCTTGACGTCCTTGTGGAAGTCCTTGAAACGCTCGCCCCGGTACTCGACCTCACCCAGCTTGAAGCGCTGGATCATGGTGCCCATGGCGCCATCGAGGATGGCGATGCGGTGCTTCAGGATCTCGGGCAGCGCCTGGGCGCGGGTGTAGGCAGGGGCGTTCATGCCCTGGATTGTAGGTAGCCTCCCAGGCCCAGGGCCCACGGTCATCCGGGCGGCCCTGCGAATTCCCCGACAATACCCGCCATGAAACACCTCACGCCCCAGCAGGCCTGGGCCTGGCTGCAGGCCGAACGCGAGCAGCGCGCGGCCCGTGGCGAAGAGCCCCCGCTGTTTGTCGACGTGCGCATGGAGATCGAGTCGCTCTACGTGGGCCGCCCGCCCGGCGTGGAGAACATTCCCTGGTACGAATACCCCGACCTCACGCCCGACCCGGCGCGCTTTGCGTCGTCGGTCGAACAGGAGGCCGGCGGCAAGCACCGGCCGATCCTGCTGATCTGCCGCAGCGGCAAACGCACGCTGGACGCGGGCCAGGCCCTGGAGGCCGCCGGCTTCAGCGACGTGGCGCACGTGCTGCACGGCTTCGAGGGCGAACTCAACGACGACTTCAAGCGCTCCAGCCTCAACGGCTGGCGCCACGACGGCCTGCCCTGGGAGCAGATGTAAAACGGATGACCGAAGCCATCGACATCGCCCCCGGCAGCGAAATCCTGGAAACCAGCCTCGGCGTGTTGCACGAGGTGTTCGGCTACGACGCCTTCCGGGGCCCGCAGGCCGACATCGTCTCGCACGTGGGCGCCGGTGGCGACGCGCTGGTGCTCATGCCCACGGGTGGCGGCAAGTCGTTGTGTTACCAGGTGCCGGCCATCGTGCGCGAGCGCGCCGGCCAGGGTCTGACCGTGGTGGTTTCGCCGCTGATCGCGCTGATGCACGACCAGGTGGGCGCGCTGATCGAGGCTGGCGTGGCCGCGGCCTTTCTCAACTCCAGCCTGTCGCTGGAAGACGCGCAGCAGGTCGAGAAGCAGATGCTGCGCGGCGAGCTCACCCTGCTCTACGCGGCGCCCGAGCGCCTGACCACGCCGCGTTTCCTGGCCCTGCTGGACTCGCTGCACGAGCGCGGCAAGCTCAGCCTGTTCGCGATCGACGAAGCGCATTGCGTGAGCCAGTGGGGCCACGACTTCCGCCCCGAGTACCGCGCCCTGGTGGTGCTGCACGAGCGCTACGCCGGCGTGCCGCGCGTGGCCCTGACGGCCACCGCCGACGACCTCACGCGCGCCGACATCGTCGAGCGCCTGCAGCTGCAGGAAGCGCGCACCTTCATCAGCAGCTTCGACCGGCCCAACATCCGCTACCAGCTGGTGGAGAAGAAGGACGCCACAACCCAGCTGCAGCGCTTCATCCGCGACGAGCACACCGGTGCCGACGGTCACGACGCCGGCATCGTCTACTGCCAGTCGCGCCGCCGGGTCGAGGAAGTGGCCACGATGCTGTGCGAGGCCGGCTTCAACGCGCTGCCCTACCACGCGGGCCTGGACGCGGCCGTGCGCCAGCGCCACCAGGACCGCTTCCTGCGCGAGGAGGGCCTGATCATGGTGGCCACGATCGCCTTCGGCATGGGCATCGACAAGCCCGACGTGCGCTTCGTGGCCCACCTGGACATGCCCAAGAACATCGAGGGCTACTACCAGGAGACCGGCCGCGCGGGCCGCGACGGCGAGCCCGCCAACGCCTGGATGGCCTACGGCCTGCAGGACGTGGTGAACCAGCGCCGCATGATCGACGAAAGTCCGGCGGCGGACGAATTCAAGCAGGTGCTGCGCGGCAAGCTCGACGCGCTGCTCACGCTGGCCGAAGCCAGCGACTGCCGGCGCGTGCGCCTGCTGTCGTACTTCGGCGAAGCCAGCCAGCCTTGCGGCAACTGCGACAACTGCCTCACGCCGCCCGAGCTGCACGACGCGACCGAATCGGCGCGCAAGCTGCTCTCGTGCATCTACCGCGTGCAGCAGGCCAGCGGCACCGCCTTCGGTGCCGGCCACATCATGGACATCCTGCGCGGCAAGGCCACCGACAAGGTCAAACAGTACGGCCACGAGAAGCTGTCCACCTTCGGCATCGGCGCCGACCTCTCCGAAACCCAGTGGCGCGCGCTGCTGCGCCAGCTGATCGCGCGCGAGGCGGTGCAGGTGCACGACGCGCCCTACAACACCCTGCACCTGGCCGACGCGGCGCGCGACATCCTCAAGGGCCAGAGCCCGGTGTGGCTCAAGTCGCTGGCGGACAAGTCCACCAGCTCGGCGCGCAGCGGCCGGCAACGCGCTTCGCGCGCCACCGCCAAGGACGATGGCGTGCCGCTCAGCCTGTCCGAACGCGAATGCCTGGAGGCCCTCAAGGCCTGGCGCGCGGGCGTGGCGCGCGAGCACAACCTGCCGGCCTTCGTGATCTTCCACGACGCGACCCTGCGCGCGATCGCCGGCCGCAAACCCGAAACCCTGGCCGATCTGGACGGCATTGCCGGCATCGGCCAGAAAAAGCGCGAAGCCTACGGCTCGGACGTGCTTCGGGTCGTGAGTGCTTTCGTCTGATGCCAGCCGGGCGCTTTCCCGGCCTTTGATTACCTAGGTTCTAGACCCTCAACCGCCTGTCGGCGCACCGCCTGTCGGGCCCCGCTGCCGCTCAAGCTTGCGCCTGCCGCGCCGATGTTTCAGATGTAGCCGGAGGACTTCTTGTCCCCTCGGCCTGAGACCCACGAAACGGAGCGCGTCATGTTTTTCAGGTTGCCATGGTTTGGCAAATCCCGGCAGGTACAGCCGCAGTACCACGACACCCAGGTGCTGGAACTGGATTTTCTGGTTGACGAGTTCCATGAAGCCATGGCCGACATCAAGGACCCGGTGCGCCAGCGCGTGCACGCCGCGCTGATGTCCTGCCAGACGCCCAAGGATCTCTGGTTCCTGCGCAGCAAGCTGTTCAGCCTGATTTCCAAGCACCACTGCGAAAGCGTGGCCAACAGCCGCGTCGCCCGGCTCGACCAGAAACTGCGCTTCTTCGTCTCCAACCACCCCGAGTACTCGGCGGACGACCTGCCCAGCGGCCCGATGGCCTTGTTGCACTGACCATCCCCCCTGCGCCGCCTGCGGCGTCACCCCCAGGGGCGGCGGCAGCGGCCCGGCAAAGCCGGTTCCGCGCTGCCACTGGATAAGAAAAGGCCACCTTCGGGTGGCCTTTTCTTTTGCCTCGTTCGATCAGTGCACGAAGCCGATGCCCCTGGCCTCGCGCACTTCGGGCTTGATGCGGTGCTCGGCCTCCAGCTGGGCCATGAACTCCTCGGGGGCCAGCGCTTCGGCCAGGATCTCCACCTGGCGCTTCACGGCCGCGAAGTCGCCCGGGCAGAGCTGCTCCAGCTTGGCCAGCCGGGCGGCCAAGCCCGCGTCCAGGCGCGTGGCATCGCCCTCCAGGGCCTCCACCACGAACATGGTCTCGCGCTGCCTCGCCGTGAGCGGCTTGAAACGGATCTTGAAGGTGAAGCGCCGCAGTGCCGCCTGATCGATGCTGTCCATCAGGTTGGTGGTGCAGATGAAGATGCCGGCGAAGCGCTCCATGCCCTGCAGCATCTCGTTGACCTCGGTCACCTCGTAGGTGCGCTGCGCGCCGCGCCGGTCCTGCAGGAAGCTGTCGGCCTCGTCGAGCAGCAGCACCGCCTTCTCGGCCTCGGCCTCACGGAACATGGCCGCCATCTGCTGCTCGGTCTCGCCCACGAACTTGCTCACCAGGTCGCTCGCGCGGCGGATCATCAGCGGGCGGTCCAGCTGCTGGGCCATGTGCTCGGCCAGCGCGGTCTTGCCGGTGCCGGGCGCGCCGTGGAAACACAGGCAGCCATGGCCGCGCGCCTTGAGCGCGGCGATCACGCGCGGCAGTTCGTAGCGCGATTCGACGTTGAGCATGTCCAGGCTGTACTGCGTGGCGCTGGGCCGCTGCACCAGGTCGGGCTTGCGGCCCAGGGCCAGGTCGGCGTTCTTGAGCTGGCGCTCGATCAGTTCGTCGAGCACGGGCGCGGCCGCCTCGGCCGCCCGCGCCTTGCTGCCGCGCTTGGGCGCGGGCTGGCCCGCCAGCTGCGCGAAGCGCAGCGCGGTGCGGATCTGCGCGGGCGTGAGGCCCTTGCGTTCGGTCAGTCGCGCCACCAGGCCATCGGACACCGGCGCGCCTTCCAGCGTCTTGCGCACCAGCTGCTCGCGCGCGCCGGGCGGCGGGCTCTTGAGTTCGAGGTGGTAGGCAAAGCGGCGGCGGAAGGCCGGGTCGATCTGCTCGATGCGGTTGGTCACCCACAGCGTGGGCACGGCGTTGGTCTCCAGGATCTGGTTGACCCAGGCCTTGCCGCTGACGCTGCCGGTGTGCGCGGCCGCCACGTGTTCGGCGCGCGCCATGATCTGCGCCGCCTCGCTGGAGATCGGCGGGAACACGTCTTCCACCTCGTCGAACAGCAGCGCCGAGTGCGCCGTGCCCTTGAGGAACACCTGCGCGATCTGCAGCGAGCGGTAGCGGTCGCGGCCCGAGAGCGCGTTGCCGTCGCGGTCGGCGTACTCCACCTCGAAGAGTTCCAGGCCGGCGGCCTGCGCCACCACGCGCGCGAGTTCGGTCTTGCCGGTGCCGGGCGGACCGTACATCAGCACGTTCACACCCGGCTCCTTGCGCGCCACGGCCTCGCGCAGCAGGCCGCAGAGCAGGCGCACGTCTTCGCCCACATAGTCGAAGTCTTTCGCGGTCAGCGCCGAGCGCGCGGCCGGCCGGGTGAACACGGCCATGAGCTCGCTTTGCGTGCGGTACTCACGCATCAGCACCGGTGGCAGCTTCTCGCTCACTTTCATGAGGTCGGCCAGGTCGGTGATGTTGTGCTCGGAGATCAGGTTCTCCACCATGCCGATGCGCTCCAGGCGCGAGCCGGCGCGCAGCGCCTCGCCCACCTCGCTGGCCTTCACGCCGGCCACGTCGGCGATGGCCGCGTAGGCCTCGGGCGCGTTGTTGACCTTGAACTCGACCAGGATGGAGCGCAGGTCGCGCTGGTAGCGCGCGAGCGTGCCGTACAGCAGCAGTGCGCGCTCGGCGCGGTTGAGCTGCAGCAGGCTGGCCAGCGCGTCGATGTTCTTCTCCACCAGCGTGGACTGCTTCTTGAGCGAGTGGCTGAGCCAGTCGCCGGTGACCGCCAGCACCGACAGCAGGTCCTTGGGCGACTCCTTGGCGTACTCGTCCAGGTAGAAGAACAGCGTACCTTCTTCGTACGGACCGCGCCACACGCCGTAGCGCTCCATGAAGGCGTTGGTGGTCAGGCCGTCGTGGCCGCTCCAGAGTTCGTTGTCCTTGCAGCGGCGCTGCAGGAACTCGCGCAGGCGCAGCAGCACGGTGTGGGGCCACACCAGGTGGCGGCCGGCGAGCGAGAGCAAGGTGTTGAGGTCGCGCCGCACGTTGAAGCGCGGGCCCTGGCGCGCGGCCAGCGTGAGCACGAAATGCGAGCACATGAGGTCGAGCACGGGCGCCTGGCGCAGGCCATGGGGCACGAAAACGCGCCCCTCGCCCGCGAGAGGGGCACGGCCTTCGCGTGCATCGAGTACGGTGCGGGCCGCCGATGCAGCGGACTGCAGCGAGCGCTTGGTCATCCAGACACCTCCAGAAATGCCTTCCCGTGACGCCATGCCAAGGGAGCCGACATTTCAGCGGACCATAACCCAGCTTGATGAATCATGGAAGAGAGTGATACGAACGGTTTGAGCAATTTGTCGGGCTTTGCCCTCGCACCACACCGTCACGGCCGGTACACAATCGCGCCATGCTGCAACTACACGACATCCAGACCGCCGCCGGTCGCCTCGCCGGCCAGGTGCTGGACACGCCCTTCGTCGAATCGCGCACCATCTCCCAGCTCACCGGCTGTCAGGTCTTCCTGAAATTCGAGAACCTGCAATACACCGCCTCTTTCAAGGAACGAGGCGCCTGCAACAAGCTGGCGCAGCTCACGCCCGAGGAGCGCTCGCGCGGCGTGGTGGCCATGAGCGCGGGCAACCATGCCCAGGGCGTGGCCTACCACGCGCACCGGCTGGGCGTGCGCGCGGTGATCGTCATGCCGCGCTTCACGCCGGGCGTGAAGGTGGAGCGCACGCGCGGCTTCGGCGCCGAGGTGCTGCTGCACGGCGACACGCTGGATGCGGCTCGCGCGCACGCCCGTGAGTTGGCGCAGCAGCAGAGCCTGGTGTTCGTGCACCCGTACGACGACGAGGCGATCGTCGCCGGCCAGGGCACGGTGGCGCTGGAAATGCTGCGCGAGCAGCCCGACCTGGACACGCTGGTGATCGCCATCGGCGGCGGCGGCCTGATCGCCGGCATCGCCACGGCCGCCAAGGCGATCCGGCCCGACATCGAGATCGTGGGCGTGCAGACCGAGCGCTTTGCCGCCATGGTCAACGCCATCAAGGGCACGAACCTGCCGCAGGGCACGAGCACGATTGCCGAGGGCATCGCGGTGGGCACGCCGGGCGTGGTCACCGAGGCCATCGTCCGCCAGCGGGTGGACGACCTGCTGCTGGTCGACGAGGGCGACATCGAGCAGGCGATCGTGATGCTGCTGGAGATCGAGAAGACGCTGGTGGAAGGCGCGGGCGCCGCCGGCCTGGCCGCGCTCATCAAACACCCGCAGCGTTTCGCGGGCAAGCGCGTGGGTCTGGTGCTTAGCGGCGGCAACATCGACCCGATGCTGCTGGCCTCCATCATCGAGCGCGGCATGGTGCGCGCGGGCCGCCTGGCGCGCATCCAGGTCAACGCGCGCGACGTGCCCGGCAACCTGGCGCGCATCACGGCCACCGTGGCCGAGGCCGGCGCCAACATCGACGAAGTGCACCACCAGCGCGCCTTCACGCTGCTGGCGGCGCAGAACGTGGCGATCGAACTCGTGCTGCAGACGCGTGGGCGCGAACACATCGAACAGGTCATCGAGCGCCTGCGCGAAGCGGGCTTCGACACCACCCTGCTCTGACCCGCGCGCCCACCGGTTGACGCTGCGGCAAGGCCTCCGGCATCATCGGCCGATCAACGGCCAACGCGACAGGAGGTAGGGCATGGACACGAACACGCTGTGGAACTCGCTGCAAAGCACGCTGGGCACCCACATCCCGCAACTGCTCGGCGCGCTCGCCATCTTCATCCTGGGCTGGCTCATCGCGGTGCTGGTGCGCGCCGCGACGCGCAAGAGCCTGGGCTTCGTGGGCGTCAACCACCGCTTCGGCAAACTCACCAACACGCGCGTGGACATCGAGGGCGCGGTCGCTCTCGCGCTGTTCTGGATCGTGATCCTGCTCACCCTGGTGGCGGTGTTCAACTCGCTGAACCTCGCCATCGTTTCCGGCCCGTTTTCGGTCTTCACCACCCAGCTCTTTGAATATGCGCCGCGCCTGCTGGGTGGCCTGTTGCTCGCGCTGGTGGCCTGGCTGGTGGCCGGCGTGGTGCGCGCGCTCTCACAGAAGCTGCTGGACAAGACCACGCTCGACGAAAAGCTCTCGGAGCACGCCGACATGGCGCCCATCAGCGACAGCCTCGCCGGCGCGCTGTTCTGGCTGGTGATCCTGCTGTTCGTGCCGGCCATCCTGGGCGCGCTGCAGATGGACGGCCTGCTCGACCCCCTGCGCGCCATGGTCACCAAGACCCTGGACATGCTGCCCAACGCGGTGGCCGCATTCGTGATCGGTGGCGTGGGCTGGATCGTGGCCACGGTGCTGCGCAACCTCACCACCCACCTGAGCCGCACCGCCGGCGTGGACCAGCTCGGCAGCCGCGCCGGGCTGGCCGACACGGTGCAGCTCTCGCGGGTGATCGGCATGCTGGTGTTCGTGGCGGTGTTCCTGCCGTCGCTGATCGCCGCGCTCGACGCGCTCAAGATCGAAGCCATCTCGCGCCCGGCCACCGACATGCTCAACACCCTGCTGCAGGCCGTGCCCAACCTGATCGCCGCCGCGCTGATCCTGGTCGTCACCTGGCTGGTGGCCTCGTTCGCCAGCAAGCTGCTGGCGACCCTGCTGGCCACGCTGGGCTTTGACACCCTGCCCGCGCGCGTGAACATGGCCCATGCCTTCGAGAAGACCAGCGCCTCCACCGCCGTGGGCCGGGTCGTGTTGTTCTTCGCCATGCTGTTCGCCACCGTGGAGGCGGCCGCGCAGCTCGGTTTCGGACAGGTCAGCAGCATCGTGGCCAGCTTCATCCGCTTTGGTGGCGACATCCTGCTGGGCTCGGCCATCCTGGTGATCGGTTTCTGGCTCGCCAACCTGGCCTACGACGCCATCGACCGCGCCAGCGGCCCCGGCACCAAGGGCCTGGCGCGCATCGGGCGCTACGCCATCCTGGCGCTGGTGATCGCCATGGGCCTGCGCGCCATGGGCATCGCCGACGACATCGTCAACCTGGCCTTCGGCCTCACGCTGGGTGCGGTGGCCGTGGCCGTGGCGCTGTCCTTCGGTCTGGGTGGGCGCGAAGCGGCCGGCAAGCTGATGGACCACTGGCTCTCCAAATTCCGCCGCGAGGACTGAGCGCATGACGCAGAACCCCGAGACCCCCGTCACCGTTGATTTGCTTCAAGGCCTGCTGGCCGATTGGTTCGCACCCTGGATCCAGGCCATGGGCCTGCGGGTCGAGTCCTTCGCCGACGGCGAAGTCACCCTGCGCCTGCCGCAGAGCGACCAGCTCTCGCGCGTGGGCGGCATGCTGTGCGGCCAGGCCATGATGTCGGCCGCCGACACCGCCATGGTGCTGGCCATCGTCACCCAGCTCGGCACCCGCCGGCCCATGACCACGGTGCAGCTCAACACCAGCTTCCTCAAGCCGCTCTCCGGTCAGGACGCGCGCATCACCGCGCGCGTGGTGCGCGCGGGCAAGAACCTGGTGTTCGGCGAGATCGACATCAGCGGGGTCAGCGACGGCAAAAGCGTGTGCCGCGCGAGCACGACCTACGCCCTGCTCTGAACCTGCCGCGCCGCATCCCGTAAAATCCCGGGAGTTTTGAACCCTTCGACGGAGCGTCACATGGCCCAGCACCAGCAGCACACCCCCCACGACCAGCCCCAGGACATGGTGGAATCCATCGTCCCCTACATGCCCGTCGTGCTGCCGGTCGCCGGTGGCGTGCTGATGTTCCTGCTCGCTTTCATCGCGATCTACATGGCCTGAACCCGCCCGGGTTCCGCCAGGCCGAACGCCCGCCGGGGCCTTCGGCCTTTCTTTTTGGGCGCCCCGCCCCACACCCGGCCCAACCGTTTAATGCATCACGTTATGCGGGTTTTGCATGTAACCGCCTCGTAACGGAGCGGTCGCTTTCTTAAAATCGGGGCATTGGCCGACACGCTGATCAAGCCCGGATCCACCGACCCGGGTTTCATCTCCCCCTGCTGCCCCGCCATCCGCACCGCAGCCCCCCACGCGCCGACCGCCCTTTTTCGCCAAAGGGACCCCTTGGACAGCCGCCCCGTCATCTGCATGACGCCCGCGGCTGTCGGTGTCTCTGAGGCATGCCGGTTTACAAACTTCTGGAGCGACTCCATGAACTCACCCGTGATGCAGGGCCTGGCCCTCAACACCCCCTCCTATGTCAAGAACGCCCGGCTGATCGCCTGGGTGGCCGACATGGCCGCCTTGTGCAAGCCCGACAGCATCTACTGGTGCGATGGCAGCGAGGAGGAGTACGCCCGCCTGTGCCAGCAGCTGGTGGACGCCGGCACGCTCAAGAGGCTCGACCCGGTCAAGCGCCCCAACAGCTTCCTCGCCTGCTCCGACCCGTCGGATGTCGCGCGCGTGGAAGACCGCACCTTCATCTGCTCGCAAAAACAGGAAGACGCCGGCCCGACCAACAACTGGAAGGCGCCCGCCGAGATGCGCGCGACCCTGCAGCCGCTGTTTGACGGCTGCATGCGCGGCCGCACCATGTACGTGGTGCCGTTCAGCATGGGCCCGCTGGGCAGCCCGATCGCCCACATCGGCATCGAGCTCTCCGACAGCGCCTACGTGGCGGTCAACATGAAGCTCATGACCCGCATGGGCAAGGCCGTGTTCGACGTGCTCGGCGCCGACGGCGAGTTCGTGCCCTGCGTGCACACCGTGGGCGCACCGCTGGCCGAAGGCGAAACCGATCAGACCGCCTGGCCCTGCAACCCGACCACCAAGTACATCGTGCACTACCCCGAGACGCGCGAGATCTGGAGCTACGGCTCGGGCTACGGCGGCAACGCCCTGCTGGGCAAGAAGTGCTTTGCGCTGCGCATCGCGTCCAACATGGGCCGCCAGCAGGGCTGGCTGGCCGAGCACATGCTGATCCTGGGCGTGACCAACCCCCAGGGCAAGAAGTACCACGTGGCCGCCGCCTTCCCCAGCGCCTGCGGCAAGACCAACTTCGCCATGCTGATCCCGCCCAAGGGCTTCGAGGGCTGGAGCGTGACGACCATCGGCGACGACATCGCCTGGATCAAGCCCGGCAAGGACGGCCGCCTGTACGCCATCAACCCCGAAGCCGGTTACTTCGGCGTGGCGCCGGGCACCAACACGGCGACCAACCCGAACTGCATGGCCAGCCTGGACCGCGACGTGATCTTCACCAACGTCGCGCTGACCGACGACGGCGACGTGTGGTGGGAAGGCATGAGCGAAGCCCCGGCCCACGCCATCGACTGGCAAGGCAAGGACTGGACGCCCCAGATCGCCAAGGAAACCGGCGCCAAGGCCGCCCACCCGAACGCGCGCTTCACCGTGGCCGCCACCAACAACCCCGCACTCGACCCGGCCTGGGACGACCCCAAGGGCGTGGCGATCGACGCCTTCATCTTCGGCGGCCGCCGCTCGACCACCGTGCCGCTGGTGACCGAGGCCCGCAACTGGACCGAAGGCGTCTACATGGCCGCCACCATGGGTTCGGAAACCACCGCTGCCGCCTTTGGCGCGCAAGGCGTGGTGCGCCGCGACCCGTTCGCCATGCTGCCCTTCACGGGCTACAACATGAGCGACTACTTCCAGCACTGGCTCGACGTGGGCGGCAAGCTGGCCAGCCAGGGCGCCAAGCTGCCGGCGATCTACTGCGTGAACTGGTTCCGCAAGGACGAGGCCGGCAAGTTCGTCTGGCCCGGCTTCGGCGAGAACATGCGCGTGCTCAAGTGGATGATCGACCGCCTCGAAGGCCAGGCCGGCGCCGGCACCGAACACGCCTTCGGCGTGAGCCCGCGCTTCGAAGACATCCACTGGAACGGCCTGGACTTCTCCGCCGACCAGTACCGCACCGTGACCCACATCGACCGCGCCGCCTGGGCCCAGGAACTCGAGCTGCACGCCGAGTTGTTCACCCAGCTGGCCTACCACTTGCCCCGGGAACTCGAGGAGACCAAAGCGCAGATCGAGAAGCGCCTGGCGGCCTGAGACAGGCCGCACTCGATCACACCGGTGGTCCGCACGATCTGCGGCCCACCGGCGCGCCCCGGACCCACCGGCCAGGGCAAAAAAAAGCCACCGGACCCGGTGGCTTTTTTGTGGGCGCGTGGAACGCTCAGATGTAGTACATCAGGCGGTTGCGCGCGCGGGCGGTGCCCAGGCGTTCCCAGTAGCCCACCTGCGGTTCAGCGGCCCGGGTGGCTTCGGGCAGACCCAGCGGCTCCAGGGCTTCGGTGAAGGACGTCGCCTGCGCCACCGGGGCCTCGACTTCGCTCTCGTCCGCAGCGCGGGCGCGGGCGGCCATCAGCTCGTTCATCAGGCGGTGGTCCATGCGGGCCATTTCCCAGAGACGGGTTTCGGCGCGCGCTTCGGCCAGGGCTTGCGACCAGCCGTCCAGCGAAACCACCGCGCGGCGGGCCAGCGAACGGGCCGTGTCGGCAAACAGGGCCATGCCGGCGAAGACCACGACCCACAGGAAGACCCAGGCCAGGAACAGCTGGCCATCGGCCCAGGTGCTGATCAGGCGATCGGCGACCACGACCATGGCGGCCACGACGGCGGCCAGCAGCATGACGGAAAGACCACGCGCACTGTCGTTGCGGCGCTGAATGCCGTCGACACCCTTGTGCGCGGGCGTGGATGCCGGGCGCAGGCCCAGCGGGGCAGAAGGAAGGGATGCGTATGTGCTCATGGCGAACTCCAGAAATAGAAAAATGTCTTTTGGACAAGCGAATATTAGGGTTTGCCCTAGTATTTAGCCACTTTATCTTTGTGATGTCTTATATTCACCCGGGTGATAAATGGCCTGAATTTCCGAACCCTCGACCTGAACCTCCTGCGCGTCTTCGACGAGGTGATGACCGAGCGCAGCCTCACCCGCGCGGCCCACAACCTGGCCATGACGCAGCCGGCGGTGAGCAACGCGCTGCGCCGCCTGCGCGAGGTGATGGGCGACGAGCTGGTGCGCCGCTCGGGCTATGGGGTGGAGCCCACGCCGGTGGCGCTGGCCCTGTGGCCCACGGTGCGCGATGCCCTGCACATGCTGCGCGAGTCGCTCGCCCCGGGCGCCTTCGACCCGGCGAGCGCGCGCAACGCCTTCGTGCTCGCCATGGCCGACGCCACCGCCGCCAAGCTCATCCCCGGGCTGATGGACCTGCTGGAGAGCGAGGCGCCCGGCGTGAACCTGCGCGTGCTGCCGCTGACCACGCGCGACCCGCGCGGCCTGCTGGAGTCGGGCACGGTGGACCTGGCGATCGGGCACTTTCCCGGCGTGCTGGCCGAACTGGGCGCCATGCACCTGCAGGAAAACGACCCGCACTTCCACCACCAGCGCCTGTACGACGGCGAGTACGTGGTGGTCATGCGGCGCGGGCACCCGCTGGCCGGCCAGCCCCTGAGCCTGGACAGCTACTGCGATGCGCGCCACATGCTGGTGAGCTTCTCGGGCCGCCCCTTCGGTTTCGTGGACGAGGCGCTCGCGGCCATCTCGCGCCAGCGCCGCGTCATGATCACCGTCAACCAGTTCTTCACCGCCGGCCGGGTGGTGGCCACGACCGACCTGCTCACGGTGCTGCCGCGCCACTTCGTCGGCGCCACCGGCATGGAGCACGAGCTGGCCCTGTGCGACCTGCCCCTGCAGGTGCCCCCCGTGCACGTGGACTCGCTGTGGCACCGCCAGGCCACACAGAACACGGCGCACCGCTGGCTGCGGGAGACGGTGGCGCGCGCCGCCAACATCGGTTTTCGCCCTGCCCCACCCACCAACGCACCACCGCCGCAACGCCCCCGCAAGCCCAAGGCTTGAGCGCCCTGGACCACAATGCGCGCATGAAACTCCAGCTGCTCAGCGACCTGCACCTCGAAGCCAACCCCGACTTTGTGCCCATGCCGGCACCGGGCGCCGACCTGCTGGTGCTGGCCGGGGATGTCGGCTCGTACCAGCTGCGCCGCGACGGCAGCGCCATGAACGAAGCCGACTGGGGCCTGGGCCGTTTTGCCGACTGGCCGGTGCCGGTGCTGTTCGTGCCGGGCAACCACGAGTACGACGCGCTCGATGTGGACGACGCCCACGACCGCCTGCGCGAGACCTGCGAGCGCCTGGGCCTGATCTGGCTGGAGCGCGAGACGCGCGTGATGCAGGGCGTGCGCTTCGTGGGCACCACGCTGTGGAGCGACTACGACGTGCTCGGCGAGCGCGAGAAGGCCTACCGCGCCGCCAACCACTACCTCGTCAAGATGGCCGGCCAGCGCGACGGGCAACTGTTCGACGCCGAAGCCATGCGCGCCCTCGCCCTGGAGTGCCAGCACTGGCTGCGCGGCGCCCTGGCCGAACCGTTCGACGGCCCCACCGTCGTCGTCACCCACTTCGCGCCCACCCTGCACAGCGCCGACCCGCGCTACGGCCTGAGCCCGGGCACGGCCGGCTTCTGCAACGGGCTGGACGCCTGGCTGCCGCAGGCCGACCTCTGGCTGCACGGGCACCTGCATTGCCCCACGGACGTGCAGGTCGGGCGTTGCCGCATCGTGGCCAACCCGCTGGGCTACGCGGTGAAGAACGAACAGGACGGTTTTCTGCCGGACCAGCTGATCGACGTGCCGGCGCGGCCGGGCCTTGCCGCGGTTTGAGCCAGCGCAAGGTCCTTGTGCGCCAAGGACATACACTGCGCACTGATTCAACCTAGAAGGAGAGAACCTATGAAGATTCTGCTGGCTGTCGATGGCAGCGCCTACACCAAGAAGATGCTGGCCTACCTGGCCACGCACGGCGAGATGTTCGGCTCGAACAACAGCTTCTCGATGATCACCGTGCAAGCCCCGCTGCCACCCCGCGCACGCGCGGCCGTGGGCGCCGCGGCGGCCAACGAGTACTACGAGGAAGAATCCGCCAAGGTCACCGGCACGGTGGCCAAGTTCCTCAAGCGCCATGGCATCGATGCCAAGGCGATCCACAAGGTCGGCTCGCCCGGCGAACAGATTTCCAAGGCAGCCGACGGCGGCAAGTTCGACCTGCTGGTGATGGGTTCGCACGGCCACAGCGCCCTGGGCAACCTGGTGATGGGTTCGGTCGCCACGCAGGTGCTGGCCCACTGCGGTGTGCCGGTGCTGCTGGTGCGCTGACACCCCCCGCGCTCACGCAGAAAGGGCCGCATCCGCGGCCCTTTTTCATGGTCGTGCGGCCAGCGCCGTCAGCGCGCCCGCAGCCCGTCGAAACAGGTGCTCAGCACCATCTGGATGATCTGTTCGTTGTCGTACTGCTCGCTGCCTTTGAGGAAACCAAGCACCGGGTCGCAGGCGCGTGCGTACAAGGTGTAGAGCACGGCAATGGGTGGCAGGGCCGGGTTCAGGCTGCCGTCGGCCTGCGCCGCCGTGATCCAGGCGCCCAGGCGCTCGCTCACCTCCATGAGGCCATCCACATAGGCCTTGTTGGTGGTCAGCGCGGCGCGCAGGCTGGAGTTCTCGCTCGGCAGCGACGGCATTTCACCGGCCAGCTGCACCTCCATCGTCCAGCGCGCCACGGCCTTGAGCTGGTCGATCGGTCGCGCGCCGGTGGACTCGCCCTGCAGCTTGTCAAGAAACGCCAGGGCGCGCTCCATCACCCGCACCATGGCCGCCGCCGCGAGGTCTTCCTTGCTGGAAAAATGCTTGTAGAGGCTGGCCTTGGCGATGCCGACCTCGATCGCCACCTCGTCCAGGGTCATGGCCTCGAAGCCCTTTTCGGCCAGCAGGCGGTTCACCGCCGTGATGATCGCGTCCTCGCGCGCCAGGTGCATCTGCGCGCGGAAACTGCGCTTGGGAACCGGAAGAACGGGGGATTTGGCGACGGCGCTGACCATGGAAGCCCTTGTGACTGGTCCCGGATTCTGCATCAGATCGACGCATGCGTCGACATCATGACCGGTGAGTCACCATTCGGCCGAACGGGTTTTCCGACCTCAGGCCGCCACCGCCTCGACGCCTCGAAGGTTGTGGGCGGCGGCGCGGCGCAGGGCCGTGCTCAGCGCATCGAGCACGTCGGAATTGAGGTTCCAGCAATGCCAATGCAGCGCCACGCCCAGCCGATGGCGCGGCGCGAGGTTCACCAGCTCGCCGCGGGCCAACAGGTCGCGCACGCGCAGTTCGGGCAACACACTCACGCCCCAGCCCGCCATCACCGCGCGCACCTGGCCTTCGCTGGACGGCACGAACAACTGCTTGAGCATCACGCGCGAAAGACCGAAGGCCTTGGACACGAAGCCGTGCTGCAGGTTGTCCTTGCGGTTGAAGGCCACGAAGGGCACCTTGTGGAAGTTGTGCGCGTTCAGGCCCTTGGGCAAATGCTCGGCGGCGTAGGCGGCTTGCGCCACCACCACATAGTCCATGGTGCCAAGGGCTTCCATCTTGCAGCCCCGCAAGGCCTGCCCCAGCGAGGTCACGCAGCCCAGCACCTGGCCTTCGCGCAGCCACTCGTGGGTGAACTCCTGGTCGTCGGTGATGATCTCGATCGGCAGGCCGCCCTGCGCCAGGGCGTCGAGCGCGGGCAAGGCCCAGGTGGCGATGCTGTCGGCGTTGATCGCCACCGAGATGCGCTCGTCGTCGCGCCCGTTGCCGGTGGAACTGGGCGCGAGCTCCTTGAGGTCCTTCTCCAGATCGGCCCGCAGCAGCCGCATCATCTTGGCGTGCTTGAGCATGAGCTGCCCCGCCGCTGTGGGTTTGAGCGGGCGGCTGCGCACGATCAGCACCGTGCCGACCTGCGCCTCCAGCGCGCGCAGGCGCTGCGAGACGGCGGATTGCGTGATCGAGAGGCGCTGCGCGGCGCGCTCGAAACCGCCCTCTTCGATGATGGCGGCCAGGCATTCAAGGGCGTCTGGATCAAAGGTGCTCATGGGAAACCTCCGGCAGAGAGCGGCGTGCGCGGCTTGTGGCCTGCACATAAGTCGTTCTGATGAATGCGATTTTAGTTTAATTTCACTTCACCAAGCACCCGATATTTTCCATACTGCGGCGCATTCACCATCCCCTTTTTTGTGGAGCGGATCATGCAAGTCACGGTATTGGGCGCGGGCATCATCGGCATCAGCACGGCGTGGCACCTGCTGCAGCGAGGCCACGAGGTCACCCTGGTCGACCGGCAGCCGGACGCCGCGCTGGAGACCAGCTTCGCCAACGCGGCGCAGATCTCGGTGAGCTATTGCGAACCCTGGGCCAACAAGGACGCGCCACTGAAGACCCTGAAGTGGATGTTCTCCGACGAATCGCCGCTGCTGTTCCGCCCACAGCTCGACTGGGCGCAATGGCGCTGGGGCCTGCAGTTCCTGGCCCAGTGCAACGACAAGGCCTTCGTGCGCAACGTGGCGCAACTGGTGGCGCTGGGCGCCTACAGCCATGCGGCCCTGAAGGACGTGGTGGCCGAGACCGGCATCGAATACAACCGCCTCGAGCGCGGCATCGCGCACTACTACACCGACCAGAAATCCTTCGATGGCGCGGCCGACGCGGCCGCGGTGATGCAGCGCTTCGGCGTGCAGCGCCGCGTGGTCACTCGCGAAGAGTTGCTTGCCATCGAACCAGCGCTCCAGGCCTTTGGGGATCGCATCGTCGGTGGCACCTACACCCAGAGCGACGAATCGGGCGACGCGCGCGTGTTCACGCAGCAACTCGCGGCCCTGTGCGGCCAGCGCGGCGCGCGGCTGCTGTTCGGCCACGACATCGAGCAGTTGGAAAGCGACGGCCGCGAAGTGCGCCAGGTGCGCGTGCGCGACCGCATCACCGGCCTGGCCAGCGTGCTCAAGGCCGACGCCTTCGTCGTGGCCTGTGGCTCGTACTCCACGCCGCTGCTCGCCTCGGTGGGTGTGAACGTGCCGATCTACCCTGGCAAAGGCTACAGCGCCACCCTGCCCCTGTTGAACCCCGAGCGCGCGCCCTCTGTGAGCCTGCTCGACGACCAGATGAAATGCGCCGTCTCGCGGCTGGGCAACCAGCTGCGTGTGGCCGGCACCATCGAACTCGGCGGCTTCGATCTCTCGCTCGACACGCCGCTGGCGCGCAAGCGCTGCGACATGCTGGTGCGCCGCATCGAACAGGTGTTCCCCGGTGTGGCCGACACCCGCACGGCCGACGAAGGCGGTGACCCGCAGTTCTGGTGCGGCCTGCGCCCCGCCACGCCGACGAACATCCCCTTGATCGGCCGCACCAAGCTGCGCAAGCTGTGGATCAACGCCGGCCACGGCACGCTGGGCTGGACGCATGGCGCGGGCTCCGGCAAAGCGATTGCAGAACTCATCCACGGTGAGCAACCAGCGATGAACTTCGGGTTCCAGGGCATGGGAACCCGCACGCAGGCGACCGCGCCGGCTGGCGTGCGGCGGTTGCAAACAACGTCACGCAGCTGACAAATCGTTTTGGTCCCCCTTTCAGTCACTTTGTAGTTCAAACACTGCACTCCGGCACTTTCATCCCACAAGCCCAAGTCGCACTTAAAAACTCCGCGCTCTTCGGGGAGGAACGATGACGCGGCCAAAAGCTTAACGACCATCTGACTTCCCCGTTCTGGAACAACAGATCTGGGGTGGGATGTGAATTGGTTGCACGTGGGAGGGATGCGCAAGGGCATCCATGAGCAGGACATTCGTCGGCATGCACTGAGCTGGGCGGTGTTGCTCTTAGGGAGCATGGCGGGAACTGCGCACGCGCAAGCGCCGACGGCGCCATCGCAAGGGCTGCGTCAGCAGGGTGAACAGCAAGAGCGCTTGCAGCAGGAGCGCGAAAGCGCGCAGCGTAGGCAGCTTCAGGCCG
Source organism: Hydrogenophaga sp. GW823-FHT04C09 (assembly GCF_058796355.1). NCBI lineage: Bacteria > Pseudomonadati > Pseudomonadota > Betaproteobacteria > Burkholderiales > Comamonadaceae > Hydrogenophaga > Hydrogenophaga sp. GW823-FHT04C09. The sequence goes on along the minus strand of NZ_JBXAIO010000005.1, from coordinate 202,038 downwards.
AGCCCAAGGCACCGCCACCACCAGCACTTGAACCGCTCAAACCGTGGCCAGAGGTCGAGGCTCGTTGTCTGCCCATCCACGAAGTCGCATTGACCGGTGATTCGAGCGGGTCCTTTCAGTGGGCACTCGATGGCTTGATCGCCGGCCACGATCCTGCCATCGGCCGATGCCTGGGCATCGAAGGGGTCAACGTTGCCGCAGGCCGCGCCCAACAGGCCTTGATGGAGCGCGGGTACTAGCCGAGTAGCGGGTGTGGTTGCAGCAAGCTCCACGGCTGCGGCAACTGTCCCTGGTCCTCATCAGCCGGGAGCAGCGGCAACCGCAGTGACGGCTACGGGCGTGGGATTTGTCGCCGGTGTTCTGGAACAGGCCGCAAGGCCAGACATGGGGAAAGGACTGCAAGATACGCTTTTGCAGTTGGCCCAATATCAAATTGACAACAAACTTCCTCTTGCCGCCCCAATAACAAATGAAGTTGTAGAGGCATGGAAAAATTCAAAAAGCAGTCAACCCTTCAATGACTGGATAAATGATCAATGGAATAAAACTTTGCAAAAAAATGAAGGATGAAAAATGAAATCGTTGCGGGACAAAAATGGAAATTTAAAGTCGCTCACATCACTAAGCATTGGGCTTGCTGGGGTCGTCCTTGCCTTTGGCCCGCTCTATTTTTAGCCACACCCATGGATAGTGGTTTTTGGAGTCTTCGTTGGCATGACTCTCATGGGCTTTGCTGCATTTTCCTCAAAATCGGCAACACTGGATCTAAGAGCTTTTACACATGATCCTCTTGGATGGCGCAAAGCAAAAAAGAGTTATGAATCACCTAAGTCCGATTCTCAATCTGATAATTCGATCGATTAATAGGAGCTTGCCGCTACAGAATCCGTGGGGCTCTCTCCATTCACAAACGATCCTATGGGTTGGAGGAAGGCAAAAAGAGCTTCGAACAGGACACCTCCCCTCAATCTGACGACTCAGAGAAACGGTGAGCCTGCTCGCGGCGCAGAGAATGCCGCCAAGGTGCGCACGGCCCTTCGCAAGGCAGAGAGCGCGCAGAACGACCATCGCCCGTCTTCAGGCTTTCAGCAACCCCAGCCACAACCCGCTCCCGTCATCGTGCGCAAGAGAAGGCGAGTGCCCATGCCATTCGCTCCGATGGCAGACGGGCTCAACTTGCCAGCGCCCGCATCTCCGAAATGAGATCCGACTTGCCCTCAAACCCGATCCCCGGCAGCGGGGGCAAGCTCACATAACCCTGCTCCACCTTCACCCCATCGGGGAAACCGCCATACGGCTGGAACAGATCCGGGTAGCTCTCGTTGCCACCCAGGCCCAGGCCGGCCGCGATGGCGAGCGACATCTGGTGGCCGCCGTGGGGGATGCAACGGCTGGGTGACCAGCCGTGTTGCTTGAGCATCTCCAGCGTGCGCAGGTACTCCACCAGGCCGTAGCTCAGCGCGCAGTCGAACTGCAGCCAGTCGCGGTCCGGGCGCATGCCGCCGTGGCGGATCAGGTTGCGCGCATCTTGCATGGAGAACAGGTTTTCGCCCGTGGCCATGGGGCCGGCATACACCTTGCCGAGTTCGGCCTGCAGTTCGTAGTCCAGCGGGTCGCCGGCTTCTTCGTACCAGAACAGCGGGTACTGCGACATCGCCTTGCCGTAGTCGATCGCGGTCTTCAGGTCGAAGCGGCCGTTCGCGTCCACCGCGAGCTGCTGGCCGGGGCCGAGGATCTTGAGCACGGATTCGATGCGCTCGCAGTCGTCGGCAAGCGAAGCACCGCCGATCTTCATCTTCACCACCGAATAACCGCGCTCCAGGTAACTTTCCATCTCCTTGCGCAGGCCATCGAGGCCCTTGCCGGGGTGGTAGTAGCCGCCGGCGGCGTAGACGAACACGCGCGGGTCGGGTGTGCCGTTGCCGTAGCGCTCGGCGAGCAGTTGGTACAGCGGCTGGTTGGCGATCTTGGCGACGGCGTCCCACACGGCCATGTCGATGGTGCCCACGGCCACCGAGCGTTCGCCGTGGCCGCCGGGTTTTTCGTTGATCATCATCTGCGCCCAGACCTTGTGCGGGTCGAGGTTGTCGCCGGTGGCGTCGAGCAGGCTGGCCGGCTCGGCTTCGAGCACGCGCGGGCGGAAGCGGTCGCGGATCAGGCCGCCCTGGCCGTAGCGGCCGTTGGAGTTGAAGCCGTAGCCAATCACGGGTTTGCCGTCGCGGATCACGTCGGTGACCACGGCCACCAGGCTCAGGGTCATCTTGGAGAAGTCGATGTAGGCGTTGCGGATGTCCGACTTGATGGGGCGGGTGGATTCGGCGATGTCGACGATTTTCATGGTGCTGTTGGGGGTGAAGGAAGAAGCAATGGGTGGCATCATTCCCGGCGGACCGCACGGCGTCCAATACCCGAATCGCATACAACTATCTCTCGCCCATGGGCCCCGGCAACCGACCCCTTGACCTCGACTGGCTGGAGGATTTCCTCGCGCTGGCCGAGAGCGGCAATTTCTCGCGCGCGGCGCAGGCGCGCCACATCGCGCAACCGGCTTTCAGCCGCCACATCAAGTCACTGGAAGAATGGGCGGGCGTGCCGCTGTTCGACCGCAGCGCGCACCCCGCCGTGCTCACGCCGGCCGGTCAACGCTTCAAACCGCTGCTCGAAGACCTGCTGGGCCGGCTGGAGTCGGCGCGCAGCCTGGCGCGCGCAGCGCACGACGAGGCCGCGGCCGGCCTGCGTTTCGCGGCCACGCACCTGCTCTCGCTGGCATTTTTTCCATCGTGGTTCTCGCGCGTGGAGCAGACGCTGGGCCCGCGCACGGTGCAGATGCATTCCAACAACCTGGAGGCCTGCGAAGACCTGATGCTGCAGCGCAGTGTGCAGTTCCTGCTCTGTTATGGACATCCCGAGGTGCCGGGCCGGCTGGAGGCTTCGGGCCACCCCATGCACCCCATCGGCGAAGAGACGCTGCTGCCCGTCGCGGCCGCGCGGCCCGATGGCACGCCCGCCTTCCGCCTGGGCGAACCCACGCCCGCGCAGGAGCCCCTGCCCATCCTCGCGTACCACGCCTCGTCGGGCCTGGGCCGCATGCTGCAGGCCTGCCTGCGCCCGCTGCTCGGTGGTGAGGTGCCCCACCACACGGTGTTCGCCGCGCACCACGCGGTGGTGCTCAAGGCGATGGCGCTGGAAGGCCGGGGCATCGCGTGGCTGCCGCGCAGCCTGGTGGCGGCCGAGCTCGCGGGCGGTCAGCTCGTGGTCGCCGGTGGGGAGGAATGGGCGCTGGCGATGCAGATCCGCCTGTACCGCCAGCCGATGGAGATGACCGAGTCGGCCGAAGCGCTGTGGTCGCTGGTGCGCGGCAACGCGGCCACTCCCGCGCCCTGACCCTTCAGCCGGTCTTGCGGGCGGTCTTCACCGGCAGCACGATCGGCGCGGCGTCCTCGGGGCGCAGGCGCTCGCCCATCCAGCGCTGCATGTCCATCCACATCTGGCGCATCTCTGCGTCCAGCGGCGTGCGCAGCGCGCTGGGCAGTTCCACCGTGACCACCGGCATGCCCTGGTGCACGCCACCGTAGTTGCCCAGGCTGCCGGGGAAGATGCCGACCTGGTCGAGGTACAGGCGCCCGAGCTTGGGCGGCGGCACGCCCGGGCCGTCGAAGTCGAGCACGCCATAGGGCGCGTGGATGCTGACGATGAGGTGGGGCTGGAAGCGCGCCATCTCGTCGTGCAGGAAGCGCGATTCGGGCTCGGACAGCGGGCTCGAGCCCGGCCAGCGGCGCGGGTCCTTGCGGGTGCGCTGCTCCCAGTACACCTTGGCTTCGCGTTGCCAGTTGGGCGTGGGAAAGTTGCGGTTGAGATCCACGCCGTTGGCGTTGGTGCGCCGCGCGGGGCGGGCCAGCAGGCCGTCGGGGTTGAGCGCGGGGATGAAGCGCCAGTGCGCGTTGGCCGGCATCTGCACGGCGTGCTGGATCCAGTGCAGGGCCACGGCGGCGGACGAGAGTTCGTCGCCGTGCATCGCGCCCACCACCAGCACGCGCAGCTTCGCGTCGGGCGCGCTCACGTCGCGCGCGTAGATCGTGCGGCCCTGCACCGAGCGGCCGGGCGTGGCCTTGAGTTCGGCCGCGTCGCACAGCGCCCGCTTGAGGTTGGGCAGGCGCGCGACCAGGGCCTCGCAGGGGTGGGCCGGCGCCGCCTGGGCGGGGGTGGTCAACAGGCCCAGCAGCGCCAGGCACAGCGGCAGAACGGAAGGGAACCGGCGGGCTTGGAACATCCCGGCATTCTAGGAGCCCGGCCCCGCCATTCGTTCCCCGTTCATTCGTCGCGCTCGCCGGCCTCGTACAGCGTCTCGCGCCCCATGCGGTCGAGGATGAGTTCGGCGGTCCAGGGCAGCATGAGCGCGCCGCAGCGGCTGTCGCGGTACAGGCGCTCCAGCGGCAGGTGTTTCATCATGCTCTGGCCGCCGCAGGTGCGGATGGCCAGGCGCGCGATGTCGTTGGCGCCTTCCATCACGCTGTAGTGGGCGGCGTACAGGCGCAGCTTCTCGTCCTTCGTGGGGTTGGGCTTGGCCTCGGTGATGGCGCGTTGGAAGAGGCTCTTCATGCTTTCGAGCTGGATGCGCATCTGCGCCACCGCGATCTGTTTGGTGGGGTACTGGCGGCGCTTCACCGGCGGCTCGCCCTCGACCTCGCCGCGCAGGTACTTCACCGTGAAGTCGTAGGCCGCGGTGGCGATGCCCAGGTAGGTGGGCGAGAGCGTGAAGAACATGGCGGGCCAGGTCTGCGCGCCCTTGAAGTAGATGCCGCGCGGCATGAGCTGTTCGGCGTCGCTCACGAACACGTCCTTAAACGCGAGGTTGCGGCTGACGGTGCCGCGCATGCCCAGCGGGTCCCATTCGCCGCTGATGGAGAAGCCCGCGCTGGTGGCGGGCACGCTGATGTAGAGCGTGTCGCGCGCGTCGGGGTGGTCGTCGCCCTTGTCTTCGGTGCAGAGGATGCCGTAGTAGTCGGCCGCGCCCGAGAGGCTGGCGAAGATCTTGCGGCCGTTGACCAGCCAGCCGCCCTCGACCTTCTTCGCGGTGGTACCGAAGGGCGCGCGGCCGGCGGCGGCGGCGCTGCCTTCGCTGAAGGGCTGGGCGTAGACCGCGCCCTCGTTCACGATGCGCTGGAAGTGCAACTCGCGCCGCGCCAGGTGTTCGGCGCGCTGCGCCTCGGTCATGGCGATGCCGTCGGCCAGCACGCCGGTCCACATGGTGCTGCAGATGTGCATGTTCCAGGTGAGCGCGGTGGCACCGCAGAAGCGGCCGATCTCGGCGGCCACCATCATGTAGGTGGCGTAGTCGGCGCCCAGGCCGCCGTGTGCGGTGGGCACGCAGAGCCGGAGGAAGCCGGCCTCGCGCAGGTCGTCGTAGTTGGCGAACGGGAAGCTGGCCTCGCGGTCCCATTGCGGCGCGCGCGCGGCGAAGCGGCCGCGGCCGAGCGTGTGGGCGCGCTGGAGCAGCTCACGCTGCAGCGGCGTGAAGGGCAGGTCGCCCACGGCGGGGGTGAAGCTCAGGGAGGGGAAGGCGTCCATGGGTGTGTCCCTTGAAAACGAGGGGGGAAGAAGGATCAGTCGATGCGCCCGCCGAGCGAGGCCAGCACGCCGCGCCAGAGCGCGTCGGTCTCGGTCCGGGCGTTGTCGTCCCCGCCACCGCCGGGGTGCTCCCAGGCCGAGGTGACGACCATCACGAGGCCGCTGGCGGGTTGCACGAACAGGTGCTGCCCGTGCACGCCGCGCATGAGGAAGGTGCGCTCCTTGAAGGGCAGCAGCCAGAACTGGTAGCCGTAGCCGTAATAGGGGATGCTGCGGCCGGGCCGCAGCGCGTGGCTCTGTCGGTACTCGTCGGTGGCGTCCATCAGGTAGTCGCGCGGCACCACCTGGTGCTCACCCACGCGGCCGTTGTCGGCCAGCAGCACGCCCAGGCGGCCCCAGTCGCGCAGCGAGGCGTTGAAGAAGGCGAAGGCGCCTTCCTGTCCGTCGCCGCCGGTGCGCCAGAACGCCTCGTGCTCGGCACCCATGGGCTGCCACAGCCAGGCCTGGGTCAGCGCGGCCAGGCCTTGGCCGGTGGCGCCGCGCAACACGTAGCCCAGCACCTCGGTTTCGCCGCTGGCGTAGGCGAAGCGCTCGCCGGGCGGCGCGTTGCGCTGCGTGATGGTCTGCAACACCTCCATGGCTCCGCGGGGCGACTGCATGAAGGCCACGGCCAGGCGCGTCACGTCGTCGTTGCCGTCGTAGCGCTCGCTGAACTGCAGGCCCGAGGTCATGGTGAGCAGGTGCCGCAGGTGCGTGGCGCCGTAGGGCGTGCCCGCCAGCGCGGGCGCGTATTTCTCCGCCGGGTCGTCGAGCGAGGCGATGAGGCCCTTGGCCTGGGCGATGCCCACCAGCAGCGAGGTCACGCTCTTGGCCATGGAGAAGGACAGGAAGCGCGCGCCGGGTTCGCGGCCGTAGCGGTAGCGCTCCGCCACGATCTGCCCGTCCTTGAGGATGAGCAGGCCGGTGGCGCGCTGGTGCTCCAGGTAGTCGTCCAGCGAGTAGCTGTGCTCGCGGTGGCGGTAGTGCACGGCGGGCGGCGCGGCCATGGCGGGCAGCGGCCGCGCGTGCGATGCCGGCGCCACCCGGGCCACGTGCACGCCCGGCACACGGTCCAGCGCCGACCAGGACCCGACGCGGTAGGGGTTGTTGCCCCAGGTGGTGGCGTTGCCCACCGGATACCCCTGGGCCTTGCCCAGCAGCGCCTCGTCGGGCTCGGCCCCGGCCCCCAGCGCGGCCAGCACCAGAGCGGTGGCCAGAGCAAGGTGGATTCGCCGCATGGACCGCCTTGGAAAGTGCCGCTCAGTGCAGCGCGCGCGTCTGCGCCAGGAAGTCGAGCAGCAGCGCGTCGAAGTCGTCGGGCGCCTCCAGGTTCATCAGGTGGCCGATGCCTTTGAGTTCGGCGTAGCGCGCGTCGGGAATGGCCTCGGCCATCTGCTTCATCACCGCGGGCGCGGCGACGCGGTCGAACTCGCCGCCGATCAGCAGCGTGGGCACGCGAATGTCGCCCAGCGCGGCCTGGCGGTCGAAGGTGACCAGGCAATCCAGCGCGCGGCGGTAGGTGGCGGCGGGCACGCCGGCCATGCAGTGCTCGGCCAGGCGCAGGCCTTCGGGCAGGGAGCCAGGGCCGACCATCTGCGGCACCAGCCGCTGCGCCACCTCGGCCATGCTCTGGCCCGCGTCCAGCGGCGCGGTGCGCTGGGCGATGAACTGCTGCGCCCAGGCGTCGGCGCTGCGGCCGTCGGTGCGCTTGCCGAAGGCGGCCGAGGTGCCGCAGAGCACCAGCCGGCTCACGCGCTCGGGCCGGCGCGCCACCACCTCCTGCGCCACCATGCCGCCCATGCTGTGGCCCAGCAGCACCACGTGCTCGCATTGCAGCGCATCGATCAGGTCGATGCAGCTCTGCGCCAGGCCCTTGAAGGTGTAGGGCTCGATGGGCGCGCTGTGGCCGTAGCCCGGCATGTCCCAGGCCACCGCGCGGTAACCCGCGGCGGCCAGCGTTTCCACCTGCGGCGCGAACGCGACGTGGCCGCCGCCGATGCCGTGCAGCATCAGCACGGTGGGCCCGCTGCCCAGGGTCGTGAAGCGCGGGATCATGCGGCCACCACCCGGCCGGCGTCGACCACCACACGGCCATCCAGCGCCACCGTGCAGCCGCGCAGGGGGAAGTCGAAGTGACCGCGCGTGTGGCGCCCGGCCACTTCGTTGGCGCCGGTGCTGTAGAGGAAGTTGCCCGCGAAGGCGCGCAATTCGGTGCCGTTGAAATCGCGCTTGTCGTAGAGCGCCATGCTGTCCCAGCGCGCGGCTTCGTTGAGGCCGTATCCGACATGGCTCACCGCGTAGGCCTCCTTCTCGTTCCAGGCCGCGTAGTGGCTGCGCAGCAGCTCGGCGTCCACACCGCTGCCGTCGATGCGCGTCACGTGGTCGTTCTCGATGGTCATTGTGATGGCGCGCTCGATGTAGCGCTTGAAGGTGAGGTTCACGTCGCCCTCGGCCAGCACCAGCGTGCCGTGGACGCTGCCGGCCGCCGGAAAGGCCAGCACCATGCCACCGGGCCAGTGCGTGAGCGTGCCGGCGCGTGTGGTGCTGCCCCAGTTGCCACCCACCACCGCCCCCTGCAGCGAGATGGTGAGGTCGGTGCCGGCGGCGGAGCTCACGCGCAAGGCCTGGGCGCCGCGCACCCGTTTCACGTGGTCTTTCACGCGCGCCTCGGTCGCGTCGTCGGGCAGCAGCCGCACCAGCGCCTCGGGGTGTTCGTTGCTCACGTAGACGACGCGCGGCTGGGTGAAGCCATTGCCTTTCAGGATGGCGGGCAACTCGGGCGCGTGCATCAGGCCCTCGACCGTGCAGTCCACCACCAGCGTGCAACCCGACAGCGCGGCAATCACCGGCGCGAGTTGCTGCAGGGCAGGGCTGGCGCCGGTGGAGCGCGAGACCGGCTCGCCGGTGCTGAACACCGAGGGCAGCGTGAGCGTGAAGCTGCGCGCCCCCAGGCGGGCCGCCGCGAGCCGCGCCAGTTCCATCAGCACGGGCCGGCTCTGGCTTTCGCCGAGAATGGCCACCGTATCGCCGGTTTGCACCGCGCAGCGGCGCAGCACGGTTTCGAAGGCATCGATCCAGGCGGGTTCGGTCCGCTCCTGCAGCATGGGCTTTCCTTGTCTTGGGCCGGACCGCGTCAGGGTCTTGCAGCCGGCATTGCCATTATTCATGAATTTTCATATAAATTCCAACCATGTCCCCAGCCCGCTCCGCCGGCCACCAAGCCCGGCCCCCTGACTTTTCGGCGCACGAGTTCCGCGCCTCGCTGGGCATGTTCGCCACCGGGGTAACCATCGTGACCGCGCGCACCGACAGCGGCGATCTCGTGGGCCTGACGGCCAACTCCTTCAACTCGGTCTCGCTGTCGCCGCCGCTGGTGCTCTGGAGCCTGGCGCGCGTGGCGGGCTCCATGGCCGCGTTCTCCAATGGCCGGCACTACGCGATCAACGTGCTCGCGGCCGACCAGCAGTCGCTGGCCGAGCGCTTTGCCGCGCGCGACACCGACCGCTGGGCCGGCGTGGGTTTCACCAGCGGGGCCAGCGGCGCGCCGCTGCTCGACGGCACCGCCGCGAGCTTCGAGTGCTTCAACCGCAGCCAGTACGCCGAAGGCGACCACGTGATCTTCGTGGGCGAGGTGGAGCGCTGCCGGCATCGGCCCGAGGCCTCGCCGCTGCTGTTCCACGGCGGTCGCTTCTACACCGAGCACCCGCTCTGAAGGCGATGACGGCGGAGCGCTTCACGGACGACTACCTGGGCTACCTGCTCGGGCAGGCCAACCATGCGCTGTTCAAGGACTTCGACGCCGTGGTGCGCGACGCCGGCCTGAGCAGCATCGAATGGCGCGTGCTGGCCACGCTCACCGGCCGTCCACCCATGCCGGTGGGCCAGCTGGCGTTCGAGGTGTTGAGCCAGCAACCCACCGTGACCAAGCTCGTGCAGCGCCTGGCCGCCCAGGGCTGGGTGGCGCTGCGCGACGACCCGGCCGACCAGCGCCGCACGCTGGTGAACATCACCCCCGCCGGCCAGAAAAAGGTGACGCCGCTGATCGCGCAGGCGCGCGAGCACGAGGCGGCGGTGCTCGGCACCCTGAGCGCGGCCGAGGTGCGCCGGCTCAAGGACCAGCTGCGCCGGCTCGCGCAGCCCGGCTGACCCCGCACGAAGCCCACGCGACAGCCGGGACATCGGCGCGCGCCGACAATCGCCGGCATGACTTCACCGGCCGACCGCAAGACCCACCTCGACTCCCTCGCCATCACCCTGCTCGTGGTGTGCTGCGCCTTCTGGGGTTTCCAGCAGATCCTGATCAAGGACACCGTGGCCGAGGTGCCGCCGCTGTGGCAGGCCTCGCTGCGCTTCTGGGGCGCGGCCGTGCTCATCTGGGCCTGGTGCCGGGTGCGCGGTGTGCCGCTGTTCACGCGCGACGGCACGCTCAAGGCCGGCCTGCTCGCGGGTTCGCTGTTCGCCGGCGAGTTCGCCTTCATCTACCTCGGGCTGCTGCACACCAGCGCATCGCGCCTCACGGTGTTCCTCTACACCAGCCCCTTCGTGGTGGCGCTGCTGCTGCCGCGCGTGGTGCCAGGCGAGCGGCTGCGGCGCATCCAGTGGGTGGGCCTGGTGATCGCCTTCGCCGCCGTGGCGCTGGCTTTCAGCGAAGGCTTCATGCACGGCTCGCCGGTGGCCGGTGCGTGGCTGGGCGACGCGATGGCGCTGGCCGCCGGCACGCTCTGGGGCCTGACCACGCTCACCATCCGCGCCACGAAGCTCTCGGGCGCGAGCGCGGAGAAAACCCTGTTCTACCAGGTGGCGGTGACGGCGGTGGTCGCGCCTTTCATCTCGCTCGCGCTGGGCGAGGTGTGGTCACTCGACTACTCGGCGCGCGCCTGGGGTTCGCTGGGCATCCAGACCGTGGTCGGCGCCTTCGCGAGCTACCTCACCTGGATGTGGCTGCTGCGGCACTACCCCGCCACGCAGATGTCGACCTTCACCTTTCTCACCCCGGTGTTCGCGCTGGTGTTCGGCGTGGTGCTGCTCAACGAGCCGCTCACGCCACAGCTGGTGGTGGCGCTGGTGGGCGTGGCGCTGGGTATCGTGCTGGTGAGCCGGCGCGGCTGAACGAGGCCTTTCGGCGGCCCGGGGCGCCTCCCCTGGGAAATCCCGAGGTGGCCAGACCGAACCCCCCAGGAGATTCGGATCACTTCCCTGTTTCAGTTCTTTCACCCACGAAACTGAAACAGGGAGGACATTTTGAGCACCATCAGCGCCTGCTTGCCGGTCTATTCATTCCCTCTGCCCTTCGGCGACCAGACGGTGGACTCCGATGAGAGGACGCTCATCGAAGACGCCCACTCCCCGGCCAACGGATCGTCGCCCTCCGACTCCGCCTGGGAGGCCAGCCAGATTCCCCTCGAGCTCTTGCGGCCGTCCTTTTTGCAGGCCGAGGGGCCCTCCCTCGACGTCCAGCAGCGGGTGGCCGACATCCTCCAGAGCGTGGCCTTCACCCCCCTGAAGGACGACCTCGACCCCCTCGTTTCCGCCCAACACTATTACCCAGTGTGGTGCGTCCTGCTGTACGCCACCGTCGGCGCGGGCTTCGGGACGGGCATCGATTTCCAGACGGGCGCCGAGCACCCGAATTCGGGGCTGCACAACCTGCCGGCGCTGGTCGTCGGCCTGGGACAGGCGGGCGACACCAAGATCACCTGGGACGGCATCCGCGGCGCGCTGGCGGGCCGCGAGCAGGAACTGGAAGCCTGCCGCGTCTACCTGAGCGCGGCGTCCGGCCTCCAGGCCCTGGCAGGCCTGGAGGCGGAGTTCCTGCGACGGCCTCCAGGCGCGCAGAACCCGCGCGACCTGTCATTGCTCAAGGAAGCTCAGGCCAGACTGCGGGCGCTGGCGGACACCCACGCGGCGACGTTCAAGCAGTGCCTGGAGCCGGGCCATCTCATCCCCCGCTGCCTGCTGGCCGGGGTGCGCGACGTCGGTTTCGGCTCGCTCTCCCTGCTCAAGACCGTCCCGTCGGCCGTGGTCAGCGGCCTGTCGACCAGCGGGCCGCTGACCGGCGCGGCCAAGAACATCGCCGTCGCCCTGCCCTACCTCTCCGGCTCCATGAACATGGTGACGGGCGTCCTCCACATCCTGCAGGCCGTCTGCGAGGGCATGGATGCCCGCCGGGAGCGCAAGACGCTGCTGTTGGCCGAGCGGTTCGACAAGAACGTCTTCGAAGCCCACGGCGCGGATTGCCCCGAGTTGCTGGAGCTGATGGAGCACCGCCACCAATGGCGGGAGTTGAAACGGCTGGACGCCAACCTGCTGGACCTGCACGGCTGGATCCGCGGCATCTACGGCGGCACCAGCCTGGGGGGCGCCGTGGCAGCCACAGCGCTGACCGCGCTGGGCGGCGGCGCCTTGTTCGGCGCCGCCACCATGGGCATCCCCGGCCTGGTGGGCATCCTCCTCGCGGGCGGCTACATGCTGTGGTACGGCATTCGCGCCAAGGTCAGGGCCGCTGAGCAGAAGCGCCACGACAAGGCCTGCCGCGCGGTGGCGGCCCACCACGACCGCAAGACCGGCGCGATGCCGGGCCTGGCCGACCCTGACCAGGGTCGCCCGATCCAGGCCATCGCGCGCAGCCTGGTCGATCGGCTTCTGGCGCCAACCACACAACACCGCACCCGGCAGATGCTGATCGCCCTCGGCCTCTCGCCCTCGGTGATCGACGCGGCCATCCATGGCGACCGCGAGCCGCTCACCCGGCTCATCGTGCAGCTGGGCTCGCAGGCCAGCTCCCCGTCGGAGGCCGAGGCGCTGCGGCGCTTCCATGCGCGTTCGGACGTTTCCGCCTGGGACCAGCTGATGGCCCTGGACCGGTGGCAAGCCCTCGGCCACGCGCCGACGGACATCGCCCGCCCGGCCGAGCCGGTCCAACCGCGCTGGACCCGGCACCTCGCGCCGGGCTCCGGCATGGGGGACCTTCGCCAATCGTCCCTGACCCCGCGGCTCATCCAGCGGCACTGGAACGATGAGGGCTTCCAGCCGTTCCTGCGCCGCCTGTGTGTGCACACCCACGAGGTGATGAACACGCCGCAAGACGCCTGGGACCTGCTGCAGACCCGCCGCCACGAGGCGAAACAGGAGGCGCAGGCGCGCGCCACCGTCGCCGGCTGGATCGCCGGCGGCCAGTGGCGCAACATCGAAATATGCCTGCGCGACGACCACGATTTCGCCAACGTCAAGTACCAGCAAGTCCTTCAGAACGGCTACGGCATCTCGCCGCGGGACGCGGGCGGCTTTCTGACCGTCCTGCAAGGGCACGCTCGGACCGCGCCCTTGCAGACCGACACGCTGGCGTCGTTCATGTCCATCTGCCAGGCCAGCGATGCGGCCGGCAAACGGCAGCTCGTGCCGCACGTGCAGGCGCTCGTGGAAGCCACCGTCAAGGGCATGCCTTCAGAAGGCGAGGCGTTCTATGCCGCGCTGGGCATCACCTCCCTCCACGACATGGATGCACGCAACGTGGATGCCGTGCTGCGGTTGCTGCAGCAATTCCTGTCCGTGTCCGAAAAACTGCGGGGCCAGACCCTGTCCAAGGTGGTGGCCTCACTGCATGCCTACCCCACGGGTGGCGGCTTTCCCGAGGCCCTCTGCCGCCTCGCGGCCTTGCGCGAGCTCCGCCTGCGCTGCGAAACGGCGGGCCGCTCCGTGGAGGACCCGGACGTCCAGCACGCGCTGGCGATGGCCCGACAACTGTCGGGGCAGAAACTGCACACCTGGACGATCGGTGCCGGCGAAGGCGGTGGTGTGTTCGGTTTTAAGGGCTACCGCCTGAACGATGAAGGCGCGTTCATCCGGTACCTGTTCGAGCGTTGCCTGGGCAGCCCCCTCTCCCCTTTGAACCTGTCCTCCACCTCGCTTGGGAAGTTGTCGCTGGCGTCGGCGGACCCCACGCACCAGGCCGCGCTGTACAGCGCCCCTGGGGCCTTGGAGAAGGCGCTCCAGAGCCGCGACCCTCGCCAGCGCAAGACCGCCCTGGCCTGCCTCGAGGCGCAGCTGCACACCGCCAGGGAGCGCGCGGAAGCCGCGCCCGACGCATCCGGCTGCGTCACCCATCTGCAGGCGTTCTTTCGCCTGGAGAAGCTCGCCCAACAACACGGCGTGGCGACGTCGACACCGAGGCTGGGCCACCCGCTGGACCCGAACCGGCTCAATTTCTACCGCGCCGCGCTGGCGTGGCCCAACAAGACCGCCCGCGCCAAGAACATCCAGGCGATCCAGACCGAGCTCGACCAGCTGAAAAGGGGCCACGCCACGGGCAATCCCTTCTGGTCGGCCAAGTTCCTGCGGTCGCAAAAGATCGCGGGCGCCGCCGAACTGCAGAAAATGCGGGCGCTCCATCCAGAGATCGCGGCAGGCTCGTACAAGGGCCTGGTGAAGGCGCTTCAGGCCTTGAGCCGCATGGGTGTGGCCGCCCTGCGCCAGGCCATCCACCGAGACACGGAGAAAGCCCGCCAGTGGATTCAAGTCCACTTCAGGTCCCGTGGCGTGCCGCTGCCAAGCGACTGGCAGGAGGGGCTGAAGGAGGCCGCCCAAAAAGGGCCCCTCGACCTGTTGATGGCGCTGTCGGCCCTGAAGGACCGGGCGGCCCAACAGCACTCGAAAGAACTGGCGAAGCGGCTGTGGTCCCATGCCGGCAGCGGGATCCACATGGGCCTCACCCACAGCACCAAGACCCCTTCCAGCGACGCACCGCTCTGAGGCCCGTGGCGGCAAGCACCGCAGCGGACGGGTGGCCGTGCGATGTAAGTCATCCGTCAGTTTGGCGGATGAGCATCAGCCGGCCCTCATGGCCCGCGGCGCCCCAGCCGAGACCACCGCGGCAAGGAGAACCCCATGCTGTCCAAGGCTGTCGTGCTGCTGTCGCTGGTCGCGCTGATCTTTCCCATGGTGTTCTTCACCTTTGCGTCGCCGCCACTGCTCATCCTGAAACACGACACGCCGCAGGACGCGCGTTTCGTCCGGGGCTTGTTCAACTACTACTACTCGGTGGTGGTGGTCGCCGCCAGCCTCGGGGCCCTGGGCCAGCTGGCGGTGGGCCGCGTCGCGGTGGGGCTGGCCATGGGCGGTGTGGCGGCCTTTGTCTTCGCGGTGCGCCGCTGGGTCGTCCCGCGCATGGACGCGCTGCGGGAACGGATCGCGGGCGGAGACGCCTCCGCCATCCCGAGTTTCCGGCGCCTGCACATGGCGGGCATCCTGCTCAACCTGGTGCAGGTGGGCGTGGTCGCCTGGGGCATGGCGAAGCTCGCCGCGCTGTAAGAGGCGCTCAGCCCGGCCGGGCCGCGAAGTGCTGCTGCAGGGCCTGCAGCGCATGGCGCACCTTGGCCGGTTGTTCGCCGCGCCGGGGCGTGACCGCAAACACCGCCGCCGGCTCCAGCCGCCAGTCCGGCAGCACGGGCGCAAGCCGACCTTCGGCCTGGGCCTGGCGCACGTCGTCGGCCATGCCCACGTACAGACCCCATCCCGCCAGCGCCATGGCCTGCAGCGCGGTCACCTGCGAGGCCAGCAGGCGCGCTTCGACGCGCACCTCTTCGCGCTCGCCTTGCGGGCCCTGGAAGCTCAGCGTGTCCACCGCCGTGCCGCGCGGCGGCAGGCCCAGCCAGTCGTGCCCGGCGAGTTCGCCTGGGTGGCGCGGCCAGCCGCGTTCGGCCAGGTAACGCGGCGCGGCGCAGAGCTGGCGCTGGAGTTCCCCCAGGCGGCGCGCGACCAGGGAAGAATCGGTGAAGCGGCCTACGCGCAGCGCAAGGTCCACCCGCTCGCCGATGAGGTCGATGGGCGTGTCGTCCAGCAACAGGTGCAGCCGCAGCCGGGGGTGGCGGCGCAGCGGTTCGAGCGCGCTGGCCAGCAGCTCGCCGAAGCCGATCGGCGCGGCCAGGCGCAGCTCGCCCTCGGGTTCGTCGCGCAGGCGCTCCAGCGCCTGGTCGGCACTGCGGGCCTGGGCGACCATGGCGGCGCAGGCGGGGTAATAACGCTCACCGGCCTCGGTGAGCGTGAGGCGGCGGGTGGAGCGGTGCAGCAGCACCAGTCCCAGGGCCTCTTCGAGCAGGCGCAGCTGCTGGCTCACGGCCGAGGGTGTGCTGCCCAGGCGGCGAGCGGCGGCGCTCAGCGAGCCGCTGTCCACGATCTCCGCGAACAGCGCCATGCGTTTGAGCTTGTCGGTCCAGGCGGTAGTTTCGCTGCTCATTGATTAGATTTTCTACAAGAAGAAAGCGGATTTTGCCGCCTACCGCGCTTTTCGTGTAGCCAGGACACTAGATCCATCCCAACCTTTTCAGGAGTCCCGTCATGAAGATCGCCCTCATCGGTGCCACCGGTTTCGTCGGCAGCGCCGTGCTCACCGAACTGCTTTCGCGCGGCCACAGCGTGACCGCCCTCGCCCGCCACCCCGACAAGCTGGCCGCCCAGCCCCGGCTGCAGATGGTGAAGACCGACGTGACCGACGCCGCGCAGGTGGCCCGGGCCGTGGCCGGCCACGGCGCCATCGTGAGCGCCTACAACCCGGGCTGGAGCGAGGCCGAGATCCACCGCCTGTTCGGCCTGGGCTACGACGGCATCCTGGCCGGCGCGAAGCAGGCCGGTGTGCAGCGCGTGCTGGCGGTCGGCGGCGCGGGCAGCCTGGAGGTGGCGCCCGGTCTGCAGCTGGTGGACACGCCCGAGTTTCCGGCCGAGTGGAAACAGGGTGCGCTGGCCGCGCGCGACCTGCTCACGCGCCTGCGGGGTGAGAAGGAACTGGAATGGAGCTTCATCTCTCCCCCCATCGCACTGGCGCCGGGTGAGCGCACGGGCCAGTACCGCACGGGTGGTGACCAGTTGTTGCCCGGCCAGGGCGAAGCGCCTGCCGGCATCTCGGTGGCTGATCTGGCGGTGGCGATCGTGGACGAAATCGAGACGCCCAAACACACGCGCCAGCGCTTCACGGTGGCGAACTGAGGGCTCACGCCGGCACGAACGGGGGAGGCCACCGGGTGCCCGGCTCCGCGGCTGTCCCCCGGGGCGGCTTCGCCGCCCCTCCTCCTTTACGCCGCTGCGCCGGACACCCGGTGACCTCCCCCTCTGTGGCACGCGGACGGTCGAACACCCCCGCCCACCCTCAGCACGCTGCGGCTCGCGAGTGCCGGGCGCTCTGCGCAGCGGGGTAAAGGAGGAGGCGGCACCAGCCGCCGGGGGACACCCGCGGAGCAGAGCGCCCGGCACTCGCGGGCCCACGAGGTGCAGGCGCGAAAACCTGGCAGAGCAGCTACGCCCGCGAAGCCGCGAATTTCACGTACCAATCCAGGCAGCCCGGGTTGGCCATGGCCTCGCGGTTGATGACCTTCTCCAGCGGCTGGCCGAGCAGCAGTTTCTTGATCGGCAGTTCCTGCTTCTTGCCCGAGAGCGTGCGCGGAATCTCGGCCACCTGAAACACGCCGTTGGGCACGAAGCGCGGCGACAGCGCGGTCTTGATGCTGTCGTTGATGCGCGCCTTGAGCGCATCGTCGAGCACGGTGCCTTCGCGCAACACCACGAACAGCGGCATGTAACTCTCGCGCCCGAGGTACTCCAGGTCCACCACCATGGAGTCCATCACCTCGGGCAGGGCCTCGACCGCGCTGTAGAGCTCGCTCGTGCCCATGCGCAGACCATGGCGGTTGATGGTGGCGTCCGAGCGGCCGTAGATCACGCAGGAGCCGTCCGCGCCGATGCGCAGCCAGTCGCCGTGCCGCCAGACCGCGCCGGCCTCAGGGCCGAGGTCGCCACCCCCGGGCTTGCGGCCCTGGCCCGGCGGGTAGGTGTCGAAATAACTGCCGATCAGGCGCTGGTGGTCCACGTCGCCCACGAAGTAGAGCGGCATCGACGGGATCGGTTGCGCGCACACCAGCTCGCCCACTTCGTCGATCACCGGCTGGCCCTGCTCGTTCCACGCTTCGACCGCGCAGCCCAGCAGCCGGCACTGCATGCGCCCGGGCGTCTGCGGCAGCTCGCGGTTGCCGCCGATGAAAGCGCCCGCGAAGTCGGTGCCGCCCGAAATGTTGCACCACCAGATGTCCTGCTGCGCCTCGCTCTTCGCGATGCGGCGGAACTGATCGGTGCCCCAGCGCTGCGCGTCTTCCGACAACGGTGATCCGGTGGTGCCGAGCGCGCGCACGGCGGACAGGTCGCCACACGCGGCCAGGTCGACGCCGGCCTTGATGCAGTTGGCGAAGAAGGCCGCGCCCGCGCCGAAGAAGGTCACGCCCAACTCGGCGGCGAAGCGCCAGAGCGTGGTCCAGTCGGGCTTGTCCTTGCTGCCGCCGGGGTTGCCGTCGTAGATCACGCAGGTGGTGCCGTTGAGCAGGCCGCTGGTCTGCGCGTTCCACATCACCCAGCCGGTGGAGCTGTACCAGTGGAAGCGCTCGCCCCAGCTGTTGGGGTGGTAGCTGCAGCCCACGTCGTTGTGCAGGATCTTGAGCGCCATGCCCACGATCACCGTGCCGCCATGGCCGTGCACGATGGGCTTGGGCAGGCCGGTGGTGCCGCTGGAATAGACGATCCACAGCGGGTGGTCGAACGGCAGCCACAAGGGTTCGAAGGCGGCGGTGGCGGCATCGTCGCGCGCGGTGGCGGCCGCGAAGCTGGCACAGGGCGATGCGGCCTGCAGCGCCTCGGCCTGCGCCGCCTCGCCTTCGGCCAGGTTGGTGTGCAGCACCACGTGGCGCACCGTGGGCAGGGCCGCGCGCAGCTCGGCCACCACCGCCAGGCGGTCGTGGTCGCGGCCGGCGTAGCTCACGCCGTCGCAGGCGATCAGCACCACCGGCTCGATCTGGCGGAAGCGGTCGAGCACGGCGTTGGTGCCCATGTCGGGCGCGCAGATGCTCCACACGCCGCCGATGGACACCGTGGCGAGAAAAGCCACCATGGCCTCGGGAATGTTGGGCAGGTAGGCCGCCACGCGGTCGCCCGGCTGCACGCCCTGGGCCTGCAGGTGCTGCGCGAGCGAGGCGACCTGGCGCCGCAGCTCGGGCCAGCTCAGCTCCACGTGCCGGCCCTTTTCATTGCGGCTCACCACGGCGGAAAAACCCGCCTCGTGCGCCGGCCGCACGTGGCGGAACACCTGCTGCGCGTAGTTCATGCGCGCGCCGGGAAACCAGGGTGCGCCGGGCATCACGTTCTTCGCCAGCACGGCCGTGTGCGGCGTGGGCGACTGCAGCTCGAAGTAGTCCCAGATGCTTTGCCAGAAGCCGTCGAGGTCGGTGATGGACCAGCGCCAGAGCGCGCCGTAGTCGTCGAAACGCAGGCCGCGGTGCTCGGCGAGCCATTGCTGGTAGAGGCGGATCTGGGGCACGTGGGGCGCGGTCATGCGCCGAGCTTAGACCGGGCCCGCGCCCGGTACGACTAGGGTTTGTACGGTTGTACAAGAATCGGCGCCAACCGTTCAATGCCCCCTTCGCCGGCCGCAGCCCGCGGCCCGCCTCATCGGGGAACCCACCATGCCTTCGACAAACAACCCGCTGGACGGCTTCCAGGTCGACCGCGCCGCCATCCGCACCATCGGCCAGGACCTGCAACGGCCCGAGTGCATCCTGGCCGAGCGCGACGGCACGCTGTGGGCGGCCGACGCGCGCGGCGGCGTCACGCGCATCGGCGCCGACGGGCAGCAGCGCTTCATCGGCCAGCGCGCCGACCAGCGCTTCGCCAGCGCCGCGCAGGCTTCGCTGCACGACGTGGAGGCCAAGTACACGCAGGGCACCTTGCCCAACGGCCTGGCCTTCGCGGCCAATGGCGACGTGCTGATCGCCAACTTCGGCACCGACCGGCTGGAGGTGATGGCGCGCGACGGCCAGACGCGCACGCTGCACGACACCATCGACGGCCAGGCGATCGGCAAGGTCAACTTCGTGCTGCGCGATTCGAAGAACCGCATCTGGCTCACCGTCTCCACGCGCGTGAACCCCTGGACCGTGGCGGCCAGCAGCCGCGTGCGCGACGGCTACATCGCGGTGGTGGACGAACGCGGCCTGCGCGTGGTGGCCGACGGCTTTCACTTCACCAACGAGATCCGTTTCGACGCGAACGAGGAATGGCTCTACATCGTCGAGACCACCGGGCCGCACATCAGCCGCATGCGCGTGGTGGAGTCGGCCCAGGGCGTCGCCCTGGCCGACCGCGAGGTGTTCGGGCCCTCCCACCTGGGCGGCTTCCCCGACGGCATCGCGTTCGACGCCTTCGGCAACCTCTGGTGCACGCTGGTGATGACCGACCAGCTGATCGCGCTCACGCCGCAGGGCGAGCGGCGCCTGCTGCTCGACGACGGCAACCCCGAGGCCTCGAAGGTGCTGCTGGACCACATGAACGACGGCACGCTCACCGCCGAGGACATGCTGCGCGCGCGCGGCACGCTGGCGCCCTGGATGGCCAGCGTCACCTTCGGCGGGCCCGACCTGCGCACGGTCTACATCGGTAGCCTCATGGGCACCACCATCCCCTTCTTCACCTCGCCCGTGCCCGGCCTGCCCATGGTGCACTGGTAACACACCAGCGCCCGCCTTCCGCACGACCCGGCCCAGGGTTTGTACGGGTGTACAACATTTTTGAACACATGTTCAATACCGCCATGCCGTCCCGCAAGCCTGAGCCTGCCCGTCGCCAGAAGAGTGCCGCGCCCCGCCCCGACCGCCAGCAGGCCATCCTGCTCGCGGCCGAGAAGCTGTTCGCGCAGCGCGGCTACCACGCGGTGACGATCCGCCAGATCGCCGAAGAGGCCGGCGTGCCGCTGGCGCTGGTGGCCTACTACCACGGCCCCAAGCAGGACCTGTTCCACGCGGTGTTCGCGCACTGGAGCCACACCATCGAGGAGCGGCTGGCCGCGCTGGACGCCGCCTCGCAGGACCCCGACGACCCGCAGACCCTGCCGCGCATCGTCGAGGCCTTCGTGGCGCCGGTGATCCGCATGCGCTCCAGCCCCGAGGGGCAGTTCTACGCCCAGCTGGTCGGCCGCGAACTGGCCTACCACGGCGAGGAGTCCGACCGCGTGCTGCGCGAGTTCTTCGACCCGCTGGCGCACCGCTTCATCGATGCGCTGCACCACGCCCTGCCGCGCGCCAGCCGCGCCGAGGCCGCCTGGGGCTACCAGTTCGCGCTCGGCGCCCTGCTGCACCACCTGGTGGATGTGCGCGTGGAGCGCCTCTCGCTCAACATCAACCGCGCCAACGACCCGGCCGCCGCCGAGCGGCTGGTGCGCTTCATCGTGGGGGGACTGCGCGCCGCGCTGTGCCCCCCGCCCCCGCTTTCGCCCCGCCCCCCGAGCAAAACCAACCACAGGAGACCCCAATGAAACGTCGCACCGCCCTGGCCGCCCTGGCCTCTGTTCCCGCCGCCGCCGTGAGCCTGCCGGCTTTCGCGCAGAGCCCCACCAAGATCGTGTTCGGCTACACCGCCGTGACCGACTTCGCCTCGGTGTTCGTCGCGGCCGAGAACGGCTACTTCAAGAAGCGCCTGCTCGACGTGGAGCTCAAGTTCATCCCGATCAACTCCACCATCCCGGCCGCGGTGCAGGCCGACTCGCTGCAGATCGGCGGCCCCACGCCCAGCGTGTACCTGCAGTCGGTGGACGGCGGCCTGGACCACGTGGTGGTCGCCGGTGCCGGCGTGACCTCCAAGACCATCACCGGTTTCGGCCTGGTGGCCAAGGCCGGCAGCGGCATCCGCAAGGCCCAGGACTGCGTGGGCAAGAAGATTGGCGTGCCCGGCCTGGGCGCCTTCCTGCACGTGACCTTCCGCGCCTGGCTCAAGAGCCAGGGCGTGGACTACACCAAGGTGAACTTCGTCGAAGCCTCGTTCCCGCAGCACGGCGACCTGCTGCGCGGCGGTTCGGTGGACGCCGTGGTGAGCGCCGACCCCTTCATGAGCCGCATCACCGACTCCGGCGTGGGTTACGTGGCCTCGTACTACTCGACCTTCCTGCCCGAGAACCAGCCCACCATCATCCACGTCGCGCGCCGCGACTGGGTGGCCAAGAACCCGTCGGCCGCGCGCGGCTTCCGCGAGGCCGTGCAGGAGGCCGCGGCCTTCATGAACCAGCCCAAGAACGACGCTGCCGTGCGCGCGGCCATCGGCAAGTACATCAAGCTGCCGCCCGAGGTGATCGCCAAGGTGCAGATCTCGCCCCCCATGGCGGTGGTGACCGAGAAGCAGCTCAGCTACTGGGTCGACCTCATGAAGGACCAGGGCATGCTCAAGACGGTGCCCGACGTGGCGCGCCTGATCGCCAAGTGAGGCACGCCACGCCCCACGCCAGCGCCGCTTCGACCATGACCGATACCGTTCTGCACTTCGACCGCGTCGCCATCGAACTCGGTGGCCGGCAAATCCTCTCACCCACCGAACTGACGGTGAAGCGCGGCGAGTTCGTGTGCGTGATCGGCCCCTCGGGCTGCGGCAAGACCACGCTGCTGCGCGCCGCCGCCGGCTTCGTGACGCCCAGCCAGGGCAGCGTGCGCCGCCAGGGCGCGCCCATCACCGGCCCGAGCCGCGAGGTGGCGTTCGTGTTCCAGGACTACGGGCGCGCCCTGCTGCCCTGGCGCACGGTGCAGGCCAACGTGAGCCTGGCGCTGGAGGCGGCGAACGTGCCGGCGGCCGAACGGCCCGCGCGCATCGAGCACGTGCTGAAAACCGTGGGCCTGGCCGCGCACGGGCACAAGTTCCCGGCGCAGCTCTCGGGCGGCATGCAGCAGCGCGTGCAGATCGCGCGCTGCCTGGCCCAGCGGCCCGACGTGATGCTGATGGACGAGCCCTTCGGCGCGCTCGACGCCATGACGCGCGAGACCCTGCAGGACGAGCTGGCGCGCCTGGTGCGCGAGGAAGGCCTGACGGTGATGTTCGTCACCCACGACCTGGAGGAAGCGCTGTACCTGGGCGACCGCGTGATCGCGCTGCGCAGCAACCCCACGCCCGAGCTGCCCAGCCTGGCCGCGCTGATCGACGTGCCGCTGCCACAGCCGCGCGACCAGCTCAGCACCAAGGAACACCCCGAGTTCCTGCGCCTGCGCCGCGAGCTCTACCACTACCTCGGGCACTGAACGATGAAGCTGAAGTCCCTTGCGTTCCCGGCCCTGCTGCTGGGCGCGCTGGAAATCTGGGCCCGCACCACGGGCCAGGGCAGCGATGCCATCGCCCCGCCCAGCGCCGCGCTGCGCGCCTTCGGCGGCGCGGTCACCGACGGCTCGTTGCTGGAGGCCACGGCCTTCACGCTCGGCACGGCCGCGCTCGGCCTGCTGATCGGCGCGCTCGGCGGCCTGCTGCTGGGCACCTTGTTGGGCCTGTCGCGCCGCGCCGCGCAGCTCGGTTTCCTGAGCGTGGAAGTCGCGCGCCCCATTCCGTCGGTGGCGCTGATCCCGCTGGCCATGCTGGTGTTCGGTTTCGGCCTGCGCATGGAACTCAGCGTGGTCGCCTTCGCCTGCCTGTGGCCCATGCTGGTGCTCACGCAGGCCGCGGTGCAACAGGTCGAGCCCCGCCTGCTGGAGGTGGCGCGCGCGCTGGAACTCACGCCGCGGCAGCGCTTCGCCTGGATCATCGGCCCGGCCATCGTGCCGCGCCTGTTCGTCGCGCTGCGCCTGGGCGTGGCGATCGCCCTGGTGGTCGCCGTCACGGTGGAGATCGCGGCCAACCCGCACGGCATGGGCTACGCGATGATGATCGCGCAACAAAGCCTGGACCCGGCGCTGATGCTGGCCTGGCTGGCCTGGATCGGTGTCGTGGGCTACGTCATCAACGTCGGCGCGCTCGCGCTGCAGCGCCGCGTGGCGCGCGCCATGGGGGAGCAGGCCGCATGAGCGCCGCGCAGGGCCGCCCCAAGCAAGCTCGCACCGCAGTGCGGAGCACGAAGGATTTCGAATGAGCGCCGCACACAAAACCAACCGCACCTTGAACGCGCTCGGCAGCGCCTCGGGCTCCGTGCTCGTGCTGGCCGCCTTCATCGCCCTGTGGTGGGCCGCCAGCACCAGCGGCTGGGTCAACCGCGCCTTCCTGCCCACGCCGCAGGCCACGCTGCAAAGCCTGGCGCAAGGCCTGGCCGGCGGCGACCTGGCGGCCTACACCTGGGCCACGCTCAGCCGCATGTTCAGCGGCTGGGTGCTGGCCAGCGCGCTGGGCATCGCCCTGGGCGCGCTGATCGGCAGCTCGCAGCGCGCCAGCGAATGGATCGGCCCGACCCTGGAGTTCATCCGCCCGCTGCCGGCTTCGGCCGTGATGCCGCTGGCCATCGCGCTGTTCGGCCTCTCCGGCGGCATGGTGCTGGCCGTGGTCGCCTTCGGTGCCATGTGGCCGGTGCTGCTGGCCACGCTGCACGGCCTGGCCAACGTGCACAAGCAGCTGCGCGAGGTCTCGCGCTCGCTGGAACTCAGCCACCTGGCCTTCGTGCTCAAGATCGGCCTGCCCAACGCCATGCCCGACATCCTGGCCGGCATGCGGCTGTCGATGACGGTCTCGCTCATCGTCTCGGTGGTGGGCGAGATGATCGCCTCGCAACCCGGCCTGGGCCAGGCCATTCTGCTGGCCGCGCGCTCGTTCCAGGCCAGCGAACTCTTCGCCGGCATCGTGCTGCTCGGCGCCATGGGCTTTGCCAGCAACGTGGTGCTGGCCCTGGCCGAACGCTCGCTGTTGCGCTGGCAACGCCCCTGATTCCCAACATCACCGCCCCACTGGAGAACACCGCCATGCCCCGCAAATTCATCGACCTGTCCATCTACCTGGAGAACGACGTGGTGAGCGACCCGCCCGCGTTCGCCCCCAAGATCCAGTACTTCACGCACGACAACACCTTCGAGCAGATCGAGCCCTTCTTCCCCGGGTTGAAGAAGGAAGACCTGCCCGACGGCGAGGGCTGGGCGGTGGAGCTGGTGCAGCTCTCCACGCACAACGGCACCCACCTGGATGCGCCCTACCACTTCCACTCCACCATGGACAAGGCGCTGGGCGAGAAGAAGCCCGCGATCGCGATCCACGACGTGCCGCTGGAGTGGTGCTTCCAGCCCGGCGTGAAGCTGGACTTCCGCCACTTCGCCGACGGCTACGTGGTCACGGCCGCCGACGTGGAAGCCGAGTTGAAGCGCATCAACCACACCCTCAAGCCGCTGGAGATCGTGGTGGTGAACACGCGCGCCGGTTCGCGCTACGGCCACAACGACTTCGTCTCGGCCGGCTGCGGCATGGGCTACGAAGCCACCATGTATTTGCTGGAACGCGGCGTGCGCCTGACCGGCACCGACGCCTGGAGCTGGGACGCGCCCTTCGTGCACACCGCGCAGAAGTATGGCGAGACGAAAGACGCCTCGCTGATCTGGGAAGGCCACAAGGCCGGGCGCGACATCGGCTACTGCCACATCGAGAAGATGCACAACCTCGAGGCCTTGCCGGCCGACGGGTTCTTCATCTCCTGCTTCCCCCACAAGATCCGAGGCGCCTCGGCGGGTTGGACCCGTGCCGTGGCCATCTTCGACGACGCCCTCCAAGCCACCGCCGCATGACCATGGAACTCAACCACACCCACGACGCGAACACCCGCAGCTGGCTCGAATCGGCCAACGCCCCGGGCACCGATTTCCCGATCCAGAACCTGCCCTTCGGCGTCTTCCGCCGCAAGGGTTCCAGCGAGGCCTTCCGCGGTGGCGTGGCGATCGGCGACCAGGTGATCGACCTGGCCGCGATCGCGCGCGACAACGCGGTCTCGGGCCCGGCTTCGCAGGCCGTCAACGCCTGCACCGGTGACGCGCTCAACGACTTCCTGGCCCTGGGCCCGACCGCCTGGCGCGCGCTGCGCCACGCGCTGTTCGACCTGCTCAAGACCGGCGCCAACGGCCCCGGCGTGAACGCGCTGCGCGCCAGCCTGGTGCCACAGGCCGAGGTGGAGATGCGCGTGCCCACGCGCATCGGCGACTACACCGACTTCTACACCTCGATCCACCACGCGCGCAACGTGGGCCGCGTGATGCGCCCGGACGACCCGCTCACGCCCAACTTCCAGTGGCTGCCGATCGCGTACCACGGCCGCGCCTCCAGCGTGGTGGTCAGCGGCACGGCGTTTCGCCGCCCCATGGGCCAGGCCATGGCACCGGGCGCCGCCGCGCCGGCCTACGGCCCCTGCCACCGGCTCGACTACGAGCTGGAGATGGGCTTCTACATCGGCCCGGGCAACGCCATGGGCCAGCCGATTCCGCTGGTCGAAGCCGAGCAGCACATCTTCGGCATGTGCCTGCTCAACGACTGGTCGGCGCGCGACCACCAGTTCTGGGAAATGGCGCCGCTCGGCCCCTTCCTGGGCAAGAACTTCTGCACCACGGTCTCGCCCTGGATCGTGACGCTGGAAGCGCTCGCGCCCTACCGCGTGCCCTTCGCGCACCCGGCCGACGAGCCGCAGCCGCTGGCCTACCTGGACAGCGCGGCCAACAGCGAGCGCGGCGGCGTGGACGTGCAGCTCGAAGTGCGGCTGGAGTCGCGCGAGCACCGCGAGCGCGGCATCGCGCCCGACCGCCTCTCGGCCACGAGCTTTCGCCACCAGTACTGGACCATCGCGCAGATGGTCGCGCAGCACAGCGTGGGCGGCTGCAACCTGCAGCCCGGCGACCTGCTGGGCACCGGCACCATCTCGGGCCCCACGCACGCCGAGGCCGGCGCCATCGTGGAACTCAGCGTGGGCGGCACAAAGGACGTGCCGCTGCCGGGCATCGGCGCGCAGCGCCGCTTCCTGGAAGACGGCGACACGGTGATCCTGCGCGGCTGGTGCGAGAAGCCGGGCGCGGCGCGCATCGGCTTCGGCGAGAGCCGGGGCGAGGTGCTGCCCGCGATCGGTTGAGAGACGGGCGGGGCCAGGGCGCTGGCGCCCCCCTCAGGCCTCGGCCTTGCTCGTGGCGCGGGCCTGCATGAACTTGCCCAGCCCCACCACCAGCAGCGCCCCCGTGGCCGCCGCGACGTAGTGCAGCCAGGGGTGGGCCATGGTGTAGCCCTGCATCAGGTGGTCGTTGACGACGGTTTCGCCGCCAACCCAGCCGATCAGGGCGGCGCCCAGGGTCACGATGACCGGGAAGCGCCCCATGAGCTTGATCATCAGCGTGGAGCCGAAAACCACCAGCGGAATGCTGATCGCCAGGCCCAGGATCAGCAGCACCATGTTGCCCTGCGCCGTCGCGGCCACGGCGATCACGTTGTCCAGGCTCATCACCAGGTCGGCGATCAGGATGGTGCGGATGGCGGCCATCATCGTGCCCGTGCCCTTGTGGTGCCCGTCCTCGCCGTCTTCGTCGCCGCTGAGCAGCTGGTAGCCGATCCACAGCAGCAGCACGCCGCCGATGACCTGCAGGAACGACAGCTCCAGCAGCTTGGCCGCCACCACCGTGAGCACGATGCGCAGCACCACGGCCGCGCCCGAGCCGAACAGGATGGCCTTGCGTTGCTGCTCGGCCGGCAGCGAGCGCGCCGCCAGGGCGATGACGACGGCGTTGTCGCCCGACAGGATGATGTTGATCCAGATGATCTTCACCAGACCGACCCAGAAGTCGGCGGTGCTGAGGAATTCCATGGTGTCTCCAGCGTTTCGGGTTTGAAGGGTGAAGGCGCACTTTAGGAGCGAAAAACGGCCTCCCTCATGCGGGGTTCTGCGTAAACTTTGCGCGCCTTGGGGTCGAAACTTAAGCGTGTTAAGTCTGCTGCGGCTCAGAGGCTTTGCGGGCACAATGCCTGCGGCGCGAGGGGCGCCTTTTTTCACAACACGACAACGAGGAGACCGTGCCATGGGCATGTTCAACTGGACGGAGAAATCGGCTTCCACGCTCAACCAAGGCGGCGTGATCGCGCCCGATGAGCGCCTGCCCTGGCCACAGACGGCGGTGATGGGCGTGCAGCACCTGATCGCCATGTTCGGCGCCACGGTGCTCGCCCCCATCCTGATGGGCTTCGACCCCAACGTCGCCATCCTCATGAGCGGCATCGGCACGCTGATCTTCTTCCTCATCACCGGCGGCAAGGTGCCCAGCTACCTGGGTTCGAGCTTCGCCTTCATCGGCGTGGTGATCGCCGCCAGCGGCTACGCGGGCCCGGGCCCCAACGCCAACATCGGCGTGGCGCTGGGCGGCATCATCGCCTGCGGCCTGGTCTACACCCTCATCGGCGCCATCGTGCAGGCCGTGGGCACGGGCTGGATCGAGCGCTTCATGCCGCCCGTGGTCACCGGCGCGGTGGTCGCGGTGATCGGCCTGAACCTGGCCGGCATCCCCATCAAGAACATGGCGCCCACCGGCTTCGACGCCTGGATGCAGGGCATCACCTTCGTCTGCGTCGCGCTGGTGGCCGTGTTCACCAGCGGCATGGTCCAGCGCCTGCTGATCCTCATGGGCCTGATCATCGCCAGCATCCTCTACGCCGTGCTCACCAACGGGCTGGGCATGGGCAAGCCGCTGGACCTCTCCGGCATCGCCAACGCCGCCTGGTTCGGCATGCCCAGCTTCAGCGCGCCGGTGTTCCAGATGAACGCCATGCTGCTGATCGCGCCGGTGGCCATCATCCTGGTGGCGGAGAACCTGGGCCACATCAAGGCCGTGACCGCCATGACCGGCCGCAACCTGGACCAGTACATGGGCCGCGCCTTCATCGGCGACGGCGTGGCCACCATGGTGGCCGGCAGCGCGGGCGGCACCGGCGTGACGACCTACGCCGAGAACATCGGCGTGATGGCCGCGACCAAGATCTACTCCACCGCGATCTTCCTGGTGGCGGGCCTGATGGCCGTGTTGCTGGGCTTCAGCCCCAAGTTCGGCGCGCTGATCCAGGCCATTCCGCTGGCCGTCATGGGCGGCGTGTCCATCGTGGTGTTCGGCCTGATCGCCATCGCCGGCGCCAAGATCTGGGTCGACAACAAGGTCGATTTCTCCGACAACAAGAACCTGCTGGTGGCCGCGATCACGCTGATCCTGGGCACGGGCGACTACACGCTGAAGTTCGGCGGCTTCGCGCTGGGGGGCATCGGAACGGCCACCTTCGGCGCGATCATCCTGTACGCCCTGCTCAACCGCGGCCGGGCCACGCCCAAGGCCTGAGCCTCCTCACCGGCGCGTGCGCTCGGGGGCGGCCTTGTCCGCCCCCACCTTCGGCGGCCCGCTGACCGCGCCGCCGATCCGGGACCCGATGGCGGTGCCGATGCCCGGCAGGATCGCCGTGCCGACCGCCGCCCCGGCCAGGGCGCCCCAGGAAATCTCCACCGCCGGCTCGCGCGTGGGCCCCTTCGCGGCGAAGGGCACGCTCACGATGCCGCCGCCGATCGCCAGCTCCCCTTGCGCGTCGATCTGCTGGCGGTGCAGCGTGGCCTTGCCCGTGGCGCTGTAGCTGCCCGCCACCGCCTTCACCTCGGTGAACTCCGTCCGCATGCCCTGTTCGGTGTTGCGCGTGGCCATGACGCCGCTGAGGCTGTCCAGCGGCGTCTGGCCGGCGCGGTCCTCGCCCAGGGACTTGATGGCCTTGTCCAGGTCGATGCGCAGCAGGCGGGCGCGCTCCACGTCGAGCACGCTGCGCGTGCGCAGCGAGCGGAACAGCTCGACCGCCGTGTCGCCTTCGGCGCTCAGTGCCGTTTGGCCCGAGGCAAGGCCACCGACGAACGAGCGCCGGTGAAAGGCGTCCATCAGCGCAGCCACGTCCACGCGCCTTGGCGCGAGTTCCCCTTGGAGCACCATGCGGCCGTCGGCCGAGGTGGCCAGCCGTGCCTGGCCGTTCGCCGATCCGCCACCCGCCTGCACACGCAGTTGGTAGAGGTCCGCGCCGGCTTCGGCTCGGCCGTCGCGCGTGGCGTCCAGCGAGACCGGTGGATTCGCGTCCGGCCGGCGGATCTGCAGGCGGCCCGGCCGACGGTCCTCGTCCAGCTCGATCTCGCCCTCGTACACCACCGGCACCTCGCTGTAGGAGATGTAGGTCACGTCGGTGAACACGATCGAGCGCAGGACCAGCGTGCCCGCCTGGCGGTCCGTGGTCTTGCCCCGGTAGGCGGCCAGCGCCTTGCGCGGCACCACGGCGCCATCCACCTCCAGGCGGTCGATGACCAGTCGCTTGCGCCACAAGGGCATGAGCTGGGGGCGGATCGCGATGCGCCGCACCTCGATGGCTTCGGCTTGTTCGGTGCGGGCGTCCAGCACCTCGACTTCCGGCACGCCGAGCACGCGCCAGCGCACCGCGCCCACCACGAGCTTCTGGCCCAGGCGGGCCTCGAATTCGGCCTCCACCCGCCGCGCCAGCTCGTCATCGCTGGGCAGCCACGCCCACACGGCCAGGCAGGCGAACACCAACAGCGCCACCAGGGCGGCTGCGGCCAGGGCCCAGCGGCGTGCGAGTGTCATGAAGGGGTTGCTCCAACCTGGATGGTGCGGGCGCGCGCCGCCGCCGTCTGTAGGCATTCGCCGCCTTCTGCGAAGGAAACCGGCCGTCTCCTATAGTGACCCCACCATCACAGGAGCCCGACCTTGCCCATCTGGAAAAAACCCATCTCCGTCGCCGAACTCACCGCCATCCACAAGGACACCGCCGTGCAACACCTCGGCGTGGAGTTCCTGGAGGTCGGCGACGACTTCATCCGCGCCCGCGTGCCGGTGGACACCCGCACCAAACAACCGTATGGCCTGCTGCACGGCGGCGTGAGCGTGGTGCTGGCGGAGACGCTGGGCTCGTGCGGCGCGGCCTACAGCTGCCCCGAAGGCCACCGCGCGGTGGGCCTGGACATCAACGCCAACCACCTCAAGGGCGCCACCAGCGGCTGGGTGACCGGCGTCACGCGGCCGGTGCACATCGGCCGCACCACGCAGGTCTGGCAGATCGACCTGACGAACGAGGCGGGCGAACTCACCTGCGTCTCGCGCATCACGATGGCGGTGCTGGGGCCGCGCTGACCGGTCGGCGGCTCAGCCGCGTTCGCAGCGCCCCTGCGCCGTGGCCTGGCCCCGGAAGTCGCTGGTCCAGGTCTGGGCGGCGGTGTCGATCTGGATGCGCTCGTTGTCGACCGCGGTGAGGATCACGGTCTCCCGCACCGTGAAGGTGTAGACCGGCACGCCGTCGATGTGCACCGAGCGCACGCGCTTCTTGTCGTAGCCGATGCGCACGGTGCGCGTCCACGTGGTGCGCGCGGGCTGGTAGGCCGCCTCGCACACCAGCGTCACCTCACTCGCCGCGTCGGCCTTCTTGCCCTTGCCTTGCGCGGCGGCAGGCCCCACCACCCCGGTGGCCAGGCCCAGCACCAGCCAGGCGGCGACGGCGACCCTCATGGTGCGTCGGCCTTGGCCAGACGCTCGCTCTTCCAGTAGACGTCGTCACCGCCGTTCATGCGGTTGAGCACACGCGCGAGCACGAACATCAGGTCGCTCAGGCGGTTGAGGTACTGGCGCGGCGTTTCCTTCAGCTCTTCGGCTTGACCCAACGCAACCACGGCGCGTTCGGCGCGGCGCGCCACCGTGCGGCACACATGGGCCTGGCTGGCCGCGCGGTTGCCGGCAGGCAGGATGAACTCCTGCAGGCGCGGCAGGGCCTCGTTGTGCGTGGCCAGCGCCTCGTCGAGCGCGAGCACGGCCTCGGGCTTGAGCAGTTCAAACCCCGGGATGGACAGTTCACCGCCCAGGTTGAACAACTGGTGCTGGATCTCCACCAGCAGCTGGCGCACGCCCTCGGGCATCTCCTCGCACAGCAACACGCCGATGTGCGAGTTGAGCTCGTCCACGTCGCCCATGGCGTGCACGCGCAGACTGTCCTTGGAAACGCGGGTGTTGTCGCCCAGCCCGGTGGTGCCGGCGTCGCCGGTGCGGGTGGCGATCTGGGTGAGTCGGTTGCCCATGAAATGCCTCTTGTTGGCCGATGGTGAGACAGCGATTGTCCCCGAGGTCGGGCATCCGGCCGGAACCCGTAACCGGATGAGGGGAAATGTGTCTGAGGCAAAGGTGTTTGGCAGAGCGCAACGGCAGGCAAAAGCGCTTGGCCCGGGCCGGTGATGCGGGCGTAATGCGGCTTCGTTCCCCGTTTCAAAGGAGTCACACCGATGTCCCGCTTTCGTCTCCAGTCCCCGCTCTCCATCTCGGATTTCGAGAAACGCAGCGTGCAGCTGATGGCCGCCTGCGCCCTGGGGCTGGCCGGTCTCTCCAGCGTGCAGGTCGCACCGCCCACGCGCCACGCCCTCTCCGCCTTCACCCCGTCCTCGCGCCAGGCCGACACACCGCGTCCCGTGCGCCTGAACCCCCACACCGCCCTCCTGCCCGCCCGCCGCTGAGGGCGGGGCGCCCGGGCCGCACACGGCGGCCCCCAAGGCTTAAACTGACCGACTGCACACCCCACTGCTGCCGGAGACAAGCCCCATGAACGCCCCCACCGCCCTGAGCCACCTCACCCCCGAAGTCCACCAGCGCGCCGTCCCGGCCGAGTTCCTCACGGCCCTGCAGGCGCGATTCGGCGCGCAATGCTCCACCGCCCTGGTGGTGCGCGAGCAGCACGGGCGCGACGAGTCGGTGTACGAGGTGCCGCCGCCGGTGGCCGTGGTGTTCGCCGAGAGCACGCAGGACGTGGCCGATGCCGTGAAGCTGGCCGCCCAGCACCGCGTGCCGGTGATTCCCTTCGGTGTGGGCTCCTCGCTCGAAGGCCACCTGCTGGCCGTGCAGGGTGGCATCAGCATCGACGTGAGCCGCATGAACAGCGTGCTGTCCATCAACGCCGAAGACCTGACCGTGACCGTGCAGCCCGGCGTGACGCGCAAGGCGCTCAACGAGGCGGTCAAAAGCGAAGGCCTGTTCTTCCCGATCGACCCGGGCGCCGACGCCTCCATCGGCGGCATGTCGGCCACGCGCGCCTCGGGCACGAACGCGGTGCGCTACGGCACCATGCGCGAGAACGTGCTGGCGCTCGAAGTCGTCACCGCGCGCGGCGAGGTCATCCGCACCGGCACGCGCGCCAGGAAAAGCAGCGCCGGCTACGACCTCACGCGCCTGATGGTGGGCAGCGAAGGCACGCTGGGCGTGATGACCGAGATCACGCTCAAGCTCTACCCGCTGCCCGAAGCCATCTCGGCCGCGACCTGCTCCTTCCCCACCATCGAAGCCGCGGTGCGCACCGTGATCCAGGTGATCCAGCTCGGCGTGCCGATCGCGCGCTGCGAGCTCATCGACCACAACACCGTGCGCATGGTCAACACGCACAGCAAGCTCGGCCTGCGCGAAGAGAACATGCTGCTGATGGAATTCCACGGCTCGCCCGCGAGCGTGAAGGAACAGGCCGAGACGGTGCAGGAGATCGCCAGCGAGTTCGGTGGCAACGCCTTCGAATGGGCCGACACGCCCGAGGAGCGCACGCGCCTGTGGACGGCGCGGCACAACGCCTACTTCGCCGCGATCCAGAGCAAGCCCGGGTGCCGCGCGATCTCCACCGACACCTGCGTGCCCATCAGCCGCCTGGCCGACTGCCTGCTGGACTCGGTGAGCGAGGCCGACGCGGCCGGCCTGCCCTACTTCCTCGTCGGCCACGTGGGCGACGGCAACTTCCACTTCGGCTACCTGATCGACCCCAACAAGCCCGAAGAGCACACGCTGGCCGAGGAACTCAACCACAAACTGGTGGCGCGCGCGCTGAGCCTGGAAGGCACCTGCACCGGCGAACACGGCGTGGGCCTGCACAAGATGGACTTCCTGGTGACCGAGGCCGGCACCGGCGCGGTCGACATGATGCGCACCATCAAGCGCGCGCTCGACCCGGACAACATCATGAACCCGGGGAAGATCTTCGCGCTTTGATCGCTCCGGCGTCCAAGCCCTCCACCGGTGGCCAACGCAGCTCCTGAGGGGATTGTTCGGGCAAAGGCACAAGCTGGCGCAATTCCCGCCCCGCGAGTTGGGTGCTGCGCAACTCCTCCAGCATTTCACGCGCCCCACCATAGGGCGTGAATACATCGATCAGCCACGCCTGTTCGCCGCTGTTCCAATCCTGCAGCGCCAAGCGATGCGGCGATTGGCGCCAGCGGCAGGCGGCTTCTTCCGACAGCAGGGCCCAGGACGCATAGCCCACAGGCGCGTCGCCGCGCATGAAGAGCCGCGCCTGCCCCAGCATCAGCGGGGGCAGAACGCGCCACTCCAGGTCGGCCAACAGGGAGGCCCGAAAAGCGGACTGCTGCAGCATCAGCCAAGTCACAGCGCCCAGCATGGGAATTTTCTGCAAGGTGTTCTGGGCCTGAGTTCGCGCCAGTTCGGCGAGTGCATGAACGGTGTCGGCCGGCTCCGGCGAACCTGGGATGGACGTGTGCATCGATGGGTTGGAAAGCGTGGTCATGGAAGTCGGGGCGCAAGAAGCGCGTTGCTGGCGGCCAGATCGGCCTCGGACAGTTCGCCCACCGCGGCCTTGAGCCGCAGGGCACTCATCAGGCTGTCGGCCCGGGCCTTGTGCCAGTCGCGTTGGGCGGTGTGCAGCTGCTGTTGGGCATTGAGCACATCCGTGTTGATGCGCGTGCCAATGCGGTAGCCAATGCGGTTGGACTCGAGAGCGGCCTCGCTGGAACGCACCGCCGAAGCCAGTGCCTCCACCTGCGCCTGCCCGTTGGCCAGCCCGGCGTAAGCCTGACGCGCCAGCGTGGACGCCTGCCGCCGCGCGGCTTCCAGCTCTTCCTCCGCCTTGTCGCACAACGCCAAGGCCTCGCGCACGCGGGATTGGGTGCCGCCACCCGCGTAGAGCGGCAACGTGAAGGTCACGCCCAGCTGGGCCGTGCGCACCCGGCTGGCAATGTCCGCTGGCGACCCCATGCTGCCCGAAGCGTAGGCCGGGCCGTAGTTCGCCGTCAGGTCCAGCGACGGTGAGTGGCCGGCCGTCTGGCGTTTCACATCCGCACGCGCGGCGTCCACAGCGGCCTGCTGGAGCCTCACCCCCGGGTGCCCCGCCCGTGCGGCATCCAGCCAGCGGTCGAGCCCACCCTCAGGCAACGGCGGCAAGGCGGCCACAGGGTCCATCGGTTGCAGCGCGCCCGGCGCATCGCCCAAGAGCCGCTGCAGCTCCGCCTGGCGCAATTCCACATCGTTTTGAGCCGCCACCCACTGCGCCTGAACCGCATCGCGCCTGGCTTGCGCCTCGTGGACGTCCGTGACGGCACCGGTGCCCACTTCGTAGTTTCGCGTCGCCAACGCCAGTTGCTGCTCCACGGCGGTCCGATAAGAGCCCGCCGCGCGCACGCCTTCCTGGGCCACCAGCACATCCAGATAGGACTGAGCGGCACGCAACAGAAGATCCTGCTCCGCCTGATGGAACTGCTCACGTGCCTGGGCATGCAGGGCTTCGGCCTGGCGCCAACCCGCGTGGTTCCCGATGGTGGCCACTTTCGATCAACCGCCCGCCGTCGAGCACCAACACGCGGTCCGCCAGCCGCAGCGTCGAGAGACGGTGCGCCACGATGAAGACCGTGCGGCCTTCGCAAATGCGGGCCATGTTGTCGTGAATGGGGGTGCAGAACCGGACGCAGGCCTCGAGTCTGTACATCGCCTGGGCCAAAGCGAATGGCATGCTGGTTTAAGTGGCTGGCCCTCATGGCCTTGTTGTTGGGGGCCCATTCCCTTGCCGCAGCAATGCCCTTGGACCCTGGCGCGGATCGTGTCCCCCTTTGGGCCGCCCTGCAAACCGTGGCCGACCCGCAAGGCGAACTCACTCCTGGGCGGGTGGGTGCCCTTGTCGCGGCGGGCGATGCCATCCCTCTGCCGCATGCCAACCATGCGTTTGGCAAGTGGCTGCCCTACCCCTACTGGGCACAACTCACCCTCAGCAACCCCGGCCCCGACCCCCAGGCCTGGCTGCTTACCTACGAGTTGCCGACCCAGGACGAAGTGCGCCTGTGGATTCAGGACGATCAAGGGCAATGGGTAGAGCACCCGCAACTAGAAAACCTGCGCCCCTTAGCGCCCTCGTCGGGTCTGCTCTACCCCGCGTGGCGGCTGAAACTGCAGGGTGAGCAGAAAGCCAGCCTGATGCTGCGGCTCGATGGCTACAACCTCATGCGCTTTCCGTTGTTCGCGGTGCGCGACGACGCCTTCGTGCTGACGCAGGGCAAGCTGCATCTGTGGATTGGTTTGGTGCTGGCCGTGCCCCTGGTGGTGGTGCTCTATGTGTTGACGCTGATCCCCGTGGCGGCAGAACGCTCAGCCGCGCAATCTATTTCGGCGCGCGCACCACAACGCACATGACGCACGAGTTCGCGTCATGAGTCATTGAAGGACTCTGTTCAGGGAACGAATCGACGCACCGGCACCCCGATGCGTGTACCCCGGGGGGGTCGATCGGTGGGCGTCAGGGCGCCGGGCGCGCCTCCAGCACCGCCACCTGTGCGCCCAGCCGGTCCAGCAGGCGCAGGCGCGGGCCCTGCATGGCCCACTGTTCGGTGGTGGCCAGCGCGAACATGAAGGCGCGTTCGCGCTCCATGTCGGCCGCACAGGTTTGCAGTTCGCGGCGTGGGCCGCGCAGCATCTGCAGGGCCTGTCCGTTCAGGGTGTAGGTGCCGATGAGTTCGTTGCAGCCACCCGAGCCGGTCACGCGGCGGCCGTCGCTGTTCAAGACGAAGTGCGGCGCCTTGGCCGGGTCCTGCGCGGGCAGGGGCTGGCCGTCGAGCGACACCAGCACCCAGCGCACGTTCTCGATCCTGGGCGCGGCGGGCTGCGCACGGGTGTCGACCGGGCGCAGCAGCACGTCGGCATGGGTCGTGCCTGAGTGACCGAGCACGAGGTAAGCGCTGTCGGTGACGTACAAGGCCTTGCCATCCACCAGGATCTCGGCGCGCACCGAGTAGCTGCCCTTCTCCTGCACCCGCCGCTGCTCCACCGGCAGGCTGAAGCGCAGCGGCTGCGGGCCGCTGGCGGGGCCGGCGAAGTGGGCCAGCGTGACGGAGCCGCCATCGGCGCGGGACACGTCGGCCACCGACACGTCAAGCACCGCGTTGGGCGGCAGGGCGATCGTCCCTTCGAAGCGGGCCGTGCCGGTCACGGTGTAGGACGGCGGGTTGGTGACGGGCGTGCCGCAGGCCGTGAGCAGCAGGCCGGTGGCCAGGGCGCCCAGCAGGGGACGGCGGGACACGCGTGGGCTGGAGAGGTTCGACATCGTCATCGGGAGGCTCCTGAAAAAAGGGATGGTGTGCGGGACAGCCACCCCATTGTGCTCAGAAGTCCCCGCTCCGCCTGTGAAAGCCTGCAACCGGGCTCAGGCCGCCGCGCCCAGGCGGAACACCGCCACCGCCCGGACCAGGTCTTCGGCCTGCTGCCGCAGGCTGGTGGCCGAGGCGGACATCTGCTCGACCAGCGCGGCGTTCTGCTGGGTGGTCTGGTCCATCTGCAGAACAGCCTCGCCCACCTGGGACACCCCGGCGCTCTGCTCGGCGCTGGCGCTGGTGATCTCGCCCACCAGGTCGGAGACGCGGCGGATGCTGCCCACCACCTCCTGCATGGTGGTGCCGGCCTTGTCGGCCAGGGTGACGCCGCGTTCCACGCGCTCCACACTCTCACCGATCAGGTCCTTGATTTCCTTCGCGGCCTGCCCCGAGCGCTGCGCGAGGTTGCGCACCTCGCCGGCCACCACCGCGAAGCCCCGGCCCTGCTCCCCGGCGCGCGCGGCTTCCACCGCCGCGTTGAGCGCCAGGATGTTGGTCTGGAAGGCAATGCCGTCGATCACCGCGATGATGTCGGCGATCTTGCGCGAGCTGTTCTCGATGCCCTTCATGGTGTCGACCACCTGGTTCACCACCTCGCCACCCTGCTGGGCCACGCTGGAGGCGCCCTGCGCGAGCTGGTTGGCGGTGCGCGCGTGTTCCGCGTTCTGGGTCACGGTGCTGCCCAGCTGCTCCATCGATGCCGAGGTCTGCTCGAGCGCGCTGGCCTGGCTTTCGGTGCGGCGCGAGAGGTCGCTGTTGCCCGAGGCGATTTCCGCGCTGCCGTTGGAGACGGCCTCGGCCCCCTGCCGCACGGCGTGCACGGACGTGGCCAGCCGTTCGGTCATGGTGCGCAGCTTGGCCAGGGCGCTGTGCGTGTCGCCCTCGCGCACCCGCATGGACACACCGAGGTCGCCAGACGCCACCGCGTCGGCGATGCGCTTGAGTTCATCGGGGTCGGCACCGAGGGAGCGCACCACCTTGCGCAGGTAGATCGCCAGCCCGGCCAACCCCAGGGCAACGACCACCACGGAGACCACCACGATGTTGCGGTCGAGCTTCGAGAGGCTCTCGATCTCGTCGATGCGGTAGGCCAGGCGCTCGCCCTGGCGCTTCTTCTCCTGGGCCAAGGGCTTCAACAGGGCATTGCGCGCGGGGATGGTGTGGTCCACCAGGTAGGCGAAGGCTTCGTCCTTCTTGCCTTCCTGGATGAGCTTCACGTTGGCCTCGCCGATGCGCCAGAACTCGGTCATGAGGGCCGGCAGGGGCGCGAAGGCCTGTCGCCCGGCGTCGTCGATCATGCCCTCGCCGAACACCTTGAGCGCGTCGAGCAGCAGGCGTTTCTTCTCGCCGATGTCCGCCAGCGTGGCGTCGAGTTCCTGGGGGTTGCGCGAGAGGATCGCGTGGCGCACCTGCAGCGAGGTGCGGGTGACGTTGAGCTCCAGCTCGGCAATGATCTGCAGCTGGGGCACGTTGGTTTCGTTGATGCGTTCGGCGGCATCCACCACCCGGCCCATCATGATCCAGACCGTGGCCGCGACGGCCAGCAGCAGCACGACGAGCGTGGCATTGATGAGCAGCAGCCGCTGCCCCAGATTCAAGCGTTGCGACATGGGTACCTCCTCAGGTGGCCCAAGTCGAGTGGCAACTTTCAGAGCAAGGCACAACGCCGCAAGACCGGGCCAGCTCAGGTTATGCGGCTGTCAAGTGGTGCAATGCGGGGAAAAAGCCGGGAGAAACAGGCCTGTTTCTCCCGGCGCAGGCGGGGCCGTCAGTGGGCAGCGGTGCCGCGCAGCCGGTCGATGATGCCGTTGAGGGCCTCCAGCGAGCCGAACTGGATCACCACCTCGCCCATGTCCTCGAAGCGGCCGTGGCGCTTCACGCGCTTCTTGACCCGGACCTCGACGTCCGCCGTCAGCAGGTCGGCCAGCTCTTCTTCCACCCGGCGGATGTCGCGCGATTTCTCCTTCTTGAGCTTCTGCGGCGCCAGCGCGAATTCGGCGCCCAGCTTCTTCACCAGGCCCTCGGCCTCGCGCACCGACATCTTCCTGGCCGCGATCTGGTTGCCGGCGGTGATCTGGTGGGCCTTGTCCAGGGCCAGCAGCGCGCGCGCATGGCCCATGTCGAGGTCGCCCGCCATCAACATGGTCTGCACCGGCTCGGCCAGCTGCAGCAGGCGCAGCAGGTTGCTCGCGGCGCTGCGCGAGCGCCCCACGGCCTGGGCCGCTTGCTCGTGAGTGAGTCCAAACTCTTTCACCAGGCGTTGCAGGCCATGGGCCTCTTCCAGCGGGTTGAGGTCTTCGCGCTGGATGTTCTCGATCAGCGCCATGGCGGCGGCGGACTCGTTGGGCACGTCGCGCACCAGCACCGGCACGCTGTCCAGGCCGGCCAGCTTGGAGGCGCGGAAGCGCCGTTCGCCCGCGATGATCTCGTACTTGCCGGCGTTCGGGCCGTCGGCCAGCTGGCGCACCAGGATGGGCTGCATCACGCCCTGCACTTTGATCGACTCGGCCAGCTCGTACAGCGCGCCCTCGTCCATGCGGGTGCGCGGCTGGTACATGCCCGCCACCAGCTCGGTCACGGGCAGGCTGCTGGGCGCGCCCTCGGCGGCGGCCGGCGCGGCGGCGCCCTCTTCCACCTTGGGGCCCAACAGGGCTTCGAGTCCGCGGCCGAGGCCCTTGGGTTTCTTGGTGACCATGGGTCTTCTTCTTTCGATTGTCAGAGGTTCATGAGTTCGGCCAGCACGGCATGGCCGGTCGGCCAGTCGCCCAGGCCGGACTCGGCGTTGATGTGGCCGGCTTCGCCCAGGTCGACGAAGCGCGAGCCCCAGGCCATGGCGAACGCCTCGGCCCGCTCGAAGCTGCAGTACGGGTCGTTGCGGCTGCCCACCAGCACGCTGGGGAACGGCAGGCGCTGCAGGGAGATGGGCGACCAGCTGGGCAACACGGGGCGCATCTCTTCCCGCTCGGCATCGCCTGGCGCCACCAGCAGCGCGGCTTTCACACGATCGGTGTTCTTCGAGTGCGAGGCCCAGGCCGCCGTGTGCAGGCAGCCCAGGCTGTGCGCCACCAGCACGGCGGGTTCGTCGCAGCCCAGCAGCACGTCTTCCAGGCGCGCGATCCAGTCACCGCGCTTGGGGCGCATCCAGTCGTGCTGCTCCACCCGGCGGTAGCCGTGGCTGGCCTCCCAGCGGCTCTGCCAATGGTCGGGGCCACTGTTCTGCCAGCCGGGGAGGATGAGGATGTTCTGAGGTTTCACGTGAAACACCCTCCGCTCAGAGCTTGCCGATGCGCGCGACCATCTCCTGCGCGAAGGCCACAAAGGCCTGGCTGCCGCGGGCCGCCGGGTCGAATACCACGCCGGGCAGGCCGTAGCTCGGGGCTTCGGCCAAGCGGACGTTGCGCGGGATCACGGTGTCGAACACCTTGTCGCCGAAGTGGGCCTTGAGCTGGTCGCTCACCTGCTGCTGCAAGGTGATGCGGGGATCGAACATCACGCGCAGCAGGCCGATGATGGCCAGGTCCTTGTTCAGGTTGGCGTGCACCTGCTTGATGGTGTTCACCAGATCGGTCAGGCCTTCGAGCGCGAAGTACTCGCACTGCATGGGCACGATCACGCCGTGCGCCGCACACAGGCCGTTGAGGGTGAGCATGGACAGGCTGGGTGGGCAGTCGATCAGCACGAAGTCGTAGGCATCGCCCACTTCGGCCAGGGCGGTTTTCAGGCGCTTCTCGCGCCGCTCCACCTCCACCAGCTCGACCTCGGCCCCGGCCAGCTCCCGGTTGGCGCCGAGCACGTGGTAACCGCACTTCTCCGAATACACCGCCGCCTCGGCCACCGAGGCCGACTCCAGCAGCACGTCGTACACCGACAGCACCATCTGCCGCTTGTCCACGCCCGAGCCCATGGTGGCGTTGCCCTGGGGGTCCAGGTCCACCATCAGCACCCGCTGGCCCACCTTGGCCAGGCCGGCGGCCAGGTTGACGGTGGTGGTGGTCTTGCCCACCCCGCCCTTCTGGTTCGCCACACAAAATATTTTCGCCATGGTGCTGCTTCTTATTTGGAGAGGGCCAGCTTGATGCCGAAGCCGATGAGGAAGACCCCCGCCAGCTTCTCCAGCGTGCGGCCGATGACCGGGTTGGCGCGCAGGCGCGCGGCCAGGAAGTGGGTGAGCAGCACGGCCACCAGGCCATAGAGGAAGGTGAGAACGGCCACGGTGACGGCCATGGCGCCGAAGGTGATCAGGCCCTGGTGGCGGGCCGGGTCCACGAACAGCGGGAAGAAGGCCATGTAGAACACGATGGCCTTGGGGTTGAGCAGGGTGATGACCGCCGCCTGCTGGAAATACTGGCGCGGGCGGATGTTGAGCACCGGGGCGTCGCCGGGTTTGGCGGTCAGCATCTTCCAGCCCAGCCAAGCCAGGTAGGCCGCGCCCAGCCACTGCACCGCGCTGAAGGCCGCCGGGTAGGCCGCGAGCAAGGCCGCCACACCGGCCACGGCCAGCCACATCAGCACCTGGTCCGCCGCGATCACGCCGAAGGTGGCGGCCAGGCCGCCGCTCACCCCACCCTTGCTGGTGGAAGTGATCAGCGCCAGGTTCCCGGGTCCGGGAATGAGCAAAAAGAGGACGATGGCGGCCACGAAAGCGCCGTAATCTGCGATGCCGAACATGGAGGAACCCCGAGAAGTGGAGGGTCGAGTTTAAGCGCCCGCCACGCGCCGGCTGTGATGTTCAGGCAACAGCGGCGGGGCCCGGGCGCATCCAGACGATGCAGCGCTCGGCCTCCAGGGCGGGCACCTGCAGCTGTTCCACGTGAAACACATCCACCCCGGGGGTGGCGGCGTTCAGGGCATCGAGTTCATCCGCCGGGTGTTTGCCTTTCATGGCCATCCAGATGCCGCCCTCGACCAGGGCGCCGCGCGACCAGTTCGTGAAGTCAACCAAGGACGCGAACGCCCGCGAGCACACCACGTCATAGCCTTGACCGGAGAGGGCGTTGAGACTCTCCACCCGGGCATGCAGGCCCCGCAGGTTGGGCAGCTTGAGCGTGGCCGCCGCCTGCTGGATGAAGGCCGCCTTCTTGGCCACCGTGTCCACGCAGGTCACCTGGATCTGCGGGCAGGCAATGGCGATGACCACGCCGGGCAGCCCGCCGCCCGAACCCACGTCCAGCAGCAGCAGCGCCCTGCCCTGCGTCTGCCGTTGCAGCGGGCCGATGGCGGCCAGGCTGTCGAGCAGGTGGTGCGTCATCATCTCGGCCGGGTCGCGCACGGCCGTGAGGTTGTAGACCTTGTTCCATTTCTGAAGCAGGCCGAGGTAGTCCAGCAGCAGGTCCACTTGACGGGCATCGAGGTCGAGCCGAAGCGACTGCAGCCCGGCCTGCAGGGTGGTGCGCAGATCGCTCATGCGGCGGCGTCGGCAGGCAAGGTGGCAAAGCCCTTGAAGCCACCCTTTTTCAGGTGGATCAACAACAGGGAAATGCTGGCCGGCGTGATGCCCGAAATGCGGGACGCCTGGCCCAGGGTCTCGGGCCGGTGCTTGGCCAGCTTCTGCCGCGCCTCGAACGACAGCGCCGTCACCTGCAGGTAGTCCAGGTCGGCCGGCAGCTTCAGGCCTTCGTAGTGGGCGGCGCGCTCCACCTCGTTCTTCTGGCGGTCGATGTAACCCGAGTACTTGGCGGCGATCTCCAGCTGCTCCACCACCGGCTCGAGCAACTCGGCCAGTGTTTCACGTGAAACCTCGGGCGCCGCGTGCTTGCCGCCGTCCATGCCCACGAGGTCCGCGTAGGCCACACCGGGCCGGCGCAACAGATCGAACAGGTTGTGCTCGTGTTCGATCGCCTTGCCCAGCACACGCTCGCCCTCTTCCGCCGGCAGGTTGCGCGGGTTCACCCAGGTCGCCTTCAGGCGCTCTGTTTCACGTGAAACCGCGTCGCGCTTGCGGCAGAAAGCGTCCCATTGCGCGTCGCCCACCAGGCCCAGGCGGCGGCCGGCTTCGGTCAGGCGCATGTCGGCGTTGTCCTCGCGCAGCTGCAGGCGGAACTCGGCGCGGCTGGTGAACATGCGGTAGGGCTCGGTCACGCCCTGGGTGACGAGGTCGTCCACCAGCACGCCCAGGTAGGCTTCGTCGCGGCGCGGCAGCCAGGCCGCTTCGCCGCGGCACTGCAGCGCGGCATTCAGCCCGGCGAACAGGCCTTGCGCCGCCGCCTCTTCGTAGCCCGTGGTGCCGTTGATCTGGCCGGCGAAGAACAGGCCCTGGATCTGCCTGGTCTCGAAGCTGTTCTTGAGCGAGCGCGGGTCGAAGTAGTCGTACTCGATGGCGTAGCCCGGGCGCAGGATGTGCGCGTTCTCCAGCCCCGGCATGCTGCGCACCAGCGCGTACTGGATGTCGAACGGCAGGCTGGTCGAGATGCCGTTGGGGTAGACCTCGTGCGTGGTCAGGCCCTCGGGCTCCAGGAAGATCTGGTGGCTGTCCTTGTCGGCGAAGCGGTTGATCTTGTCTTCCACGCTCGGGCAGTAGCGCGGGCCCACGCCCTCGATCTTGCCGGTGAACATGGGGCTGCGGTCGAAGCCCGAGCGAATGATGTCGTGCGTGCGCTGATTGGTGTGCGTGATCCAGCACGGCACCTGCTGCGGGTGCATCGCCGTGCTGCCCATGAAGCTGAACACCGGCACTGGCCGGTCCGGATTCATGCCGCCGGGCACGCCATCGCCCGGCTGCTCGGTGCACTTGGAATAGTCGATGCTGCGGCCGTCCAGGCGCGGCGGCGTGCCGGTTTTCAGGCGGCCCTGCGGCAGCTGCAGCTCCTTCAGGCGGGCCGAGAGCGACACCGCCGGTGGGTCGCCCGCGCGGCCGGCCGCGTAGTTGTTCAGGCCCACATGGATCTTGCCGTCCAGAAAAGTGCCCGCCGTCAGCACCACGGTGCGGCCGCGGAAGCGGATGCCCACTTGCGTTACAGCCCCCACCACCCGGTCACCTTCGACCATCAGGTCGTCCACCGCCTGCTGGAACAGCCAGAGGTTGGGCTGGTTTTCCAGCGTGCGGCGGATCGCGGCCTTGTAGAGCACGCGGTCGGCCTGGGCGCGCGTGGCGCGCACGGCCGGGCCCTTGGAGCTGTTGAGAATGCGGAACTGGATGCCGCCCTCGTCGGTGGCCAGCGCCATCGCACCACCCAGCGCATCCACCTCTTTCACCAGGTGCCCCTTGCCGATGCCACCGATCGACGGGTTGCAGCTCATCTGGCCCAGGGTCTCGATGTTGTGCGTGAGCAGCAGCGTGGCGCAGCCCATGCGCGCGGCGGCCAGCGCGGCCTCGGTGCCGGCGTGCCCGCCGCCAACGACGATGACATCGAATTCCTGTGGGTACAACATGGTGCTTCTTCCGGGGAAATGCAGGCCCGGTGCGCCCGGGCAACCTGCGATTGTCCCACCGTTGGGGATTTCCTGCCCCTTCCACCCTCTCACGGAACGCAGGAATGCTGCGCGGCGGCGGTGCCAGAATCCCGGCCATGAGCACCTTTCCACCCCTCCTCGTCTTCGCGGGCAGCACCCGCGCCCAGTCCCACAACCGCCGTCTGGCCCAGGTCGCCGCCGACCTCGCGCGCGCCGCCGGCGCCCCGGTGACCCACCTCGAACTGGCCGACTTCGACCTGCCGATGTACAACGCCGACCTGGAAGCGCGCGGCACGCCGGCCGCCGCGATCCGCCTCAAGGAAATCTTTTGCGCCCACCCGGCGTGGGTGATCTGCTCACCCGAGTACAACGGCAGCTACACCGGCCTGCTCAAGAACACCATCGACTGGGTCTCCAGCCCCGTCAAGGGCGACCCCGAGTGGGGCGACGGACTCAAGCCCTTCGCC
Organism: Hydrogenophaga sp. GW823-FHT04C09; assembly: GCF_058796355.1. Taxonomy (NCBI): domain Bacteria; kingdom Pseudomonadati; phylum Pseudomonadota; class Betaproteobacteria; order Burkholderiales; family Comamonadaceae; genus Hydrogenophaga; species Hydrogenophaga sp. GW823-FHT04C09. The sequence continues at coordinate 157,404 of NZ_JBXAIO010000005.1, read as the reverse complement.
GGCAAGGTGGTGGGCCTGCTGAGCGCCTCGCCTGGCGGTCTGGGTGGCCTGAGAAGCCTGTCCCACCTGTCTCCACTGCTATTGAATTTGCAGTGCTGGTTGACCCCGCGCCAGTTCGCGCTGGCGCGGGCGGGCGAGGCCTTCGATGCCAGCGGGCAACTGGCCGAGCCCGCGCGCCTGGGCGTGCAGGGCGTGGTCGACCAGGCGCTCTGGGCCGCGCAGCGCTTCAACAGCTGACCACCGCATGCGCTCAGCGCGTGCGCCGCAGGATCTCGTCGGCCAGCTTCTGGTACTCGCCGTTGAAATGGTGGTCCCCCGGCAGCGGCACCGGCGTCACCTGTGTGGTGGGCACGCGCGGGCAGACCGTGTCGCGGTCGTTGGTGCCGTAGACGCACAGCGTGTCGGCTGCCGCGAGCTTCTGCAGCTCGGGCTTGAGCGGCAGGCCGCCGCTGTCGCGCTTGACCCAGTTGCTCAGACGGAACTCGAACGACGCTTTCTCGCCCGGCCCGATCAGCACCGTGTGCGCCACCAGCCCACGCGAGCTCGCGGGCAGGCGCGGCACCGCGAAGGGCAGCACGTCCGCACCCTGCGAATAGCCGATCAGCAGCGCCCGGCTCTTCTTCCATTGCACGGCGAAGCTGCGCAGCACGCGGTCCAGGTCCTTGGCCAGACCCTCGGGCGTGCGCGCCGACCAGAAGTAGCGCAGCGAGTCCAGCCCCACCACCGGCACGCCCGCCGCCGCGAACTTCGCGGCCAGCTCCTTGTCGATGCCGGCCCAGCCGCCGTCGCCGGAAAGCAGCACGGCAAAGGTGTCGGAGGTGCCAGCGGAGGGCACGGGCACCAGGGGCAGGTCGGCCACACCGGTGTCGGGCGGGAGCGCCGCGACAGCGGGCGCGCGGCTGAGCTGTCGCTGCGCATCGAGCAGCGAGGACGTGGCATCCGGGCCGGCCACGTTCATCAGCTGGGCACCGCGCACCTGGGCCACAAAATCCTGTGCCGTCGCCAGCGCGCAGGCCTTGTCTTCACTGTCGCGCAGCACCGTCCAGGGCGCGTGCAGTTGCGGTGACGGCAGCAGCGTCAAGGCCGAGCTGTCGGCCCGGCGCGTGAAGTGCACGCCCTCACCCTTGCACAGCGGCCGCTTCACCGACAGCGTGGGACAAAAACCCATCGAGACCGCGCCGCCGAAGGTCTGCTCCGGTGCCTGCGCGAGCATCGCGTAGGCCAGCGTACCGCCCTGCCCCTCGCCCACCAGCAGCGGCGGGAAGTAGGCCGGCAGGCGCGCATACCCCTGCAAAAAGTGCGAGAGGTTTTCCAGGTCGCCATCGGGCAGCAGGCAGTCGCCGCCGTCCTTGGTCAGCGCGGCCAGCAGGCGCGGCGTGTGGATGCCGGCGACCAGCGCGCCCTGCCCGGCCAGGGCCTGCGCCTGGGCGGCCAGCGCGGGCGTCCAGCCGCCTTCACCCGAGAGGAACAGCACGAAGGACCTGGCCTCACCCGGTGGCCGGTACAGCGACAGGTTCTTGAAGTTGCCGTGCGAAAGCGTTTCGGTGGTGGCAGCGGCCTTCGCCTGCGCGAGCGCCACCCCGGGCAACGCCAGGGCCGCCAGCAGACAGGCCGCGATGAGCGAGGTCCTGGCCTTCATTTGGAGATCACCTTGCGCAGGCCACCCGCGATCAGCGCGGCCACGTCGGCCAGGATGAAAAACGGCGCGAAGCCGCCCGGCGAGGCCAGGTAGCGCGGCTCCCAGACCGGGTCGAATTTTTCCTTGAACGCGCGCAGGCCCTGGAAGTTGTAGAAGTTCTCGCCGTGGTTGAACAGCAGCCGGCCCAGGCGGTGCCAGTTGGGCGCCAGCGGGTGCTGCGCCATGCCCGATAGCGGCACCATGCCCAGGTTGAAGCGCTGGTAACCCTGCGCCTGGAAATGCAGGATGGTCTGCGCGAACAGGAAGTCCATCGCGCTGCGCGGCGCATCGGGCAGCTGGCGCATCAGGTCCACGCTGGCCTCCAGCTTCTGGTCGGTGCGCAGCAGCGTGGCGAAGGCCACGATGCGTTCGCCCTGTCGCACCACCGCCACCGGCTGGCGCAGCACGTAGTCGCGCCGGAACGCGCCCAGCGAAAAGGCTTTCTCCGCCGTCTGATGCTCGCTCAACCAGGCGTCCGAAATCAACTGCAGCTGGCTGAACACGGCCACCGCCTGCTCCGGCATCAGCACCTCGAAGCTCAGGCCATCGCGCTGCGCACGCGCCACGCCGTGGCGCAGGTTCGCGCGCGCCTTGCCCTGCAAGGTGAACGTGGGCAGGTCCACCAGCGCGCATTCGCCGAGCTTGTGCACGCGCAGGCCCGCGTCCAGGTACACCGGCAGGCCCTCGGGGCGCACCTGGTAGAAGGCCGCGCGCCCACCCGATTCGCGCGCCTGCTCCACGAAGCGCCACACCAGTTCGGCCCATTCATTCACCGGTCCCACCGGGTCGTACAGCGCCACCCACGAGCGGCCGCGCCGCCCGAACATGATGAAGGCGCGCTGCGTGTCCGACACCATCAGGCTCTTGTCGCCCATCATCACCAGCCCCGCCCCCGCCGAAGGCTGGGCGCGCACGATGCGCGCGGCCTGCTCCAGCGCGCCACTGTCGGGCTTGACCAGCACCGCCTGAGGCCGGCGCAGCAGCCGGCTCAGCGCCACCGCGAGCGTGATCAGGCACACCGCCACCAGGGCGCGCAGCGAACGCGGCGCGTAACCGTCGAACTCGAACTGCCACCAGACCTGGTTCACGTAGTCCACGTCGCGGTACACGAAGAACAGCAGCGCCGTGACCGCCATCACCACCGCCGCCACCGCCGCCAGCCAACCCCAGGTGAAGGCCTGCGAGAACAGCGCCGCGCGCCGGTTGAACTGCTTGCGCGAGAGCGCCAGCGCGCCCGCCAGCACCAGCAACAGCACCGCTTCCGACACCGCAATGCCCTTGGGCAGGCACAGCACCAGGCTCACCAGCGCCAGGCCCAGCCCGGCCCACCACGACGCGTCCAGCCGCAGGAACATGCCGCGCGCCACGAACAGCAGCGCCAGCCCCGCGATGCTGCCCAGGAAGTGCGCCGCTTCCACCACCGGCAGCGGCATGTGGCGCGAGAGCAGTTCGGTGGCGCCCTCAGTGGCCGGCGTCACGCCCGAGACCAGCAGCACCACGCCCACCACCCAGGTGAAGGCCGACAACAACAAGGGCGAGAGGCTCGCCGCCGCCTTCACCACCGGCGTGGCCGCGCCGCGCTGCCATTCGGCGCCCGCCAGCATCGCCACGGCCAGCGCCAGCGGCAGCAGGTGGTAGACCACGCGGAACATCACCAGCGCGGCGGCCAGCTGCTCGGCCGGCACATGGTGGCCCAACGCCAACAGCATCACCGCCTCGAACACCCCCAGGCCGGCCGGCACGTGGCTGATCACGCCCAGCGCGATCGCCAGCGCGAAGAAGCCCACGAAGGCCGGAAAGGCAATGGCCCCGGCCGGCAGCAGAAACCACAAAGCGGCCGCGGCGGCCACCACGTCCACGGCCGAAATCAACAACTGCTGCAGCGCCAGCGACGCGCTCGGCAGGCGCAGCACCACACCCCGGAACACCGTCTCGCCCCCGCGCCGGCAGAACCCGATGAACGCGCCCGCCGCCAGCAACACCGCCACCGCCAGCCCACGCAACAGGCCCGGCGGCGTGCCGAACACCGACTGCACCGTGCCCGCGCCCCACACCAGCGCGCCCGCGCCCACCACCACGATGCCGATGCCGAACCCGAAGGCGTTGAACACGATGGCGCGCGAGACCAGGCCCGCTTCCAGCCCCGCCGCCCCGTACAGCCGCATGCGCACCGCGCCGCCCGTGAGCACGCCCAGGCCGATGGTGTTGGACAGCGCATAGGCGATGAACGCGGTCTTCGCCACCACGCGCTGCGGCAGCTGCGCGCCCGCATAGGCCAGGGCGGTGCGGTCGTAGAACGTGAGCGCGAAGTAACTCGCCGCGGTGGCCAGCACCGACAAGGCGAGCGCCGTGGCCGGTGTGGTGCGCACCGCGTCCACGATCTCGCCGTAGCTCAGCTCGGTCATGAGCTTGTGGCCGGCCTGCAGCAGCAGCGCACCCAGCAGCACGGCCAGCGCCGCATACACCCACAGGCGCCACTGGCTCAGACGGGACACCAGCGTCTCGGGGGTGGCGGTGGTCACGGGCATGAAGGGATGAACGTGTTCCGGTGAAAGGCAAGGGCACCCAGGGGCACCAGCGATGGACCAGTGTAAGCCCCTGCCCGCGCGCGACAATGCCACCCATGCTCCCCCCTGCTTCCGCCATGGCCTGCCGGCCCGGCTGCGCCGCCTGCTGCACCGCGCCGTCGATCAGCAGCCCCCTGCCCGGCCTGCCCCATGGCAAGCCTGCCGGCGTGCCTTGCCCGCACCTCGATGCCGCATTGCGCTGCCGCCTGTTCGGCCGGCCCGAGCGCCCGGCCGTGTGCGGCTCGCTGCAGCCGCAGGCCGCCATGTGCGGCAACAGCCGGGAGCACGCGATGCATTGGCTCGGCGAACTCGAACGGTTGACGCAGCCCGCGCGCTGAAGCGCGCTTCGCGCTCCCTGCGCTGGACGCGCAAAAAACGGCCCGCATCGCGAACCACCGGGATAGCCCCCGCACTCAAGCCTTCGTGCCCGGCCGTGGCACGCTGAGTGCGCACCCAGGCCACCCCCCGTGCGCAAGCCCGCTGCGCACCCGCAGCTTCGACAGACCCCCCGTCGCGATGAAACTCGAATCTCCTCCTGCAACCCCACAAGGCCCCGATGCCTTCGGCCCCCTCATCAACGCCACTTGCGAACTGGTGGGCGTGGCGCCCGCCACCGCGTGGCTGGATCTGCCCATGAAAGACTACCGATGCGCCACCTTCCTGGTGGACGGCGTCGAGTGCCTCGTGAGCCACCGCTCGATCGACCCCGAGGCCTTGTTCATCCACTGTGTGTTCGGGCCAGTGCCCGAGGTGCGCAGCGCCGATGCCCTGCTCAGCCTGCTCCAGTTGAACCTGACCCTGTACGGCCGCGGTTCGCCCACCTTTGGCGCGGACGCCGAGCGCAACCTGCTGCTGTGCATGGAAGAGCACCTGCAAGACCTGCGCGCCGAAGACCTTGCCCAACGCCTGGAAAACCTGGCGACACAGGCCATCGGTTGGAGAAAGGTCTGGTTGGCGCATGGGTAACAAGGTCTCTGCCCCCCTCACACATCCGATCTACGGGCCGATCTATCCACTCACCGTCTCCCCCCACAGTGCCATTGAGATCGGCGACATCTTGGCGGTGGCGCTCTGGACGGGCTTGCGCGACATGTCCGCCAGCATCATCTCTTCTGGGGTGGGGTTTGCCGTCACCTTGAGTGCCCGCATCCTGTGTCACGGCGTGCCGCAAGTGCAGCAGGAGTCCACCGCCCAGAGACTGGCCCAGATCCTGGGGACGGAGGAAAACCAAGACCGCTTTGAGGGAGTGCCGGGGGCGCATCACGGCATCGCGGCCATCAGCGTTGTAGCGGTGGCTTTCGCGGGTTTTTTCTTCGGCTCGGCCGGCACCTGGGAACGGCGCTCGGCAAGAACCTGGATCGGCGTCGGGACCGCCGCCGTGGGCGTCGCCCTCACCCTTGCCTCCGTCTACAGGCAGGAAAGCGACCTGTCGAGGACGGACACCGCGACCAACTACCTCGGCATGGCCATCGCCGCACTGACGCGCGACTTCATTCAGGCTCAGGCCGGCCGCATTTTTCCTGAAGTTCGTCTGCATCCAGAGCGCGCTCTGCGTTGGGCATTGAATGCAAACACCAGAACCCACCTCCTGCGATTGGGCACCCACATGGTGTTGTATGCGGGGATGAGCATCACGTTGAGCCGTTGGGTGGCCCTGCGCAACCTCCTGCACCCCGACTACAGTGGCATGAACCGGGAGCTTGGGATGTTTTCGAGCGACTCATGGAGGACCTTCGCGTTTCGCGGCCTCAACGAGGGAATCGACGGGGTCTTCGGCGTCATCCTGCTTGCCTGCTTCTTCCATGGGCATCTTCGGCGAGGACACGGCTGGCTCACCGGACCCGGCATCACCGTGAAAGAAGTGGCGCGTCGGGGTGGCTCGCGCGTCGCCATGAACCAGCCCGTCAGCGCCATCCAATCACTGATACCTTCCAAAGACTGGTACCTCGCGGCGTTGCAGGGAGTCACGGTGCTTCGCGGCGCCGTGCTCAACCTGGAAGCGAAGTGGCCCCGCACAGCCGGCGGCGGCGACTGTCTTCTGCACGCCGCTGCCGACGTCCTCGATGGCGGCGAGTGGAGGTGCGACGCCGCTCGCATCAGGGCAGCCCTGTGCAACCAGATCCGCCGATTGGCGCAGAACAGCGCCGATTCTGCGGAAAGTCTCAACTTGGTGGAGCACCACCTGGAACAGGCCGTCTCTCAGATGCGTGCGGATGCCGGAGAGCCGGCATATGCGGTTCTGGACGGCAACCGCCTGCTTGAAACCCTGCCGGAGACACTGCGAAGTGAACTCGAAGCATCCAGGCCCGAACAACACCCCTTGGTGGCAAACAGATGGCTGAACGAGGAGAGTCAAAGAGCTGCCTTGCTGCACTCCGTTGCCCGCTACTACGAACAAGACGGGTGCTATCTGCCCACGCGGGTGCTTCCGTGCCTGGCCCGGGTGCTGAATCGCCCCCTCGCACTGCATGGGGAAAGCACCACCGTCATGTACGACGCCGAGGGGAATGCCCTCAACGACCCTGCCGAAAACATGGTTCACATCCGGCACCGGCTTTCGATTCACGGTGAGGCGGGCGATCACTTTGAACGCATCGAGGCGTCCTCCGCTCGACGTCGGGAGAACGGAGAACTGCAGAGTCCGCAGGAGACAGATTCGCTAACCCAGTCCGGGAATCCGGCCGGCACGAAAAGCTCCATGAAGGCCTCGCACCAGCACATCGAGCTAGCCATTGAGTCGGAAACCCAGCTCCACGTCGGCCACGGCAATGAGTCCAACAACAACGCACGTCAACGGACAACGCCGAGAAGCGGACAAGGGCAACACAATCAGCGGACGGATTCCATGAACGGGGAAAGTCGGGAGCAGCACGAGAAGACGGACTAGCGTGGCAAGCCCGCCACGCACAGGTGACAGCGGCCCCGCAGGGCGCGCGATAGCATGGCCGTCCTGCCCCACGGAGCGCTTCGCATGCACATCCCTTCCCTGAAAGAAGTCGTCAGCGCCGAAGAATGGGCGCTGCGCTGCGACCTCGCCGCCTGCTACCGCCTCGTCGCCGCCTACGGCTGGAGCGACCTGGTCTTCACCCACATCAGCGCCAAGCTGCCCGACAGCGTGAGCGGGGGCGAACACCAGTTCCTCATCAACCCCTACGGCCTCATGTTCGACGAGATCACGGCCAGCAGCCTGGTCAAGGTCGACATGGCCTGCAACAAGCTGCACGACTCGCCCTTCCCGGTGAACCCGGCCGGCTTCGTGATCCACAGCGCCGTGCACGAAGCGCGGCCCGAGGCCGGCTGCGTGCTGCACACCCACACGCGCGCGGGCGTGGGCGTGAGCGCGCAGAAGGCCGGCATCCTGCCCATCAGCCAGCAGAGCACCTTCGTGCTGGCCTCGCTGGCGTACCACGGCTACGAGGGCGTGGCCTTCCGCCCCGAGGAGAAGCCGCGCCTGCAAGCCGACCTGGGCCAGGCCAACTACCTCGTGCTGCGCAACCACGGCCTGCTCACCGTGGGCCGCACCATCGCCGACGCCTTCCTGTCCATGTACACCTTCGAGAACACCTGCCGCATCCAGATCGACGCGCTGGCCGGCGGCGGTGAACTCACGCAGGTCGATCCCCGCATCCTCGCCGGCATGGCCGACGTGATGCGCATCGCCACCGCCGGCCAGGGCGCGCAGCTCGCGTGGCCGGCGCTGCTGCGCAAGGTGGACAAACTCGATCCGGGTTACAAGACCTGAGGCCCAGAAGCGGCGCGCAGATCAGGTAGGCGACGCCACAAACGCCGCCATGCCTTCGAGCACGGTGCGCAAACGCATCAGCTCGCGCGACGTGTCCAGCCGCTTCGACCACGCCGCGATGCGCGAGACGCGCTGCAAGCGCGGCAGCAGGTGGGCGATGAAGGCGCGCAGCGCCGGTCCGCCCGTGCCGCCCTGCTCATAGGCCTGCAGCACGGCGAGCACCGCGCCGGGCCCCAGCGGTTGCAGGTAGCGCGCCAGCGAGAGCAGCATCTGCAGCACGTCGTAGACCTGCACGGTCTCCAGCGCCATGCCCGGGCGCAGGCGCTCCTCGAAGTCCAGCCGCGCGAAGCGCCGGCCGTCCCAGGTGGTGTTGCGCAACTGGGCCCCACCGTGCCACTGGCCGCGCGCGTGGAAGGCCGCGAGGTCGGCGCTGGCCGCCACCATCAGCGGCAGGCGCTCGCCCTCGGGCCGGCGGTGCAGCTGCAGGTCCACCGTCTCGCCGATGTCGCCGGTGGTGAGCGTGAACCCGTCGAAGGCCAGCACCGGGGGCACGTGCTCCCCAGCAGCCGCCAGGGCCACGAGGCGCTCGTGTTCATACGCCAGCAAGGCCCGGGCGTCGGTCTGGCGCACGGCGCGCCAGGGCACGGGCACGTCCACGAAATGCGCGAACACCCAGATGCCCAGCGACTTGGACCAGCTGCGCAGCGGCCGGTCGGCGGTCTTGGTCCAGGTCTTGGCGGGGGGGGTGGTCGGTTCGGGCAGGCTCACAAGGGCGCGATTATCCCGAAACCGGCCGCGCCGGCTAGGGCGCGTCGGCGTAGCGCCGCAGCTCCCACTCGCTCACCTGCTGGCTCCAGGCCGCCCATTCGTCGTGCTTGAGCGCCAGGAACTGCGCGCAGAAGGCAGGGCCGACGGCCTCGCGCAAGGCCGCGTCCGCCGCCAGGGCGTCGAGCGCGGCGAGCAGGTCGCGCGGCAGGCGCGCGGGCAGGGCATCGCCCATGGCGTGGCGCTCGTAAAGGTCGTCCTCGCAGGGCGCCACCGGTGGCAGCGCCTGGTCGATGCCCGAGAGGCCCGCGGCCAGCGTGGCGGCGATGGCCACGTAGACGTTGCACGCCGGGTCTGGCAGGCGCCATTCCATGCGCCCGGCCACGCCACGCACGAGGCAGGTGCGGTTGTTGTCGCCCAGGGCCTTCCACACCGGCGACCAGGTGGTGCCCGAGGCGCTGCGGCTCGCGGCCAGGCGCTTGTAGCTGTTGACGGTGGGCGCGCACAGCGCGGCCAGCGCGTCGGCGTGGTGCAGCAGGCCGGCGGCGAAGCGCTGGCCGGTCTCGCTCAGGCCCAGCACGCCGGCCGGATCGGCCATCACGGGCCGGCCTTGCTCGTCCGTCAGGCTCAGGTGGAAATGCAGGCCGCTGCCCGGCGCGTGCGCCAGCGGCTTGGGCATGGTGGAGAACACCAGACCGTGCTGACGCGCCACCGCCTGCGCGGCGAGCTTGAAGAGCTGGTAGCGGTCGGCGGCGGCGAGCGCGTCGTCGTGCCGGTAGTTGATCTCGTACTGCCCGCTCGCGTCCTCGTGGTCGATCTGCTCCAGCTGGAAGCCCAGCGCCTCCAGCGTGCGGCGCATCTCGTCGAGAAAACCGAAGTTGCGGCCCATGGCCTGCAGGTCGTAGGAAGGTTTGGCGAGCCGGTCTTCCCCATCGCCCACGCGCCACTGGCCTTGCGCGTCGCGCTGCAGCAGAAAGAACTCGGGCTCGATGCCGACCCACAGCGTCCAGCCCCGTTCGGCTTTCAGGCGCGCCACCTGGCGCTGCAGCACCTGGCGCGGGCAGGTGTCCAGCGGCTCGCCGCCGGCGTAACCGTCGCACACCGCGTGCGCCACGCCCGGCATGAAGGGCATGGGCCGCAGGCTCTCGGGCCGCACCCGGCCCATGTACTCGCTGCGCGCGCCCATGCGCGGCAGACCGGTGCCCGCGATGCTGGGGCCGGAGAAACCGGCGCCCTGCTCCACCGCCTGCTGCAGGCGCTCCAGCGGCACGAGCTTGCCCTTGGGCGCGCCCAGCAGGTCGGTGAAGGTGGCCAGCACCGAATGGATGCCCTGCGCGCGCAGGACCGCGACGCGTTCCTCCAGCGTGGCCACCAGGCTCAAGCGAGCACCTCGGCCAGCGCGGCATCGAACGCGGCCAGGCCTTCGGCGAACACGTTGTCCTCGATGGTGAGCGGGAACAGGAAGCGGATCACGTTGCCGTACACACCGCAGGTGAGCAACAGCAGGCCGCGCTTCAGGGCCGCCATCTGCACCTTCTTCGTGGTCTCGGCATCGGGCGCGCCGGTGGCCGGGTCGACGAACTCGCAGGCCACCATGGCGCCCAGGCCGCGCACGTCGCCCATGCGCGTCTTGTGCTGGGCGCGCCGCGAGATCAGGTGGGCGATGAGCTGGTCGCCCAGCTTCTGCGCGCGCGCGGGCAGCTGCTCTTCTTCCATCACGTCGAGCACCGCGAGCGAGGCCGCGATCGCCAGCGGGTTGCCCGCGTAGGTACCACCCAGGCCGCCGGGCGCGGGGCCGTCCATGACGGCGGCCTTGCCGCTCACCGCCGACAAGGTGGTGCCCCCGGCCATGCTCTTGGCCATGGTCATGAGGTCGGGGCTCACGCCGAAGTGCTCCATGGCGAACATCTTGCCGGTGCGCGCGAAGCCGGTCTGCACTTCGTCGGCCACCAGCAGGATGCCGTGCTGGTCGCACAGCGCGCGCAGCCACTGCACGGCCTCTTTCTGGATCACGTTGAAACCGCCCTCGCCCTGCACCGGCTCGAAAACGATGGCCGCCACGCGCGAGGGCTCGATGTCGCACTTGAAGAGCTGCTCCATGGCGTGCTTCGTCTCATCCAGCGAGGCGCCCTGGGCCGGGAAGGGCACGTGGTAGATCTCGGGCGGGAACGGGCCGAAACCGGCCTTGTACGGCTGCACCTTGCCGGTGAGCGCGACCGAGAACATGGTGCGGCCATGGAACGCACCGCCGAAAGCGATGACACCGGTGCGCCCGGTGGCCGAGCGCGCGATCTTCATCGCGTTTTCGATCGCCTCGGCACCGGTGGAGAAGAAGGCCGTCTTCACCGGCCCGTCGATCGGCACCAGCGCGTTGATGCGCTCGGCCAGCGCCACGTACTCGGTGTAGGGCACCACCTGGTAGCAACTGTGCGTGAAGCGCTGCAGCTGCGCGGCGATCGCCGCCTGCACCTTGGGATGCACGTGACCCGTGTTGAGCACGGCGATGCCGCCGGCGAAATCGATGAAGCGGCGCCCCTCGATGTCCCAGAACTCGGCGTTCTTCGCGCGCTCGATGAAGAAGTCGCCGAACACGCCCACGCCGCGCGGCGTGGCGGCCTGGCGGCGCGCGTGCCAGCTGGCGTTGGTGTGCGGGGCGTTCAGGTTGGCGGCTTTCTGCGGTGCGTTCATGTCAGGTCTCCTCAGAGGGGGCTGTCGATCCGGATCCAGGTGGTTTTCGTCTCGGTGTACTTGTCGAAGGCGTGCAGCGACTTGTCGCGGCCCACGCCGCTCTGCTTGAAGCCACCGAAGGGCACGGTGATGTCGTCCTCGTCGTAGGAGTTCACGTGCACCGTGCCCGCGCGCAGCGCGCGCGCCACGCCGTGCGCCTTGTTGATGTCGCGCGTCCACACCGCGGCCTGCAGGCCGTAGATGTTGCTGTTGGCCTGCTTGACCACGTCGGCCGCGTCGGTGAACGAGAGCACCGAAAGCACCGGGCCGAAGATTTCCTCGCGCGCGATGGTCATGGTGTTCGTCACGCCGTCGAAGATGGTGGGTTGCACATACAGACCGCCCTTCACGGGCTCGACCGCCGCGCCACCGGCGAGCAGCTTCGCGCCCTCCTGCTGGCCGCTGTCGATGTAGCGCAGCACGGTGTCGAGCTGCGTGCGGTCCACGATCGCGCCCATCACGGTGCTTTTCTCCAACGGGTTGCCCGGCTGGTACTGCGGCACCAGCTTCAGGGCCTTCTCCAGGAAGGCCTCCTTGATCGAGGCCTCGACGAAGAGCCGAGACGGCGCGTTGCAGCTCTCGCCCTGGTTGAAGAAGATGCTGCCCACCGCGGCCTCCACCGCCTTATCGAGGTCGGGGCAGTCGGCGAACACGATGTTGGGCGACTTGCCACCCAGCTCCGTCCAGGCGCGCTTGAGGTTGCTCTGCCCGGCCATCACGTGGATCTGCTTGCCCACGCGCGTGCTGCCGGTGAAAGCGATGCAGTCCACGTCCATGTGCAGCGCGAGTGGGCTGCCGGCCTCGGCGCCATAGCCCGGTACCACGTTGAACACGCCGGGTGGAATGCCGGCGGCCAGCGCGAGTTCGGCCAGGCGCAGCGCGGTGAGGGGCGATTTCTCGCTCGGTTTGAGCACCACCGAGTTGCCGGCCGCGAGCGCGGGCGCGATCTTCCAGGCCGCCATGATCATGGGGTAGTTCCAGGGCACGATCACCCCCACCACACCCACCGGCTCGCGCGTGATCAGCGCCAGCGCGGTGCTGGGCGTGGGCGCGATCTCGTCGTACACCTTGTCCACCGCCTCGCCGTACCAGCGAATGCAATTGGCCGCGCTGTTCACGTCCACGCTGCGCGCGTACTTCACGGGCTTGCCCATGTCCAGGGTTTCGGTCAGCGCCAGTTCGTCGGCGTGGGCGATCAGCTGCTCGGCGAACTTGATCATCACGCGCTTGCGCTGCGCGGGCGCCATGCCGCTCCAGCGGCGGTCCTCGAAGGCCGCGCGGGCGGCGGCCACGGCCGCGTCGATGTCGGCCTCGCCGCAGCGCGCCACGGCGGTGAGCAAACGGCCGTCCACCGGCGAAATGCAGTCAAAGGTCTGTCCGTCGCGCGCGGCGATGCGCTCGCCGTTGATGAAGGCGCGGCCGTCGAAGGAGAGGTCGGTCATGAAGCGGGTTCCGGGGTTGCTGGGCCAAGGATTGGCCCCATGCTACGCCCGAAACGCGACGAACTGCGTATCCACTTTTTCGAGCTGGCAACGATCCAGTGCGTCACCCGAAAAAAGACCACCCGAAGGTGGCCGAACCCGGCATCTTCAACCGATCAGCAGCTCGGAAGACAGCTCTTCGAGAAGGTCTTGGGCAAGCACGGATTTTTCCCGCCGCCCTGGTTTCCTCCACTGAGACAGAAAAGCGCACAGCAATAAACCACGCCGAGCCCCACGGCGTACACGCCGCCGCTGGCCACGGTCAGTCCCAGGGATGTGCCGTGAAACGTCAAACAGCGCGCTCTTTGAACGCATCGATCGTCCGTTTCCACGCACTGCCAGTACTCGCGGCAGCTGTTCTTAAGATCCTCGTAGGAATCGTCATTGCGCGCCCGCGGGCGCTCCGACAATTGGTTGTTCGTGAGGACTGGCATGCCAAGCGGCTGATCGCTGCGCGCTTGGGCGATGACCACAGGAAGTCCGCTCGACCCACCAGGCGGGTTGACCTGGGTTTCATGGCGGACGATCCCCGCACCGCTCGACAGGCCAATCCCCGACCGCGGCGGGTTGTCGACCGGCAAGTGGCTCAGTTGAGACACCACCTCCTCCCGAGAGACCTCTCTATGGGGCTCCGTGAGATTCCGGGGCACCTCCAAGGCCACCTCATTGAGATCGATGGCATGGGGAATGTGAGCGGCGGACCGATCGATGTGGAAGCTGCTGTTCATGGGATTTTTCAGGGTTGTGAGAGGTTGCGGTGGAGGTCTTCGACGGTGTTGGACCAATGCCTGAACAAGACACCCAGCGCATCGAATGCGTGGCGCAGCTCGGGCGCGGCCATGGAGGGATGGACCGCTAACCGGGAGGTCAGCACGGCTTCCTCCGAATCCGGCGGCACGCTGAATGTGGTCCCGCCCAGTCCCCACCGATGGTTGGCTGTGAGCATGGACCGATGGCACTGAGGCCGGAGGAAGGCCGGGATCTCGCCCAGCTCGGCCCGGACCAGGATGTGATCGGCGCTGATGCCGGGCTCGAAATGGATGGCCACGCGCCGCCCGTCCACGGTGAGCAGGCCATCGCGCAAGAGATCGTCGGGGTCGAGCCGCTCCTGCTCACAGAAGCGCCGGATGAGGTTCTGGTAGTCCTCGGTGTTCATGGTTTCCTCTGGGATGAAGACGGACCAGAGGCAAGTGAGGGGCACCCCATGAAAGTTCAGCCGGCCGGCCAACAAAAAGGCCACCCGAAGGTGGCCTTGGACATCGGCAGCGGGGCCGCGTCAGCTCTTGAGCGCCGCCGCGATCTCCCGCTCGCGCCGCCGCGTGGCGCGCGCCACCCAGATCGCATAGCTCACGATCACGATGGTCACCGTCACGATCAGCAGCGTGGCCGCCGCGTAGATGGTCGGGTTGATGCCGCGCCGCGCGTAACCGAAGATCACCTGCGGCAGCGTGTTCACGCCCGGGCCGGAGAGGAACTCGGAAATCACCACGTCGTCGAACGACAGCGTGAAGGCCAACAGGAAGGCCGCGAGCAGGGCCTGGAAGATGTTGGGCAGCGTGATCAGGAAGAACACCTGGTGCGGCCGGGCGCCCAGGTCCATGGCGGCGTCCTCGATCGAGCGGTCCATCTCCAGCAGGCGCGACTGGATCACCACCACGCCATAGGCCATGCCCAGCAGGGTGTGGCCCAGGATGATGGTGAGCATGCCGCGCTGCGGCCAGCCGAACAGGTTCTGCGCGCCCACGGCCAGCAGCAGCAGCGACAGGCCGATGATCACCTCGGGCATCACCAGCGGCGCGTTCACCATGCCGCTGAAGACGGTGCGGCCCAGGAAGCGCCGGTAGCGCACCAGCACGAACGCCGCGAAGGTGGCCAGCACCGCCGAGAGCACGCCGGTGATGGCCGCCACCTTGAGCGAGAGCCAGAAACCTTCGACGATCTTGGTGTCGCGCGTGAGCGCCTCGTACCAGCGCAGCGAGAAGCCGGTGAAGCGCGCGTCCTGCCGCGTGCTGTTGAACGAGAACACGATCATGAAGACCAGCGGCAGGTAGAGAAAGGCGAACACCAGCGCCAGCCAGAACTTGCCGAAGTGTTTTTCAAGGACTTGTTTCATGGTCCGACTCCTCAGCGCTTCTCGGCGGGATCGCTGCTGTAGTGGTAGTACAGCGCCAGCGGGATCACGATCAGCGCGATCATCACCACGGCCAGCGCGGTCGCGCGCGGCCAGTCGTTGGCGGTGAACATCTCGTCCCACACCACGCGCCCGATCATGAGGTTCTCCGGACCGCCCAGCAGCGAGGGGATCACGAACTCACCCACGCAGGGGATGAAGACCAGCATGAAGCCGGCCACGATGCCGGCCTTGGACAGCGGCACCGTGATCAGCCAGAAGGCCTTGAACGGTGAGGTGCCCAGGTCGTAGGCGGCCTCCAGCAGGCGGAAGTCCATCTTCACCAGGTTGGCGTAGAGCGGCAGGATCATGAACGGCAGGTACACGTAGGTCATGCCGATCAGCATCGACACGTTGGTGTACAGCATGGGGATGGGCTCGCTGGTCAGACCGATCGACATCAGGAGGCGGTTGAGCACGCCCTGGTCGGCCAGGATGCCCTTCCAGGCGTAGACGCGCAGCAGGAACGAGGTCCAGAACGGCAGCATCACCATCAGCAGCAGCGCCGGGCGCACGCTGGCGGGCGAGCGCGCGATGAAGTACGCGAAGGGGTAGCCGATGATCAGGCACAGGATGGCGGTGCACAGCGCGTACCAGATCGAGCGCAGGTAGGCGTCGATGTAGAGCGTGCGGAACAGCGGCGCGCCCTCTTCGGTGCGGAAGATCGAGAGGTAGTTCTCGTACTTCAGGCTCAGGATGCCGCTCACCGGGTCCCAGATGGGCTTGAACGGGCTGATGTCGCCGCTCATGTCCACGAAGCTGATGTACAGCAGGATCAGGAAGGGCAGGAAGAAGAACAGGATCAGCCAGCCGTACGGCACGCCGATCACGAAGCGCTTGCCGGGAAGGGGTATTGAGGCCATACGAAGTTCCTGCAAAAGTAAGCGAACCAAACACGCTGTCCAGGGGTGCGGAGGAACCGGCTTCGCCGGGCCTCTCGCGCCGTCCCCCTCTCAGGGGGAAGCCGCGAAGCGGCGCAGGGGGTCAATCGCGCAAGACCACGCCGGCGCGGTCGTCCCACCAGAAGTACACGTCGTCTTCCCAGGTGATGTCGGAGAGGTCGTGGCGCGAGGTGTTGGCCTCGGTGATCTTGACCTTGCTGCCGTCGGTGGCCAGCACGATGTAGGTGTTGTAGGAGCCGAAGTAGGCGATCTCCTTGACCTTGCCGGTGAACAGGTTGGGGCCGGCGCCGTCCGGTCGTCGCTTGCCGATCTCGATCTTCTCGGGCCGCACCGCGATCGCCACCGGCATGTTGAGCGTGCCGCTCACGCCATGGCCGACGTGGATTTCCCCGATGCCGGTGGTGGCCGCGCAGCGGTCGGTCTCGTCCACGCTGAGCCGGCCCTCGAACAGGTTGACGTTGCCGATGAAGTCGGCCACGAAGCGGTTGCTCGGGTGCTCGTAGATCTCTTCGGGCGTGCCCACCTGCAGCACGCGGCCCTTGCTCATGATGGCGATGCGGCTGGCCATGGTCATGGCCTCTTCCTGGTCGTGCGTGACCATCACCACCGTCACGCCCACCTTCTCGATGATGTTGACCAGCTCGAACTGCGTCTGCTCGCGCAGCTTCTTGTCCAGCGCGCCCAGCGGTTCGTCGAGCAGCAGCATCTTGGGCCGCTTGGCCAGGCTGCGCGCCAGCGCGACGCGCTGCTGCTGGCCGCCCGAGAGCTGGTGCGGCTTGCGCTTGGCATACGGCGTGAGCTGCACCAGGGCCAGCATCTCGTCGGTGCGCTGCTGGATCTCGGCCTTGGGCAGGCCTTCGCGCTTGAGGCCGAAGGCCACGTTCTCCCAGATGTCCAGGTGCGGGAACAGCGCGTAGGACTGGAACATCATGTTGACCGGGCGGTCGTAGGGCGGCATGGCCGCCACATCCTGGCCGCCGAGCAGGATGCGCCCGGAGGTGGGTTTCTCGAAGCCCGCGAGCATGCGCAGCAGGGTGGACTTGCCACAGCCCGAGCTGCCCAGCAGCGCGAAGATCTCGCCCTTGCCGATCGATAGCGACACCTCGTCGACCGCGACCGCTTCATCGAAGCGTTTGACCAGTTTCTCGGTCACCAGAAAACCCGTTGTGTCTGCCATGTGGATGTCCGTTTCTTCTTCGCTGGACCAACAAAAAAAAGCCGCTCAACCGGGGAGGATGAGCGGCCCTTCTACCTGAGTAAGGGAACGGTGGTGCTTACTTGCCGCGTTTGAAGGCGTTGTAGGTTTCGTTGACCACGCCCAGGGAGTCGTTGGAGAAGCCACCGGTGGGGATGAGGCGCGCCGTGTCTTCCGGACCCAGGAAGATGGTGTTGTTGTTCTTCACCTCGTCCTTGATGTCGGCCAGCGCGGCCTTGTTGCCGGTGGGGTAGTTCATCTCGTTGGCCATGGCCGCGGCGTTGGTCGCGCGCAGGTAGAAGTCGATGAAGGCGTGCGCGTTGTTCACGTGCTTGGCGTCCTTGGGGATGGCCATGGTGTCGATGAACACGCGGCCACCGCCGGTGGGCAGCAGCGGCACGATCTCGTCCTTGCCACCGGTTTCCTTCACGCGGCCGGCGGCGATGTTGATGTCGCCGGACCAGCCGATGAAGGCGCAGGCCTTGCCGCCGGCGATGTCGTCGATCATGGTGCTGGAGAACAGGCGCACGTCCTTGCGCACCTTCTTGAGCATCTCACCCGCGAGCTTGAAGTCTTCCGGGTTCTCGCTGTAGGCCGGCTTGCCGACGTAGTGCAGCGCGACCGGCAGGATCTCGCTGGGCGAGTCCAGGTAGGCGATGCCGCAGGACTTGAGCTTGCTGGAGTACTCGGGCTTGAAGACCAGGTCCCAGGCGTTCTCGGGCATGGGCATGCCGCCCAGCGCCTTCTCGACCTTCTGCTTGTTGATGCCCACGGTGGTGAAGCCCCAGGCCCAGGGCACCAGGTACTTGTTCTCGGGGTCCACGCCGGCGATCTTGCTCATGAAGTCGGGGTCGAGGTTGCCGTAGTTCTTGAGCTTGCTCTTGTCGATGGGCTGGTACAGGCCGCCTTCGATCTGGCGCTTGCCGAAGTCGGCGGTGGGCACCACGATGTCGTAGCCCGAGTTGCCGGCCACCAGCTTGGCGTGCAGCGCTTCGTTGTTCTCGAAGGTGTCGTAGTTCACCTTGACGCCGTATTCCTTCTCGAAGTCGGCGATCAGGGACTCGGTGATGTAGTCGGGCCAGTTGTAGACGTTGACGACCTTTTCATCGTCCAGCACCGGGCCGGCCGGTGCGGCGGGGGCGGCCGCCACAGGCGCCGGTGCCGCGGGCGCGGCCACGGGCTCCTCTTTCTTGCCACAGGCGGCCAGCAGGATCGCCGACATCGCCAGAACCAGGACTTGCTTTTTCATGGTGTTGCTCACTCCAGGGAGGTAATTGACCGAAAGAACTCAACCGGGCGGGGCCGACATGGCTGAACGTGCTAGCAATATTCAGACCCAGCGCCGGACAGCGCCACCAGGCACGGGGCTGGTGGAATATCCGGAAAACATTCTAGGGCCTGTTCACACGACTTTTCCAGGTGCGAACGGGCCCTGGTCAGGCCAGCAGGCCCTCGGCGCGCAACTCTTCCAGGGTCGCATCCAGGCAGCGGTGGATGAGGTCCATCATCTCGTCGACCTGGGCGCGCGTCATCACCAGCGGCGGCGCGATGATCATGCGGTCGCCCACGGCGCGCATGATCAGGCCGTTCCTGAAGCAGTGCGCGCGGCAGCGCATGCCCACGCCCAGGGCCTCGTCGAACATCTGCTTCTTGGCCTTGTCCTTCACCAGCACCAGGCCGGCGACGAAGCCACAGGTCTGGGCCGCGCCCACCAGCGGGTGGTCTTCCAGCGCCTCGAAGCGCTCGGCCAGGTAGGGGCCGGTGTCGTCCCTCACGCGCTCGACCAGCTTCTCGCGCTCCATCAGCTCGATGTTGGCCAGCGCCACCGCACAGGCCACCGGGTGGCCGCTGTAGGTGTAGCCGTGGTTGAACTCGCCACCCTTCTCGATCAGCACCTTGGCCACGCGGTCGCCCACCATCACGCCGCCCAGCGGGATGTAGCCGCTGGTCACGCCCTTGGCGAAGGTCACCAGGTCGGGCCGGATGCCGAACTTCTCGTAGGCGAACCAGTGGCCCAGGCGGCCGAAGGCGCAGATGACTTCGTCGGAGATCAGCAGGATGCCGTGCTTGTCCACGATGCGCTGGATCTCCGGCCAGTAGGTCTCCGGCGGAATGATCACCCCCCCGGCGCCCTGCACCGGCTCGGCGATGAAGGCCGCCACCTTGTCGGCACCGATGGAGAGGATCTTCTCCTCCAGCCAGCGCGCCGCGCGCAGGCCGAAGTCGGCCTCGTTCTCGCCGGGGTTGGCGTTCTCGAAGAAATGCGGCTGCTCGATGTGCACGATGTCGGGGATGGGCAGGTCGCCCTGGGCGTGCATGCCGCTCATGCCCCCGAGCGAGGCGCCCGCCATGGTGCTGCCGTGGTACGCGTTGTGGCGGCTGATGATGACCTTGCGCTGCGGCTGGCCCAGCAGGTCCCAGTAGCGGCGCACCATGCGCACGTTGGTGTCGTTGCTCTCGCTGCCGCTGGAGCTGAAGAACACGTGCTCGAACTTGCGCCCGCCCACCTGCGGCGCGAGCTGCGCCAGCTTGGTCGCCAGCTGCACCGCCGGCACGTTGGTGGTCTGGAAGAAGGCGTTGTAGAACGGCAGCGTCATGGTCTGCTGGTAACCGGCGTCGGCCAGCTCCTTGCGGCCGTAGCCGGCGTTGACGCACCACAGGCCGCTCATGGCGTCGAGGATCTTCGCGCCCTCGGAATCCCAGATGTAGATGTTGTCGGCGCGCGTGATCACGCGCGAGCCGCGCGTGGCCAGGTCACCGTGGTCGGTGAAGGGGTGGATGAAGTGCGCGCTGTCCAGCGCCTGGATGGCCTTGGTGTCCTGCTGCTCGGCGCGGCGGACCAGCGCGGGTGGGGCGATGAGGGTGGAGGTGTTCATGCGGGGCTCTTCTTTCAAACTCAGACGTGCAGCAACAGGTGTTCGCGTTCCCAGGGCGAGATCACCTTCATGAACTCGTCGAACTCCAGCTCCTTGATCTCGGTGTAGATGGTGATGAACTCCTTGCCCAGCACGTCGTGCAGGTCGGTCTCGCGGCGCAGCCAGTCCAGCGCCTCGCCCAGGCTGCGCGGCAGCGAGTAGGGCGAGAGGTAGGCGTCGCCCTTCATCTCGGGCTTGGGCTTGATCTTGTTCTTCAGGCCCAGGTAACCACAGGCCAGCGTCATGGCCATCGCCACGTACGGGTTGGCGTCGGCGCCGATCACGCGGTTCTCCACGCGCCGCGCCTCGGGGCTGGAGATCGGCGAGCGGATGCCCACCGTGCGGTTGTCGTGGCCCCACTCGATGTTGATCGGCGCGGCGGTGTGGCGCGAGAGGCGGCGGTAGCTGTTCACGTAGGGCGCCACCAGCACCATGGCCGCCGGGATGTAGCGCTGCAGGCCGCCGATGTAGTGGTAGAAGGCCTCGGAGGGCGTGCCGTCGTCGTTGCTGAAGATGTTCTTGCCGGTGGCCTTGTTCAGGATGCTCTGGTGCACGTGCATGGCCGAGCCGGGCTCGCCCGCGATCGGCTTGGCCATGAAGGTGGCGTACATGTCGTGCCGCAGCGCCGACTCGCGCACCGTGCGCTTGAAGAAGAACACCTCGTCGGCCAGGCCCAGCGGGTGGGCGTGGAAGAAGTTGATCTCCATCTGCCCCGCGCCGGCCTCGTGGATCAGCGTGTCCACGTTGAGCTTCATCTTGTCGCAGTAGTCGTAGATCTCCTCGAACAGCGGGTCGAACTCGTTGACCGCGTCGATGCTGTACGACTGGCGCGAGGTCTCGGCGCGGCCGCTGCGCCCGATGGGGGCCTTGAGCAGCGTGTTCGGGTCGGTGTTGCGCGCGGTCAGGTAGAACTCCAACTCGGGCGCGACCACCGGGTCCAGGCCCTCGGCGTCGAACAGGTCGCACACGTGGCGCAGCACGCTGCGCGGCGCGAACGGCACCAGCTTGCCGGCGTGGTCGAAGCAGTCGTGGATCACCTGCGCCGTCGGGTCGGTGGCCCAGGGCACGATGCGCGCGGTGGTCGGGTCCGGGCGCAGCTGCATGTCGCGGTCGGTCGGCTCGATCACGTCGTAGTACGGCCCGCTGGCCGGAAACTCCCCCGTCACCCCCATGGCCACGATGCCCTGGGGCAGTCGCATGCCCCGGTCCTCGGTGAACTTCTCACGCGGCAGGATCTTGCCGCGCGCCACGCCGGTCAGGTCGGGCACCAGGCACTCGACTTCGGTCACGCGGTTCTGGTTGAGCCAGTTCTCCAGATCGTTGAAGCTCATCTTTTGGGGGGCTGTCATGTGCCATCTCCTGTGGGTGTGTTGTCGTTCGGGTAAGGCGGTCGGCAGAGCGAAAAGGGGGGCGGTCAGGCGCTGGCGCTGGCGGCGCTGCGCGCGAGGTCGGCGTGCTGCAGGCGCAGGTTCATGCGCTGGCGGCAGGCACGGCCGAAGGCCTCGAAGATCGCGGCGTAGAAAGGGGTTTCCCAGCAGCGCCACTCGGGGTGGAACTGCACGGCGTAGGCGAAGGTGCGCGCGCCGCGCACACCGAAGGCCTCCACCAGGCCGTCGGGCGCGTGCGCCAGGGCGTCGAGCCCGGCGGCCAGGCGGTTGATGCCCTGGCCGTGCAGCGAGTTGACCTGCGTCTCGGGGCCGCCGGCCCACTCCTCGAACACGCTGCCCGGCGCGAAGCGGATGGCGTGGCGCGGCGCGTACTGCTCGTCGGGCGGCGCGGTCTTGGGTTCGCGGTGGTCCATCATGCCGGGCACCTCGTGCACGCGCTGGTGCAGCGTGCCGCCCAGGGCCACGTTGATCTCCTGGAAACCGCGGCAGATGCCCAGCAGCGGCACGCCCTCGTGCACGCAGGCCTTCACCAGCGCCAGCGTGAGCAGGTCGCGGTCGGCATCCAGCGGCAGGCTGGGGTCGGCCACGTCCTCGTCGAAATGGGAGGGGTGCACGTTGGAGGGTGAGCCGGTCAGCATCACGCCGTCCACCAGGGCCAGCAGTTCGCTGATCTGGCCGGTGTCGGCCAGCGGGAACATCACCGGCTGGGCGTCCGCCCCGACCTTGACGGCCCGGGCGTATTTGTCACCCAGCAACAGAAAGGGCATCTGATGCCCGTGATCGCCCATCAGGCGGTGGTCGGCAGGCAGCCAGACCATGCAAGGTGGCTTGTTCATGAAGACTCCAGACAATGGCATTCATTGTGGGGGGCCAATTGGATTGGAACGAGGGCCATTTGGCCCCATGTTATGGTGCCAATGGCTCCCCCCTGCGCCGCTCACGCGGCTTCCCCCCGGAGGGGGGACCGCACCTGTGGCCCGGCGAAGCCGGTTCCACGGTGCGTCTGGATGGGGCCATTTCGCGCCGGCTGCTGCTTTGGAATTCTCCTTATGTTGTCTGAATTTCTGTTGGCTGAAATGAGCCGCCTGGGCTCGCAGGACGCCCTGCCCTTGCACCGGCAGCTCTACGAGGCGCTGCGCCGCGCCATGCTGGACGGCAAGCTGGGCGCGGGCGAGCGCCTGCCGTCCAGCCGCGACCTGGCGCAGGACCTGCGCCTCTCGCGCAACACGGTGGTGGCCGCGATCAACCAGCTCAGCGTGGAGGGTTACCTCGCCAGCCGCGTGGGCAGTGGCACCTTCGTCAACGACAACGTGCCGCGCACCACGCCAGGGCGCTCGGCGCGCCCGGGGCCGGGCCGGGCGGCCGCCACGGTGCAGGCCGCCCGCCTGTCCACACGCGGCCTGGCGCTGTCCAGCACCTTCTGCGCCACCGAGCTGGAGGTGCAGCCCTTCACGCCCGGCATCGCCGACTTCAGCGCTTTTCCGCTCACGCTCTGGCAGCGCCTGCAGAACAAGCACTGGCGCATGACCTACCCGGACATGCTGGACTACAACGACTCGGGCGGCTACGCGCCGCTGCGCCGCGCCGTGGCCGACTACCTGCGCGTGTTCCGCAGCGTGCACCTGGAGGCCGACCAGGTCGTCATCACCAGCGGCACCCAGCAGTCGCTCGAGCTCTGCGCGCGCCTGCTGGCCGACCACGGCGACACGGTGTGGGTGGAAGACCCGGCCTACTGGGGCGCGGTCAAGGCCTTCATGGCCACCGGCCTCGCCCTGCACCCGGTGGCGGTGGACGAGCAGGGCATCAACCCCAGCACGGCCGACAACGCGCGCCCGCCGCGCCTGATCTACGTCACGCCCTCGCACCAGTACCCCACCGGCGCGGTGATGTCGCTGCCCCGGCGCCACCAGCTGCTGGCCACCGCGCGCGCGCACGACGCCTGGGTGCTGGAAGACGACTACGACAGCGAGTACCGTTTCAGCGGCCCGCCGATCTCCAGCCTGGAAGGCCTGGACACCGATGGCCGCGTGTTCTACATGGGCACCTTCTCCAAGGTGCTCTACCCGGGGCTGAAGATCGGCTACCTGGTGGTGCCCAAGCCGCTGGTGGCGGCCTTCAAGCAAGCCCACTACGACCTCAACCGCCCGGGCCAGATGCCGGTGCAGGCCGCGCTGGCCGAGTTCATCGAGATGGGCCACTTCGCCAGCGCGCTGCGCCGCGCGCGCCAGAACTACGGCGAGCGCCGCCAGTGCCTGCTCGAAGCCCTGAAACCGGTGCTGCGCGACGACCTGCCCGACGGCCCCAGCATCAGCGGCGCCGAGCAGGGCCTGCACCTGTGCCTGCGCCTGCCGCCCGAGGTGGACGACCGGGCGCTGGCGCAGCGCATCGCGCAGCACGGCCTCACGGTGCGCCCGCTCTCGGCCTACTGCCTGCAGCGCAAGGACCTGCGCGGCCTGGTGATCGGGTATGGCTACGCGCCGCTGGCCGAGATCGAGCGCTGCGGGCCGCTGCTGGCCAACGCGGTGCGGCAGGTCCTCGCCGGTTGACTCAGATCACATCGCGCAGGCGGTGCCACAACATGCCCAGCGCCAGGCTGGGGGTGCGCAGCAGCGCGCCGCCGGGGAAGCGGCGGTGCTTGAGGCGCGCGTACACGTCGAAACGCGCCGCCTGCCCGGCCACGGCCTCGGCCACCAGCCGGCCGGCCAGACCGGTGAGCGCCACGCCGTGGCCGCTGAAGCCCTGCAGGTAATACAGGTTGTCGCCCAGGCGGCCGAAGTCGGGCGCGCGGTTCATGCTGATGTCCACGAAGCCACCCCACAGGTGCTCGATCGGCACCTCGCGCAGCGCGGGAAACACCTCGCCCATGCGCTGGCGCATCAGGGCCTCGAGGTTCACCGGCGTGCGGGTGGTGTAGCTCACGCGCCCGCCAAACAGCATGCGGTGGTCGGCGCTGAAGCGGAAGTAGTCGAGCACGAAGTTGTTGTCGCACACGGCCGCGTTGCGCGGGATCAGGCGCGCGCACAGCTCGGGGTCCAGCGGCGCCGTGCCCAGGATGTAGGTGCCCACCGGCATGATGCGCGGCGCGATCTCGGGCGCCACGCGCGGGCCGTACTCGGGCAGCATGCAGTTGCCCGCGAGCACGCCGAAACGCGCCTTCACCTGGCCGCGCGCGGTGCTCGCCACCAGCGTGGCGCCGCGCTGCAGGCCGGTCACGGGCGAGTGCTCGAAGAGGCGCGCGCCCGCGGCCTGCGCGGCGCGCGCCAGGCCCAGCGCGTACTTCAGCGGGTGCAGGTGGCCCGAGCGCTGCTCGCGCGCGGCCGCCACGTAGCGCGGGCTGTTGATCAGGCGCGGCAGGTCGGCGCCCTCGGCCCAGTCCACCGCGATGCCGCGCCGCTTGAGGCCCTCCATCTCCTCGTGCAGCTCCTGCGCCTTGCGCGCCGAGTCGGCCACGTACACATAACCGTTGACGCGGTCGCACTCGATGCCGTGTTCGGCGATGCGCGCGTCGATCAGGTCCAGCGCCTCCAGCGACATGTCCCAGGCGCGCCTGGCGTCCTCGGCGCCGAGCTGCTGCTCGAACGGGCCCTGCCCGCTCGCGTAGCCCACGATGGCCTGACCGCCGTTGCGCCCGCTCGCGCCGCTGCCGATGCGATCGGCCTCCAGGACCACCACCGAAAGGCCACGCTGCGCGAGTTCCAGCGCCGCGCTCAGGCCCGAGAAACCAGCGCCGACCACCACCACGTCGGCCTCGACGGCTCCTTCCAGCGGCGGCAGCGCCTCGGGCCGCTGCACGCTGGCCTCGTAGTAACTTTTCTGGTTGAGCTGGGTGTCCGAACCGATGAGTGACATCAGAGACCCCTCTGCCGCTTGGCGACCTGGCCGCTGAGGTAGGTCCAGACGAAGGTGGCTGCCGCGTTGGTGGTGAGCTCGGCGTGGTCGTAGGCCGGGGCCACCTCCACGCAGTCCATGCCGATCCAGTTCAGGTCGGCCAAGGCTTCCAGGAAGGTGAGCACCTGCGAGCTCGTCATGCCGCCGGGTTCGGGCGTGCCGGTGCCGGGCGCGAAGGCCGGGTCCAGGCAATCGATGTCCAGCGTGAGGTAACAGGGGCGTTGGCCGATGCGCGCGCGGATCGCCTCGATGGCGGGTTGCAGGCCCGCGCCGTCCAGTCCGCGCAGCGCGCGCGCCGTGAAGATCTGGCCGCCCTGGTCGGCCACGTACTCGCGCGCCGCGCGCTCGCCGCTGGAGCGGATGCCGATCTGCACCGTGTGCGCCGGGCTCGCCAGCCCTTCCTGCAGCGCCTCATAGGTCCAGGTGCCGTGGCCGGCCGGTTCGCCGAAGTGGTCGGCCCAGGTGTCGCAATGCGCGTCGAAGTGCACCAGCGCCAGCGGCTCGCCGCCGTGCCGGGCCTTCGCGGCGCGCAGCAGCGAGAGCGTCACGGAGTGGTCACCGCCCAGGAACACGCAATGGTGCTTCGCCATCAGCGCCGCCGCCTGTTCCTCGATGTGGCTGCGCACCTCGGGCAGCGGCGAGGCGTTGGGCAGGCGCAGGTCGAGCGCGTCGCC
The DNA here is from genome assembly GCF_058796355.1 of Hydrogenophaga sp. GW823-FHT04C09. Lineage (NCBI taxonomy): Bacteria > Pseudomonadati > Pseudomonadota > Betaproteobacteria > Burkholderiales > Comamonadaceae > Hydrogenophaga > Hydrogenophaga sp. GW823-FHT04C09. Next base: position 131,312 of record NZ_JBXAIO010000005.1, on the reverse strand, counting down.
TAGGTGCGCCAGGGGCGAGACGTCGAACACCGGGTGGATGCCGTCGCACAGCATCAGGCTGGCCGCGCGGATCGCCTGCGGGCCGAAGCGCGCGCCCGGCCGGTTGGTCACCACGCCGTCGAAAGGCACGCCCGCGACGGCAAAAGGCTGGTCGGCCAGCGGGGCGCAGGCGAGGAAGCGGTTGGTGTTGCTGGCGTAGGCGAACTGACCCATGGCCATGAAAACGTCCTCGGTGAACAGGGTGCCAGAAGATACCCCCCGCCGGTACCGCCCATGAGTCCAATTGACCGGCGGCGTCGGTGTCCACCGGCCGGGGTGACTTTCGTCACTTCCGCGATGCGCCCCCAGCGCCTAACATGCCCGCACCATGCATGCCCTGGTTGCCCCACCCGCCCACGCCGCGCCCGACCCGCACGGCGCCACCGGCTTGCTGGTGGTGGACGACCACGACCTGCTGCGCCTGGGCCTGCTCACCCTGGTGCAGGCCCACGCCACCGACAGCGGGCGCCAGATCAAGGTGCTGGAATCGCGCACCCTGCAGGAGGCGATGGAGCTGTACGGCCGCTACCGGCAGCGCATCGGCCTGGTGCTGCTGGACCTGCACCTGCCCGACGCCCACGGCCTCTCGGGCCTGACCGCCTTCGTCAAGGCCTTCCCCGAGGCGCCGGTGGTGGTGCTCTCGGGCGTGAACGACCCCGGCCTGATGCGCCACGCCCTCTCGCGCGGCGCGCGCGCCTACCTCGCCAAGTCGGGCGACCTCAAGGAGGTCATCGGCTACATCCGCTCGCTGGGCCTGTTCGGGCCCGCGCCAGCGCCCGGACCCGCCGCGCCCACCGAGCCGGTGCTGCGCAGCGTGCGCAACAACGCCAATGGCGAGTCGCTGCAGCTCACCGATCGCCAGGTGCAGGTGCTGGAATGGGTGCTGGCCGGGCAGTCCAACCGCGACATCGCCGAACGCGCCCACCTCAGCGAAGGCACGGTGAAGAACCATGTCTCGGCGCTGCTGCTGCTCTTTGGCGTGAGGTCGCGCGCGCAACTCATCAGCCTGTTGCGGTGAGCGAAGCCGACACCGGCGACCTGACCCAGCAGCGCGTGCTGCGCGAGCAGGTCGCCGCGCTGTACGCCACTTCGCTGAGTTCCACCATCGCCGACGCGGTGCTGGCCTGGGCCCTGTGCGCGCTGTTCTGGTGGCAGCTGCGCGACCCCCTGGTCTTCGTGTGGCTGGGCCTGCACACCATCCAGGTGCTGCGCTACCCGCTCATCCACGCCTACTTCCGCGACCGCCAGGCCGCCGCGCGCAGCGCGTTCTGGGCGCGGCGACAGTGGCGCGAGCTGCTGTACTACAGCGCCACCTGGGGCCTGGCGCCCTGGCTGTTCATGCCGGCCGACGACCTGCCCATGACCACGCTGCTCATGCTCATCATGCTCGGCCTCATCAGCGGCGGCGTGCCGTCGGTGGCGCCACGCTGGGCCTCGGTGCTGGCCTTCGTGCTGCCCATGATGACCGGCCTGATCTCCGCCCTGCTCTGGCGCGGCGACCCCACGCACCTCTTCCTCGGCGCCTGCGTCGGCATCTACACCGGCGCCATGCTGCACTTCGCGCGCCGCCAGCACCTGCTGCTCACCGCCTCGCTGCAGATGCGCTTCGAGAAAGAGGCGCTGGCCGAGCAGCTCGCCGGGCAGATGGCCGCCACCCAGCGCGCCAGCGAGGAGAAGACGCGCTTCTTCGCCGCCGCCAGCCACGACCTGCGCCAGCCGCTGCACGCCATCGCACTCTTCGGTGCCGTGCTCGACAAGGAACTGCAAGGCCAGCCCACGCACGCCCACGCGCAGCGCCTCATGGGCGCGGTGCATTCGCTGGGCACCTCGCTGGACACCATGCTCGACGTCTCGCGGCTCGACGCCGGCGTGATCGAGGCCGATGTGCAGGACGTGCCGCTCAACACCGTGCTGCAGGCCCTGCACCCCTCGTTCGCCTCGCGCGCCGAAGAGCGCGAACTGCAGCTGCGCCTGCGCGCCACGCCGGTGTGGGTGCGCACCGACCCGCACCTGCTGCGGCGCCTGCTGGGCAACCTGATCGAAAACGCCATCAAGTACACCGCGCGCGGCGGCGTGCTGGTGGTGGCGCGGCCGCGCGGCGCGCAGGTCTGGATCGACGTGGTGGACACCGGCATCGGCATCGCGCCCGAGCACGCCGACCGCGTGTTCGACGAGTTCTACCAGGTCGACAACCCGGGCCGCGACCGCACGCGCGGCCTGGGCATCGGCCTGTCCATCGTGCGCCGGCTCTCCCTGCTGTTGAACCACCCGGTGCGCCTGCGCTCCTGGCCCGGCCATGGCACGCGCTTTCGCGTCACCGTGCCCCGCGCCAAGCCCACGCCCGAGCCCACCCTCTACAGCCGGCCGGCCACCCTGGCGGCCAGCCAGGCGCTGCCGCGCCGCGTGCTGCTGGTCGACGACGAGGCCGACATCACCGATGCGCTGAGTGCCTTCCTCCAGACCTGGGGCGTGGCCTCGGAGACCGCGCGCGACGAGGACGGCGCGGCACTCGCCCTGCAGGCCGCCGCCGCGCGGCAAGAGCCCTTCGACGCGATGCTCTGCGACTACCGCCTGGCCGAGGGCGCCGACGGCCTGGCCGCCTCGCAGCGCCTGCGCGCGCGCTTCGGCCTGGCGCTGCCCGTGCTGCTGATCACCGGCGAGACCGCGCCCGATCGCCTGCAGCGCGTGCGCGACTCGGGCGTACCGGTGCTGTTCAAGCCGGTCGATCCCGACCGCCTGCTGCAGGCCCTGGCCCGCCTCGCCCCGCCGGGCACCGCCCCCGCCGCCTTCACGTCGTGACTTTCGGCACTGTCGCGCGCACCGGGCTTTGCCTATCGTGCGGACCCAAGGGTAGCCACACCGCCCGGAGGTCTTCATGTTCGCTGTCACACCATCCCCACGCCCACGCCTGTCCCTGCCGCTGTGGCTCATCGCCTGTGTGCTGCTGCCCGCGCTGCTCGGCGCCTGCGGCGGCAGCAGCAACCCGCCCGAGGCGCCGGCCGAGCCCGAGCGCGTGACGGCGGTGATCGGCCCGGCCGGCGGCACCGTCACCGGGCCCGATGGCGCGCAGGTGGTCATCCCGCCCGGCGCGCTGCGCGGCAACACCACCATCGGCATCGCGCGCTCCAGCGCGGGCGCGCCGGTGCGCGACGCCTTCTGGCCCGCGCCCGCCGCCACCTACGAGTTCACGCCGCACGGCATCGCTTTCGAAACCCCGGTCACGATCCGCCTGCCGGTGCCCGCCGGCACCACCGGCCCAACGGCGTGGATGGCCTCCACCGACGCCGACTGGCAGGAGAGCGAGGCCACCCTCGCCGGCGGTTTCGCCAGCGTGCGGCGCAACACCTTCTCGTGGGGCATGGTGATCGCGGCCTGTTCGACCCCCGCCAACGCGCCACCCAACCCGGACCGCTGCTTCTCCCCACGCGGGCACACCAGCGTGGTGGCCAACCCCGGCAACGCCCTCACGCTCACCGGCTACTCCAACGCCTACAACAGCTCGGGCGGCTCCTACCGGCTCGACGCCGCGGCCACGCTGACCTTCACCGCGGTCTACAACCTCTGGCCCAGTTGCGCGAGCGCCCGCGTGACCATGGTCCGCCGCCAGCTCGACCGCCACCCGCAGGTGGTGGAAACGCTGTACGACCAGGCGAACATCGGCCTGACGCAGGGCGCCCATGGTGGGCGCGGCGCGGGCGGCACCACCGTGCTGCCGGTGCTCTCGCTCAGCCACCTCGACCAGGGCCGCCACGTGGTCGCCACCTATGTCTCGTGCCAGCGCGGCGACGGCTTCCAGGCGCGCTACTACGACGCCACGGTGATCAACGTGGCCGTCCCGGTGCCCACCACCACGCAGACCATCGGCGGCAACGTCAGCGGCCTCGCCGGCACGGTGGTGCTGCGCAACAACGGCGCGGACGACCTCGCCGTGAGCGCCGACGGCCCGTTCACCTTCCCCACGCCCCTGGCCACCGGCGTGCCCTACAACGTCACCGTCGGCACCCAGCCCGCCGGCCAGACCTGCACCGTGCAGAACGGCAGCGGTACGGCCAATACCGACATCAACAACGTGGCGGTCACCTGTGCGGCCGGCTCGACCCAGAGCTGGCAGGGTGCGGTGCTGATCGAATCGAACGACCTCGCCCGCGCCTTCAACCCCGTGGTCGCCACCGACAGCCAGGGCAACGCCTTCGCGGTCTGGGCGCAGGGCAACGGCACGTTCGACAACATCTGGGCCGCGCGCTACACCCCAGGTGGCGGCTGGGGCGCGCCGCAGGTGATCGACGACCACTCGGGCAACGCGACCGAGCCCCGGATCGCGGTGGACAGCGCGGGCAACGCCGTCGCCATCTGGGTGCGGGAAAACATCGTCTCCCGCCGCGGCGTGGTCGCCGCCAGCCACAGCGCCGGCGCCTGGGGCGCGCCGCAGGACGTGGAGGGCAACGCCGGGAACGCGCGCTCGCCGCAGATCGGCATGGACGCCAGCGGCGCGGCCCGCGCGATCTGGATCCAGCACGACGGCAACTTCGAGCGCGTGCGCAGCGCCCGCCTGCAAGGCGGCTCCTGGGACTCGACGGGCTCGTCCATCGACGGCGGCACGGGCGACGCCTCCGACGCGCAGATCCAGGTGTTCGCCAACGGCAGCGCCCTGGCGGTCTGGACGCAGATCAGCGCGGGGGTTCCGCGGGTCTGGCACAACCGGTTCAACGGCGTCGGCTGGTCCAGCGCCGACCTGCTGGACGACAACAACACCAGCTTCAGCCTGGGCGCACCGGCCCTCGCGGCCGACGCCACCGGCAACACCCTCGCCGTCTGGTCGCAGGGCACGGCCACCACCTCGTCCACCGTGTACGCACGGCGCTACGCCGGCGGCACCTGGGGCGCGGCCGAGGTCTTGTCGGGCGGCGGCACGGACAACAGCGCCCGGGCCCGGGTCGCGATGAACGCCAATGGCACGGCCACGGCGGTCTGGCAGGAATCGTTGGCCGACGGCCTGCAGACCTGGGCGCGCCGCCGCGTGGGCGCGGGCGCCTGGGGCGCGGCGGTGCGGCTGGACACCCCGCTGGGCGCGAGCGACAGCGAAGGCGAGCCCCAGGTGGCCATGGACCCCGCCGGCAACGCCACCGTGGTCTGGAGCCACACCCTCTCCGGCGGCAACCACCGCGACCTCTACGGCAGCCACCACCGCGTGGCCACCGGCAGCTGGAGCGCGCCCACGCTGCTCGACGCGGTGAACACCGGCGGCGTCAACCGCTGCTCGGTGGCCATGGACGCCAACGGCAACGCCCTCGTGGTGTGGGACCAGGACACCGTCAACGCGCGGCTGGACATCTGGGCCAACGTGTTCCGCTAGGGCCCTGGCCAGCAGGAAATCCCGGGCGCCGGTAGCATCGGGCCCGGTGCCGCCATCCGGCGGCGCCTTCCTGAGGACGACCACACATGAAGCTCTACTACTCCCCGGGCGCCTGCTCGCTCTCCCCGCACATCGCCCTGCACGAAGCCGGCCTGGCCTTCGAGGCCGTGCCCGCGCCCACCAAGACGCACCAGCTGCCCGACGGCACCGACTACTACACCATCAACCCGCTGGGCTACGTGCCCCTGCTCGAACTCGACGGCGGCGAGCGCCTGCGCGAAGGCCCGGCCATCGTGCAGTACATCGCCGACCAGGTGCCGCAGAAGAACCTCGCCCCGGCCAACGGCACGCTGGCGCGCTACCACCTGCAGGAATGGCTGAACTTCATCGGCACCGAGGTGCACAAGAGCTTCTCGCCGCTGTTCAACCCGGCCACGCCCGACGAGGTGAAGACCGCCACCAAGGACAAGCTGGGCCAGCGCCTGAAGTGGGTCGACAGCCAGCTCGCCGGCAAGCAGTACCTGATGGGCAACGACTTCAGCGTGGCCGACGGTTACCTGTTCACCGTCACCAACTGGGCGCCGCGCGTGGGCGTGGACATCACCGGCCTGGCCAACCTCACGGCCTACCGCGCCCGCGTGGGTGCCCGCCCGGCCGTGCAGGCCGCCATGAAGGCCGAAGGCCTGATCTAGAGAAGCACCCCCGCGCCGCCTGCGGCGTCACCCCCTCCAGGGGGCGTGCCTGGCGGCCCGGCAAAGCCGGTTCCACGGGCACTGGAGGGCGTTGTCTCACACCAGCGCCTTTTGCTTCATCGCGAACGCCGCGCCCAGCCACAGCGCGACGGCCGAGAACACCAGGCCGCGCGCCAGGCCACCGGGGCCGTCGGCGATGAAGCCCACCACCGTGGGGCCGACGATCTGGCCGGCCGCGAACACGATGGTGAAGGCGCTGATGCCCGCGGCCCACTGCGCGGGCGGCAGGTTGTGCCGCACCAGCGCGGTGGTCGAGGCCACCACCGACAGGAACACCCCGCCGAACACCAGGCCCGAGGTCAGCACCAGCGGCCAGCTGCTGGTGAGCGCCGGCACGATGGCCGCCACGCCCAGCAAGGCGTTGAGCCGCGCCAGTGCCTGGCCGTCGCGGTGCCGGTCCAGCAGGCCGGCCCAGATGCGCGACGAGGCCACCACCGCCACCCCGAGCAAGGCATAGAACAGCGTGATCGAGCCGGACGAACCGCCCTGCTCGCGCAGCAGCGCGATCACGAAGGTCATGTAGCCGATGTAGCCCACGCCAAAGCCCGCGTAACCCGCGAGCGAGAAAACGAAGTCGCGCACCTGGAACACACGCCCGCCGCCCGCCTGCGCGCTGGCCGATGGCGCGGCGTGAGCGGCCAGCACGTGCGCCGGCCAGGCCATGAGCGCGGTGGCCAGCAGGCAGACCAGGGCCAGCCCCCACCAGGCCCAGGCCCAGCCGTGCGGCTGGGACGCCGCCGCCAGCACCGGCGGCACGCCCAGCGCCGAGACCACGATGCCCAGCCCCGTGCCGCCGTAGTACAGGCCCAGCAGGAAGCCGCTGCGCCGCGGCTGGCGCGCGCCCAGCCGCGCGGCCAGCAGCCCGCCCACGATGAACACCACCGCACTCGCCACACCCGCCAGCAGGCGCTGAGCGAGCAGCGGCGCGGCGGCCGTGAAGAAACCGCTCAGGCCCATGAACAGCGAGGCCAGCAGCGAGCCCGACAGCAGCAGGCCGGTGGGCGAAAAACGCCGCATCAGCCAGGGCGTGGCCAGCGCGCCGATCAGGTAGCCCAGCGCGTTGAAGGTGTTCATCGCGCCGGCCAGCGTGTAGCTCCAGCCCAGGTCCTCGCGCATCGGCGGCAGCAGCAGGCCGTAGGCGAAGCGCGTGATGCCCAGCGACACCGCCGCGCCGAGCGAGAGCGCCAGCGCGAGCCGCACGTAGGGCGTGGTGTCGGGCATGTCGGTGAGGGAGACGGGTTCGGTGCGTGGGTTCATGGCTGGACCATTGTGGTTCAAGCGGTGCCCCACCGCACCGGTGCCAATTCGGCGCGCAACGAAATGTCCACTGCCACGCAGCGGCCCCACACCGCACCACCGCGCTTAAGCTGGCGCCATGCCCGACCCTCGACACATCGCCGCGCTCCAGCAAGCCGAGCGCGAACGTTTCATCGCCACGCACCCGCAATCCCTGGCACTCGCCCAGGCCGCGCAGGCCCACTACCTGTTCGGCGTGCCCCTGCACTGGATGCGCGACTGGCCCAGCCCCGCCGCGCTGTTCGTGCGCGAAGCGCAAGGCGCCTCGCTCACCTGCGTGGACGGCCTGCGGCACACCGACTTCTGCCTCGGCGACACCGGCGCCATGTTCGGCCACAGCCCGGCACCGCTGGCCCAGGCCATCGCGCAGCAGGCCGCGCAAGGCCTCACCTGCATGCTGCCGGCGGCCAACGCGGTGGCGGTGGGCGAAGGGCTCGCGCGCGTGTTCGGCCTGCCGATGTGGCAGCTGGCGCTGACCGCCAGCGACGCCAATCGCTTCGTGCTGCGCTGGGCGCGCGCCATCACCCGGCGGCCCCAGCTGCTGGTGTTCGACGGCTGTTACCACGGCGCGGTGGACGACACCCTGGTGGACCTGGACCCCGCGACCGGCCGCACGCTGCCGCGCGCCTCGGTGCTCGGCCAGGTCCACAACCACGCGGCCTTCACGCGCGTCGTGCCCTTCAACGACCTGCCCGCGCTCGAGGCCGCGCTGGCCCGGGGCGATGTGGCCTGCCTGCTGGCCGAGCCCGCGCTCACCAACTTCGGCCTGGTGCCACCCGCGCCCGGCTTCTGGGACGCGGCGCGCGACCTGTGCCGCCGGCACGGCGCGCTGTTCGTGTGCGACGAAACCCACACCATCTCCACCGCGCTGGGCGGCTACGCGCGGGCCCACGCGCTGGAGCCCGATTTCCTGGTGGTCGGCAAGGCGGTGGCCGGCGGCCTGCCCTGCGCGGTCTATGGCTTCACCGCCGAGATGGCCGACCGCATGGCGCGCGCCAAGGACGCCGCGCCCGAAGGCCACAGCGGCATCGGCACCACGCTCTCGGGCAATCCGCTCACACTCGCCGCGCTGCAGGCCGCGCTCACCCACCTGCACACCGATGCCAGCTACACCCCCATGCTGGCGCTGGCCGAGCGGCTCGAAACCGGTTTGCGCGAGCGCATCGCCCGCGCCGCCAAACCCTGGACGGTGACGCGCCTGGGCGCGCGCCTGGAGCTGCAGTTCATGCCGCACACCCCGCGCGACGCGCAGGACGTGCGCGACCACGCCCAGGCCGGACTCGAAGCCCTCACCCACCTCTTCATGCTCAACCGGGGCGTGCTGCTCACGCCTTTCCACAGCATGATGTTGGTCTCGCCCGCCACCACCGCGCAGGACGTGGCGCAGTTGCTGCAGGTCTTCGATGCGCTGCTGACCGCGCTCGCGGCCTAGGCCTCGCCCAGTCCCAGCGGCGCGGGCGCGCGCAGCACGATGCGGGTGAACAGCCGGTCGAACTGCGGGTTGCGCGGCCTGCGCGGGTTCAAGGGGTCGGTGTGCCGGGTGAAGGCCTCGTCCAGCACGGCCCAGTCCGCCTCGGTCAGCACCTTCTCGGCCACCGGCAGCAGGGCGGTTTCTTCCAGCCGCATGTGGTCCAGATAAAACGCCACGTAGCGCTGCGCCTCGGCCACGAAGGCCGGGCGGTGCAGGTCGCCCATGTACTCCCAGGCCATCAGCAGGTGCATCAGTTCGCGCACCCGCATCTCGCCGCTCATGTGGTCGCGCTCGAGCTGTTCGATGGTGGGCATCAGCTGCGGCGCCGCGAGCGCCAGGCGCGGGAACAGCAGGTTGGATTCCTTGGGGTGGTGGTTCTTCTCGGGGAAGGCGTCGATGTAGAACAGCATCGCGCGCAGCACGTCGAAGTAACGCTCGGGGCCGCCCTCGCCGGACGCATCGGGGCCGATCCGCACCATCTGCGACAGGGTGGTCAGCATCGCGCTCAGGCTGGCGTGCTCGTCAAGGATCACGCGCACGGCGTCGTGTGTCGTCGTCATGGGAAGTCTCCTCCTCCTGCAGGAGCCCCGAGCATCGCGCGACGGCCGCGCGCGCGCCTTGACGTGCATCAAGCCTTGAGCGCGGGCTCAGCGCTGCGGCGGCTTCCAGCGCTTGAGCAGCAGCGCGTTGCCAACCACGCTCACCGAGCTCAGGGCCATGGCCGCGCCCGCCACCACCGGGCTGAGAAAGCCCAGCGCGGCCAGCGGGATGCCGGCCACGTTGTAGGCAAAGGCCCAGAACAGGTTCTGCCGGATCTTGCGCACCGTGCGGCGCGAGATGTCCAGCGCGGCCGCCACCAGCAGCGGGTCGCCGCGCATGAGCGTGATGCCGGCGGCGTGCATGGCCACGTCGGCGCTCGCGCCCTGGCTGTGGCTCATGGCCATGCCCACGTCGGCGGCGGCCAGCGCGGGCGCGTCGTTCACGCCATCGCCCACCATGGCCACGGTGTGCAGGCGGTCGCCCACCACGGCCGCGCGCAACTTGCGCACCACGGTCGCCTTGTCGCCCGGCAGCACCTCGGCGATCACCTCGTCGTGGTCCGCGCGCAGGCCCAGCCGCGAGGCCATGGCCAAGGCCGCACCGCGGTTGTCGCCCGAGACCATGAACAGCCGCATGCCCTGCGCCCGCAGGCCGGCAATGGCCTCGGCCGCGCCGGCCTTGGGCTCGTCACCGAAGGCCAGCAGGGCCAGGGGCGCCCAGGTGGCGGCCGAGGCCGCATCACCCGGCGTCTGGCTGGCCAGCACCGACACCGTCGCGCCCTCGGCCTGCAAGGCCTTGGCGCGCTCGTCCAGCGGGCCCAGCTTCGCGCCGAGCTCGCCCATCCAGCGCAGACTGCCCAGGGCCAGCAGTGCGCCGTTGACGCGCCCCTGGCTGCCCCGGCCCGAGACCGCCTGCACGTCCTGCGCGGCGTCCGGCGCCACCTTGATGGACCTGGAGGCCGCGGCCTCCAGCACCGCGCGCGCCAGCGGGTGCGCGCTCTGCGCCTGCAGCGCCGCCGCCACCTGCAGCACGGCGATCTCGTCCACGCCCGGTGCGGCCTCGATCACCGTCAGGCGCGGGTGGCCCTCGGTCAGCGTACCCGTCTTGTCGAAGGCCACCGTGTCGACCTTGTGCGCGATCTCCAGCGCCTGCGCGTCCTTGATCAGGATGCCGTGCTGCGCCGCCACGCCGGTGCCGGCCATGATGGCCGCGGGTGTGGCCAGGCCCAAGGCACAGGGGCAGGCGATCACCAGCACCGCCACCGCGTGCAGCAAGGCCTCTTCCATCGGTGCGCCAATCCCCAGCCAGCCCAGCAGCGTCACCAGCGCGATCACCAGCACCACCGGCACGAACACGGCCGCCACCTGGTCCACCATGCGCTGCACCGGTGCCTTGCCGGCCTGCGCGTCCTGCACCAGGCCGATGATCTGGGCCAGCACGCTTTGCGCGCCGACCGCGCGCACCCGCACGTCCACCGCGCCCTCGCCGTTGAGCGAGCCGCCGGTCACGCCATCGCCCACGTCCTTGGACACCGGCAGGGACTCGCCGGTCAGCATGGACTCGTCGGCCTGGGTGTGCCCCTGCACCACCGTGCCGTCGGCCGCGAAGCGCTCACCCGGCAACACGCGGATCACATCGCCCGGCAGCAGCTCGTCCACCGCCACATCGGTGGTCTCGGTGCGGCGAATGCCATCGGGCAACAGGTGGGCCCGCTCGGGCCGCAGCGCATGCAGCGCGCGGATGGCCGTGGTGGTCTGGCGCTTGGCGCGCGCCTCCAGCCACTTGCCCAGCAGCACCAGCGTGATCACCACCGCCGAGGCCTCGTAATACAGGTGCGGCACCTCGCCCGCTTCGGCGCGCCACCACAGCCAGGTCGACAGCGCCCAACCGGCCGTGGTGCCGATCGCCACCAGCAGTTCCATGTTGCCGGTGCGCGCCTTGAGCGCGTGCCAGCCGGCGCGGTAGAAACGCGCGCCCAACACGAACTGCACCGGCGTGGCCAGCAGGAACTGGATCCAGGCCGGCAGCATCCAGTGCTGGCCGAACAGGTCCCCCACCATGGGCAGCACCAGCGGTGCCGAGAGCAACACACCGATCAGCACCGGCAGCAGGTCGCGCGGCACGCCCATCACGCGCTCGGTGTCCTCCTCGTCCAGGGCTTCCAGCGTGCGCGGCTCGTAACCCGCGTCGCGCACGGCGCGCTTGATGCGCGCCAGCGATTCGGCCTCGTCCACGCCACTGAGCGTGACGCGCGCCGACTCGGTGGCCAGGTTCACGGTGGCGTCGCTCACGCCCGGTTGCTTGCGCAAGGCCTTCTCGACCCGCGTCACGCACGAGGCACAGGTCATGCCGCCCACACCCAGATCGATCTGGGTCAGTGGATAGGTCGAGAAGGTGGCACCGGCGTCGGGAGAGGCAGCGATCGTGTTCATGGGGTCAGCATAAGCTTTACCACCATGGGAAGGTCAAACGCGCTTGTAGCGAACTGTGACAGCGCGGCCACCGCTTGACCTTGACACCATGTCAAGGATCACAATGGCTTCATGTTCCATCCACCCTTGAAGAAAGACACCATGAAACAAGTCCTCGATGTGCACGGCATGACCTGCGGCCACTGCGAAAAGTCCGTGACCACCGCCATCAAGCTGCTCGATCCCCAGGCCGAAGTCCGCATCGACCGCGGCCAGAACCGCGTCGAGGTGAACAGCACGCAGACGTACGAAGCCCTGGTCGAAGCGATCCGCGAAGAAGGCTACCAAGTGGCGGCCTGACCCCATGGCCACCGACCGCCTTCTGCACGCGCTGGCCCCCGCCGGCGAGCAAGACCCGGGCGACGCGCTGATCCACTGGCCGGTCAGCATCGGCAAGGCGGCGCAGCTCAGCGGCATCTCGCCCAAGATGCTGCGCCACTACGAGAGCCTGGGCCTGCTCACGCCCGTGCCCCGCACCGACAGCAACTACCGCCAGTACAGCCTGGCCGACGTGCACACGCTGCGCTTCATCCGCCGTGCGCGCGACATGGGCTTCGGCCTGGACGCCATCACCGAACTCGTGAGCCTCTGGCACAACCGCCGGCGCAGCAGCGCCAGCGTCAAGCGCATCACGCAGAAACACCTGGACGAACTGGCCCAGCGCATCGAAGCCCTGCAGGCCATGCAGCGCACGCTGGACCAGCTGCTGCACCTGTGCCCCGGCGACGACCGACCCGACTGTCCCATCCTCGACGACCTGAGCCACCCCGCTTGCACAGTTGCTGCAAAAAGCAGCACAAAACTTTACAAACCCGCCACATCGGCGGCACGGGGTGGAAACACGCGCGCCAGACACTGAAACCACTCCGCAGCCCGACACCTGTCCTGTGGAGATCCATCCTCAACAGACACCAGGAGTCCTCATGAAATCGCTTCCGAAACGCGCGCTGATCGCCACCACCCTGGCCACCGCCCTGGTGGGCACCTTCGCCACCGCCCTGGTGCAGGCCTCGGCCCTGCACCCCTCGGCCCTGGCCGCCGGCACGGCCGACACCGTCGTGGCCCAGGCCGACACGGCGGCCAAGCCGGCCGTCAAACCCGCTGCCCCCACCGCCGAGCAGCGCGACCAGAAACGCGCCGAACGCCACGCCCAGATGCAGAAGCGCATGGCCGAGCGCCAGGCGGCCTTCAAGGCCGAGCTCAAGCTCACCCCCGAGCAGGAACCGGCATGGAACGCCTTCATCGCCCGCACCCAGCCTCAGGTCGGCGCCATGCCGCGCCAGGGCACCCGGGAAGACTGGTCCAAGCTGACCACCCCGCAGCGCCTGGACAAGATGCAGGCCCTGAAAGCCGAGCGCGACGCCGCGATGGCCAAACGCGTCGACGCGATCAAGAGCTTCTACGCGGTGTTGAACGCCGATCAACAAAAAGTCTTTGATTCAAAACACCTAGGCGGCTTCCAGCGCGCCGGCATGCACCGCGGCCACCGGGGTGAGCATCGGCACCACGGCGAGCAACCGGGCGTGAAAAAGCCGACCTGAACAGGCGCCCGGACCGCGCCGGGTTCCCGTTCCACTATTCTTCTAAATCTTTAAATACAAAATAGCAGTAGTAGTAGAGGGCGCTGTCCGGTGTGGACAAGCGCCCTTTTTCTTGCTGGATCAAGGACTTGGCTCGCTCAGAAGCCTGTGTGAAGGGCACGGTTCCTTGGCGCTCGAAACGGGGATAACAAGGCAGTTACCCACTTTTCTGTGGATAACTCATGCGTTGTTAAAAAATTATTCACAGGTTTGTGCAAAACCCGCTCGTCGGTTGCTGAAACATGCCCTGACACCTGCACACCTTCCCGGGCCAAAACCCGTCAACCCGGCTGGTAAGATGCGCCGCTTCACAGCCAGACCTGCCGACCCGGCGTTCCTGCGGCTGGCCCGTTTTTGGATCTGTTTCGCCCATGTCTGTCGCCCTCGCAGGAAACGCGCCCGCCACCTTCGAAATCAAGAGCGCCCACCTGCCTTTGGTGGCCCTGATGCTCAAGTCGTCCAACCTGGATCTCCTGGCGCAGGAGTTCGCCCAGCGTTTTGGCGACATGCCCGATTTCTTCGACCACGATCCGGTGGTCATCGACCTGCACCCGTTGAACGTGGCCGAGGCCCATGCCCTGCCCGACTTCGGCGCGCTGCAGACCTTGCTGCGCCAGCACCGCCTCACGCCCCTGGCCGTGCGCGGCGGCACCATCGAACAGACCGCGCTGGCCGTGGCCGCCGGCCTCACGCCCGCGCCCGATGCCACCGTGCAACGGGCCGCCCCGTCGGCGGTACCGACCGAGACCGCCTCGCCGGAACCCGTGGCCGCGCCCCAGCCGATGCCCATGCCCGGTGCGCTGGTGATCGACAAGCCCCTGCGCTCGGGCCAGCAGGTTTACGCGCGCGGTCGCGACCTGGTGGTCATGGCCATGGTCAACCCGGGTGCCGAGGTGATCGCCGACGGCAACATCCACGTGTACGCGCCGCTGCGTGGCAAGGCCATCGCCGGTGCGCGCGGCTACGGGGAGGCGCGCATCTTCGCGCTGTCCATGGCGCCCGAACTCATTTCCATCGCCGGCATCTACCGCACCAGCGAAGTGGCCCTGCCCGAATCGGTCCAGGGCAAGACCGCGCAGGTGCGCCTGGTGCCCGGGCCCGATGGCGACAAACTCGTGATCGACGCCATCGGCGTCTGAGTCTCACCCCTTATTCGAATCGAAGGACTTTCACCATGACCAAGATTGTTGTCGTCACCTCCGGCAAGGGCGGCGTGGGCAAGACCACCACCAGCGCCAGCTTCGCCTCGGGCCTGGCCCTGCGCGGCCACAAGACCGCCGTCATCGATTTCGACGTGGGCCTGCGCAACCTGGACCTGATCATGGGCTGCGAGCGCCGCGTGGTGTACGACCTGATCAACGTCATTCAGGGCGAGGCCAACCTGAACCAGGCCCTGATCAAGGACAAGCAGTGCGACAACCTGTTCGTGCTGGCCGCCAGCCAGACGCGCGACAAGGACGCCCTGAGCCAGGAAGGCGTGCACAAGGTGCTGACCGACCTGTCGGCCATGGGCTTCGAGTACATCATTTGCGACTCGCCCGCCGGCATCGAGACCGGTGCGCTCATGGCCATGCACTACGCCGACGAGGCGCTGGTGGTGACCAACCCCGAGGTCTCCAGCGTGCGCGACTCCGACCGCATCCTGGGAATGCTGGGCAGCAAGACGCAGCGCGCCATCGAGGGCAAGGAGCCGATCAAGGAACACCTGCTGATCACGCGCTACAACCCAGGCCGCGTGGCCGATGGCCAGATGCTCTCGCTCAGCGACATCCAGGACATCCTGCGCATCAAGCTGATCGGCGTGATCCCGGAAAGCGAAAGCGTGCTGACCGCCTCCAACCAGGGCATGCCGGCCATCCACCTCAAGGGCACGGACGTGGCCGAGGCCTACAGCGACGTGATCGACCGTTTCCTCGGTGCCGACAAACCGCTGCGCTTCATCGAGGCCGAAAAAGTGGGCTTCTTCAAGCGCCTGTTCGGAGGGAAGTAAGGCATGTCGATCCTGTCTTTCCTGCTGGGTGAAAAGAAGAAAACCGCCAGCGTCGCCAAGGAGCGCCTGCAGATCATCCTGGCGCACGAGCGCAGCGGGCGCAGCGCTTCCGAGCCCGACTACCTGCCCGCGCTGCAGCGCGAGCTGGTCGCGGTGATCGGCAAGTACATCAAGATCAACCCGGACGACATCAAGGTCCAGCTCGACCGCCAGGACAACCTGGACGTGCTCGAGGTCAAGATTGAGCTGCCCGACCGCAAGTGATCGATGGCGGATCGGGTGAACTTTTGCAGTTCGCGCCGCCGATCCCCCATCTCGGGCCGTTTTCAGCCCACTTCATGCCACCGGTGCGCGGAACATCCGCCAATTCCTAGACTCCATGCTCTAGGGGGTGGCGCCGGCTTGCCGGCGTGATGCGGTGGAAGAGCCGCACCCATCCCGGGTTTCGCGGCGCTGCTATGTTCTTGCTGGAAGGGTGCAAGGACGCGGTTTCCAGCTTGTCTGGCTTCTCCTCTGGGCCTGTTTGTGGGGCAAATCGGGGCCGAGCAACGCCGCTTTTTCATTCCCCCGGGGCCGGGATGCCGCTGCGGCATTCGAACGGGCCCTGGATGAAGGTGTGGGGCTCGACGGTGCAGGGGCCCTCCAGGGATTCCGGGTAGACGTAGTCGTCGCCCCATGGCACCAGGTCCGCCGGCATGCGGCGCTCCTGCTCGGGCCGCTGGGCGACGGCGACCTTCATGTAATCCGTCCAGACGGGCAATGCCAGGCTTCCCCCGGTCGCGTTGCCCAGGCTGCGCGACTGGTCGTACCCGATCCACACCACCGAAGCGACGCCCGATGAATAACCGGCGAACCAGGCATCGCGTGCGTCGTTGGACGTGCCGGTCTTGCCGGCCGTGTCCTTGCGCCCGAGTGCGCTCGCTCGCCGCCCGGTGCCGTGCCGCACCACGTCGCGCAGCATGCTGTCCATCACGTAGGCATTGCGTGGGGAGATCACCTGGCCGCGGGGCGACACCGGCGGCGCTTCGTAGAGCACCGCACCGCCGCGCTCGCTGACCTTGAGCACCAGGCGGGACTCGACCCGCTCTCCTTCGTTGGCGAACACCGCGTAGGCCTCGGTGAGCTGCAGCGGGGTCACCGCACCCGCGCCCAGCGCCAGCGGCAGGATCGGAGGATTGAGCTCGGCCGCGAAACCGAAACGGGTGGCGAACTGCTGCACATATTCCGTGCCGGCGGCGTCCATGAGGTTGACCGCCACCACGTTCTTCGAGCGCGCCAGGGCCCGCCGGGCCGTGATGAAGCCTTCGTACTGGTTGCCGTAGTTGCGCGGTCGCCAGGCCTTGCGGCCGCGCGCCGAGGGCGTGACCAGCCGCTGCGTGTCGTCGACCAGGGTGCCGGGGAAATAGCCTTTTTCCAGCGCGGCGGAAAACACGAAGGGCTTGAAGGTCGATCCCGGCTGGCGCACCGCCTGCACCGCGTGGTCGAACTGGTTGAACGCAAAGTCGAAGCCCCCGGCCAGTGCCAGGATCTCACCCGACCTCGCATCGATGGACACCAGCGCGCCCTGCATCTGCGGCAGCTGTGTCAGCCGCCAGCGCCCGGCCGTGTCGGCCACGACACGAACGACGGCACCCGGTTCGATGCGCCTGCGCGCCGGTGCGTCGGGTTTGAGCAGCGCGCTGCTGCCCGGGCTCAGCGTGTGGCGTGCAATGCGAATCACGGTGCCGTCGCGCAGGGCGGCCGTGATGCCGGCGGAGGTCGAGGCTTCCAGCACGGTGGCCACGCGCAAGGCGCCACTGTCCCGGTAGGGCGCGAGGGCCCGGCGGATGCCGGCCGGGTCGTCGGCCTGCACGGCTTGCTTCAGATGGCCTTCCGGCCCCGCGGGGCCGCGCTGGTGCTGTGCATTCAACAGGCCGGCGCGCAAGGCATGGGTGGCGGCGCGCTGCTCGGCCACGTGGATGGTGGTGGTCACATCCAGGCCCCGCGAGTAGGCCTCGTCCCCATAACGCTCCACCAGCATCTTGCGAACCTGTTCGACCGCGTAGGCCGATGCCGGGTCGGTCGACGGGTGGTTCAGCGCCAAGGTCAGGGGCTCGGCGCGGGCCTGCTCATAGGCCGGCTCATCGAGATGCCCCAGCTCGCGCATGCGCTTGAGAATGTGCTGCTGGCGCACGGTGGCGCGCTCGCGGTTGGCGACCGGGTTGTAGGCGGAGGGCGCCTTGGGCAGGCCGGCCAGCATGGCCGCCTCGGCGACGCTGAGCTGGTCGAGCGTCTTGTCGAAGTAGACCGATGCGGCCGCCGCGAAACCGTAGGCCCGTTCGCCTAGGTAGATCTGGTTCATGTACAGCTCCAGGATCTTGTCCTTGCTGTAGACCGATTCGAGCTTGTAGGCCAGCATGATCTCCATGACCTTGCGCCGGTAGGTCTTCTCCCGGCTCAGGAAGAAGACCCGCGCGACCTGCATGGAGATGGTGCTGCCACCTTGCGCGTGCCCACCGGCCACGAGGTTGCCGAGCGCCGCGCGAACCAGGCCCGCGTAATCCACCGCCCCGTGTTCGTGGAACCGCGCGTCCTCGATGGCCAGCAAGGCCTGCTGCATGCGCAACGGGATGCGCTCGATCGGCACGAACTCGCGCCGCTCTTCGCCGTACTCGGCGAGCAGGCTGCCGTCCCTGGCGTGGATGCGCATGGGCAGCATCGGTTCGTAGTGGGCCAGGTGACCAACCTCGGGCACCTGCTGCCACAGGCGGTGCAAGGCATGGGCGGCGCCGAGGGCAACGCCGATGCACAGGCCAAGGGCCAGCGCGGCGAAGAACCGGGCCGTGAAAGGGGTTCGAAAGGAGAACATGGGCAAGGCTCAGGTGAAAGCGCCTCTCCCCCTGTCCTTTTACCTGAGAGTTTCGACTGCGTCGGCAGTCTGCCCCTTCGGTGTGCCGGTGCGCGCGCGGTGCGGCTCGGCCTCTCTCCAGTCGGCGAAATGTGTCTGCGGTCCGGTGGCCTGAGCGATCATGGGAGTTTGCGCCTTCGGCGGAGGCGCGACACGCCTCGCTCTCCCGCAGAGCGTCGCAGTCTATCAGAGGGTCAAAACCCGGGCGTCACACCGGTGCGCGGGCACCCGTGCCACCCGGCCAGGGCGTGAGCACCTCGTGTCCCTCGGGCGTGACGGCCACCATGTGTTCCCACTGGGCGGACAGGGAGCGGTCTTTGGTCACGACGGTCCACCCATCGGCCAAGGTCCGGGTCTCGCGCTGGCCTGCGTTGAGCATGGGTTCGATGGTGAAGACCATCCCCGGCTCCAGCCTGAGCCCCTCGCCGCGCCGGCCATGGTGAAGCACGTTCGGTTCTTCGTGGTAGATCCGGCCAATGCCGTGCCCGCAGTACTCGCGCACCACGCTGAAGTGCTCTCGATGGGCGACGGACTGGATGGCATGGCCAATGTCCCCCAGCGTCGCGCCGGGCCTGACCTGCCGGATGCCGGCCAGCAGGGCTTCGTAGGTGGTCTCCACCAGACGCCGGGCCAGCACGTTGGGTGTGCCGACGAAGTACATGCGGCTGGTGTCGCCGAACCAGCCGTCCTGGTTGACGGCCACATCGATGTTGATGATGTCGCCCTTCTTCAGCAGCTTGTCGGGCGAGGGGATGCCGTGGCAGACCACCTGGTTGACGGAGGTGAGGATGGTCTTGGGGTACCCGTGGTACCCCAGGTTGGCCGGGATGGCGCCCTGGACATTCACGATGTGGTCGTGGCAGATCCGGTCCAGCGTCTCCGTGCTGACCCCGGGGACGACGTGGGGCTCGATCATGCCGAGCACCTCCGCGGCCAGCCTGCCGGCGCGCCGCGCCATCTCGATGTCCTCGGCGGACTTGATGGTGATGCCGCGAGCCACTAGCGCTGGCCCGCCGGGGCTGTGCGGGACTTGCCCGGTGGGGTCGCGGCCGCCACGGTGATGTCCAGGCCCCCCGCGAGTTCCGCCCGCACCAACAGCTGGCAGATCTCCCGGTGGTCCAGCGCCGGGTGAAGCTCGGTCAGCATGCCAACCCGCATCCAGTGTTCGGCCTGCGCATTGATGGACCTGCTCAGCGCATTCCCCGCCACGCGCAGGTTCTCGTGCATCAGGTCCGAAATCTTGACGATCCCCATTCATCACCTATATATGAAACGTATATGAATTATATACGCCTCAAGGTGGACGGCGGCTAGTTGGGGTTGGCCGGCGGGGTGGGTGGCGCGGCGGCCGGTGGGGGGTCCACCGGATCCAGCAGGCCCTTGGGCGGGTTGCGCTTCATCTCACCGGCCAGCGTCAGCTGCTCGGGACTCATGCATTCATCGGCCAGCCGCTTGCCCAGTTGCTGGCTCATGAGCATGGACTTGTTGCCCAACTGCAGCCACATGGCGCCCCGCTTCGGGTCTTCGAGCCGGATGGCACCGGTGCGGCTTTCCACCGGGTGCATGTAGTACCGCGCGTTGCGCATGTTCTTCACCTGCACGATGAAGAACCCCTGCCGCTTGGCGGGCACGATCTCCACAGCCGAGCCCAGTTCGCAGGGGATGTTGCCGAGGTACACGCGCTGCGCGACCGCGAGATCGGCTTCGGTGAGGTTCACGCTGGAATCCTCTTCGATCGGTGTCACTTCTTCCACGGCCTTGGCCGCGGAGCGCGCCAGCGGCGCGCGTTTGGTCGTGGTGGTGGGTTTGGCCGCCGGCTTGGCGGCGGGCTTCGCGGGGGTCTGCTGCGCCATCACCGGGATGGGCGCGAACGCCACGGCGCTCAGGGAGAAGACGAGGGCAAGGATTTTCATGGGCCCTAGTCTGCCCGCATGGCCGCTGAAATGCTGTTCGCAGATGTTTCGACCGCATCCACCGTGGGCCGCCCATGGCGCGGCTAGGGAAAGAACAACAGCACGGCGAACACGGCAAACAGCGCGAGGTGCATGTAACCCTGCAGCGCCGAGGTGCGCTGGCCGTTGAAGGTGAGCATGCTCAGCACGGCGGTGGCCACAAACAGGGCCGTGTCCATGTGGGAGATGCCCATGACGACCTGCTTGTCGTACAACAAGCCAATGGCCAGCACCGCGGGAACCGTGAGCCCCACGGTGGAGACAAAGGCACCCAGACACAGGTTGACGGCCCGCTGCATCTCATTGCCCAGCGCCGCGCGCACGGCGGTCAAGGACTCGGGGGTGAACACGATCAGGGCGATGAGCACGCCACTCACGGCCACGGGCGCGCCCGCGGCCGCAATGCCGTAGTCGAGCACGACGGCCAGGTGGTGGCCCAGCAGAACGATCGGAACAATCATGGCCAGCAGCAGCAGCGAATGCACCCAGACATCCTTCCTGCTTTGCTGGACAGAACCCTCCGCCTTTTCGGTCTCGGTCGGCGCCCTGGAGGTGCGTTCCATGCGGCGCACCACCATCGCCCCGGGAGGGGGCTGAACGAAGAGGCGCTTGTGGCTGCCGATCTGCTTCCACAGGAAGGCCGCGTACAGCAGCGCGGTGAGGACACCGATGCCCATCGCCTGCTCAGGCCCGAATTCACCCGCTGTGCTGGTGAACTTGGGCAGCACCAGGGCCACCGTGGTCAACAGGGCAATCATCGACAGGTAGGCCGTCGCCCCCTGCGCATTGAACTCCTGTTCGCCATGCCGGGCAGCGCCCACCGCCAGGCAGATCCCCATCACGAGGTTCAGGATGATCATCAACACGGCAAAAATGGAATCGCGCCCGATCGTGGGAGCTTCCCCCGGACCCAAGAGCACCGAGGCAATCAGGATGACCTCGATGGACACGATGGACAGCGTCAGGATGAGCGTGCCGTACGGCTCGCCCAGTTTGTGCGCCAGGTAGTCCGCCTCATGCACGACACCAAACGATGCCGCCACGATGGTGGCCAGCAGCACGGCGAAGCTCAGGCCGGCGACACCGGGTGTGAGTGGCGCGGCCAGCCAGGAGGAACCGTAAAAAGAGAACAACCCCACCACAACCCATGCACCGAGCAGAAGCGCCCAGGTGGCTGGAGAGATGAGCCGCGCGCGCGCGGCGGGTGGGTGGAGGGGGGAGGCGTTGACCATGGCGACCACTTTCACAAGCAGTGCGGGGGCCGTCCCTCGCGGTTGAATCCATGCCGATGGGGTCGTCCCCATTCGGCCTCACACCTGGCGCGTGAGCCCCACAATTATAGGTTTCGAGCTTGTGACCCCGTGAACCGCCTCAGCCGCGCCTCTCCTCTCAGGGCATTGGCGCGGGCCTGAACAGGACCTGTGAAGCGGCCCTGTTCGGGCGCCATGCGGCTGGAGAAGAAACGGTGCTCGTGACCGCTCAGAGATGGGCCGATGCCATGTGGGCCATGGCCAAGGCCGTGTCCGGCGCGGAGCCGTCCTCCAGATGCCAGCAAGCGGAAAGGCCCGCCCAGGCCAGGATCCATTGAAGCAGCCGCCTGCGCTCGAGACCCGCCGAGGCGGCAACCACCTTCAGCCTGCGAAGAAACCGCTCCGGCGAGGTGGCGGTCTCAGCGTCGGGATTGCAGAAGAGGTTGGCGTAGTCAAAACCGCGTTCGCCCCACAGGCCCTTGGGGTCGATCGCGAGCCAACCGCGTGGACCGAAGTCCAGGACGTTGCCGTGGTGGATGTCCCCGTGAAGCACACCGACATCCCGCGCTGAGGCCAACAAGTCCCGTGCGGTCGCTGCGGCCGTGGCGAAGATGCCGCCTCTTGCTGCCGCGCAGGCCTCCAGCCCTTGAAACCAGGTGGGCAAGTCGGTGAGTGCCGGTGGCGGCTCTGGCCGCGGCGCGTGCAGTCGGGCGACCACGGCACACAGGATGTTGCAGGCTTCATCGTCGCGCCCATGGCGAGCCATCTCGGCGAGCGCCATGCCGCCTGGCGCTCGCTCCAACAGCAGCGCCGGGCCCTCGTGGGCCAGCACCCTGGCCGCACCGTCGCCCTGCCACCAGGCCATCAATGCCGCGCCGGCCCGCTCCTCCTGTTGGGTGGACAGCTTCAACATGGCGGGCGTCCCGTGGAACCGCACGGGCAGGAGCTGCCCGCTGTTCGTGACGACGGGTGGTCCGTCGGTCACCAGGCCCCAGCGATGGATGTACTCGGCCCTCATTCCGACACCTTAGCGCATGCCCCCTGTCACCTGCATTGCTCGTCAAACGTGCTCGTCATGGTGGACACCACTTCGGGGCGGATGCCGAGCCAGGTCTCGACCTTCATGTTCGTGGCCTTGGCTTCGCATTGGAGCCGCGCCTGTTCGGGCGGTTTTGCCGGCATCAGCTTGATCAAACCCGACAGGGCATCGCAATACAGTTTGAAGTTCTTCGCGCGCAATGCGTTGTCTCTCTGGGTGCGGAGCTTGTCGTACTCGGCACACTGCGGATCGGGTGCCGCGACGGACACGGCGGCGAGCAAGGACAGGGTCAGGCCAAGAAGGAGTTTGCGCATGGGAACGGGTCCGGGGCGGGACGTGGTTGGGTCGGAAGGAGAGATGGTCAACAGACGATCGCGAGTATTCATCGCGACCCTCCCTGGCGTGAAGTGACCCCGGTCACATGGCGGCGGGTGAGAACGGCAGATCAGCGCGCCAGCGCGTCCAGCAGCTGTTGCGCTTGCACAGGTTTGTGCAGGAAGGCCACACCGCTGGTTCGGATGTCGGTGATGCGTTGCGGCGCGGTCTCGCCGGTCACCAGCAAGGTGCGCAGGTGGGGTGAGGTGTTGCGCAGGACCAGGAGGTAGTCCAGGCCGTTGCGTTCTCCCGGGAGCCGGAAGTCGGAAACGACGGCGTCGATCGGGTGTCGCTGCAGCAGGTGCTGCGCCTGCGCCAGATCGCTGGCGGGGTACACCGTGCAACCGCGCGCGGAGAGCACCAATGCCATGGCCTCGCGGCTGGCCGACTCGTCGTCAATGACGAGCACATGGCGCGGCAGGCTGTTCGCGGCGTGAACCGGGGGAACAAGGCCAGCGTCTGCAGGGCTTGCTGGATGGAGCCTGCGCCCGTCGGCCTGTTTCACCCACACCCGAAAGCGTGTGCCTCGCGACGGCATCGATGAGAGCGCCATGGGATGTTCCAGCAGGCTCGAGAGCCGTTTGACGATGGACAGGCCGATGCCCAGACCGGATGCGCGGTCGCGTTGTGGATTGGCCAGCTGGTAGAACTCGTCGAACACCCGTTGTTGATGTTCTGTCGCGATGCCGATGCCGGTGTCGACCACCTCGAAGCGGACCCAGCCGGCCCGTCCCGCGGGGACCCCCGCCCTTGCCGCGACGAGCACACCACCGGTGCGCGTGTATTTGATGGCGTTGTCGATCAGATTGCCGAGCAGGCGCGTGAGCAGCTGCACGTCGCTCACGACGACCAGATCACCCGGCGCCCGGAACCGAAGCTGCAGGTCGCGCTCCTGGGCGCTGCCGGAGAACATGTGGTTCAGCGACAGGAACAGCTCGTGCACGCGCACGGGCTCCAGCGTGGGTTGCACGGCGCCCGCATCCAGCCGGGAGATGTCGAGCATGGTGTCCAGCGACTGGTTCAGCATGCGCACCGAGTGGCTCAACCGCGTGACCGTCTGTGCGCTGTCCGGATCGAGCCGGGACCGTTCCAGCACCGAGGTGAACAGCGAGATGGCATGAAGCGGTTGGCGCAGATCGTGGCTGGCGGACGCGAGAAAGCGGCTCTTTTCCCGGTTGGCGTTTTCGACCAGTTCCACCTGCTGGGCCAGGCGGCGGGCGAGGTCTTCCTTTTCAAAGCGCACCGTCAGCGACTGCTCGAGCAGGTCCGCCTGCTGGAACGTCCACTTGAGCGTCATCACCAGAAAGAGCGTCATGCAGAAGGCCAGCACCGAACCGACCAGGCCACCGTGCCAGAGGCAGGCGGAGATCATGCCGGCCGCCGCCGGGATGCTGAACGCGGCGATGGTCTGGCGGTGGGTGGAGACGATCGCGGAGCCGAGCGATATCGCACCCATGATGAACACGGAGATGAGAATCAGAGGGTCCACGTTCCGGTGCGCGTGGAGCAGCCAGGGTGCGGCCCCCCACATGGCGCCCAGCAGAAAGATGTCCCGGACACGGCCTTGCAGGATGCGGGGCAACTCGTGGTCCTGCAGGGGGCCGTGGGCCTCCAGCTTTCTGCGCTGCACGTAGCTCGTGAAGACGACGATGTAGAACAGGCCGAGCCAGACCAGGGGAAGCAGGGACGTCCCATTCAGGTAGAACAAGATCGCCAGCGGCGTGGCGAAAGGGATGGGCGAGAGGATGCGCACCGGCCCGGTCTTTTGCAGCAGGAGCGCGAGCTGGATGCGCTGCACGGTCAGTGGCGACCGGGCTTGCACGCCCAGCGCCCGGTGAATGCTCGTCAGCAGCTTCTCGATCACACCAGGCTCAGGAAAACAGCCCGATCAGCTCGGCGCGGGAGCGAACGTTGAAGACGAGAAAAATCGTCGAAACGCAATTCTTCACCGAGCCCAGCACCAGCCCGGTTTCGGCGGCGATCGCCTGGTTGTCGAGGCCGCTGAGCAGCAGTTCCAGGACCTGGATCTGGCGGTCGGTCAACCGGACCCCAGGCCTCAGGTTCTGGCTGCGGGCCGCCGCGCCGTGCTTCCCCGGGCGATGGCTTGCCGTGGAGGCGCTCTCAATCGCCGCGAGCATGCCCTTCAATCCATCGGTATCGCCCGTCTTGCAGAAGTAGCCCCAGGCACCGTGCGCCAAGGCTTCTTCGCGGACGCGGGGATCGTGCGTGCCCGACACGACCACAATCGGCAACTGCGGATAGAGCTGCCGCAGGAGTTTGAGGCCGGTCAGGCCGCGGGTGTCACCCAGGTTCAGATCGAGCAACAGCAGAAAGACCTCCTCGGCGCGCTGCTTCAGAAACAGCAGGGCCTGTTCCAGGCTGTGCGCATCGGCCACATGGAACCGGTCCGCGAAGTGCTGAACAATCACCTGGCGCAAGCCCATCCGCACCAGTTCGTGGTCGTCCACGGCCAGTATCGTTTTGCATCGCTGGTTTTCTGACATCGCCAGATGTTAGCCGCGGCAGCATCGTGGCCGCGGTGGGCGCAAGGATTCGCCGCTTATGCCTCGGGACGGCCCGTTTCCTCCTCGTCGCGCTCATACCGCCTGGCGAGTGGGAACGGTGGCAGCCAGGATTCGCGGCGCACGGTCCAGAGTTCGTAGGTGGGCACGAACTGGTCGGGCGCGTCGAGGGTGCCCAGGTTGACTTCGATTTCGTCGCCACTGCGCCCATACACCGACGAGCCACAGCGAGGACAGAAGAACCTGCCGGCGTAGTCGCTCGTTTCGCCTTCGACGGTCACGGCGTTCTGCGCAAAGATCGCGGAGGCGTGGAAGAGCGCGCCGTGGTGTTTCCGACAGTCGAGACAGTGGCACAGGCCCACCCGATGAGGTCGGCCGGTGGCTTCAATTCGAACGTTGCCGCACAGGCAACCACCCGTGAATCGGTCCATGCTGCGTCTCCTGGGATCGACCGCCATTGTCTCCCCGGTACCCGGTCTTCGAAAACGGTTTTTTTGACCACGGTCCCAGGGCGTTCAGTAGGTGATGAACACCGTGTGCGCCTGGGTACCCGAGCATGTGGGCCCGGTGCAGGTGCCTGCCTGACCCGCCTGCATGTTGCCGGTGAGCGTGACCGCCTGGCCGGTGTTGCCATTGCCGCTGCCCGAAGCGGGCGAAGGGGTGATGGTGTAGCGCAGACCTTGGAGCACGGCGGGGTTCGGGCTTACCGAGATGGTCCACGGCAGGCCCGAGCTGCAGCGCAACATGAAGCTGGTGGTTGAGGTTTGTGCTGTGGCGCTGAACGCGGTGTAGTTGAACGCCAGGTTGCCCGGATAGGTGTTGAACACGCACTGGTTGTTCACGCCCACGGTCATCACCACCGGTGCGTTGGGGCTGAGCGCGCCCGCGTTGCTGTTGGGGTATTGCGCGAAGATGTTGAAGGTGTCGCTGTAGACGCCGGCCGCGGGTGAAGGGGGGTTGGCGCCAGCGCCCACCTGAACCCGGATGCAGTAGTTCAGCGTGGTCGTGGCCGTCAAGGCGGCACCAAAGTTCAAGGTGCCGATTTGAACATTGCCAGTGCCCGTGGCGGGCGCGCGCCAGTTGCTGTTGTTGTTGCAGGTGCTGCCGCGGCTCAGGGAGTAGCTGAGGTAGTTGGAGCTGCTGCTCAGGCGCACACGCCGGAAGGGCTGAGAGGACGTTGCGTTGAGCCCGTCATCTGCCTTGAGGCGGTAGCTCAAGTTGCTGCCATCGCCTGCGGACCGGGTGCAGGTCAGCGTGGCCGAACCCGTCACCTCGCGCGGCGAAGGCGTCTGGTAGATCAGGCCGCTGCTGGTGGCCGTGACGGTGCAGCTGTAGGCGGCGTGGGCCGGCGGGCTCATGGCCAGCAGCAGCAAGGACAGGTGCAGATTCCAGGCGAAGTGAAAACAGGCTCGTTTCATGGGTCGACCCCTTCGCACACCAGCGGCGCGGGGCGCGCAATGTCGCTGGACGCGGTGAGCGTGACCTCCAGCGGCATCTGGCAGCTCGCGCCTTTCCAGCGCAGGCGCAGCTGGTGTTCGCGTTGCAGGCCGGTCAGAAAGGCCTGGCCGCCTCGGCCGACGGGAAAGCGGCGCTCGTCGCCCGACACTTCGATCTCGGCCCCGGCCGGTGCGGGCTGGCCGTTCTGCAGCCGCACGGTGATCAGCGCGGCCTGGCCACTGCGCACCGCGAAGCCGATCGTGACCGCGCTGCGCCGGCGCGGCACCACCACCTGCTCCAGGCTGTCGATCTCGGCGCTCAGGGGCAGGTCGGACGGGTTCAGGCGCACCTGGTTCGTGCTGTAGGGCTGCAGCCCGGTCACCAGGGCCACCCCGCCGCCGTCGGTGCGCGCGCGCTCGCGGCCCTGGAAGCTCACCCCCACGTCCGCGAGCCCGGGGACCTTCACGAGCACAAAGCTGTCCTGCACCGGTCGTGTGGCGAACGCACGCCCGTCCATCACCACCAGACCACCCTGGGTGCCCAGTCGCAGGGTCTGCTGTGCGGACGAGCTGCTCACGTCCGCGGTGAACAGGTTGTCGGGTCTTTGCAGGTACAGCCCGCCTTCGGCCACCGCCGACCCACTGCGGCTGCCGCCGAGGGCGCGCCAGCCCAGACCCGTGTCGCCGCGCAGGCCCTGGCTCGCGGTGGCGTAGGCGTCGGTCTGCCCGCCGCGGTGCATCAGGTGGGTCGAGGTGTTGATCTGCCGGTCCAGAGGCCACATCAGGGAGATGGCAAACAAGGTGCCCGAACTGGCGCCCTGCACGCGCGTGAGCACCGTGCTGAGCGAGCTGTGTGTGCCCACCCGCACGGTGTGGCTCAGGCTGTAGGTGTCCAGCCGGCCCTGCTGGCGTGTTTGCAGTGCGGCCAGGCCCAGGCCGAAGGTGCCGTACCGTTCGTGGGTGTGGCTGAAGCTGCCGGCCAGCTGCCATTGGGGCGGCGGCAGGGCGTCATTGAGACCCACGGTCCGGTAGCGGGCGGTGGCCCCTTGTGCGTTCAGCGAGAACGCCTGCTGGGCGTTGCCGAACTCGGTGCCGATCGACCATTGCAGGCCACGCCCCAGTGCGTCCTGCTCGCTCAGGGCCAAGGACGCCTGCCCCAGGGCCTGCCAGGGCAGCGCCTGGCTGAAGCCCACACCGACGCCTCGGGTCTGCTGTCCCCATTCGCCGCGCACCTCCATCGTCAGGCGCTTGCTCAGACCCTGGCGCCACAGGCCGGCGGCGAAACGCTCGCCGTAGTCCGCGTTGCTCAGGCCGAGACCGTTGCGCACCGCGCCCAATTCCAGGCTCCAGTCCGACAGCCCCGCTTCCAGCAACTCGCCATGGCTGAAAAAGGACTGCGTGATCAGCGTCTCCCGGCCCAGCGCATCGCGCACCACCATGCGAGCCCGCCCATCGCCCGAGATCGGCGTGGGGTTCTCGATGGTGAAGGGGCCGGCGGGCACATTGAGGGTCTGGCGCAGGGCACCATCACCACTTACACCTTCAAGTTTCAGAACAATGGCGCAGCCAGCGGCCCCATCTATCTGCGCGGAGAGCTGCCTTCCAAACTCACCTACAAGTCGAACACCGCCGTGTGGTCGAGCCTGCCAGGGGCGGCCTTGTCCGATGGCGTCACGGTTGCCGGCCTCAACAACAAGATTGAATTCAAGGTCACGGGTCAGAACATCGTCGAAGCGCTGATTGACTCGGTTGCGGTCGGCTCCATAGGCACCCTGAGCTTCCAGGTCGATGTGGCCAGCGATGCCGCTCCCGGACCGCTGGTGAGCAAGGGTTGGCACAGCCCTGGTGAGTGTTTGTCGGCCACACACCGATGAACAGCGTGACCAACCTAGATTCAATCCGGCGGACGGCGCACAGCAGCCCCGGCATGGGGCGCCGCAGCCGGTTCACAGGGGCCGGATGGCTGCAATGCGTGCTCGTCCTGGTCATGTGGCTGTGCCACCTGCAGGCCGCGCAAGCCGTGCAAGCCGGCACGCGCATCGCCACACAGGCGCGCGCCAGCTTTCTCATGCCCGGCATGGTGCAACCCGTCACCGCGTGGTCGGAGGTGGTTCTGGTCAACGTGGCTGCCGTCGAGTTGCTCACCCTCACGGGGCCGACCAGTCTGCGCGCGCCTGCCGGAATCCAGGTGTCCATGGCCTACCAGCTCACCAACACTGGTAACGTCGAATCCCGCTATACCTTGCAACCGGGCGACACCGGCTGCAGCGATCCCGCCACCGCGACTTTGAGCAACCTTCGGTTGGCGCTGGACACGAACCGCAATGGGGTGGTCGAAGCCCAGGAGACAGTCACGGCCCCGGGAACCGTGGCGCTGTTGCCCGGCCAGAGCGCGAGCCTGCTCGTCCTGGGTGGGGTGCCGGTCGTCGCCGCGGGCACGGCCTGCGTGTCGCTGTTGGCCGTGACGGCAGGCGAGCAGACCGCGACAGCCCGAACCCGCGTCCAGATTGGCACGGGTGCGTCGGTGTCCTTGTCCAAGACCGTCTCCAGCACAGGCGCGCTGGTGCGGGGCGCCAGCGCGCTGGACTTCACCCTGGTCGCCAACAGCATCGGCACCCAGGCCGCCGCTCCTGCTTCAGCCGACCCGACGGCTGCGACGCCCCTGAAGGTTGATGGCACATCCAGGTCGCTTGTGTTGCTGCGTGACGAGATTCCCGTGGGTACCCAGTACGTTGCGAACTCCTTGAAACCGTCCCAGGTCGATGCCCTGCGCCTCTATCGGCTCGCGGGCGATCCGATGCTCGAGTACCGCAGCGGCGATCACGCGGACGCCGTCGAAGTCGCCGTCGGCCTGCTGCGCAGCCTGGATGCGGGCTCCGCCGCTTCGATGCGTTTCCAGGCCAAGCTCAGGCCTCTGGCCCCTGGCCTGCCCTCGGACGTGGTCAACGTGGGTGAAATCCTTTACGCGGATGGTGGCCAACCCACCGCCGTGCGCAGCAATGCCATCGTGCTGCCCATCAGCGACAACCGCCTGGGCGTGGCCCTGCAGGCCGTGTCGGTGGTACCCCAGGCCGACGCGCTTGGCACGGCCGACGGCACCGCCATCGTCACTTTCCGCGCCCGGCTGCGCAACTACGGGAACGCGCCACTCTACAACCCCCGCTTGCTCCACCGACTCCAGCACGCCGTCATGGGCAACAGCCTGGGCACGTGGACCCAGGCGGCGGTGCCCTCACCGGGTCAGTACACCCTGGTGGCAGGCAGCCTGCGCACCGTGACGGCCAGCCCATCCTCCACCAAAGCGTCACTGTCCACCACCTACACAGGGCACGCCGACGGCCAGGACAACCTGCTGGGCAGCGAAGGTTTTCTGCCCCCCGGTGGCGACCTCACCATCGAGTACCAGGTGCGTGTCAATTTCATGGGGCGCATTGGCGACGTGCGCACCCAGGCCATGGCCGAAGCCGCCCGCGCGCCTGAAGTGCTGCCCGATGTCGCGGACACCGGCTCCGCCAATGGCACCGATCCCGACCCGCTGGGCAATGGCCTGCCGCAGACCCAGGCATCCGAGACGCCCGTGTCCACGCCACCCCTGCTCAGCGTCTCCCACACCGCCAGCATGCCGCGCCGCCTGGGCAACGGCGAATTCGAGATCGACCACACCATCAAGGTCACCAACAGCGGTGCCACCCCGGCGGTGGGTGTGCGGGTGTTCAACAACCTGGAGTGCGCCATCAAGTCGTCTTCCGGCAACAACGTCACCGGCTGGGGAATGACGGCAGGCCCGACCGCGCACAACGGCAAGTTGGCGATCAACGCGGACTACAAAGGCGTCGTGCCCAACCAGCCTCCGTGTGGCAACAGCATCGATACCAACAGCGGTGCGCCGCTGGATGGCGTGCTTTCGCTCACCGACGGCAATGGCACGCTGGCCGCAGGCGCATCCGAAACCATCACCTTCACGGTGAGAGTGAACCTGACACCCATCCATGGAGCGAACGCCAGACTTTCTCACCGCGTCTGGGCCGTGGCCTACGACGGTGATGCCGCCAACGCGACCCACACCGTTGCCGCCACCAACAGCGTGATCGAGGTCGTGCTGTTGATCGACCCGCAGGGCATCGTCTACGACTCCGTCACGCGCGCACCCATCGCGGGGTCCACGGTGCGCCTGCAGCGCACATCCTGCCAGGGCGGCGTGCCGGCCACCCCCATCATCCCGGCCGAGATTGCCGGCGGAGGCTCTCCCGCCTTCACCTACCACGCCGATGGCAGCGTGAGCATGGTCACCAGTGCTTCCGGCGAATACCAGTTCTTCTGGGCCTCCCCGCCGGTGCAGGACCTCTGTACCTACGCCATCAGCGCCACGCCACCCACCAGCGGCAACGCCTACTTCAGTTCGAACATCGCGCCGCAGCCGGGCACGTTCGCCGCTTGCGGCGACGTGGCGCCGAACGCCACCGCACCGCAAGGCAATGATCCCACCAGCTGGTACGCCAGCGTGGTCTCCGGCCGCAACGGCCCCGCCGGCGCCATCTGCGAGGTGTTGCACAACCACATTCCGCTGGACCCGGCCAGCTCCCGCAACAACATCCTGTTCCTCGAAAAAGGCGCCAACAAGAAAGAGCTCGAACTCGGTGATTTCATTGACTACAAGCTGAGCCTCACCAACCGCAGCAACGCGACACTCACCGGCGTCAGCTTCACCGACACCCTGCCCCCCGGCTTCGCCTACGTCGCCGGCACCACCTTCTTCAACGGCGTTCGCGTGGCAGACCCGAGCGGCGGCGCAGGCCCTTCGATCGTGTTCGACCAGCCCCTCCACGCCCTGGCCAGCGGGGCCAGCGTGAGCGTGCAGTTCCGTGTGAAGGTGGGGGTCGGCGCCCCGACCGCCGCGCCGGCCATCAACCGCGCCGTCGCGCGCTCCAACGGCGCCACCTCCAACGAGGCCACCCACAGCGTCAAGGTCACCGGCGGCGTGTTCGCCGACGACGCGTTCGCCATCGGCAAGGTCTGGCTCGACTGCAACCGCAACGGGGAGCAGGACGGTGACAAGGAATGGGGCGTGCCCGGCGTGCGCCTGTTCCTGGAGAACGGCACCAGCGTCATCACCGACGGTGAAGGCCGCTGGAGCCTCTTCGGCCTCAAGCCCATCACCCACGTTGTCAAACTCGATCGCCGCACCCTGCCTGCGGACGCCGAACTCCAGCCCTGGGACAACCGCAACGCCGGCAGCGCCGACAGCCGCTTCATCGACCTCAAGAAGGGCGAGCTCGCCAAAGCCAATTTCCCCATCACCAACTGCGGCGTGCCCGGCTTGCTCGACGCCGTGCAGAAGCGCCGCGAAAGCGCCAAGGTGGGCGCCGAACTCGACACCGCCGTCAAGCTGCGCCTCACCCCCTCGATGGCCGCTACCGCCGCCACCGGTCCCGGGCCGGCGGCCTCGCAAGGCGGCCTGGGCAGCGTTGCACCCGCCTCCGCGCCGTTGATCGACCTGCCCTCCGCGCTCGGTGGCATCGCCACGCCGGGTGCTCCGGTCACCCCGGGGCGCGCAGCCTCCCCCGTGCCCGTGGGTGCGCTCGACCCCTTGCCCGCCGCCACGCCCGTGGCGCTGGAAACCGCCCTGCCCGGCCTGAACAACCAACCCGCCTTCATCGACCTCAAGGACGGTGACACCGTGCCCACGCGCCAGCTCAATGTGCGCGTCAAAGGGCCACTGGGCACGACCCTGCGCCTGAGCGTGGGCGGCGTGGATGTGAGCGAGCGCCGCGTCGGCAAAAAGGCCGACCTGGGCAGCACCGCCACCTCCGCCTGGGAATACATCGGTGTCGCTCTGCAGCCCGGCACCAACCGTCTGCAGCTCACGGTCGTCGACCCCATGGGCAACCCGCGCGACACCGCCGCGCTGAACATCACCGCGCCGGACGACCTCGCCCAGCTGCACATCGACGCCGCGGCCGAACGCGTCTACGCCGACCCCCTGACCCCCTTCCCCATCGTCGTGCGCCTCACCGACAGCGCGGGCGTGCCCGTCACCGCCCGCACCGCCGTCACCCTCGAAACCGAGCGGGGCAGCTTCGCCGACGCCGACCTCAACCCCCTCGAACCGGGTACCTGCGCCTGCGCTTCAAGTTCGATGAAACCAACCTCGGCCTGGGAGGTGGTGCCTCCGCCGCCACGCCGTCGTCTGCGAAGGCCGCGCCCGCCGCCCCCAATGCCGCACCGCCGCCCGCACCCGAGCCGGCCCCGGCCAAGCCAGCGCCCGTGGCCGCCGCCGAGCCCGACGGCCTCACCGACCCCCTGTCCAGCCGCCTGCAATGGAGCGAAGCCTTCCTGTTCAAAGGCGACGGCACCGAGCTGCTGCCGGCCGGCAAGGCCCGGCTCGAACGCCTGGGCACCTTGCTCAAACAGGCCAAGGCGCGCCGGCTGGAACTCAGCCTGGGCCATGGCGACGAACCGGCGCGCGTGGACGCCGTGTGGCTGCCACGCGCCAAGGCCGTGCGCAGCCTGTTGCTCAAGACCTGCGGCTGCGCGGTGGGCATGAGCCTGGACACGCAGCCTGTGCCTTTTGCCACCGCTTCGACCACGTCGGTAGAGCCAGACGTGAGCGGGGGGTACGCACTTTTTGTGCACGCCGCTGTGGCGGTTGTGGCCGCCCAACGCTGATCAGGGACTGACAGGACATGCCTTTCATGAACACGCTGCACATCGCTCGAACGCAATCCATCTCCAAGGCCGGCAAGAGAGCTCCATCGCGCAAGGGGGCCAAATGGTGGCGGGTCTTGATGTTCGCGGGCAGCCTGCTCGTTGGTGCGGCTTCGAGCACCCAAGCGCAGACATTGATTTGGGCACCTTTCAGCAGTGACTGTTCTCTGGCAAGTGTGGGTGGTGGACTGTCCGGCTATGAATTGATCAAACGGGTCCGCAAGCGGGCCGGGGCACAAATCCCGTCCATTCTGCTGACCGGGGATGTGGAAATCCGGCATGGCCCGGAAAGCACCGCCACCGCCGTTGTCATCGCCTACAAGCCCCTGCCCTACGAAAAACTGGCGAATCTCCTCCAGGAGACCATTTCTTCCTTTGGGGCCCAGGCGTCAGGCGGCGCCTGAGGGCAGCCAGCGCGGCTGGCTCTTTTGTGTTACATTACGCAGTCGCCTTGAGCGACCAGCCGCATCCCGACTTCACTGCCAGGATGCAACCGCCCCCGGCAGAGGGGCTGCTGGTCCAGCCCCTCCAAGGTGCCGCCACACCGCTTTCTCACAGCACCGTGGCCTTCTTCCTCCCTGCTGTTGCCGATGCCTCTGCCGTGGCTCGTGCGCCGGTTCTGGCTTGACGCATCCGCGCCACGCCGAGATCGGATGAACCGGTGGGGCACCCCGGCGCATGGGGCTGCCACCTGTTATTTGTTTCGGGCATCCACGACGCCACGGTACCGACCGCGCGTCCCGCCCACTGATGTTTTTGATGATTCACACGAACGACACAACGATTACGAGACTGTCTCCCCTCACCATGGGCAAATACCGCATCGCGGCTTTGCCCCGCCTTCTGCCGGACGGCCTTTTTGCCGCGCAGGTCTCCATTGCCAGCGGCCATGGCAGCGCGTCCACC
This sequence comes from Hydrogenophaga sp. GW823-FHT04C09, assembly GCF_058796355.1. Classification (NCBI taxonomy): domain Bacteria; kingdom Pseudomonadati; phylum Pseudomonadota; class Betaproteobacteria; order Burkholderiales; family Comamonadaceae; genus Hydrogenophaga; species Hydrogenophaga sp. GW823-FHT04C09. The sequence continues at coordinate 96,748 of NZ_JBXAIO010000005.1, read as the reverse complement.
GACCGGGTGATCCGGTTCGACAGCGCCTTTCCCACACACGACGCGGCGGCGGATTACGCCCTTGCGCAAGGCATTGACTGGGTGCACGACTCGGTCCGCCTTTCCGCCCGCCCGAACTGACCGATACACTTCAAGCAAAGGAAACACCATGGCCAAAGAAGAACTGATCGACATGATGGGCATCGTCAACGAGGTGCTGCCCGACACGCGCTTTCGCGTCACGCTGGACAACGGTCATCAATTGATCGCTTATTCGGCCGGCAAGATGAAGAAGAACCACATCCGCATCCTGGCGGGTGACCGGGTGTCGCTGGAGCTCTCGCCCTACGACCTGACCAAGGGCCGCATCAACTTCCGCCACATCGAAGGCCGCGGCCCGATGGTGCCGCGCAAGCCGCGCTGATCCTTCGTTTTCTCAGTAGAACAGCGCCTGCAGGTCGACGCTGCTGCGTCGGCCCACGTCGGCGTGGTGCGCCGACAGCCAGGCGCTGCCGTGCTCGCGGCCCAGCGCGAACAGCATTTCAAAGAAGCGCATGTTCGCCGCGGCCTTGCTCTCGGCGCTCAGCTCGCGCATGACCTCGCTGGCCTCGATCACGTGAAAGTGCGTGCCGGCCAAGCGCCGGTCGAGTTCGCCCCGGCGCCACCAGGGGCTGTGGGCCGCGCGCTCGCGCAGGTGGGCAAACATGCGCATCTCGCGCAGGAAGGTGGCGTTGAACGCCAGTTCCATCATGCGGCTCTTGATGTCCGCTGCCGACTGCGGCGTGGCGCTGTGCTTGAGCGGGGCCAGCATCACCAGCACGATGTCGCGCGCGCGGCACTCGTGGAACAGCGGGAACACCGCCGGATTGGCCGCGTAACCCCCATCCCAGTAAGGCTCTCCATCGATCACCACGCTGCGGTGCATGGTGGGCAGGCAGGCCGAGGCCAGCACGGCGTCGGGCGTGAGCTCCCCCGAGCGGAACAGCCGCAGCTTGCCGGTGTTGACGTTGGTCGCCGCGACGAACAGCTTGACCGGGCTGCGCGCGCGCAGGCGCTCGAAATCGACCTGGCTCGACAGGATCTTGCGCAAGGGGTTGAGGTCGAACGGGTTGAGCTGCTCGGGCGAGAAGTAGTGGGTCCACTGCAGCATGAGCTGCATGGCCGGCGCCAGCCGCATGTCCTTGCCGTCGGCCGTGGGCAAGGCCACCTCGAACGGCATGCTGGCCGCCACGGCGCTCCAGAAGCCCCTGAGCGCGGCGCGCGCGCCCTCCGCTCCACCGGCCATCAGGCCTTGCGCCAGCAGCACCGCGTTCATCGCGCCCGCGCTGGTGCCACTCACGCCGTCGAAGCGCAGGCGCCCATCCTCCAGCAGGGCATCGAGCACCCCCCAGGTGAAAGCGCCGTGCGCGCCGCCGCCCTGCAGGGCCAGGTTGACGGTGGGCGGACCGCGCCAGCGCAGGGCCATGGGGCCTACCCGCGCGTGCGCCGGGCCCGCACGGCGGCCGCCAGGCCTTCGAGCACCGGCACGGTCTGCTCGAACGAGATGCAGGCATCGGTCACGCTCACGCCCGCCTGCAGGGGCTGGCCGGGCACGATGTCCTGCCGGCCTTCGCGCAGGTGGCTCTCGATCATCACACCCACGATGCGGCGCTCGCCCGTGCCGATCTGCGCGGCCACATCGGCGGCCACGTCGATCTGCCGGCGGTGCTGCTTGCTGCTGTTGGCGTGCGACACATCGACCATCACCTGTTCGCGCAGGCCGGCTTTCTGCAGCAGGCCGCAGGCGGCGGCGACGTCCGCGGCGCTGTAGTTGGGCTGCGCGCCGCCGCGCAGGATCACGTGGCAGTCGTCGTTGCCACGCGTCTCGAAGATCGCGGCCTGCCCCATCTTGGTCATGCCCATGAAGGCGTGCGCGGCGCGCGCGGCCTGGATCGCGTCGGACGCGACCTTGACCCCGCCGTCGGTGCCGTTCTTGAAGCCCACCGGGCAGCTCAGCCCGCTGGCGAGCTGCCGGTGGCTCTGGCTCTCGGTGGTGCGCGCGCCGATCGCGCCCCAGCTCACCAGGTCGCTGATGAACTGCGGGCTGAGCAGGTCCAGGAATTCGGTGCCCACCGGCAGGCCCAGCGCGAGCACCTCCAGCAGCAGCGCGCGCGCCATTTCCAGCCCTTCGTTGATCGCGAAGCTGCCATCGAGGTGTGGGTCGTTGATGTAGCCCTTCCAGCCCACCGTGGTGCGTGGCTTCTCGAAGTACACACGCATCACCACCAGCAGGTCCTCCTGCAGGGCGTCGGCCTGGGCCTTGAGGCGCTCGGCGTAGTCGATGGCCTGGGCGTGGTCGTGGATGGAGCACGGGCCGACGACGACCACGAGGCGGTCGTCCTGCCCATGCAGCACGCGCGAGATCGCGGCGCGGCTGCTTTCCACCAGGGCTTGCGCGGGATCGGGCGCGGGCAGCCATTCCTGCAGCAGGGCCGGCGTGATCAGGGGGCGCACCGCGCCGATGCGCAGGTCGTCGATGCGGGTGGTGTCGTGGGTGGACAGGACGGTGTGCGGGGTGTGGGTTTTCATGGCAGATCGAAATGTCGGGCGGATGACAAAGAAGCGGCCCGAGGTCCGTGGGCGCGCAAAAAGGTCACGTTCGGTGGATTCTGGGGCATGGGCGGTTTCAGGCGCCGAAGCGCGCGGTCGACACAGACGGAGACAGGCCCACCGTGTGGGCGATGGAAGATGGACAGGACGATGAAGACCTTTTACCTCGGACTCGTGGCAGTGTGCCTGGGCAGCGGCCCGGCCCTGGCGCAGACCACCGCGCCCGGCGACCCGCCCGCGAGGGTGGTGGAGCCTTTCAAGAACGAGGTCTGGATCAACGTGGGCGGCTTCTCGCGCCACTTTGCCCGCCACAACGGCTGCAACGAGAACAACCTGGGCCTGGGCGCCGAGTACCGCACCAGCGCCGAGCTGTCGTACATGGCCATGAACTGGCAGCCCTGGTCGCTGGGGCCGATCAAGCTGCGCGTGGTTTGAGGGCCTGCGCATCCGGGCGCTGTGTGTGCGTCTGGATGAAGCGGGGCAGGGCGGCGCGCGTGCAGCGCTGCAGGGCCATCAGAAAACCGTGATCGGGCTCGTCCACACTATGGCGTGCGCGCAGGTCGTGCTGGATGCGGCCCAGCAGCTCGGCCGCCATCTCGGCGTCGGCCAAGGCCCGGTGTGCCTGGCCGGTGCGCGGCAGCCGGAAAAAATCCACCAGCGAACCCAGTTTGTGGCTCGGCGCCTCGGGATAGAGCCGGCGCGAGAGCAGCACGGTGCAGGCAAAGGGTTGCTGCGCCTGCGCGCCGGCGCGCTCGAGCTCGGCCGTCCAGAAGCGGCGGTCGAACGCCGCGTTGTGCGCCACCATGGGCACCTCGCCCACGAAACGCGCGGCCTCGCGCATCACGGTGTCGGCCGGTGGCGCGGTCTCGATCATGGCGTTGGTGATGCCGGTCAGCTGCGTAATGAAAGACGGGATGCGCACGCCCGCGTTCATCAGGCTCTGGTAGCGGTCCACCACGCGCCCCTGTTCGGTGATGACGATGGCCACCTCGGTGGCGCGGTCGCCCATGGTGGGCGAGATGCCGGTGGTTTCGAAGTCGATGACAGCAATGCGGGACATGGGGCTGAACTGTAGCGCGGCGCGCACCCCATGCGCCGAAGCCCCGACATCGCTGAAAGACGCCGGGGCTCCGGTGGGCGGGCCGTTCAGCGCTGGACCACCACCAGGGTCTGCGTCATGTAGCGGTGCGGCGCCTGTTCGCGGTAGGTGATGCCGGTCTGGCCGTCGGCCACCAGCTCACCGCGCGCCCAGGCGGTGCGCAGCTCGGCCCGCACGTCGGCGCGGGTCTTCATCGATGCCATGGGCATGGTGGCGTAGCGGCCAGGGTTCAGGTCGCGGTAGGTGGCACCGGTCTGGCCATCGGCGATCAGCGTGCCGTTGCGCTGCGCTTGGGCGAGTTCGGCGCGCACCTGGTCGCGCGTCTTGGGCGACGCAGCGTCGGCGGCCAGCGCCATGCCGGCGCAGGCGGTGGAGAGGGCCAGGGCGATGAGGGAGAGGCGGGCGAGTTTCATGGGAGGCTCCTTGGGGTTGTGCCGGCGGTGCCGGCGTTGGCTTGCCCACTGGATACGCGCTTATCCCGCCACTGGATTCAACCCGGTGCGCGCTCAGCCCGCCGCCTTGGGGTACAGCACCATCTGCGTGCAGCGGAACAGGGCAATCGTCTTGCCTGTCTCGCGGTGCGTGACCACCGCGTCCCACACCTGCGTGGTGCGGCCCAGGTGCGCGGGTTTGGCCACGCAGTCGATGGTGCCTTCCAGCGCCGTGCCCAGGTGGTTGCTCTTGAGCTCGATGGTGGTGAAGCCGTTGGCCTCCTTGGGCAGGTTGGCCACGCAGCCGTAGCCGCAGGCCGTGTCGGCCAGCGTGACCACGCTGCCCGCGTGCAGGAAACCATTGGGTGCCATGGTGTGGGGCTGCACCGCGAGTTCGGCGCGCACCTCCTGCGGGCTCACCTGCGTGAAGACCAGGCCGAGATGGCCCGGCAGTTTGCCCACGCCGCGTTGGTTGAATTGTTCGGTGAGGTCGGTCATGCGGGTCTCCTGTTTTTTGGAATGAAAGGGCGAGGGGCTCAGCGCGTCCAGCTGCCCAGCCGGATCGCGATCGCCAGGGTGGAACCATAAACGACCAGGCTGAGCGCGACCACCGCGAACAGGCCGCTGGCCGAGGTCTGGAACACATGCACGCAGAGCCAGCCGCCCACCCCGAGGATGACGAGGCGGCCCATGCTGCCCGCGAGCGGCCAGAACATGCGGCCCGCGCCCTGCGAAGCGAAGAACAGCGCCAGGCCCAGGCCGAAGAAGCCGTAACAGCCGCCCACGATGTTCAGGTAGCTGGCGCCGAAGGCCAGCACCGCGGCGTCCTGCGTGAAGAGGTTCATCCACAGCCCGGGTGCGATCGCGGTCGCCACGCCGATGGCGCCCGTGATGGCCGCCACCACCGCGCCACCGGCCCAGGCCACGCGCACCGCGCGCGGGGCCTGCCCCGCGCCCATGTTGGTCGCGACCATCGCGGTCAGCGCGGTGCCGAAGCCGAACGCGATCGGTACCAGGATGTACTCGAGCCGCGCCGCCACGCCATAGCCCGCGAGCGCGGCCGTGCCGTAGTGGCCCACGAAGGCCGTGGCCACCGCGATGGAGGCGTTGCTGATCACCGGGCTGAGCGAGGCCGGCAGGCCCACGCGCAGGATCTCGCGCCACAGCGAGCGCTGGGGCCACCACGGTGTGCGCCCCAGGTGCACCGCGCCGTCGCGGCGCAGCAGCCAGGCCACCATCACCAGGGCCGACAGCGCGTTCACCGTGAGCGTGCTCAGGGCCGCGCCGGCCACGCCGATGCCCGGCACCGGGCCCCAGCCGAACACCAGCAGCGGGCTCAGGCCCAGGTGCATCAGCGCGGTGGCCACCAGCAGCAGCGAGGGCAGCAGCATGTTGCCCGCGCCGCGCACCACGGCGGCCAGCACGTTGGTGAACCAGATCACCGCGGCGCCCGCGAACAGCGCGTTCGAATACGCCAGCGCCGCCTCCAGCGCCGGCCCGCGCCCACCCATGGCGGCGAAGATGCCGCGCCCGCCGCCGAGCATGGCCGCCATGAACAGCACTGCCAGCAGCGCGGCGATCAACAAGGCCTGCTGCGCCAGCCGGCTCGCGTCCTCGCGCCGGCCCGCGCCCAGCGCGCGCGCCACGGCGGCGGTGGTCGCGCCGCCGATGCCACCGGCCGACATCTGCAGCATCAGCATCGACAAGGGGAACACCAGCGCGATGCCGGCGAGCGCGTCCGCCCCCACCAACCCGAGGATGTAGCCGTCGTAGCCGATCACGATGGTCATGGCGAACAGGCCCATCACATTGGGCGTGGCCAGCCGGAACAGCGTGGGCAGCAGCGGCGCGTGCAGCATCTGCTGCACGCGGGTCTGGGCGGGGTCGGCGCGCGGTGCGTCGACGGGCAGGACAGCGCTCATGGGGGGCTCCGCTCAGGCGCGCGCATCGCGCAGGTAGATGCCGGGTTCGGCCGAGAGGCCGCGCTTGACCTGCTGCGTGAGCTCGTCGCCCAGCACCTCCTCGGCACCGGCTTCCAGCGCGTCGAAGGCGCGGCGCACGATGGCCTCGGGTGTGGACTTGGGCATCTCGATGCCGCGCGTGAGGTCGGTGTCCACGAAACCCATGTGCAGGCCCAGCACCTGCGTGCCCTGCGCGCGCAGGTCGTGGCGCAGCCCGTTCGTGAGCGCCCAGGCGGCGGACTTGCTCGCGCCGTAGACCGACAGCATGGGCGAGTTGATCCAGCTCGCGATCGACAGCACGTTGAGCAGCGCGCCGCCGCCGTTGGCCGCGAGCACCGGCGCGAAGGCCTGGCTCACGCGCAGCAGGCCGAAGAAGTTGGTCTCCAGGTGCGCGCGCGCCGAGGCCTCAGCCCCATCGGCGAGGAAGCCGCCCAGCGAAGCGATGCCGGCGTTGTTCACCACCAGCGTCACGTCGCTCGCGTGGCGCGCCGCGGCGGCGACCGCCGCCGGGTCGGTCACGTCCAGCGCGATCGGCTCCACGCCCGGCAGCGTCACGCTGGCCGGGTTGCGCGCCCCGGCGTAGACCTTGCGCGCGCCGCGCGCCAGCGCCTCGCGCGCGAAGGCCAGGCCGATGCCCCGGTTGGCGCCGGTGATGAGAACGGTGGCGTTGTGAAGCTGCATGGTGAAAGTCCAGTCAATGAAGGAAGGGAGACAAGGTGAATATGACGATCGTCATATTTGTGGGTGAAGCAAAACGGGGCACATGAAAGCCGGCAGGGTTCAGGTGGAAGGGGAAGAAGAAACGTCGTGCCGCGCCAGCAGGGCGCGGCGGTTGTCGGCCAGCAGGGCCTTGCCCTCGGCGTTGTCGCCCAGCGCGCGCGCCAGCTGCAGCGCGCCCACCAGCTGGCTGGCGATGGCGGCGGCCAGGCCGGGGGCCGCGCCCTCGGGCAGCGCGCGCTCGACCGCCGACACCAGGCCGCGCACGCGCTCGGCGGCGGCGGCGCGCACATCGGGCGACTGGCGCGGCATCTCCGACACCAGGGCCGCGACCGCGCAACCGTTTTCGGTGCCGCTCAGGTGGCGCTCCGACAGGTAACCGTCCACCAGCGCGCGCAGGGGGCTCGCACCCTCGGCCTCGCGCGCGGCGTTGCCCTTGGCGATGCGCGCCGCGCTCTGCTGCCCGGCGTGCGCCAGGGCCTCGGCCAGCAGCGCGTCGCGCGAGGCGAAGTGGGCGTAGAAGCCGCCGTGGGTCAGGCCGGCCTCTTTCATGATGTCGGCCACGCCCACGCCCTGGAAACCCGCGCGGCGGATCGCCCGCGACGCGGTGTCCACGATGCGTTCGTGCGTGAGGGCCTTGCGGTTGGGCGCGATTTCCATGGTGGCGGGATTGTAGCCGTCAATATGATGATCGTCATATTTCACCCGATCAACGGCGCAACCGCGCCCGGCGCTAACGCTTCGACGCCACCACCACCGAGCTGCGCCACGAGGCCATCGCGCAGTCAACGATGCGCAGCAGCTGTTCCTCGCCCATGCCGTCGCGCGCCTGCATCGACAGGCCCTCGAGCACCGTGGTGTAGTACATCGCGAGCAGCGCCGAGTCGACCTGCGGCGGCACGTCGCCGTCGGCGATGCCGCACTCGATGCGGTGCTGGATCGCGTCCTGCGCGCGCAGGCGCAGCTCGCGCAGGTGGGCGCGCACCTTCTCGTTGGCCGGCACGCCCACGGTGGCGCCGAGCACCACCATGCAGCCGCTGGGCCGGCTCGGGTTCACGTAGGCGATGGCGTGGCTGCGCAGCATGGCCGCGATGGCCTCGAAGGCCGTGGGCTCGTCGGTCAGCGCCAGCTCGGCCTCGGGATTCTCCGTGCGCTCGTAGAGGTCCACCGCCTCGCGGAACAGCGCTTCCTTGGAGCCGAAGGCCGCGTAGAGGCTGGGCGGGTTGATGCCCATGGCCGTGGTGAGGTCGGCGATGGACGTGCCGTCGTAGCCGCGGTCCCAGAACACCAGCATGGCTTTGGCGAGCACGGCATCGCGCGCGAAACCGGGTGGGCGACCTCGGGTGGCCATGGCGTTTCCTTTCTGTATGAGTGGTCGAAGAATTCGGGCCGGGCGCGAACCGGTCCGCCTTTCTACCATTTTGAAGTCATCACTACGAAAAGGACTCGACATGAAACCGCTCCAGGGCAAAGTGGCGTTCGTCACCGGCGGCAGCCGGGGCATCGGCGCGGCCATCGCGCGCCAGCTCGCGCAGCACGGCGCCGAGGTGGCCTTTACCCACCAGCACGTCTCGGCGCAGGCGCAGCGCACCCACGACGCCATCGTGGCCGAGGGCGTGCGCTGCAGCGCCATCCAGGCCGACAGCGCGGACCGCCTGGCCCTGGCCGCCGCGGTGGGCCGCGCGCGCGAGGTGCACGGCCGGCTGGACATCCTGGTCAACAACGCGGGCATCTACGCCGGTGGCGCCATCGACGAGACCACCGATGCGCAGCTCGACGCGCTGGTCGCCGTGCACATGGCCGCGACGGTGATCGCCACGCGCGCCGCGGTGCCGCACATGGCGCCGGGCGGCAGCGTGATCAGCATCGGCAGCTGCCTCTCGGAGCGCGTGCCGGAGGCGGGCTGGAGCCTGTACGCGATGAGCAAGGCCGCGCTGGTCGGCCTCACCAAGGGCCTGGCGCGCGACCTCGGGCCGCGCGGCATCACGGCCAACCTGGTGCTGCCCGGCCCGATCAACACCGACATGAACCCGTCGGACAGCCCGCAGGCCGAGGGCGAGCGCGCCCATGTGGCGCTGGGCCGGTACGGTGAGCCGCACGAGGTGGCGGCGCTGGTGGCCTTCCTGGCCGGCGACGGCGCGCGCTTCATCACGGGCGCATCGATCGCCGTCGACGGGGGGTACGCCGCATGATCGCCTCTCAGGAAAAAACCGCCTGGCTGATCCTGCTCTTCGCGGCCCTGCTGGAGCCGGTGTGGCTGATCGCGCTCAAGCGCTCGCAGGAGTTCACCGTGTTCTGGCCCAGCGTGATTGGCCTCGGCGTGGTCGCGCTGAGCCTGGGCCTGCTGACGCTGGCCCTGCGCGACCTGCCCATGGGCACCGCCTACGCCGTGTGGGTGGGCGTGGGCTGCGTGACGGTGGCGCTGTCGGGCATCACCTGGATGGGGGAGAGCGGCGACCCGTTCCGGCTCGCCTGCATGGGCCTGATCCTGGTCGGCGTGGCCGGCCTCAAGGCCACGACGTAGCGCCGCTCAGGCGGCGGCGGTGGCGGGCCTGCGCCGGGGCGCCTTCTTCGCGCGCTGGGGCGCGGCGGCGGCGGGCGCGTCGATCATCTGCAGCACCACCAGGCGCACGCCGGCCTGCAGGGTGGCGATGGCCTTCCTGTCGCCCGAGAGGTGCTTGAGCAGGGCCTGCTGGAACAGGCCGTCGAGCAGGGCGTAGGCCACCTCGCTCGGCGCCTTCACCGGCGCGCCCGCGAGCTCCGAGAGGCGCTGCATCACGCGCCAGATCATTTTCTCCAGGCTCTTGTCGATGGCCTCCACGTCGTCGCGCAGCGCCTCCTCGAACAGCGCCTGCGAGCGCAGGTCGTACCAGAGCCGGTGCATGGTGGTCTCGGTGCGCAGCGTCTCGCCCAGCGCCTCGGCAAAACCGTCGAGCAGTTGTTCGAAGTGGGTGGAGGTCGTCGTGACCTCGTCGTAGCGCGTCACGCAGCGCGCCTTGTACTGGCGCACGCTGCACAGGATCAGGTCGAGCTTGTCGGTGAAGTAGTAATGCAGCACGCCGTGCGAGAACGCCGAGTTCTGCGCGATCTCGCGCAGGCTGGTGCGCGCGTAGCCCAGGTCGGCCAGCGTCTGCAGCGCGGCCTCGCCGAGTTCGGCGCGGCGTTCATTGAACTTGTCGTTGCGGGGGGGCGCTTTGCTCATCGGGCCATTGTAAGGACGGCCGCCCGCCCGCGCCATTCGAATTTGGACAGTCGTCAAGAAAAATCTTGACACTTGTCAAGAAAGCTCCGTAGCATGGAGCCGTTCCTCGAAGAACACGGTCCACACACACCAGGAGACAAACATGGCGAAGTTCGATCTGACCGGCCGCAAGGCCCTGGTCACCGGGGGCGCGCGCGGCCTCGGCGAAGGCATGGCACAGGCGCTCGCGGCAGCGGGTGCCTCGGTGATGATTGGCGACGTGCTCACGTCGCTCGGCCAGGAGACGGCGGGCAAGCTGCCCGTCACCGGCGGCGCGAAAGCCGGTTTCGTGAAGCTCGACGTGACGCAGGAGGCCGACTGGCAGGCCGCCGTGAAGGCCACGGTGGACACGCTGGGCGGCTTCGACATCCTGATCAACAACGCCGGCATCGAGGTCACCGCGCTGGTGGCCGACATCGAGCCCGAGGCGCTGCGCAAGATGCTGGACGTGAACATCGTCGGCACGGCGCTGGGCCTCAAGCACGCCTTCCGCGCCATGCGGCCCAACGGCGCTGCCGGCCAGGGCGGGGCGGTGGTCAACATCTCGTCGGTCGCGGCCACCATCGCCTTCCCCGCCATCGCGGGCTACTCGGCCACCAAGTCGGCGGTGGACCGCCTCACCCGCGTGGCCGCGATGGAGGCCGGCAAGCTCGGCTACGGCGTGCGCGTGAACTGCATCTACCCCGGCCTGGTGCCGACCGAGATGGGCATGAAGCTGGCCACCGACGTGGTGGCCGCCGGCCTGTTCGCCTCGCCCGACGCGGCGGTGGGCGCGATCATCGAGCAGACCCCCTCGGGCCGCTTGGGCGAGGTGGGCGACATGGCGGACGCGGTGGTCTTCCTCTGTTCGGACGCGGCGCGCTTCATCAACGGCGCGGGCCTGCCGGTCGACGGCGGCATGGGCATGTGAACCGGGAGAACACCATGAGCAAAACCAGCAAGAAACCCGTCATCGTCTACGGCGCCTCCGGCTACACCGGCCGCCTGGTCTGCGAGTACCTGCGCGAGTACAACATCCCCTTCATCGCCGCCGGCCGCAGCGCCGACAAGCTCAACGCCGCCATGCAGGCCAACGTGCCCGGCATCGAGACCGCGAGCTTCGAGGTGGTGGAGGTCGAGCACTCGGTCAAGGCGCTCACCGAGCTCTTCAAGGGCGCCTCGGTGGTGCTCAACACCGTCGGCCCGTTCGCGAAGTTCGGCCCCGAGGTGGTGCAGGCCTGCCTGGCCGCGAAGTGCCACTACACCGACACCACCGGCGAGCAGGACTGGCTGATCACGCTGGACGAGCAGTACGGCGAGAAGTTCGCCAACGCCGGCCTGCTGCTCTCGCCCGGCCTGGCGCAGATGTACACCACCGGCGAGATCGCCGCGCAGCTCTGCCTGGAGACGCCCGGCCTGGACACGCTGGACATCGCGGTGTTCTGGGGCGGCAGTCCCACCATCGCGTCCACGCAGACCATCCTGGTCAATGCCGCCATGGCCAAGGCCTACCACCTGCAGCAGAACCAGTTCGTCGAATGGCAGCCCGACGCCGGGCTCTACCAGCTGGCGATTCCCGGCCAGCACGAGATGGCGCTGGCCCTGCCCTGGGGCGGCACCTCGCACCCGGTGTGGTTCAAGCGCGATCCGCGCGTGGCCAACGTGAAGGTGCTCGGCGGCGTGTTCAACAAGCCGCTGATGCAGGGCGTGCCGCTGATCGTGGCCGCCGCGCTGGAAGCCACCAAGGACATGAATCCCGACGACCGCTACGCCGCGCTCGCGCAGACCGCGGCCGGCGTGATGAACACCATGCCGCCGCGCGAGAACCCGCGCATCAACAAGTCGGTCGACTCGGTGCACGCCTCGGGCCCGCTGGGTCGCGCGCACTGCGTCATCTTCGGCAACTGCAACTACAAGCAGACCGGGATGATGCAGGCCTTCGCCGCCAACTGGCTGCTGCAGCAGCCACCGAAGCGCGTGGGTTTCGCCTCGGGCTGCCAGGCCTTCGGCCACCACGAGCTGCTCGGTGCGTTGCGCGGCTTCGGCCTGGTGCAGGCCCCGGTGCTGACCGTGCACGTGTGAAACGGGCCCCTCCATGCGACTGATCGACTACCTCGACAAGGGGGCCATGCTCGGCCCGGACGCGCCCTGTCTCTCGATGGGTGGCATGGACCTGAGCTACGACGACGTGCGGCGCATCAGCCACCGCGTGGCGCGCGCGCTGGCGCGCACCGGCATCGACCCCGGCGCCAAGGTGGCGGTGCTCTCCAGCAACGACGCGCTGGCCTTTGCCTGCGTGTTCGGCATCTCGCGCGCGGGCGCCGTGTGGTGCCCGGTGAACCCGCGCAACGAGGCCTCGGAAAACCGCTACGTGCTCGACGCCTTCGACTGCAGCTGCCTGATCTTCCACAGCGCCTACGCGCCCATGGTCGAGCAGATGCGCGCGCAGCTGCCCAAGGTGCGCGTGTACGTGTGCCTCGACGCCGTGCTGCCCTTCGCGCCCTCCTGGGCGCAATGGGCCGACGGCACCAGCGACGAGCCGGTGGAGGTGCTCCCGGTGGACGACCTCGCCATGATCGCGGGCACCGGCGGCACCACCGGCAGCCCGAAGGGCGTGATGCTCTCGGGCCGCAACCTGGAGACCATGAGCGCGCTCACGCTCATGGGTTACCCGTTCGACGGCCGGCCCACCTACCTCGCGCTCGCGCCGCTCACGCACGCGGCCGGCGTGTTGTGCCTGCCGGTGATGGCGCTGGGCGGGCGCGTGGTCATCATGCCCAAGCCCGACCTGGGCGAGTTCCTGTCGCTGATCGAGCGCCACCGCGTCACCCACACCTTCCTGCCGCCCACGCTGATCTACATGCTGCTGCAGCACGAGCGGCTGGCCACGACCCAGCTCGATTCGCTGCAGTGCTTCTGGTACGGCGCCGCGCCGATCTCGGCCGCGCGGCTGGAAGACGCCTTGAGCAAGATCGGCCCGGTGATGGCGCAGCTCTTCGGCCAGACCGAGGCGCCGATGATGATTTCCATGATGTCGCCGCGCGAACACTTCCACGCCGACGGCAGCGTGGCGCGCGAGCGCCTCTCGTCCGCCGGGCGGCCCGGCCCGCTGGTGCAGGTGGCGACCATGGACAGCGAAGGCGTGCTGCTGCCCCCGGGCGGGACCGGCGAGATCGTGGTGCGCAGCTCGCTGGTGATGATGGGCTACTACCAGGATCCGAAAGCCACGGCCGAGGCCGGCCGCTTCGGCTGGCACCACACCGGCGACATCGGCCGGCTGGACGCGGACGGTTTCCTCTACATCGTCGACCGCGCCAAGGACATGATCATCACCGGCGGTTTCAACGTCTATTCGGTCGAGGTTGAGCAGGCACTGATGCAGCACCCCGACGTGCAGGACAGCGCCGTGATCGGCCTGCCCGACGAGAAGTGGGGCGAGGCGGTGGTGGCGGTGCTGCAGCCGCACGCGGGTCGCGCGCTCGTGCCCGAGGAGATCATCGCCTTCGTGAAGGCGCGCATCGGCAGCGTGAAGGCGCCCAAGCGGGTCGAGGTCTGGCCCGACCTGCCGCGCTCCAAGGTCGGCAAGGTGATGAAGAAGGACATCCGCGCCGAGCTGCTGGCGCGCATGGGGCGCTAAGCCGGCGCCTGAGCGAGCAAAGGCGCCGTGCGCTCCACGATGAAGTCGCGCAGGCAGCGAACCAGCGGCGTGAGCTGGCGCCGGCTGGGCATCACGAGGAACAGCGGCACGGCCTCGGTGGTCCAGTCGGTGCACAGGGCTTGCAGGCGGCCCTGCGCCAGGTCGTCGGCCACGTCGAAGAACGATTTGTAGGCGATGCCCTTACCCAGCAGGGCCCAGCGCCGCACCGCGTCGCCGTCGTTGGACACGTTGACGCTTTTCACGCGCACGGTGATCTCCGGGCTGGCGTCCCCGCGCGAGAAGCGCCAGCGGTCGTGCACCTCGTCGTGGAGCATGAAGCACAGGCAGTCGTGCCCGGTCAGCTCGTGCGGTGTCGCGGGCGCGCCGTGCCGCGCCAGGTAGGCCGGCGAGGCGCACAGCACGCGCCGGTGCGAGGCCGCCAGCGGCAGGGCCACGAGGTTGGAGTCCGGCGGTTTGCCATAACGGAAGGCCGCATCCACCGGGCTGCTGTAGACGTTGGCGATGCTGTCCGACAGCAGCAGGCGGATGTCCACCTGCGGGTGCGAGTCCTGGAACTGATTGAGCCAGGGCAGCAGCAGGTTGCGGCCGAGGTCGGACGGCGCGGCGAGCTGCAGCACGCCGCGCAAGGCCTGTTCGCCCGCGCCGATCTGCTGGCTCGCCTGCTGCAGCGCCTCCAGCGCCGGGCGGCACTGTTCGAGGAAGCGCTCGCCCTGTTGCGTGAGCCGCAGGCTGCGCGTGGAGCGCACGAACAGCGGCACGCCCAGTTCGGCCTCCAGCCGCTTGAGCGCGGCGCTGGTGGCGGCCGGCGTGAGGTCGAGCGCGCGCGCCGTGGCCGACAGGCTGCCGCTGTCGACGGTGCGCACGAAGATGTCCAGGTCCTGCAGGGCTTTCATGATTTTCAAATTTTGCTTGAAGATGGATTCAAAGACCAGGTGGTTTTTCAAATGAATGGATCGCGAGACCATGCTGTCCATTCCCACTTCACCGAAAGCCCACCATGACCTCCCCCCTGTTCCGCCCCCTCGAACTCGGCCCGCTGCACCTGCCCAACCGCCTGGTGATGGCGCCGCTCACGCGCAGCCGCAGCAGCCAGCCCGGCAACGTGCCCAACGAACTCATGGCCTGCTACTACGCGCAGCGCGCCAGCGCCGGCCTGATCGTGTCCGAAGCCACCCAGATCTCGCCGCAGGGCCAGGGCTACAGCTTCACGCCCGGCATCCACAGCGAGGCCCAGGTGGACGGCTGGCGCCGCGTGACCGACGCGGTGCACGCGGCCGGCGGGCGCATGGTGCTGCAGCTTTGGCACGTGGGCCGCATGTCGCACGCCAGCTTCCACGCCGACGGCCTGCCGGTGGCGCCCTCGGCCCTCTCGCCCGACGCCAAGGTCTGGGTGATGGGCGAGGACGGCGTGGGCCGCATGCTGGATGCCCCGGTGCCGCGCGAGATGACCGCGCAGGACATCCAGACCGTGATCGGCGACTACCGCCGCGCCGCCGCCAACGCCATGCGCGCCGGTTTCGACGGCGTGGAGATCCACGGCGCCAACGGGTACCTGATCGACCAGTTCCTGCGCACCACCTCGAACCACCGCACCGACGCCTACGGCGGCGGCACGGCGCAACGCACGCGCTTCGCCGCCGAGGTGGCCGCCGCCGTGGCCAGCGAAGCCGGCGCGGAGCGCACCGGCATGCGGCTGGCGCCCTTCATCACCCAGCGCAACATGGACTGCCCCGAGATCGTGCCCACCATCCTGCACCTGGCCAAACAGCTCGACGAGATCGGCCTGGCCTACCTCCACCTGGCCGAGGCCGACTGGGACGACGCGCGCCAGGTGCCCGAGGCGTTCCGCCGCGAGCTGCGCCGCGCCTACCAGGGCCGCGTGATCGTCGCGGGCAAGTACGACGCCCAGCGCGCCGATGCCATCCTGAAGGAAGGCCTGGCCGACCTGGTGGCCTTCGGCCGGCCCTTCATCGCCAACCCCGACCTGCCGGCGCGACTCGCCGCCAAGCTGCCGCTGGCCGAGCTCGATCCGACGACGCTGTTCGGCGGCGGCGCGCGCGGCTACACGGACTACGCCGCCCTGGCCGCCGCGTGATGCCCTCCTTTCCCCTTTTCTCCATCTTTGAAAGCAAGACCATGAAAGCCGTTGGATACCAGAAGCCCCAGGCCATCAGCGAACCCGACTCGTTGATCGACATCACCCTGCCCGACCCCGTGGCCACGGGCCGCGACCTGCTGGTCGAGGTGAAAGCCGTGTCGGTCAACCCGGTGGACACCAAGGTGCGCAAGAGCGGCGCGCCGGCCGAGGGCGAGGCGTACAAGGTGCTGGGCTGGGACGCCAGCGGCATCGTCAAGGCCGTGGGCCCGGAGGTCACGCTGTTCCAGCCGGGCGACCGCGTCTGGTACGCCGGCTCCATCGCGCGCCCGGGCACCAACAGCGAACTGCACCGGGTGGACGAGCGCATCGTCGGCCACATGCCAACGTCGCTCGACTTCGCGCAGGCCGCCGCGCTGCCGCTGACCGCCATCACCGCCTGGGAGATGCTGTTCGACCGCCTGGGCATCGCCCCGGGCAAGGCGCCCAGTTCGAAGACGCTGCTCATCATCGGCGCCTCGGGCGGCGTGGGCTCCATCCTCACGCAGCTGGCCACGCGCCTGACCAGCCTCACCGTCATCGGCACCGCCTCGCGGCCCGAGACCCAGGCCTGGGTCAAGGAGCTGGGCGCGCACCACGTGATCGACCACGGCCAGCCCATTGCGCAAGAGCTCAAGCGCATCGGCTTTCCCCAGGTGGACCACATCGTGAGCCTCACGCAGACCGACGCGCACTTCGACCAGATCGTCGAGGCCATCGCGCCGCAGGGCCAATTCGGCCTGATCGACGACCCGGTCTCGCTGGACGTGACCAAGTTCAAGCGCAAGTCGGTCTCGGTGCACTGGGAACTGATGTTCACGCGCGCGCTGTTCGGCACGGCCGACATGGTCGGCCAGCACCGCCTGCTCAACGAGGTGGCCGCGCTGGTCGATGCCGGCCTGATCCGCACCACGCTGGCCGAGCACTTCGGCCCCATCAACGCCGCCAACCTGAAGCGCGCCCACGCCCTGATCGAATCGGGCAAGGCGCGCGGCAAGGTGGTGCTCGAAGGCTGGGCCTGAGCGGCGCCGCGGTTCAGCCCGCGCCCAGGCGGCGCAGCTCGCGGTAGAGCGAGGCCCGGCTGATGCCCAGCAGCCGCGCGGCCTCGTCTTTCCGGCCCTCGGCCGCGCGCAGGGCCTGGCGGATGCGCGCGTCCCGCTCGCGGTCCAGCCCGCCCTGCAGCGAGTAGCCGCCGTCCGCCGCATTCGCTGCATCCGCCACGGGGCGCCCGGTGTCGGCGCCCAGGCCGGCGTCCTCGTCCAGCGCCACCTCGCCCGAGAGCAGGAAGCGCAGCAGCGCGTTCTCCAGCTGGCGCGTGTTGCCCGGCCAGGGGCACTGCACGAAGCGCGCGAGCACCGCCGCCGGCATGCGGCGCGGCTCCAGGCCCTCGCGCTGCGCCACGCGCTGCAGCAGCAGGCCGATGAAGTCCGCCAGGTCGTCGCGCTCGCGCAGCGCCGGCATGCGCAGGCCGGCCACGTTCAGGCGGTAGTACAGGTCGAGCCGGAAGGCGCCGCGCCGCACCAGGGCGGGCAGGTCGCGGTGGGTCGCGCAGACGATGCGCGTGTCGATCGCGATCGGCGCGGTGCCGCCCAGGCGCACGATCTCCTGGTTCTGCACCGCGCGCAGCAGGCTGGCCTGCAGGTGCAGCGGCATGTCGCCGATCTCGTCGAGGAACAGCGTGCCGCCGTTGGCGATCTCGAACTTGCCGGGCTTGCCCCGGGCGCGCGCGCCGGTGAAGGCGCCACTCTCGTAGCCGAACAGCTCCGCGTCGATCAGGCCCTCGGGGATGGAGGCGCAGTTCACCCACACGAAGGGGCGCCGCGCCCGCGCCGAGTGCGCGTGGATGGCGTGCGCGGCCAGTTCCTTGCCGCTGCCGCTCTCGCCCTGGATCAGCACCGGCAGCGCGTGCTGCGCGGCCTGCACGATGCGCGCGCGCAGGGCGTCCATGCGCGCGCCCGTGCCGATCAGGTCCTGCACGCCGTGGCGCGCCACCCAGCCGCTGCCCGCGCTGCGGATCGACAGGTCCTGCTGCGCCGCCAGCGCCACCGCCTTCTTCAGCGCGTTCAGGTTGGAGAACAGCGCCAGCCCGACCGCGCCGATGATGCGGTCGTCCTGGTACACCGGCACCTGGCGCGCGAACAGCTGCTGCCCTCGCACCTCCAGCGGCACGCCCGTCACCACCGCCTCGCCCTGCGCCACGAGGTGCAGGCGCGTCTTCTCCGACACCACCTCGGTGATGTGGCGGCCGATGAAATCCTCCTGCCGGCCGCCGAGCAGGCGGCAGTAGGGCTCGTTGATCAGGACCACGCGCCCTTCGGTGTCGACGGCGACCAGGCAGTCCGACACGTGGTCCAGCAGGCGGCGCAGAAAGACCGCCTCGTTCTGGCCGGAGCCGAACCAGTCGGGAAAGGGCATGGTGGGTTCCTCTCGGTTCTCAGATTTGAGACGCGAATTTGAGACTAGCCGCCGGCCGCGAAACCGTCAATCGGGCCCAACGCGCGGTTTTTCCCTTGAGAAACAACGGTCTTGCCTCGCGGGGCGGCCGAGGCGCGCACTGGCACATGTCGTGCGAAGACGGGCAGGCCGCCTGGCGGCGGCTTTTCTCAGCCCAACCCTGGAGACCCCAAGATGAGTTCCACATTGATCGGCGACACGCGCGTCACGGTGCACGGCAGCGGCCCCACCCTGTTCCTGTGCCACGGCTTCACGACCACCGGCGCGTTCTGGCGCGAACAGATCGAGGCCTTCTCGACCACCCACCGGCTGGTCATCATCGACCTGCCCGGGCACGGCAGCTCGCCGCGCCCGGCCCACCGCGACTACACCATGGAGGCCTTCGTGAGCGACCTCGAACGGGTCTTCGACACGCTGCGCATCACCGAGGCCGTGCTCATCGGCCTCTCGATGGGGGGCACGATCGCCCAGGCCTTCGCGCTCAAGAACCCCCACCTTCTGCGCGCGCTGGTGCTCGTGGGCGCCACGCCCCACGGCCTGGGGCCGGACGTGCGCGTGGACAACGTGCTCAAGGCGATCGACGAACTGGGCGTGGAGCCGGCCAGCCAGGCGGTCATCGAGCGCTCGTTCGGCTCGGTGGCGCCGCGCGCGCTGATCGACTTCGCGCGCCAGGAGGTGACGCAGACGCCCGCCTTCGTCGCCCGCCAGGCGATCGCCTCGCTCAACGCGGCCGACTCGCGCGCGCAGCTGGCCCGGCTGCAGCTGCCGGCGCTGGTGGTCTGCGGCGAAGAGGACCGCATCACGCCGCCCGCCGAATCGCGCGCGCTGGCCCAGGGCCTGCCGCACGCCGAGCTGCTGCTGATCCCGCAGGCCGCGCACTTCCCCATGCTGGAGCAGCCGGCCGCGTTCAACGACGGCCTGCGCCACTTCATCGGCCGGCTTCCTGCGGTTCAATAAACACCATCACGGAGACAAGATCATGAGCACAACAACACCTTCCCCCGCCGAGACGCGCCGCGTCGTCTTCGCCGCCGCCCTCGGCACCGTGTTCGAGTGGTACGACTTCTTCATCTACGGCAGCCTGGCCGTGTTCTTCGGCGCCCTGTTCTTTCCGCAGGGCAACGAATCCGCCGCCATCCTCGCCTCGCTCGCCACCTTCGGCGCGGGCTTCGTGCTGCGGCCTTTCGGCGCCGTGTTCTTCGGCCGCCTGGGCGACACGGTGGGGCGCAAGAAAACCTTCCTCATCACCATGATGATCATGGGCGTGGCCACCGCGGCCATCGGTTTCCTGCCGACCTTCGAGACCATCGGCTGGGCCGCGCCGGCCATCCTGGTCTCGCTGCGCCTGCTGCAGGGCCTGGCCATCGGGGGCGAGTTCGGCGGTGCCGTGACCTACATCGCCGAACACTCACCGGTGCGCCGGCGCGGCTTCATGACCAGCTGGCTGCAGATCACCGGCACCATCGGGCTGCTGCTGTCGCTGGCGGTGATCCTCGCGCTGCGCTCGGTGCTCAGCCCCGAGCAGTTCCTCGCCTGGGGCTGGCGCGTGCCCTTCATGCTCTCCATCCTGCTGCTGGCCTACTCCATGTACGTGCGCGCGCGCCTCGAAGAGTCGCCCGTGTTCCAGCAGATGAAGGCCGAAGGCCGGGGCTCGCGCAACCCGATCAAGGACACCTTCGCGCACGGCCCCACGCTGCGCATCGTGCTCGTCACCATCTTCGGCGCGGTCGCCGGCCAGGCCGTGATCTGGTACACCGCCCACTTCTACAGCCTGCAGTTCCTCACCGCCACGCTCAAGCTGCCGCCCCAGTCGGCCTACGCCTACCTCACCATCGCGCTCATCCTCGCCACGCCCTTCTTCGTGTTCTTCGGCTGGCTCTCCGACCTCATCGGGCGCAAGTGGATCATGCTCACGGGCTGCCTGCTCTCCGCGCTGCTCTTCATTCCCATCTTCGAAGGCATGGCGAAGTACGGCAACCCGGGCCTGCAGGAATTCCGCGAGCGCACGGTGGTGGTCATCGAAGGCGGCGACTGCCGCGAAGACCAGACCTTCATCGGCCAGCTGTTCCAGCCCAAGGCCACCAAGCCCTGCACGCGCGCGCGCTCCTTCCTCGCGGCCAACAGCGTGCCCTACACCATCCAGCCCGCCAGCGGCGAGCTGCGCGTGGTGCTGGGCGAGCAGCGCTGGGACGGCTTCGACCAGGCCGCGCTGCGCGAGGCGCTGATCGAGCGCGGCATGCCGGTGAGCGCCGACCCGGCGCGCATCAACGCGCCCATGGTGGTGCTGATGCTGTTCTGCCTGGTGTTCCTGGCCACCATGGTCTACGGCCCCATGGGCGCCTTCCTGGTCGAGCAGTTCCCCACGCGCGTGCGCTACAGCGGCGTCTCGGTGGCCCTGCAGTTCGGCAACGGCTGGATCGGCGGCTTCGCCCCCTTCATCGCCACGGCCATGGTGGTCGCCTCGGGCAACATCTTCCAGGGGCTGGTCTACACCGTGGCGGTGTCGGCCCTCGCGGTGCTCATCGGCGCGCTCTTCGTGCGCGACCGACACCGCACGGGCATGGACGACGCCACGGGGATCGTCGAGGCGCCGGCCGTGGTCTCGCCGCCGGGCGCGCTGCAGGTGAAGAGCCCGCCCCTTCGGTAAAACCGTCCCTTCGCGCCTACCGTCCGTTGCCTTTCTTGCGGGCCGGCCGGTGGACGCCTTCGGTGGGCGGCGACACGGTCTCGAAGAACGCGTGCACCATGCGCGCGCTGCGCCGCTCGGCCAGGCACAGCACGTGCGCGTAGGTGTAGATGTCCGCGTCGCTGATGCTCACCAGGTGCAGGCCCGGGCCGGGCACGAACTCCACCGTGGACACCGCGGCGATGCCGATGTCCTGCGACACGGCCTCGCGGATCACCTCGCGGCTGCTGATCTCCATCACCACCTCGGGCTCCACGCCGGCCTTGTGCAAGGCCAGCTCCAGCGCCTTGCGCGTGGTCGAGCCCTGCTCGCGCAGGATCATGCGCTCGCCCTGCAGCTCGGCCAGCCGGATGCTGCGGCGCCGCGCGAAGCGGTGCTCGCTGGAGGTGAAGATGCCCACCGGGTGGCGGCTGAACGGCACCGAGAGGAAACGGTCGTCCTTCACCAGCTGCGCGAGCACGCCCACGTCGGCGCGGTAGTCGAGCAGGCGGTCCAGCACGTCCTGCGAGTTGCCGGTGCTCACGCTGACCTTGATGGCCGGGTAGTGCTGGCTGAAGTCCGCCAGCATCCGGGTCACGTGGTACGGCCCCACGGCCGCCACGCGCAGCTGGCCGGTGCGCAGCTCGCCCGCGTCGCGCAGCAGGCTCACCGCGTCGCCCTCCAGGCTGAAGATGTTCTGCGCCAGCTGCATCAGCTGTTCGCCCAGCTGCGTGAGCTGCACGCGGCGACCGCTGCGGTGGAACAGCTCCACCTTGTAGCTCTCCTCGAGAAAGCGCACCTGCGTGGTGATGGTGGGCTGGCTCACGTGCAGGTGCTCCGCGGCCTTGGTGAAACTGCCCATGCGGGCCACGGCGTAGAAGGATCGGAGCTGGGTCAGTCGCATAGAAAAATTGTATAGAACTCCGCCAATCTTTGAATTGGTCTCGGCTGAACGGCGGTGGTTTACTGCGTCCAGAGCGGTGCAGGAGTCGACAGAACCACCGGACGCTCGTGATTTTTCATCGTTGTCACAGGCGCGTCACACCCGGCTGAAAAACTCCAAGCCGGGCAAGTCCGCTCAGTCGAAGATGGAGAATTTTCATGTCCCTACAAACCCCCGGAGACAAGCTCATGATGAATCGCAGAAAGGTGCTGATCGGCACCGCCGCCACCGTGGCCGGCACGATCGCCTTCCCCGCCCGCTCGCAACAGGTGCTCACCGTCGGCCTGATCCCGTCGGAAGACTCCCGCGCCATGATCGCCAACAGCCAGAAGATGATGGACATGCTGTCCGCCGCGCTGGGCATGCCGGTCAAGCCCTTCGTGGCGGCCGACTACAACGGCGTGATCGAGGCGCTGCGCTCCAAGCGCCTGGACGTGGCCTACCTCGGCCCGTTCTCGTACGTGCTCGGCGCCACCATCGCGCCCATCGAGGCCTTCGCCGTGGCCGAAACCAAGAAGGCCGGGCGCACGTTCTATTACAGCCAGGTGATCGCGCACAAGGACAGCGGCATCAGGACCGTGGCCGACTTGAAGGGCAAGACCTTCGCCTTCGTCGACCCCAGTTCCACCTCGGGCCACCTGTTCCCCAAGGCCGGTCTCATGAAGGCCGGCTTCGACACCGACAAGGACTTCGGCCGCGTGATCTTCTCGGGCTCGCACGACTCCAGCGCGATCGCCGTGCAGAACAAGAAGGTGGACGCCGCCGCCATCGCCGACCGCATCCTGGACGCGGCCATCGCCAAGGGCCTGGCCAAGCGCGAGGACCTGGTCGAGGTGTGGAAGTCCGACCCCATCCCCGAGTCGCCCACCGTGTGGCGCACCGACCTGCCGGCCGATCTCAAGAAGCGCGTGCAGGCCGCCTTCCTGCAGGTCAAGGACATCCCCTGGTCCGACCAGGGCCAGCTCAACGGCTTCCACCCCACCAACGACGCGGCCTACAACGTGATCCGCGACACCGCCAAGCTGCTCAACCTCGATCTGAGGAAGATGAAATGATCGAGATCCGCAACCTCACCAAGCGCTACGGCGACTTCGTGGCCTTGCACGACGTCAGCCTGAGCGTGGCCAAGGGCGAGTTCGTCGTGATCCTGGGCGCCTCGGGTGCGGGCAAGTCCACGCTGCTGCGCTGCATCAACCACCTCGCCGAGCCCTCGGGCGGCGAGATCCGGGTGGACGGCGAGCTCTCGCGCGGCGACCGCGCCGGCCTGCGCAAGGTGCGCCGCGACGTGGCCATGATCTTCCAGCACTACAACGTGGTGCCGCGCCTCTCGGTGCTGAAGAACGTGCTCACCGGCCGCCTGGGCTCCATGCCCGCGCTGATGTCGTGGTTCCAGCTGTTCCCGCGCGAGGACATCGACGCCGCGCGCGAATGCCTGCGCCGCGTCGAGCTCGAGCACAAGGCCGACGTGCGCACCGACACCCTCTCGGGCGGGCAGAAGCAGCGCGTGGGCATCGCCCGCGCCCTGGCGCAGCACCCCAAGGTGATCCTGGCCGACGAGCCCGTGGCCAGCCTGGACCCCAAGACCTCGCGCAAGGTGCTGCGTTACCTGCAGCAGGCCAGCCGCGACTCCGGCATCACCGTGATCTGCAACCTGCACCAGGTGGACTACGCGCGCGAGTTCGGCCAGCGCGTGATCGGCGTGGCCGGTGGGCGCATCGTGTTCGAGGGCCGGCCCGACGAACTCACCGACGAGGTGCTGCAGCGCATCTACCCCGGCGGCCTCGAAGGCCCGACCCCACCCGACGCACCGGCGGCCTCGGTGGCCGCGCCGTCCCCTGTCGCGGCGCACGCCGCTCCCCAACTGGCTTTGGAGCAACCATGATCGGCATCGGACGCTACAACCTGCTCGTCGCCAAGAGCGGCGGCAACGACGGCTGGTGGAAATACGCCGTCACCGGCCTGGCCCTGCTCGCCGTCATCTGGTGGGCCGCCATCGGCAGCCAGGTCAGCCTCAGCGAACTGGTCAAGGGCGCGCCCTGGATCGGCGACTTCCTCTCGCGCATGTTCCCGCCCAACTGGGAATTCGCGTCCAAGCTGGTCACGCCCGCCATCGAGACCGTGCAGATCGCGATCTGGGGCACGCTGCTGGCCTTCGTGCTCGCGGTGCCGGTGTGTTTCCTGGCCGCGCGCAACCTCTCGCCGCACCCCGTGGTGTTCCACTTCATGCGCCAGGTGCTCAACATCATGCGCGGCATCAACGAGATCATCCTCGCGCTGATCTTCGTCGCCGCCGTCGGCCTGGGCCCGTTCCCCGGTGTGCTCGCCCTCGCGCTGCACGGCGCCGGCATGCTGGGCAAGTTCTTCGCCGAGTCCATCGAAGACATCGACCAGGGCCCGATCGAAGCCCTGCGCTCCACCGGCGCGGGCCCGATCCAGATCATCATCTTCGGCGTGCTGCCGCAGGTGGTCACGACCTGGATCGCCGTCATCCTCTACCGCTTCGAGACCAACCTGCGCCAGGCCACCGTGCTGGGCATGGTGGGCGCGGGCGGCATCGGCTTCGAACTGGTGGGCAGCATGAAGCTGTTCCAGTACCAGGACACGGCCACCTGCATTCTCGTGATCGTGGCCATGGTCATGACCGCCGATTACGTTTCCAGCAAGCTTCGCGCTTGGATCCAACAAGGAGCACGTTGATGGCCCCGGACCAATTCAAACTCAAGGTCAATGACCGCGAGTACAACAAGCCGGCGCAGCCGGTGGTGGTGGTGTGTGTCGATGGCTGCGAGCCCGACTACATCACGCAGGCCATCCAGGCCGGCGTGGCACCCTTCCTGAAAAAGATGCTGGCCAAGGGCACCTCGCTGGTCGGCGACTGCGTGGTCCCCAGCTTCACCAACCCCAACAACCTGTCCATCGTCACCGGCGCGCCACCCTCGGTGCACGGCATCTGCGGCAACTACTTCCTCGACACCGCGCTGGGCAAGGAAGTGATGATGAACGACCCGGCCTACCTGCGCGCCGAGACGCTGCTGGCCGCGTTCTCCCGGGCCGGTGCGAGCGTGGCCGTGGTCACCGCCAAGGACAAGCTGCGCACCCTGCTGGGCCACCAGCTCCAGGGCGGCATCTGCTTCTCGGCCGAGAAGGCCGACAAGGCCACCGTGGCCGACAGCGGCATCGACCGGGTGCTCGAGCTCGTGGGCAAGCCCGTGCCCTCGGTCTACAGCGCCGACCTGAGCGAGTTCGTGTTCGCCGCCGGTGTGAAGCTGCTGGAGGCGCGCCGCCCCGACCTGATGTACCTCTCCACCACCGACTACGTGCAGCACAAGTGCGCGCCGGGCACGCAGGGCGCGAACGACTTCTACGCCATGATGGACGGTTACCTCGCCCAACTCGACGCGCTCGGTGCCGTGATCGCGCTCACCGCCGACCACGGCATGAGCCCCAAGACCGACGCCGCCGGCCAGCCGCGCATCGTCTTCCTGCAGGAGGTGCTGGACGAAACCGCCGGGGCCGATGGCAGCCGCGTGATCTTGCCCATCACCGACCCCTACGTGGTGCACCACGGCGCGCTCGGCTCCTTCGCCACCGTCTACCTGCCGCGCGGCGCGAACGCCCGCACCATCGCCAGCGCCCTCATGAGCCACGACGGCATCGAAGCCGTGCTCACGCGCGACGAGGCCGCCGAACGCTTCGAGCTGCCGCCCGACCGCATCGGCGACCTGGTGGTGATCTCCGACCACCTCACCGTGCTGGGCACGCGCGCCGCCGAGCACGACCTCAGCGGCCTGACCGTGCCGCTGCGCTCGCACGGCGGCCTGTCCGAACAGAAGGTGCCGCTGCTGTTCAACCGGAAGCTGCAAGGCCTGCTCCCCGGGCGCCGGCTGCGCAACTTCGACATCTTCGACCTGGCGCTCAACCACGCCGTGCTCACGACCGCCTGAAGGCTTTCCATGACCGCGAACTACTTCAATCCCGTGCACAGCGTGTACGGGCCAGGGGCCCTGTTGTCTCTGCCGAAGCTGCTGGGGGGCCGCAGGGCCGCCCTGGTGACCTTCCCCGAGGCGCGCCAGCTCGGCCTGCTGGCCCGGCTGGAGGGCGTGCTCGGCGCGCAGCTGGCCTGCGTGATCGACCAGGTGCTGCCCAACCCCGACGTGGCCGAACTCGCGGCGACGCACGAGGCCTTCTGGCGCGAACACGCCGACGTGGAGGTCATCGTGGCCGTCGGTGGCGGCAGCGCCATCGACACCGCCAAGGCGCTCATGGTCGGCACCGCCAGCGGCCGCTTCCAGGAGCTGGTCGACCTGCTGGCCACCGGCGCGGCCTTCACGCCGCACGCGGTCAAGACCCTGATCGCCGTGCCCACCACCGCCGGCACCGGCAGCGAGGTCACGCCGTGGGCCACCATCTGGGACCGGGAAAGCCAGAAGAAGTACTCGCTGCACCTGCCGCAGACCTGGCCCACGGCGGCCCTCATCGACCCCGAGCTGATGCTCTCGCTGCCGCCCGCGGTGACGCTGCAGAGCGGGCTCGATGCCTTGTCGCACGCGCTCGAATCGATCTGGAACGTCAACGCCAACCCGGTCTCGGACGCGTTCGCGATCTCGGCGGTGAAGGACATCCTGGACGTGCTGCCGCGCCTGATGCGCGAGCTCGGCAACCTGGAGCTGCGCGGGCGCATGGCGCTGGCCGCGCTCAAGGCCGGCATGGCGTTCTCCAACACCAAGACGGCGCTGGCGCATTCCATCTCGTACGAGATGACGCTGCGCTACGGCCTGCCGCACGGCATCGCCTGCTCCTTCCCCTTGCCCATGGTGCTGGCGCGCGCCATCGGCCGCCGGGACGACCGCGACGCGGTGCTCGAGCAGGCGCTGGGCGGGCCGCTGTCCAGCGCCCCCGTGCGCCTGGCGCGCTTCATCGAACAGTTCGGCGTCGGCACGCGCTTCTGCGACTACGGCGTGAGCGACGAAGAAGCCGAACAGATGGTGCTGCACGCCCAGGGTGGCGCGCGCGGCAAGAATTTCATTGGCAGCGCCGAGGAGACCCTGGCATGAACGCACGCAACCCCTTGCGCGACAGCGAACACTTCCGCGCCGAGGCGCTGCGCATCGGCGGCGAGCGCATCGCGCGCGAACGCACGCTCGACGTGATCAACCCCTACAACCGCGAGCGCGTGGGCACCGTGCCCCTGGCCACACTGGACGACGTGCGCCGCGCGTACCACATCGCCCACGCCTACCAGGCCCAGCTCACGCGCTACGAGCGCTCCAGCATCCTGCAGAAGGCCTCGGCCCTGCTGCGCGCGCGCGCCGACGAGGCCTCCACGCTGATCACGCTGGAGTCGGGCCTGTGCAAGAAGGACTCGATGTACGAAATCGGCCGCGTGGCCGACGTGCTGGTGTTCGGCGCCAACGAGGCGCTGCGCGACGACGGCCAAGTGTTCTCCTGCGACCTCACGCCGCACGGCAAGAAGCGCAAGGTCATCACCATGCGCGAGCCGCTGCAAGGCGTGATCACCGCCATCACGCCGTTCAACCACCCCATGAACCAGGTGGCGCACAAGGTGGTGCCCAGCATCGCGACCAACAACCGCATGGTGCTCAAGCCCTCCGAGAAGGTGCCGCTCTCGGCCTACTTCCTGGCCGACATCCTGTACGAGGCCGGCCTGCCGCCCGAGATGTTCCAGGTCATCACCGGCGACCCGCGCGAGATCGCCGACGAGATGCTGGTCAACGAGCACGTGGACCTGATCACCTTCACCGGCGGGGTGCCCATCG
Source organism: Hydrogenophaga sp. GW823-FHT04C09 (assembly GCF_058796355.1). Taxonomy (NCBI): domain Bacteria; kingdom Pseudomonadati; phylum Pseudomonadota; class Betaproteobacteria; order Burkholderiales; family Comamonadaceae; genus Hydrogenophaga; species Hydrogenophaga sp. GW823-FHT04C09. The sequence continues at coordinate 69,121 of NZ_JBXAIO010000005.1, read as the reverse complement.
GCAAGTACATCGCGCAGAAGGCCGGTTACCGCCGCATCGTGCTCGAACTCGGTGGCAACGACCCGCTGATCGTGATGGAGGACGCCGACCTCGACAAGGCCTCCGACCTCGCGGTGCAGGGCTCGTACAAGAACTCGGGCCAGCGCTGCACCGCGGTCAAGCGCATGCTGGTGCAGGCCTCGGTGGCGGCCGAGTTCACCGAACTCGTGGTGGAGAAGACCCGCCGCTGGCAGCACGGCGACCCCATGGACGCCAAGATGGACATGGGCACCGTGATCGACGCCCAGGCCGCCGAGCGCTTCCAGGCCCTGGTGAACGAAGCCGTATCGCAGGGCGCGCGCCTGCTCACCGGCAACCAGCGCGAGGGCGCGCTCTACGCACCGACCGTGCTCGACAACGTGCGGCCCGAGATGACCGTGGTGCGCGAGGAAACCTTCGGCCCGGTCTCGCCCATCATCACCTTCCGCGACATCGACGAAGCCATCCGCATCTCCAACGGCACGGCCTACGGTCTCTCGTCCGGCATCTGCACCAACCGCATGGACCACGCGACGCGCTTCGCGAAAGAGCTGGTGGTGGGCACGGTGAATGTGTGGGAAGTGCCAGGCTACCGCATCGAACTCACGCCCTTCGGCGGCATCAAGGACTCGGGCCTGGGCTACAAGGAAGGCGTGCAGGAGGCCATGAAGTCCTTCTGCAACGGCAAGACCTTCACCCTGCCCTGGTGAACCGGGGCTAGAGGGCGGGTGAACCGCCGGGTTCGCTGAGCCGGTTGCCCCAGCCCTCCACCGTCTCGCGCAGCATGCGCGCGACGATCTTGCTCGCCGGCGTGAGCTGGCCCTGTTTGGGCAGGGCCAGGGTCACGTGGCGCCGCAGGTCGGGGTTGACCACGCGCGAGGCGCGCAGCCGGCCCGCGCGCAGCTCGGCGTCGATGGAGAACGGCCCGAGCAGCGAGTACAGCCCGCGCGTGTGCGCCACCAGCTCGCGCTGCACGCGCAGCGAATCGGCCTCCACCTCGGCCTGCAGCACGAAGCCCTTGCTGCGCGCCGTCTCGTCCAGCACCGCGCGCCAGTGCGCGGGCCGCCGCGGCAGCACCAGGCGCAGCCCGGCCAGGCGCGCGAATTCGAAGGTGTCGTTCTGCGTCAATGGGTCGTCCGGCCGCGACACCAGGTAGGTGCCCGCCACGGCCAGCAGCTGCTCGTCCGCGCTGGTGGGCTTCTGGTAGCGGAACAGGATGGCCATGTCCACGCTGCCCATGTCCAGCAGCGTGTCCAGCTCGCCGCCCTGGCCCTCGCGCACGTTGAGCTTGATCTTCGGAAACTCCGCCTGCAGGCGCAGGAACACGTGGGTGATCAGCGGGTGCGCCGCCGAGGGCAGGATGCCCAGCCGCACCTCGCCCATGGGCTCGCCGGCGTCGATGCGGATGTCGGCCAGCAGCTGGTCCGTGTCGCGCACCCAGCCGCGCACGCGCGCCTCCACGTGGCGGCCCAGGTCGGTCAGCGTCACGCCGCGCCCGGTGCGCCGGAACAGCGCGCCGCCGCACTGTTTCTCCAGCTCGCCGATCTGCCGGCTGATGTGCGACTGCACCGTCTGGCGCAGCGCCGCTGCCTTGGTGAAGCTGCCGAGTTCGGCCACCTCGAGGAACAGCCGGAAGTCGTTGGGGTTCATGGGGTCTCCGGTTCTGATATGCCAATCAAGGCATGTCTGAAATCTCCGTTTGCATTCTAGGCAGATGGCGGGCGCTTTCCTAGACTGCGTCCCCATCACCCCCGCGCTGCCCGCAGCGCCCCACCCGGAGACAAGCCCACCATGCGTTTCGCCAGCTTTGAGACCGACGGCCGCGCCACCTACGGGGTGGTCGGCAGCGACGGCCGCCACACCCCGGTGCCCGCCGCCTTCCAGGCGCGCCACGCCGACCTGAAAGCCGCCATCGCCGCCAACGCGCTCGGTGAACTGAACGGCCTGGCCGGCCCCTCGCTCGCGCCCGAGCAGGTGCGCCTGCTGCCCGTGATCCCCAACCCCGGCAAGCTGATCTGCGTGGGCCTGAACTACAAGAGCCACGTGGCCGAGACCAAGCGCGCCGACAGCGAACACCCCTCGCTGTTCCTGCGCTTCAACGACAGCCTGGCCGCGCACGGCGACACCGTGCTGCGCCCCGCGTTTTCCGACCGCTTCGACTGGGAGGGCGAACTCGCCTTCGTGATCGGCCAGGGCGGCCGCCACATCGCGAAGGAAGACGCCTTCGAGCACATCGCCGGTTATGCCTGCTTCAACGACGTGAGCGTGCGCGACTGGCAGAAACACACCCACCAGTTCACGCCCGGCAAGAACTTCCCCGGCACCGGCCCCTTCGGCCCTTGGCTGGCCACGCGCGACGAGGTGCCCGACGTGACGAAGCTGCAGCTCGAAACCCGCGTCAACGGCCAGGTGATGCAGCACGCCAGCGTGGGCGACCTGATCTTCGACATCCCGACCATCGTGGCCTACATCTCGCGCTTCACGCCGCTCTCGCCCGGCGACGTGATCGCCACCGGCACGCCCGGCGGCGTGGGCGACCGCCGCGAGCCGCCGCTCTACATGAAAGAAGGCGACGTGGTCGAGGTCGAGATCACCGGCCTCGGAATTCTCCGCAACCCGATCGGCGTCACGGCATGACTGGCCGCACGCACCCGAGGAACACACCATGAGCAACACCAACCTCACCCCCCATGACGCGCGGCTGCGCGTCGCCGTCGACATCGGCGGCACCTTCACCGACATGGCCGCCTTCGACGAAGTCACCGGCCAGCTGCTGTTCGGCAAGGCCCTGTCCACCCATGGCCAGCTGGTCAACGGCATCCAGGCCACGCTGGACAGCGCGAACATCGACCTGCGCGACGGCCACCTGTTCCTGCACGGCTCCACCATCGCCATCAACACCCTGCTGGAGCGCAACGGCGCCAAGACCGCGCTGCTGATCACCGAGGGCTTTCGCGACATCTACGAGATCGGCCGCGTCAACCGGCCCGACGCCTACAACCTGTTCTTCAACAAGCACGAGCCGCTGGTCAAGCGCTCGCTGCGCTACGAAGTGGCCGAGCGCCTGCGCGCCGACGGCAGCACGCACAAGGCGCTGGACGAGGCCGCCGTGCGCGAGCTGGCGCGCGAACTCGGCGGAAAAAACATCGAGGCCGTGGCCGTGCTGCTGCTGCACTCCTACCGCAACCCGGCGCACGAACAGCGCGTGAAACAGATCCTGCAGGAGGAACTGCCCGGCGCCTTCGTCTGCGCCTCGCACGAGCTGAGCCAGGAATACCGCGAGTTCGAGCGCGTCTCCACCGCCGTGGCCAACGCCTACGTGGGCCCGCGCGTCTCGGCCTACCTCGGCCAGCTCGAAGAGCATTTGAGCAACAAGGGCTTCGAGGGCGACTTCTACGTGGTGCAGTCCACCGGCGGCCTGTTCCCCAGCGAGCACGCGCGGCGCGACTGCGTGCGCATGCTGGAGTCCGGCCCGGCGGCCGGCGTGATCGGCGCCCAGGCCATCTGCGCCCAGCTCGGCATGGGCGACGCCATCGCCTTCGACATGGGCGGCACCACCGCCAAGGCCGGCGTGATCAGCGAAGGCCGGCCGCTGACCACCGGCAGCGCGCTCATCGGCGGCTACGAGCGCGCCCTGCCGATCCAGATCCCGATGATGGACATCCATGAGGTCGGCACCGGCGGCGGCTCCATCGCCCGCGTGGAAACCGGCAACGCGCTGCGCGTGGGCCCGCAGAGCGCGGGCTCCATCCCCGGCCCCGTGGCCTACGGCCGCGGCGGCACCGAACCCACCGTGACCGACGCCAACCTGGTGCTCGGCCGCCTCGACGCCGACCACTTCCTCGGCGGCGAACTCAAGCTCGACCTGGCCGGCACGCAGCGCCAGATGGAAGAGCGCGTGGCCAAGCCCCTGGGGCTGGACACCACCGCCGCCGCCGACGGCATCCTGCGCATCGCCGTCACCCAGATGTCGCACGCGGTCAAGGCCGTGACCACCGAGCGCGGTCTGGACGCCGGCAGCTTCACCATGGTGGTCTACGGCGGCGCCGGCCCGCTGCACGCCTCGGCCATCGCGCGCGAGATCGGCATCCGCAAGGTGCTCATCCCGTACGCGCCGGGTTATTTCTCGGCCTACGGCATGCTGTTCTCCGACCTGCGCTACGACTACGTGCGCTCGGTGTTCCGCAAGCTCAACGACGTGTCCTTCGACGAGATCGAAGCGCTCTACAAGGGCATGGAAGACGAAGGCCGCGCCGCGCTCGCCGCCTCCGGCATCACGCCCGACGGCATCGTGATCGAGCGCGCCGCCGACATGCGCTACGTGGGCCAGGAGCATGCCGTCACGGTGGACCTGCCCGGCGCTTTCTTCGTCGACAAGGACCGCTCGGCCATCAAGAACCACTTCGACCAGGTGCACAAGGTGCGCTACGGCACCTCCGCGCCTCAGGAAGCGGCCGACCTCGTGAGCCTGCGCGTGACCGTGCTCGGCACCATGAAGAAACCGCCGCGCCACCATGTGGACGAAGGCGCGGCACAGCCCGAAGCCGCCGCCCTGCGCGGCACCAAGCCGGTGTACTTCCGCGCCGGCGGCTGGGCCGACACGCCCATCTACAAACGCGACCTGCTGCGCGCCGGCAACCTCATCAGCGGCCCGGCCCTCATCGAAGAACACGCCTCCACCACCGTGGTCCAGCCCGGCGACGAACTGCGCGTCGACGGCCTGGGCAACCTGCAAATCGCCATCGGGAGTGACCGCTCATGAACACACGAGACCTGCCCAGCACGACGGTTGACCCCGTCACCGTCGAGATCATCCGCAACGGCCTCTTCGCCGTGACGGAGGAGATGAAGACCAACCTCACGCGCACCGCCTACAACCTCATCATCTATGAAGCGCTGGACTTCACGGTGGGCCTGTTCACCAAGGAAGGCGACACCGTCTCCATCGGCCTGGGTCTGCCCATGTTCATCCGCGGCATGGCCGAGACGGTGAAGGCGAAGATCAAACATTTCGGTGTTGAGAACATCAAGCCGGGCGACATCCTCGTCACCAACGACGCCTACACCACTGGCAGCCACCTGAACCACTTCACCTTCACCATGCCGGTGTTCCACGAAGGGCAGCTCGAAGGCTTCACCTGCTGCATGGCGCACTGGCTCGACGTGGGCGGCACCCTGGGCAACGTGACCACCGACATCTTCAGCGAAGGCATCCAGATCCCGATCGTGAAGTACCAGCGCGAAGGCGTGGTCAACCAGGACCTGATCGACATCATCGCCATGAACGTGCGCATGCCCGAGCGCGCGCTGGGCGACCTGCGCGCGCAGATCACCGCCATCACCACCGGCGAGCGCCGCTACGTGGAGCTGCTGCAGCGCTACGGCGCCGACGCGGTCAACGGCTCGATCCGCCAGATCATGGATTCGAGCGAGGCCGTGGCGCGCAAGAACACGCTGTCCATCCCCGACGGCGTGTACGAAGCCGAGTCCTACATGGACGACGACGGCCTGGAGATCGGCAAGCGCATCCCCATCCGCGTCAAGGTCACCGTCAAGGGCGACGAGATGACGGTGGACCTCTCCGACGTGAGCAAGCAGGTGCGCGGCTTCTACAACTCGGGCTTCACCACCGGCATCGCCTGCGCGCAGGTGGCCTACAAGTGCCTCACCACGCCCACCGACTACCCGGTCAACGACGGCAGCTTCCGCTCGCTCAAGGTCATCATGCCCATGGGCACCGTCATCAGCGCCGAGCGCCCCTACCCGATGCGCGTGTGGATGACCTTCCCCATGACGGTGATCGACACCATCTTCAAGGCGCTCGCGCCCGCGATTCCCGACCGCGCCATCGCCGGCCACCACGCCGACCTGGTGTTCCCCAACATCCACGGCATCTCGCCCGAAGACGGCCGCCTGTTCATCGTGGGCATCGGCCCGCTGGGCGGCGGCTGGGGCGCCAAGAGCACCGAAGACGGCGTGTCCGTCACCGTCTGCATCAACGACGGCGACACCCACAACAGCCCGACCGAACAGCTCGAAGCCAAGTACCCGGTGCTGGTCGAGAAGTACGAGATCCGCCAGGACAGCGCGGGCGCCGGCAAGTACCGCGGCGGCCTGGGGGCCGAGATGGTGGTGCAGGCGCTCTCGCCCTTCACCGTCACCACCCGCATCGACCGCGTGCACTGCAAGCCCTGGGGCCTGGAAGGCGGCGGCGACGCCATGGGCAACGGCCTGGCCGTGCGCCACAAGGGCGAGTGGAAGAGCGACCACCTCAACGCCAAGATCTTCAACGTGCGCCTGGAGCGCGGCGACGCCTACAAGATGCTCTCGGGCGGCGGCGGTGGCTTCGGCAGCCCGCTGGAGCGCGAGGCCGAGAAGGTGGCCGAGGACGTGCGCGAAGGCTATGTGAGCGCCGAGGTGGCGCGCGAGGTCTACCGCGTGGCGCTCGACGGGCAACAGCAAGTGGACGAGGCCGCCACGGCCCGCCTGCGGGCCTGACATGGACACCGCCACCGTGGCCGCCGCCGACCCCCGCGCCGCCCGCCTGCTCGGCCTGTGGAGCCGCCTGAGCGCCCAGCACGTCACGCTGGGCTCGGGTTGCGGCTGCGGCGTGGGCGGGGTCAGCGTCTCGCTGCAGGACTTCGAGCTCGACATCGCCGACTACCTCTGGGCCGAGAGCGAGCGCCTGGGCGTGCCCAGCGTGGAGGCCTTCCTGCTGCAGCCCGGGCCGATCGCCGAACAGCGCCAGCCGGTGATGCAGCTGCTCACCCGCCTGGAAGCGGGCGAGGCCGACGAAGCCGATGCCGACTGGCTGCTCACGCGGCTGGCGCGCACGCTCGAATCGTTTGCCAAGCTGCATGGCCCCATGGGCGAGATGTCATGACGAAGGCTGTGCCTGTCACCGTGCTCACCGGCTTCCTCGGCAGCGGCAAGACCACGCTGCTCAACCGCCTGCTGCGCGAGCCCGGCATGCAGGGCACGGCCGTGGTCATCAACGAGTTCGGGTCCGTCGGGCTCGACCACGACCTGGTCGACCACACCGAAGAGAACATGGTGCTGCTGGCCAACGGCTGCATCTGCTGCACCATCCGGGGCGACCTGGTGGAAGCTTTCGAGCGGCTGGCCGCCACGCCGGCCGCGCAGCGTGGCGAGCTGCGCCACGTGGTGCTGGAGACCACCGGCTTGGCCGACCCCGCGCCCATCCTGCACACGCTCATGGGCGACCCGCGCCTGCAGGGTGCGTGGCGCCTGGCGGGCGTGGCCTGCACCGTGGACGCCTGCCACGCCATGGCCACGCTGGACCAGCACCCCGAGGCCGTGAAACAGGCCGCGGTGGCCGACCGCCTGCTGCTCACCAAGACCGATCTCGCGGCGGCGCCCGAGCTCGAACCGCTGGTGCAGCGGCTGCGCGACATCAACCCGCTGGCCGAGATCCGCACCGACGCCGACGGTGCCCTGAACGCCCTGCAGGCCTTGCTGGCGCGCCCGGCCGCCGCCTTCACCGCCGTGCCCGACACCGGCCGATCGAGTTTCTTTCCCGCGTCCGGCGGGCACGGTGCCAGCCGGCACGACGACCGCATCCGCTCGCACGTCATCGTGCGCGATCGGCCGCTTTCGCGCGAAGGCTTCTTCGCCTGGCTGGACATGATCGCGAAGATGCGCGGCGACGACCTGCTGCGCGTCAAGGGCATCGTGCACCTGGACGACGACCCGGAGCACCCGCTCGTCATCCACGGCGTGCAGCACCTGTTCCACCCGCCCGAGACGCTGCCGCGCTGGCCCAGCGACGACCGGCGCACGCGCATCGTCTTCATCACGCGCGGCATCGATGCCGAAGACATCGACGCCACGCTGAGCGTTTTCGAACGGCGCCGCGCGCGCCGCACCCCCGCCCCTCAACCCGATTGACCACAAACCCGAAGGAGACAGACATGAAGTGGATGAAGCATTGGATGACCGGCCTCGCCCTCGCCGCCGTGGGCGTGGCACCCGCCCTGGCCCAGGGGAAATTCCCCGACAACATGATCAAGCTCATCGTGCCCTTCGCGGCCGGTGGCGGCGTGGACGGCGCGGCGCGCCTGCTCGCCAAACAGCTGCAGACCGACCTGGGCGTGACCGTGGTGGTGGACAACCGCGCCGGCGGCAGCGGCACCATCGGTGGCAAGGCGGTGCAGACCGCGCACCCCGACGGCTACACCCTGCTGTTCTCGGCCGCCACGCACGTGCTCGCCAGCCACGTGCTGGCCACGCCGCCCTACGACCCCGTGACCGACTTCGCGCCCGTGGCCCGCACCGGCGAGGCGCCGCTGCTCATCGTGATCCCGCCCACCGCGCCGCAGAAGAACCTGCGCGAGGTGATCGACGCGGCCGGCAAATCCGGCAACCACTGGAACGCCGCCATCCCCGCGCTCGGCGCGCCCAGCCACCTCGCCACGCTGCTGCTGGCCAAGCAGGGCAAGGTCAACTTCACCATGACGCCCTACCGCGGCACGGCGCCCGCCGCCACCGACGTGGCCGGCGGCCACGTGCAGGTGCTGGTGGATTCCATCATCTCGCTGCAGCCCATGGCCAAGGGCGGCCGCGTCAAACCCATCGCCCAGACCGGCGCCAAGCGCAGCAGCATCGCCCCTGATGTGCCCACGGCCGCCGAGAGCGGCTACCCCGGCCTGGTGTACGTGTCCTGGTACGGCGTGTGGGCGCCCAAGGGTACGCCGGACGACCGCGTGCAGTTCCTCAACAAGGCCATCAACAAAGCCACGGAAGAACTGGCCAAGGCCGGCTCGCTCGCCTCGCTGGGCGTGGAGCCGGTGGTGGAATCGGTGGACACCTTCCGCAAGTACATCGCCAGCGATGTGGCGCAGAGCGCTGGCCTGTTGAAAGAGGCCGGGTTCAAGCCGGAGTGAGCACCCGTCAACAGCCCACGGCCTGCCCGTCGCGCCGGGGGTCGCTGGCGGCCACGTAGCCCGCCCCTTCGCCGTCCAGGCGCCAGATGAACTGCCCGGCGCCGAAGTCCTGGTAGGCGTCGTCGATGGTCTTCACGCGGTGGCCGCGCCGCTCCAGCTCGGCGACGGTCTGGCGGTTCATCGCGCTTTCGACGTTGATGTCCAGGCCCTGGTCGAAGCGCCAGCGCGGCGCGTCGCAGGCGGCCTGCGGGCTCTGGCCGTAGTCCAGCATGCGCGCCAGCGTCTGCATGTGGCCCTGCGGCTGCATGTTGCCGCCCATCACGCCGAAGCTCATCACCGGCTGGCCGCTATGGGTGAGGAAGGCCGGGATGATGGTGTGGAACGGCCGCTTGCCCGGCTGCACGGCGTTGGGGCTGTTGGGGTCCAGGCTGAAACCATGGCCCCGGTTCTGCAGGCTGACGCCGAAGCCCGGCTCCACGCAGCCCGAGCCGAAGCCCATGTAGTTGCTCTGGATGAAGCTCACCATCATGCCGTTCTCGTCGGCCGCCGTGAGGTACACCGTGCCGCCGCGCACCAGGTTGCCGGCGCCGAAGGTCTGGGCGCGGCCCATGTCGATCAGCCGCGCGCGGGACGCGAGGTAGCCGTTGTCCAGCATCTGCTCGGGCGTGACCTGCAGGTGGCGGCTGTCCGCGACGTGTCGGTACACGTCGGCGAAGGCCAGCTTCATGGCCTCGATCTGCAGGTGCTGCGAGTCGGCCGAATCCACCGGCAACGACGCCAGGTCGAACTGCGCCAGGATGCCCAGCGCCATGAGCGCGGCGATGCCCTGGCCGTTGGGCGGTATCTCGTGCAGCGTGTAGCCCCGGTAGTCGCGCGAGATCGGGGTGACCCATTCGGGCTGGAAGCTGGCCAGGTCCTGTTCGCTCAGCACGCCGCCGGCGTCCCTCACGAAACGCACGAGGGCCGCCGCCACCTCGCCGCGGTAGAAGGCTTCGCCCCGGGTCTCGGCGATGGCGCGCAGGGCGCGGGCCGCCGCGGGAAAGCGGAAGCGCTCGCCGATGTCCGGCGCGCGGCCGAAGGGCAGGAAGCTTTGCGCGAAGCCGGGCTGCGCCGCCAGCTCGGGCGCGCCGGCCTTCCATTTCTGGTGCACCACGGGGGACACGCCGTAGCCGCCCTCGGCCGCCTCGATGGCGGGCTCCATCAGGTCGGCGAACGGCAGCTTGCCGAAGCGCGCATGCAGCGTGGTCCACGCGGCCACGGCGCCGGGCACGGTCACCGCGTCGACGCCGCGCTTGGGCGGCGTCTTCGGGTCTTCACCGTACTTGCGGCGGAAATAGTCCGTCGACCAGCCGGCCGGCGCCGGCCCCGAGGCATTGAGGCCATGCAGCCCCTGGCCGTCCCACAGGATGCAGAAAGCATCGCTGCCCAGCCCGTTGCTCACGGGCTCCGTGATGGTCAGCGCGGCGGCGGCGGCGATGGCCGCGTCCACCGCGTTGCCGCCCTTGAGCAGCATGCGAAGACCGGCCTGCGCGCCGAGTGGCGTGGAGGTCGACACCACGTTCCTGAAAAAGCCCGGCAGACGGACGCTCGCGTAGGGGTTCTGAAAATCGAAAGGCAGGTTCATGTCAGTCCCGATTCGGGGCCGGCGACCACTTGCCCGGCCTTGATGACCAGGCGGTGGTGGCGCCGATCCGCCACTTGTTCGATCTGGGTGAAGGGATCGCCGCGCACGATCAGCATGTCGGCGATGTGGCCGGCCACCAGCGCGCCCCGGTCGGGCAGGTTCAACAGGTCGGCCGCCAGCGAGGTAGCGCCGACCAGCGCGGCCAGCGGCGACATGCCGCAGGCCACCATGTAGCGCAGCTCCTGCGCGTTGTTGCCGTGCGGGTTGCACAGCGTGCCGGTGTCGGCCCCCATCACGATGCGGCCGCCGGCGCGGTAATACAGGCCCACCGATTCGCGGTGCCGTGCGGCCACGCGCTGCGCCTTGGCCAGCGACGCGGGCGACACGGCCTGCGGGTTCAGCAGCACCTGCTCCACCGCGGCCAGCGTGGGCACCAGGAAGATCTGCCGCTCCAGCATCAGGCGCACGGTCTCGTCGGTCATGAACATGCCGTGCTCCACCGAGGTCACGCCCGCGCGCGCGGCGTTCAGGATGCCCTGGGTGCCGATCGCATGGGCGGCGGTGGGCTTGCGAAACCGGCGGGCCTCGGCCACGCCCGCGGCCAGCTCTTCCTCGGTGTACTGCGCGTCCTCGATGTCGGTGCCGGCGTGCAGCACGGCGCCGGTGGCCATCAGCTTGACGCAGTCGCAGCCCGCCAGCAGCTGCTCGCGCACCGCCTTGACCACCTCCTGCGGGCCGTCGGCCACGCGCGCGATCTTCCACTTGGTGCCGCCCGTCATGCAGATCACCTTGCCCGACACCCGGATGTACGGCCCGAGGAAACGCCCGGCGTTGCAGGCGTCGCGCACGGCGAACTCCACGTGGTCGACGCCGCCGCAGTCCCGCAGGGCCGTGATGCCGCCGCGCAGGGAGGCCTGCGCGTTCTCCAGCGCCTGCAGCGTCAGCGCCGCGTGGTCGTTGCCCTGCCCGGTGACGCTCTTGCCATCGCCCGACATGGTGAGGTGCACATGGCAGTCGATCAGCCCGGGCAGCAGGGTGTCGCCGCCGAGGTCGAAGCGCGGCCCCTGGTAACCGGTGAAGCGGTCGGCCGGCCCCACCGCGTGGATGCGGCCGGCTTCCACCAGCACCGCGTGGCCCGTGGGCAGGACATCGCGCCCGTCGAAGACGGTTCCGTTTTCATACAGCATGCGTCAGTCGGCCTTGATGTTGGCGGCCTTGACCACCTTGGCCCACTTGGCGTACTCGCTCATGACGTAGGCCTGGGCTTCCTGCGGCGTGCCGCGCATCACTTCCACGCCCAGGCTCTGCCACTTCTCCTGGGCCTCCGGCGTGTTGACGGCGTCGTCGATGAGCTTGTTGAGCTTGAGCACGACATCGGGCGGCGTGGCGGCGGGCGCCATGATGGCGTACCAGGCCTCGAAGTCAAAACCCGGCACGCCCGCCTCGGCGATGGTCGGCAGATCCCAGCCTTTGCTGCGCTGGGCGCCGGTCACCCCCAGGCCGATGAGCTGGCCCGATGCGATGGACGGCTTGATCACCAGCGGGCTCACGAAAGCCACCGGCACGCGCCCGGCCAGCAGGTCGGGCATGAAGGCGCCCGTGCCCTTGTACGGGATGTGCTGCATGTTGACGCCGGCGGCCAGCTTGAACAGCTCGGCCGCCAGGTGCGGCGAGGTGCCCGGCCCGCCCGAGGCGTAGTCCACGCCGGTCGGCTTGCTCTTGAGGTAGGCGATGAGCTCCTTGACGTTCTTCACGCCCAGGGACGGGTGCGCCACCAGCACCAGCGGGCCTTTGGCCACGATGGAGACGGCGGTGTAGTCGCCGACCTTGTAGGACGACGCGGCGCCGAAGATCGACGGGTTGACCGCGTAGGTCATGCCGTGCAGCACCAGGTTGTGGCCGTCGTGCGGCTGTCGCAGCACCGAAGCGGTGGCCAGGTTGCCCCCGGCGCCCGGGATGTTTTCGATCACCACCTGCTGCCCGAGGCCGGCGCCCAGCTTGGGGGCCAGCGTGCGCGCGAAGGTGTCGTTCGGACCACCCGGCGCCACCGGGACCACGAGGCGCACCTGGCGCACCGGGAAGTCCGTGGCCGCCGCGCTGGACACCAACCCGGCAAGGACCGCACCGAGGGTCGCCTGGACCCATGTCTTGACCATCTGATTCATGAAAGTACTCCATTTGCCCGCAGAGAACCCGCGCGCCCGGGGGCAAACCAGGGCGCAGCACATCGCGCTTTTTCTTGTCTTCCTCTACCGACCGCCGAGACGTTTCCAGGGTGGAGCGACTTGAGCCTGAAGCACAAGTCAGGCCTGCCCGTGGTCCACCTTCCAGGCATGGCCGCTGGCGTCCACATGCACCGTGTCGAAGTGCAGCGGCACGATCACCTGCGAGTCGGGTGAGGTGGTGTTCACCTCCTGCACAAAGGTCTCCGCCTGGGCCAGCGCCTCGGCCTGCGAGGCGCCATACGGCGCGGTCTGCACATCCCAGTGCGTGGCGATCACCAGCTTGGGCATGCCCACGCGGCGCAGCAGGCGGTCGGTGTAGTCGCGCACATGCAGCCGGGGGCGCGCGGCGGGCACCAGCGCGATCGTGGCGTCGATGTCCAGCAGATCGCGTTCGATGTAGTTCATGGAGCCGAACACGACGATGCGGTGCCCACCCCAGCGGATGTAATAACCCATCGTGCCGCCTTCGCAGTAGTCGATCATGCGCAGCGGCCGATCCACATCGCGCGGCACCTCGCCCCATTCGAAGTAGCGCTTGGCCGCCAGCGGCGAGTGCAGGCTGTTCACCACGCGGATGGCAATGTCGTCGAACTGGTAGTCCTCGCCGCCCTTCACCGTGATGAGCTGCTGCTCGTCCACGCCGTTGGCGCGCGCGATGTTGGTGGTGCTGTACGTCCCGATCACCAGCGCGCCGGTCTTGCGCGCGATGTGCGGCATGTCCATGCAATGGTTGAAATGCGAGTGCGAGATGACGATGTAGTCGGCGCTGTCAATGTGCCGGTCGACCAGCCCGGTGTCGGACGACAACACGTCCTGCGGACGAAAGATCGGCCGCGTGTCGCCGGGGGAGATCGGGGCGTCGGGGTCGCCGAAGGTCTTGCCCGCGTAACGCACGCGGGAGAAGTAGGGATCGACCAGGAGCACCGTTTTGCCGTCGGTGATCCGCCAGCCCGCGGCGCCGAAATGGGTGAGCTGCAAGGCGCACGCTTCACCGGTTTTTTTGTCGCTCATGACCGCTTCTTTTTGATGGACGAGCGCCCATTCTGCGGACGGTTCAGTGATACTTCTAATACCGTTTTGCTATTTATTGATAGCTCAAAGATATCAATATGATCGAGTTGCGCCAGCTGCACCAGTTCGTCGCCGTCGCTGAAGAGTTGAACTTCCGCCGGGCGGCCCTGCGCCTTCACATGTCGCAGCCGCCGCTGTCCCATGCCATCAAGCGCATTGAAGAAGCGGTCGGCAAGCCCTTGTTCGACCGGGGCCGGCGGCACGTGCGGCTCACCCCGGTCGGCGAGATCTTCCTGCGTGAAGCGCGCCGCACCTTGGCGCAGGCGGCCCACGGCATGAGCCTGGCGCAGCGGGCCTCCGACGGCACCGCCGGCAGCATCCGGCTTTCTTTTGTGGCCAGCGCCGCGCTCGGGCCGCTGCCCGATCTCGTGCTGCTCTTTCGCAAGGAGTACCCGGGCGTCGAAGTCCTGCTGGACAGCGACACCACCGGCGGGCAGCTGGAGGCGCTGCGGCGAGGGGCCACGGACATCGCCCTGATCGTCGCGCCGCTGCAGGACTCCAAGGGCCTGGTCGTGGACCACTTCAAGGAAGAAAAGATCGTCATCGCCCTGCCGTCCTGGCACCCGCTGGCGTCGCGCAAGTCGATCCAGCTGAGCCAGGTGGCCACCGAGTCGTTCATCTCGTTCCCGTTCTCGGCGGGGCCCGGCTTCGAGAGCATCTTTCTCGCCGCCTGCCAGCGGGCCGGCTTCTTTCCGAAGGTGGTGCAGGAGGTCTCCCAGATGGTGACCAAGATCATGCTCGTGGCCAGCGGTGTCGGCGTCGCGCTGGTGCCGAGCTCCTTCGCCGCGATGCAGATGCCCCACGTGACCTACGTGCCGGTGCTGGAAGGCCGGCGCCCGCTGCGCTACAGCCTGGCGTTCGCGACGCAGGCGCGGCGTGACAACCCCCTGGTCGAATCGTTCCTGGCGCTGGCTTGCGGCAGCCAGCCTCGCGGGTGACGCCGCGCGCTCCGTCAGAACACGGACAGCCCGGTGCGCGAGGCGAAGAGTTCCAGCGCCTGCATGCCCAGCAGCGAGTTGCCCGTGGCATCCAGCGCGGGTGACCACACGCACAGGCTCAGGCGGTCGGGCACCACCGCCACGATGCCCCCGCCCACGCCGCTCTTGCAGGGCAGGCCGATCCGGAAGGCGAACTCCCCTGCCGCGTCGTAGGTGCCGCAGGTCAACATCAGCGCGTTGATCCGGCGCGTCTGGCGCTCGCTCAGCAGGGGCTCGCCGCTGAAAGGGTGGCGGCCGTCGCGGCACAGGAAGCCGGTGGCGCGCGCCAGCTGTTGGCAACTCATGCGCACCGCGCAGTGGTGGAAATAGGCGTCCAGCACAGCCGCGACGTCGTTGTCGATCTTGCCGAAGCTCTTCATGAAGTTGCCCAGCGCGATGTTGCGAAAGCCCGTCGCGGCCTCCGATGCCGCCACCTCCTCGTCGAAGTGCACCGGCTCGTTGCACAGGCTGGACACCAGCTCCAGCATGGCCGCCTTGGGATCGCCCTGGCTGACCAGCCGGTCCGTGACGGCGATCGCGCCGGCGTTGATGAAGGGGTTGCGCGGCGTGCCCTGTTCGGCCTCCAGCTGCACCAAGGAGTTGAAGGGGTTGCCGGAGGGTTCCCGTCCGATGCGTTCCCACAGGCGCTCGCCCATGGCTCGCATGCCCAGGGTCAGGGCGAAGAGTTTGGAAATGCTCTGGATCGAGAAGGGGGTGGCGCTGTCGCCGGCCTGCGCCTCCTCGCCGTCGCAGGTGCGCAAGGCGATGCCGAACTGCGCCGCGGGCACGCGCGCCAGCGCGGGAATGTAGTCGGCCACCCGGCCCTGCGCCCCCAGGGTCGGGCGCAGGGTGGCGACGATGTCCTCGAGGATGGGCTGGAATTGCATGGGGCGATTGTCGGTCAGCGTGCACCGAGCGCCGCCGCCAGATGGGGTGCCGTCGGGCCGCCGGGGCAGGCCGCCACCGCGTCGGGCGTGCCCGCCACGACGATGCGGCCGCCTTCATGGCCGGCGCCCGGCCCCACGTCGATCACCCAGTCGCTGGCGGCCACGACACGCATGTCGTGCTCCACCATCACCACCGTGTTGCCGGCGTCCACCAGTGCATTCAGCTGCGCCATCAGCCGATCCACATCGGCGGGATGCAGGCCGGTGGTGGGCTCGTCGAGCACGTAGAGCGTGTCCCCGCGGTTGGGCCGCTGCAGCTCCGTGGCCAGCTTGATGCGCTGTGCCTCGCCGCCGGAGAGTTCGGTGGCGGGCTGCCCCAGCCGCAGGTAGCCCAGGCCAATGTCCTGCAGCAGCTTCAAGGGCCGGTGGATCGCCGGGTCTTCCTGGAAGAAGGCCACGCCTTCCTCCACCGTCATGGCCAGCACCTCGGCGATGTTCTTGCCGGCATGGGTGATCTGCAAGGTTTTCTCGTTGTAGCGCTGCCCGCCGCAGGTGGCGCAGGGTGCGTACACGCTGGGCATGAAAAGCAGTTCCACGTGGACGAAACCTTCGCCTTCGCAGGTGTCGCAACGACCGCCCGGCACGTTGAACGAAAAGCGCCCTGCGCCCCATCGCCGCGACCGCGCCGCAGGCTCGGCGGCGAAGCGTTTTCGCACCGCATCGAACAGCCCCGTGTAAGTGGCGAGGTTGGAGCGCGGCGTGCGGCCGATCGGTTTCTGATCGACCCGCACCAGGCGGCGAAAGGCATCGGCACCGGCTTCGATCCGGCCGCCGCTCACCACCGCGCCGCCGACCTCGGCGTCCTCCGCCGTGTCGCCCGTGTCGCGCTGGGGCGGTTCATGGCCGAGGTGGTCCGCCATGAGGTCCACCAGGGCATGGCCCACCAGGCTCGACTTGCCCGAGCCGGAGACACCGGTCACCGCGGTCAGCACGCCGATGGGGAAAGCCGCGTCGAGGCGGTGCAGGTTGTTGCAGCTGACGCCGGTCAGCTTCAGCCAGCCCCGCGGTGGGCGAACGGCCCGCCTGCGCGGCGGCGGTGCGGCGAAGAGGTGCCGCGCGGTGTGGGAGTCCGGCACGCGGCGCAGGCCCGCCGGCGGGCCGCTGTACAGCACGCGCCCGCCGTTCTCGCCCGCTTCGGGGCCCACGTCCACGATCCAGTCGGCGTGTTTCATCACCGCGAGATCGTGTTCGACCACGAAGAGCGAATTGCCGGCGCGCTTGAGGCGGTCCAGCGCCGCCAGCAGCGCCACGCCGTCGGCGGGGTGAAGGCCTGCCGAGGGTTCGTCCAGCACGTAGAGCACGCCAAAGAGGTTCGCGTGGATCTGCGTGGCCAGCCGCACGCGCTGCAGTTCGCCCGACGACAGGGTGGGTGTCTGCCGGTCGAGCGACAGATAGCCCAGACCGATGTCCTCCAAGGTCTTGACGCGCTCCAGCACGTTCTGGGCGATCCGTTGTGCGGCGATGCGTTTCTCTTCCGAGAGGTGGGGCGTTCGCCGCACGTCGGGAGCGCCTTCATGACCCGGGCGCGGGGCCATGGCCCGGCGGGCGCGGCCCCTGGGCGTGGCCGCTGGCGCCGAAGTGGATGCGAGCCGGCCGGCGGCCGCCGGTTCAAGCACCTGCGCGAGCCGGGTCAATGGCAAGCGGGAGAGCTCGCCGATGTCCAGGCCGGCGAAGGTCACCGAGAGTGCCTCGGCCTTCAGGCGTTTGCCCTGGCACGAAGGACACACCGTGCCGGACATGAAGCGCGCCACGCGGCGCTTCATCAGTTCGCTGGAGGTCGTGGCGAAGGTCTGCAACACGTACTTGCGCGCGCCCGTGAAGGTGCCCTGGTAGCTCGGCTCCATCTTGCGGCGCAACGCGGCCCGCGTCTCGGCCGGGGTGAAGCCGGCGTACACCGGCACGGTGGGCTGCTCTTCGGTGAACAGGATCCAGTCCCGGTCCTTCCTGGGCAGATCGCGCCACGGCGTGTCGACGTCGTAACCCAGCGTGACCAGGATGTCGCGCAGGTTCTGCCCATGCCAGGCCGGCGGCCACGCGGCGATGGCGCGCTCGCGGATGCTCAGCGTGTCGTCGGGCACCATGGCCTTCTCGGTCACGTCGTAGACAAACCCCAGTCCCTGGCAGACCGGGCAGGCGCCCTGGGGCGTGTGGGGCGAAAAGTCCTCGGCGAACAGCATGGGCTGATCGCGCGGGTACCAACCGGCGCGCGAGTACAGCATGCGCAGCATGTTGGAGATCATCGAGACCGAACCGAGCGTGGAGCGCGAGCCCGCCGAGCCCCTGGGCTGCTGCAGCGCCACGGCGGGCGGCAGCCCTTCGATGCTGTCCACATCGGGCGTGCCGACCTGGTCGATCAGCCGGCGGGCGTAGGGCGACACCGAGTCGAAGTAGCGCCGCTGTGCCTCGGCATAGATGGTGCCAAACGCCAGCGAGGATTTGCCGGAGCCGGAGATGCCGGTGAAGACGACCAGTGCATTGCGGGGCGCGTCGACATCGACGTTCTTCAGGTTGTGTTCGCGTGCGCCGCGCACGCTGACGAACTCGAAGGTTTTGTTCACAGGCGCACTCTTGAAGTTGCCGGATCAAGCGAAGATCCGATGCCCTACAGCTTGGCACAGTGGGAGGCGCGGCAACAGGGGGTGCTTGGCGGGGTCGTGTGTCGGAGGCGTCCGACGCGGCCGCCGCCGTTCGCCCTCGTCAGACGGCTCTTCGCGCCGCACCCACGCAGTTTCGTCGCAACGGGATCGCCAGGCGCCCTCGCCCCCGGCACAGTGCGTCCTCCCTCAACCCCTTCCTCGCGGAGCCCACCATGCTGCTGCAACTGCTCGCCAACCACCCCGAAGCCGTCGTCCCCGTCCTGCGCCAGACACCGTTGTGGGTGTGGGGCCTGCTCGTGGCGCTGCTCGCGCTGGGCGCCAGCCAGCTGCGCGAGCGCAGCGCCAGCCTGGCCCGCGTGTCGCTGATGCCCCTGGCGATGACGCTCTTCTCGGTCTCGGGCACGTATTCGGCCTTCGGTGCGACGCCCCACCGGGGCCTTGCCGTTTCGGCCTGGCTCATCGCCGCGGTGCTGGCCTTCGCCCTGGTCGCGCGCGGCCGCGCCGATGGCGCCCAGTACGACCCGGCGCGGCGCCTGTACCGCCTGCCGGGCAGCACCGTCCCGCTGGGCTTGATCGTGGGCATCTTTCTGGTGAAGTACGTGGTCGGGGTCGATCTCACCATGGCGCCGCAGCTGGTCCGGGACACGCAGTACGTGCTGTGCGTCGCGGCCCTGTACGGCGCGTTCACGGGTTTCTTCATCGGCCGCGCCGCGCGCCTGTGGCGCCTGGCGGTGCGCCCTGGCAAAGCCCTTTATTCACTTAATGGTGAATAAAGGGCTGCGCGGGGGAGTTCGGGTACGCTGTGGCGGCATTGCCCGCCCCACTTTCCCCCGCACAAGGACCTCCGCCGTGACCGCCAGAAAGGCCCCTTCCGAGCCCAAGATCCGCGACGCCGAGCGCTCCAAGGCCGCCATCCTGGTCGCCGCGCGCGAAGAATTCGCCCGCACCGGTCTGGGTGGCGCGCGCGTGGAGCGCATCGCCGAGAAGGCGGCGGTGGACAAGAAGCTCGTCTACTACTACTTCAAGGACAAGGACGGCCTGTTCGCCGCCGCGCTGGAGAGCGTCTACGCCGAGATCCGCAACGCCCAGCTCTACCTGGACCTGCAGGGCATGCCGCCGCTGATCGCGCTGCGCCGGCTGGTGGAATTCACCTGGGACTACTACATCGCCCACCCCGAGTTCATCACCCTGCTCAACAGCGAGAACCTGCACCTGGCGCGCCACCTGCACGGCTCGCAGCGCATCCGCGAGCTGAACTCGCCGCTGGTGCAGTCGCTGGGCGACATCCTGGAGCGCGGCCAGAAGGCGGGCCTGTTCCGCGCCGGCATCGACCCGGTGCAGCTCTACATCACCATCGCCGGCTGCTCGTACTTCTACCTCTCCAACATCCACACCCTCTCGGCCGGCTTCAACCGCGACTTCAAGGCGCCCAAGCAGCTCACGCAGCGGCTGGCCCACA
The DNA here is from genome assembly GCF_058796355.1 of Hydrogenophaga sp. GW823-FHT04C09. Classification (NCBI taxonomy): domain Bacteria; kingdom Pseudomonadati; phylum Pseudomonadota; class Betaproteobacteria; order Burkholderiales; family Comamonadaceae; genus Hydrogenophaga; species Hydrogenophaga sp. GW823-FHT04C09. The sequence continues at coordinate 49,300 of NZ_JBXAIO010000005.1, read as the reverse complement.
TCACCGAGGTGATCTCGGCGTTCGTGCTCGCGTAGCGGCTTTCTTCACTGCTCAGGGAAAACCAGGGGAAATCGGGGGCCCCACGCCCCTTTGCTTTTCCCTATAATTCTCCAATTGGTGAATAAAGAGCGAGAAAAGCCCATGCGAAAGATCGACAGTTACGCCCACATCCTGCCGCGCAAGTACTTCGAGCGCATGGCCGAGCTGGCCAAGGACAAGGGCGCCATCAAGCGCTGGCTGACGATTCCGGTGCTGTACGACCTGGACGCGCGCCTGAAGATGATGGAAGGCTTTCCCGAGTACCAGCAGATCCTCACGCTGTCGAACCCGCCCATCGAGCTGATCGCCGGCCCCGAGGACTCGCCCGCGCTGGCCCGCCTGGCCAACGAGGAGATGGCCAAGATCCGCGACGCGCACCCGGACAAGTTCCCCGCCTTCGTGGCTTCGCTGCCCATGAACAACCCGGCCGCCTGCCTGGAAGAAATGGAATACGCCATCAACGTGCTGGGCGCGCGCGGCATCCAGGTGTTCACCAACGTGAACGGCCGCCCGCTCGACGAGCCCGAGTTCTGGCCCATCTTCGAAGCCGCCGTGAAGACCCACGACGTGCCGGTGTGGATGCACCCGGCGCGCGGCGCCAACATGCCCGACTACGCCTCGGAGAAGAAGTCCAAGTTCGAGATCTGGTGGACCTTCGGCTGGCCCTACGAAACCAGCGCGGCCATGACGCGCATGGTGTTCTCCGGCTTCTTCGACCGGCTGCCCGAACTCAAGGTGATCACCCACCACATGGGCGCCATGATCCCGTTCTTCGACGGCCGCGTCGGCCCGGGGCTGGACCAGTTCGGCAGCCGCACCTCGGACGAAGACTACGAAGGCCTGCTCAAAAGCATGGCCAAGCGCCCGATCGACTACTTCCGCCTGTTCTACGCGGACACCGCGCTGGCCGGTGGGCGCGCGGGGCTGCAATGCGGGCTCGAGTTCTTCGGCGCGAAGCAGGTGGTGTTCGCGTCCGACTGCCCCTTCGATCCCGAAGGCGGCCCCATGTTCATCCGCACGATTCCCGAAGCCATCGACTCGCTCAAGCTGTCCGAAGAAGAGCGCGAGGGCATCTACTTCGGCAACGCGCTGCGCCTGCTGAAGATGCCCTGCTGCTAGTCGCCACACCCACCTTTCAAGGAGACACGACGATGAAGAACCCATGGATCCGCGCGCTGCTGGCCGGCCTGCTCGCCGCCACCGGCCTCGCGGCGCACGCCCAGACCTACCCGAACCGCCCGGTGCGCATCATCGTGCCCTACGTGCCCGGCGGCACGGTCGATCTGGTGGCGCGCGTGCTCGCGCAGCGCCTCACCGAGCAGATGGGACAACCCTTCGTGGTGGAGAACCGCGCGGGCGCCAGCGGCGTCATCGGCAGCGACCTCGTGGCCAAGGCCCCGGCCGACGGCTACACGCTGCTGGTGCAGTCGCCCACGCTGATCGCCAACCCGCTGATGGTGCGCAAGGTGCCCTACGACGTGGTCACGGACTTCACGCCGGTCTCGTTCCTGGGCTCCGTGCCCATGGTGGTGGCGGCGCACCCCAGCGTGCCGGCCGACGACCTGAAGCACTTCCTCGAAGCCGCGCGCGCCAAACCGCAGGGCTTCAGCCTGGGCACCTCGGCCATCGGTTCGCCCATGCACGTCTCGCTCGAAGCCATCAAGTTCGGCGGCAAGCTGGAGATGCCCATCGTCGCGTACCGCGGCACGGCGGCGGCCCTGAACGACCTGCTCGGCGGCCAGATCAGCGTGATCATCGACGCCCTGCCGTCCACCGCGCCGCACATTGCCAGCGGCAAGCTCAAGGCCCTGGCCGTCACCACCAAGGCGCGCCTTCCGAGCATGCCGAACGTGCCCACCGTGGCCGAGTCCGGCATTCCCGGTTTCGAGATGGTGACCTGGTACGGCCTGTGGGCGCCGGGCAAGCTGCCCGAGGCGATCAGCAAGCGGCTCACGGAAGAAAGCGCCAAGGCCATGCGCTCGTCGCTGGTGACCGAGCGCCTGGGTGCGCAAGGCTTCATCGCCGCGCCCATGGGCCCGGCGCAGTTCGCACCCTACATCACCAAGGAGATCGCGACCTACGCGCGCATCGTGCGCGACGCGAAGATCCAGATCGACTGAGGACGCGGGGCGGCCCGGGGTTCACCAGAACTTCAGCTTCGCCATGAGCTGCTCGAACGCGGTGCGAAAGCCGGCGTCGCGACTCAGGAGTTGGTGGCTCCAAGAGAGCCTCTCGTAGCAGCAGGGCGAGCCGTTCTGAAAGGCATGCAGGATCTTGTACAGCTCCCGCTTCGAGGCCTTGTTCATGTGCCGTGAAGCGCCTGCGAGCAGATTCAGGTAGGCCAGCGCGGTTGCGGTGCGCAAAGGAACCTCTTCTTCGCGGGTGAGCAGATCGAGCATGGTCTCGTTGTTCAACGCCAAGCTCCACAGCTTCGCCGCCTGCTCGGGATCCTCATCGATCGCTTCCTGGAAGCTCTCATGCACCTCTGTGGTGTGCAGCCATTGTGCAAGCCATCCGATGGCCTGCACGTGGCCCCATTGCACCGCCATGGTCAGGGCGCGCCGCACCTCCGCGTGCATGTGAGCGAAGGCGTTCCAGTTCCTGATCGTTTTCAGTGCCGCCGCCATTTCATGCACGGTGCCGTTGGCCAGGGCTTCCACGAAGCTTTCCAGAAGCGTTATGTCGTCCGACTCGATGAAGTGACCTGCCCAAGCTTTGGCCAGTGTCCGGTTGCCGATGTCCATGGACAGCACGTTCGCCGATTTGACGATGTAGCCCAGCGCGTCATAGAGCGCGATGCTGTGGCTTGAAAGTCCGTCGGGCGAGGTCTTGATGTGCAGGGCATTGCCGGAAACATTGGGGTCGTACAGCCAGACCTTGTCAATCCCATCGTCCCCCTTCTCGAGCAACACGGCCATCTCGTGGCCGTGAGCATGGAGGTCGTTCGGGATGTTCCAGCAGATCAAGTGTCCTTGGCGCTCACCCGGTTTCATGCACGAGAGCAGGCGCACGAGGAGGCGGCCGAAGTGTTGTGGCGTGAACTGGACACGGCTGTCGCTGCTGTCGCACACGTGCTCGTAATGCAGATGCTCCAGTGTGTCGACGTCGAAGGGGTAGGTGCCTTCAGCCACGTTGCACAAGAACTGCTTGAAGCATTCGCAACCTTGCATGAAGGCCATGGTCGCTTCCCACGCCATGTGGCGGCACAACGCGTCCCGGATCTTGCCGTTTTGATTCAACAGCGAGTTCACGTGCAGACCTCGGTAGGGAGCGGGCTTCCCGACCTCGTACACCTTGGATACCCTCCCCGGAACCTGCCAGGTGTGGTTCTTGTGCTTCGCGCTCTTTTCGGCGACGTGGGTGTGGAACGATTTTCTGCGTTGGTCACTTCGGGCGCCGCTGAACCACTCGGGCGGCAGCCCCGTGTCGAGCGCCAGCATCGTGGCGCGTTCCCAGCGGTCCTGGCCACGATGCCTGTGCATCGGTTTGCCCAGCAGGGTGGCGAAGGCATCCCGCACCTCGCGGTTCCACAGCAGGACGGCCACGGACTCCGGGTGGTCCATGACCAACTCAAGGCAGAGGTCGGCGGTTTGCTTGGGGTCTTGGATGGGAAAGCGGGAGAGGGTGGCGATCTCGCCCTTTTGCATCAGCAGACGCAGTGCCACGCGCTCGTCTGATGAATCATCATCTTCTTCTTGATGTCGCAGGTCTTGGTATTCGGTGTCGAATGCGTATCGGGTATCCAGTGAGTACATCTCGTCATGAACGGTCGCGAACCAGGCGCTTTGCGCTGAAGGCCTGTCAAAAAAACTCCCATGGCGGCCTGAGTACCGCGTTGTCGATCGAAAGTTCTATGCCGATTTTTTGCCCTGTCGCGCATACCCTCCCCCCGTAAACTCTCAGCCATGTCACTCAAAATCGTCGTCTACTCCAAGTCCGCCTGCCCGCAATGCGAGTCGGCCAAGATGCTGCTGAAATCCCGTTCGCTCGGTTTCGAGGAAATCAAGATCGACGACGAAGCCGAACGCATGGCCTTCTACGAAAAGTGCGGGCCCTCCGTGCGGCAGATGCCGCAGATCTTCATCAACGACCAGCGCGTGGGTGGCCTGCAGGGGCTGCAAGCGGCGCTGGCGCAACTGAGCCGGTAGGGCCGCCCGTCGTTGCAGGGCGTTGTCCGACAGCCTTCGAGGCATCGGGCGGGCTCAATGGGGGTTTGCAAGGAGATCGCCATGAAGCTCGAAGGCTCTTGCCATTGCGGCCGCGTGACCTTCTCGGTCGACTCGGCCGAGCCCGTGCCCTTCATGCGGTGTTACTGCTCCATCTGCCGCAAGACCGCGGGCACCGGTGGTTACGCGATCAACCTGGGCGCCGACCACCGCACGCTGAAGGTGAAAGGCAAGCGGCACCTGCGCGTCTACCAGGCCAGCATCACCGAGGGCGACGAGGTGCGGCACAGCACCGGCCAGCGCCATTTCTGCGGCGTGTGCGGCACCGCGCTCTGGCTGTACGACCCGAGCTGGCCCGAGCTGGTGCACCCGCACGCGGGCGCCATCGACACGCCCTTGCCCGAGCCGCCCGCGAACGTGCACATCCTGCTGGACTCCAAAGCCCCGTGGGTGCGCGTGGAAGGCCGCAAGGGCGACCAGCGCTTTGACGGGTACCCCGACTTCTCGCTCAAGGACTGGCACAAGCAGCACGCCAGGAAGCCCAAGGCATCCTGAGCCGGCGCCGCATGGACACCCTGTCAATCGATGGCATCCGCGTGGCATTGCGCCTTGCGGGCGACCCCCACCGGCCGGCCTTGTTGCTGCTGCACGGCTTCCCCAGTTCGTCGGCGTCCTTCCGCAACGTCATCGACGGGCTGGCGCAGGACTGTTTCGTCATCGCGCCCGACCTGCCCGGCTTCGGGCAGTCCGAGCCCATCGATCCCCCGTCCTTCGCGGGTTTCGCGGACCTCAGGACCCCACGCCCGAGCGCGCCGCGGCGGCCACGGCGCACCTGACCCGGGCGGGCACGCGCGACCAGTACGTGGGGGGTGTGCCCGACGACATCGCGCGGCGCATCGATTCGAGGGTGTGGGAAGAGGACTGGCGCGTCATGTCGTTGCCCGGGCGCATCGAGATGCACCGCCAGCTCGTGCTCGACTACGGCCAGCACCACGCGCGCTTTGGCGAGATCGCCGACTGCCTGGCCCACTGGCAACCTCCGGCGCTGATGCTCTGGGGCCGGCACGACGTCTTTTTCGATCTGGCCGAAACGCTTTCGTGGATGAAGGCCCTGCCGCGCATGGAAGCCCACATCCTGGATGGGCCGCATTTTCTGCTGGAGACGCACGCCGCCGAATGCGCCGCGCTGATGCGCGATTTCTTCCGCCGCTGCGAGCGGGCCGCTGGAACGGCCGCCTGAACGGGCCAACCGCCCGGGCCGTCAGGCGGTCATCTGGTCGATGCGCTTCTCCATGTCCAGCAGGCCCATCAGCCCCAGTGCGCCGCTGGAAATGCCCAGGTAGATCAGCGCGTTCCAGGGAGACTGGTCCTGGCCCAGGGCCACGGCCAAGTGAAGGAGAGAGGCGATGGCCGCCATGCCGGCCACCGTGATCACGCACAGCTTGAAAAATTCTTTCATCGCCATCTCCTTGAATCAACGGTAACGGTCCGTGACAGCAGGAGACGAGTGTGGATTTGAACCTCGGGCGACTCTGTAGGAAGACCAAAAATGCGGATGTAGGAGATGTCCCACACGACAAAAACCCCTCCAAGAGAGGGGCGGGCGGCCCGAGGGCTCAGGCGGCCAGCATCCAGCGCGGGGGGCTGGGTTGTTGAGGCGCGTGCTCTTCGGCCGTGCCGAGCTGCACCACGCGCAAGCCTTCGGGCAACCGGGAGGACGAACGCGGGTAGAGGTACGGGCACTCGTCGAGCCACAGGTCGGGCTGGTTCTGCAGGTTCTTCACGCAGCTGTTGAAGATCAGCCCTTCGGCAAAGCCGGGTTGTTCACCAAAAATCTTGTAGATAAACACGAAAGCACTCCCAGAAGCAATTGGACAAGGGATGGGTCGCATGCACTTGAAACTTCTTTCGCACATGCTGCCACCGTTGCGCGGCAAGAATATGACGCAGGACGCGATCGCCGTGTAGGAGTTGTGGCAATTTTCACGAGGGAGAACGGGAAACGGCGAACGGCAGAGGGGCCGGTTCGACCCCCGCGGCACCGGGGGGCTCGGTTACAGTAGCGCTATATTCGGTTGTATATATCGAAAGCGCCCACCGCATGCCATCCCCCACCGCCCATCCCGGTCACCGTCTGCACTGGGTCTGTCTCGCCCCGCATCTGCAGGGCATGGTGCTGCGCACCTGCCTGCCCGCGCACGGTCTGCGGCAGCTCATGGCGCCCTTCACCGACGTGCTGAACCCGTCGGACTTCGCGCTGCGGTGCGAGGCCGCGCGGCTCGCCTCGCAGCACGCCGGCGTGGCCCGTGCCTTGCAGGGCCTGCTGGACCAGCGGCATCGGGAGGCCATCGAGCAGTGCTCCCGGGCCCGCACCGAGGCCGATCTGCTGGGCCTGTGGGAAGCGGCCACCCGCTCGGGGGAGGTGCGCGGCGCCTGCTGGGCCTTGCTCACCGACCGCCGCAGCACGCCCCGGCTGAGCGGGCTGATCTCGCGCGACATCGAGGCGCTCACCAGCGCCGCGAGCGCGCAGCGCGAACGCGACGCGGCCGAGATCGGCGCCCTGCGCACGCAGGTGGCGGCCATCGACGAATCGTGGCGGCTGAGCGCCACCTTGCTCGAAGCGGCCAGGGACGCGCGGGAGCGGGCCGAGTCGCTGTCGTCGGCGCTGATGTTCCAGGTCGGTCGCCGGGAGCAGGCCGAAGTCGCCGCGCTCGCCGCCGAGGCCCACGCCTTGCGCCTGGAGCAGGAAACGATCCAGCTCCAGGTCCAGCTCGGCGAACTCGGGCGCGAGCTGACGGTGGTGGAGGAACAGCTGCGCGGCTGGATGAACGGCGAAGGCGCCGAACCCACGTCGCTCGGGCCGCTCATCCGTGGCCGCAAGCTGCTCTACGTGGGCGGGCGCCCCAGCGCCAACCCGTCCATCCGCGCGCTGGTGGAGCGGCACGGCGGCGAGTACCGGCGGCATGAAGGCAGCGTGATCGACCCGCGCAACGAACTGCTGCTGGCCGCGCTGACCTGGGCCGACCTCGTTGTCGCGCCGCTGGACTGCGTGGACCGCGAATCCGCCGTGGCGCTGCAGCGCGCCTGCCAGCACAACGGCCTGGACTATGTGCCGTTGCGCACCGCCAGCGTCGCCAGTTTTGCCGCCGGCCTGTGCACCACCATGGCCCTGCCTCGCGTGTCGGCGCCGGTCAACAGGCTCTGCCTGCGGCACGGCTGAGCCGGCGTCACGCCACGCGGCCGCCGCTTCAGGGGATCGGGCGGTCGTCGCCGACGTTCATGCTGATGCGCTCCAGCACGTGGATGCAGGCGTCCACCTCCTCGGGCGGGATGCCCTGCAGCATGGTCTCCAGGAAGCGCTTGCGCTTCTCCAGAATGCCCTGCACCAGCTTGTCGCCCAGCGGGGACAGCGAGACGCGCGTCAGCCGGTTGTCGGCCGGATCGTCTTCGCGAACGATCAGCTTCTCCGCCTCCAGTGCCTTGAGCTGGCGGGTGATCGACCCGGGGTCGACGCGGATCTCCGAGATCAGCGCCTTCTGCGTGCAGCCCCGCTGCCGGTGGATCAGAAAGAGCAGCCGCCAGCGCGCGGCCGTGACGCCCGTGCTCTCCTCGAAGGCGTTGGTGGCGGCGTGGTAGGCCTTGCCCAGCCACAGGAAGATGGTGCTCTGGACGGGCGGTGACTTGGCTTTCTTGGTCATGTCGTCGGTGCGTGCTAGGTACTTTCCATTATCGATCGAAAATTGCTTGCCACAAGCAATTGATTGCCGGATACTCTCTTCATTGATTGGCACAGGCAACCATTGGAGTGGGCAAATGATTGAGGTGGTGGACAGGATCGCCCTGACGATCCGGGCGGACAACGACAACCCTTTTCTTCAGGGCCCGTTCACGCCCAACGCGAACGAGTACACGGCCGACACCGACAGCCTGCAGGTGATCGGCGAGATCCCGAAGGACCTGCACGGCATCTACGTGCGCAACACGCACAACCAGGTGCACGAACCGCTGGGCATCTACCACCCGTTCGATGGCGACGGCATGCTGCACGCGGTGCATTTCGAGAACGGCCGCGCCACCTACCGCAACCGCCTGGTGCGCACCACCGGCTACCTGGCGGAGAAGGGCGCGGGCCATTCCCTGTGGCCGGGCCTGCTGCAGCCGCACCTGGCCTCGCGGCGCGGCTGGGGTGCCATCGGCGCCATGAAGGACAACGCGGGCACCGACGTGATCTGCCACGCGGGCAAGCTGATCGCCAGCATGTCGCAAGGCAGCGAACCCTGGCGCCTGGACCCGCGCACGCTGGAGACGCTCGGGCCCGACGCCAACTGGGCGCGCAAGGTGCCCGAGGGCGTGAGCTCGCACTACAAGGTCGACCCGGAAACCGGGGAGATGATGTTCTTCAACTACCCCGAGAAATGGCCGTACATGCACTACGGCGTGGTCGATCGCCACAACCAGCTGGTGCACTACGTGCCGATCGAGCTGCCGGGCGCGCGCTGGCCGCACGACCTGGGCATCACGAAGCACTACACCATCCTGCACGACCTGCCGCTGTACTTCGACCCGGTCAAGCTCAAGACCGGCGAGCACGATCTGGTGTTCAACCGCGACCAGGCGGCGCGCTTCGGCGTCATCCCGCGCCATGGGGACAGCAGCCAGGTGCGCTGGTTCGAGGCCAAGCCCTGCTTCATCCTCCACCTCTCGAACTGCTACGAAGACGGCGACGAGGTGGTGATGGACGGCTGCATCATGCCGGACTTCAAGAAGATCCCGGTGAGCGCCGACATGAACGTGTACGACCGCATCCTGGCCAACCTCGACAAGCACCACAACAAGACCTTGATGCACCGCTGGCGCTTCAACCTGAAGACCGGCCAGACCACCGAGCAGTACCTCGACGACGAAGTCACCGAGTTCCCGGTCTGCAGCAACGATTACGTGGGCCGCCCCTACCGCTACAGCTACAACGTGCTGTACAAGCCCGGCGACTGGCTGTTCGCCGGCCTCAAGCGCTTCGACCTGCTCACCGGCGCGGCGCAGCGCCACGAATACGGCGAGGGCCGCTACGGCAGCGAGCCGCAGGTGGCGCGCCGCCTGGGCGCGAAGGCCGAGGACGACGGCTACGTCGTCGTCATGGTGGCCGACATGCGCCAGAACCGCTCCGAGGTGCTGGTGCTCGACGCGGCCGACGTCGCGCGCGGCCCGCTGGCCACCATCGTGCTGCCCGAGCGCATGTGCGTCGGCACCCACGCCTGCTGGGTCGAGGGCGACCGCATCGACGGCGAACACCGCGACCCGGCCGCGCTGGCGTGAGCACCATGCCGTCGCATCCCCTCGTGCTCCTGCACGGCCTGAACACCACCGCCGCGGTCTTCGATGGCGTGCGAAGCGCCCTGCCTTCCACCCTCGCGGTCCACACGCCCGAACTGCCGGCCCTGGCCGACGTCGACGCGATCGCCACCGCGCTCCTCAAGATGCTGCCCGCGCGTTTTCACCTCGTCGGCTTCTCCTTCGGGGGTTACGTCGCGCTGGCCATGCGGGCGCTGGCCCCCGAGCGCCTGAGCGGCCTGGGCCTGGTCTGCAGCGGGCCCCAGGCCGACACGGCGGCACAGGCCGCCGCGCGCCGCCAGGCCATCGGCACGGCGGCGAACGGTGGCCACGCCCAGCTGGTCGCGGCGCAGACCGCGGCCGCCTTCCACCCCGACAGCCTGGGCGATGCGTTGCTGATGCAGCGGCGCACGGCCATGGTGGCCGCCTACGGCGCCGAGCGCTTCATGGCGCACCAGGAAGCCAGCCTCGCGCGGCCCGAGCGCGGGGCCCTGCTCGACGGCCGCGTGCCCACGCTGATCGTCGCCGGCTCGCACGACAAGCTGTTCGCGCCCGAGCACCAGCGCGCGCTCGCGCAGGGCATTCCGGGGGCCGAATTCCACGCCGTGCCCGGCGCCGGCCACCTGCTTCCCCTGGAGCGGCCCGAGGCGCTGGCGGCCCATCTGGCGCGCTGGGTCGCCGCCACGTCCTCTCTTTGAACCAAGGATCCCGACATGCGAACCTACGAGCTGCCCGACTACCTGGTGTCGGGCGAAGGGCCGACCACGGTCTACCTGCTGCACGGTGCCTACGGTGCCAAGGAATACTGGCGCTGCACCACGCAGGCGCTCAACCAGGCCGGCTACCGCGTCGTGGCCTGGGACGCGCCCGGCTACGGCACCAGCCCGGTGCCCGACACCCTCAGCATGACCGACATGGCGCGCGTGGCCGGCCGCCTGATCGGCGCGACCAGCACGGGGCGCAACGTGGTGCTCGGCCACAGCATGGGCGGCATGGTGGCGCAGAAGACGGCGGACCTCTTTCCCGACCGTGTGCAGGCGCTGGTGCTCTCGGCCACCGCGCACACCTTCAACCACTCGGGGCCCGAATGGCAGGCCAACTTCCTGGCCACGCGCGTGGCGCCCCTGACACAGGGCCGCGCCATCGCGGACTACGCGCCCGAGATGCTGCGCTCGATGATGGGACCGGGCGCGCAGGGCCCCGCCATCGACCACGTGCTGCACAACGTCCGCCTCATGAACGCTGCCGGTTTCCAGAAAGCCATCCAGGCCACGGCCGCCTACCTCGAAGAAGACGTGCTGTCGCGCATCGCCGCGCCCACGCTGTGCATCGCCGGTGAACTCGACGCAACCTGCCCCGCCGCGGTGATGCGCCGCATGGCCGGCCTGCTCAAGCGGGGCGAGTACCACGAGATGAAAGGCGTGGCCCACTTCGGCTGGGCCGAGCGGCCCGACGAGTACCACCAGGTGCTGCTGTCCTTCCTCGGCCGCACGGCCCCCGCGCACTGACCGACGCCCATCGCCCCCCACAAGAACGGAGACCGTTTCCATGAGCCCCCTTCACAAGACCCTGGGCCGCCTGGTGGCCATGGCCGCGCTCGCGGCGCTGCCCCACCTGGCGATGGCCGACACCTGGCCGAGCAAGCCCATCACCCTCATCGTGCCGTACCCGCCCGGGGGCTTCGCCGACAACGTCACCCGCTCCCTGGCCGCCGAAGTCAGCAAGACCCTGGGCCAGACGGTGGTGGTGGACAACCGCACCGGCGCCAGCGGCCGCATCGGCACCGACGCCATCGTGCGCGCGCCGAAAGACGGCTACACCATCGGCCTGGGCGTGCCCGCCACCCTGTCCCTGCTGCCCGTCACCGACCCGCGCTACGCCGACCTGAACCGGCAGATCACGCCCATCACCATCGCCGTGCGCACCGAGGTCGGGCTGGCCATCAACCCGCACCGCATCCCCGCGCGCAACTTCAAGGACTTCGTGGCCTACGCGCGCTCGCTCAAAGGCGAGATGGCCTACGGCTCGGCGGGCAACGCCACCAGCTCCCACCTCTGGTCGGAGACCATCCTGGAGGCGGCGGGCATCAAGGCGGTCCATGTGCCTTACAAGGGCGAAGCGCCGGCCGTGACCGACCTGCTCGGCGGGCAGGTCCAGTTCGTGCTCATCAGCGGCAGCGTCAAGCCCTACGTGGACAGCGGCAAGCTGCTCGTCATCGCCACCTCCGGTGAAGAGCGCTGGCGCCTGTTCCCCGACGTGCCCACGCTCAAGGAGCTGGGCGTGGACGGCGTGGCCGCCTCCGGCTGGCTCGCCTATTTCGGCCCGGCCGGTCTGCCCGCCGGTGTCACGGAAAAACTGAACAGCGCCTTCGCGTCCGCCTTGAAACAACCCTCGGTGCAGAAGCTGCTCGAGGGGCAGGGCTACAGCGCGATCGGCAGCACGCCGCAGGAACTCAGCGCCGTCACGGCGCGCGAGATCGTGCAGTTCGACAGGATCATCAAGTCGGGCCGCGTGAAGCTCGACTGATGCCAGGGCGCAGCCGCGCCCGTTTCACTTCCCCTTCCTTTTCCCCCGGAGACAAACCAATGACATGCAACCAGCTGCTGGCTGGCGCGGTGCTGTGCGCGCTCGGCGCCGGCGCGAGCGCCCAATCCAACGTCACGCTCACCGGCGTGGTGGACGCCGCGGTGCGCCACAGCACCAACTCACAAGGCTCGCTGACCTCCCTGGCCAGTGGCAGCAACTCCACCTCGCGCTTCATCCTGCGCGGCGTGGAAGACCTGGGCAGCGGCCTGAAAGCCAGCTTCTGGCTGGAAGGCGCCTTCAACGCCGACACCGGCACCTCCGCCGTGAGCAACCAGTTCTTCGACCGCCGCTCCACCGTCGGCCTGGCGGGCCCCTGGGGTGAAGTGCGGCTCGGCCGCGACTGGAACCCGGCCTTCCTGTCCTGGGCCGGCACCGACCCCTTCGTGGTGGTCGGCGTGGGTGGCGCGATCAACATGTGGGCCTCGGCCCCCTCCGTCGCGCTGCGCCGGGCCTTCGGCGCGGGCGCCACCACCTTGTCGCGTTCCAACAATGCCCTGCAATACCTCCTGCCCGCCAACCTGGGCGGGGTGTACGGGCAGCTCATGGTCGCGCCGGGCGAGGAGGGCAACGCGCAGGGCAGCTACGACTACCACGGGGCGCGCCTGGGCTACGCGGCGGGCCCGTTCGACGTCGGCGGTTTCTACGGCAACACCCGCATCGACGCGACCAACGCGCAGTTCAAACAATCGGGCGCGCGCGCCTCGTACCACTTCGGCGGGGCCATCCTCTCGGGCAGCTTCACGCAATCGGCCTACCTGGGCTCCAAGCACAAGGCGCTCTTGGTCGGCCTCAGCGTGCCGGTGGGCGTGGGGGTGATCAAGGCCTCCTACGTCAAGGTGGACCAGAGCGGCCGGGACGCGGCGGGCGCCAGCATCGCCGCCGACGACGCCCAGCGCTTCGCGGTGGGTTATGTGCACAACCTCTCCAAACGCACGGCCGTGTACGTGAACGCCGGCCACGTCTCCAACAAAGGGCGGGCCACCTTCGCCATCTCGGGCGGCCCGGCCGGCAATGCGCCCGGCACCAGCTCCAGTGGCTACGAAGTGGGCCTGCGCCACCACTTCTGAGATCGACGGTCGAAGCCCAGGGGAGACGACGGGGCATGGCGGTCCGCGGGATGAAATGTCCTGAATGAACCAATTCACGCCGCGCCGCACTTTTGCCGTGGTTCCCTCGGCCGTGCGCCTGCACGGTCGAGGGAATCGACGTTTCCCGTTTGCTTACCGACTTTTTTTCAGAATGAACCCGATCTCCCATCCGACCCCGAGCTTCAACCTGGAGGCTGCCCGCGACTACTACAACTACAGCCCCGACACCGTCCAGTTCCTGGAAGAGGACCGTTCCGAGACCCCCTTGAGCTTCGACCACGCTCGCCAGTACTTCGCCCAGGACGCGATGCAGCGCGGGATGACGCTGGAGAAAGCGCGGAACGTGCAGGCGAAATGGGGCAACCATGAGCCTGGCCTGGAATGGTTCGCCTATCTGAACAAGCATCCCCAGCTTCGGCAGACGATGTCCATCGAAGAGGCCGTGCAAGCCTCGAAGTTGCTGTGCAAGACGATCGAGGCACTCCGCGATCCCCGTCAGTGCGCGACGAACGCCCAAGCCCTTCACCAGGTGCTGTTGTGGGGGACGGCCGAGCAGTTCCATCTCCATGGCTTCGCGCTGGAGTGGTTGAAAGACAGCCTGAAGCCCCGGGAACTCCAGGCGCTGCTGCTGGCCAAAAACTGCGAAGGTGTGCCAGTCCGTGCCGCGGCTTTGCGGCGTGGTGATGCGGAGGCGGTCGACCGGTACGACCGGCTGCTGGACACCTTCGAAACCCACCTGGGCGAAGAAGGCATCCGGTGGGTGATCGAGGTGGGCTCCCACGACCGGCGGGTGTCCTGATCGGCCTGGGCCTCTTCAAACCCCATCAGCGCGCGGGCGGCGGTGGGGCGGGAAAACTCTCCGCCAGATACGCCTCCCCGCGCTCCAGCACGAAGTAGCGGAACGCCTCCGCCGCCGGTGACAGCAGCTTGGACTGCGTGTGCACCACGTTCCAGGCGCGCACCACCGGCGCGCCCTCCACGTCCAGCACGGTCATGAGCTGGTTGCTCAGCTCCAGGCCGATGGTGTGCAGCGACAGAAAACTCAGGCCCATGCCGGCCATCACGGCCTGCTTGATGGTCTCGTTGCTGGCCATCTCCATGATCACGCGCAGCTCCACGTGCTCGTCGGCCAGGAATTTCTCCAGCGCCGCGCGCGTGCCCGAGCCCTGCTCGCGCACGATGAAGTCGTATTCCCGCAGCAGCGCCGCCGGCACATGGCCCGCGTGCGCGAGCGGGTGGTCCACCGGCGCCACGAACACGTGCGGGTGCGCCGCGAAGGGCTCGGCGCGCGTGGCCAGTTCCTTGGGCGGGCGGCCCATGATGGCGATGTCCACCTCGTTGGCATGCAGCATCTTCACCAGCTGCTCGCGGTTGCTCACCGCCAGGCGGATGTCGATGCGGCCATGCTCGCGCCGGAACTCGGCCAGCAGGTGGGGCAAAAAGTACTTGGCCGTGCTCACCATGCCGATCACCAGCGTGCCGGTCTCCAGCTTCTGCAGCCGCGCGGCCGCGTCCTCCGCGTCCTTCAGCGTCGCCAGCACCTTCCTCGCGTAGACCAGCATGTACTCGCCCACGGTGGTCAGCGCCACCTTGCGGCCGTTGCGCTCGAAGAGCGGCATGCCCACGTGCCCTTCCAGTTCCTTCACCTGCATCGTCACCGCCGGCGGCGTGAGGTGCAGCACCTGCGCCGCGCGCGCGAAGCTGAGGTGGCGCGCCACCTCGCTGAAGACCCGCAGCTGCCGAAAGGTGGCGTTCTTCATTCAGCAATTCCTTAATCGAACTTCTAAAAATCGTGAATTTACTTTATTCAAGCCGAAATCTACAGTCCGCTCCACCCCAGACAAACCCCACTTTTGGAGCCACCGATGAGCAACGCCCCCACTGGTTCAACCGAGATCACCGACGCCAAGAAGCGCTACAGCGCGGGCGTGCTCAAGTACAAGCAGATGGGCTACTGGATGCCCGACTACGTGCCCAAGGACACGGACACGCTGTGCCTGTTCCGCATCACCCCGCAGGACGGCGTGGACCCCGAGGAGGCCGCCGCCGCCGTGGCCGGCGAGTCGAGCACGGCCACCTGGACGGTGGTGTGGACCGACCGCCTCACCGCCTGCGACAGCTACCGCGCCAAGGCCTACAAGGTCCAGCCCGTGCCCAACCGCCCGGGCGAGTACTTCGCCTGGGTGGCGTATGACCTGATCCTGTTCGAGGAAGGCTCCATCGCCAACATGACGGCGAGCCTGATCGGCAACGTCTTCAGCTTCAAGCCGCTGAAGGCCGCGCGGCTGGAAGACATCCGCATTCCCGTGGCCTACGTGAAGACCTTCAAGGGCCCGCCCACCGGCCTGGTGGTCGAGCGCGAGCGCCTGGACAAGTTCGGTCGCCCGCTGCTGGGCGCCACCACCAAGCCCAAGCTGGGCCTCTCGGGCCGCAACTACGGCCGCGTGGTCTACGAAGGCCTCAAGGGCGGGCTGGACTTCATGAAGGACGACGAGAACATCAACTCGCAACCCTTCATGCACTGGCGCGACCGTTTCCTGTTCGTGATGGACGCGGTCAACAAGGCCAGCGCCGAAACCGGTGAGGTCAAGGGCAGCTACCTGAACGTGACCGCCGCCACCATGGAAGACATGTACGAGCGCGCCGAGTTCGCCAAAGAACTGGGCTCGGTGATCGTGATGGTGGACCTGGTGATCGGCTACACCGCCATCCAGAGCATGGCCAACTGGTGCCGCAAGAACGACATGATCATGCACATGCACCGTGCGGGCCACGGCACCTACACGCGGCAGAAGAACCACGGCGTGAGCTTCCGCGTGATCGCCAAGTGGCTGCGCCTGGCGGGCTGCGACCACCTGCACACCGGCACCGCCGTCGGCAAGCTCGAAGGCGACCCGCTCACCGTGCAGGGCTACTACAACGTCTGCCGCGACAGCTACACCAAGACCGATCTGCCGCGCGGCCTCTACTTCGACCAGGACTGGGCCGACCTCAAGAAGGTCATGCCCGTGGCCTCGGGCGGCATCCACGCCGGCCAGATGCACCAGCTGATCGAGCTCTTCGGCGACGACGTGGTGCTGCAGTTCGGCGGCGGCACCATCGGCCACCCCATGGGCATCCAGGCCGGCGCGGTGGCCAACCGCGTGGCGCTCGAAGCCATGGTGAAGGCGCGCAACGAAGGCCGCGACCTGCTGCAGGAAGGACCCTCCATCCTCAAGCAGGCCGCGCAGCACTGCAGCCCGCTCAAGGCCGCGCTCGATACCTGGGGCGAGATCAGCTTCAACTACCAGAGCACCGATTCCAGCGACTACGTGGCTACGCCGGCCATGGCCTGAACCCATTCACTTCGAGGACCGCACACCATGATGACCAACGCCACCGGCCGCATCACGCAAGGCCAGTTCAGCTTCCTGCCCGACCTCACGGACCCGGAAATCACCGCGCAGATCGAATACGGCCTCAAGCGCGGCTACGCCTGGAGCGTGGAATACACCGACGACCCGCACCCGCGCAATACCTACTGGTCGATGTACGGCAACCCCATGTTCGACCTGCACGACGCCGCCGGCGTGCTGCAGGAGCTGCAGGCCTGCCGCAAGGCCTTCCCGCGCCACTACATCCGCCTGATGGCCTTCGACTCGACGCGCAACGTCGAGACCATCGCCATGAGCTTCATCGTCAACCGCCCGGCCAGCGAGCCCGGCTTCATGCTGGAGCGCCAGGAGGTCAACGGCCGCAGCCTGCGCTACACGACGCGCGGCTACGGCGCGGTGCAGCCCGAAGGTGAGCGGTATCAATGACTCCCCCTGCGCCGCTTCGCGTCTTCCCCCTTCGGGGGACCGCACCCACGGCCCGGCAAAGCCGGTTCCGTGGTGCGACTTGACCCAGGTGCCCACACCCGTGAACTCAACCCTCTACGCCATCCCCGGCAGCACGCCGCCGCCGCTGTCCACCGATGCCACCGTGACCACCGCAGCGGCACCGGTGGCCGCACCGCCCGCGCGCTCGGTTGGCGCGGTGCTGGCCGAGACGCAGGTCGAGGCCGTGCTGCAGGAGCTGGACGACGAGCTCGTGGGCCTGGCGCCCATCAAGGCGCGCGTGCGCGACATCGCCGCGCTGCTCGTCATCGACAAGCTGCGCACCGGCCTGGGCCTGCCCTCGCAGCCGCCCAGCCTGCACATGTGTTTCTCGGGCAACCCCGGCACCGGCAAGACCACGGTGGCCCTGCGCATGGCGCAGATCCTTCACCGCCTGGGCTATGTGCGCAAAGGCCATCTGGTGGCCGTCACGCGCGACGACCTGGTGGGCCAGTACATCGGCCACACCGCGCCCAAGACGCGCGAGGTGCTCAAGAAGGCCATGGGCGGCGTGCTGTTCATCGACGAGGCGTATTACCTCTACCGCCCCGAGAACGAGCGCGACTACGGCCAGGAGGCGATCGAGATCCTGCTGCAGGTGATGGAGAACCACCGCGACGACCTGGTGGTGATCCTCGCCGGCTACGAGGACCGCATGAACACCTTCTTCCAGTCCAACCCCGGCATGCGCTCGCGCATCGCGCACCACCTGGCGTTCCCGGACTACTCGGCCGACGAACTGATGCAGATCTCGCGCCAGATGCTGGCCGAGCAGAACTACCGCTTCAGCCCCGAGGCCGCCGAGGCCTTCGAGCGCTACCTGGGCCTGCGCCTGCAGCAACCCCATTTCGCCAACGCGCGCAGCGTGCGCAACGCGCTGGACCGCGCGCGCCTGCGCCAGGCCAGCCGCCTGTTCGCGCAGCCGCAGCGCGAGCTCACGGCCGAAGAACTCACCACGCTGCAGGCGCCCGACATCCTGGCCAGCCGCCTGTTCAGCGACACCGAAGGGGCCGGCCATGCTTGAGGCCCTCATCTTCGACGTGGACGGCACCCTGGCCGACACCGAGGCCGCGCACCGCGCCGCCTTCAACGCCGCCTTCGCCGAGGTGCGCCTGGGCTGGCACTGGGACGACGCCACCTACATCCGCCTGCTGCAGGTCTCGGGTGGCAAGGAGCGCATCGCCCACCACTGGCGCATGGTCGAGCCCGACGTGGCCGGCGGCCAGGCCGCGCAAGCCACCATCGAGCGCGTGCACGCCATCAAGACGCGCCTCTACGAAAACCGCGTGAGCGGCGGCCAGCTCGCGCTGCGCCCCGGCGTGCTGCGGCTCATGCGCGAAGCCCTGGCCAGCGGCCTGCGCCTGGCCATCGCCACCACCACCACGCCGGCCAACATCGACGCCCTGCTGCGCACCCCGCTGGGCCCGGACTGGAAACGCCACTTCGCCGCCATCGGCGACGCGTCCACCGCGCCGCGCAAGAAGCCCGACCCGCAGGTGTACCAGCAGGTGCTGGCCACGCTGGGGCTGCCGGCCGCCGCCTGCCTCGCTTTCGAGGACTCGGCCAACGGCCTGCGCGCGGCCACCGACGCCGGCTTGCAGACCCTGGTCACGCCCACCGTGCACACGGCCGACCACCGCTTCGACGACGCCCTGCTCGTGCTGCCCCACCTGGGCGACGTGGACCAGCTGCTGCCCAGCGGCGTGGCCGGCATGGAGCAGCGCTGGGTCACGGTGGACGCGCTGCGGCGCTGGCACGCCGGCACCACGCTGTTCGAGTCGGCCTGAGCTTCTTTTTTTCAAACACAGAGTCGCCCCACGATGTCCCGCCCGCCCAAGTTCACCCCGTCGCCCAGCGTGCGCCTGGCGCCCTCCATCCTCTCGGCGGACTTCGCGCGCCTGGGCGAGGAGGTGCGCGCCATCGAAGCCGCCGGCGCCGACTTCGTGCATTTCGACGCGATGGACAACCACTACGTGCCCAACCTCACCATCGGCCCGCAGGTCTGCGAAGCCATTCGCCCGCACGTGCAGATCCCCATCGACGTGCACCTCATGGTGGAGCCGGTGGATGCGCTGGTCCCGCTGTTCGCCAAGGCCGGCGCCAACTGCATCAGCTTCCACCCCGAGGCCTCGCGCCACGTGGACCGCACGCTGCAGCTGATCCGCGCGCACGGCTGCAAGGCCGGCCTCGCGCTCAATCCCGCCACGCCGCTGGCCTGGATGGAGCACGTCATGGACAGACTGGACCTGGTGCTGCTCATGAGCGTGAACCCGGGCTTCGGCGGCCAGGCCTTCATTCCCCACACCCTGCACAAGCTGCGCGAGGCGCGCCGCCGCATCGACGCCCACACCGCCACCGGCGGCCAGCCGATCTGGCTGGAGGTGGACGGCGGCGTGAAGCTGGACAACATCGGCGAGATCGTCCAGGCCGGCGCCGACATCTGCGTGGCCGGCAGCGCCATCTTCGGCGCCGCCGACGCGGCGGGCGGCTACCACGGCGTCATGAGCGCGATGCGCCACGCCGCCACCACCCCGGACTTCCATTCCAGCAACGCCCCGCGGAGAACCACGCCATGCCACTGACCGGCCGCAAGACCCTCACCCAGTACCTCATCGAAGAACGCCGCCGCTTCCCCGAAGCCAGCGGCGATTTCAACGCCCTCATTCTCGACGTGGCCATGGCCTGCAAGGCCATCGCGCGCGCCGTCGCTTTCGGGGCTTTGGGCGACGTGCTGGGCAACCACGCCGCTGCCGCCGGCGGCTCGGTCAACGTGCAGGGCGAGACGCAGAAGAAGCTGGACGTGCTGAGCAACGATTACTTTCTGCGCATCACCGAGTGGGGCGGCCACCTCGCGGGCATGGCCTCCGAGGAAATGGACGCGCCGTACCAGATCCCGGGCACCTACCCGCGCGGCAAGTACCTGCTGGTGTTCGACCCGCTCGACGGCTCCAGCAACATCGACGTGAACGTCTCCGTGGGCAGCATCTTCTCGGTGCTGCGCGCGCCGGCCAGCGAGGACCGCGAAGTCACCGAGGGCGACTTCCTGCAGCCCGGCACGCAGCAGGTGGCCGCCGGCTACGCGCTTTACGGCCCCACCACCATGTTCGTGCTCACCGTGGGCAACGGCGTGACCGGCTTCACCCTCGACCCCAACCTGGGCGAGTTCATGCTCACCCACCCCGAGCTCACCGTGCCCGCCGACACGCAGGAGTTCGCCATCAACGCCTCCAACAGCCGCTTCTGGGAAGCGCCGGTCAAGCGCTACGTGGACGAGTGCCTGGCGGGCAAGACCGGCCCGCGCGCCAAGGACTTCAACATGCGCTGGATCGCCAGCATGGTGGCCGAGGCGCACCGCATCCTCATGCGCGGCGGTGTCTTCCTCTACCCGCGCGACAGCAAGGACCCGGCCAAGCCCGGCCGCCTGCGCCTGCTGTACGAGGCCAACCCCATCGGATTCATCATGGAGCAGGCCGGCGGCCGCGCCAGCACCGGGCGCGTGCCCATGCTGGGCGTGCAGCCCGACGGCCTGCACCAGCGCATCGGCCTGGTGTTCGGCTCGAAGCACGAGGTCGAGCGCATCGAGCGCTACCACGCCGAGCCGCCGGCGCGCAAAGACCTGGACAACCCCCTGTTCCACGAGCGCAGCCTGTTCCGCGTCTGACCCGATTCTTCAACTCCACGGGACATCACCATGTCTGAGCGCCACCCCATCATCGCCATCACCGGCTCGTCGGGCGCGGGAACCACCTCGGTCACCCGCACCTTCGAGAACATCTTCCGCCGCGAAGGCGTCACCGCCGCCATCATCGAAGGCGACAGCTTCCACCGCCACGACCGTCAGCAAATGAAGCTGCGCCAGGCCGAGGCCGAGCGCGCGGGCAACGGCCACTTCAGCCACTTCGGCCCCGAGAACAACCTGTTCCCCGAGCTGGAGGCGCTGTTCGCCAGCTACGGCCGCAGCGGCACCGGCCAGTCGCGCAAGTACCTGCACGACGCCGAAGAGGCCGCGCCCTGGAAACAGGCGCCCGGCACCTTCACGCCCTGGCAGGAGCTGCCCCAGGACACCGACCTGCTGTTCTACGAAGGCCTGCACGGCGCCGTGGTCACGCCCGAAGTCAACATCGCCCAGCACCCCGACCTGCTCATCGGTGTCGTGCCCGTGATCAACCTCGAATGGATCCAGAAGCTCTGGCGCGACAAGTCCAAGCGCGGCTACAGCACCGAGGCCGTCACCGACACCATCCTGCGCCGCATGCCCGACTACGTGAACTACATCTGCCCGCAGTTCGCGCACACGCACGTCAACTTCCAGCGCGTGCCCTGCGTGGACACCTCCAACCCCTTCATCGCGCGCGAGATCCCGGCGCCCGACGAGAGCTTCGTCGTGATCCGCTTCGCCAAGCCCAAGGGCATCGACTTCCAGTACCTGCTGAGCATGGTGCACGACTCCTTCATGTCGCGCGCCAACACCATCGTGGTGCCCGGCGGCAAGATGGAGCTGGCGATGCAGCTGATCTTCACGCCCTTCATCTGGCGCATGATGGAGCGCAAACAAAGGGCGTTCGCATGAGCGCGCGCCAACCCCCGAACCTCGACCTCGCGCGCCGCATGGCCAACGCGATCCGCCTGCTCGCGGTGGACGCGGTGGAGGCCGCGCAATCCGGCCACCCCGGCGCGCCCATGGGCATGGCCGACATCGCCGAGGTGCTCTGGAACCGCCACCTGCGCCACAACCCGGCCAACCCGAACTGGTTCGACCGCGACCGCTTCGTGCTCTCCAACGGCCACGGCTCCATGCTGCTCTACGCGCTGCTGCACCTCACGGGTTACGACCTGTCGATGGACGACCTGCGCCGGTTCCGCCGCCTGCACAGCAAGACCGCCGGCCACCCCGAGGTCGGTGTGACGCCCGGCGTGGAAACCACCACCGGCCCGCTCGGCCAGGGCCTGGCCAACGCCGTCGGCATGGCGCTGGCCGAGAAGCTGCTGGCCACCGAGTACAACCGGCCGGGCCACGCCATCGTGGACCACCACACCTACGTGTTCCTGGGCGACGGCTGCCTGATGGAAGGCATCAGCCACGAAGCCTGCTCGCTCGCCGGCACGCTGCGCCTGTCGAAACTGGTGGCGCTCTACGACGACAACGGCATCTCCATCGACGGCCACGTGCAGGGCTGGTTCACCGACGACACGCCGCGCCGCTTCGCCGCCTACGGCTGGCAGGTGGTCACGGTGGACGGCCACGACCCCGGCGCGATCGACGCGGCGCTGCGCCGCGCGCGCAGCGCCAGCGCACAGGCCGAAGGCAAGCCCACGCTGATCTGCTGCAAGACCATCATCGGCAAAGGCGCGCCCAACAAGCAGGGCAGCCACGACGTGCACGGCGCCGCGCTCGGTGCGGCCGAAGTGCAGGCCACGCGCGAGGCCCTGGGCTGGACCGCCGCGCCGTTCGAGATCCCGGCCGACATCGCCGCCGCCTGGAACGCCACCGAACGCGGCCACGCGCTCGAAGCCGACTGGCAGGCGCGCTTCGCCGCCTACCGCGAGGCCTACCCGGCCGAGGCCGCCGAGTTTCACCGCCGCCTGGTCGGCGAACTGCCCGAGGGTTTCGCCGACGGCCTGCCCGCGCTCGTCGCGGCCCTGGGCCGGCGCACCGACGCCATCGCCACGCGCAAGGCCAGCCAGCTCGCGCTCGACGCCCTGGCGCCGCAACTGCCCGAAATCTTCGGTGGCAGCGCCGACCTCACCAGCTCCAACCTCACGAACTTCAAGGGCTGCGTCACCGCCGGCCCCGACAAGGCCGGCCGCTTCACCGGCGGCAACCACCTGAGCTACGGCGTGCGCGAGTTCGGCATGGCCGCCATCATGAACGGCCTGGCCCTGCACGGCGGCTTCATTCCCTACGGCGGCACCTTCCTCGCCTTCAGCGACTACAGCCGCAACGCCGTGCGCATGGCCGCGCTGATGAAGCTGCAGGTGATCCACGTCTTCACGCACGATTCCATCGGCCTGGGCGAAGACGGCCCGACCCACCAGCCGGTGGAGCACGTGCCCAGCCTGCGCCTCATCCCGGGGCTGGACGTGTGGCGCCCCGGCGATGCGCTGGAAACCGCCGTGGCCTGGGCCCACGCCCTGCAGCGCCGCGACGGCCCCACCGCGCTCGCGCTCTCGCGCCAGAACCTGCCGCCGCTGGGCGACGAGACCCGCGCCACCGCCATCCAGCGCGGCGGTTACGTGCTCTCGGACATGCCGGGCGCGCAGGCCCTCATCGTCGCCACCGGTTCCGAAACGGTGCTGGCCCTGCAGGCGCAGACCGCGCTCGCGGCCGAGGGCATCGCCGTGCGCGTGATCTCCATGCCCAGCACCAGCGTGTTCGACCGACAGGACACCGCCTGGCAGGACGCCGTGCTGCCGCCCGCGCTGCCCGCCGTGGCGGTGGAGGCCGCGCACCCCGACTTCTGGCGCAAGTACGTGGGCCGCACGGGCCGTGTCGTGGGCATGAGCAGCTTCGGCGAATCGGCTCCCGCGAAAGACCTGTACGCGCACTTCGGCATCACCGCGGCGCGCGTGGCCGACGAGGTGCGCGCGCTGCTGCATCCGCGCCCCCGTGTGCGGGCCGGCATCGAGGCGGAGGCCGCATGAGCGCCGCGCCGGGCCGCCCCAAGCCAGCTCGCACCGCAGTGCGCAGCACGGAGGTTTCACCATGAGCGCCATCGACCTGGCGATGTTCGACCTCGACGGCACGCTGGTTGCCACCGCCGGCGAGATCGGCGACGCCGTCAACGACACCCTGGTGCGCTTCGACCTGCCCGCCGTCTCGCCGGTGCAGGTGGAGCGCTGGATCGGCCACGGCACGCGCGAGCTGTTGATCCAGGCCCTGGCCTCGGCGGGCAAGACCGGGGTGGACGTGGTGCGCGCCAGCAGCGCCCTGCCGCTGATCGCCGCCGAGTTCGACCGCCACTACCAGCGCCGCTGCGGCACGCGCAGCCAGCTCTACCCCCAGGTGCGCGAAACCCTCACCGCCCTGCGCGAACGCGGCGTGAAACTCGCCGTGGTCACCAACAAGGAAAGCCGCTACACCGCCACCGTGATGGACGCGCACCGCCTCGCGCCCCTGTTTCACCGTGTGATCAGCGGCGACACCCTGCCCACCAAAAAGCCCGATCCGGCCGGCATCCACAGCTGCCTGGCGTTGTTCCAGGTGCCGCCCGAGCGCGCGCTCTTCGTGGGCGATTCGTCCATCGACGTGGCCACCGCGCGCAACGCCGGTGTGCGCGTCTGGGCCCTGCCCTATGGCTACAACATGGGCGAGCCCATCACCGCCTGCGCGCCCGACCGCGTGATTCCCGACCTCTCCGCCCTGCTGAACTGAACCCCCATGACACAGAAAACTCCCCTCCGCCTCGGCATCAACGGCTTCGGCCGCATCGGCCGCAACGTGTTGCGCAGCGCCATCCAGAACTTCAGCGACATTGAAGTGGTGGCGATCAACGACCTGCTCGAGCCCGACTACCTGGCCTACATGCTGCAGTACGACAGCGTGCACGGCCGCTTCAAGGGCACGGTCTCGGTCGAAGGCAACACGCTGATCGTCAACGGCAAGAAGATCCGCCTGACGCAGGAGCGCGATCCCGCCAACCTCAAGTGGAACGAAGTCGGTGCCGACGTGGTGATCGAATCCACCGGTCTGTTCCTGGACAAGGTCACGGCCCAGAAGCACCTGGACGCGGGCGCGAAGAAGGTCATCCTCTCGGCCCCCTCCAAGGACGACACCCCGATGTTCGTCTTCGGCGTGAACGACAAGACCTACAAGGGCGAGGCCATCATCTCCAACGCCTCGTGCACCACCAACTGCCTGGCGCCCATTGCCAAGGTGCTCAACGACAAGTGGGGCATCAAGCGCGGCCTGATGACCACGGTGCACGCGGCCACGGCCACGCAGAAGACTGTGGACGGCCCGAGCAACAAGGACTGGCGCGGTGGTCGCGGCATCCTGGAGAACATCATCCCCAGCAGCACGGGCGCGGCCAAGGCCGTGGGCGTGGTGATTCCCGAGCTCAACAAGAAGCTCACGGGCATGAGCTTCCGGGTGCCGACCTCCGATGTGTCGGTGGTGGACCTGACGGTGGAGCTGAACAAGGACGCGACGTTTGATGAGATCTGCGCGGAGATGAAGGCGCAGAGCGAAGGCGCCTTGAAGGGCGTGCTGGGCTACACGACGGACAAGGTGGTGGCCACCGACTTCCGGGGCGACACGCGCACCTCGATCTTCGACGCGGACGCCGGCATCGCGCTGGACAAGACCTTCATCAAGGTCGTGAGCTGGTACGACAACGAATGGGGTTACTCCAACAAGTGCCTGGAGATGGCGCGCGTCGTGGGCGGTTTCGCATGAGCGCGCTGCGTTTCGGCGACGTGTGCGCGAGCGGCTTCGCGCGCGGCAAGCGCGTGTTCATCCGCGCCGATCTGAACGTGCCGCAGGACGACGCGGGCCGCATCACCGAAGACACGCGCATCCGCGCGAGCCTGCCGGCCATCCAGATGGCGCTGGACGCCGGCGCGGCCGTGATGGTCACCAGCCACCTGGGCCGCCCCACCGAAGGCGCCTTCAAGCCCGAGGACTCGCTGGCCCCCGTGGCCGCGCGCCTGGGCGAGCTGCTGGACCGCCCGGTGCGCCTGGTCGCCAACTGGATCGACGGCGACTTCTCGGTCGCCCCCGGCGAAGTCGTGCTGCTGGAGAACTGCCGCCTCAACGTGGGCGAGAAGAAGAACAGCCCCGAACTGGCGAAGAAGCTCGGCGCCCTGTGCGACATCTTCGTGCACGACGCCTTCGGCACCGCCCACCGCGCCGAAGGCACGACCTACGGCATCGCCGAGACCGCGCCCATCGCCTCGGCCGGCCCGCTGCTGGCCGCCGAGATGGATGCGATTGCCAAGGCGCTCGCGGCCCCGAAGCGCCCGCTGGTGGCCATCGTGGCCGGCAGCAAGGTCAGCACCAAGCTGACCATCCTCAAGAGCCTGGCCAACAACGTGGACAACCTGATCGTGGGTGGCGGCATCGCCAACACCTTCATGCTGGCGGCCGGCCTGAAGATCGGCAAGAGCCTGGCCGAGGCCGACCTGGTGAACGAGGCCAAGGCGGTGATCGAGGCCATGAAGGCGCGCGGCGCCGAGGTGCCGATCCCCACCGACGTGGTCACGGCCAAGGCCTTCGCGGCGGACGCGGTGGCCACGGTGAAGAAGGCCACGGACGTGGCGGACGACGACCTGATCCTGGACATCGGCCCCGAGACGGCCCAGAAGCTGGCGGCGCAGCTGATGCAGGCCGGCACCATCGTGTGGAACGGCCCGGTGGGCGTGTTCGAGTTCGCGGCCTTCGAGGGCGGCACCAAGACGATTGCGGACGCCATTGCGAAGAGCAGCGCGTTCAGCATCGCCGGTGGTGGCGACACGCTGGCCGCCATCGCCAAGTACGGCATCGAGAAGGACGTGGGCTACATCTCCACCGGCGGTGGCGCCTTCCTCGAGGTGCTCGAAGGCAAGACCCTGCCGGCCTTCGAGATCCTCGAACGCCGCGCGGCCTGACTTTTTTTCCTTTTCACTTCATCCAGGAGCTTTCCCATGGCGCTTGTTTCCCTTCGCCAGGTGCTGGACCACGCGGCCGAACACGGCTACGGCGTGCCCGCCTTCAACGTCAACAACCTCGAACAGATCCTGGCCATCATGGAGGCCGCGCAGGAGACCGACAGCCCGGTGATCCTGCAGGCCTCGGCCGGCGCGCGCAAGTACGCGGGCGAGGCCTACCTGCGCCACATGGTGCTGGCGGCGGTGGAAGCCCACCCGGACCTGCCCGTGGTGCTGCACCAGGACCACGGCGCCACGCCGGCCGTGTGCATGCAGTCCATCCGATCGGGCTTCACCAGCGTGATGATGGACGGCTCGCTGCGCGAGGACGGCAAGACGCCCGCCACCTACGACTACAACCTCGCGGTCACGCGCCGCGTCTGCGAGCTCGCGCACGCCGTCGGTGTGTCGGTGGAAGGTGAACTCGGCTGTCTCGGTTCGCTCGAAACCGGCGAAGCCGGCGAAGAAGACGGCGTGGGCGCGGCCGGCAAGCTCACGCACGACATGATGCTCACCGACCCCGAGCAGGCCGAAGACTTCGTGCGCCGCACCGGCGTGGACGCCTTGGCCATCGCCATCGGCACCAGCCACGGCGCCTACAAGTTCACGCGCCAGCCCACCGGCGACATCCTGGCCATCGACCGCATCGCCGCCATCCACGCCCGCGTGCCCAACACCCACCTGGTGATGCACGGCAGCTCCAGCGTGCCGCAGGAGTGGCTGGCCATCATCCGCGAGCACGGCGGCGACATCAAGGAAACCTACGGCGTGCCGGTGGAAGAGATCCGGCGCGGCATCCAGAACGGCGTGCGAAAGGTCAACATCGACACCGACATCCGCCTGGCCATGACCGGTGCCATGCGCCAGACCTTCGCCAAAGAGCGCAGCGAGTTCGACCCGCGCAAGGCGCTGCTGGCGGCGAAGAAGGCCGCGCGCGGCGTGTGCCGCGAGCGCTTCGAGGCCTTCGGCAGCGCAGGGCAGGCCGGCAAGATGAAACCGGTGCCGCTGGACGCGATGGCCGAGGCCTATGCCTGAGGGAGTTCCAGCACGAACTCCGCGCCGCCGCCCTCGACGTTGCGCGCGCTCAGCCGCCCACCGTGCTGCTCCACGATGCCGTAGCTGATCGACAGGCCCAGGCCCGTGCCCTTGCCTACCGGCTTGGTGGTGAAGAAGGGGTCGAAGATGCGCAGCAGGTGCTCGGGCGGGATGCCCGGGCCGTTGTCGCGCAGCGCCACGCGCACGGTGCCATCCGCGCGCTCCAGCGACACCACGATGCGCGGCGCCTCGCGCTGGCCCACGGCGTCGAAGCCGTTCTGCAGCAGGTTCATCATCACCTGCTGCAGCTGGCCCGCGCTGCCCATCACGGTGCAGGTCTCGCCGGCCTGCCACTGCACTTCCACCGGCGCCGAGCGGCCCTTCTGCACCCAGTGGATCGCGCGCTCGATCACCTCCACCAGGTTCACCGGCTTGCGCTCTTCCGAGTCCATGGCCGAGAAGCGCTTGAGCCCATGCACGATGTCGGCCGTGCGCTGCGCGCCTTCCAGCGTGCCCTCGATCAGCGAAGGCAGGTCCGCCAGCAGGTGCTCGATGCGCAGCTTGCGCCGCATCTCGTCCAGCACCGCCTCGGGCTCGTGCGCATGCATCGCGGCCAGGTAGGTGCGCAGCCGTTCGCTGTACTTGCTGAGCGCGTGCACGTTGCCGAGCACGAAGCTGATCGGGTTGTTGAGCTCGTGCGCCACGCCCGCCACCAGCTGGCCCAGCGAGGCCATCTTCTCCGAGTGCAGCAGCTGCTGCTGCGTGCGCTTGAGGGCCTCGTGCGCGGCGCGCATCTCGTGGTACGCGCGCTTGAGTTCGGCCGTGGGCCGGCCCACCCACACCGTGCCCACGCGCCGGCCCTTGTCGCCGATGCGTGGCGTGCAGTTCGCGTCCACCGACACGGCCTGGCCCTGGCGGTCCAGCAGGTTGAGCTCGATCGCCTCGCCCGCGCGCGGCGCGTCGGCCTTCTCCATGGCCGCGCGCGCCAGCTCCCGGCTCGCTTCGTCGGCCAGCAAGGCGTACAGCGGCGTGCCGCTGAGCTGTTCCTCGGGGCGGCCGGTCAGTTCGCACAGCGCCGCGTTGGCCTGCTCGATCACCCCGTTCGCGTCGCACACCACCAGCACGTCCGACATCGAGGTCAGCACGCTGAAGATGAACTGCTGCGACTGCTCCAGCTCGGTGTTCTTCTTCTCCAGCTCCACCTCGTCGTCGATCAGGCGGGTGTAGACCTCGTCCATCTTCTGGATCACGTCCATCCAGGTGGACTCGTCCACGCCCTCCATCGGCACGGTGGGCAAGGGACTCTTGGCGCGCGCTTTTTTCGTGGCCATCTAGTGCACCGTGCAGACCATGCAGGGGTCGAAGGAGCGCACGATGTGCTGCACGGCCACCGGCGTCTTCTCGCCCTCGCGCACCGGCGCGTTCACCAGCGCCTGCTCCAGCGCGCCGGGCGTGCCGGCGGCGTCGCGCGGCGAAAAATTCCAGCTCGTGGGCGCGACGATCTGGTAGTTGGCGATGCGCCCGCGCCGCACCACGACCCAGTGGCCCAGGCTGCCGCGCGCCGCTTCCGACAGGCCCATGCCGCTGCCCTCGTCGGGCAGGTCCGAGGGCACGCAGAACGGCTCGGTGGGCCGCAGCGCGCCCAGCCAGTCCTCCATCAGCGGCACCACGCGCGCGAGTTCGAGCGCGCGCGCCAGCACGCGGGTGTAGACGTTGCCGCCGTGCCGCGCCACGGCGTCGCGCACCAGCGGGTGGCCGGCCGCGAGCTGGCGCGCGATCGCGCCGGTCTCCACCACCTCGCCGGCCAGGCGCGGCGCCTTGTTCCAGGTGTAGCCGCGCGCCTTGTCGGGGTCGGGTTTCGTCTGCCCCACCAGCGGGTGCAGCGGGCCGGCGCCGTCGGCCAGCCAGGCGTGCGTGGCGTCCTCGGTGATGGCCGCCGCGTCCACCGCGTCGAGCCGCCCGGTGTCGGCCCGCCACACGCCACCGGGCAGGGCGAAGCCGCCCTCGGGCTGGGCGTAGGCGCCGTAGCTCAGGTAACGGCCCGGGCCGGGGCCCAGGGTCTGCAGTTGCAGGTCGCGCACCAGCGTGAGGAAAAAGCGCAGGTCGCCGCCCAGCGGGTCCCGCGCGTGCCAGTCCCACAGCGCGTCTTCGGTGGCGATGGCGGTCACGGCCTCCAGCGGCGTGGCGAACAGCTGGCGCTCCAGGAAGGCGCGGAACTCGCGCACGCGCGAGAGCAGGCGCACGCGTTCGGCCGCGTCGATCGGCCGCGTGGAGCCGCCCGGCTCGATGGACTGCGTGTGCGGCCACTTGCCACCCAGCGTGCCCAGCAGCGTGAGCCAGCGCTGCCGCGCGGCGGTGGCCGCGCGCACCTGCTCGCCATGGTTCGGCGCGAAGCGGCGCACCGCCTCGGCGTGCCAGGCGTGGGCCGCGTACACCGGGCGCGTGAAG
Organism: Hydrogenophaga sp. GW823-FHT04C09; assembly: GCF_058796355.1. NCBI lineage: Bacteria > Pseudomonadati > Pseudomonadota > Betaproteobacteria > Burkholderiales > Comamonadaceae > Hydrogenophaga > Hydrogenophaga sp. GW823-FHT04C09. Next base: position 19,129 of record NZ_JBXAIO010000005.1, on the reverse strand, counting down.
TCCGGCATGAAGAACAGGTAGAAGTGCGTGAGGTGGTCGGCCAGGTTCTCGGTCGCCAGGATCACGTTGCTCGCGTGCTGGCCGTTGGCCGGCATGGTGATGCCGCCGAGCGCGGCCAGCGCGCGCGCCGAGGCGACCGACTGCGACACCGAGCAGATGCCGCAGATGCGTGGCACGTACACCAGCGCGTCGTGCGGCGCCTTGCCCTGCAGGATCTGCTCGAAACCCCGGTACATGGTGGCGTTGACCTGGGCCGAGGCCACACGGTCGCCCTGCACGTCGAGCTGGACTTCGAGATCACCCTCGACGCGGTTGAAAGGACCGACCAGAAGACGGCTCATTTGAGGCGGGTCTTCCGGATGGCCGGCGTCACCACCAGGTGGTCGGCCACGGCGTTGTGCTTCACGCGCTTGGGCGTGGCGCTCTTGGAGAGCGAGGCCAGCGCGACGAACCAGGCCTTGGGCATGTCGGTGGGCAGGCCGATGGGGATGCCGGCGAGTTTGGGCGTTTCGTGGAAGGGGTGGCCCGGCTCCTGGAAGCCGGGCTCGGTGCAGGCGATGCAGGCATAACCCCCGCGCGTGCACGAGCCTTCGCCGTTCCACAGCCGCGTGTTGCAGTCGGCGTGCACCTGCGTGCCCTTGCAGCCCATGTGCTCCATCATGCAGCCCAGGTCCGACGGCTTTTCCGCGCTGGCCTTGAACTCGTAGTACTCGTTGCGCGTGCAGCCGTGGTGCACCAGCTGGTCGGCGTAGAAGCGCGGGCGGTTCAGCGGGTCGAGCTCGCCGGCGCCGAAGCCGTCGGCGGCCAGCGCCATCAGCGTGTCGATCACCCAGCTCGGGTGCGTGGGGCAGCCCGCGATGTTGATCACCGGCAGGCCGCTGGCCGAGCGGAAGGCTGCGCCCAGCAGGCCGCCGGCTTCGTCGTCCTCGTACTGCAGGCCGCAGGCGTCGGTGGGGTTGTCGCCGCCCGCCGTGATGCCGCCCCAGGCCGCGCAACTGCCCACGGCCAGCACGTGCTTGGCGCGCGCGCTCAGGCGTTTCACCCATTCGATCATCGGCAGCTGCGTGCCGGCCAGCATGTGGAAGCGGCCGGTGCCGTTGGGCCCGCGCAGCAGCGAGCCTTCCACGCACAGCGCATCGAGCCGCGTGCGGCCATCGAGCACCGCGTCCAGCAGGTCCAGCAGCTCGTCGCCGCTTTCCATCGAGAGCGAGGGGTGCCACAGCAGGTTCACACCCGCGTCGCGCAGGTGGCCCTGGAAGTCGGTGGTGTCGGCGCACAGCAGCGACATGCTGCAGCCACCACACCCACCGGATTGCAACCACAGGACGTTCAGTGCCATGTCATTTCTCCAATCCCAGGCGCTGCATCTTGCCGCGCAGGCCCACGCGCGAGAGGCCCAGCTCCTGCGCCACGCGGGTCTTGTTCCAGCGGTGCCGCTGCAGCGTCTCGCGCAGCACCATGGCTTCGATCACGTCCAGCCGCTCGGCCAGGGTGCCGCTGGTGGGCAGCGCGGCCTGCAGGTCGTCACCGCCATTGCCATGGCCCTGCAGCACGCGCCCCGAAAACGCGGCGGCGTCAAGCGCGCTGCCGTCCTGCAGCGCGAGCGCGCGCGCGATCTCGTTGCGAAGCTCGCGGATGTTGCCGGGCCAGGGGTAGGCCAGCAGGCAGGCCAGCGTCGCGTCGGGCAGGGTGGCGCCGGGGTGGCCGAGTTCGCGCGCCACGTCCTGCAGCAGCTGACGGGCGATGGGCGCGATGTCGGCCGCGCGCTCGCGCAGCGGCGGCACGGTGATGCTCACGCCCGCGAGGCGGTAGTACAGGTCTTCGCGGAACAGGCCTTCGCGCACGCGCTGCTCCAGGTCGCGGTGGGTGGCGGCGATCACGCGCACGTCCACCGGCACCGGGCGCGCGCCGCCCACGGGCCGCACCTCGCCTTCCTGCAGCACGCGCAGCAGCTTCACCTGGAAGGCCGGCGAGGTCTCGCCGATCTCGTCGAGGAACACCGTGCCCCCGTGCGCGCGCTGGAACAGGCCGGGGTGGTCTTCGTAGGCGCCGGTGAAGGCGCCGCGCTTGTGGCCGAACAGCTCGGACTCCAGCAGCGTGTCGGGAATGGCGGCGCAGTTCTCCACCACGAAGGGGCCGGTCAGGCGCGGCGAGGCGTAGTGGATCGCGCGCGCCAGCAGCTCCTTGCCGGTGCCCGATTCGCCGAGCACCAGCACCGAGAGGTCGTAGCGCGCCACGCGCTGCGCCATCGCGCACACGCCGTCCAGCGGGCTGCCGGGGGCGCGCACCAGGCGGTCGAAACCGAAGCTGGCGCGCGCGCGGTCGATCTGCGTGGCGGTGCGCTGGCGCAGCACGCCGGTGCTGGTGCGCAGCTCCAGGTCGAGCCGGCTGGTCTGGCGCTGCAGGGCCTGCGCCTCGACCGCGTTGCGCACCGAGTCCAGCAGGTGGTCGGGCGCCCAGGGCTTGAGGATGTACTGGTAGATGCCGGCCTCGTTGATGCCGGCGATGATGTCTTCGCTGTCGGTGTAGCCCGAGATCACCATGCGCACCGCATCGGGCCAGCGCTCGCGCACTTCCTTGAGGAAGCTCACGCCCGTCATGCCGGGCATGCGCTGGTCGCACAGGATCACGCTCACCGGCTGGCGTTCGAGCAGGCCGCGCGCCTCCTCGGCGCTGCTGGCGGTGAACACGGTGAAGTCCTCGTCCAGCGTGCGGCGCATCGCGTCCTGCGAGCGCACCTCGTCGTCCACCACCAGCACGGTGGGCAGCACGTCGGCGGGGAAGGGCGCGTTCATCGGTGCACGGCCAGATGCCGGGGCGTCCACGCGTGCGGCAGCTTGTGCACGAAATGGTGGCGCGCCACGTGGTAGCTGGGGTCGAAGCCGTAGAAGTTGCGGTGCATGCGCGCGAGTTCCTGTTCGCGGTGGTGGGCCAGCGGGCGGCGCGCTTCGTCGCGCTCGCGGGTGGCCTGTTTGGCCGCCAGCCTCTGCGGCAGATTGTAGGAGGCCGCGAGCGCCAGCGCGCGCTGCAGGCAGCGGTCCTCGAAGCCCTCGCGGCCGGCCTCGTCGCAATGGTCGATCAGCGTCAGGTGCCAGGCGTCGAGCGCGCGCAGCGGCGTGCGCTGGCGCATGAGCGCCTGCGCGCCGGCCTCGCCCAGGCGGCGTGGCAGCAGGTAGGTCCAGTACTCCGAGCCATACAGGTTGCCCATGTTCTTGTAGTGCGGGTTGAGCACCACGCCCTCGTGCGCCCAGACCTCGTCGGCCGCGAGCGCGAGGAAGGCGCCGCCCGCGCCCGCGTTGCCGCGCAGCAGGCTCACCGTGAGGCGGTCGGTGGTCTCGATCACCGCCAGGGCCAGGTCGTTCATGGCCTGGATGTTGCGCCACGAGGCGTCGGCCGCGCTGTCGCCGCTGCGGTGGGCGGCGGCCTCGATGGCGTTGAGGTCGATGCCGTTGCTGAAGAAGTCCTCGCCGCCCATGAGCAGCAGCACGTTCACCGGCCGCTCGCGCACCGCCTGCCAGGCCGCGCGCAGGCGCTCGCAGCGAGCGGTGGACATGGCGCCGTTGTGGAAGTCGAAATGCAGGCAGCCCACGCGCGCGCCCTCGGGGCCGTGCTCGGTGTAGCGCAGCTCGCCCCACTCGTCCTCGGGCCGCTGCAGCGGCGCGGGCAGCGTGGGCAGGGCGGCGGCCTCGGCGGCGAAGGCCTGTGCCGCCGCCTGCTTGAAACCGGCGGCTTCGCCCACGCGGCGCACATGGCCGATCCACACGCCGCCGTCGCGCGTGCGGCGAAGCAGCGCGCCGTCGCGCTGGGCCAGCAGCTCACCCGGTGCCGCGTGCGCGAAACCCGCCATTGCCGCGCCGGACGCCGCGTGGCCGTCCATCAGGTGGCAGGCCTGGCCCCAGAGCGCGTCGAGCACGCCGGGCTGGCCGTCGGCGCAGCGCAGGCGCGCGAGCACCTCCGCCGTGGTGTGCTGCGCCCAGTGAATGGCGCGGTCGGCCTGGCGCATCGCGGGGCGCCATGACGCGGGCGGCGGTGGGTCGCCCGAGCGCTCGCCGTTTTGAAAGCGCTGCACGGCGGCCAGGGTGGCGGCGAGCGCGGCCTGCGTGACCTCGCGCCGGTACAGGCTGCCCTTGGCCGCCTGGCGCAAGGGAAAGGCCGCGTGCGCCCACACCGGGCCCGCGTCGAACTCGGCGTTGGCCTGCAGCACGGTCACGCCCCAGTCGCGCTCGCCGCGCAGCACCGCCCAGTCCAGCGCGTTCGGCCCCTGGTCGCCCGGCGGGCCGGGGTGCACCACCAGGCAAGGCAGTGCCTGCCACACGCTGGCCGGGATGCGGCGCTTCAGGAACGGCGCGATCAGCAGCTCGGGCTGGAACAGGGCCACCGCCTCTTCGGTCACGCGGTCGTTGATGTCCAGCTCCACGCTCACCCGGTGGCCGCGCGCGCGCAGCTCGGCGAACAGCCGCTGCGTGAGGCTGTTGAAGCTGTGGCACAGCAGCAGGATGCGCAGGCCAGCAGGGGCCGGGGCGTTCATGGCATCAGCAGATCCGCGGCAACTGCTCGCCACTCAACCAATCGACGACGCGCCGACCGCCGAAGCGCGTGGCCATCTGCACGAAGTGGTGCGGGTCGGCCGTCACCTCGCCGATGCGCGCGGCATCCGTGCCCAGCGGGTGGGCGCGCATGGCCGCGAGCACGGCCTCGGCCGCCTCGGGCGCGCACACCGCGACCAGCTTGCCTTCGTTGGCCACGTAGAGCGGGTCCAGCCCGAGCAGCTCGCAGGCCGCGTCCACCTGCGGCCGCACGGGGATGGCGGCTTCCTGCAGCAGCATGCCCACGCCGGACTGGCGCGCGATCTCGTTGAGCGTGGTGGCCAGGCCGCCGCGCGTGGGGTCGCGCAGCACGCGCACGGTGCCCGGCGCGGCCGCGAGCATGGTCGCCACCAGCGTGTGCAAAGCGGCGGTGTCGCTTTCGATGGTGGTCTCGAAGGCCAGCGACTCGCGCTGCGAGAGCACGGCCACGCCATGGTCGCCGATGGTGCCGGAGAGCAGCAGCACGTCGCCCGCACGCGCGTTGCGCCCGCTGATGTCCACGCCCGGCGGCAGCACGCCGATGCCGGTGGTGCTGATGAACACGCCGTCGCCCTTGCCTTTTTCCACCACCTTGGTGTCGCCGGTGACGATGGGCACGCCGGCCTCCCGCGCGGCCTGTGCCATGGAGCGCACCACGCGCTGCAGCTCGATCAGCGGGAAGCCTTCTTCCAGGATGAAGCTCGCGCTCAGCCACAGCGGCGTGGCGCCGGACATGGCCACGTCGTTGACGGTGCCGTGCACCGAGAGGCAGCCCACGTCGCCGCCGGGGAAGAACAGCGGCGAGACCACGTGGCCGTCGGTGGCGACCACCAGCCGGCCCTGGCCGGGGTTCAGCGCGGGCAGGGGCAGCACCGCGCCGTCGTCGCCCTGGCGCAGCCAGGGGTTGTCGAAGGCGGCGAGGAACAGCTCCTCGATCAGCTGCGCGGCGGCCTTGCCGCCCGCGCCGTGGCCCATGTCGATGCGACCGTGTTTGATGTCCAGTGGTCGCGTGTAGTCTTTTTTCATGTCAGCTTTCCAAAGCCTCCGGAGCGCCATCCAGAGGCACCGAGGAACCGGCTTTGCCGGGCCTCGGGTGCCGTCCCCCTCCCGCCGAAGGCGAGAGAGGGGGAAGCCGCGAAGCGGCGCAGGGGGTGACCGCCTGTACATCTCTGAAGCGGCCGTAGGCGTAGTGCGCCGCGCAGGCGCCTTCGCTGGACACCATGCACGAGCCCACCGGGTTCTCGGGTGTGCACACGGTGCCGAAGATCTTGCAATCGGTCGGCTTCTTCACGCCGCGCAGGATCGCGCCGCACTCGCAGGCCTTGTTGTCGGCCACCGGGCGGTAGGTCAGCGCGAAGCGGCGCTCGGCGTCGAATTCGGCATACGCCTCGCGGATCTTCAGCGCGCTGTAGGGCACCTCGCCCAGGCCGCGCCACTCGAAGCTGGGCCGCAGCTCGAACACCTCGGACACGAGCGCCTGCGCCTTGAGGTTGCCTTCGCTGGTGACGGCGCGCTTGAACTGGTTTTCCACGTGGGCGCGGCCTTCGTTGACCTGGCGCACCAGCATCAGGATGGCCTGCATCACGTCCAGCGGCTCGAAGCCGGCGATCACCACCGGCTTGCGGTATTCCTCGGCGAAGTGCTCGTAGGGGCCGGCACCGATCACGATGCTCACGTGCGCCGGGCCCACGAAACCGTCGATGGGCACGGTGCCGTACTCGCGCACCTCGGGCGATTCCAGGATGTGCGTGATGGCCGACGGCGTGAGCACGTGGCAGCACAGCACGCTGAAGTTGGTGAGGCCTTCGCGCTGCGCGAGCTGGATGGTGAGCGCGGTCGGCGGCGTGGTGGTCTCGAAGCCGATGGCGAAGAAGACCACCTCGCGCTGCGGGTTCTGGCGCGCCAGCGCCAAGGCATCGGCGGCCGAGTACACCATGCGGACGTCGCCACCGCGCGCCTTGGCGCGGATCAAGGAAAGGCTTTCCGACGCCGGCACGCGCATGGTGTCGCCGTAGGTGCAGACGATGGCGCCCTGCGCGAGCGCCAGGCCGATCGCCTGGTCGATGCGGCCGATGGGCAGCACGCAGACCGGGCAGCCCGGGCCGTGCACCATCTTCACGTTGGGCGGCAGCAGCTCCATCACGCCGTAGCGCGAGATCGCGTGCGTGTGGCCGCCGCAGAACTCCATGAAGCTGTAGGTTCGGTCGGGGTGGGCTTCGGCGGCGATGCGCGCGCCCAGCTGCTTGGCAATCTCACCGTCGCGGAACTCGTCGATGTACTTCACGGCTGGACCTCCGCATTCATGGCCGCCATTTCGGCGAACAGCGCCAGCGTGCGCTCCGCCTCGTCGGGGTCGATGGTGCCGATGGCGTGGCCCACGTGCACGATCACGTAGTCGCCCACCTTCACATCGGCCACCAGGGCAACGGAGATCTCCTTGCGGATGCCGCCGAGATCGACCACCGCCTGGTCGTTGGGCCGCAGCTCCACCAGCCGCGCGGGGATGGCTAGGCACATGGTTCGGTTTCCTTTTCGTGGGGCGTTGTCTGAACGGAAGCGGGGGATTCGAGCTGGCGCGCGGCCGCCCAGGCCTGGCCCAGGGCCAGCCCGGCGTCGCCGCAGCCGTGCGGGCCGGGCAGGTGCACGCCGAGGCCGGCGCCGCGCAGGCGCTCGGTCACGCGCTCGCGCAGCAGGCGGTTGAAGAAGCAGCCGCCGCCCAGGCACACGGTGGTGCTGCCGTGGTCGTGCGCGGCGCGCGTGGCCCAGTGCGCCAGCGCATCGGCCAGCGCGAGGTGAAAACCCGCCGCCGCCTCGTCCACGCGGTCGGTGCGCACGTCGAGCAGCGCGGCGAACAGGCCGCGCAGGTCGAGCCGGCGCTGGCCGTCGGGCAGGGCGTCGGTGAGCAGGTCCACCAGCGAGGCGGGCAGGGGTGGCTGCGCCGGGTGCAAGGCGAGCCAGCGCGCGGCGGCGGCTTCGAGCGCGATGGCGGCCTCGGCCTCCTCGGTCTGGCGCACGCTCAAGCCCAGCGCGGCGGCGGCGGCGTCGAACCAGCGCCCGGCGCTGCTGGTGGGCGGGCAGTTCAGCCCGCGCGCCAGCATCTGCTGCACGCCGCTGGCCGTGGCCTGGCCGACCACGGGGGCGAAGCGCGGCACGGTCTCCGCGCCCCGGCCCAGCGCGCGCAGGGCGCTGGCGGCCATGCGCCAGGGCTCGCGCGCGGCGCGGTCGCCGCCGGGCAGGGCCAGCGGGTGCAGGTGGCCCAGGCGCTGGCAATCCGCGCCGTCCACGAGCAGCAGTTCGCCGCCCCAGGCGGCACCGTCGTCGCCCAGGCCCACGCCGTCGAGCGCGAGGCCGATCACCGGGCCTTCGATGCCGTGTTCGGCCACCACGGCCGCGATGTGCGCGTGGTGGTGCTGCACACCGACGGCGGGCACGCCCAGCGATTCGGCGAGGTCCATCGCCAGGCGGCTGCTGAAGAAGTCCGGGTGCAGGTCGTGCGCCACCGCGGCCACCGGGCCGTGCTGCTGCAGCAGCGCGCGGGCCGAGGCTTCGAGCGCGGCGCAGGCGGCGGGGTCGCTCAGGTCGCCGTGCACCGCCGTCCAGTGGGCCCGGCCCTGCGCGTCGAGCAGGCACGCGGCGTTCTTCAGCCAGGCGCCGCAGGCGAGCACGGGGGTGGTGGCCATCATGCGTGGGCGTGGTGATCGTGGTCGTGGTGCATCTGGTGGTCCAGCCAGTGCAGCCAGGCGTCCATGCCGTCGCCGGTGGTGGCGCTGAGCTGGATCACCTCGATGCCGGGGTTCACGCGCCGCGCCAGTTCGATGCAACGCGCCACGTCGAAGCGCACGTGGGGCAGCAGGTCGGTCTTGTTGAGCACCATCAGCGAGGCGGCGGCGAACATGTCGGGGTACTTCAGCGGCTTGTCCTCGCCCTCGGTCACCGAGAGGATGGCCACCTTCGCGGCCTCGCCCAGGTCCCACACGGCGGGGCACACCAGGTTGCCCACGTTCTCGATGAACAGCAGGCTGTGTTCGTCGTGGTGGTGATGGTGGTGATCGTGGTCATGGTGATCACCGTGGTGCGAGTGCAGCCGCGCGAAGGCCTCGGCCACCATGGGCGCGTCGAGGTGGCAGCCCTTGCCGGTGTTGACCTGGATCGCGGGCGCGCCGGTGGCGCGGATGCGGTCGGCGTCGAAGCTGGTCTGCTGGTCGCCTTCGATCACCGCGACGTGCAGGCCGGGCGCGCGCGCCTTGAGCGCCTCGATGGTGGCGCACAGCAGCGTGGTCTTGCCCGAGCCCGGGCTGGAGACCAGGTTGAGCGCGGTCACGCCGTGCGCGTGGAAGTGCGCGCGGTTGTGCGCGGCCACGCGGTTGTTGGCGCCGAGGATGTCGGTCTCCAGCTTGATGGCGCGCGCCTGGCTCATGCCGGGCACCGAGACGCGCGCGGCACCGGCACCGAAGTGCAGGTCGCCATTCGCGGGGTTCACCTGCAGCGCGGCCGGCGCGGCCACGGCGGCGCCCTCGACATGGTCACTGCATCCACATACGACACACATGGTCGGTCTCCTGTTTTCGTGGGGGTTCAATCATCGGCCACCTGCATGTCGAGCACACGCAATTCGGTGCCGGTGCTCGGCTGCAAATGGAAACTGCCGCAGGCCGGGCAGGCGTCGCCGCGCTGGGCCAGGGCCACGGTCTGCGAACAGCCCAGGCACCAGGCCTGGCCCGGGGGTTCTTCGATCTCGATCGACGCGCCTTCGAGCAGCGTGCCGGGGGCCAGGGCTTCGAGCGCGAAGCGCAGCGCGCGCACGTCCACGCCCGCGAGCTGGCCGGCCTCGAGCCGCAGCGCGAGCAGGCGCTGGAAGCCTTCGCGCGCGGCCGTGTCCTCCACCAGCTGGAGCACGCCGCCGGCGAGGCTGGCCTCATGCATGGTCCACCTCCGGGGCGCGCGCGAGGTGTTCGATGGCGAAAGGCACGCAGGGGTCGAAGGCGGCCACCAGCAGGTTCACACGCCGCGCGATCGCGCAGTCGGGCAGCTCGGGGTCGAGCCGCGCCAGGCGCTGCGCCACCTCGCCTTGCGGGTGGAAGTTCCATTCGGTCGGCGCGACCACGCGGCAGGCCAGCACGCGCTGCGCCTCGGGGTCCACCTCGACCTGGTGCACCAGCAGGCCGCGCGCCATCTCCACCCAGGCCAGGCCGCGCCGGGGGCCGGTGGCCACGGCGCCCCAGTCCAGGCAGGCGTCGCCGCCGTCGATCGCGAGGCGCACCAGCTCGGCGATGCGGGTGCCCAGCAGCGCCCAGGGCGTGAGCGGCACGCCGTCGGCCACGGCACCGAGGCGGCTCCAGGGGCCGGTGTGGGCGCAGGCGCCGTGCCACCGCGGGCGCAGCGCGAAGGCGGGTTTGTGCGCGAGCGTGGCGCCCAGCATGCACAGGCTGGGCGGGTGGGCGTGCGGGCGCAGCGCGGTCTCGTGCGTGAGCGGGGCGAAGGCGTCGGCGCTGTGGGCGCGGCGCAGCAGCAGGGGCAGCCACTGTTCGTGGCGCTGGGCCCAGGTGTCGAGCCAGTCGGTGCCGCCGGCCTGCCAGGCCGCGAGCCAGTCGCTCGCGGGCATGCGCAGCAGCGCGTGCTGCAGCCAGTGGCGCAGCGCGGGCCAGGGGGCGGGGTCGTCCTGCGCGGGCCAGGGGCAGCCGCGCAGCGCGGCGGCGGCCTGGGCCGCGGTGGGCGCGTCACCCGGTGCGAGCAGGCGCGGCCAGTCCAGGCCGATGCGGCGGAGGTGCTCGGCCGCGGTCTCGCGGCGCAGGCGCTCGGCCACGGCCTGGGGCGGCGGCAGCAGGCCGGGCGCGGCCGCGCCGATGGCGAGCTGGCAACACAGGCGGTGCGCGTGGCTGCAGAGGTTGAACAGGCTGGCCATGAGCCCGGGCAGGCGCGCCGGCGGCACGCCGTGGCCCATGCGCGCGGCCCAGTCCTGGCGCGTGCTCTGCAGGCTGTGCGGCGGCGGCGCGCCTGGCGTGAAGCGCAGGGCGCCCGCCAGGTGGGCCAGACCGCCGGGGGCGACCAGGTTCATGCGCGGCCTCCCAGGAAGAAGGCGCGGCGCGAGGGCACGGGTGGGGGGGTGACCGGGGGCGCGGGCCGGGTGAGCGCCAGCGCTTCGCGCGCGGTCTCGCGCGCCAGGGCCTGCGTGGCGAACTCGCCCATGGGCGAGAACAGCGCGCAGGTCTCGTGGTAACCGATGGCGGGGTCGTGCGCGCCGATGAAGTCGAAGCGCTCGCTGCCGAAATCGCGCACGAAGCTGCGGCCCACCTGGCCGCCGTGCGGCAGCGGCTGCGCGGGCAGGCGCACCAGGCTCATGAACCAGGGCGTGATCAGCACGCCCTCGGCCACGGGGTCTTCGTCACCGGTCCTCGCCCACTCGAAGCCCACCGCTTCCACGCACAGCGCGGCATTGAGCAGCGGAACGCCCTGCATGCGCTCGGCCTGCACATGCCGGTAGAAGTCTTCGAGGGCTTGCACGCGGTTCATCATGGCAACAACAAAAACTGATCGGGCTCGCAATCACAGTTCGGGCAGCGCCAATGCGACGGCAGGTCGGCGAAGGGCGTGCCGGCGGGGATCTGCCACTGCGGGTCGCCCACGGCGGGGTCGTAGACCCACCAGCAGATCTTGCACTCCAGGCGCGAGCCGGCTTGCAGCACCTCGCGGTTGCCGAGGTAGGAGCCCTCGAAGCCCTCGAAGTGCTCGCCGCTCATACCGCCTCCAGCCAGGCCATCACTTCGCGCAGGCGCTCGTGCGAATCGCGCAGGTCTTCGGGCGCGGCCATCGCCACCTCGGGCATGTCCACCACCTCCACCGTGTTGAGGATCACCTTGTCCATGGAGTTGTAGTACACCACGCGCCAGCAGTTCGGCAGCCGCGTGTTGGAGATGCGGCAGTTGCCGTACCCGCGCGAGAGCATGAGCACGCGGCCGGTGCCGAGCTGGTGGTCCAGGAAGCCGATGTCTTCGGGCGTGACGGGCAGCAGCGTGAGGTTGACCACGTGCGAGACCTGGCCGGGCTGCCAGCGCGCCACCTGGTCGCGGATCTCGTCCACCAGCAGCGGTGCGTTCTGCACATTCGGCGGCAGCAGGCCGTTCCACTGCGGCGGGCTGGCCCACACGTCTTCGGCGGCGGTGGCGGCGAACAGCGAGGGCACCGGGCCGACTTCGATCGCGTCGTCCACCAGCTCGGCGTCGCGGCCTTCCTCGTGGCGCCAGGTCATGAGGCGCCAGACGCCGGCGAACACCGACTCCTGCACGCGCACTTCGAGGTTGCCCGCGCCCAGCTGCACGATGGCGCTGGCCTCGCCCTCGCCCAGCACCTGGTTGATGATGCGGAAGTCGCGCGGCGAGAGCTGGCGCAGCGGCACCAGGCCCGGGGCACCGCCCTCGGCCCCCTGTTCCAGCAAGGCCAGCACCTGCTGCAGCGCGGCGCGCGCCTGGTCCAGCCCCACCAGTTCCTCGGGCTCGGGCAGCACCGGCGGGCGGTAGGTGCTCATGTCCTTGGGCAGGGGCAGGTAGTCGAGCGACTCGTCTTCGGGTTGCGTGCCAGGGCCCAGGGCCACGAGCGGAATGGGAAAGTCTTTCATGGGGTGTCCTTGGGTTCAGTGGCAGCCGCCGGCGTCGCTGGAAGAAGAAGCCGCCGTCTTGCTCACGACGGGAATGCCGATGGTGGGCGGGCGCGAAGGCGGCATGCGCAGCGCGGCGTCCACGCCTTGCAGGTAGACGTCCCAGTCCTGCATGCCGGCGATGGCGGTGACGTATTGCCCGCTGCGGAAGAACAGCAGCGAAGGCCAGCGCTGCGAGCCGTAGCGGCGCGCCACCGCGTCTTCGCTCTCGCGCGGCACGGCGGCCACCGCGAAGCGGCCGGCAAACACCTTCATGAGCTCGGGCAGCACGGCGGCCACGTCCTGGCCTTCGGGGAAGCGCACGGCGTCGCCGGCCAGCAGCAGCACGCGGTCGCCGGGCTGGGCGGCCCAGTCGGCCACGCTGGTCTCGTCGACGAGGGCGGCGCCGAACTCGCGCACCAGGCGCATCACCAGCGGCGCGGCGGGGTCGGTGCTGGGCGGGGTGACGGCCAGCGGGCGGAAAGCGGTCTCGGTGGTCATGACAAAGTCTCCTGAAGAAGGGAATTCAACCGTGGGCGAGCTGGCGCAATTGCTCGGCGCTCATGCGCGAAGGCAGCTCGAAGCCGGCCTCGCCGTCGGCGCCCTGACCCTGCATGGCGCCCAGCACCAGGTTCAGCGCGGCGTTCACTTCGCTGGCGCGCTCGGCGTCGATGCGCTCGCGCGCGTCGCCCAGGAACACCAGCAGCCAGTCGCCCGGCGCCACCTCGCCCACCAGCGCGGTGGTCACGCGGCGGCGCTCGCCGCGCCCTTCGCACTGCGCGTGGCCGGGCTCGATGGCCCTCACCTGCATGGGCATGCCGATGCACATCTCAGGCCGTCTCTTTCGGGAAGAAGCGCTCGTCGCCATCGCGGCAGGCCGCTTGCGATGAAGGGCGCTGGGTTTCGTAGGCGGCGAGCGCGAGCTCGTCCATGGTCACGGTCTCGCGCCCGCTCAGCGGCTCGCGGCGCGGCACGGGCTCACCGCCCCAGCGCGCGACCTCGGCCACGGCCAGCGCCAGGGCTTCGTCCATCGCGGCCTTCACCACCGGGCGCAGGCTGCCGCCGTAGTCCTCCAGCTCCTGCGGCTGGCAGCCGATCAGCAGCACCTGCGCCGGGTACCGGCCGGTGAGCTGGGCGAGCGAGAGCACTTCCTGGAAACCGGTCTGGTGCAGGCTCATCTTCTTCGCGCCCAGGAAGCGCGGCACCTCGTCGTCGCGCACCAGCTTCAGCGTGCCGGGGGCCAGGCCGTAGTCGATCGCGTCGAAGATCAGCAGGCGGTCGGCCGCCTGCACGTGCTGGATGAGGTACAGGCCCTGCGTGCCGCCGTCCACCAGCGACACGTGGGGCGCGAACTGATGGCGCTGCTGCAGCGCCTCCACGCAGCGCACGCCGAAGCCTTCGTCGGCCCACAGCAGGTTGCCGATGCCCAGCACGCAGATGGAGGAAGGCGGGGTGTCACCGCTGGGGTGACAGGCGTTTTCAGGCGAGGTGAGGCTCATGGTGGGCAGGCTCACAAAAATCAGGTGGAAGAAAGAAGGGCGGCCGCGCGCAGGCGCTTCCAGGCGTGGAAGCTGTCCCAGGCGGCCTGCTGCGCGAGCCAGAAGCCCGCGTCCACGCGGAACACGCGCGCGCAGCGGATGGCGGTGTCGGGCGACATGGCGCGCTGGCCGTGCACCAGCTCGTGCAGCCGCCGGCGCGACAAGCCCAGGAGCCGCGCGGCCTCGCTCTGGTTGAGCGAGAGCGGGCGCAGGCAGGTGCGCGCCAGCAGCCGCCCCGGGTGCGTGGGCACGCGCAGCGGCACGCCCACCGGCGGCAGGGCCGGGGCGAGCTTGAAGGCAACCGCTGCGCGTTTCACGCTCATTCCTTGAAGGTTCTATGGCCGGAGATCATCGTGCTCACGATGCTCTGACGGCCCATGATGTCTTCGCGAATGGCCGCGTAGATGTGCAGCAGCACGAAGGTGACGATGCCCCACATGCCCAGGCGGTGCCAGGTGTGCACGTCCTGGCTCTGGCCCATGAGCGGGATCACCCAGCCGAACAGGTGGTCCTGCCACGAGCCGGCCTGCGAGCCCTCGCTGTACAGCGCGAAGCCGGTGACGATCATGAAGATCGACAGCATCAGGTAGAAACCGAACATCGCGAAGCGCGCCAGCGGGTTGTGGCCCACGTACTGGTTGGGCTTGGGGATCAGGAACAGGTACCAGCGCAGCATGTTGAACACCTCGCGCCAGTAGGCCTTCTGGAACATCGGCACCCAGAACAGCTCCTTGGCGTGGTGGTTGCCCACCAGCGCCCAGTAGGCGCGCGCCACCAGGCCCACGGCCATGATGTAGCCCGCCGCGAAGTGGGCAAAACGGATGTAGCCCATGAGGTAGTGCGCGCTGGCCTCGCCCGGCATGGTGGGCAGCGGCTGGCCGATGAAGTAGCCGGTGACGCACAGCACGGTGATCGACAGCGCGTTGATCCAGTGCCAGAGGCGCACCGGCACCTCGTACACATAGACCGAGCGGATCGTCTGGCCCTGCTGGAGTTCGAGCGCGTCCGCGTTGGCGTGCGGCGCCGTGGAGGATGGGGTGGACATGGTGACCTCCTTGAAAGAGGGTGCTGCCGCGTCAGGCCGCGAGCTGGCCGAAGAGGTACAGGCCGGCCGCGCTCAGCAGCGCGCCCAGGCCGCCCAGCGCCCAGCCGCTGCGCTCGGCGAGCCAGCGCCGGATGCCCAGGCCGATGCCCACGCCGCCCCCATGCAGCAGCGCGGTGGTGAACAGAAAGCCCACCGCGTAGCCCGCGAAACCGCTCTCGGGCGTTTCGGAGCCGTGTGCCAGGCCGTGCAGCGAGGCGGCGGCGGCGATCAGCCCCAGGCCGATGGCTGGCGACAGCGTGGCGCGGCGCGCGAGCAGCAGCATGCCGCCGAACAGCACCACCGAGAGCGACACGCCGTGTTCGAGGTAAGGCACCGTGAAACCGAGCATGCCCAGCGTGGCGCTGACGATGAGCGCCAGCAGGAAAGTGGCCGGGCCCTGCCAGGCCCTGGCCGCCGGCAGCGCCGAGACCGACCACACGCCCACGGCCACCATGGCCAGCAGGTGGTCGGGCCCGAAGGGGTGCACCAGGCCCTCGAACAGGCTGCTGGTGCCGTGGCCCGTGTGGGCCTGCGCGGCGCTGGCCGCGCCGGCCAGCAGGGTGGCGGCGATCAGGCCGCGCGCGGTGTTGCTCTTGAATGTCATGGGGGATCTCCTCGTTCTTGTGGGGGCGTTCAGCGAACCGTCACGCGGCTCATTTCCTGACCGTCTTCGCTCATCACGTGGGTCGAGCAGGCCAGGCAGGGGTCGAAACTGTGCAGCGTGCGCAGGATCTCCAGCGGCTGCTCGGGGTTGACCATGGGCGTGTTCATCAGCGAAGCCTCGAAGGCGCCGATCTGGCCCTTGTGGTCGCGCGGCGAGCCGTTCCAGGTGGTGGGCACCACGCACTGGTAGTTCTCGATCTTGCCGTCCTTGATGCGGATCCAGTGGCCCAGCATGCCGCGCGGCGCGGCCACCGTGCCCACGCCCTTGGCCTCCTTCGGCCAGGTGCTCGGGTCCCACTTCTCGATGTTGGCCGTGCTGGTGTCGCCGGCCTTGATGTTGCCGACCAGCTGCTTGAAGTCGTCCATCATCATCTCGGCGGCGTACTGGCTTTCCAGCGCGCGCGCCAGCGTGCGGCCGATGGTGGTGGGCAGCAGCTGCTTGGCGCTGTACTTGGTCTCGGGCATGCCCAGCGCCTTCGGAATGGCGCTGTTGATCGCCACCGCGGCCTCGTCCACCTGCTGCTTCACGCGCTGGCAGAACTTGTTGCCCTGCGTGGCGTGCGCATAGCTCAGGATGTAGCGCGAGAGCGGGCCCACCTCCACCGCGTGGCCGCGCCAGCGCGGCGACTTGATCCACGAGTACTTGGCCGACTCGTCGAGGTTCTCGATCTTGGTGCGCGTGCCCTTGAAGTTCGGGCCTTCGGGCGTGTAGTTGGCCTCGGTCACGCCGTCCCAGGGGTGCAGGCCCTGGGTTTCGTCGCCGTACTTGTACCAGCTGTGCGTCACGAACTCCTGCACCTGCTCGGGGTCGCGCGGGTCGATCTCGTGGATCTTGTTCCAGTCGCCGTTCAGGATCACGCCGCCGGGCAGCTGGTGCGTGCTGTGGTCGTAAGGCACCTTCTCATACGTGCCGTAGTCCGCCACGTTGGTGGCCGAGAGGCCGCCGCCGTACAACCAGCCGGCCTGCTTGTAGATGGTGCCGATGGCCAGCACGTCCGGGATGTAGACGTTGTTGTTGAAATCGATCATCTCCTGGATGCGGGCCTGCACGAAATTCAGCCGCTCCATGTTGATCGGGGCGCCAGCCGCGCCGTTGCCGTCGATGTTGATCGCGCAAGGCACGCCGCCCACCAGGTAGTTCGGGTGCGGGTTCTTGCCGCCGAAGATGGTGTGCACCTTCACCCATTCCTTCTGCAGGTCCAGCGCCTCCAGGTAGTGGGTGACGGCCATCAGGTTGGCCTCGGGCGGCAGCACATAGGCCTTGGAACCCCAGTAGCCGTTCGCGAAGGGGCCGAGCTGGCCGCTTTCCACGAACTTCTTCAGCCGGTTCTGCACGTCGCGGAAATACCCCGGCGACGACAGCGGGTGCGAGGGCGACACGATGTGCTGCAGATCGCTGGTCTTCTTCGGGTCCGCCTTCAGGCACGAGACCACGTCCACCCAGTCCAGCGCGTGCAGGTGGTAGAAGTGCACCGCGTGGTCGTGCACCTGCAGCGTCTTGGCCATCATCTCGCGGATGAGGTGGGCATTCAGCGGAATGCGGATGCCCAGCGCGTCCTCCACCGCGCGCACCGAGGCCAGCGCGTGGCAGCCGGTGCACACGCCGCAGATGCGTTCCACGAACGCCCAGGCGTCGCGCGGGTCGCGGCCCTTCAGGATCACTTCCAGCCCGCGCCACATGGTGCCGGTGGAGACCGCGTTGCGGATCACGTTGTTGCTGTCGAGGTTCACCTCGCAGCGCATGTGGCCTTCGATCCGCGTCACCGGGTCGACGACGATGCGCCGGCCCGTGTTGTCCATGCGGAAGCCTTGAGTTTCGTAAGCACCCATCTGGTGTTCCTCTTCGTTCTGGTTGTGGGGTGTCAGTGGCTGGCGGGTGCGTCGGTCTTGCGGGTGTCGCGGGCGCGCTTGGCCACCGAGATGGCGGCATGCGCCGCCACGGCCGCGCCCACCACGCCGGCGGCGGTGGCGCCGATCTGGTCGGCGTTGGCTTCGATGCCGAAGGCGTGGATGTCGGTCAGGCGGTCGTAGAACGAACCCTTGTCCCAGAAGCCGTCTTCCGAGCAGCCGATGCAGCCGTGGCCCGCCTTGATGGGGAAACTCGTGCCCTCGTTCCACTGCACGGTGGAGCAGGCGTTGTAGGTGGTGGGGCCCTTGCAGCCCACCTTGTAGAGGCAATAGCCCTTGCGCGCGGACTCGTCGTCCCACGCCTCCACGAACTGGCCCGCGTCGAAATGCGGGCGGCGGTAGCACTTGTCGTGGATGCGCTGGCTGTAGAACATCTTCGGGCGGCCCTGGCGGTCCAGCTCGGGCACGCGGTCGAAGGTGAGCATGTAGGTGATCACGCCCGTCATCACCTCGGGGATGGGCGGGCAGCCCGGCACCTTGATGATGGGCTTGTCGGTGATCACCTTGTGGATCGGCGTGGCCTGCGTCGGGTTCGGCTTGGCCGCCTGCACGCAACCCCAGGAAGCGCACGAACCCCAGGCGATGATGGCCTTGGCGTCCTTCGCCACGTGCTTGAGCTTTTCAACGAAAGGCTTGCCCGACTGGATGCAGAACATGCCGTCTTCGTTCAGCGGCGGGTTGCCTTCCACGGCCAGGATGTACTGGCCCTTGTACTTCGTCATGATCTCTTCGAGGATCGCCTCGGCCTGGTGGCCGGCGGCGGCCATCAGCGTGTCGTCGTAGTCCAGCGAGATCATGGAGAGCACCACGTCCTTGGCCAGCGGGTGGGCGCTGCGGATGAACGATTCGGTGCAGCAGGTGCATTCCAGCCCGTGCAGCCACAGCACCGGTGTGCGCGGCTTGTTTTCCATGGCGTGCGCGATCTGCGGCACAAAGGAAGGCGCCAACCCCAGCGAGGTGGCCGTGAGCGAGCAGTATTTGAGAAAGCTGCGGCGCGAAATGCCTTTGCGGCGCATGACCTCGTAGAAGGTTTCCATGACGGGTTGTCTCCGGTGCTTTGTTGGGGGCGGGGGGCGACACGCTGATTTGCAAGTCGTGCGCCAGCCCGCTCCATGTCCGGGAATACCCTGGGGAGCGCGGTTAAGTGGTTGTTTTCAAAGGGAGGAAATGGACGCGGTGATTAGCCTGGAAAGGAATCGATCACGGTAATGGAAGCGATCCTTCCGTTGAGGCCATCAATGTGGAATGTGATGTTCCGCATGATTGGCGATGCGCCCCCAAGTCGCCGCACTCCACCTACTTGCGGTCAAAGACTTCCTAAGGGTCACGGAGCGACGACTATTTGCGATGCCAAGTTCATCGAACCTAAGAGCGCGGAATTGGGCTTTACAACCGGCTACTGTTATGCCGACTAGATTAACTAAGTCGGCTCAAGGCATACATTCACAAGAGAGGCGCGTTGCCGACGCTTAACCTGAATCAAGTAGTCGTTAAACCAATGCCTCAGGTTTTTTTGGTGTCGTTTTGTGACTTGTTGAGTCTGGTCATTCCATCCAACACTCGACGCCTAGCATCTTCGTGATCCACAAAAGACTTGACTTTGCTTGCAGGAACCAAAGTCAGTGCCACGGTCCAGAGCTGCCACAGCGTGAGCGAAACGAGTACGCTGTTGAATTCCGCCGATCTCTGACCCGAGATTTCCATCGAATACTGACCCACCGCTTTGTGAGCAAAGCAGCTC
>NZ_JBXAIO010000004.1:31507-531933 GCF_058796355.1 Hydrogenophaga sp. GW823-FHT04C09 | reverse complement strand
CCACCCCCCCCCCCCCCCCCCACCAGCGTGCTGACGAGGGCCGCGCGGCGGTCGGTCACGTTCGCCATTTGCTCGAGCAGCGCGCGCACGTTGTTGCCGTCGCCCTTGGCGTAGCCGAATTGCGTGGCGTAGTACGCCGTGTCCACGCCGGGCAGGCCACCGAAGGCCTCGACGCACAGGCCCGCATCGTCGGCCAGCGCGGGCAAGCCGCTCTCGCGCGCGGCATGGCGCGCCTTGGCCAGCGCATTCTCGATGAAGGTGCGGTGCGGCTCGGGCGCTTCCGGGATGTTGAGGTCGGCCTGGCGCACCAGTTCCACGCCCAGCGGCGCGAACAACGCCTGCAGCTCGGCGAGCTTGCCGTTGTTGTTGGACGCCAGCACCAGCTTCATGCCAGCCCCAGCGCCTCGCGCTGCGCCGCCACCAGGTCGGCGATGCCTTTTTCGGCCAGGGCCAGCAGCGTGTTCATCTCGTCGCGCGTGAAGGCCGCGCCCTCGGCCGTGCCCTGCACTTCCACGAAGTGCCCGGCGCCGGTCATGACGACGTTCATGTCGGTGTCGCAGGCCGCGTCTTCCACGTACTCCAGGTCGAGCAGCGGCTTGCCGCGCAGGATGCCGACCGAGATCGCGGCCACCTGGTCGCGGATCGGCGACACGGGCAGCTTGCCTTGCGCCATCAGCTTGGCCACCGCGTCGTGCGCCGCCACGTAGGCGCCCGTGATGCTCGCGGTGCGCGTGCCGCCATCGGCCTGGATCACGTCGCAGTCCAGCGAGATGGTGCGCTCGCCCAGCGCCTTCAGGTCGAACACGGCGCGCAGCGAACGGCCGATCAGGCGCTGGATCTCCTGCGTGCGCCCGCTCTGCTTGCCCTTGGCCGCCTCGCGGTCGCTGCGGGTGTGGGTGGCGCGCGGCAACATGCCGTACTCGGCCGTCAACCAGCCTTCACCGCTGCCGCGCTTGTGCGACGGCACTTTTTCTTCCACCGAGGCGGTGCACAGCACCTTGGTGTTGCCGAACTCGATCAGCACCGAGCCCTCGGCGTGGATGGTGTAGTGGCGGGTGATGCGCACCGGGCGCAACGCATCGGCGGCCCGTTGGCCGGGTCGGGTCATATCGCTCATGGGAAACCTCGGGAGTTCAGGAATTGCGTTCGGCCGTGCGGCGGATCGCGGCATTGATCTCGGCGATCGAGCGTTCGATCGCCGCGTCGTCCATGTCTTCGATGGAAGGGTCGGGAATGCCCGACTGGATGGTGGAAGCAAACACGCCGTCGTCGATGTCTTCGGTGGAGACGCGGGTGGACTGGAATTCGTCCGCCGTCTCCCACTCCATCGCCAGCACGGTCACATTGTCGCAGCGCGGGCCGCCGCGCTTGAGCGCCATCTCCACCAGCTCGGGCACGGCCTGCTCCAGCGGCCGCTTGGACAGCTCGGACGTGATTTCCTCGTCGCTGACCGTGCCCCACAGGCCGTCCGAGCACAGCAGCACGCGGTCGCCCTGCATCAGGTGGACCGGGCCGGAGAGGTCGAACACCGGCTTGGCGGGTGAGCCCAGGCAGGTGAAGAGGATGTTGCGGTTGATGTGGTCGGTGGCGCGGCCCAGGTGCTGCTGCTGCTCCATGTAGGAGTGGTCGCGCGTGCGCGTGAGCATTTCGCCGTGGCGCACGACGTACAGCCGCGAATCGCCGCAGTGCACCCAGTGCACGTGGTTGCGCTCCATCACGGCCGCCACCAGCGTGGTGCGCGGGGTGTCGAGCATGCCTTTTTCAGCGGCGTAACGGATGATCTGGTGGTGCGCCGCCATCAGGGCGCTGGAGAGGAACTCCGGCACTTCCCGCACCGTGGGGTTGGCGGCCTTCTGGAAATACGCCGAAAAGGTCTGCAGCGCGAGTTGCGCCGCCATCGCGCCTTCGGGGTGGCCGCCCATGCCGTCGGCCAGCACGAACAGACCCGACTCCCGGGTGTAGGCATAGCCCATTCGGTCTTCGTTGCGCTCCCGG
The DNA here is from genome assembly GCF_058796355.1 of Hydrogenophaga sp. GW823-FHT04C09. NCBI lineage: Bacteria > Pseudomonadati > Pseudomonadota > Betaproteobacteria > Burkholderiales > Comamonadaceae > Hydrogenophaga > Hydrogenophaga sp. GW823-FHT04C09. The sequence continues at coordinate 529,938 of NZ_JBXAIO010000004.1, read as the reverse complement.
CCCCCTTGGCGGCTGATCTGGTAGACCGAAAACTTCATCGAAACTTGGTCGCGGCGTTGGTGGACTTGCGCAGGGACTTCTTGTTGTCCGACACGATGTTGTCGAACTGCAGCCGCATCTTCTCGGCCACGGTGAGTTTGGTGTAGCTGCGCTCGGTCTCGCGGCTCAGTTCCTTTTGCAGCGCGAACACCGATTGCGGGCGCGACAGCGGATCCAGCGACATGCACCACTCGACCACCTCGATGAGGTTGTCGGAGTACACGCCGCGCAGGCGCGAAAGCGCCAGCGAGAGGCGGTCTTTCTCCAGCCGCTGGGGCGCATCGTTGGGCGGGTAGCCCTGCATGCTGGCGTAGATGCAGGCGCCGATCGCGTAGATGTCGGTCCACGGGCCCATGGAGGAGTCGCGCCGGTACATCTCGGGCGCGGCGAAGCCGGGCGTGTACATCGGGCGGATGAAATTGCCTTCCTTGCTCAGCACCTCGCGGGCGGCGCCGAAGTCGATCAGCACCGAGCGGTTGTCGTCGGTCACGAAGATGTTGGCCGGCTTGATGTCCAGGTGCAGCATCTTGTGCTGGTGCACGATGCGCAGGCCGCGCAGCACCTCGTCGTACAGCGAGCGGATGGTCGATTCGCGGAACACCTTCTGTTTCTTGAGTTCACGCGCCGTGATGATGAATTCCTGCAGGGACGCGCCCTCCAGGAAGTTCATGACCATGTAGACGGTCTCGTTCTCGCGAAAGAAATTGAGCACGCTGACCACCGACTGGTGGGAGATCTGGGCCAGGGCCCGGCCTTCTTCGAAGAAGCTCTTGAGGCCCAGCCGGTACAGCGACAGCTTCTCCGGCTGCACCTGGGGCAGCAGCTCGCCGGGGCCGCGCGAGGCCAGCGACGAGGGCAGGTATTCCTTGACGGCGACCTGCTGGCCTTCCGTGTCCACGGCCAGGTACACCACGCCAAAACCGCCCGCCGCCAGCTTGCGGACAATGCGGTAACCACCGATCACGGTGTCCGGCGGCAGCGGTGCGGGTTTGACCTTTGACATAATTCGGATGGTTTCCGGAACGCCTCGTTTTGGACCACTCACCCTGATGGGCAAAGTTCAATGGCAGTTTACAGCATGACCGGCTACGCCTCGGCCCACTCGGGCGGGTCTGCGGCCCCGGCCAGCGCCGAGTCCAGCCGCGAGTCCCAGGCCGGTGTGGGCGTCGAAATCCGCTCCGTCAACAGCCGCTTTCTCGACCTCACTTTCAAGCTGCCGGACGACCTGCGCGCCACCGAACCCGCGCTGCGCGAACTGCTGGGCGCACGCCTCAAACGTGGCAAGGTGGAGGTGCGGGCCTGGATCGAAGGCCGCTCCGACACCGTGCCGCGCACGCCCAGCGCGCTCGACCTGCAGAAACTCGTGGGCCTGCAGGACAACGTGCGCGCCTGGCTGCCCACGGCATCGCCCCTGTCGGTGGCCGAGGTGCTGCAGCTCACCTCGCGCCAGCAGGGCAACCCCGGCGAGTTGAACGAGGCCCTGGTTACTTTGGCACAGACCGCGCTGGACGGCCTTACCAGCGCCCGTGAACGCGAAGGCAAACGCCTGGCCACCATGCTGCTCGACCGCCTGGGTCAGCTGCGCCAGCTTGCCAAGGACGCGCAACCCCTGATCCCGCAACTGGTCGCGCAGCAGCGCCAGCGCTTCATCGACCGCTGGAACGAGGCCCTGGGCGCGGGTGCATCCGCCACGGCGCAAGGCAGCGCCATCACCTCCGACATGGCGCAGGACCGGGCCCTCACGGAAGCCACCGCCTTCGCCATCCGCATCGACGTGGCCGAAGAATTGACCCGGCTCGACTCCCACCTGACCGAGATCGAGCGCCTGTTGAAGAAGGGCGCCGAGGTCGGCAAGCGGCTCGACTTCCTGATCCAGGAACTGCACCGCGAGGCCAACACCCTGGGTTCGAAGTCGTCCAACCTCGAACTCACCCGCATCTCGGTGGACATGAAGGTGCTCATCGAACAGATGCGCGAGCAGGTCCAGAACATCGAATGACATACGGCCCCCACGCTCCACCGCTGCGCGGGTCGCTGCCCCCCAAGGGGGCGCGTTTCGCCTTGGGGCGGCCCGGCGGCGAAACCCAACTTCTTGCCTCGTAATGGAATACCCCGGAAACCTGTTTGTCGTCGCGGCCCCCAGCGGGGCCGGCAAGTCCAGCCTGGTCAAGGCCTTGATGGAGCTCGATTCGCGCGTCGTGCCATCGGTCTCGCACACCACGCGCCCGCCCAGGGGCCAGGAGCTGCATGGCCGGGAGTACTACTTTGTAAGCAAGGAAACCTTCGACCAGATGGTCATCCAGGGGGCCTTCTTGGAGTGGGCCATGGTGCATGGGAATCGCTACGGCACCTCGAAAATGGCCATCGAGCAGCGCATCAACCAGGGCGCCGACGTGGTGCTGGAGATCGATTTCCAGGGGGCTATCCAGGTCAAGCGCATCTTTCCCAACGCCGTGCTGATCTTCATCCTGCCGCCAAGCTGGGAGGAATTGCGCTCGCGGCTGGAGCGCCGGGCGGAAGATACCGCCGAGGTGATCGAATTGCGCCTGCAGAACGCCGCCACCGAGATGGCCCATGCCAGGGAATTCGACTTCGTTATAATCAACGAGTTGTTCGAGCGGGCCTTGTTTGACCTCAAGGCCATCGTCCATGCCCAGCGGCTCAAGTTTTCCGCTCAGCGTATCGCCCGCGGCGATACCTTCCAAGCGCTCAACATCCTCTGATTCACCGCCCATTTCCTGGAGCCCGCCCATGGCACGCATCACCGTCGAAGACTGTCTGGAAAAGATCCCCAACCGCTTTCAGCTCGTGCTGGCCGCGACCTACCGCGCCCGCATGCTGAGCCAGGGCCATGCGCCCAAGATCGAGAGCAAGAACAAGCCCGGCGTGACCGCCCTGCGCGAGATCGCCGACGGCAAGGTCGGCCTGGAAATGCTCAAGAAAGTGCCCCTCTGAGGCCTTTCAGGTCCCTCGAAAGAAAACACCGCGCTGCGGTGTTTTTTTTCGCCCCTGCTCCGGACGTATTCATGCGCCTTGCACAGACTCTGTGCATGGACTCAGCGGGATCCATCGTCTCGCGCTAAAGTATGCAGATGATCACCGAGGCCGACAACGGCACCCTTCAGTCCCCAGCCGAGCAGGCGCATCCGGCCGCGAGCGCCGCTGCGGCGAGCTTTGCCGCGCTGCTGGGCAAGTTGGATTACCTCGGTCCGACCGACATTGAAAGCATCCGCCAGGCCTACCGGTTCGCCGACGAGGCCCACCTGGGCCAGTTGCGCAAGAACGGTGACCCGTACATCACCCACCCGATCGCGGTGGCCGCCCAGTGCGCCGAATGGAAGCTGGACGCCCAGGCGCTGATGGCGGCGCTGATGCACGACGCCATTGAAGACTGCGGCGTGACCAAGGAAGAACTGGTGGAGCGCTTCGGCGCGCCCGTGGCCGAGCTGGTGGACGGCCTCACCAAGCTGGAGAAGCTGGAATTCGACACGCGTGAGCAGAACCAGGCGGAGTCGTTCCGCAAAATGCTGCTGGCCATGGCCAAGGACGTGCGGGTCATCCTGATCAAGCTTGCCGACCGCACCCACAACATGCGCACCATGGGCGACATGCCGCGCTCGAAGTGGCAGCGCATCAGCAGCGAAACCCTGGAAATCTACGCACCCATCGCGCACCGGCTGGGCCTGAACTTCACCTATCGCGAACTGCAGGACCTGGCGTTCCGTTTCCTGCATCCCTGGCGCTACGAGGTGCTCTCCAAGGCCCTCAATAAATCGCGCAACCGCCGCCGCGACCTGATCGCCCGCGTCCAGCGCGAGGTGGAAGCAGACTTCGTGCGGCACGGCATGAGCGTGCGCATCATGGGTCGGGAGAAGACGCTGTATTCGGTCTACCGCAAGATGGACAACAAGCACCTGTCGTTCTCGCAGGTCACCGACATCTACGGCTTTCGCATCATCGTCCCCGAGCTGACCGACTGTTACACCGGGCTGGGCGTGCTGCACCAGCTCTACAAGCCGCTGCCGGGCAAGTTCCGCGACTATGTGGCCATTCCCAAGGTCAACGGCTACCAGTCGCTGCACACCACGCTGATCGGCCCCTTCGGCACCAACATCGAGTTCCAGCTGCGCACGCACGCCATGGACGTGGTGGCCGAATCGGGGGTGGCCGCGCATTGGCTCTACAAGGCCAGCGAACCCAACAGCGACACTTCGCAACGGCTGGGCACGCAATGGCTGCAGTCCTTGCTGGACATCCAGCAGGAAACGCGCGATGCGGCGGAGTTCTGGGACCACATCAAGATCGACCTCTTCCCCGATGCGGTCTATGTGTTCACACCCAAGAGCAAGATCATGGCGCTGCCGCGCGGCGCCACCGTGATGGACTTCGCCTACGCCATCCACAGCGACGTGGGCAACCACACGGTGTCGGCGCGCATCAACGGCGAGCAGCGACCGCTGCGCACCGAGTTGGCGAATGGCGACGTCGTCGAGATCGTCACGGCCGAGAAGGCCGAGCCCAACCCGACCTGGCTGTCCTTCGTCAAGACCGGCCGGGCGCGCTCGAAGATCCGGCACCACCTCAAGACGGTGGCACAGGAGAAGTCACACGAGCTGGGCGAACGCATGCTCGGCCAGGCCCTGCGCTCCGAAGGCATCGCGACCCTGCCGTCCGAAGTGGGCCCACACCACGCGACCTGGGAAAAACTGCTGCGCTTCACCGGGAACAAGTCGCGCGCGGAGCTGCTGTCGGACATCGGCATGGGCAAGCGCATCGCCAGCATGGTGGGCAAGAAGCTGGCCGTGCTGCTGGCCGAAACCGGCCTCAAGCCCGACGCCCTGCTGATCAGCACCGAGCGCTACGCCAGCGGCCGGGACGAATCGGTCTCGCAAGGTGTGGTCACGCTCGACGGCAGCGAGGGCCTGTCGGTGCAGTACGCGCCCTGCTGCAAGCCGATCCCGGGCGACCGCATCGTCGGTTACCTCGGTCGTGGCGAGGGCCTCGTGGTGCACGCGGACGACTGTCCCACCGGCAAACGCCTGCTCTTGCGCGATGGCGAACGCTTCCTGGAAGTCGAGTGGGCCGACGAACCCGTGCGCTCGTTCGACACCACGGTGATCGTGACCGTCACGAATGGCAAGGGGGTGCTCGCGCGCGTGGCGTCCAGCATCGCAGCGGCCGAAGCCGACATCACCCATGTGGACATGGGCGATGAACCCGCCCAGACCGCGACGGACATCCGTTTCTCGGTGGCAGTGCGCGACCGCCAGCACCTGGCCGATGTGTTGCGCAGCCTCAAACGCACCACCTCGGTCATCAAGGCGCAGCGCTACAAGCCCTGACTTCAGGCGCCCTCGCCTGGCGCCGGATACCGCACGCTCAGCACTTCGAGCTCCTGCACGCCGCCAGGCACCACGAGCTTCACCACATCGCCCACCCGCGCCTTGAGCAGGGAACGCGCCACGGGAGAGATCCAGCTGACCTGGGCCTGAGCGCTGTCGGCTTCGTCCACGCCCCGGATCGTCACGGTGGTCTCCTGCCCGTTGTCGTCGGCGTAGGTCACGGTGGCACCGAAGAACACCTGATCGCCACCAAAGTGCAGCGAAGCGTCGACGACTTCGGCGATCTCGAGCCGGCGGGTCAGGAAGCGGATGCGCCGGTCAATCTCGCGCAGGCGCTTCTTGCCGTAGAGGTAGTCACCGTTCTCCGAGCGGTCGCCATTGCTGGCCGCCCAGTGAACGATGTCCACGATCTTGGGACGTTCGTCGTCGATCAGCGAGAACAGTTCGGCGCGCAACCGGTCGTAGCCGGCGCGGGTGATGTAGTTCTTGCCACCGGGCACGGGCGCCGCGGCCGGCAGATCGTCTTCATCGTCCGAATCGGTTTCGCGGGTGAAGGCCTTGCTCATGGTGGGCGATTCCCAGGCAAAAAATGAAAAAGCCCGCAGCTTTTGGCTGCGGGCTTCCATATGGTGCGGCTGGCAGGAATTGAACCCACGACCCCTTGGTTCGTAGCCAAGTACTCTATCCAACTGAGCTACAGCCGCGAAGCCTCGAATTATAGCAGCATTTTTTTGGTAGGCCGTGTTGGACTTGAACCAACGACCAAAGGATTATGAGTCCTCTGCTCTAACCAACTGAGCTAACGGCCCGCCCAAGGATTGTAGGGGGGCTTATTTGTGGTGGCTGAGCGCGTTACCAACCAGCTTGGCCGTGACATCAACAATCTGGATCATGCGCTCGTACGACATGCGCTGGGGGCCGATCACACCCAGCGTGCCCACCACCTGGCCGTCCACCTCATAAGGGGCAGTCACCACGGACAGGTCTTCGTAGGGCACGACCTGGCTTTCACCACCGATGTAGATGCGCACGCCATCGGCCTGGGCCGACACATCGAGCAAACGGATCAGCTGGGTCTTCTGCTCGAACAGGTCGAACATGCGGCGCAGGTTGCCCATATCGCTGGAGAACTCGCTGACGGAGAGCAGGTTTCGTTCGCCCGACACCACCACCTCGTCCTGGGCCTCGCTGGCCTCGGCTCCGATATCGACCGCCGCCTTCATGAGATCGGCGATCTCGCCGCGCAGGGCGTCCACCTCGGTCTTGAGGCGCTCGCGCACCGCCTCCATGGTGAGACCGGAGTAATGGGCATTGAGAAAGTTGGCGGCTTCCAGCAGTTGTGGCTGGGTGAAGTTGACCTGCGTGTGGATGATGCGGTTCTGCACGTCGCCCTCGGGCGACACGATGATCACGAGCACGCGCCGTTCGGACAGGCTGAGGAATTCGATGTGGCGGAACACCGAGGCGCGCCGGGGTGCCATGACCACGCCCACGAACTGCGACAGGTTGGACAGCATCTGCGCGGCGTTGCTGATGACACGATGCGGCTGCCCCGCCTCGATGCCCGGGGCACCCATGTCGCTCACCGTAGGCAGGCTTTCGCGGCGCACCGTGAGCATGGTGTCCACAAACAGCCGGTAGCCACGGGCCGTGGGAATGCGGCCGGCCGAGGTGTGCGGGCTCGCGATCAGCCCAAGCTCCTCGAGATCGCTCATCACGTTGCGGATGGTGGCCGGCGACAGCTCCATGCCGGCGGCCCTGGCGAGCGTGCGCGAGCCCACGGGCTGGCCGTCGGCGATGTAACGCTCGACGAGGGCTTTGAGCAACAACTTGGCGCGGTCATCCAACATGGCTTCATTCTAAGGACGGATGCCCCCGACGGTACCGCCGACGCACAGGGTTTTATGCCATTCCGCCACAGGAAAGCTGTGTTGTAATTTCCGAATGAGCATGTCAACCGACACCCGGTCCACGACCGCCCGATGGAACCGGCCCCTGCGTTTTGCGCATGTCGTCATTGTGGGCAAGTACCACGCACCCGGTGCGCGCAATGCGGTGGACGAGATCGCGCACTTCCTGCACGACGAAGGCTGCGACGTTTCGCTGGAAAAGGAAACCGCCGCCAACACGGGCTTGCTGCAGTATCCGGCGCTCGACGTGCCGGCCATGGGCAAGGCTTGCGACCTCGCCCTGGTGGTCGGCGGCGACGGCACCATGCTCGGCATCGGGCGCCAGCTCGCGCGTTATGGCGTGCCACTGGTGGGCATCAACCAGGGTCGGCTGGGCTTCATCACCGACATTCCTTTTGACAGCTACCAGGAAAAGCTGCGCCCCATGCTGCGCGGCGAGTTCGAGGAAGACGCGCGCGCGCTGATGGCGGCCACGGTCTGGCGCGATGGCCGTTGCGTGTTCGAGGCCACGGCGCTCAACGACGTGGTGGTCAACCGGGGCGGCGTGGCGAGCATGATCGAGTTGCGCGTGGAGGTGGACGGCCATTTCGTGGCCAACCAGCGCGCCGACGGCCTCATCATCGCGTCGCCCACCGGCTCTACCGCCTATGCCCTGTCGGCCGGTGGCCCCCTGCTCCACCCCGGCATCGGCGGCTGGGTGATGGTGCCGATCGCGCCACACACGCTGTCCAACCGGCCGGTGGTGATTCCTTCGCACAGCGAGATCGCGGTGGAGATCGTCTCGGGTCGCGACGCCAGCGCCAACTTCGACATGCAGACGCTCACCAGCCTGCTGCATGGCGACCGCATCGTGGTGCGCCGCTCCGAACATGCGCTGCGCTTGCTGCACCCGGTGGGCTGGACCTACTTCGACACCTTGCGCAAAAAGCTGCACTGGAACGAAGGGGCCTGAAAGCCCGGTCAGAATAGCGGCTGCGCTCCCATTTCATCAACGCCGCGCCTCTTACACCCATGAGCCTCAGACGCATCGTTTTGCGCGACTTCGTCATCGTGCAGTCCCTCGAACTGGAGCTCGGCTCCGGCTTTGGTGTGCTCACCGGGGAAACGGGCGCCGGCAAGTCCATCCTGATCGACGCCCTGCAACTCGCGCTGGGCGCGCGCGCGGAAAGTGGCGTGGTGCGCGAAGGTGCGGCGCGCTGCGACATCGCGGCCGAGTTCGATGCCCCCGCTTCGCTCACGCCGTGGCTGGAGGAACAGGGATTTCCCGTCGAAGACGGCCTGCTGCTGCGCCGCACCGTGGACACCGAGGGCCGCAGTCGGGCCTGGATCAATGGCAGCGCGGCCACCGTGACCCAGCTCAAGGCCCTGGCCGATGGCCTGGTGGACATTCACGGCCAGCACGCCTGGCAAAGCCTCACGCGCGCCGATGCGGTGCGCGACCTGCTCGACGCCTATGCCGGCATCGACACCGCGCCGGCGGCCCGAGCCTGGACACAGTGGCGCCAACGCCGCAAGGCGCTGGATGCCGCCATCGAAAAACAGGCCACGCTGCAGCAGGAAAGCGAACGCCTCGCCTGGCAGATCGCGGAACTCGACAAGCTGAGCCCTCAGGCCGGCGAATGGGAGGAGCTCAATGCCCAGCACAGCCGGCTCGCCAACGCCCAGGGCTTGCTTGACGCGGCCCGGGTCGCCGCAAACGCGCTGGGCGAAGACGATACCAACGCCGCAGCCCTGGTCCACCGTGCGCTCTCGGCCCTACAGGCACAGGCCCACATCGAACCGCAGTTCGCCAGCGCCATCGAAGCGCTGGAGGCCGCGCTCGCTCAGGTGCAAGACACCGTGCACAGCCTGCACCAGTACAGCCGTCACACCGAACAGGACCCCGCCAGCCTGGAGGCGCTGGACCAGCGCCTGTCGCTCTGGGTTTCGCTGGCGCGGCGCTACCGCCGCACGCCGGAAGAGCTGGCCGAGGTGCACGCGCAATGGAAGGCAGAACTCGCCCAGGTTGACCAGGCGCTGGACATCGAAGCCCTGCAACGCGCCGAGCGCGCCGACTGGAAAACCTTTGGCACCGCCTTGCAGGCCATCAGCAAAGAACGGCAGAAGGCAGCCCCCAAGCTGTCCAAGGCCGTCACAGCCACCATGCAGACGCTGGGCATGCAAGGCGGGGTGTTCGAAGTCGCCTTGCTGCCGCTGGATGAACCCCAGGCCCAGGGCGCGGAGCAGGTCGAGTTCCGCGTCGCAGGCCACGCGGGCGCCACACCCAAGCCGGTCGGCAAGGTGGCTTCGGGCGGTGAGCTGTCTCGCATCGCCTTGGCCATCTCGGTCGTCACCAGCCGCTTGGGCCAGGCGCCCACGCTGATCTTCGACGAGGTGGACTCGGGCATCGGTGGGGCCGTGGCCCACACTGTGGGCCAGTTGCTGCGCCAACTCGGCAAGGACCGCCAAGTGCTTGCCGTGACCCACCTGCCCCAGGTGGCCGCTTGCGCCGACCACCACCTGCTCGTGAGCAAGCAGGCCGTGGGCCGCCAGACCCAAAGCACCGTCGAGCCCATCGCCACCGACGCGCGCGTGCGCGAACTCGCCCGCATGCTGGGCGGTGGCGAACAGTCCGAAATCTCGCTGGCGCATGCCCGCGAAATGCTGGCCGTGTGAAATACGCAGCCGTTGCGATGAACCCGATTGACGACACCCCAATCCATCTGGTCCTGATCACCGGCATGTCCGGCTCGGGCAAATCGGTGGCACTCACCGCGCTCGAAGACGTGGGCTTCTACTGCGTGGACAACCTGCCACCCGAATTGCTCGAGTCCTTCATCGAACTGGAGCAGAGCAACCAGGCCCCCCGGGTGGCCATTGCCATGGATGTGCGCAGTGCCGCCTCGCTGCCAGGCCTGCCCAGACGCCTGGCCCAGCTGCAGCGCCGAGCCCACCGGCCGGTGCACCTCACCACGGTGTTCCTGGACGCCACCACCGACACGCTGGTGCGCCGCTTCTCGGAAACGCGCCGCCTGCACCCCCTCTCGCTCAAGCAGGCCCACGACCAGCACCGCGCGCTGACCGACGCGATCGAACACGAACGCGAGCTGCTGGCCGAATTGCGAGAGCAGGCGCTCGTGCTCGACACCAGCCTGATCCGTCCCACGCGCCTGCGCAGCCAGATCAAGGACCTGCTCGGTGCGACGCAGGCGCCCCTGACGCTGGTGTTCGAGTCCTTCGCGTTCAAGCGCGGCATTCCCATGGACGCCGACTTCGTGTTCGACGTGCGCATGCTGCCCAACCCGCACTACGAACCCGAACTCAAACCCTTGAGCGGGCTCGATGCCCCGGTGGCCGCGTACCTCGCGGCCCAGCCCGAGGTGGGGCAGATGGAAGAGCAGATCACCGCCTTCCTGCGCCACTGGCTGCCACAGATGCTGCGCGACCACCGCAGCTACGTGACGGTGGCGATCGGCTGCACCGGCGGCCAGCACCGCTCGGTGTACCTGGTGGAGCGGCTGGCCGACACCTTCGCGCCCGACTGGTTCACGCGCGTGCGCCACCGCGAAGACGACAACTGGCCCGGGCCGGCGAGCCAGGCGGCCGAGCTGAGTTAACTCAAGGCCGACAACAGCTGGCGCACAGGCGTCGGCAGACCGTGGTCGATCAAGGCGCCTGCGGGCACCCATTGGCCTTCGGGCAAACCGTCAGACCCTTGACCTTCCCGCAGATCCAGCAGCAAGGGGTGCAGGCGCAACTCCCGGTGGGTCAGGCTGTGCGACACCGGCTCGAGCGGCTGTAGCCGCCGGGCAAACCCGGATGACAGCGACGCCTGCAAGGCCGGCTCATCGGCGAACACGGGCGGGCAGTACAGCCCGGCCCAGATGCCCGGTGCGGGCCGGCGCTCCAGCCAGAAGGCTTGTTGCCCATCGGCACCGGTGCCCCGCACCAGCAACAGCCACCAGTTCTCGAAACGGCGTGCCACACGGCGGGTCTTGACCGGGAAGCGCGAAATCTGATCCGTCCCGTGCGCGCGGCACACCATCTGCACCGGGCAGCGCCCGCACAGCGGCTTGGTGCGCTGACACACCGTCGCGCCCAGGTCCATCAAACCCTGCGTGTAGGCCGTCATGTCCTCGCGCGTGGGGGCGTCCGGCAACAAGGCCTGGGCGAGCGACCAGAGTTCGCGCTGCGGCCCGGCCTGCGCCAGGTCACCTTCGAAGGCAAGCAGGCGCGACAACACCCGGCGCACATTGCCATCGAGGATGGAGATGCGCTCGCCGTGGCAGAACGCCGCGATCGCCGCGGCGGTGGAGGCACCGATGCCCGGCAGGGTCTCGAGTTGCTCGGCCGTGTCGGGGAACACACCGTGGTGGTCCTTCACCACCGCCTGCGCGCAGCGGTGCAGGTTGCGCGCCCTGCTGTAGTAGCCCAGGCCGCTCCAAAGGGCCATCACGTCATCGGGCAACGCGGCGGCCAGGGCGCGCACGTCCGGGAAACGCTCCAGGAAACGGGGGTAATAGGACAGCACGGTGCTGACCTGGGTTTGCTGCAGCATGACCTCCGACAGCCACACCCGGTAGGGATCGCGGGTGTTCTGCCAGGGCAGGCCACTGCGGCCCGAATGGCGCTGCCATTCAATGAGCAGGGGCGCAAAAGTGATGGGCAGTGCCGCCCCCACGGGGTTCACCGAAATCGCCTCGGCGCTCATGCCGCGAGCGCTTCGTCGGAGGGTTCTTCTTCGGGTGCGGCCAGCAGGTGGTCGGTGAGCTCGGCCAGTTTGACGTCGAGCTGATTCAGCTCGGCCTGGTGCGATTGCAGCTCCCGGATGCGTTCGTCCAGACCACCAGCGGCCTGCTGGATGCGCGACACGGCCTCGATGCGCCGGCTGAAATTGCGGCGGCGCTCGCGCAACTGCGCATCGAGCTGGGCGGCGGCGGATTTGTTCCACAGCTCCACCTCGTTGACCGCGGTGTCGTACACCACGCGCAGCCGGCTCATGAGCGCACGCGCCAGGCGCTCGGCAAACTCGGGCTGCGCCAGGCGCAGCGCGTTGCCCAGGCTGAGGTACTGCAGGTGGCTTTTCTCGATCAGGTCGAGGTCTTTCACGTACTGTCCCAGGCGCGGCGGCGTGGGCGCCTGCAGCGAGAAACCGTACTCGGCATTGAGGTTCTTGAAGCTGCCTTCCAGCATGGACTGGATATCACCCGCCATGCGATCGGCCTTGCCCATGTCGGTGCGCAGGCGGTCGAAGGTGTGGTCGTAGGCGCGGCGCACGCCCAGCTTGATGCCGGGCTGCTTCAAGGCCTTGCCCAGGGTCGCCACCTCGGCCTTGAGATGGGAAGAGCTGAGCATCGCGAACAGGTCCTTGAGCAGGCGCAGGTGCACCGAGCGCACCGCCTGGATCTTGGCACCGCTCGCATCGAAGTCGGCCTGCTCCTGCTCGATGCGCAGGCGCATCTGCTTGATCACACCGGTGTTCTTGCCGCGCAAGCCTTCGAGTTCCTGGATCTGCTCCACCAGGTCGCGCGCTCGGGTGTGCACCATGCGGCCGGTTTCCGAGCGAAGCGCCTGGATGCCATTGGCCACGGCCGCGCCCAGGATCTTGCGGCGCTGACCCAGCAGATCCACGCCCAGAGCGGTCTCCAGCTCCATCAGGTTGCTGGCGGCCAGCAGCTTTTTGTCGCGGTGCACCTTGGCCAGCAGGCCCTTCTGCGCCGACACCGCCAGCACCTGGCGCGGCGACAGGCCAAGGATCTCGGCCGAGTCGGTGCGCTGCGAAGCGATCTGCAACTGCACCTGCTCGGGCGAGCTCAGTGCGTCCCACATGGTGTCGATCTTGTTGAGCACCACCAGCCGGGACTCGCGCCCCTCGCCCAGCACCGCAAGGTGCTGGCGCCAGATGGTCAGGTCGGACTTGGTCACGCCGGTGTCGGCCGCGAGGATGAACACCACCGCGTGCGCCTGCGGCAGCAGGCTCACGGTGAGCTCCGGTTCGGCGCCGATGGCGTTGAGGCCCGGGGTATCGAGAATCACCAGGCCTTGCTTGAGCAAGGGGTGCGCCATGTTGATCAGCGCATGCCTCCATTTCGGCACCTCGATCAGGCCGTCCGGGCCAGGCAAGGGGTTGTCTTCGGGCACCTCGTCGTGCCAGAACCCCAGCGCCGCCGCTTCCGCCTGCGTCACGCGGCGCACCTCGGCCACCTTCTGGATCGCGCGCGCCAGCTGCTTGGGGTCGTTCACGTCGAGATCGACCCGCTCCCACTTCTCCAGCGCATTGCGCCAGTCCAGCAGCGATTGCGGCTGCAGGCGGGTTTCGATGGGCAGCAGGCGCAGGCACGGCGGCACTTCCGCGTCATAGCCCAGCTCGGTGGGGCACATGGTGGTGCGCCCGGCGCTGGCGGGCATGATGCGACGGCCATAACCGGCGAAGAACACCGCGTTGATCAGCTCGGACTTGCCACGCGAGAACTCGGCCACGAAGGCCACCATGATCTTGTCGTTCTTGACCTGCGCATGCAGCTGGTCGAGGCGCTCTCGCACGCCAGACTCCATGAGGTCGTGGTCGGTCAACCATTCGGACAACAGCTTCAGGCGCAAGGCAAACTGCTTGCGCCACACACCGTGCTGATCGAATTCCTGGTTGAAGCTCATGGGCCTTGTGTCTCTGTCAATAGGTCAATATAGCATCGGCACACAGGAGAAAGCTGACCGGTCGGAAAGACCGACAGCCGGGCGCCCGGGCACAAAACCGCACCGCTGGCGCGTCACTTTTTCTGACACACGGGGCAGAAGAATGTGGACCGTTGGCCCTGCCGCATCGCCTTGACCGGCGTCCCGCAGACCCGGCAGGGCTGGCCCTCGCGGCCATAGACCATGGCATCGAGCTGGAAGTAGCCGCTCTGCCCTTCGGCACTGGAGAAGTCGCGCAAGGTGCTGCCTCCCAACGCCACCGCTCGCTGCAGCACCGACACAATGGCCGCGTGCAGCCGCGCCGCGCGGGGCTTGCTCAGGCGATCGGCGCGCAGCGCGGGGTGAATGCCCGACATGAACAGCGCCTCCGACGCATAGATGTTGCCCACGCCCACGACGATGTCGCCCGCCATCAGCACCTGCTTGATGGCGGAGCGCCGCAGCTTCAGGGCCCGGTGGAAACTCACTGCATCGAAGCCGATCTCCAGGGGCTCGACCCCCAGGCCGCCCAACAGCTTGAGCACCCGGGCGTCCTCCAGAGACGGGGCATAGACCACCGCACCAAAGCGGCGCGGGTCGTGCAGGCGCAGCACCCCGTGGCTGGTCAACAGTTCGAAGTGGTCGTGCACGCCGCGCGGCGGCAGGCTGGGGGCGAACTGCAGGCTGCCCGACATGCCCAGGTGCAACAGCAACACCCCCTCGTCCAGATGCACCAGAAGGTACTTGCCGCGCCGCGCCACCGAGCGCACCTGGCGCCCGGCCAGGCTCGAAGGCTCACAGCCCAGAGGCCAGCGCAGCGGCTTGCCCAGGGACAGCGCACGCACCTGGGCGCCCGCGATGCGGTCGGCAAAGCTGCGGCGCGTGACTTCGACTTCGGGCAATTCGGGCATGGCGGGTGGTTTTTCTGCAGGGGTCCGGAACGCCGGTGCGGTCTTGGGGTCACACCCCCGTGCCCCTGAACCCTTCCCATTATCATGACCCGATGAACACCTTGCACCGCACCGCGACCCTGGTTCTCTTGGGCTTGGCTTTTGGCGCGGCCGCGCAGCCTGCCCCACCGGCCGCGCCACCCGCAGCCGCCGCCCGGCCCCCCGCAAGCGGGCCCGCCGTGGTCAATTCGGCCCTCAACGCGCCCCTCTTCTACCAACTGCTGCTGGGCGAACTCAATGTCAGCGCGGGTGAGCCGGGCACGGGCTATTCGCTCATCCTGGACGCGGCACGCCGCCAGAAGGATCCGGAGCTGTACCGGCGCGCGGTGGATGTGGCCTTGCAGGCCCGTTCGGGCGAGGCCGCGCTGACCGCGGCGCGCGCCTGGGCCCAGGAAATTCCGAACAGCCCGGAAGCCAACCGCTTCGTGCTGCAGATCCTGCTGGCGCTCAACCGCGTGGGCGAGACCGGCCCGGTGCTGCAGGCCATCCTGCAAGCCAGCCCGGTGACCGAGCGCAACGACACCATCAACGCCATTCCGCAAACCTACGGGCGCATTGCCGACAAGGCCCTGGCGGCGAACGTGGTGCGCGAGGCCCTGGCGCCCTCGCTCAAACAACCCTTCCATGCCGCGGCGGCTTGGACCACCGTGGGCCGCATGGAGCTGGCGCAGGACCAGTTGCCCCCGGCCCTCGCGGCGGCGCGCGAAGGCCATGCGATCGATCCTGCATCGCCCTACCCGGCCCTGCTCGCGCTGGAATTGATGGAGCGCGGGAAAAACGACGCCGAGGCCATCGTGCGGCAACAGCTGCAGACCGGCAATGCCGCCACGCCGGGCGACACCGCCGTGGCGCTGGCCTATGCCCGCATCCTGGTGGACCTGCAACGCAACAGCGAAGCGCGTGCGCAACTCGAAGCGCTCACCGCGCGCCAACCCGACCAGGCCGAACCCTGGTTGCTGCTGGCTTCGCTGCAGGCGCAAGACAACGCGTTGGCGCCCGCCACGGCGTCGCTGCAGAAGTACATGGCGCTGGCGCGCCAGTCGGGCGACGAGCGCACCGCGCGCGGCCTGACGCAGGCCTACCTGCTGATGGCGCAGATCGCGGAAAAGCAGAACGACTTTCCCGCCGCCAATGCCTGGCTGGACCGCATCGAGAACGCCGACGACATCATGGCCGCCCAGATGCGGCGCGCCTCGCTGCTGGCCCGCCAGGGCCAATTGCCCCAGGCCCGCGCGCTGTTGCGCGGCCAGCCCGAACGCCGGCCCGAAGACGTGCGCCTCAAGCTGGTCGCCGAAGCGCAGTTGCTGCGCGACTTCAAGGCCTACCAGCAGTCCTACGAGGTCTACAACGAGGCCGCCACCCGCTTCCCTGAAGACACCGACTTGATCTACGACCAGGCCATGATGGCCGAGAAGGCTGGGAAACTGGCCGACATGGAGCGCCTGCTGCGCCAGCTGATCGCCCTCAAGCCCGACTACCACCACGCCTACAACGCGCTGGGCTACTCGCTGGCCGAGCGCAACATGCGCCTGCCGGAAGCCAAACAGCTGATCGAGAAGGCGGTCTCGCTCGCGCCGGGCGATGCCTATATCCAGGACAGCCTGGGCTGGGTCGAATTCCGCATGGGCAACAACGCGCGCGCCCTGTCCATCCTGCAGGCGGCCTACGGCAAACGGCCCGACCCGGAAATCGCCGCGCACCTGGGTGAGGTGCTATGGGTGCAAGGCCAGCGCGAGCAGGCGCTGAAGATCTGGCGCGAAGGCCTGCTTCTCGCGGCCGACAACGAAACCCTGCAGGCCACCCTCAAACGCCTGCAAGTCAAACCATGACCGTGCGGGCTTTCCCCTGGCCCAGGCTGCAGGGCCGCTTGGCCGTGCTGGCCTTGGCCGCCGTGCTCTCGGCTTGCGCCACACCGCCTCGCTCGGCACTGCCTGGCGAAACGGTGTGGAGCGGCCGCCTGTCCCTTCAAGTCGACAGCGCGCCACCCCAGTCGTTTTCCGCCGCTTTCGACCTGCGCGGCGCCCCCGCCGAAGGCGAGCTGCAACTCACCTCGCCCCTGGGCAACACGCTGGCGACCGTGGTGTGGACGCCCCAGAGCGCCGAGTTGCGCCAGGGCGGCCAGGTCACCCGGCGCGGCAACCTGGACGAGCTCACCACCGAACTCAGCGGCACGGCGGTGCCGGTCGCGGCGCTGTTCGGCTGGCTGCGCGGCGAGCAAGGCGATGT
This sequence comes from Hydrogenophaga sp. GW823-FHT04C09, assembly GCF_058796355.1. Lineage (NCBI taxonomy): Bacteria > Pseudomonadati > Pseudomonadota > Betaproteobacteria > Burkholderiales > Comamonadaceae > Hydrogenophaga > Hydrogenophaga sp. GW823-FHT04C09. The sequence goes on along the minus strand of NZ_JBXAIO010000004.1, from coordinate 512,820 downwards.
GCCCGGTTGGCAGGCCGATCTGTCGCGTCAGGCCGAAGGCCGCATCACGGCACGCCGCTCCACCCCCTTGCCCACCGCCGAACTGCGCGTCGTCTTCCAGCCATGACCTCCCACGCCCCCGTGCGGCGCCTGCTGGACGTGCCTGCGCCCGCCAAGCTCAACCTCTTTCTGCACATCACCGGCCGACGGGCCGACGGTTACCACCTGTTGCAGTCCATCTTCATGCTGGTGGACTGGTGCGACCACCTGCATTTCGAGCGCCGGGCCGATGGCGCGATCAGCCGCGAGGACCTCACGCCCGGCCACCTGCCGGCCGAAGACCTGTCTGTGCGGGCCGCACGGGCCCTGCAACAGGCCACCGGCTGTGCTCACGGCGTGCACATCGGCCTGGAAAAACGCCTGCCCGCCGAGGCCGGCATGGGCGGCGGCTCCTCGGACGCGGCCACGACCCTGCTGGCCCTGAACCGGCTCTGGGGGCTGGGGTTGAAGCGGTCGCAGCTGGCGGCGATCGGTTTGCAACTGGGCGCCGACGTGCCGTTTTTCATCGGCGGGCGCAACGCCTGGGTGGAAGGCGTGGGCGAGCAGCTCACCCCCGTGGCCCTGCCGCCCACCCGCTTCCTCGCGGTCAAGCCGCCCACGGGCGCCTCCACCCAACGCATCTTTGGCTCGCCCGAGCTCAAGCGCGACACAAAAACTGCTACAATCCAAGGCTTTGCTGCAAATGACTCGCGTGAAGGCGCGGTGATCGATCTCCAGAAAGTTCTGGCCGTCGGACACAACGATCTTCAACCCGTGGCGCAGGCGCTCTGTCCCGATGTGGGGCATTGCATTCGATGGCTCGACAGCCATGGATTGCAAGGGCGAATGACCGGATCGGGAACCGCGGTGTTTGCACAGCTGCCGCAGGCAGTGGACCTGACAGACGCCCCCGGCGGCTGGATGGTTCGAGAATGCGGCAACATGGATGCACATCCATTGCTCGACTGGTGCACCGATTAGAATCGGCAGCGCACAGCCCAGGCAGTGGTTGCGCAACCTGCGACGTTTTTGGTTGGTTGTCCGGCATCACGCCGAACCATCGACCTGCGTAGGGGAGTCGCCAAGTTGGTAAAGGCACTGGATTTTGATTCCAGCATGCGAGGGTTCGAGTCCTTCCTCCCCTGCCACCCTGTTTCAACACATCAAGCACCGGAACGGCCACCCCCGGGTGGCCTTTTTTGACGGCGATCTTCTGGGTCCGTCGTTCAGACAGCTGGGAATACCATGCAAGTTCAGCCCCCGGATTTCATGATCTTCACCGGCAACGCCAACCCGGTGCTGGCCTCCGAAATCGCCCAACACCTGGGCACGCAACTCGGCGCGGCCAATGTGGGTCGCTTCTCCGACGGTGAAGTCACGGTCGAGATCACGCAGAACGTGCGCGCGCGCCACGTGTTCGTGATCCAGTCCACCTGCTCGCCGACCAACGAGAACCTGATGGAGCTGCTCATCATGGTCGACGCGCTCAAGCGCGCCTCGGCCGAGCGCATCTCCGCCGTCATCCCCTATTTCGGCTACGCCCGCCAGGACCGCCGCCCGCGTTCGGCCCGCGTGCCGATCTCGGCCAAAGTCGTGGCCAACCTGCTGCAGACCGTGGGCGTGAGCCGCGTGCTGACCATGGACCTGCACGCCGACCAGATCCAGGGCTTCTTCGACATTCCGGTCGACAACATCTACGCCTCGCCCGTGCTGCTGGGCGACCTGCGCCAGAAGAACTACCCCGACGTGCTCATCGTCTCGCCCGACGTGGGTGGCGTGGTGCGCGCCCGTGCGCTGGCCAAGCAGCTCAACTGCGACATGGCCATCATCGACAAGCGCCGCCCCAAGGCCAACGTGTCGGAAGTGATGCACGTGATCGGCGACATCGAAGGCCGCAACTGCGTGATCATGGACGACATGATCGACACCGCCGGCACGCTGGTCAAAGCCGCCGAGGTGCTCAAGGAGCGCGGCGCGAAGAACGTGTATGCGTACTGCACGCACCCGATCTTCTCGGGCCCGGCCATCGAACGCATCGCCAAGGGCAGTGCCCTGGACGAGGTGGTGGTGACGAACACCATTCCTCTCTCGCAGGCCGCGCAGGCCTGCTCCAAGATTCGCCAGCTCTCCGTGGCACCGCTGATGGCCGAGACCATCGCGCGCATCGCCTCGGGTGAGTCGGTCATGAGTTTGTTTGCCGATCAGGACAACCTCTTCTAAGAGGCTGAAGGCAGCAAAAAGCGGGTCGTCTCCATGGTGGGGGCGGCTTTTTTGAAACAGAGGCGTTCTGGTCGCGGAACCCCTCCACAGGAGTCAGTCATGCAATTCGTCGCTTTTGAGCGCGCCAAGCAGGGTACGGGTGCGAGCCGCCGTCTGCGCAACACCGGTCGCGCGCCCGGTATCGTTTTCGGCGGTGAAACGCCGGCCGCCACGATCGAACTCGATCACAACGCCCTGTGGCACGCCCTGAAGAAGGAAGCGTTCCACTCGTCCATCCTCGACATGGAACTCGCCGGCAAGGTGCAGAAGGTTCTGCTGCGCGATGTGCAATACCACCCGTACAAGCCGCAAGTGCTGCACGTGGACTTCCAGCGCGTGGACGACAAGACCCGCCTGCGCAAGAAGGTGCCGCTGCACTTCGTGAACGCCGACAACTCGCCGGCCGTCAAGAACGACAAGTGCGTGATCAGCCACGTGCTCAACGACATCGAAATCGAGTGCCTGGCCACCCAGCTGCCCGAGTTCATCGAAGTGGACCTGGGTGAAGTCACCAAGGGTGCCACCGTGCACACCGGCGACATCAAGCTGGCCAAGGGCGTCAAGCTCGTGACGCACGGCCGCAAGAACATCACCGTGGCCACCGTGGTGGAACCGGTGGAAGAAGTGGTCGCCGCACCGGTGGCCGCTCCCGCCGACGACAAGAAGGCCGCCAAGGGCAAGGGCAAGAAGTAATTCCAGCCCCTGCTGTCAGAAAGGCCCGCACCCGCGGGCCTTTTTGTTTTCCGCCTCGATAATCCGATCCCATGATCAAACTCATCGCCGGCCTGGGCAACCCGGGGCCGGAATACGAACACACGCGCCACAACGCCGGCTTCTGGTGGGTGGACGAGGCCGCGCGCCTGCTCAAGGTGTCCCTGCAGATGGAGCGTGGGCATTTCGGCCTGGTGGCGCGGGCCAACGTGGGTGGCCAGAGCGTCTGGCTGGTGGAGCCGCAGACCTTCATGAACCTCTCGGGCAAGTCGGTGGCCTCGGTCGCGCGCTTCTTCAAGATCGCGCCCGAAGAGGTGCTGGTGGTGCACGACGAACTGGACCTGGCGCCCGGTGAGGCCAAGCTCAAGAAGGGCGGCGGACACGCGGGTCACAACGGCCTGCGCGACATCCACGCGCAGCTCGGCAGTGCCGACTACTGGCGCCTGCGCGTGGGCATCGGCCACCCGGGCAACAAGAACGAAGTGGCGAACTGGGTGCTGAAGAAGCCCTCGCCCGATGACCGCATCGCGATCGCGCAGGCGCTGGATCGCTCGCTCAAGGCCTTGCCGCAGTTGATCGCGGGCGAAATGGACAAGGCCACGGCCTTGATCCACACCAGCAAGCCGCCGCGGCCCAAGCCACCGCGGCCGGCCACCACGTCAGCGCCTCAGGCCGAGGCGGGTGGCGGGGCTGCCGTGTCACCGGCGGCCGACAAGGGCTGACCGGCTTTCTGCAGGCGCTGGTACTTCTCCCACAGCGTCTCGCGCGACTCGACGTGGTCCGGGTTGATCGGAATGCAGTTCACCGGGCAGACCTGCACACACTGCGGTTCGTCGAAATGCCCCACGCACTCGGTGCAGCGCGCCGGGTCGATTTCGTAGAAGTCCTCGCCCATGGAGATGGCCTGGTTCGGGCACTCGGGCTCGCACACATCGCAGTTGATGCATTCGTCGGTGATCAACAGGGCCATGGTGACGGTCCCTAGGCCTGCAAAGGCTTGGGCGCGAGCCGCGCGGCCACGGCGCCGCTCACCATCTGCGACACATCACCACCCAGCTGCGAGATCTCGCGCACCAGCGTGCTGGAAATGCACTGCAACTCGGCCTGCGGCAGCAGGAACACCGTCTCCACCGCCGCATTCAGCTTGCGGTTCATCGCCGCCATCTGGGCTTCGTAGTCGAAGTCGGTGAGGTTGCGGATGCCACGCACCACGGCGGTTGCGCCATGCTGCCGGCAGAAGTCCATGATCAGGCCTTCGAATGGCAGCACCCGCACCCGCCCCGGCATGCGGGACGCGACCTCGGCGGCCATGTCCAGCCGCTCCTGCAGCGTGAAGCGGGTCTGCTTGTGGTGCGCGATGGCCACCGCGATGACCACTTCGTCGAACAGCAGCGCGGCGCGGCGCGCCACGTCCTCATGGCCCAGGGTGATGGGGTCGAAGGTACCGCTGTAGACCGCCACGCGGCCACCACCGCCGGTTGAAGCAAGGGCTGAACTCATGCCGAAGATTATGCGCGAGGGGCCCCACGCCGCGCCTCACTGGGCCGGCAATGGCCGCAACAGGTGAAAGGCCACCGCCCCGGCCTTGCCTTGCCGGTGCACCTGCAGGCCGATCTGGGCCAGTTCGTCCTCGCTCCAGGCCCGTGGGGCCTCCAGGTAGATCAGGCCGTCCCCTTGCACCGCCTGGCGCGCGGCGGCCAGCGCGGCGGCATACAAGGCCTCGTTCTGGCCCTCACCAAAAGGCGGGTCCAGGAACACCACATCCAGCCCTTGCCCGGCCCGCTGGCGCAGCGCCGCCACACCATCGCCCCGCTCCACGCGCACGCCCGTGGCCTTGAGCTGGGTGGTGATGCGGCCCAGGTTGGCGAGCAAGGCGCTGTCTTGCTCCACCAGCACCACCTCCACCGCGCCGCGCGAGGCAGCCTCCAGGCCCAATGCCCCGGTGCCGGCGAAGGCGTCGATGCAGCGCCAGCCGCTCAGGTCCTGCCCGAGCCAGTTGAACAGGGTTTCGCGCACGCGCGAAGGCGTGGGCCGCAGGCCCGGGCGGTCGGCCACGGGCAGTTTGGTGCGTTTCCACTGGCCGCCGATGATGCGCACCTCGTGGGGGGCGCTCGCGGCGGCGCGCGCGGCGCTGGGGGCAGGCTTTTTCATGGCAGCGAGCTTACGCGACCTCAGGGTTGCGCACCCACCACCACGGTGACCATGCGGTCGGGCTGCAGCACGCGCGCGAAGGCCCGCTGGATGTCGGCCACGCTCAGGCGCTCGATCTCCTTCGTCCAGGTGTCGAGATAGTCCAGCGGCAGGTCGTTCCAGGCGATGTTGGCCACGTTGTCCAGCAGCTTGCGGTTGCTGTCGAGCCGCAGGGCTTCGCCGTTGATGAGGTAGTCCTTGGCGGCCTGCAGCTCGGCCTCGGTCGGACCCTTGGCGACGAAGTCGCGCACCACTTCTCGCACCACGTCCACCGCCTGCGCCGCCTGGTCGGGCCGCGTGGTCAGGGCGATCTGGAAGGCGCCGGCCTGGCGCGCCGTCAGGAAGTAGCTGGACACACCGTAGGTCAGCCCGCGCTTCTCGCGCACCTCCGTCATCAGCCGCGAGACGAAGCCACCACCGCCCAGCACGTAGTTGCCCACGTAGAGCGCAAAGAAGTCGGGATCGGCGCGGGCCACGCCGGGCTGGCCGATGAGCACCTGCGCCTGCGCGGCGGCAAAGGGCAGGCGCTGATCCACGGCCTTCGCCAGCGGCTGCACGGACGGCAGATCGGGCAAGGCCGAACACCCATGCGGCTGCACGGCCGCCATCAACCGGCCCACGATGCGGTCGGCGGTGGCGCGGTCCACCGCCCCCACCATCGATACCTGGGCGCGGCAGCTCACCACATGGCGGCGGTAGAACGCGCGCATGTCGGCCACCCGGATCGCGTTGAGGGTGCTGGCATCGGCCCGGAACCCATAGGGATGGTCGCCATACACGGCACGGCCGAACGCGCGGCTGGCCTGCGTGCCCGGTCGATTCTCGGCCTCCTTGAGCGCGGCCAGCAGGCGCTCGCGGTCGCGCTGCCACACGCGCTCGGGCCAGGCGGGTGCGGCCAGCTGGCGCGCGGCCAATGCCACCGCGCGGTCGAGCAGATCGGGTTCGGTCAGGGTGCGCAGTGAAACGCTGAAGCGATCCAGGGTGATGCCGGCACCGAATTGAGCGCCCAGGTCGGCCCAGGCCTCGCTGAGCTGGTTCTCGTCGAGCGCGGGCAGTCCGGGCTGCGCGGCCACACCGCCCGAGAGCAGCCCGGCGGTCGCGCTTGCCAGGCCGGCCTGGGCCGCAGGATCGCGGCGCCGGCCGCCATCGAAATCGATCTGCACGTCCAGCATGGGGATCGAGGGACTCGCAATGAGGTGCACGCGCGCGCCGCTGGCGTGCGTCCACTGTTCGATGGGGATGGTGGCCCGGGCGGTGCCCAGGGTGCTCAGCAAGAGCAGGGCCGGCAGGGTTCGGCGCAGCAGGGTGAACAGGGTCATGGTGTACGCGGCTCGCTTCAGTGGCGCGTCAGCGCGGGCCGAGGACCGGCCGGGGCCGCAGGAGCCGCTTCGCGGCGCGAGGGATCGGGCACCAGCACGCCGGTGCTGAGCTGTTCGTCGGAGAAATAACGCTGTGCCACCGACTGCACCTGGGCCGCCGTGACCGTGCGCAGGCGGGCCATCAGGCGGTCGCCCGCGTCCAGGCCCATGCCGTTGATCCAGTAGCCACCCAGCTCGCGCGCCTGGTTGGCCACGGAGTCGAGCTTGTAGATCTCGCCAGCGGTCCACTGCGTCTTCACACGCTGCAGTTCCGCTTCCTGGATGCCTTCGCGGGCGATGCGCGCCACCTCGGCCTTGAGCGCGGCCGAGGCCATCTCGGTCGTCACGCCGGCCGAAGGCACCGCCGTGAGCATGAAGAGCTGCGGGCCCCGACCCATGAGGCCGTAGGACGAGCCCGCGCTGTCGGCCAGCCGCTTGCCGCCCGTGCCCACGCCCTGCACCAGCGCGCGGTCCAGGCGCGCACCATCGTAACCGTCGAGCACGGCCGAGAGCACGGTCAGGGCGAGGGCATCGCGGTCGGTCTCGTTGTCCACCTCGGCGCCGCGCCACTGCGGCACCTTGTACGCCAGCGCGACCAGGGCCTGGTCGGCCACGGCGCGGTACTCGAGCCGGCGCGGCCCCGCCTGGGCGGGCTCCTCGCGCGGCTTGCGCGAGGGCACGGCCGCGGCGGGCAACGCGCCGAAGTGTTTCTCGGCCAGCGCGCGCACCTGCGCCACGTCCACGTCGCCCGCGATCACCAGGGCGGCGTTCGCCGGCACGTACCAGCGGCGGTAGAACGCGCGCGCGTCGTCGGGCGTCATCGCCTCGATGTCGCTCATCCAGCCGATCACGGGCCGGCGGTACGGATGGGCCTGGTAGACCATGGCGTTGAGCGCCTCGAACATGCGGGCGCGCGGCGACTCTTCGGTGCGCTGGCGCCGCTCTTCCTTGATCACCTCGATCTCGCGCTTGAACTCGTCGTCGTCCCACTGGTTGCGCGCGAAACGATCGGCCTCCAGCTGCATCGCGGTCTCCAGGCGGCGCGCGGGGATCTGCAGGTGGTAGGCGGTGGCGTCGCGCGTGGTGAAGGCGTTGTCCATGCCGCCGAAGGCGGCCACGCGGCGCGAGAACTCGCCCGCCTTGATGTCGGGCGTGCCCTTGAACATCATGTGCTCCAGCGCGTGCGCCACGCCGCTGGTGCCATCGACCTCGTCCATGGCACCCACGCGCACCCACAGCATCTGGACCACGGTGGGTGCGCGGCGGTCGGGCCGCACGATCAGCGTCAGGCCATTGGCCAGTGTGAATTGCTGCGCCAGGGGTGCCTGGGCGGTGCTCGGTGGAGGGGAAACCGGGGTGGCGGGCGACTGGGCCAGCGCGGTGCCGCCCGCCATCGCCAGGACCATCAGGAGTGCAGAACAGCGCTGCTTGGTCAGCGGCATAAGGCGTTTCATAGAATGCAATGGATTCTAGAGTTGGAAAAATGTTCTCGTTCTTTCGCAAAAAAGCCCCCACCCCGCCCACGCCCGCCCTGCCAGAGGCCCCCGCGCCCTCGCCTGCGGCGCCCGCGCCAGCCGCTGCGGCACCCACGCCGGCTGCGCCCGCGGCCGCGCCGCGCCAGGGCTGGCTGGACAAACTCAAGGCCGGCCTGCGCAAGACCGGCTCGGGCATCGCCACGGTGTTCACCGGCACCCAGATCGACGATGCCCTTTACGAAGAGCTGGAATCGGCCCTGCTGATGGCCGACACCGGCGTGAAAGCCACCACCCACCTGCTCAGTGACCTGAAACGCCGCGTGAAGGAAAGCAAGACCACCGACCCGGCCGCCGTCAAAGGTCTGCTGGCGGATGCCATCGCCGACCTGCTCGCCCCGCTGCAGAAGCCGCTGGTGATCGGCGAGCACAAACCCACCGTGATCATGGTCGCGGGCGTCAACGGCGCGGGCAAGACCACCTCCATCGGCAAGCTCACGCGCCACCTGGCCGACAGCGGCGCCTCGGTGTTGCTCGCGGCGGCCGACACCTTCCGCGCCGCCGCGCGCGAGCAGCTGGCTGTCTGGGCCGACCGCAACACGGTGGAAATCATCACCCAGCAAGGCGGCGACCCAGCCGCCGTGAGCTTCGACGCCGTGACCGCCGGCAAGGCGCGCGGGCGCGACGTGGTGCTGGTGGACACCGCCGGGCGCCTGCCCACGCAGTTGCACCTGATGGAAGAGTTGCGCAAGATCAAGCGCGTGGTGCAGAAGGCCGATGCCGGCGCGCCGCATGAAGTGCTGCTGGTGATCGACGGCAACACCGGCCAGAACGCGCTGATGCAGGTGAAGGCCTTCGACGAGGCGCTGCAGCTCACCGGCCTGGTCATCACCAAGCTCGACGGCACCGCCAAGGGCGGCGTGCTCTGCGCGATCGCGCGCGAGAAACCGGTGCCGGTCTACTTCATCGGGGTCGGCGAAAAACTCGAAGACCTCGAAACCTTCGACGCGCGCGAATTCGCGCAGGCCCTGCTGGCCTGAGCCCCTCGGGCAGCGCATCCCTATACTTCGCGCACCATGCCGCATTGCCTGCCCCACCCATGAGCCCCACCACCGCCTGGCTCGAAGCCGCCTTCCTGGGCCTGATCCAGGGCCTGACCGAATTCCTGCCCATCTCGTCGAGCGCGCACCTGCGCATCATCGGCCCGCTGCTGCCCTCGGGCGGCGACCCGGGCGCGGCCTTCACCGCCATCACCCAGATCGGCACCGAAGCCGCCGTGCTGCTGTACTTCCGGCACGACATCGTGCGCATCTTCCTCGCCTGGTGGGCCTCGCTCACGCAACCGGCGAAGCGCCAGGACCCCGACGCGCGCATGGGCTGGCTGATCATCATCGGCTCGGTGCCCATCGTGGTGCTGGGCCTGCTGTTCAAGGACGCGATCGAAGGCTCGCTGCGCAATCTCTACATCACGGCCACCATGCTGATCGTGTTCGGCATCATCCTGGGCGTGGCCGACCGCTACGGCCGGCGCGAGCGCCCACTGAACCAGCTCACCTGGGGCCACGGCCTGCTGTTCGGCCTGGCCCAGGCGATGGCGCTGATCCCCGGTGTCTCGCGCTCGGGCGGCACCATCACCGCCGGCCTGCTCATGGGCTACACGCGCGAAGCGGCCGCGCGCTACTCGTTCCTGCTGGCGATTCCCGCCGTGATGGGCTCGGGCTTCTACCAGCTGCTGCGCAGCTGGCAGCACGGCAGCCCGGTCGCGCCCGGCCCCACCGCCCTGGCCACGCTGATCGCCTTCGGCGTGGGCTATGGCGTGATCGTGGTCTTCCTCAAGCTGGTGTCCACGCGCGGCTACATGGCCTTCGTGTACTACCGCATCGCGCTGGGCCTGCTGGTCTTCGGCCTGCTCGGCGCCGGCATCCTGAGCGCCCATTGAACACCCTCCTGCTCATGACCGGCCCAGCACCCACCACGACCGGGTTCTGGGGCCGGCGTTGGCAGGGCCAGGTCGCCTGGCGCACGCTGTTCTGGCGCGACATGCTCGCCGTGGGCAGCATCATCAACCTCTGCACGGGCTTCGCGGCGCTGATGCTGGTCTCGCAAGGCCAGCCGATCGCCTGGGCCCTGGCGGTGCACTTCGCTCCCCTGCCGTACAACAGTTTCCTGCTCGCCTCGCTCTGGCGCACGCCCGGGCGCCCCGCGCCGGTGAAGCTCGCCGGCTGCGCCTGGTTCGCGGCCATGCTGGTGGTCTGAAGCAGCCATGCACCACGGCATCAAGAAACTCCTGTTGCTCGGTGCCGGCCAGGCCCATCTGCAGGTGTTGGCGCGCCTGGCGCGGCACCACCCGGGCAACCTGGACGTGATCCTGCTCACACCGTTCGCGCACCACACCGGCCAGGGTTGTCTGCCCGGCTTCATGACTGGCCAGCACACGGCGGACGAAGGGCGCGTCGCGCTCGAGCCGCTGGTGCGCGCGGCCAGCGCGCGCTGGCTGCAGGGCCGCTGCACCGGGCTCGATGTGGCGTCGCGGCAGGTGCAGGTCGCGGCCACGGGCGGCGCGCAAGGCGTGCCGGCCACGCTGGGCTACGACCTGCTGTCCATCGACACCGGCACCGTGCCCGACCGCGCCTGGCTCGACGCCGAGATGCCGGGCGCCAACCACCATGCCCTGCACCTGAGCCCCATGGAGGCCTTCGTGGCGCTGTGGCCCCAGGTGATGGCACTGGCGCAGCAACAGGCCGTCTCGGTGGCCGTCGTGGGCGCCGAGGCCGATGGCATCGAACTCGTGTTCGCGGCCGAACAAGGCATCCGCGAACACGGCTTGCCGGGGGCCCGCTTCACGCTCATCACCGGAGGTGACGAGGTCGGCACCGACCTGCCACCCGGCGTGCGTCAGCGCGTGCTGCGCCAGCTCCGGCGCCGCGGCATCACCGTGCTGCGCGAGGCCTGCGTGGGCATGAGCGAAGGCCAGGTGCACCTGGGCAATGGCGCCCGCCTGGCCTGCGACGTGCCGCTGCTGGCCATGGGCGTGCGCACCCCCACCTGGTTGCCCGCCAGCGGCCTGGCGCTCAACGAAAGCGGGCAGGTGTCGACCGGCCCGACCCTGCAAAGCACCAGCCACCCGCAGGTGTTCGCCACCGGCAGCGTGGCCGCCCGTGCAGATGGGGCGCCTGGCGACATGCACGCCGGCGCGGCATTGGCCCACAACCTGCTGGCCGCGCACGAGGGCACCGCGCTGCGCGCCCTGCCCCCCTCGCGCCCGCGCATGGCCCTGCTCGCCTGCGGCACGGGCCACGCCATCGCGAGCTGGGGGCCAATGACCCTGGCCGGCGGCTGGGTCTGGGGCTGGAAAGACCGCATCGACCGCGGTTTTCTGGAACAGCACCGCGTGACACGTTGATGACGGCCCCGCCAGGCCCCGGCGCCTGGCCATGCCCACACCCCCCCGGGTATGGGCCGGATTGGATAGACTTCGCGACGGCGTCCCCGCTCACCACCGATCCGCCCGCCATGCGCGCCTCCACCCGACTTGCCTCTCTCCTCCTCGCCGCGGCCGCGGTGCTGCCCGCCCTCGCGCAGACCCCGCCTGGCACGACCCACCCCTGGCAAGCCGCGCCGCCGCGCCTGACGGCCGAGGCCTACTTCACCAATCTCAAGGACGGCGACCGCATCGAGACGCCCTATCTGCTCAAGTTCGGCCTGTCCGGCGGCTGGGGCCTGGCGCCCATCGCGCAACCGGGCCGGGCCAAAAGCGGACACCACCACCTGCTCGTCAACCGCGACCTGCCGCTGAACTTCAAGGAAGCGCTGCCGTTCAACGACCAGTACATCCACTTCGGCAAGGGCCAGATGGAAACCGTGCTCACCCTGGAGCCCGGCACCTACACGTTGCGCATGCTGCTGGCCGACCAGAACCACCTGCCCCACTTCGTCTACAGCAAGCCCGCCACCATCACGGTGACCAAGAAGAACCCGACCGATCCCAAGACGCTGTCGGCCAAGGGCGTGGCCCTGCAGTTGGAGGGCCCGGTGGTCAAGCGGCCGTTCCGGGTGCAGTTCCACGCCTCGTCGCTCAACGTGGCCCACCAGTCGCAGCGCCTGCCCGAGACCGGGCACTTCCGCCTGACCATCTCGCCCGCATCGGGCGCCCCGGTCGTGATGGATTTCGTCGAAGGGCAGACCGAGGTCTGGCTCTCGCCGCCAGCGGGCAGCTACGGCCTCAAGCTGGAGCTGCTGGACAACATCGCACCCGGCAAGGCGCTCACCGACGCGGTCAGCGCCAGCGTGCGCGTCGAATAAGGCCCTAGCAGCCCAGCTGATCGGCCAGGTGCCCGAAATCGCGGGCGTGCCAGGTGTTGGCCGCCACGGGCGACACGTCCTTGGGCCGCGCGGCGCCGAACTCCAGTGGTCGTTCCACATAGGCCGTGGCCAGGCCGCAGGCGCGCGCGGCGACCAGGTCGTCTTGGTGCGCGGCCACCAGCATCACCTGTTCGGGCCGCAGGCGAAACACCGCCACTGCCCCCAGGTAGGCGCGCGGGTCGGGTTTGTAGGCGCGGAACACCTCGGCCGACAGCACGCAGTCCCAGGGCAGGCCGGCGCGCTTGGCCATGTTCGTGAGCAAGCCGATATTGCCGTTGGACAGCGTGCAGATGGTGTGGCGTGCCTTCAGCCGCTGCAGCCCAGCCACCGCGTCGGGCCAGGGGTCGAGCCGGTGCCACACGCGGTTGAGGTGATCGCGCTCGGCCTCGCTCAGGTGGGTCAGGCCGAAGCGGGGCAGCAACGCCTCCAGCACCATGCGGTGCAGGTCGTCGATCAGCGTCCAGCCCAGCTCGCCCGAGCGCACGCGCTGCATGGCGGGCTGGTAGCCCGCGCGCCAGGCGGTGGCGAAGGCATCGGCATCAATCTGCGGGTACAGCGCCTGCACCTCGCGCACGATGCTGCCGTGCCAGTCGACCACGGTGCCGAAGACATCGAAAACCAGGACGGGCGTGGTGGTGGACAACGGGGTCATGGTGTTCAGTGCGCCTTGAGGGCCGTGACCTCGACCTCGATCTTCATGCGCGGGTCCAGCAGGCCGGCCGACACCATCATCGCCGCGGGCCGTGCCCGGCCCAGGTGCTTGCGCAGCACCGGCCAGCAGGCCTCGAACAGCGAGGCGTCGGGCAGCACGTAGTTGACGCGCACCACGTCGTCCAGGCTCGCCCCGGCCTGTTGCAGCGCGGTCTGGATGTTCAGGAAACACTGCTCGGCCTGCTGCACCACGTCGTCCGAGATGCTCATGGTGGCGTAGTCGAAACCGGTGGTGCCCGAGACGAAGACCCAATCGCCCGCGACCACGGCGCGCGAGTAGCCGATCTGTTCCTCGAAGGGCGAGCCGGAGCTGAAGTGCTGTCGTTGCATGGTGTGAGGTCCCTTGTTCATTCAATCCACCCGCAGGCGCGCGCCGTCGGCGCTCGACGCCACGACCTCGCCGATCTCGGCCGCCGCGCCAAAACCGTGGCGGTGAAACACGGCCAGCACGTCGGCCACGGCCTCGGGCGCGCAGGCCACGAGCAGGCCGCCGCTGGTCTGCGGGTCGCTCAGCAGCGCCTGGTCCACCGGCTGCAGGCCGGCACCCAGCCGCACCTCATGGCCGTAGGCGGCCCAGTTGCGCCCCGAGGCCCCCGTGACCATGCCGGCCGAGGCCTGGCCGCGCACGCCTTCGATCAGCGGCACGCGGGCCATGTCCAGGCGCACCGTGGTGGCCGAGCCCCGCGCCATCTCCAGCGCGTGGCCGGCCAGGCCGAAGCCCGTCACATCGGTCAGCGCGTGCACACCCTCCAGCGCGGCGAGGTCGGGGCCGGCGGTGTTGAGCTTGGTGGTGTGCTCGATCATCTGCGCGTAGCCCACGGCCGGCAGCGCATCCTTCTTGAGCGCGGCCGACAGCACGCCCACGCCCAGCGGTTTGCCCAGCACCAGGCGGTCGCCCACGCGCGCGTCGGCGTTGCGCTTGACGCGTTTCGGGTGCACCAGGCCCAGCGCGACCAGGCCGTAGATGGGCTCGACGGAATCAATGGTGTGGCCACCCGCGATCGGGATGCCGGCGGCCTGGCACACGCTCTGGCCACCCGCCAGGATCCGGCCGATGGTCTCGGTGGAGAGCACGTTGATCGGCATGCCCACCAGCGCCAGCGCCATGATGGGCGTGCCGCCCATGGCGTACACGTCGCTGATGGCGTTGGTGGCGGCGATGCGCCCGAAGTCGAAGGGGTCGTCGACGATGGGCATGAAGAAATCGGTGGTGGCGATCAGCGCCTGCTCGTCGTTGAGCTGGTAGACCGCCGCGTCGTCGGCGGTCTCGATGCCGACCAGCAGTTCCTTGGGGATGGGCATCGCGCTGGTGCCCTTGAGGATGTCGCTGAGCACGCCGGGCGCGATCTTGCAGCCGCAGCCGCCACCGTGCGAGAGGCTGGTGAGGCGGGGTTCTGCGCGGGGGGATGAGAGGGTGGGAGTGGTCATGCCCGCCATTGTGCGGCAGCCACCGGCCTCACCGAAACCGAGGCGAACGGATCAGGCCGGCGCCCAGAACACACTGAACCACCCATTGGCGTCCGTCCAGTGCCGGGGCGCGCCGAAGCCGGCTTCGCGCAGCAGCGTCTCGAAATCCTCGGGTATCCACTTGTACGAGTTCTCGGTGTGCAGCCGCTCGCCGTCGGCGAAACGGCGCTCGCCGCCAGGCCAGTGCACGGTCTGTGCGCCCATGGATTGCAGGTGCATCTCGATGCGCGATTCGCCCGCGTTGTACAGCCCCACGTGCTGCCACGCGGCGGGCGCGAAGTCGGCGTCGAGCAACCGGTTGACGTGCCGCAGCAGGTTGCGGTTGAAGGCGGCGGTCACGCCCAGCGCGTCGTCGTAGGCGGGTTCGAGCACGGCGAGCGGTTTCACGCGGTCCACGCCGATCAGCAGCCCGCCGCCGGTGCCGCCGGCTTCGCACACCGCGTGCGCCTGGCACAGCAGCGCCAGGGCCTCGTCTGGCAGGAAGTTGCCGATGCTGGAGCCGGGGTAGAACACCACGCGCGGCTGTTGGGCCAGCGCGCGTTCGCTCAGCCAGGTGGTGGCGTCGGCGCCCAGCGCGAAGCGCGTGGAGAAGTCCATGCCCAGGCCGAGCATGGGCAGGTCGGCGTGGCGCTGCTGCAGGGCCGCGAGCGTGTCGCGCAGGTAGTCCACCGAGATGTCCACCGGCACATAGGCCGAGGGCTGCAGCACGGGGAACAGGCGCGCGGCCTTGGCGCAGCTGCCTGCGCCCAGATCGACCAGCACCGCGCCCTCGGGCACGTGGCGCGCCATGTCGGCGCCATGCTCGGCGAACACGGCGGCCTCGGTGCGTGTGGGGTAGTACTCGGGCAGTTCGGTGATGGCATCGAACAGGCGCGAGCCCAATGCGTCGTAGAAGAACTTGGGCGCGATGCGCGCCGGTGTCGCCAGCAGGCCGGCAATGAGTTCCGGGTGCGTGGCGCTGGGGCGCGGGTGGTGCAGCTGGACAAAGTGCGGCGCCTGGTCGATGTATCGCATGGGAAGTCTCCTAGGCGCTTCGCGCCAGCCGCAGGCCGCTGAACTGCCAGCGCGCGTCGGTGGGGAAGAAATTGCGGTAACTGGCGCGCAGGTGCGACGCCGGCGTGGCGCACGAGCCGCCGCGCAGCACGTACTGGTTGATCATGAATTTGCCGTTGTACTCGCCGACCGCGCCTTCGGCGGGCTGGTAGCCGGGGTAGGCGTTGTAGCTGCTGCTGGTCCATTCCCACACATCACCGTACATCTGCAGCAGGCCATCGCCGGCGGCGCGCGCGGGCAGCGGGTGCAGCGCGCGGCCTTCCTGCAGGTTGCCCTGCACGGGCAGCGCGGCCGCGGCCGCTTCCCACTCGGCCTCGGTGGGCAGGCGCGCGCCGCGCCAGTCGGCGTGCGTGGCGGCGGCCCAGCGCGCGAAGGCGTCGGCTTCGAAGTGGCTGATGTGCGTGACCGGGGTGTGCGGGTCCAGCGGCGCTTCGCCGTGCAGCGTGAACACGGTGGGCAAGGTGGCCGAGGCTTCGGGCGGCAGCGTCCAGTACAGCGGTGCGCGCAGGCCCTGGGCCCGCACCCAGTCCCAGCCGGCGGCGAGCCACCAGCGCGGCTCGGTGTAGCCACCGTCCTGCACGAAGGCCCACCACTCGCCGTGCGTCACCAGCCGGTTCATGAGGGCGTAAGGCTCCAGCCACTGGCGATGGCGCGGCAGCTCGTTGTCGAATGCGAAGCCCTCGCCCGCGTGGCCGATCTCGACGAGGCCACCGGCTTGCTCCACCCAGCGCGGCGCCACCGTGGTCACGGACACCAGCGGCCAGTGGCGCTGGTAGACCGGGCGCAAGGGGTTGATGGACAGCAGGTGCTTCACGTCGGTGAGCAGCAGTTCCTGGTGCTGCTGCTCGTGGTGCAGGCCGAGTTCGATCAGGCGCAGCGCGTCCGCGCTGTCGGTGTGTTCGATGAGGTGGGCGATGCGCGCGTCCACCTGCTCGCGCCACTGCCACACGGTGGCGAGGTCGGGCCGCGTGAGCAGGCCGCGCTGCGGTCGCGAGAAGGGCTCGCCGACGCCCTGGTAGTAGCTGTTGAAGAGCACGCGGAACGCGGGGTCGAACGGCTTGAAGCCCTGCTCGAAGCGTTCAAGCACGAAGGTCTCGAAGAACCACGTGACGTGCGCGAGGTGCCATTTGGTCGGGCTGGCATCGGGCATGGACTGGGCCTGGCAGTCCTCGGGCGAGAGCGGCGCGGCGAGCGCGCGGCTGCGTTCGCGCACCGATGCGTAGTGGCGCGCGAGCCCCGCGCGGTTGGGCCGTGGGTCGGAAGAACGCTGTGGGGCAACCGGTCGGGGCGTGGGGTTCATGGTGTCAGCTTCCGGGCTTGAGCCGCAACAGCTGGCCGTCGCGGTCGTCGGTGAGGAGGTAGATGAAGCCGTCCGGGCCCTGGCGCACGTCGCGCACGCGCTGGGCCAGTTGGGGCAGCAGTTTTTCTTCGCGCGCCACGCGGTCGCCGTCCATCACGAGGCGCACGAGGTACTGGAACTTGAGCGAGCCCACCAGCAGGTTGCCCTGCCAGTCCTTGCCATAGGGGCCGCCTTTCACGAAGGCCATGCCCGAGGGCGCGATGGAAGGTTTCCAGTACAGCAGTGGCTGCTCCAGGCCGTCCTTGCTGGTGAGGCCGTCGCCGATCTGACCGCCGCCGTAGTTCTCGCCGTAGGTGATGACGGGCCAGCCGTAGTTCTTGCCGGCGTCGGTGCGGTTGAGTTCGTCGCCGCCCTGCGGGCCGTGTTCGATGGTCCAGAGGCGGCCATCGGGGCCGATCGCCGCGCCCTGCACGTTGCGGTGGCCCAGGCTCCAGATCTCGGGCAGGGCGCCGGCGCGGCCGATGAAGGGGTTGTCGGGGTGCGCGCGGCCATCGGGGCGCACGCGCACCACCTTGCCATGGTGGTTGTCCAGCGTCTGCGCATCGGCCATGCGCTGGAAACGGTCACCAAGGGCCAGGAACAGGCTGCCATCCTCGGCCTGCGCGATGCGGCAACCGAAGTGCAGCCGGCTGCTCACCTTGGGTTGCTGGCTGAAGATGACCTTGACATTTTCCAGCGACCGGGCATCGGCCGAGAGGCGCGCCGAGGCCAGCGCGGTGGAGTTGCGCATGCCCATCGCGCCGGGCTCGGCGTAGCAGAAGTGCACCGTGCGGTTGCGCGCGAAGTCGCGGTCGGTCACCAGATCGAGCAGGCCGCCCTGCCCCACCGCGTCCACGTCGGGCACGCCCTTCAGGGGCTCATCCACGCGGCCGTCGGTGCCGATCACGCGCATGCGGCCGGGCCGCTCGGTCACCAGCATGCGGCCCTCGCCGATGAAGGCCACCGCCCAGGGGTTGTGCAGGCCGCGCGCGACGACTTCGGTGGTGACAGCGGGGGCTTGTGCATGCGCGGCAGGGGCAAGCAGCGTGCCCAGGAGGGCGCACAGGGGCAGCAGGGGGGCGGTGAAGGGACGGGTCATGGTGGTGTGGAAGGGATGGCGGAAAAAGAGGCGGCAAGGCGGTTGGTGCGCGCGAACCGCTCAGGGTTCCCCGTCAGCCGCCCATGGGGCGCACGCCGAACAGCCAGGCGTGGGCCCAGAACACGAAGAGAAGGTAGACCACCAGCCCGCTGACCAGGGCGATCGCGTCGTTGGCCGTGCTGCCGGGCAGCGCGGGCGGGCTGCGCAACAGGCCGGCCGCCGCGCGGCGCTTGACCGAGATGCGGTCGGCCACGGCCCAGGCCAGAAAACCGCCGAACAGCAGCACATCGGCCAGCGTGCCATTGGCCAGCAGGTGGGCCAGCGCCCAGCACTTCACGGCCAGCAGCATGGGGTGTTTCGCCGCGCGCTGGATGCGCCCGGGCAGGTAGGCCGCGAACAGCAGCACGAACACCGGCAACATGAGCAGCAGCGCCAGGTGGCGCAGGCCGGTGGGCGGCGTGTAGAGCAGCACCGGGGCCTGGCGCGCGAGGCCGTAGCCCCAGACGATCAGCGCCAGGCCGACGAAGGAGACCAGCGCGTACGCGCCCTTGTAGCCGCCTTCGCCCATGCGCCCGGCCAGCGCATCGCGGCCTTGCGGCGAAACGATGGACACCGAGTGCACACCCAGGAACAACACCAGGCCGATGATCAACCACGTCATGACAACCCCTTTGGCTGGTGCGGCACCAGACCACCCGGCGCCGCGTTGGCGAAAGGGCACTGTAGCGCCGCTGGCGCGGCGGTCAACCCGCCGGGGTGGTGGCGCTGGGCGGTGGGCGCCGGTCGGCGGTGACGAGCCAGATGCCGCCGCACACCAGCAGCAGGGCCACGGCATTGCGCCAGGCCAGGATCTGCTCGCCCAGGAACAGCGCGGAGAGCAGCGCGCCGAACACCGGAATGAGGAAGTTGAACACCGAGACCATGCCGACGCGGTTGTATTTCAGCAGCGCGGCCCACAGCGCGAAGGCCACCGCCGAGAGCACGGCCATGTAGAGCAACAGCACGGCCGGCGCAAGCGACATGCCGTGCAGCGCGCCGCCGAAGGCGTGGCCGGCCAGCAGCAGCGCCAGGCCGCCGATGGCCAGCTGGTAGCCGGTCATGACCATGGCGTCGATCCGCTGCGACAGCCGCTTGCCGTAGATGCTCGCGGCCGAGAGCACGAAGGCCGCGATGACGATGAAGCCCTCGCCCAGCAGCGTGAAGCCCGCGTCCAGCCCCTGGCCGCCGCTCCGCAGGTTCACCGCCATCACGCCCGCGAAGCCCACCAGACAGCCCAGTGCCTTGCGGTGATCCAGCCGGTCGTTGTGGTAGATGAAGTGCGCCAGCAGCACGCTGAAGAAGGTGCCGGTGGCGTTGAGGATGGACGCCTTGACGCCGGTGGTGTGGGCCAGGCCGACATAGAAGAACACGTATTGCAGCGAGGTCTGCGCCAGACCGAGCAAGGCGATGCGCCCGATGCTGGCGCGCGGCAACGCGAACACCGGCCGCCCGATGGCGCGCGCGATGCCGAGCAGCAGCACGCCGGCGAGCAGGAAGCGCCAGCCCGCGAACACGAGTTGCGAGGCGGTGTCGTCGCGGCCGATGGACAGCAGCGCATAGCCGCTCTTGATGGCCGGGTAGGCGCTGCCCCAGAGCAGGCAGCACAGGGTGGCGAGCAGCACCACGTTGCGCGGCCGGCTGAAGAAGGCCGCGCCGCCGAGGCGGTCCGTCATGCCGGGCTGTCGGGTTGGGCGCGGCGCAGGCGTTCGCGGCTGTTGGAGAGGTGCAGGCGCATGGCCTGGCGAGCGGCCTCGGGCTCACGCAGGCGGATCGCGTTGTAGATGCTCTGGTGCTCGCCGTGCACGCGCCGCAGGTAGGCCAGGCGGCCTTCGGGCGCGCTGCTGGCGGTGTTGAGGCGGGTGCGCGGAATGATCATCGTGCCCAGGTAGGTCATGAGGTCGGCGAAGTGGCGGTTGCCGGTGGCGCGCGCCACTTCCATGTGGAACTGGAAGTCCGAGGGCACGGCGTCGGAGACGTCGTCGATGGAGGCCTCGAAGGCCGCGAGCGCGGCGGCCATGTTGTGCAAGTGGCCGTCGTCGCGGCGCTGCGCGGCCAGGCTCGCGGCCTCGCTCTCCAGGCTGATGCGCAGCTCCAGCAGCGAGATGACGTCGGCCACGGTGGCGAAGTCCTCCGGCGCGACGCGGAAGTTGCTTTGCTCGGGCGGCGCCATCACGAAGGTGCCGATGCCGTGGCGCGTCTCCACCTGGCCCGAGGCCTGCAGGCGCGAGATGGCCTCGCGCACCACGGTGCGGCTGACCGCGAAACGGGCCATCAGCTCGGATTCGGTGGGCAGCTTGTCGCCCGTCTGAAGGCGGCCTTCGCGCACATCGGCCGTCAGCGTATCGACGATTTCGGGCACCAGGCCGCGCTGCCGGCGGGGGCGCGGTGGCGGCGCTGCCATCGGCATCGCCTCGTCTCCTAGGGTTTTCACGGGGAGCATTGTTTTTTCCTTGACACGCCATTGTGGCGTTCACACAATTCGCCCAAGTTGTCTGACAACCGACAACAGACAACAAGATGGACGGACTGTAGCAAACCCCTCGCGAAAGTCCAAGCCCTTCGAGACAAGACCGCACACACCATGGACGTCATTCTCAAAACCCACCACCGCCTGCTGCTCACCGGCGCCGCCGGCGGCCTGGGCACCGCCCTGCGCAATCGCCTCAAGCGCAATTGCGAAGTGCTGCGCCTCTCGGACCGCGCCGACCTGGGCTCGGCACAGGCCGGCGAGGAAATCGCGCTGGCCGACCTGGCCAACGCGGAAGAGGTCGACGCCATGGTGAGCGGCTGCGACGCCATCGTGCACATGGGCGGCATCTCGGTGGAGGCGCCCTTCGCCGCCATCCTGCAGGCCAACATCCTGGGCGCGTACCACCTGTACGAGGCCGCGCGGCGGCACGGTGTCAAGCGCATCGTGTTCGCCAGCTCCAACCACGTGACCGGCTTCTACAAGCAAAGCGAGACCATCCACGCCGACCACCCGGCCCGGCCCGACGGCTTCTACGGCCTGAGCAAGGCTTTCGGCGAGGACTTGGCGCGCCTGTACTACGACCGCCACGGCATCGAGACCGCCTGCGTGCGCATCGGCTCCTCGTTCGCCGAGCCCAGGGACCGCCGCATGCTCGCCACCTGGCTGAGCTTCGACGACCTGCACCGCCTCATCAGCGCCTGCCTGAGCACGCCGGTGCTGGGCCACAGCATCGTGTTCGGCATGTCCGACAACGCCGTGACCTGGTGGGACAACAGCCGCGCGCGCCACGTGGGCTACGTGCCCCGGGACACCTCGGACGTGTTCCGCGAGGCCGTCTTCGCGCGCACCAGCGCACCCGACCTGAACGACCCCGCCGCGATCTACCAGGGCGGTGGCTTCGTCAAGGCCGGCCCGTTCTGAACGGCACGCCCACCATGACCACGCAGGCCGAACTGGTGCTCGACGCGCGCAACGGCGTGGGCGAGAGCCCGGTGTGGGACGCGCAGCGCCAATCCCTGTTCTGGCTGGACATTCCCGGCCGCGCGCTCTGGTGCTGGAACGCGGCCACCGGGCAATCGCGCCAGTGGGCCACGCCCGAGATGGCCGGTTGCATGGCGTTGGCCGCCGGCAGCGAAGCGACGCCGCACGGCCGCTGGGTGGCCGCCATGGAAACCGGCGTGGCGGTGCTCACGCCGCAGGACGACGGCACGCTCACCCAGGAAGCGCGCGCCCGCGTGCGGCACCCGCAGGGCGGCATGCGCTTCAACGACGGCCGCTGCGACCGCCAGGGCCGGCTGCGCGCCGGCACCATGGTGATGGACATGTCGCTGGCCGCGCCCGCGGGCAGCCTGTACGCCTTCGACGGCGCCGCGCTGCGCGCGCTGCAGGGCGGTTTCATCACGCCCAACGGCATGGCCTTCAGCCCCGATGGCAAGACCATGTACCTCTCGGACTCGCACCCCAGCGTGCAGACCATCTGGGCCTACGAGTACGACACCGACAGCGGCACGCCGCACCACCCGCGCGCCTGGGTCGACATGAAGGCCCTGCCCGGCCGGCCCGATGGCGCGGCGGTGGACGAAGACGGCGGCTACTGGATTTGCGGCAACGACGCCGGCCTGGTGCACCGCTTCACACCCGACGGCCGGCTCGACCGATCGCTCGCCGTGCCGGTGAAGAAGCCAGCCATGTGCGCCTTCGGCGGCAGCGGGCTCGACACCTTGTTCGTCACCTCCATCCGGCCCGGTGGCGACCTGTCCGACCAACCGCTGGCGGGCGGCGTGTTCGCGCTACGCCCCGGCGTGCGCGGGCTGCCCGAACCCACCTGCACGATTTTCTGAGCCCTGCATTCCCACAAGAGGCCCCAGGCCCAAGCCCCTGTTTTCAACCACCCAACCGAAAGCGCTGAGGACGACATGAACATCAAACCCCTCCTGACCATCGTGGCCGCCTGTGCCGCCCTCGCGGCCCAGGCCACCGAGTTCCGCTCGGCCGACACGCACAACGCCGACGACTACCCCACCGTGGCCGCCGTGAAACACATGAGCGAGCTGCTGGAGAAGAAGAGCGGCGGCAAGCACAAGATCAAGGTCTTCAACAAGCAGGCACTGGGCAGCGAGAAGGAAACGATCGACCAGGTGAAGATCGGCGCGCTGGACTTCACGCGCGTCAACGTGGGCCCGATGAACGCCATCTGCCCGCTGACCCAGGTGCCGACCATGCCCTTCCTGTTCAGCTCCATCGCGCACATGCGCAAGTCGCTGGACGGCCCGGTGGGCGACGAGATCCTCAAGAGCTGCGAGTCGGCCGGCTTCATCGGCCTGGCCTTCTACGACAGCGGCGCGCGCTCCATCTACGCCAAGAAGCCGATCAAGACCGTGGCCGATGCCAAGGGCCTGAAGATCCGCGTGCAGCAGTCCGACCTGTGGGTCGCGCTGGTCAGCGCCATGGGCGCCAACGCCACGCCCATGCCGTATGGCGAGGTCTACACCGGCCTGAAGACCGGCCTGATCGACGCCGCCGAGAACAACATCCCCTCGTTCGACACCGCCAAGCACGTCGAGGCCGTGAAGATCTATTCCAAGACCGAGCACTCGATGGCGCCCGAGATCCTGGTGATGTCCAAGGTGGTCTACGACAAGCTGCCCAAGGCCGAGCAGGACATGATCCGCGCCGCCGCCAAGGAGTCGGTCGCGTTCGAGCGCCAGAAGTGGGACGAGCAGGAAGCCAAGTCGCTCGCCAACGTGAAGGCCGCCGGCGCCGAGATCGTCGAGGTCGACAAGAAGTCCTTCCAGGCCGTGATGGGCCCGGTGTACGAGAAGTTCATGACCACGCCGGACATGAAGCGCCTGGTCAAGGCGATCCAGGACACCAAGTAAACGGCGTCCTCTTTTTCCATCCCCCTCCTCCAGCCCTCGTCCGCTCCGGCGGGCGGGGGAGCAAGGTTTCCCATGTTCACCAAATTGTGTGCCGGCTTGTCCAAGCTGTGCCTGATGCTGGCCGTGGCCGGGCTGATCGCGGTCGTCCTGTGCGTGCAGTGGCAGGTGATCGGCCGCTACGTCTTCAACGACACGCCCACCTGGGCCGAGGCCCTGGCCATGCTGCTGGTGCTCTTCGTCACCGCCTTCGGCCTGGCCGTGGGCGTGCGCGACGCGGGCCACATCGGCCTGGAGTCGCTGGTAAGCCTGCTGCCCCTGCGCTGGCAGCGCCGCATCGAGTACGTGATCCACGCCCTGGTGGCGATCTTCGGCGCGCTCATGGTGCAGAGCGGCTGGCTGTGGATGACCGCCAAGTGGGGCGAGAAGAAGCCCATGCTGCCGGTGCCCGACGGCATCGACTACCTGCCCATCGTGATCGCCGGCGCGCTCATCGTGCTGTTCTCGATCGAACACATCGTCGCGCTGATCCGCGGCACCCTCGTGGAGCCCGCATGGAACTGACTGTCCTGGGGTTGAGCTTCACCCTGTTCCTGATCCTCGGCGTGCCGGTGGCCTTCGCCATCGGCCTGTCCTCGGTCGCCACCATCCTCGTGGCCGGCCTGCCGGTGGCGGTGGTGTTCCAGAAGATGGTCGGCGGCATGCAGGTGTTCAGCTTCCTGGCCATCCCCTTCTTCGTGTTCGCCGGTGAGCTGATGCTGTACGGCGGCATCGCCGACCGCATCGTGCGCTTCGCCAACAGCTTGGTGGGCCACGTGCGCGGCGGCCTGGGCATGAGCAACGTGGTGGGCTGCACGCTGTTCGGCGGCGTGGCCGGCTCGCCGCTGGCCGACGTCTCGGCCATCGGCTCGGTGATGATCCCGCTGATGAAGAAGGAGGGTTACGACGCGGACTACGCGGTCAACGTCACCACCCACGCCTCGCTGGTCGGCGCCATCATGCCGACCTCGCACAACATGATCATCTTCACGCTGGCCACCTCGGGCATCGCCTCGGTGAGCGTGCTCAGCCTGATCCTGGCCGGCCTGATCCCGGCGCTGATCCTCACGATCTGCAACCTGGGCGCGGCCTACTACGTGGCCGTCAAGCGCGGCTACCCCACGCACGGCAAGTTCCCCGGCTGGGGCGAGGTGCTGCGCGCCTTCGGCGCCGCGCTGCCGGGCCTGCTGGTGATCGTGATCATCCTCGCCGGCATTCTCTCGGGCGCGTTCACCGCCACCGAGTCGGCCTCCATCGCGGTGGCCTGGGCATTGGCCATCACCGTGCTGGTGTACCGCACGCTGTCCTGGCACAACTTCCTGAAAGCCTGCGCCAAGGCCTGCAAGACCACCGGCGTGGTGCTGCTGCTGATCGGCATCTCGGCCGCCTTCGGCTACTTCATGGCGCTCTACGAAGTGCCGCAGCTCACCGGCGAACTCATGAAGTCGGTGTCGGACAAGCCCTGGGTGATCTTCCTCATGATCAACCTGCTGCTGTTCGTGCTCGGCACCTTCCTGGACATGGCGGCCACCATCCTGATCTGCACGCCGATCTTCATGCCGATCGCGATGCAGTTCGGCATGGACCCGACGCAGTTCGGCATCGTGATGCTGATCAACTGCGCGCTCGGTCTCAACACCCCGCCCGTGGGTTCGGTGCAGTTCGTGGGCTGCGCCATCGGCGGCATCTCGGTCGGCCAGGTGATGCGCACCATCGCACCGTTCTACGGCGCGCTGGGCATCTGCCTGATGCTGGTCACCTACGTGCCCGCGTTCTCGCTCTGGCTGCCCGGCCTGGTCAAGTAAGCCCCTTCAAGGAGAGATCACCATGTCCATCAACCGCCGACAGCTGCTCGCCTCGTCCGCCGCGCTCGCCGTGACCGGCCTGCCCGCCGCGCACGCGCAGGGCTTTCCGAACAAGCCGCTGAAGATCATCGTGCCCTACCCGCCGGGCGGCTCCTCGGACATCATCGCGCGCGCCATCAGCCAGCCGCTGTCCGACAGCCTGGGGCAGCCGGTGATCGTGGAGAACCGGCCCGGCGCCAACGGCAACCTGGGGGCCGATCTGGTGGCGAAATCCGCGCCCGACGGCCACACCGTGCTGCTGTGCGACGTGGGCGCGCTGGCCATCAGCCCGGCGGTCTACACCAAGCTCTCGTTCGACCCGAGCAAGGACCTGCGCGGCGTGACCATGCTGGCGTACTCGCCGCACATGCTGGCCGTGCACCCCTCCGTCAAGGCCAACAACCTTAAGGAACTGGTGGCCCTGTCCAAGACCACCGACCTGAACTTCGCGGTGACGGCCGTGGGCAGCGCACCGCACGTGGCCGGCGTGGCCGTGGAGCGCGCCACCGGCGCCAAGTGGACCTACGTGCCCTACAAGGGCGGCTCGCAGGCCGTGACCGACACGGTGGCCGGCCAGACCCAGGTCATCATGAACGGGATGCTGGCCACGCTGCCGCACGTGCAGAGCGGCCGGCTCAAGGTGCTGGGCATCTCCAAGAAGACGCGCATGCCGCTGGTGGGCGAGGTGCCGACGCTGGCCGAACAGGGCGTCAAGGACTTCGAGTCCGGCACCTGGCAGGGCGTGCTGGTGGCCAACGGCACACCGGCCGCGCTCATCGCGCGCCTGAACGCCGAGCTGATCAAGGCCATCCGCAGCCCCGACGTGCGCGCCCGCCTGACCGGCCAGGGCGCCGAGGTGGTGACCATGCAGTCGGCCGAGCAGGACCGCTTCTTCGACGCCGAACGCAAGCGCTGGGGCGCGGTCGTCGCCGAGGCCAACATCAAACTGGACTGAGCTGCCCCGTGAACCCCCAGGAACTCCAATCCATCGTCGGCAGCGGCCTGCTGTCCTTCCCCTTGACCGACTTCGATGCGCAGGGCGACTTCAACGCCCGAGGCTATGCCGAGCGCCTGGAGTGGCTCGCGCCCTACGGGGCCAGCGCGCTGTTCGCCGCGGGTGGCACCGGCGAGTACTTCTCGCTCTCGGGCGCCGAGTACAGCGAGGTGGTGGGCACCGCGGTGACCACCTGCCGCGGCAAGGTGCCCATCATCGCGGGCGCGGGCGGGCCCACCCGCACCGCCATCGCGCACGCGCAGGAGGCCGAGCGCCTGGGCGCGCACGGCGTGCTGCTGTTGCCGCACTACCTCACCGAAGCCAGCCAGGCCGGCCTGATCGCCCACGTGGAGCAGGTCTGCAAGAGCGTGGACTTCGGCGTGATCGTCTACAACCGCAACGTCTGCAAGCTCACGCCCGACTCGCTCGCCATCCTGGCCGAGCGCTGCCCCAACCTGATCGGCTTCAAGGACGGCATCGGTGACATCGAGCTCATGATGTCGATCTACCTGAAGATGGGCGATCGTTTCTCCTACCTGGGCGGCCTGCCCACGGCCGAGGTGTACGCGGCGGCCTACAAGGCGCTGGGCACCCCGGTGTACTCGTCGGCGGTGTTCAACTTTATCCCGAAGACGGCGATGGCCTTCTACGAGGCGGTGCGCCGCGACGACCACGCCACGCAGCACCGCCTGCTGAAGTCCTTCTTCATGCCCTACCTCGACATCCGCAACAAGGGCGCTGGCTACGCGGTGAGCATCGTGAAAGCCGGCGCTCAGCTCGTGGGCCGCGGCGCCGGCCCGGTGCGCGCGCCGCTCACCGACCTGCAGCCCGCCGAGCGCGAGCGCCTGGGCGAGCTGATTCACGCGCTCGGCCCACAATAGGGCCGATGAACCCTGCCGCATTCCCTTATCTGCTCGACCCGGCGCGCTTCCAAGGCGAAGTGGACGGCCGGCCCACCGCCCTCTTCTTCCTGCGCAACGCGCGCGGCATGGTGGTGGCCATCACCAACCTCGGGGCCAAGGTGCTGCAGATCGTCGTGCCCGACCGCTCGGGCGCGCTGGACGACGTGGCGCTGGGCTACGACCAGCTGGCCGACGTGATCACCGGCTC
Organism: Hydrogenophaga sp. GW823-FHT04C09; assembly: GCF_058796355.1. Taxonomy (NCBI): domain Bacteria; kingdom Pseudomonadati; phylum Pseudomonadota; class Betaproteobacteria; order Burkholderiales; family Comamonadaceae; genus Hydrogenophaga; species Hydrogenophaga sp. GW823-FHT04C09. The sequence goes on along the minus strand of NZ_JBXAIO010000004.1, from coordinate 485,409 downwards.
ACCCTCCATGGGCGCTTTCGTGGGCCGCTACGCCGGGCGCATCGGCGGCGCGCGCTTCACCCTCGATGGGCACGAGCACCACCTCACGCCCAACGCGGGCGCGCACTGCATCCACGGCGGGCCACGCGGCTCGCGCCACCGCGTGTTCGACGCCACGCAGACCGACGCCCAGACCCTGCAGCTGCACCACCGCTTTCTCACCGCCGAAGACGGCTTCCCCGGCACGCTGGACCTGCAGCTCACGTACCGGCTCGACGACGACAACGCCCTGGTGCTCGAACACACGGCCACCGCGCTCGACGCACCAGGCCCCGCGAGCTTCACCAGCCACATCTACTTCAACCTCGATGGTGTGGGCCAGGGCCAGCGCATCGACGGCCACGTGCTGCAGGTGCCCGGCTCGCGCGAGGTGCTGGCGACGGGGGCCGACGGCATCGCCACGGGGGCCCTGGTCTCGCTCGACGGCCACCCGCAGGACCTGCGCACGGCTCAGGTGCTGGGTGATTTGCCCGACATCGACCTGAGCTACGTGCTGGAACCCCTGCCCACATCCGCCGCACGCCCGTGCGCGCAACTGCGCAGCGACACCAGCGGCCGCACCCTGGCCGTGTGGACCACCGAACCGCTGCTGCAGGTGTACACCGCCGGCCAGCTCGGGGTGGCGGAGCGCCCCGACCTCGGCAAGTGGGGCGTGCGGCACCGGCCCCGCTCGGCCGTCTGCCTGGAGCCCCAGCATTTTCCCAACGCCCCCAACTGCCCGGCGCTGCCGCAGAACACCGTGGCGCCCGGCCGGCCTTACCGCGCCACCACGGTCTATCGTTTCGGCACGGTCAACGATTGAACACCGGCTCCCGTCGGACGCACTCCGGCGGCTCGCCATAACCCGCTGAGCGCACCACGTTCTCCAGGGAGATCTCGACCTGGAACCAGCGGCAGAACGGGTTCACGAAGCGGTAGCTCCAGACCATGCCCCGCTCCCGCCCCAGCCCTTGCACCTCGCCCGGGCGCCCCAGCCTGGCGCGAACCTCGTCGGCGCTCATGCCGGGGTTGATCTGGGTGAAACGTGCCTCGGTCAGCACCTGCTCCGAGCGGACCACGCGGCCCGAGGCATCGAGGTCCACGAACCAGGTGTGCAGGCCATAAGGACCCCGGGGATATTCCAGCCGGGTGCCCCCGTCGATCCGGCGCGTGGTTTCCGGCGGACCCATCCGCGCCACGACCTGGTCGCGGTTCTGGCCGGCCATGTCGGCCGTCGGTCCGTAGCCGGCGCACGCGCTCAGGAAGGTCGCACCGATCAAACACCACAAGCGCAAACGCATGGACAGCTCCTGTTCGGTGGCTCAAGCCATTTCGATGGTTTTCAGGGAGGCGAGTTCCTGCCGTTCAGCCCAGCAGCGCGGCCAGGCCGTTCTCGGGCTCGAAGCGGTGGTTGCGGTGCAGCAGGCGCGTCGGACCGGGCCAGACCCGGGTGGCGATGCTGTGCCTGGGGTCGCCGGGATAACAGATCACGCGCCGGCCGTCCTCGTCGAACGGCTCGGGCTCGATCAGCGAGGGCGGGCGGCTGCGCGCCGTGGCCAGCACCTGCGCCACGTCGGCCAGGCGGCTGAGCTCGCTCAGGCTCATGATCTGCGGCGGCGCCAGGTCGATCTCGCCGGCCCAGTAGCGCTCCAGGCCAGTGCGCGGCGAGAGCCACACGGCTTCCGTCGCTTCGTGGGCGCAGTGCTCCACCGTCTGGTCATCGGGTGCCACGGCCACGAAGAAGCGCGTGTCGAAGCGCTTGTTGGTCACCGAAGGCACGCGCGGCGTGACCCAGCGCGACCAGGGCAGCACACAGGCGGTGGGAATGGGCAGGCCCTGGGCCTGCAGGGCGGCGGCGAACGCGATGCCGGTGGCCGTCTGCTCGCGCACGGGCTGCACGTGCCTGGCGCCGTTCGCCTGGCCCAGCAGCAGGCCGCATTCCTCGAAGGTCTCGCGCAACGCCGCCACGTGCAGGCCCAGGGCCGTGTCCACATCCAGGCCGAGTTCGCCCAGCCCAGCGAGGCAGGTGGTGGCGGGGCGGTCCAGCGCCGCTGGGTCGGTCTGCCGGTCGGCCGCGTCCAGCTTGCCACCCGGGAAGACATGCACGCCGCCGAGCACGCCCGAATTGCCATGCCGGCGCACAAGCAGCACCTCCAGGCCAGCGGGCCCGTCGCGCACCACCATCACGGTGGCAGCGGCCACGGGCGGGGTGAGCACTTCGTCGGAATTGATGGCAATGGGCATGGCCCGATTGTCGGTGCATGGGCCAAGGCCTGCAGTCGCCGTGGCGCAACCTCCAAAAATGAATACCTTTTTACCAACTAAATGGCGGTGAATGCAAAACCGCACCCGGCCAAGGGCAAGGAACTTCTGCTTTAGCACTCGCTCCTAGAGAGTGCTAATATTCTTAGCAGACACCTGAGGAGGGTTCACATGTCCCACACGCTTGCTCCTGTTGCCACCGCCACCACCGGCTCGATCGCCGTGGCGAATCCGTGGGCGCTCGTGCCGCCCCTGGGCAACCTGGACGCCTACATTTCCGCGGTCAACCGCCTGCCGCTGCTCACGCTGGAGCAGGAGCAGCAGGCCGCCCGCCGCCTGCGCGACGACAACGACCTGGACGCCGCCGGCCAGCTGGTGATGTCCCACCTGCGCCTGGTGGTGTCGATCTCGCGCCAGTACCTGGGCTACGGCCTGCCCCATGGCGACCTGATCCAGGAAGGCAATGTCGGCCTGATGAAGGCCGTCAAGCGCTTCGACCCCGACCAAGGCGTGCGCCTGGTGAGCTACGCCATGCACTGGATCAAGGCCGAGATCCACGAATACATCCTGAAGAACTGGCGCATGGTCAAGCTGGCCACCACCAAGGCCCAGCGCAAGCTGTTCTTCAACCTGCGCTCGCGCAAGCAGGGCTTCCGTGCCGATGCGGTCGATGGCGACACCCACCGCGAGGTGCTGTCCGACAGCGAAGTGGGCGTGATGGCCCGCGAACTCAACGTGAAACCCGAAGAAGTGCGCGAAATGGAAACGCGCCTCTCCGGCGGCGACGTGGTGCTGGACCCGGCCCCGGGCGACGACGGCGAAGACAGCTTCGGCCCCATCGCTTACCTTGCGGACGCCACCCACGAACCCACCGCGGTGCTCGAATCGGCCCAGCGCGATGCGCTGGCCACCGAAGGCGTGGCGCGCGCCATGAGCGAACTCGACGAACGCTCGCGCCGCATCGTGAGCGAGCGCTGGCTCAAGGTGAACGACGACGGTTCGGGCGGCATGACGCTGCACGAACTGGCGGCCGAGTACGGCGTGAGCGCCGAACGCGTGCGCCAGATCGAGGTGGCGGCCATGAAGAAGATGCGCAAGGCGCTGGCCGCTTACGCCTGATCCACGACCCCCATTGCCACCACGGCCCCGGCGGTTTCGCGACCCCGGGGCTTCTTTTTTACGAACGGTGCCCGTCGCCGGACCTGCGTCACGCCCGGCCAATGTCACAGGCGACACAATCGGGGGATGTCTGACGTTTTGTGGAAGGGCGCGACGCCCGGGATCCGTCGCGCTCGCAGGCTGGCCGCCTGGCTGGCGCTGGCCTTCTTCTCCCTTTTTCCTGTCCTGCGCGGAGTGGCCGCCGAGCTGCCGCCTGTGGTGCTCGACGGCACACAACCCAGCGTGCCCCTGGCCCAGCGCAGCCTGTACTGGGTGGATACCGGCGGCCAGCTGACGGTGCAGGAGGTGGAAGCCCAACAGGACCAACTGCCGTTTGCGGTGCGCAGCGCCGAACACCGCCTCCTCCTTCCGGACGGCGGCGCGCTGTGGATTCGCTTCGATGCCCAGGCCCGCGACGACCATTCGCGCTGGGAGCTGGAACTGGCGCGCTCGGGCACCGACCGCATCAGCCTCTACCACCGGCTGTCCAATGGCGAATGGAAAGCGCAACACGCTGGCGACCGCCTCGCGGTGAGCCACTGGGCCTTTCCCGACCGCTACCCGGTGTTCTCGCTCGACCCCCGCACCGACGCTGTAGTGACCTACTGGGTGCGCATCGAACACGCTCGCGTGCCGTTCTCCGGCACGCTGCAGATTCACGACCACCACACCTTGCGCGAGCTGCGCATCCACCAGCAGTTTCTGCTGGGCGCCTACTTCGGCATGGCGTTGCTGCTCACCGCGACCGCGGTGGCCAATGCGCTGGTGTTCCGGGACACCAGCTTTGCCGCCTATGCCATCTACATCACAGTCCTCGGGCTGGCCATGGCCGCGTCGCTGGGTGTGGCCGGCCAGTTCCTCTGGCCGAACTCGGCGCAGTGGAACGGATTGGCCGAATTCGTGCTGATGCCGATGGCGGCGGTGTTCGGTCTGCTGTTTGTGCGGCAGGTGGTTCAACCCAGGCGCATCGGTCGCTGGCTGGACCGTTCCGCCCTGGCGCTGCCCGCGGTTCTGGCGGGCCTGATTCTGTGGGACACGCTGTACCCCACCCATGGCAGCCTGCAGGCCGTGACGGCCGCCTCCGCGGCCACGCTCGCGTTGGTCTACGCCATGCTCTGGGCGGCCTGGCGCACGGGGGACCGCTGGGTGCGCTGGATCGCGCTAGGCATGCTGCCGGTGCTGCTGGCCGGGGCGCTGCCGGTGATGCGCAACTTCGGCCTGATCTCATCGGGTTTCCTGTCGCAGTACGGCATGGTGATCGCCGCCGCCCTCGAGGCGCCCTTGCTGATCTACGGCCTGCTGCAACGCTCGTCCCTGCAGCACGAGGCCCAGGCCCGCGCCCGCGCACTGGCCCTGACCGAACCGCTCACCGGCCTCACGAACCGGCACAACTTCATGCTGCGGCTGCACGACAGCGTGGTGCGGGCCCAGCGCTACGGGCACCAGAGCGCGCTGCTGCTGATCGGCCTGGACAACCACGGCTGGTTTGCCGAGCAGCACGGCCGCGAGGTGGCCGACCGCGCGCTGGTGATCACCGGCTCGCTGCTGCGCTCGGTGGCGCGCGACGTGGACACGGCAAGCCGGGTCGACGACAGCACCCTGGCGCTGTTGATGGAAGGGCCGGTGCGCGAGGCGCAGGCCCTGGCCGCGGCCACCAGCATCGTCGCGGGCGGCCTGCGCCCTTCGGTGCAACTGCCCGTGGGCACCACGCTGAAGTTCAAGATCGTCGTGGCGCTGCTGCCCGATCCCACGCCCGAACTTCAGCAGGACGCCCAGGCGCACCTGGACTGGCTGCGCCAGGCGCTGGACGCCCTGCGCAAGGACCCGCGCAAGGCGATCCTGAAACTGAACTTCTGATCAGCCCTCGCGGCGCAGCGCAGGGAAGAGGATCACGTCGCGGATGCTGGGGCTGTCGGTCAGCAGCATCATCAGGCGGTCGATGCCGATGCCGCAACCACCGGCGGGCGGCATGCCGTACTCCAGCGCGCGGATGTAGTCCGCGTCGTAGAACATGGCCTCCTCGTCACCCCCGTCCTTGGCCGAGGCCTGCGCCTGGAAGCGCGCGGCCTGGTCCTCCGCATCGTTGAGCTCGGAGAAGGCGTTGCCGAATTCGCGCCCGGTGATGTAGAGCTCGAAGCGCTCGGTGACCGCGGGGTTCGCGTCGTTGGCGCGCGCCAGCGGCGAGATCTCGGTCGGGTGGTCCATGATGAAGGTCGGGTTCCAGAGCTTGTCTTCGACCTTCTCTTCGAAGTACAGCACTTGCAGGCTGGGCAGGCTGCGGCTGGAGAGCTGGTGCTTCTCCTCGCTCAGGCCGAGCTTCTTGAGCTGCGCGAGCAGCCAGGCGGCATCGTCCACGCTGTCGCCCGCCTCGGTGTACTTGACGATGGCTTCGCGGATCGTCAGGCGTTCGAAGGGCGACAGGATGTCCACCGGCTGGCCCTGGTAGGTCAGCGGCTCGTCACCGCGCACCCGGCGCACCACGTGGCGAATGAGTTCCTCGTTGAAGTCCATCAGGTCCTGGTAGTTCCAGTACGCCGCGTAGAACTCCATCATGGTGAACTCGGGGTTGTGGCGGACGCTGATGCCTTCGTTGCGGAAGTTGCGGTTGATCTCGAACACACGGTCGAAACCGCCCACCAGCAGGCGCTTGAGGTAGAGCTCGGGCGCGATGCGCAGGAACATCTCCTGGTCCAGCGCGTTGTGGTGGGTCTTGAACGGCTTGGCGTTGGCACCGCCCGGGATCGGGTGCAGCATGGGCGTTTCCACCTCGAGGAAGCCGTGGCTCACCATGAAGTCGCGGATGCTGGCCAGGGCCTGGCTGCGCGCGACGAAACGCTTGCGGGCGGTTTCGTCGGTCATCAGGTCCACGTAGCGCTGGCGGTACTTGATTTCCTGGTCGGCGATGCCGTGGAACTTGTCGGGCAGCGGGCGCAGGCTCTTGGTGATCAGGCGGATGCGGTCGGCCTGGATGGTGAGTTCGCCGGTGCGCGTGCGCATGAGCACGCCCTCGACCGCGATGATGTCGCCCAGGTCCCAGTGCTTGAAGGCGCTGTGCTGCGCCTCGCCCACGCCGTCGTTGTTCAGGTAGATCTGGATGCGGCCGCCCGAGGGGCCGAAGGACGCGTCCTGCAGCGTGGCGAAGCTGGCCTTGCCCATCACGCGCTTGAGCATCATGCGCCCGGCCACGCTGGCGCGCACCGGCTCGGCTTCCAGCGCTTCCTTGGTGGTCTCGCCATAGCGGGCGAACAGGTCGGCAGCCTTGTCGGCGGGTTTGAAGTCGTTGGGAAACGCCACCCCCTGGCCCTGTTTCTGCGCCTCGCGCAGCGCCTTGAGCTTCTCGCGGCGTTCGGCGATGAGCTGGTTGTCGTCGTGCGCCGCAGGCGCACCGGTCTCGGCGGTGGGGGGGGTTTGGGCTTGGGTCATGAATGAAAAATGGGTTGGGCACCGAGGTGCGCAACCCATGATTGTAGTTTTCGGCCCGATCGGGGCCGAATTCTCGTTATTCGCCGAGGTAGGCGGCGCGCACCTTGGGGTCGTCGAGCATGTCGCGGCCCACGCCGGTCATGATGATTTCGCCCGAATCCATCACGTAGCCGCGGTCGGCGATCTGCAGCGCGCGGCGGGCGTTCTGCTCCACCAGCAGGATGGTCACGCCTTGGGCGGAGACGTCGCGCACGACCTCGAAGATCTTGTCCACCATGATGGGCGACAGGCCCATGGACGGCTCGTCGAGCAGCAGCACCTTGGGCTGACTCATGAGCGCGCGCGCCATGGCCAGCATCTGCTGCTCGCCACCGCTCATGGTGCCGGCCAGCTGGTCCTTGCGTTCGCGCAGGCGCGGGAAGATGCCGAACATCTTCTCGATGTCCTGCGCGATGCCGGCCTTGTCCTTGCGGATGTAGGCACCCATCTGCAGGTTCTCGGTGATGGTCATGCGGGTGAACACGCCACGGCCTTCCGGCACCATGGCCAGGCCCTGCTTCACGAGATCCCAGGCGCCCTTGCCCTTGATGCTCTGGCCCAGGTACTCGATGTCGCCGGCCTCGTAGGCGAGCGAACCGGTGACGGCTTTCATGGTGGTGGTCTTGCCGGCGCCGTTGGAGCCGATGAGCGAGATCAGCTCGCCCTCGCGCACCTCGAGATCGATGCCCTTGACGGCCTTGATGCCGCCGTACGCGACCTTCAGACCGCTGACTTTGAGGAGTGTGTTTGCCATTTGCGTCAATCCTTGATCAGTGGCCGCCGGTGCCGAGGTAGGCCTCGATCACCTTGGGGTCCTTCTGCACGTCGGCCGGTGAGCCGGAGGCGAGCTGCTTGCCGTAGTCGAGCACGGTCACGCGGTCGCACAGGCCCATCACCAGTTTCACGTCGTGTTCGATCAGCAGGATGGTTCGGTTGTCCTTGCGGATGCGGTCGATCAGCTCGCGCAGCTGCACCTTTTCGGTGGCGTTCATGCCGGCGGCCGGTTCGTCCAGCGCGATCAGCTGCGGGTCGGTCGCCAGGGCGCGCGCGATTTCCAGGCGGCGCTGGTCGCCGTAGCTCAGCGTGCGTGACTTGTAGTCGGCGAACTTCTCGATGCCCACGTAGGCCAGCAGCTCGCGCGCGCGCGCCGTGATCGCGGCCTCTTCGCGCTTGAAACCGGGCGTGCGCAGCACGGCGCCGATCAGGCCCGAATGGGTGCGCACGTGGCGCCCGACCATGACGTTTTCCAGCGCGGTCATCTCGGCGAACAGCCGGATGTTCTGGAAGGTGCGGGCGATGCCGGCCTTGGCCACCTCGTGCACCGCGCTGGGCGTGTAGGGCTTGCCCGCGAGTTCGAAGGAACCGCTGTCGGGCGTGTACAACCCGGTCAGCACGTTGAAGAAGGTCGTCTTGCCGGCGCCGTTGGGGCCGATCAGGCCATAGACCTGACCGCGCTTGATTTCGATGCCCACATCGCTCAGGGCCTGCAGGCCCCCGAAGCGCTTGGAAACATTCGCCACTTTGAGAATGGTGTCGCTCATGTGAATGCTCCGCTTACTTGGTCAGGGACTTGCCGTGCTCGGGCGAGGGCCACAAGCCTCTGGGGCGCAGCAGCATCACGACCACCATGGCCAGCGCGATGAGCAGTTGGCGCAGGATCTCGGGGCCAAGGCGACCACCCGTCAGTTCGGTCAGCGGGTGTGCCACATGGCGCAACACCTCGGGCAGGCCCGCCAGCAACAGGGCACCCAGCACCACCCCGGGGATGTGCCCGATGCCGCCCAGCACCACCATGGCCACCACCATCACCGACTCCATCAGCGAGAAGGACTCGGGCGAAACGAAGCGCTGGAACGAGGCGAACAACACGCCGGACACGCCACCGAAGGACGCGCCCATGCCGAAGGCCAGCAGCTTGAGGTTGCGGGTGTTCAGGCCCATGGCCTTGGCGGCGATCTCGTCTTCACGAATGGCCATCCAGGCGCGGCCGATGCGCGAATCCTGCAAGCGGTAGGAGATGACGATGGCCAGCACCACGAAGAACAGGAACAGGTAGTAGTACAGCGTGACCGGCTGGAAGGTGTAGTCACCGATGGTCAGGCGCTTGCCGAGGTCGAGGCCGAACACCGAGATGGTGTCGATCTGGCTGATGCCCTTGGGACCGTTGGTGATGTTCAACGGGCGGTCCATGTTCAGCAGGAAGATGCGGATGATCTCGCCGAAGCCCAGGGTGATGATGGCGAGGTAGTCGCCACGCAGCTTGAGCGTGGGTGCCCCCAGGATCATGCCAACCACCCCCGCAATCGCCGCCGCCAGGATCATCACCAGCCAGATGTTGTAGTGCAGGCCGTTGGGGAACATGGCCTTGATGGCCGGGAAGGTGTCGGCGAGGTGGGGCGAGCCCAGCAAGGCAAACACATAGGCCCCCACCGCGAAGAACGCGATGTAGCCCAGGTCCAGCAGGCCGGCGTAGCCGACCACGATGTTCAGGCCGAGGGCCAGCAGCACGTACATGAGCGCGATATCGACAATGCGCACCCAGGAGTTGCTGCCGGTGGACTGCAGGATGATGGGCAGCAGCAGCAAAGCCACCGCCGCGATCAGGAAGACGATCAGCTTGCCGGTTTTGGTGTTCATCATGGTGTTTCTCCCGGACGGTCAGGCACGGTCCGCCACACGTTCACCCAGCAGCCCCGAGGGACGCAGCGTGAGCACGATGGCCAGCACGATGAAGGCGAAGATGTCGGTGTACTGGCTGCCCAGCACCCCACCGGTGAGCTTGCCGAGGTAGCCGGCGCCCAGGGATTCGATCAGGCCGAGCGCAATGCCCCCGACCACCGCACCGGCGAGGTTGCCGATGCCGCCCATCACCGCGGCCACGAAGGCCTTGAGGCCGGGCATGAAGCCCATGGCGTGCTGCACGGTGCCGTAGTTGGAGGCCCACATCACGCCGGCAATGGCCGCGAGCATGGCGCCGATGATGAAGGTGGCGGAGATGACCACGTCGGGCTTGATGCCCATGAGCGCGGCCACACGCGGGTTCTCGGCCGTGGCCCGCATGGCTCGGCCCAGATTGGTGCGGTTGACCAGCCACATCAGGAAGGCCAGCGTGACCGCCGTGGTGGCCAGGATGACGACCTGCGTCACCGAAATCACCGCGCCACCGAACGCGATCGGTTCGCGCGACAGCATGGAGGGATAGGACTTCGGGTTCGGCGCCCAGATGATCATGGCGAAGGTCTGCAAGAGCAGCGACATGCCGATGGCGGTGATCAGGGGCGCGAGTCGGTTGGAATTGCGCAGCGGCCGGTAGGCCAGTTTCTCGATGGTGAAGTTGAGCGTGGCGCAGACCACCATCGCGATGATGGTGGCCAGCAGGAGGACCACCCAGGTCGGCAGTCCGGTTGACGCACTGGTCATCCAGCCGATGACCGTCCAGCTGGTGAGGGCCCCCACCATCAGCACGTCGCCGTGCGCAAAGTTGATCAGTCCGATGATGCCGTACACCATGGTGTACCCCAGTGCCACCAGCGCATACATACTGCCCAACACCAGACCGTTGATGATCTGCTGCAGCAAAACTTCCATGAATGTTTCTCCGTGTTTTGTGACAGGCCGGGAAGCGCTTGTGGCGCCGGCCCGTTTCAACCTAGCAAAAAACCCGCCAGACATGACCTTGAAACAGGACCGACTGCGGGTTGGTGGACGGATTGTAATGAGGGGCTTTTGGAGCCCACATGCGTGTAAGCCCTTAGCGGACGCGGGTTTACCCTGGTTTTAGGTGCAACTCCCCAGACCGCATCAGCGCGATTGGCAGTGCATTAGTCTTTTTGATTGTTGAGTTTCTTGAGCTCGCGCAGCTTATCGGCGATGCGCAACTCCAGCCCACGCTCGACCGGGCGGTAGAAGCCCGGGTCGGCCATGCCATCGGGCAGATAGCGTTCACCGGCCGCAAAACCGCCCTCTTCGTCGTGCGCGTAGCGGTAGCCCTTGCCGTAGTCCAGCGACTTCATGAGCTTGGTCGGCGCGTTGCGCAGGTGCATGGGCACGGGGCGGGTGCCGTCCTTCTTCACAAAGGCCTTGGCTTCGTTGAAGGCTTTGTAGACCGCGTTGGACTTGGGCGCCACCGCCAGGTACACCACGCACTCGGCCAGGGCCAGCTCGCCCTCGGGACTGCCCAGGCGTTCGTACACCTCGGCGGCGTCCAGGGCCAGGCGCAAGGCGCGGGGATCGGCCAGGCCGATGTCCTCGCTGGCCATGCGGATGAAGCGGCGGGCCATGTACCGGGGTTCGGCGCCCCCGTCGAGCATGCGCGCGAACCAGTACAGGGCGGCATCGGGGTCGGAACCGCGCACGCTTTTGTGCAGGGCGCTGATGGTGTCGTAGAACTGTTCGCCGCCCTTGTCGTAGCGGCGCATGCGCTCGCCCAGCACCTTGAGCAGCCAGGCATCGCTCACCTCGGCGAGTTTTTCCCGCCCGGCCGCCACCGCCAGGGTCTCCAGCGTGTTGAGCAGGCGGCGCGCATCCCCATCGGCGTAGGCGATGAGTCGGTCCACGGCGGTCGATTCGATGGCCGGCACCGCGTCGATCGCCTGGGCCTTGACCACGATCTGGCGCAGATCGTCTTCCGACAAGGGCCGCAGCACGTAGACGGCCGCCCGCGAGAGCAGCGCCGAATTGACCTCGAACGAGGGGTTTTCGGTGGTGGCACCAATGAAGGTGAACAGGCCGCTTTCCACGTGCGGCAGGAAGGCGTCCTGCTGGCTCTTGTTGAAGCGGTGCACCTCGTCCACGAACAGGATGGTGCGCTGGGGCGAGAGGCCGCTGCGCGCCACCTCGGCCCGCTCCACGGCCTCGCGGATGTCCTTGACGCCGCCCAGCACCGCGCTGATGGTGAGGAACTGCGCGTCGAACGCGTCGGCCATCAGGCGGGCAATGGTGGTCTTGCCCACGCCCGGTGGGCCCCAGAGAATGCAGCTGTGCGGCTGGCCCGATTCGAAGGCCAGGCGCAAGGCCATGCCCTCGCCCAGCATGTGCTGCTGGCCGATCACCTCGGCCAGCGTGCGCGGGCGCAGGCGCTCGGCCAGGGGCACATGGGTACTGGCGGTCGACACGGCGAAACGATCAGGGTTTGACGACAGCGGCACCCGGTGGCGGCTGGAACTTGAAGTCCCCCGCCTTCAGCGGCGCATTGGCCTGCCAGCTGTTGAACGTGAGCACCGAGCGCTGGCCCAGGCTGTCCTCGATGTCCAGCACCGACAGCTGCCCCTGGCGAAAGCCCACGCGCACCACTTGCAGCTGGCCGTTGCGGTCCTTCGGGCGGGCCTCCAGCCACTCCAGGCCATCGCGGGCGGCGGCCGGCTTGAGTTCGAACGCGTCCGAGAGCCCTTTGAGATCGGTCCCGGCCGCGATCAGCGCGGCAGGCGTGCTGCCCAAGGCTTCCTTCTGCGAACGCGATGTCACCTGGTTCAGGTCCACGTCGTAGAGCCACAGGGTCTGGCCGTCGGCCACGATGGTCTGCTCGAACGGCTTGGCGTACACGAAGCGGAAGCGGTTGGGCCGCAGGAATTCGAACGTGCCGCTGGAGGTCTTGCTGCGCGCCACGGTTTCGTTGGCGCGCTTGGGCGAGGTCACGACCTGGGTGAAGCCGGCCTTGCCGCTGTCCACTTCACGCAGGAATCTTTCGAGGTCTTGCAGGCCGTCGGCGTGGGCGGCGAGCGCGGCCAGCGACAACGCGCAGGAAGTGAGGAGTTGCTTGATCATGGACGGTAGGACCCGGTTGCGCCGACTTGGTTGCATGTCGGCGGGCTTCATTCCCCGCCGCGCGAGGGCACCAGGATGTCGCGCTGCCCGCTGGAGGTGAGCGCGCTGACCAGCCCCGCGTTCTCCATGTCCTCCAGCAGACGCGCCGCGCGGTTGTAACCAATCTTCAGCTTGCGCTGCACATAGGAGATGCTGGCCTTGCGGTCCTTGAGCACGATCTCGACGGCCTGGTCGTACAGCGCATCCTTCTCGCCACTGCCACCCTCGCCACCGCCTTCGCCGAACAGGTCGCCCCCTTCGCCGTCGCCCATGCTGCCTTCGAGCACGCCGTCGATGTAGTTGGGTTCGCCGCCCTGCTCTTTCAGGTAGGCCACCACGCGGTGCACCTCGTCGTCGCTGACGAAGGCGCCGTGCACGCGGATCGGGAAACCCGTGCCGGAGGGCATGTACAGCATGTCGCCCATGCCCAGCAGGCTTTCGGCGCCCATCTGGTCGAGGATGGTGCGGCTGTCGATCTTGCTGCTGACCTGGAACGACAGGCGCGTCGGGATGTTGGCCTTGATCAGGCCGGTGATCACGTCCACGCTCGGGCGCTGGGTCGCCAGGATCAGGTGGATGCCGGCCGCGCGCGCCTTCTGCGCCAGGCGGGCGATCAGCTCCTCGATCTTCTTGCCCACCACCATCATCAGGTCGGCGAGTTCGTCGATCACGACCACGATGTAGGGCAGGCGCTCCAGCGGCTCAGGCTGCTCCGGCGTGAGGCTGAACGGGTTGCCGATGATCTCGCCGCGCGCCGTGGCCTCGTCGATCTTGGTGTTGAAGCCCGCGAGGTTGCGCACGCCCATCTTGCTCATGAGCTTGTAGCGCTTCTCCATCTCGGCCACGCACCAGTTCAGGCCGTTGGCCGCGTGCTTCATGTCCGTCACGACCGGCGCGAGCAGGTGCGGAATGCCCTCGTAGACGCTCATCTCCAGCATCTTGGGATCGATCAACAGCAGGCGCACGTCGCGCGCGTCGGCCTTGTAGAGCAGCGACAGGATCATCGCGTTGATGCCCACCGACTTGCCCGAACCGGTGGTACCGGCCACGAGGCAGTGCGGCATCTTGGCGAGGTCGGCCACCACGGGCTGCCCCCCGATGTCCTTGCCCAGGCCCATGGTCAACATGGACTTGGCATCGTTGTACACCTGTGAACCCAGGATCTCGCTGAGCTTGATGGTCTGGCGCTTGGCGTTGGGCAGTTCCAGCGCCATCAGGTTCTTGCCGGGGATGGTCTCGATCACGCGGATCGACACCAGCGACAGCGAACGGGCCAGGTCACGGCCCAGGTTGACGATCTGTGAACCCTTCACGCCGGTGGCGGGCTCGATCTCGTAGCGCGTGATCACGGGGCCAGGGGCGGCCGCCACCACACGCACCTCCACGCCGAAGTCCTTGAGCTTCTTCTCGATCAGCCGGCTGGTCATCTCCAGCGTCTGGCTGTCCACCCCGGCCTGGTGCAAGGGGGCGCTGTCGAGCAGGTCCACCTGCGGCAGCTTGCTGTCGGGCAGCTCGGTGAACAGCGGCTTCTGGCGCTCCTTGGCCACGCGCTCGCTCTTGGGCACATCGACCAGCGTGGGTTCGATCACCACAGGCACCGGGTGGTGTTCCTCGATCTCGACGCGCTCGACCTTCACCACCTCTTCGCGCTCGCGCGCGGCCTTCTCGCCGATGCGCTGGTCTTCCACCGCCTCGCGCTTCTCGCGCCGGGCCTCGAACCAGCCATCCAGCGTGTGCCCGACTTCCTCGGCCCAGTGGCCCCAGGAGAAGCGGAAGACGGTGGGCAGACACACCAGCAGCACCGCCAGCATGGCCAGCGCCGAACCGGTGAAGCCCAGCCAGCGCATCGCCACAGGCCCCAGCGCATGGCCCAGCACGCCGCCGGCGTGGTCGGGCAACAAGGCCTCCAACCGATAGAGGCGACTCCATTCCAGCACCGTGCTGGCCGCCATCAGGACGACCAAGGCCAGCCAGAACAGCGCGCGGCGCGCCCAGGGGCGGTGCCAGAGGCGATCGCCGGCCACGGCTTCATCGCCCGTGCCTTGGGCGCCGCGGATCCAGCGCGCCAGGGTGGACAACCACGCCCGCACCCCGGCAAGAAACAGCCACCAGACCGAAAAGCCGAGCAGGTAGTAGCTCCAGTCCGACAGCATGGCGCCCAGGCGGCCACCCCAGTTGCTCACCTCGGTGGAGGTGCCCGTGGTGCTCCACGCGGGATCGGCCAGGGAGTGGCTGAGCAGTGCCAGCAGCCAGAACGCGAGCGCCGCAGCGCCCAGCACCAGGCCGATTTCCTGGGCAAACCGGGACACACCCGCCGGCGCCGCGGAACCGCGGTCGGCGTTGAGGGTGTTGAGTGAATAAGTCATAGGCCTCGCTGAAATCCAGCGACAAGCTTACCCCATGACAGCCACCGACCGGGCGATGCCGGCCGGGTGCGAAAGAGCCCTCAACCGAGCGAGTTGAGGCGCTCCTTGATGACGGTGCTGCCCTCTTCGGTCACCTCGATGAAACCCCGGTCTTCCAGGTCCTTCATGACGCGGCTGACCATCTCGCGGGAAGCCCCGATCATCTTGGCCACGTCCTGGCGCGAGACCCGGTCCTTGATGGTCAGGATGCCGTCCTTGTCGGGCTGGGCGAACTCCAGCAGGGCTCGGGCGACACGCCCATACACGTCCATCAGCGCGAGTGACTCGATCTTGCGGTCCGCGTGGCGCAGGCGCTGCACCAGGCCGCGCATGACCGCGTAGGCCATGGAGGTGTTTTCCGGCAGGCAGCGCGCGAATTCGGTGCGCCCCAGGATCAGCACGTCGGTCTGCACCTCGGCGCGCACGGTGGCCGAATGCGGCTGGTTGTCGATCAGGCTCATCTCGCCCACGTAGTCGCCCGGGTTCATGGTGGCCAGGATCACCTCACGTCCCCGGGTGTCGGTGGTGACCACCCGCGCCCGCCCGGTCAGCACGATGGCCAGGCAGTTGGACTTCTTGCCCTGCTCGACGATGCACTCCCCCCGCTTGAAGCGCCGCTTGACCACCGAATCGGCCACCGATTCGGCCTGGGCCTGGGTCAAGGTGGAAAACAAGGGAACCCGGCGGATCAGGTCGAGATTGGACAGGAGAGACATGCGTGTATTCCTTGGTTGGGACGGCGCGCGCGGCGCTCTTTCATACAATGATTCGCACACATTGGGCGCCACGCGGCACTGGATTTGCCCCCGAACGCGCCCATATAACCACCGACTCTAAACCACTTGGCCCCAAATTCGATGGGGCGCTCAACATGAAACACGCGAAAGTCCTCATCCTGGGTTCAGGCCCTGCCGGCTACACCGCGGCCGTCTACGCCGCGCGCGCCAACCTCAACCCCGTGCTCATCACCGGCATCGCCCAGGGCGGCCAGCTCATGACCACGACCGATGTGGACAACTGGCCCGCCGATGCCGAAGGCGTGCAGGGCCCCGACCTGATGCAGCGTTTCCTGGCGCACGCCGAGCGCTTCAAGACCGAGATCATCTTCGACCACATCAACGCGGTCGACTTCTCCAAGCGCCCCTTCGTGCTCAAGGGCGACAGCGGTGAATACAGCTGCGATGCGCTCATCATCGCCACCGGCGCGTCGGCCAAGTACCTCGGCCTGCCCTCCGAGGAAGCCTTCATGGGCAAGGGCGTGTCGGGTTGCGCCACCTGCGACGGCTTCTTCTACCGTGGCCAGGAAGTCAGCGTGGTCGGCGGCGGCAACACGGCCGTGGAAGAGGCGCTGTACCTGTCCAACATCGCCAGCAAGGTCACGCTGGTCCACCGCCGCGACACCTTCAAGGCCGAAGCCATCCTGATCGACAAGCTGATGGACAAGGTCGCCGCCGGCAAGATCGAGCTCAAACTGCACAGCACGCTGGACGAGGTGCTGGGCGACCCGACCGGCGTGACCGGCGTTCGCCTGAAAAGCGTGAAGACCGGTGCGACCGAAGACCTAGATGTCAAAGGCTGCTTCATCGCCATCGGCCACCAGCCCAACACCGACATCTTCAAGGGCCAGCTGGACATGAAGGACGGCTACATCACCACCCGTTCGGGCCTGCAGGGCATGGCCACCATGACCAGCGTGCCCGGCGTGTTCGCCGCCGGCGACGTGCAGGACCACGTGTACCGCCAGGCCATCACCAGCGCCGGCACCGGCTGCATGGCCGCCCTCGACGCCCAGCGTTTCCTGGAGCAGAACGCCGCCTGAGCGCGGGGCTGACGGCCGGCCCTGGCGGCTTGGCCGCCAGTTGGCTATAATTGCGGGCTTTGCTGAGATTTACCGGCTTGCCCGGGCACGAAGCAGATTCGGGTTACCGCCACCCTTTCCTGGCGAGGTGAGGCTGAGGGGCCGACACGGAGACACCTCCGGTTCGCGGTCCGCAGCTGTTTGAAATGATCGGAGTGTCCTCATGGCACGCGTCTGCGACGTCACGGGCAAGAAGCCCATGGTCGGGAACAACGTTTCCCACGCCAACAACAAAACCAAGCGCCGGTTCCTGCCGAACCTGCAATACCGCCGTTTCTGGGTCGAGAGCGAAAACCGCTGGGTGCGTCTGCGCGTCTCCGGTGCCGCCCTGCGCCTGATCGACAAAAACGGCATTGACGCCGTGCTCGCCGACCTGCGCGCACGCGGTCAAGCTTAAGGAGAACCGAACATGGCAACCAAAGGCGCACGCGAGAAGATCAAGCTGGAATCCACCGCTGGAACCGGCCACTTCTACACCACCACCAAGAACAAGAAGACCACGCCCGAGAAGATGCTGATCAAGAAATTTGATCCCAAGGCTCGCAAGCACGTGGACTACAAGGAAATCAAGCTCAAGTAATCGAGCCGATTCCCAACAAAAAACCCGCTGTGAAAACAGCGGGTTTTTTTATTCCTTCCAGGGCGCCACGGATCCGGGTTTGCCGGTCCGTCAGCGCCGCCCCCTTGAGGGGGTGACGCGCCGCAGGCGCGGCGCAGGGGTGGGCCAATCAGGCGTGGGCGGAACGCAGGCGGATCGAGAAGTCGCGCAGTGCGGCGATGCCACTTTCCTCGGCGCGGCGGCACCAGGCCTGCAGGTCCACGGCGAGCTGTTCGCGCGTGGAGTTCGTGCTCGACCACAAGGCACGCAGTTCTTCGCGCATGGTCACCATCTTGTCGAGCACCGGGTGCTCGGCGCGCACCTGGGCCAACTGCGGTTTGACGTTGGCGGGCACCTTGTCGTCGTCGCGGTGCAGCCAGCGGCGCGCGGCCTGCAGCACGGTGGCGTCGCCGCGGCGCTGCTTCAGGGCCTCGAGTTCGTGCTTGCAGGCGGCGCGCATTTCGCGCGCATAACCGGCCATCACTTCGTAGCGGTTGGCGATGATCGCCTCCAGCGTCTTCTCGTCGGCCACCGGGCGCACGGCGCCATAGGCCATCTTCGGCGGCACCTTCTTCACCGAGGCCAGGCCCACGGACTTCAGCATGGTGATGTACATCCAGCCGATGTCGAATTCGTAGGGCTTGACCGACAGCTTGGCCGAGGTCGGGTAGGTGTGGTGGTTGTTGTGCAGCTCTTCGCCGCCAATGAGGATGCCCCAGGGTGACACGTTGGTGCTGCCGTCGGCGGCTTCGAAATTGCGGTAACCCCACCAGTGGCCGATGCCGTTGATGATGCCGGCGGCGGTGATGGGAATCCAGGCCATCTGCAGCGCCCAGACCGACAGGCCCAGGACCCCGAACAGCGCCACGTTGATGATCAGCATCAGGCTCACGCCCAGGCGCGAGCGGCCGGTGTAGAGGTGCTTTTCAATCCAGTCGTTCGGCGTGTTGTGGCCGTAGCGCTCCATGGTCTCGGCATTCTTGGCCTCGGCCCGGTAGAGTTCGGCGCCCTCGTAGAAGACCTTCTTGATGCCGAAGATGTGCGGGCTGTGCGGATCACCTTCGTGTTCGCATTTGGCGTGGTGCTTGCGGTGGATGGCCGTCCACTCCTTGGTGACCATGCCGGTGGTCATCCAGAGCCAGAAGCGGAAGAAGTGCGACGCGATCGGGTGCAGATCCAGCGACCGGTGTGCGGAATGGCGGTGTAGGTAGATGGTGACGCTGGCGATCGTGATGTGCGTGAACACCAGGGCCACGATAAGCACCTGCCACCAGGCGGCGCCCGTCAGGCCGCTGGCCAGAAACTGGATCAGGCCATCCCAGACAGCAGAGAAGATTCCGGAATCGGAAGAAAACATGGAGTTCCTAAAAGACCGCCCTGGGTCACGGACATGGAGGGGCGCCAAGCCCATGGGCGGTGTGGGCCAGCGAAGCTTGGATTTTAAGGCCGGGGGTGCAAATCACCAACCCATGGACGGCCAGGGATGAAAACTTAAGCCTTTATTTCAGGCGACTTGAACACAATTCAAGCCTTTTTCCGCCAAACGGCAGCGAAAAAGCCGTCTGTTGCGTGCCGATGCGGCCATAAACGCAGCCATTTTCCATTTTCGCCCGCGCACAGGGTGGATGCCCCGGAAACGTGCACCCCCTCCAGCAGGCTGACCACCGGCACCGGTTCGAAGTCCGGGTGGGCCGGTTCGAATGCCGCGCACACGGCCTCGTTTTCGGCCTGGAGCAGGCTGCAGGTCGCGTACACCAGCCGGCCGCCGGGCTTGAGCAGGCGGGCGGCGCTGTGCAGGATGGCCTGCTGCAGATCGGCCTGGGCGGCCACGGTCTGCGGCGTCTGGCGCCATTTCAGGTCCGGGCTGCGCCGCAGGGTGCCCAGGCCTGAGCAGGGCGCGTCGACGAGCACGCGGTCGATCTTGCCGGCCAGGCGTTTGATGCGGTCGTCCCGCTCGTGGGCGATCGCCACTGGGTGCACGTTGGACAGGCCACTGCGCGCCAGCCGGGGCTTGAGCGCGTCGAGCCGGTGGCCGGAGGTGTCGAAGGCGTAGAGCCGGCCGCTGTTGCGCATGGCGGCGCCGATGGCCAGGGTCTTGCCCCCGGCACCGGCGCAGAAATCGACCACCATCTCGCCGCGCTTGGCGTCCAGCAGCAAGGCCAGCAGCTGAGAGCCTTCGTCCTGCACCTCCACCTCGCCCTGCACGAAGGCCGGCAGTTTGGCCAGCGAGGGCTTGCCCTGCAGGCGGATGCCCAGGGGCGAATACGGCGTGGCCGCCCCCGTGAGCCCGGCCTTCTGCAGGCCGGCCAGGGCGGCGTCGCGCTTGGCCTTGAGCACGTTCACCCGCAGGTCCAGGGGCGCGGGCTGGTTCAGGCTGGCGACCAGCGCGTCGAATTCGTCGCCCACCTGCTCGCGCAGGGCGGTGGCCAGCCACTCGGGCAGGTTGTGGCGGTGCGGCGCCATCAGGTCGGCGTCGGTGACGGCGTCGCAATGGTCGAGCCAGCTTTTTTCGGCGTCCGTCAGGGCGCTCTTGACGAAGTCGCGGTCGCCCGGAAAGGCCAGGATCGCCAGCCGGCGCCATTTGGAGCCGCTGCCGGAGCGGGCCAGCCACTCCAGCTTGAGGCGTTCGCGCAGGATGGTGTAGACGGTGTCGGACAGCGTGGCCCGCTCGCGTGGGCCCAGGGAACGGTTTTCACGGAAATGGCGCGCGACGACCGCGTCGGCGGGGTGCTCGAACTTGAAGACCTGCTCGATCAGGCTGGCGCTTTCGTCCAGAAGGGCTTTGGGGTGCATAAGCCGTATTGTCCACCGGGGATAATCAGAGGCTATGTCCGACATCCCGAACCAGGTGCGCCGCCGGCGCACTTTCGCCATCATCTCCCACCCCGACGCGGGCAAGACCACCCTCACCGAGAAGCTGCTGCTGTTCTCGGGCGCGATCAACATCGCGGGCAGCGTGAAGGCGCGCAAGGCCGCGCGCCACGCCACCAGCGACTGGATGGAAATCGAAAAGCAGCGGGGCATCTCGGTCGCTTCGTCGGTGATGCAGATGGAGTACCGCGACTGCGTGATCAACCTGCTGGACACCCCCGGGCACCAAGACTTCTCGGAAGACACCTACCGCGTGCTCACGGCCGTGGACGCGGCGCTGATGGTGATCGACGCCGGCAACGGCGTGGAGCCCCAGACCCGCCGCCTGCTGCAGGTCTGCCGCGCGCGCAACACGCCCATCCTGACCTTCGTCAACAAGATGGACCGCGAGGTGCAGGCCCCGCTGGACCTGATGGACGAGATCGAGCGCGAGCTGGGCATGACGGTCGTGCCCTTCACCTGGCCGGTGGGCATGGGCAAGACCTTCCGGGGCGTGTTCGACCGCCGCACCGACCAGATGCGTGTATTCGCCGCCGGTGAAGATCGCCGCGGTGGCGACGAGGACGTGCTGGCCGGCCTGGACAACCCCGAGAGCCTGCAGCGCTTCGGCGCCGAGTTCGCGCAGGCGCGCGACGAGCTGGAGCTGGTGGCCGGCGCCTCGCCCGCGTTCGAGGAGGCCAAGTTCCTCGCCGGCCAGCAGACGCCCATGCTGTTCGGCTCGGCGGTGAACAACTTCGGCGTGCGCGAGGTGCTCGACGCCCTGGTCGATCTGGCGCCGCCCCCGGGCGAACGGCCCGCGATCCAGCGCGTGGTGAAACCCGAGGAGACCAAGTTCAGCGGCGTGGTCTTCAAGATCCAGGCCAACATGGACCCGGCGCACCGCGACCGCATCGCTTTCGTGCGCGTGGCCAGCGGCCATTTCGAGCGCGGCATGAAACTCAAGGTGGTGCGCTCGGGCAAGGACCTGCGGCCCAACACCGTGGTGAGCTTCCTGTCACAGCGCCGCGAACTGCTCGACGAAGCCTTTGCCGGCGACATCATCGGCATCCCCAACCACGGCGTGCTGCAACTGGGCGACACCCTCACCGAGGGCGAAAGCCTGCAGTTCACCGGCCTGCCCTTCTTCGCGCCGGAAATCATCCGCAGCGTGGAAGTGGCCGATCCGTTGCGCAGCAAGCAGCTGCGCGCCGGCCTGACCCAGCTCGGCGAAGAGGGTGCCATCCAGGTGTTCCGCCCCGTGGCGGGTTCGGTGCTGCTGCTGGGTGCGGTGGGTCAGCTGCAGTTCGAGGTGGTCGCGCACCGCCTGGAGCACGAGTACGGCGTGAAAGCCCGCATCATGAACAGCCCCTACCAGGTGGCGCGCTGGGTGACCTGCGCACCCGAGGACGGTGGCGAGGTCGAACTCAAGCGCTTCATCGACGCCAACAGCCACCGCGTGGCGCTGGACGCGGTGGACGCGCCCACGCTGCTGGTGGACCACTCGGCCACCCTGCGCGCCGTGGAGGCCAACTGGCCGAAGATCAAGTTCCACGCCATGCGCGAGCACGCGGGGCTGGTGTTCGCCAAGGGCGTCTGATCAGGCGGCGGCCAGCAGCCGCTCCACCGCGCGGGGGTAGATCACATGCTCCTGCGTGAGCACCCGCGCCGCCAGCGCCTCGGGCGTGTCGCCCGGCAGCACCGGCACCACCGCCTGCGCCAGGATCTCGCCGTGGTCGAGCTCGCTGGTCACGCGGTGCACCGTGGCACCCGCGAAGCGGCAACCCATCTCGATCGCGCGCTGGTGCGTCTTGAGCCCCGGAAAGGCGGGCAACAGGCTGGGGTGGATGTTGACCAGCCGACCTTCGTAGTGCTGCACGAAGCCCGGGGTGAGAATGCGCATGAAGCCCGCCAGCACCACCAGCGCGGGGCCGTGGCGGTCGATCTCGGCCATCAGCGCGGCGTCGAAGGCCTCGCGGCTGGCGTAGGCGGTGTGGTCCAGCGCGGCGGTGGCGATGCCCTGTTCCTTCGCCCAGGCCAGGCCCTGGGCGGCGGCCTTGTTGCTCACCACGGCCGCCACGCGCGCGCCGAACCGGGCCTGCC
This sequence comes from Hydrogenophaga sp. GW823-FHT04C09, assembly GCF_058796355.1. Taxonomy (NCBI): domain Bacteria; kingdom Pseudomonadati; phylum Pseudomonadota; class Betaproteobacteria; order Burkholderiales; family Comamonadaceae; genus Hydrogenophaga; species Hydrogenophaga sp. GW823-FHT04C09. Next base: position 462,896 of record NZ_JBXAIO010000004.1, on the reverse strand, counting down.
AGCGTTGCGTCCGGGCGGTCTCCACGATGGCGGCCATGTTGGAGCCGCTGCCGGAGATGAGAATCACGATGTTTTTGTTCACGCCAGACATGGCCGGGAAGTGTAATGACCTCAGACCTGCAAACCCCTTCAGCCGGCCGCCCGCGCGGCCACGATTTCCAGCAACGCCCGCTCTCGCCCGCCGAGGCGCGCGTGCTCGGCACCCTCATGGAGAAGGCGCGCACCGTGCCCGACAGCTACCCCATGACGCTCAACGCCCTGGTGACGGGCTGCAACCAGAAGTCCAGCCGCGACCCGGTGATGAACCTGGCCGACGCCCTGGTGCTGGAGGCGCTGGACGAGCTGCGCAGCCTGCACATGGTGATGGAGGGCAGCGGCAGCCGGGTCACCCGCTACGAACACAATTTCGCGCGCGCCGTGGGCGTGCCCGAACAATCCGCCGTGCTGCTGGGCATGTTGATGCTGCGCGGCCCGCAGACCGCCGGTGAGCTGCGCCTGAACACCGAGCGCTGGTACAAGTTCCTGGACATCGCCTCGGTCGACGGCTTCCTGGAGGAACTGCAGGACCGCAGCGCCGAGAAAGGCGGCCCGCTGGTGGTGAAGCTGCCGCGCGCACCCGGCGCCCGGGAGCAGCGCTGGGCCCACCTGCTCTGCGGCCCGGTGGACACCAGCGCCGTCGCGGCGGCGCCGTCCACCCAGGGCAGCGCGGCCACCGAAGACGAACTGATCGCCCTCACCCGCCGGGTGGCCACGCTGGAAAACACCGTGGCCCAGTTGCAGGACCAGCTTCAGAATCTGAACGAGCAGCTCGGCTTGTCGCAGCCCGGACAGCCATAAAACGAACGGTCGTGCGAAACTGGCCGGCGTTGTTCAATTTGCCGGCACACATCCTGTGGCGGCCACCAGGAGACATTCCATGGATTTGGCATTCACGCCCGAAGAACAGGCGTTTCGCGAAGACATCCGGGGCTGGGTCAAGGCCAACCTGCCCGCCGAGATCGCCCACAAAGTGCACAACGCGCTGCGCCTGACGCGCGACGACATGCAGCGCTGGGCCAAGATTCTCGGCAAGAAGGGCTGGCTGGGCTGGGGCTGGCCCAAGGAGTTCGGCGGCCCGGGCTGGACCGCGGTGCAGAAGCACCTGTTCGAGGAAGAATGCGCCCTGGCCGGCGCGCCGCGCGTGGTGCCCTTCGGCCCCGTGATGGTGGCGCCGGTGATCATGGCCTTCGGCAACAAGGAACAGCAGCAGCGTTTCCTGCCCGGCATCGCCAGCGGCGAGGTGTGGTGGAGCCAGGGCTACAGCGAACCCGGCTCGGGCTCGGACCTGGCCTCGGTCAAGACCCGCGCCGAGCGCCAGGGCGACAAGTACATCGTCAATGGCCAGAAGACCTGGACCACGCTGGGCCAGTACGGCGAGTGGATCTTCTGCCTGGTGCGCACCAGCACCGAGGGCAAGCCGCAGACCGGCATCTCCTTCCTGCTGATCGACATGAAGTCTCCCGGCGTCACCGTGCGACCCATCAAGCTGCTGGACGGCGAGAGCGAGGTGAACGAAGTCTGGTTCGACAACGTCGAGGTGCCGGCGGAGAACCTGATCGGCGAGGAGAACAAGGGCTGGACCTACGCCAAGCACCTGCTCAGCCACGAACGCACCAACATCGCCGACGTGAACCGCGCCAAGCGCGAGCTCGAGCGCCTGAAGCGCATCGCCAAGACCGAAGGCGTCTGGGACGACCTGCGCTTCCGCGACCAGATCGCGCTGCTCGAAGTCGACGTGGTGGCGCTGGAGATGCTGGTGCTGCGCGTGCTCTCGGCCGAGAAATCGGGCAAGAACTCGCTCGACATCGCCGGTCTGCTCAAGATCAAGGGCAGCGAGATCCAGCAACGCTACAGCGAACTCATGATGCTGGCGGCCGGCCCCTACAGCCTGCCCTTCATCGAGGAGGCCATGGAAGCCGGCTGGCAGGGCGACTTCCCCGGCGGCGTCAACGCCAACGCGCCGCTGGCGTCCACCTACTTCAACATGCGCAAGACCACCATCTACGGCGGCAGCAACGAAGTGCAGCGCAACATCGTCGCGCAAACCGTTCTGGGCTGAGGAGAAAAACATGGACTTTGATTTCAGCGACGACCAACAGCAACTGCGCGACGCCGTGCGCAAATGGGTCGACAAGGGCTACACCTTCGAGCGCCGCAACGGCATCGTGGCCGCGGGCGGCTTCGACCGCGCCGCCTACGGTGAATTGGCCGAGCTCGGCCTGGCCGGCCTTTACGTGAGCGAGGACGACGGCGGCCTGGGCATGGGCCCCATCGAAGGCATGGTGGTCATGGAAGAGCTGGGGCGCGGCATCGTGCTCGAACCCCTGGCCCAGACCCTCATCACCTCCGGCGTGCTGGGCGGTTACGCGCCGGCCGACCTCAAGGCCGCGTGGTTGCCGCGCATGGCCTCGGGCGAAGCGCTGGTGGTGCTCGCGCACCAGGAGCGCAAGGCCCGCTACAAGCTCGACGTGTGCGCCACCACCGCCACCCAGGCCGGCAGCGGCTGGACGGTCTCGGGCAGCAAGAACGTGGTGCCCGCCGCCGACCAGGCCGACGCCTTCGTCGTGCCCGCCGTGGCCGGCGGCAAGCTCGCCCTGTTCCTGGTGGAGCGCACCGCCGCTGGCGTGGCCACGCGCGGCTACGGCACGCAGGACGGCGGCCGTGCGGGTGACCTCACGCTCAAGGACGCCCCGGCCCAACTGATCACCACCGATGGCCTGACCGCGCTGGAACACGCCGTGGACATCGGCATCGCCGCCGCCTGCGCCGAAGCCGTGGGCGTGATGGACAAGACCGTGGCCATCACCGTCGAGTACATGAACACGCGCAAGCAGTTCGGCGTGGCCATCGCCAGCTTCCAGGCGCTGCGCCACCGCGTGGCCGACATGAAGATGCAGCTGGAGCTGGCGCGCTCCATGAGCTACTACGCCAGCCTCAAGCTCAACGCCCCGGCGCCAGAGCGCCGCGCGGCCATGGCGCGGGCCAAGGTGCAGCTGGGCACGGCCATGCGCTTCGTCGGACAACAGGCGGTGCAGCTGCACGGCGGCATCGGCGTGACCGACGAGTACATCGTGAGCCACTACTTCAAGAAGCTCACGCAGCTGGAAATGACCTACGGCGACACCCTGCACCACCTGGGCGAGGTCTCCGCCCGGATGCAGGACACGGCCGGCGTGTTCGCCTGATCCCCCCAGCGGCCCGCACCCAGCGGGCCGCGGTGTTTTTGGCCACCCCTTCAACAGGAGAGACCCGATGCCCACCCGCCGAACCATTTTCGCCACCATCGCCAGCAGCCTGTTGCTGGCGGCCTGTGCCAGCGCACCCCGGGGTGCGGGGCAGCCACCCATCGTGTTCGTGCACGGCAACGGCGACTCCGCCTCGATCTGGCAGACCACCCTGTGGCGCTTCGAGTCCAACGGCTGGCCGCGCGAGCGCCTGCACGCGATCGACCTGCCCTACCCGCTCGCGCGCGACGACGACGGCAAGGCCCAGCCGGGGCGCTCGTCCACGGCCGAGCACATGGCTTTCCTCAAGGCCGAGGTGGACAAGGTCCTGAGGGCCACCGGCGCGCCGCAGGTGGTGCTGGTGGCCAATTCGCGCGGCGGCTACGCGGTGCGCAACTACATCCAGAATGGCGGCGGCGACAAGACCGTGAGCCACGCGGTGCTGGGCGGCACACCCAACCACGGCGTCTGGGCCATCAAGGGATTCCGGGAGGCCAACGAATTCGCTGGCACCGGCCCCTTCCTGAGCGCGCTGAACGCGCCCAAGAACGCCGCCGGCGACGAAGTGGCCGGCCCAGTGAAGTGGATGACCCTGCGATCCGACAACAACGACAAGTTCGCCCAGCCCGACGGCGTGTGGATCGGCGCCCGGGGCACGCCCACCAACGTCGGTTTCGACGGGCCCGCGCTCAAGGGTGCCCACAACGTGGTGCTGCCCCGCGTGGACCACCGCGAGACGTCCTTCTCACCCGCGGCGTTCGATGCCATGCACCGCTTCATCACCGGCCAGGCGCCACGCACGCTGGCCATCACCGCCCAGACGCCGGTGGTGCTCAACGGCAAGGTCACCGGCCTGGGCGTGTCGCCAACCGACCCGGCCTCGGGCAACGAGACCAACAACCTGCCCGTGCCGGGCGCGCAGCTCACGGTGTACGCCACCGACCCCGCGACGGGCGAGCGCCGGGGCGCGGCCGTGCACAGCAAGACCGTGGGCGCCGATGGCCTCTGGGGCCCGTTCACCGCCCAGCCTGGCGTGGCCCACGAGTTCGTCATCAGCGCGCCGGGCTACGCCACCACACACATCTACCGCAGCCCCTTCCCGCGTGGCAGCGAACTGATCCACCTGCGCGCCGAGCGCATCGCGGCCGCCGACCGCGGCGCGAAGTCCATCGTCACCTTCACCCGGCCGCGCGGCTACTTCGATGCCGCGCGCGACACGATGTCGTTCGATGGCAAGGCCCTGCCCGGTGTGCCGCCCGCGGGCGCGGGCGTGTCCAGCTCGAAACTGGCCCTCGCCACGGAAGGCGCGCGGCCCATCGCGGCCGAATTCAACGGTGAGAAGCTCACCGGCCGGACCTGGCCAGCGGGCGAGAACCACCTCGTGGTGCTGGAACTGACGCACTGACCACCCCCACGCTCCACCGCTTCGCGGGTCGCTGCCCCCAAGGGGGCTGGCCCGGCTTGGGGCGGCCCGGCGCCGGACCACGCCCATCCCTAGGCGTGCAGCCGCGAGGTCTTGGGCAGGTGCGACATCAGGAACTCCATCTGGTCCGCCAGAATGCGGCGGTTGCGCAGGATGAAGTCTTCCCACAGGCTGGGCACGTAGGGCGTGTACAGCAGCCCCATGTGGGCCTGTTCGGGCGTGCGGTTGCCCTTGCGGTGGTTGCAGGACTTGCAGGCCGTCACCACGTTCATCCAGGTGTCGCGACCGTTCTGCCCCAGCGGCACGATGTGCTCTCGCGTGCACACCTCGTCGTGGCAGCTCTCGCCGCAGTAGGCGCACACGTTGCGGTCGCGCGCGAACAGCTTGCTGTTGGTCAGCGTGGGCCGCAGGTCGAAGGGGTTGATGCGCGGCACGCCCTGGGTGCCGATGATGGAGTTGACCGTGATGATGGACTGGCGCCCGGTCACCGCGTTGTGCCCGCCGTGGAACACCGCGACCTCGGCCCCCATTTCCCAGCGCACCTCATCCGCCGCGTAATGCAACACGGCTTCCTCCAGGCTGATCCACGACTGTGGCAGCCCCTGCGCGGAGAGCTTCAAGACCTTCAAGACGGGCTCCTTCCAACGAACATGTCACCGGGGAGGGGCGGCCCTGGGCAAGCCGCCCTTCGGCCGCAGGCAAGGCCTGCGGGCGCATATCATCGTGTGCCAATATAGCAAGCTTTGAAGAATCGGCCGTGACGGCAGGCCTGGAAGCCATGGCTTTCGCCCTCAAATGCCCTTTCGACCCAGCCTCTGACCACCTCTCACGGCATGAAAATCTATCGCGGCCTGCGCTCCCGCCCCCCCGGCTCCCCGGGCTGCGCATTGACCATCGGCAACTTCGACGGCGTGCACCGGGGCCACCAGGCCATGCTCGCGCTGCTCAACAACGAAGCGCGGCACCGCGGCGTGCCCAGCTGCGTGATGACTTTCGAACCGCACCCGCGCGACTACTTCGCCGCCCTGCACCACAAGCCGGAACTGGCGCCCGCGCGCATCGCCACGTTGCGCGACAAGCTGCAGGAGCTGGACCGCTGCGGCGTGCACGAATGCGTGATCCTGCCGTTCAATGCCCGGCTGGCCAACCAGGCGCCCGAGGCCTTCATCGAGGACACGCTGGTGGGCGCGTTCGGCGTGCAGTACGTGCTGGTGGGCGACGACTTCCGCTTCGGATCCAAACGGGCCGGCGACTACGCCATGCTCGATGCCGCCGGCGGTCGCCTGGGTTTCGACGTGGCGCGCATGCAAAGCTACGAGGTGCACGGCCTGCGTGTGTCCAGCTCCGCCGTGCGCGAGGCCCTGGGCGCCGGCCGCATGGACGACGTGGCCGCCCTGCTGGGCCGGCCCTACAGCATCAGCGGCCACGTGGTGCACGGGCGCAAGCTCGGCCGCCAGCTGGCCGAGAGCAGCCCCGGGCGCGGCGACGGCTTTCGCACCCTCAACCTGCGCTTTTCGCACTGGAAACCGGCGGCCAGCGGCATCTTCGCGGTGCACGTGCATGGCCTGGGCCCACACGCCGATTCGCCCCCCCTGCCGGGCGTGGCCAACCTGGGGGTGAGGCCCTCGCTGGACCCGGACGACGTCAACGGCGGGCGGGTGCTGCTGGAGACCCATTGCCTCGACTGGCCGCCCGCCTTGGCCGCCAGCCTGCCCGACGGAGAGGCCTACGGTAAAATCGTGCGCGTGGAACTGCTGCACAAACTGCATGACGAGCTGAAGTACGACAGCCTCGACGCCCTGACCCAGGGCATCGCACGGGACTGCGACGACGCACGCGCGTTCTTTGCGTCGCTGCACACCCAGACCCATCGGCAGACCACCCGCGACCGAATTTAGACGACCTGTCTGTCCGGTCGCTGCCCTTCGACAGGCTCAGGGCGAACGGTTTCTGTCTCCAGTCCCCTCGCACTCCCCCGGTTCGGGCTGAGCTTGTCGAAGCCACCATGGAATTCCCGTCATGTCCGACACCCCCACCGACTACCGCAGCACCCTCAACCTGCCCGACACCCCCTTCCCCATGCGCGGCGACCTGCCCAAGCGCGAGCCGGGCTGGGTGAACAGCTGGAACCAGGAAGGCCTCTACAAGCGCCTGCGCGACGCCCGCGAAGGCGCGGCGCTGTTCGTGCTGCACGACGGCCCGCCCTACGCCAACGGCCAGATCCACATGGGCCACGCCGTCAACAAGGTGCTCAAGGACATGATCGTCAAAAGCCGCCAGCTGGCCGGCTTCGACGCCCAGTACATCCCCGGCTGGGACTGCCACGGCCTGCCGATCGAGAACGCGATCGAGAAAAAACACGGCCGCAACCTCAGCCGCGACGACATGCAGGCCAAGAGCCGCGCCTATGCCACCGAGCAGATCGGCCTGCAGCGCGAAGACTTCAAGCGCCTGGGCATCCTCGGTGACTGGGAGCGCCCCTACCGCACCATGGACCCGGCCAACGAGGCGGGCGAGATCCGCGCCTTCAAGCGCGTGATCGAGCGCGGTTTCGTCTACCGGGGCCTCAAGCCCGTGTACTGGTGCTTCGACTGCGGCTCCTCGCTGGCCGAGTTCGAGATCGAGTACGCCGACAAGAAGAGCGACACGCTGGACGTGGCCTTCGAAGCCAACGACCCGGCCGCGCTCGCCAAGGCCTTCGGCCTGGCCGCGCTGCCGGCCGGCAAGACCGGCTTCGCCGTCATCTGGACCACCACCGCCTGGACCATCCCGGCCAACCAGGCGCTCAACGCCCACCCGGCCCTGGGCTACGCGCTGGTCGACACGCCGCGCGGCGTGCTGCTGCTGGCCGAGTCGCTGGTCGAGAAATGCCTGGAGCGCTTCCAGCTCGAAGGCCAGGTGATCGCCACCGCCCCCGGCGAGGCCCTGCGCGACCTGAGCTTCCGCCACCCCCTGTACGACGTGGACGCCGGCTACCGCCGCCTCTCGCCGCTGTACCTGGCCGACTACGTGAGCGACAGCGACGGCACCGGCATCGTGCACTCGGCCCCGGCCTACGGCGTGGATGACTTCAACTCCTGCGTGTCGCACGGCCTGGCCTACGACGACATCCTCAACCCGGTGCAGGGCAACGGCACCTACGCGGCCGACTTCCCGCTGTTCGGCGGCCAGCACATCTGGAAGGCCGTGCCGGCCATCCTGGAGGCGCTGAAGAACGCCGGCCGCCTCATGGCGACGCAGCCCATCACCCACAGCTACCCGCACTGCTGGCGCCACAAGACGCCGGTGATCTACCGCGCCGCCGCGCAGTGGTTCATCCGCATGGACGAGGGCGAGGGCGTGTTCACCAAGGACAAGGCGCCGCGCACCCTGCGCCAGACCGCGCTGGACGCGATCGAGCACACCCACTTCTTCCCGGAGAACGGCAAGGCGCGCCTGCACGACATGATCGCCAACCGGCCCGACTGGTGCATCTCGCGCCAGCGCAGCTGGGGCGTGCCCATCCCCTTCTTCCTGCACAAGGACTCGGGTGAGCTGCACCCGCGCACCATGGAGATCCTCGACCAGGCGGCCGACATCGTCGAGAAGGGCGGCATCGAGGCCTGGAGCCGCGTGACGGCCGAGGACATCCTGGGCGCGCAGGACGCGCCGAACTACACCAAGAGCCAGGACATCCTGGAGGTCTGGTTCGACTCCGGCTCGACCTTCCAGCACGTGCTGCGCGGCAGCCACGCCAAGGCCTACGTCAATGGCGCCTTCCACTCGCAAGGCCCCGAGGCCGATCTGTACCTCGAAGGCCACGACCAGCACCGGGGCTGGTTCCATTCCTCGCTGCTGCTGGGCTGCGCCCTGCACGACCGCGCGCCCTACCGCGGCCTGCTCACCCACGGCTTCACCGTGGACAGCCAGGGCCGCAAGATGAGCAAGTCGCTCGGCAACGGCATCGATCCGCAGGAGGTGACCAAGAAGCTGGGCGCCGAGATCATCCGCCTGTGGGTGGCCGCGAGCGACTACTCGGGCGACATCGCCGGCGACGACAAGATCCTCGCCCGCGTGGTCGACGCCTACCGCCGCATCCGCAACACGCTGCGCTTCCTGCTCGCCAACGTGAGCGACTTCGACCCGGCCACCGACGCCGTGCCGCTGGACCAGATGCTGGAGATCGACCGCTACGCGCTCGCGCGCGCGGCGCAGTTCCAGGCCGAGGTGCTGGCGCACTACGACGTGTACGAGTTCCACCCCGTGGTGGCCAAGCTGCAGGTGTACTGTTCGGAAGACCTGGGCGCGTTCTACCTCGACGTGCTCAAGGACCGGCTCTACACCACCGCCCCCAAGAGCCTGGCGCGGCGCAGCGCCCAGACCGCGCTGCACCAGATCACCCACGCCATGCTGCGCTGGATGGCGCCGTTCATGAGCTTCACCGCCGAAGAGGCCTGGCCGGTGCTCGCGGGTGCGCAGAACCAGGGCTCGATCTTCTTCGAGACCTACGCCCAGCTGCCCAACGCCGACGAGGCGCTGCTGGCCAAGTGGACGCGCCTGTGCGAAGTGCGCAACCTGGTGAACAAGGAGATCGAGACCGTGCGCACCGCCGGCCAGGTGGGCTCCTCGCTGCAAGCCAACGTGCGCCTCACCGCCCCGGCCGATGACCATGCGCTGCTGGCCTCGCTGGGCGACGACCTGAGGTTCGCGCTGATCGTCTCGGCCGTGGAACTGCTGGCCGGCGACGAGCTGTCGGTGCAGGTCGTGCCGTCCAGTGCCACCAAGTGCGAGCGCTGCTGGCACTACCGCGACGACGTGGGCACGGACGCCGCCCACCCCACGCTGTGCGGCCGCTGCACCAGCAACCTGTTCGGCGCGGGCGAGCCGCGCACGGTGGCCTGATGCCGAACAACAGCCCCAACAGCCACCTCTGGCCCTGGCTCGGCCTGGCGGCCGCCCTGCTGGTGGCCGACCAGCTCACCAAGCAATGGATCCTGGCGGTGTACCAGCTGGGCGACAGCACGCACGTCACCAGCTTCTTCAACCTCGTGCGCGTGCACAACACGGGCGCGGCGTTTTCGTTCCTGGCAGGCGCCGGGGGCTGGCAGCGCTGGTTCTTCACCGCCGTGGGCGTGGGCGCGGCGGTCTTCATCGTCTGGATGCTGCGCTCGCACCCGGGCCAGAAGCTGTTCGCGTTCGCGCTGTCGTGCATCCTGGGCGGCGCCCTGGGCAACGTGATCGACCGCCTGTGGCACGGCTACGTGGTGGACTTTCTCGACTTCCACTGGTCCTTCCTGGCCGGCCTGTTCCCGGGCGGGCATTTCCCCTCGTTCAACCTCGCGGACATCGCGATTTCGGTCGGTGCCGCGGCCCTGATCCTGGACGAGATCCTGCGCGTGCGCCGCCGCCGCTGACCCCCCGCGCGGCCCCGCGAGTCCGCACCGCGCACGGGGCTTCGCCCCGGGGCGTATAGTTTTGAGGTTCATGAAACATCTGCTGGACCTTCTCGCGGCCATTGCCTTGCTGGTTTGGGGCACCCACCTGGTGCGGGCCGGCGTGCTGCGCGTCTTCGGCAGCAACCTGCGGCAGTTCCTCGCCGCGAGCATGGGCAACCGCTTCACCGCCGCCCTCTCCGGCCTGGGCGTGACCGCCCTGGTGCAATCCAGCACCGCCACCGCGCTGATCACCGCCTCCTTCGTGGGCCGCGGCCTGATCGCGCTGCCCGCCGCACTGGCGGTGATGTTGGGCGCCGACATCGGCACCAGCCTGATGGCGGTGGTGTTCTCCTTCGACCTGTCCTGGCTCTCGCCGCTGTTCATCTTCCTGGGCGTCACGCTGTTCATCTCGCGCCAGGGCACGCCGGTGGGCGACTTCGGCCGCGTGCTGATCGGCCTGGGCTTGATGCTGCTGGCCCTGCGGCTGATCTCGGCCGCCACCAGCGTGCTGACGCAGAACCCCGCCGTGCAGCTGATGCTGGAATCGCTCACCAGCGACCTGCTGCTGGAGATCCTGCTGGGCGCCGCGCTGGCCGTGGTGGCCTACTCCAGCCTCGCGGTGGTGCTGCTGGCGTCCTCCCTGGCGCTGCAGGTGGTCGGGCTGGACGTGGCCCTGGGCATCGTGCTCGGCGCCAACCTGGGCAGCGGGCTGCTGGCCGTGATCACCACCGCCAAGTCCGGCATCAGCACCCGCCAGGTGCCGCTGGGCAACCTGCTGTTCAAGGTGCTGGGCGTGGCCATCGCGATCTGGCTCATTCCCCTGTGGCTGCAGGTCATGCAGCCGCTGGTGCAGGACCCGGCCACGCTCACCGTGCTGTTCCACCTGAGCTTCAACTTGATGGTCGGCGCGGTCTTCATCGGCCTGACCAAGCCGGTCGCCCGCATGGTCAACCGCCTGCTGCCGCTGAAGAAGGACAAGAGCCCGCTGGACCGGCCCAACCACCTCGACCCTTCGGCCCTGGCCACGCCCTCGCTGGCCATCTCCTGCGCCGCGCGCGAGGCCATGCACCAGGCCGACGTGGTCGAGACCATGCTGCGCGGCGTGGTCACCGTGATCCGCAACAACGACGCCAAGCTCTCGCAGGACCTGCGCAAGCTCGACGACACCGTCGACAACCTCTACTCCTCGATCAAGTACTACCTCACCAAGATCTCGCGCCAGCAGCTCAGCGAGGCCGAGAGCCGGCGCTGGACCGACATCATCAGCTTCACCATCAACATGGAGCAGATCGGCGACACCGTCGAGCGCGTGCTGCTGGACATCGAGGACAAGAAGATCCGCAAGGGCCGCAGCTTCTCCGAGGCCGGCATGGCCGAGATCACCGAACTGCACGCGCGCCTGCTCGACAACCTGCGCCTGGGCATGAGCGTGTTCCTCAACGGCAACGTGCGCGACGCGCAGAAGCTGGTGGAAGAGAAGGTGCGCTTTCGCGACATGGAGCGCGAGTACGCCGCCACCCACCTGGACCGGCTCTCCGGCATGACCCCGCAGAGCATGGACACCAGCTCGCTGCACCTGGACCTGATCAGCGACTTGAAACGCATCAACTCGCACATCTGCTCGATCGCCTACCCCATCCTGGACAGCGCCGGCGTGCTGGCCCCCAGCCGCCTGCGCGAACCCACCCCACCGTCGCACGCCAGCCGGCTCTGAGCATCCGCACGGCTGCAAGCCCGGGAGGGCTGTGCTACGCTGGCTCTCCGTTTTTGCGCCCGACACAGGAGACAACATGCCCGGACTGCTGCCCCACATCGACCCCGACGGTCTGCTCGAGTTCTCGGTCGTCTACACCGATCGCGCGCTCAACCACATGTCCAAGCGTTTCCAGGGCGTGATGACCGACATCTCGGCCATGCTCAAGCGCGTCTACGGCGCGCACTCGGCCGTGCTGGTGCCCGGCAGCGGCACCTTCGGCATGGAATCGGTGGCGCGCCAGTTCGCGCACGGCAAACATGTGCTGGTGATCCGCAACGGCTGGTTCAGCTACCGCTGGACGCAGATCTTCGACATGGGCGGCATCCCCGCCAGCCACACCGTGATGAAGGCACGGCGCACCGGCGACGGCGCGCAGGCCCCCTGGGCGCCCGCGCCGATCGACGAGGTGGTGGCCACCATCGCGCGCGAAAAACCGGCCCTGGTGTTCGCCCCGCACGTGGAAACCGCCGCCGGCATGATCCTGCCCGACGACTACCTCGAGGCCGTGGCCGATGCGGTGCACGCCGTGGGCGGCCTGTTCGTGCTCGACTGCATCGCCTCCGGCGCGATGTGGGTGGACATGAAGGCCACCGGCGTCGACCTCCTCATCTCGGCCCCGCAGAAGGGCTGGAGCAGCTCGCCCTGCTGCGCCATGGTGATGCTCAGCGAACGCGCCCGCAGCGCCATCGACGCCACGCAGAGCACCACCTTCGCGATGGACCTCAAGAAGTGGCTGCAGATCATGGAAACCTACGAAGGCGGCGGCCACGCGTACCACACCACCCTGCCCACCGACGCGCTCACCCGCCTGCGCGAGACCATGAAGGAAACCGAGGCCTACGGCTTCGAGCGCGTGCGGCAGGAGCAGGTGGCGCTGGGCGCGCAGGTGCGCGCGCTGCTGGTGCGCCACGGCTTCCCCAGCGTGGCCGCGGCCGGCTTCCAGGCGCCGGGCGTGGTGGTGAGCCACACCACCGACCCCGACATCCAGTCGAGCAAGAAATTCCTCGCGCAAGGCCTGCAGACCGCGGCCGGCGTGCCGCTGCAGTGCGACGAAGGCCCGGACTTCAAGACCTTCCGCATCGGCCTGTTCGGCCTGGACAAATGGCACGACGTGCCGGCCACGCTCCAGCACCTGGAACGGGCCCTGGCCGAGGTCGCGCCCAAGGTGGCGCAACCGGCCTGACGAAAAAAGCGGCCCAGGCCGCTTTTTTTACGGCAGCAGCACCGTGCAGCCGGTGGTGGCGCGCGCCTCCAGGCTCTTGTGCGCGGCCTGCACATCGGTCAACTCGAAGCGCTGGTCGATGCGCACCTTCACCTTGCCACCCTCCACCACCGCGAACAGGTCGTCGGCCATGGCCTGGGTGCGCTCGCGGCTGGTGATGTGGGCGAACAGGGTCTGGCGCGTCACGTAGAGCGAGCCCTTGGCCGCCAGGAGGCCGGGCGCGAACGGCGGCACCGGGCCCGAGGCGTTGCCGAAGCTCACCATCAGGCCGAAGGGGCGCAGGCAGTCCAGCGATTTTTCAAAGGTGTCCTTGCCCACCGAGTCGTAGACCACCTTCACGCCCTGGCCGTTGGTGATGTCCTTGACGCGCGCCGCGAAATCCTCGGTGCGGTAGTTGATGGCGTGGGCCGCGCCGTGCGCCAGGGCCAGCGCGCACTTCTCGTCGGACCCCGCGGTGCCGATCAGCTGCAGGCCGAGCGACTTCGCCCACTGGCTCGCGATCAGGCCCACGCCACCGGCGGCGGCATGGAACAGCACGAAATCACCCGCCTCCAGCCCCTCGACGGGGCGGCAGCGCTTGAGCAGGTACTGCGCGGTCAGGCCCTTGAGCATCATGGCCGCGCCGGTCTCGAAGTCGATCGCATCGGGCAGCCGGCAGACGTTCATGGCCGGCATCACGCGCACATCGCTGTAGCTGCCGGGCGGGTTGGCGGCATAGGCCGCGCGGTCCCCCGCTTTCAGGTGCGTCACGCCCTCGCCCACCGCCTCGACCACGCCCGCGCCTTCCATGCCCAGCGCCAGCGGCAGGGGGAAGGGGTACAGGCCGGTGCGCTGGTACACGTCGATGAAGTTCAGGCCGATGGCGTGGTGCCGGATGCGCACCTGGCCCGGCCCGGGTTCGCCCACGCTCACGGTGTCGATCACCAGTTGTTCGGGGCCGCCCACGGCATGGATGCGCACGGCGCGGCTGGTCTGTTCGCTCATCTCGGTTTCTCCTCGGGGTTCGAAAGCGGCCATGCTGCCACGAAACGCCCGCCCTGCCGATGCCGCTTCGCATCACCCCCAGGCCCTCGCCGGTCATGGGCTCGCGGGTACAGTGCGGGCCATGTCCCAGAACGCCAGTGCCCGTCTCAGCCCCACCACCCTTCTGCTGCTCGTCATTCCGCCCTTGATGTGGGCGGGCAATGCGGTGGTCGGCCGCATGATGCAGGGTGTGGTGCCGCCGGTCACGCTGAACTTCCTGCGCTGGACCCTGGCCTTCCTGCTGTTGCTGCCGTTCGCCGGCCGGGTTCTGCGCCCGGGCCCCGACGGCCTGTGGCCGCACTGGCGGCGCTTCGCCCTGCTGGGCCTGCTGGGCGTGGGCTGCTACAACGCCTTCCAGTACGTGGCCCTGAAGACCTCCACCCCGATGAACGTGACGCTCGTCGCGGCCAGCATGCCGGTGTGGATGCTGCTGCTGGGCCGGATCTTCTATGGTGTGGCCATCTCCCGGCGCGCGGCCCTGGGTGCCCTGCTCTCGCTGTCCGGCGTGGCGGTGGTGCTCTCGCACGGCGAGCTCGACCACCTGCTGGCGGTGAAGCTGGTGCCGGGCGACGGCTGGATGCTGCTGGCCTCATTGCTCTGGGCCTGGTACAGCTGGCTGCTGGTGCGCCCCAAGCCCGGCACGGAGCCTGCCCACATCAAGGCCGACTGGGCCGCCTTCCTGCTCGCGCAGATCGTCATGGGCGTGCTGTGGTCGGGCCTGTTCGCCGCGGGCGAGTGGCTCACGCTGCCCCCGCTGGCCGAAGGGCAGCACCCCATCCAGTGGGGCTGGCCGCTGGCCGCCGCGCTGGTGTACGTGGCCGTGGGCCCTTCGCTGGTGGCCTACCGCTGCTGGGGCGCGGGCGTGGCGCGCGTAGGCCCGGCCCTGGCCGCGTTCTTCAACAACCTCACGCCGCTGTTCGCCGCCCTGCTCTCGGCCACCCTGCTGGGCGAGCCGCCCCGGCTCTACCACGCGCTCGGTTTCGTGCTGATCGTGGGCGGCATCCTGGTCTCGTCGAGAAAGTGATCAGGCGAGTCTGAACGCCGCCACCGCCTGCACCAGCTGATCGGCCTGCGACTTCAGGCTCTGCGCCGCCGCGGCGCTTTCCTCCACCAGCGCGGCGTTCTGCTGCGTGGCCTGGTCCATCTGCGTCACCGCCTCGCCGACCTGCGACACGCCGTCGCTCTGCTCGCGGCTGGCCGCGCTGATCTCGCCCACGATGTCGGTCACGCGGCGGATCGAACCCACCACCTCGCTCATGGTGCTGCCGGCCTGGTCCACCAGCGCCGTGCCCTGCTCCACGCGGTCCACGCTCACTTCGATCAGGCCCTTGATCTCCTTGGCCGCGGCGGCGCTGCGCTGCGCCAGGCTGCGCACCTCGGCCGCCACCACCGCGAAGCCCCGGCCCTGCTCGCCCGCACGCGCGGCCTCCACCGCGGCGTTGAGCGCGAGGATGTTGGTCTGGAAGGCGATGCCGTCGATCACGCTGATGATGTCGGCGATCTGGCGCGAGCTGTCGTTGATGCCCTTCATCATGTCGACCACCCGGCTCACGGCGTCACCGCCCTGCGTGGCCACTTCGGAGGCGCTGATCGCCAGCCGGTTGGCCTGCTGCGCGTTCTCGGCGTTGAGCTTCACGGTGGAGCTCAGCTCTTCCATCGAGGCGGCGGTTTCCTCCAGCGCCGAGGCCTGCTGCTCGGTGCGCGCCGACAGGTCGTGGTTGCCCTGGGCGATCTGCGAGCTGGCCGCGGCCACGCCCTCGGCGTTGCCGCGCACGCTGCCCACCACGCGGGTGAGCTCGGCCTGCATGGTCGACATGGCCCGGAGCAACTGGCCCATCTCGTCGCCACCACCCGATGGCACGGCCTGGCTCAGGTCGCCGGCGGCCACGCGGGCCGCCACCGTGCGGGCCAGCTCGGCCGGGCGCGTGATCGAGCGGCCGATGACGATCGCGAAGGCCACGCCCGCGCCCAGCAGCGCCGCGATGGTGCCCAGCACCCAGCCCAGTTCGCCGCGCTGTTCGGTGTAACGACTTTCGATCTCCACACCCAGTTCCTTCGTCGCGCGGTCGCTCAGGCCGTACATGCCGTCGATCGCGGTGGTCGTGGCCTTGAAGTAGTCGGCCGAGGCGTACTGCAGCACCGGCGCCTCGACGATCTGCTCGCGCGCCAGCTTGAGCGCGCCTTCGAATTCGCTGCGCGCCTGCGCATGCGAGGCGGCCAGGCGGGTCTTGAGCGTGGGGTCGTGTTCGAACGCCTTCTCCAGGCTGATGTCGAGCTCGCGCACACCGACGCGCGCGCGCTCGACCAGGCTGGCGATCTGCGCCTTCTCTTCCGGCGTGGCCGACTGGCGCACCAGCAGCGCGGACCCACGCGCCCGCGCCTGGCCCAGCATCTCGGTCAGGCGCGGCATCTGCTGCAGCGTGCCGATGATCAGGAAGTAGGTGGACTTGTCCGGGTCGGAGGTCAGGCCGAAGTGGTCCGACACGCGGTCGTTGAGTTCGATCAGGCCCGCGATCATCGCGGTGTGGCGCGCGAAGCTCTCCGGCCCCGTGACACCGCGCGCGGCCACCGCCTGCGACAGCGACTGCCACTGCTCCACGATGCCCCGCCAGTCGCGGCGGATGCGCGCGTCGTCCACGTCGCTGGCCAGCAGCGCCTCGAAGCGCTGCACCGCCTGCTGCACCTCGGCCGCGCGGGTCTGGCGCTGGGGCTCGGCATCGGCCTTGCCGCCCAGCACGGTGGCCGTCATGCCGCGGTGGATCTGCGCCAGGCGCACCACCTCCAGCAGCGAGCGCGAAGGCGCCAGGCCCTGGCGCTCGGCCTCGATGGCGGCGAGTCCACCCAGCGCGTCGCGCACATAGGCCGTCAGGGGGACGGCCACCAGCAAGGCGGCGATGAGTCCGAGCAGGACGAGCTTGTGGACCAGGCGCAGGTTTCGGATCAGGGACGGCATGAGGGGCGATCGAGGAGGGTTGAACGTGGTCCAACTATCGACGGGCACCCCCACAAGTTGAGGCATCAACGCACGACTTTTCCGAAGCGGTTTTCATTCGGAAAAACCGCATGGAAGTGGTGCGGAAAATGCGCCTCGGCGGTGCGTTTTCCACCGCTTTTCGACCCCCCCGCACAAGCCTGGTGCAGGGGTGCCGCGCGGCCTCAGAACGTGCCTGGGTAGGCGCCGCCGTCGGCCAGCACGTTCTGGCCCGTCATGTAGCCCGCGTGCACGCTGCACAGGAAGGCGCAGATCGCGCCGAACTCCTGCGGGTGGCCAAAGCGCTTGGCCGGGATGGTGCTGCGGCGCGCGTCCATCACGGCGTCCAGCGGCTGGCCCGCCTTGCTGGCGGCACCGGCCATGGTGGTCTTGAGCCGGTCGGTCTCGAACGCGCCCGGCAGCAGGTTGTTGATGGTCACGCCCTGCGCGGCCAGCGGGCTGCGCGCGGCACCGGCCACGAAACCCGTGAGGCCGCTGCGCGCGCCGTTGGACAGGCCCAGGATGCCGATCGGGGCCTTCACCGCGCCCGAGGTGATGTTGACGATGCGGCCGAAGCCACGCTGCGCCATGCCGTCCACCACGGCCTTGATGAGTTCGATCGGCGTGAGCATGTTGGCGTCCAGCGCCTGGATCCAGTCGTCGCGCTCCCACGAGCGGAAATCGCCCGGCGGCGGACCGCCCGCGTTGTTGACCAGGATGTCGAAGGCCTTGCCCGGCCCGCCCGCCACCGACAGCGCGGCCGCGCGGCCTTCGGTCGTGGTGATGTCGGCCGCCACGCCCAGCACATTGACGCCGGGTGCCGCAGCGCGCAGCGCGCTCACCGCCGCGTCGAGGTCGGCCGCGCCGCGCGCGACCAGCACCACGTTGACGCCCTCGGCCACGAGCGCCTGCGCGCAGCCCAGGCCCAGGCCCTTGCTCGCGCCGCACACCAGCGCCCATTTGCCCTTGATGCCCAAATCCATGTGAATCTCCAGAGGTTATTTTTTCGGCGCCGAGCCGAAGCGCGTCACCAGGAAGACACCGCCGAGCACCAGCACCGTGCCCGCGACGATCCAGCGGTTGAAAGGTTCGTCGAGGATCAGCACGCCCATCACGATGGTGGACATGGGGCCGATCATCCCGGTCTGCGCCGACAGGCCGGCGCCGATGCGCTCGATCGCCATCATCACCATCACCACCGGCGCGAAGGTGCACAGCGTGGCGTTGAGCAGCGAGAGCCAGATCACCTCGGGCGCCACGGCGGCCGCGCTCATCGGCCGCAGCAGCACGAACTGCAGCAGGCACAGCACGCAGGCCACGCTGGTGGCCAGGCCCACCAGGCGCATCGAGCCCAGCCGCTTGACGAGTTCGCCGCTGTACACGAGGTAGATGGCGTAGCTCACGGCGCTGCCGAACACCAGCACCGTGCCCAGCACCGCATCCGGCCCCTGAAAGCCGGCCTCGTGGCCGAACACCAGCATCACGCCGGCATAGCTCACGGCCATGGCGATGGCCTGCAGGCCGGTGACGCGCCGCTTGTAGACCACCCAGCCCAGCAACAGCACCAGCGTGGGGTTGAGGTACAGGATCAGGCGCTCCAGGCTCGCGCTGATGTACTGCAGGCCCCAGAAGTCCAGGAAACTCGCGAGGTAATAACCGGTGAAGCCCAGGCCGAGCACGCCCAGCCAGTCGCGCCGCGTGAGCGGCGCCGGTTTCTCGCCGCCGGGCCGGTGGCTGGCCCACCAGGCCAGCGCCAGGAACAGCGGCAGCGCGAACAGCATGCGGTACATGATGAGCGTGACCGCATCGACCCCATGGCGGTAGGCCAGCTTGACGATGATGGCCTTGCCGCTGAAGGCAATGGAGCCCGCGCTGGCCAGCAACAGGCCGGTGGCGAGGTGGGGCGAGGGGTGGGAAGCGGAAGGCGCGGCGGGCATCCAGCCGATTATCCGGGCGCGGCGAAGGGCCCGTGGCGCGCGGGGCTTCGTCTTTGGCGATGGCAGGCTGCGTCAGTCCGGCGCGCGCCGGCGCGGCTGCAGCACCACGACCAGCAGCAGCAGGATGGCCACCATCAGCAGCAGGGCGGAGACCGGCCGCTCCAGGAACACGAACCAGTCGCCGCGCGAGAGCCGCAGCGTGCGGCGCAGTTGCTCTTCCAGGCCCGGGGCGAGCACGAAGCCCAGCAACAGCGCCACGCCCTCGCAGCCCAGGCGCTGCAGCACGAAGCCCAGCAGGCCCAGCCCGATGACCAGCCACACGCCCCAGCCGTGCGGGCCGAGCGCCAGCGCGCCCAGGCCGGCGGCCACCAGCAGACCGGCCAGCAGCGCGCGGCGCGGCACGCGCAACACGCCCAGCAGCACAGGCGCCCACCAGCGCGCCAGCGGCAGGTTGAGCAGCAGCAACAGCAGGTTGCCCACCCACATGGACACCAGCAGGCCCCAGAACATCGAAGGCTGCACGCCCATGACCGAGGGACCGGGCTCGATGGCGTGCAGGCCGAGCGCACCCAGCAGCAGCGCCATCACGGTGTTGGGCGGCAGACCCAGGGCCAGCATGGGCAGGTAGGCGGTCTGCGCGCCCGCGTTGTTGGCGGCCTCGGGCGCGGCCACGCCGCGCAGGTTGCCCTGGCCCAGCGGCGGCGTGCGGTGGCGCGAGACCACGACCTCCAGCCGGTACGCCGCCAGCGAGGACAGCAACGCGCCGCCGCCCGGCACCACGCCGAGCACCGCACCCAGGCCGGTGCCGCGCAGCAGGGCCGGCAGCGCGTCCTTGAGTTCCTCGCGCGTGGGCCGCGTCGCCATGCCCGAGACCACCGGTGTGCCCGGGGGCGTTTCGCGCACAGGCGCCGCAGGCGCCAGGGCGGAGAGGCCCGCCAGTTCGGCCGCCACCGGCGCGACCACGAAAAAGCCCAGCGCCAGCGCGATGAAGCCCACGCCTTCGGTCAGACCGTGGTGGCGCCCCATCCAGGGCTCCAGGCCTTCGGGCACGAAGCGCGCGGTGCCGGTGTGCACGTCCCAGCCCATCAGGCCGAGCAACAGGCCCAGCACCGTCATGGCCAGCGCCTTGAGGAACGAGCCCGAGGCCAGCACCGTCGCGCCCACTAGCCCGACGACCAGCAGCAGGAAACGCTCGGCCGCGCCGAACTGCAGGCCCAGTGACACCACCGCCGGCGCGAGCAGGACCACCAGCGCGATGGCCAGGCAACCGGCGGCGAACGAACTGATCGTCGCCATGGACAGCGCCACGCCCGCCCGGCCCTGCAAGGCCATCGGATGCCCGTCGTGGCTGGTCATCACCGACGAGGCCTCGCCAGGCTGGTCGAGCACGATGGCCGGCAGCGAGCCCCCGTACTGCGCGCCGTAGTAGACGCCCGCGAGCACCAGCAGCGCGGGCAGCGAGGGCAGGCCCAGCGTGGCCGGCAGCAGCAGCGCGATGGCGGCCACCGGCCCCAGGCCCGGCAGCACGCCGAACACGCTGCCCACCAGCACACCGAGCGCGATCAGGCCCAGCGCCTGCCAGCCCCACACCGCGGCCAGGCCCTGCGCCAGCGAATCCCACCAGGAAAAGTCCACCATGCCCGTGCGTCCCCGCGGTATTCAGCGCAAGGCGCGCGTGGGCCACAGCGGCAGATCCAGCCCCAGGGGGCCGATCCACAGCGCACACACCACCGCCGCCAGCGCGATGGCCCACAGCCACACGCGCCCGCTGGCGCCACCGGGCTCACCCGGCACCACCGCCAGCACCAGACCCGACACCCCCGCCGCCAGGCCCAGCGTGGGCCAGCCAGTGAACCAGGCCCCGATCCAGGGCCACTGCGCCGGCCCGCTGCACAAGGCCAGCCACAAGAGACCACCGAGCAGGCGCAGCAAGGGGCCCCAGCCCCAGTGCCGCACGCGCCCGCCGCCCAGGGCCTCGAAGGTCAGCGCCTTGAACAGGATGAGCAGGCCCAGCAGCCCCAGCACGAGGCCCAGCAGCAGGGGCACATACCCCGGGCCCATCTGCGCCGCCGAGCCCAGCGCATGGCGCGAGGCGGCCCAGCCGAAACCCACGCCCAGGGCCAGGAACAGCAGCCCGGCCAGAAAGTCCTGCAGGTTCTTGATCATGCGTCGTGGTGACCGCGCGGACGGCTCACTGCACGGGCGGCGTGCAGGCCAGCACCTCGTCCATGGTGGTCAGGCCCTCGGCCACGCGCGCCGCGCCCGCCAGGCGCAGCGGCCGCATGCCATCCTGCACGGCCTGCCGGCGCAGCGCGTCGAGCACGGGCTCGCGGCTGACCTTGTCCTTGAAGGCCTCGGTGACCACCAGCAGTTCGTACAGGCCCATGCGGCCTCGGAAGCCGGTCATGCGGCAGTCCACGCAGCCCACCGGCTGGTAGGGCCGGTAGCTGCCGCTGACCTGCCAGGGCTTGACCAGCTCGGTCAGCGTCGCCCGCGAGGCCGCGGTCTCGTCCTGGTCCTGTGGCTTGCGGCAGGCCGGGCACATCGTGCGCACCAGGCGCTGGGCGAGCACGCCCAGCACGGTGGCGTTGATCAGGTAGGGCGGAATGCCCAGCTCCATCAGCCGCATGATGGCCGAGGGCGCGTCGTTGGTGTGCAGCGTGGTGAACACCAGGTGGCCGGTGAGCGCGGCCTGCACCGCCATCTCGGCGGTGGCCAGGTCGCGCACCTCGCCGACCATGATGATGTCCGGGTCCTGCCGCATCAGCGAGCGCAGGCCCTGCGCGAAATCGAGGTCTAGGTGAGGTTGCACCTGGGTCTGGTTGAAAGCCGGCTCGATCATCTCGATCGGGTCTTCCACCGTGCTCACGTTGACCTCTTCCGTGGCCAGGCGCTTGAGCGTGGCGTACAGCGTGGTGGTCTTGCCCGAGCCGGTGGGGCCGGTCACCAGCACGATGCCGTGCGGTTGCCGGGTCAGGCTTTCCCAGCGCTGGGCGTCGTGCGCGGCGAAGCCCAGGGCGCTGAGGTCCTTCACGGTCGACTCGGGGTCGAAGATGCGCATGACCAGCTTTTCGCCGAACGCGGTGGGCAGGGTGGACAGGCGCATTTCCACCTCGTCGCCGCGCGCGCCGCCCACGCCCGGGCGCAGGGTCTTGATGCGGCCGTCCTGTGGGCGGCGCCGCTCGACCACGTCCATGCGGCCCAGCAGCTTGATGCGCGCGGTCATCGCGTTCATCACGCCGATGGGCATCTGGTAGACGGGGTGCAGCACGCCGTCGATGCGGAAGCGGATCACACCCTGCTCGCGCCGGGGTTCGAGGTGGATGTCGCTGGCGCGCTGGTCGAAGGCGTATTGCCAGAGCCAGTCCACCACCTGCACCACGCCCTGGTCGTTGGCGTCGAGCTGCTTGTTCGCCTTGCCCAGCTCCACCAGCTGTTCGAAGCTGCCGAAGCCGCCCGGCGCGCCGCTCTTGTTGGCCGCGCGCACCGACTTGGCCAGCGCGAAGAACTCCCCGGTGAAGCTCTTGATGGACTGCGGGCTGGAGAGCACCAGGCGCACGCTGCGCCGGGTCTGGCGCTCCACCTCGGGCACCCAGTCGCGGATGAAGGGCTCGGCCGTGGCCACCACCACCTCGTTCGGGCTCACCAGCACCGGCAGCACCTTGTGGCGTTCGGCGTAGGCGGCGCTCATCACGTCGGCCACCTTACCCACATCCACCTTCAGCGGGTCGATGCGCATGTACTCTAGGCCGCTGCGTTGGGCCAGCCATTGCGTGAGCATCTCCACGTCGAGCACGTGCTGGTCGGCCTTGCGCGACATGCCCACCACCGCCAGGCGCTGCAGCGGGTGCTGCGAACTGTGCGCCGAGGCGCAGCGCGTGGTGGTGCGCTCGGCCTCCTCGGCGGAGATGATGCCGTCCTCGCGCAGCCAGCCCACGAGGCTGCGCCAGTCGAGCGGGCCATCGAATGTCTTCTGTTGCTGCTGCGGTGGCGTCGGCGAGGTCTTCATGCGTCGATCAGGATACCGGTTTGAACAGGCGCAGCCACTTCACAGCGGGTAAACCCCAGCGCGCCTGCACCGCTTCCGCGCGCGCCAGCAGGGCCATGCGGGTGGGCCGCTCGGCGGTGCGTTGGGCCAGCACCACGGTGTTGCCTTCGCGCGTGGGCTTGAAGGCCCAGACCGCGTCGGACACGAAGGCGGCGCAGATGCTTTGCAGCGAGCGCTCGTAGCTCGCGTCGCGGCCGAAGAGGTTGACGGTGAGGCAGCCGTCGTCGGTGAGCGCGGCGCGGCAATCGGCGTAGAAGTCGGGGCTGTCGAGCACGGGGGCGGCGGCTTCGTGGTCGTAGAGGTCCACCTGCAGCGCGTCGTAGGCGCCGACGTGGTCGGCGCGGCGGATCTCTTCACCGGCGTCGGCGAGCAGCACGCGCAGGCGCGGCCCGTCGGCGGGCAGTTTGAACCACTGCCGGCACACCGCGACCACCTGCGGGTTGATCTCGATCGCGGTGGTGTCCATGCGCAGTTTCTTGAAGCAGAACTTGGTGAGCGCGGCGGAGCCCAGGCCCAGCTGCAGTGCGCGGCGTTTGGGCACCGAGTCCGGATCGACGAAGAGCAGCCAGGCCATCATGCGCTGGACGTAGTCGAGTTCGATGTCGAACGGCGACTCCAGCAGCATCGAGCCCTGGATCCATTCGGTGCCCAGGTGCAGGAAGCGCACTTCGCTGTCTTCGGAGATGGTCACGTCCGGCAGGGTCTGGACCGCGCGCCGTGCGCGCGCGGCGGCATTGGCGCCGGCCTTCATGCCTTGCCCTCGCTGTCACGCGGGGAATGTTCGGAGGGGTGGGGGGAGTGCTGCATCTGGGTGTCTGGCCTTGGGAGGACGATTATGAACACAGTGTCGGGTTGGGTTTTTCTCCGGCGGCGCCCTGCGGTTCACCGGGGGTGGCCGACTCCGCTCATGTCCCCCGGGGCGGCTTCGCCGCCCCTCCTCCTTTACTTCGCTGCGTCGGCCACCCCCGGTGAACCGCAGGGTTGGTATGCGGGAGAGTCGAGTGCCTGCAAATGGGTAGCTCGGAGTGATAGGGCGTTCTGCGCAGCGGGGTAAAGGAGGAGGCGGCACCAGCCGCCGGGGGACACCCGCGGAGCAGAGCGCCCTATCGCTCCGAGCCCGCGAGGTCTCAACCCAACAAGGAACTCACCCCCCCACCCCATGCCGACGCAGCACCTCGGCCCAAGCCGCCAGCTTGCGATCAAAACTCCAACTCGCATTCGCCGGACTCGTGGAAGGCAACCGGTACACCGGCACCCCCAGCTTCTCCGTGTGCCGCGAATGCCGGAAACTCTCGCCCCCGTTGTGGGCGATCGCCTCCAGCATCGGGCACTCACGCAGCACCATCGAAAAATCGTTCAACTCCGCATTCAGGATGTTGGCGTCCAGACTCCCCTCACGCTCGCAGGCACCGTACACATCCCACACCCCCAGCCCGTGCTCGCGCAACGCCGCCACCCGCCCCGCGTAATCCATCGCAGGCAAAGGCAAGGCCCACAAAGCCCCCAGGATCTTCCAGAAATGGTTCTGTGGATGGCCGTAATACTGCTGCGCCCGCAACGACGCCACCCCCGGAAAACTGCCCAGCACCAACACCCGCGTGTTCGCGCTCAACACCGGTGCCAGACCCTGCAACCGGCTCATGCCAAAGCCCCCAAGCGCGGCAACGCCACCAGGGCATTCGCGGTGCTCGCCACCATCAGATCCTCCACCGGCATGCCCCGCAAACCCGCCACCACCGCCCCGATGCGCGGCAGCTCCGCCGGGCTGTTGAGGCCCTGCGCGCGCCCGGCCTCGCGCTCGGCCGCCGTCACGTACAGCCACTGCGGCGGAATGTCCGGCGCATCGGTCTCCATCACCAACGCCGACAAGGGCAATTCGGCCGCGAGCCGGCGCAGCTGCCGCGCGGGCTCGAAGGTGCTCGCGCCACCGAAGCCCAGCTTGAAACCCAGATCGATGAAGGCCTGCGCCTGCTGTTCGCTGCCGTTGAAGGCGTGCGCGATGCCGGCCACCGGCAGTTCACGCAAATGCTTGAGCAACAGGTCGGCACTGCGGCGCACGTGCACGATCACCGGCAGGCCGTGCTTTCGCGCCAGCCGAAGCTGCGCGCGGTAGAAGGCGGTCTGCCGCTCGCGCATCTCGGGCGTGCAGAGTTCGGGCACGAAAAAATCCAGGCCGATCTCACCCACCGCGACGAGGCGGGGATCGTCGCGGTGATCGGTGAGCGCCGCGTCCAGGACCGTGAGGTCGTCTTCCGTCGCCTTGGGCACGCACAGCGGGTGGATGCCCAGCGCATAGGCGTCGCCCAGGCGGTGCGCGAGCAGGCGCACGGTGTCGAAATTGAAGCGCGCCACAGCGGGAATGACGCACCGGCCCACGCCGCGCGCGGCCGCGAGTTCACGCAGGCTGATCGCGAGAGCGTGGTCGGCGCCGAACTCGGGCGCATCCAGATGGCAGTGTGTGTCGATCCACATGGCGGTATAACGGCCATTGTGCCGGCAAGCGCCAGCGCACCGGCCCGCTCACAAGAATGCCAGCAAGAAAGGAAATCACCATGTCACACACCACCCGCCTCGCCTCGCTCGCCGTGCCCGCCCTGCTGGCCCTCAGCGCCTGCGCCCTGCCCGGCGTCCCCGCGCCCGCCCCGCTGGTGGGCAGCGAATGGCTGTTGGAAGACCTGGGCGGGCGCGGCGTGCTGGACCGCGTGCAGGCCACGCTCGCCTTCCCCGAAGCCGGGCGCGTGGCCGGCAACAGCTCGTGCAACCGCTTCTTCGGCTCGTACACCCTGATGCAGGACCGCGTGGCCATCGGCCAGCTCGGCGGCACGCGCATGGCCTGCCCCGAAGCGGTGAACGACCAGGAAACGCGCTACCTGGACGCGCTGCAGAAGGCCCAGCGACTGGAGGTGCAGGGACGGACGATGCTGATGCACGTGCAGGGCCTCGACAAACCCCTGCGCTTTAGCAGAACCAAGCCCTAAGTCAGAACGCCTGCGGTCAACCGCAGCACGCGTGCACAACGCGCAGCCAGCGCCTCGTCGTGCGTGACGACGATAAAGGCCGTGCCCTGGTCGCGGGCCAGTTCCAGCATGAGCTGGAACACGCCCTCGGCGGTGCTGCGGTCCAGGTTGCCGGTGGGTTCGTCGGCCAGCACGCAGGCCGGTTGCGTCACCAGCGCGCGCGCGATCGCCACGCGCTGGCGCTCGCCACCCGACAGCTCGGCCGGCCGGTGGTGCAGGCGCTCGCCCAGGCCCACGCGCGCGAGCATCTGCTCGGCCTGCTGCGCCGCCTCGGCGCGCGGCAGGCGGCGGATCCACAGCGGCATCGCCACGTTGTCGCGCGCGCTGAATTCGGGCAGCAGGTGGTGGAACTGGTAGACGAAGCCCAGGTGCCGGTTGCGCAGCGTGCCTTGTTGCGTGGCGCTCAGGCCCGAGAGGGTCTGCCCCATCAGCTGCACGCTGCCGCTGGTGGGCGCGTCCAGCCCGCCGAGCAGGTGCAGCAAGGTGCTCTTGCCCGAGCCCGAGGCGCCGACGATGGCCACGGTTTCGCCCGCGCGCACCGCGAGGTCCACGCCCTTGAGCACGGTGACGTCGAGCCGGCCTTCGTGGAAGCGCTTGGTGAGGCCCTGGGCCTGGAGAACGGTGTCACTCATAGCGCAAGGCCTCGGCGGGGTTCACGCGGCTGGCGCGCCAGCTCGGGTAGATCGTGGCCAGGAAGGCCAGCACCAGCGAAATCAGCGCGACCGGCAGGATGTCGGTCTGCTGCGGGTCGCTGGGCATGCGGCTGATGAGGTAGATGTCCTGCGGCAGGAAACTCGCGCCCAGCAGGCGTTCGAGCGCGGGCACCAGGGTGTCGATGTTGAAGGCCACGCCCAGGCCGAGCAGCAGACCCGCGCCGGTGCCGATGATGCCCACCATGGCGCCCTGCACCATGAACACGCCCATGATGCTCTGCGGGCTCGCGCCCAGCGTGCGCAGGATGGCGATGTCGGCGCGCTTGTCGGTCACCGTCATCACCAGCGTGGACACGAGGTTGAACGCGGCCACGGCCACGATCAGCGTGAGGATGATGAACATCATGCGTTTCTCGAGCTGCACGGCGGCGAACCAGGTGCGGTTCTGGCGCGTCCAGTCGCGCACCAGCAGGCCGGGGTCGAGGTCGGAGGCGATGGACAGGGCCACCTCGCGCGCCTGGTGCAGGTTCTTGATCTTCACGCGCACGCCGGTCGGGCCCTCCACGCGGAAGATGCGCGCGGCGTCGTCCTGGTGCAGCAGGGCCAGGGCCGAGTCGTACTCGAAGTGGCCCGAATCGAAGGTGCCCACCACCGTCATCTGGCGGATGCGCGGCACCACGCCGGCCGGCGTCACCTGGCCGTTGGGCGCGATCAGCGTGACGCTGTCGCCCGCGATCACACCCAGGCTGCGCGCCAGCTCACCGCCGAGGATGACGCCGAACTCGCCGGGCACCAGGCGCGGCAGCATGGTGTCGGCCAGTTCCGCCGCCAGGCCGGTCACCTTGGGTTCGAGCGCGGGGTCGATGCCGCGCACCAATGCGCCCTTCATGTCCTCGCCGCGCGCGATCAGCGCCTGCGCGCCCACGAACGGCGCGGCGCCCACCACCTCGGGATGGCGCTCGATGCGGGCCAGCGTGTCGGCCAGGTTGGGGATCGCCTGGCCGCTGGGCTCGAACACCTCGATGTGCGAGAGCACGCCCAGCATGCGGTCGCGCACCTCCTTCTGGAAGCCGTTCATCACCGAGAGCACGATGATGAGCGCGGCCACGCCCAGCGCGATGCCCAGCATGGACACACCCGAGATGAAGGAGATGAAACCGTTGCGCCGGGTGGCGCGGCCGGCGCGGGTGTAGCGCCAGCCCAGGATGAGTTCGTAAGGGGTTTGCATGCAGTTGGTGGTGGGATGCAGCGGGCATTGTGGCATCCCCGACAATCACGGCATGCCCGCCCCCTACCCGGCCTCTGAGCCTCGCCTGCACCTGCTGGTTCCTTTCGCCAGCGCGAGCGACCCCGCCTGCCGCACCGCGCTCCCGGGTTTGCCCTTGCCCCAGCTCACCGCGCTGCTGGCCGAACTGGTGCCTGTCTACGCCGACGCGGGCGACGACCACAGCCTGAGCCCGCCGCACGAACGCGCCTTGGCGCAGGCGCTGGGCCTGGTGCGCGCCGACGGCTGCCCCTTCGGCGACGGCCTGATTCCCTGGGCCGCGATGGAAGACGCGCAACCCGACACGCCCCAGGCCTGGTTCACGCCCTGCCACTTTCAGGTCGGCATGGAACAGGTGACGCTGTTGCCCGGTGATCAATTGGGCCTGAGCGACGACCACTCGCGCGCGCTGTTCGACGCCCTGGCGCCCTATTGCGCTGAAGACGGCATCACCCTCACCTACCAGTCGGCCACGCGCTGGCACGCGCGCGGGGAGCCGCTGCGCGGCATCGCCTGCGCCAGCCTGGACCGCGTGAGCGGCCGCTCGGTGGAGGCCTGGATGGCCGAAAGCACGGCCAACCCGGCCGGGGGCCTGCTGCTCAAGCGCCTGCAGAGCGAGGCGCAGATGCTGTTCTACACCCACGCCGTGCACGATGCGCGCGAGGCCGCGCGGCTGCACCCGGTCAACGGGTTCTGGGTCAGCGGGGCCGGCGCGCTGGACCGCCCCATCACGCCGCAGCCCCCACCGGCCCAGCCCGATGCGTTGCGCCGCGCCGCGCTGCAGGCCGACTGGGCCGCGTGGCGGCAGGCCTGGGCCGCGCTCGATGCCGGCCCCATCGCCGAATGGCGCGAACGCGCGCAACGCGGCGAAGCGGTCACCCTCACCCTGTGCGGCGAACGCGCCGCACAGCGCTTCACGAACGCCCCCCGAGGCGCCGGCGCACGCCTCGGCCGCCTCATCAAGAACCTGCTGGGCCCCACCCCGGCCTGGAAGACCCTGGACACCCTATGAAGATCATCACCCGCGACGTGCCTCCCCGTGCCGCCTGGGCGCTGGAGCAAAGCGGCCTGCATCCCCTGCTGGCGCGCCTGTTCGCCGCGCGCGGCATCACCAGCAAGGACGAGCTCGACGACGCGCTCGCGCGCCTGCTGCCGCCGTCCTCGATGCTCGGTGCCCAGGAGGCCGCGCGCGCCTTGGCCGACGCGATGGCCGCAGGCAAATCCATCTGCATCGTGGCCGACTACGACTGCGACGGTGCCACCGCCTGCGCGGTCGGCCTGCGCGGCCTGCGCCTGCTGGGCGCGCCCCTGGGTTTCGACCGCGTGAACTACCTGGTGCCCGACCGCGTGACGGACGGCTATGGCCTCACGCCCTCGATCGCGAAGCGCGTGAAGGCCCAGGGCGCCGACGTGCTGGTGACGGTGGACAACGGCATCGCCAGCGTGGACGGTGTGCGCGCCGCGCGCGAGCTGGGCCTGGACGTGATCGTGACCGACCACCACCTGCCCGCGCTGAAGGACGGCGAGATCGCCCTGCCGGTGGACTGCATCATCGTCAACCCCAACCAGCCGGGCTGCGCCTTCGAGAGCAAGTCGATCGCGGGGGTGGGCGTGATGTTCTACGTGCTGCTGGCGCTGCGGGCCGAGCTGCGCGAGCGCGGTGTGTTCACCGCGCAGAACCAGCCCAAGATCGACACCCTGCTGCCGCTGGTGGCGCTGGGGACCGTGGCCGACGTGGTCAAGCTCGACGCCAACAACCGCCGCCTGGTGGCGCAGGGCTTGAAGCGGGTGCGCGCGGGTGCGATGCCGCCGGGCATGACGGCGCTGTTCAACGCCGCCGCGCGCAAGCCGGCCGCCGCCACCGGTTTCGACTTCGGCTTCGCCCTGGGCCCACGCCTGAACGCGGCGGGCCGCCTGGCCGACATGACGCTGGGCATCGAGTGCCTGACCACCGAGGACGCGCTGCGCGCCGACGAACTGGCGCGCACGCTGGACGGCATCAACCGCGAGCGCAAGGCGATCGAGGGCGACATGCGCGAGCAGGCCTTGCAGATGGCCGAGGAGATGTTCGACGAATCCGAGGAGCCGCCGCCGGCGCTGGTGGTGTTCGACCCCGACTTCCACGAGGGTGTGGTCGGCATCGTGGCCTCGCGGCTGAAGGACAAGCTGCACCGCCCCACCTTCGTGTTCGCGGCCAGCGGTGCCGAGGGCAAGGAGCACGAGCTCAAGGGCTCGGGGCGCTCGATCGCGGGTTTTCATCTGCGCGATGCGCTCGACCTGGTGGCCAAGCGGCATCCGGGGGTGTTGTTGCGGTTTGGTGGCCATGCGATGGCGGCGGGCTGCACGATCGATGAGGAGCAGCTGGAGACGTTCGAGGCGGCCTTGCAGCAGGTGGCGCACGAGTGGCTGGACGCCGCGACGTTGCAGCGCCGCATGGAGGCGGACGGCCCGCTGGACACGAAGTACCGTCGCGCGGATCTGGTGGACACGTTGCACCAGGAGGTGTGGGGTCAGGGGTTCGCGCCACCGGTGTTCTGCGAGGAGGTGGTGGTGGTGTCGCAGCGTCTCGTGGGCGAGAAGCACCTGGCGTTGAAGCTCAAGCACCAGGGTGAACCGGTGGACGGCATCTGGTTCGGCCACACGGAGCCGCTGCCACAGCGGGTGAAGATCGCTTTCCGGTTGGATGCGGATGAGTGGCAGGGGCAGCGGCGGGTCCGGTTTCTGGTGGAGGCGGCGGAGGTCTGAGGCTCCCTTGGTTCGTTGTACCTCGCGGGCCGCGAGGGTGTGGGCGCTCTGCTCCGCGGGTGTCCCCCGCCCCGGCTTCGCCGGGGCTCCTCCTTTACCCCGCTGCGCAGAGCGCCCACACCCTCGCGCCAGTGACGTCAAAGAGAGCAGACATCCACCGCTCCGCTCGCCGGGGAGGTCGCCGGTGGCTGGGGTGATCGCCGCAGCGAAGTAAAGGAGGAGAACCGGCGAAGCCGGTTCGGGGGACATTCGCGGAGGCGATCACCCCAGCCGCTGGCGACCGGAGCAACGCCAACGAAAGAAGCTCAGCTCATGAGCGCTTCACGAACCGCCGCCAGTTGACGGCGAGAAACGGCCAGGCGTTCCTCGACCCCATCGAGCCGCACCATCCAGCCCTCGCCCTCGACCGGATCGTTGTGCTTCTCAACCGCGCGAACCGCCCGGCGCGACACCAGCGCATTGCGGTGCACCCGCACGAACAGGTGGGCATAGCGTTGTTCCAGATCGCTCAAAGCGCCGTCGAAGATGTGTTCCTTGTCCGCCGTGCGCACGGTGATGTATTTCAACTCGGCCTTGAGGTAGATCACATCGGCCAGGGCCACCCGCTCGCTGCGGCCCCGCTCCTGAATGATCAGGCTCTCGGGCAAACCCCCGTCCTGCACACCCTCGCCCGCGCTGCGCTGCTTCATCACCTTCTGCAACGCCTGCTGCAGACGCTCGCGCCGCACCGGCTTGGTCAGGTAATCCACCGCCTCCAGCTCGAACGCATGCACCGCATGCTCGGCATACGCCGTCACGAACACAATCGCCGGCGGCGCCGCCATCTGGCGCAGCGTGCTCGCCAGCGCCATGCCGTCCACGCCCGGCATGTGGATGTCCAGCATCACCAGGTCACAACCCGTGCGCTGGATCTGCTCCATCGCCTGCACCGCGTTCGACGCCTCACCCACCACATCGGCCCGTGGCTCGGTGCATTCGCCCAACAGCGTGCGCAGCCGGGATCGCGCCAGCGCTTCATCGTCAACGATCAGTACCTTCAGTGCCATGTCACGCTCCGTTGCCAGATCCGGTTCGGGGGTTCATTCAAACCCCGCTTATACCGGTATTTCAAGTCTCACCTGAAACACGCCATTCACCAAGGCGCTCTGAAAGCGCCCTTGTACATCATGCAACAGCGTCAGGCGCTGGCGCACATTGTCCAATGCCAGACCATTGCCCCGCCGCCCACTGCCTGCCGGCACGGTGTTGGTGACCTTGATCACCACCACACTGCCCCGGCGCTGGGTGCTGATGCGCACCACCGCCCCGCTGGCACTGGGCTCCACCCCGTGCTTGACCGCATTCTCCACCAGCGGCTGCAGGATGAGGGGAGGCAATTTGGCCTTGGACGCCGTGTCGTCCACGCTCCACTCCACCTTCAGCCGCTCGCCGAAGCGCACCTGCTCGATGGCCAGGTAGTGCTCGGCCAGCTCCAGCTCCTGCCACAGCGGCACGGCCTCCTTGGCGTCGGCCAGCGCGTGGCGGAACAGCTCGCTCAGGTCTTCAAGCAAGTTTTCGGCCTTGGCCGGCTCCTCGCGCACCAGCGCGATCGCGCTGTTGAGCGTGTTGAACAGGAAATGCGGCCGGATGCGCGCCTGCAGCTCGGCCAGGCGGGCCGTGGCGCCGGCCGGTCCGCGCGCCTTGGAACGCCACATCAGCGCCGCCACCAGCACCGCCGACACCAGCGCGCCCGAGGCCGCGCTGGCCAGCCAGGGCGAGGGCTCCACCAGGCCCATCCAGACCAGCAGGCCGCAACCGTAGAGCCCCGAAAGCGCGCCAAACCCGACCGCCGCCGCCCATTGGCCCGGAATCGGCAGCAGGCCCAGCTGGCGTTTGAGGCCGCACACGGTCAGCAGCCAGGCCAGCACGGCGGGCAAGGCCGCGCCGGTGTAGATGGCCAGTTGCGTGACCCAGGCAATGAAGGTCTGGGCGCCGAACAGGGCCGCCACCGCCACGATGGCCTGCACGAACAGCACCGCGCGCAGCACCGTGCCGACCTGGCAGGTGTCGAACACCTGCACCCGCGCGCGCAGGTCCTCGGGCATGTCCGCGATCGGGCGCGCACCCGCGGCATGCGCCAGTTCCTGGAAGCTCGATAAAATTCTGGAATCTTTCATGGGAAGCACATCCGTCTTCGGGTCGGCCCCGTGAGGGCCTCTACAGGGGTCTGCCGCGCCGCCAACCGGCCCAGGGCCCACTGCCCCAAGCCCCATCCCTGGCGCACTCGCGCTCCTTCCTTTTTCCATCCAGCCGCTGGTAACACCATGTCCACCAACCAACTCGACAAAAAATCCGAAGCCTGGTCCGCCCTATTCTCGGAGCCCATGAGCGAGTTGGTCAAGCGCTACACCGCCAGCGTCTTCTTTGACAAACGCCTGTGGCAAGCCGACATCACCGGCAGCCTCGCCCACGCCGAGATGCTGGCGCACCAGGCCATCATCGGTGCCGCCGACCTCGAGGCCATCCAGCGCGGCATGGCCCAGATCACGGCCGAGATCGAGTCCGGCGAGTTCGAGTGGAAGCTCGACCTGGAGGACGTGCACCTCAACATCGAGGCCCGCCTGACCCAGCTCGTGGGCGACGCCGGCAAGCGCCTGCACACCGGCCGCAGCCGCAACGACCAGGTCGCCACCGACGTGCGCCTGTGGCTGCGCGGCGAGATCGACCTCATCGTCCCGCTGCTCGACGAGCTGCAGACCGCGCTGGTGGCGGTGGCCGAGAAGAACGTGGACGTGATCCTGCCCGGCTTCACCCACCTGCAGGTGGCGCAGCCGGTGAGCTTCGCGCACCACCTGCTGGCCTACGTGGAAATGTTCTCGCGCGATGCCGAGCGTTTCGCCGACGTGCGCCGCCGCACCAACCGCCTGCCGCTGGGCAGCGCCGCGCTGGCCGGCACCACCTACCCGCTGGACCGCGAGCGCGTGGCGCGCACCCTGGGCATGGTGGACGAGCGCGGCGAGCCGCAGGTGTGCCAGAACAGCCTGGACGGCGTGAGCGACCGCGACTTCGCGATCGAGTTCACCGCCGCGGCCAGCCTGTGCATGGTGCACATCAGCCGCTTCAGCGAGGAACTCATTCTCTGGATGAGCCAGAACTTCGGCTTCGTGAAGATCGCCGACCGCTTCACGACCGGCAGTTCCATCATGCCGCAGAAGAAGAACCCCGACGTGCCCGAGCTCGCGCGCGGCAAGACCGGCCGCGTGGTCGGCCACCTCATGGGACTGATCACGCTCATGAAGGGCCAGCCGCTGGCCTACAACAAGGACAACCAGGAAGACAAGGAGCCGCTGTTCGACACCGTGGACACGCTCAAGGACACGCTGCGCATCTTCGGCGAGATGGTGGGCGGCCAGCTGAACCCGGCCACGGGCACCAAGGAAGGCGGCATCACCGTCAACGCCGTGGCGATGGAAGAAGCCGCCAAGAAGGGCTACGCCACGGCGACCGACCTGGCCGACTACCTGGTGAAGAAGGGCCTGCCCTTCCGCGACGCGCACGAAACGGTGGCGCACGCCGTCAAGGCCGCCGTCTCGCACAACTGCGACCTGTCCGAGCTGCCGCTGACCGTGCTGCAAGGCTTCAACGCCTCGATCGAGAAAGACGTGTACGAGTGCCTGAGCCTGCGCGGCAGCCTGAACGCGCGCAACACCCTGGGCGGTACCGCGCCGGTCCAGGTGCTGGCGCAGATCGCGCGCCACCGCAAGCGCCTGGGCTGAAACCCCTCGGCCCGCCACGGCGGGCACACGGGCGGCGGCGGGCTTTCAGCTACCCTTGGCGTCTGCCATGGAGGAAGCCTTGAAAAACAACATCCCGCTCCGCTTTGCCGCCACCGCGTGGCTGGCCATCGCCCTGCCCGCGTCCGCGCTGCAGATCACCAGCGTTTCACCCCAGGGCGAAGTGGCCCGGGTGCGCCAGGTGGTCGTCAAGTTCAACGACAGCGCCGTCAACTTCGGCGACGCCAAAGCCCCCGCTCCCGTGTCGCTCAGTTGCAGCGACGCCCAGGCCACCCGGGGCAACGGCCGCTGGACCAGCGACCGCGAATGGGCCTTCGAGTTCGAGAACGACCTGCCGCCCGGCGTGAACTGCACAGTGCAGGTGAAAAGCGGCTTCAAGTCGCCCAAGGGCTTGGAACTGCCCGTGACCCGCACCGGCTTCAACACCGGCGGCCCGTTCGTGCAGCAGGTGCGCCCGGGCCCCTCGTCGCGCATCGACGAAGAACAGTATTTCGTGCTGCGGCTCAACGGCGCGGCGACGGCGGCCAGCCTGCAGTCCCAGGTGTGGTGCGCGGTCGAGGGCCTGGGCGAGCGGGTGCCGATCCGGCTCATCGAAGGCAAGGACCGCGGCGAGCTGCTGAAAGCCAACGGCTGGGACAAGCTGGCGGACAAGGAGCCGCAGCGTTATGTGACGCTCTCGTGCAACCGCCGCTTCACGCCCGACACCAAGGTCTCCCTCGTGTACGGCAAGGGCGTGGCCACACCCTCGGGCATTGCGAACACCGTGGAGAAGCGCTTCGACTTCCAGGTGCGCGAGGCCCTGACGGTCGGCTTCAGCTGCGAGCGCGAGAACGCTCAGGCCGCCTGCCTGCCGATCCGGCCGATGACGCTCAACTTCAGCGCGCCCGTGCCGCGCAAGCAGGCCGAGGGCATCCGCCTGAAGTCGGCCCAGCAGACGCACAAGCCGGTGTTCGAAGAAGAGAACGCCGACGGCGACAGCGTG
This sequence comes from Hydrogenophaga sp. GW823-FHT04C09, assembly GCF_058796355.1. Taxonomy (NCBI): domain Bacteria; kingdom Pseudomonadati; phylum Pseudomonadota; class Betaproteobacteria; order Burkholderiales; family Comamonadaceae; genus Hydrogenophaga; species Hydrogenophaga sp. GW823-FHT04C09. The sequence continues at coordinate 427,405 of NZ_JBXAIO010000004.1, read as the reverse complement.
GTCACCGAGCTGACGTTCAAGCCGCCCTTCGCCGAGCAGGCCGCGTTCACCATCGAACTGCCGAAGAACTTCAAGGACGACGCCGGCCGCACACCGGTCAATGCCGACAGCTTTCCGCTGCCGGTGGCCACGGGCGCCATGCCCCCGTTGGCCAAGTTCGCCGCCTCGCCCTTCGGCATCGTCGAACGTTTCGCCGAACCCGGCGGCACCCCGCTGCTGCCCGTGACCCTGCGCAACGTCGAGGCCGCGCTGCAGGTGCAAGGCCTCAGCCCCGGCCAGGTGAACGACCTGCAGCCCAAAACCGACGCGGAGATCATTGCCTGGTTCCGCAAGCTGCAGCGCTACGACCAGTTCAACGTCTCGCGCAAACAGGCGCAGGCCGACACGGTGGGCCCGCTGCCCAAGGTGCTGGAAGACCGGGACAAGCGCTGGGTCGAGTCGCGCGCCGTGTCGCTGCTCAAGGGCCAGGCCGGCGTGAAGGCGATGAGCCTGCCCCAACCCGCCGCCAGCGACCCGCGCCCCTTCGAGGTGGTCGGCATCCCACTCACGCCGGGCTTCCACGTCGTGGAGATCGCCTCGCCTGCCCTGGGTGGCGCCCTGCTGGACGCACGCTATGGCGGCTCGCGCACGATGTACGTGCGCACCTCCGCCTTGGTGACCAACCTGGGCGTGCACTTCAAGCTGGGCCGCGAAAACGCGCTGGCCTGGGTGACGACGCTGGACAAGGGCAAACCCGCCGCGGGCGCCCTGGTGCGCGTGTCCGACTGCGCCGGCAAGGAAGTGGCCACGGCCACCACCAACGCCCAGGGTGTGGCCGAGCTCAAGGGCGTGCCGCCGCAAGCACCGCGCTGCAACAGCGGGGACGGTGAAAGCACGCAGGCCTATTTCGTCAGCGCGCGGCTCAAGGACGGCGCCACGGAGGACATGGCCTTCACCTGGAGCGACTGGTACCGGGGCATCGAGCCCTGGCGCTTCAACGTGCCGACCAGCCGCGACCCGCGCCCGGACGCGCGCGCCCACACGGTGTTCGACCGCACGCTGCTGCGCGCCGGCGAGACGGTGTCGATGAAGCACCTGATCCGCACCGAAACCAGCCAGGGCTTCGGCCTGCCGGAAACCCTGCCCGACACCCTGGTGATCACGCACACCGGCAGCGGCCAGCAGTTCACGCAGCCCGTGGCCTGGCGCAAGACGGCCACGGGCGGCCAGAGCGCGGAGAACAGCTTTGCCGTGCCGGCCGGTGCCAAGCTGGGCAACTACGAGGTCGTGCTCAAGAGCGCCGACGAGCGCCAGCGCCAGTACAGCAGCGGTGAATTCCGCGTGGAGGAGTTCCGGCTGCCGGTGCTCGAAGGCCGCATCGCGCCGCAGGCGAACCAGGCGCTGGTCAACGTGAAGACCGTGCCGACCCAGCTGCAGGTCAGCTACGTCTCGGGCGGCGGCGCGGCCAACCTGCCGGTGCGCGTTTCGGCCCTGGTGCGCGACAAGGCCCTGAGCTTCCGCGACTTCGACGGCTTCAGCTTCCAGCCGCCCCGCGCGGACGGCGCGCCGGGGCATGAAGACGGCGAGGAAGAAGCCGCCGCCTCGCAGGACCAGCGCGTCATCGCGGACAAACTGCCCGTCACGCTGGACCGCAACGGCGCGGGCGCGCTCACCATCGAGCAGGTGCCCACCGCCCCTCAGCCGCAGGAACTGCTGCTGGAGGCCACCTACGCCGACCCGAACGGCGAGGTGCAGACGCTGCGCAGCGTGTCCACCGTGTGGCCGGCGAACGTGGTGGCGGGCATCAAGACCGAAGGCTGGGTGTCGGCCAGCCAGAAAATCAAGTTCCAGGCGCTGGCGCTGGACCTGGCGGGCAAGCCCGCGGCCAAGGTCGCGCTGAGCGTGAAGGCCGTGGCCCACATCACCACCACCAGCCGCAAGCGCATGGTGGGCGGCTTCTACACCTACGACAACCAGACGCAGACCAAGGACCTCGGTACGGTCTGCAGCGGCCAGAGCGACGCGCGCGGCCTGCTGCTGTGCGAAACCAAGCTCGGCGAACCGGGCGAGGTGGAACTCATCGTGACCGCGCAGGACGCGGCGGGCCTGAGCATCCAGGCCGCCAGCTCGGTGTGGGTCACGCGCCAGGGCGAGCTCTGGTTCGGCGGCGAGAACCACGACCGCATCGACCTGCTGCCCGAGAAAAAGAGCTACCAGCCCGGCGAGACCGCGAAGTTCCAGGTGCGCATGCCGTTCCGCTTCGCCACCGCGCTGCTGACGGTGGAGCGCGAAGGCATCCTCGAATCGCAGGTGGTCCAGCTCAACGGGCAGGACCCGACGGTGCAACTGAAGATCCAGGAAGGCTGGGGCCCCAACGTGTACGTGAGCGTGCTGGCCCTGCGCGGTCGGCTGCGCGAGGTGCCGTGGTACTCGTTCTTCACCTGGGGCTACAAAGCCCCGCGCGAGTGGTGGACCTCGTTCTGGTACGAGGGCCGCGAGTACGTGGCGCCGACCGCGCTGGTGGACCTGAGCAAGCCGGCGTTCCGCCTGGGCCTGGCCGAGATCCGCGTCGGCACGCGGGCGCACCAGCTCGATGTGAGCGTCAAGGCCGACCAGGAGACCTACCCGGTGCGCGGTCAGGCGAAGGTGACCATCAGCGCGAAACTGCCCAACGGCCAGCCGGCGGCAAACGCGGAAGTGGCGCTCGCGGCGGTGGACCAGGCCCTGCTGGAACTCATGCCCAACCGCAGCTGGAACCTGCTCGACGCCATGCTGCAGCAACGCGCCTGGGGCGTGGAGACGTCCACCGCGCAGATGGAGATCATCGGCCGGCGGCACTACGGCCGCAAGGCGGTGCCGGCCGGTGGCGGCGGCGGCAAGAGCGGCGCGCGCGAACTGCTCGACACCCTGCTGCTCTGGAACCCCAGGGTGACGCTGGACGCGAAGGGCCAGGCCGTCGTCACGGTGCCGCTCAACGACGCGCTCACCACCTTCCAGATCGTCGCCGTGGCCGACCTGGGCACCGGCCTCTTCGGCACCGGTCAGACCAGCGTGCGCGCCACGCAGGACCTGCAGATCATCAGCGGCCTGCCGCCGCTGGTGCGCGAGGACGACCAGTTCCGCGCGCAGCTCACCCTGCGCAACACCACCCAGAAGGCGATGAAGGTGGCCGTGTCGCCGCGCGCCACGCTGCTCGAGCTCGCGCCGCAGACGGTGGACATCCCGGCCGGTGAGGCGCGCGAGGTCGCCTGGACGGTGACCGCGCCCGCACAGCTCACGCAGACGCGCGCCGAGGCCATCCTGTGGGAGATCGAAGCGAAGGACACGCTGGGTGGCGCGAAGGACGCGCTCAAGGCCCGGCAGCGCATCGTGCCCGCCGTGCCGCTGGCGGTGCAACAGGCCACGCTGGTGCAGGTCGATGGCGCGTTCCACCTCGACGTGGCGCCGCCAGCCGGCGCGCTGCCGGGCCGGGGCGGCCTGAAGCTCGCGCTGCAGCCCAAGCTGGCCGAAGGCCTGCCCGGCGTGCGCGACTGGTTCGCCAACTACCCCTTCGTCTGCCTGGAGCAGAAGACCAGCAAGGCCGTGGGCCTGCGCGACGCCAGGCTCTGGCAGGGCGTGGTGGCGCAGCTGCCCAACTACCTCGACGCCGACGGCCTGGCCAACTACTTCCCGCCGCGCGAAGGCGATGCCAACCGCGGCAGCGACATCCTCACGGCCTACCTGCTGGCGGCCACGCACGAGGCGGCCACCATCGACCCGGCCTTCGGCCTGCCGGACGAGGTCCGCGCGCCGATGGAGCGCGGCCTGATCGCGTTTGTCGAAGGCCGCATCTCGCGCGAGTTCTGGAGCCCGCGCAAGGACCTGGACGTGCGCAAACTCGCCGCCATCGAGGCCCTCTCGCGCTACGGCAAGGCGCGCGGCCGCATGCTGGGCAGCGTCACCCTCGCGCCCAACCAGTGGCCCACCAGCGCGGTGATCGACTGGGTCAACATCCTCCAGCGCGTGAGCGACGTGCCGCAGCGCGAGCAGCGCCTGGCCGAGGCCATGCAGGTGCTGCGCGCGCGCCTGAGCTTCCAGGGCACGAAGCTGGTGTTCAGCACCGAGCAGGACGACTACTGGTGGTGGCTCATGGCCAACGGCGACGTGAACACCGCGCGCCTGATGCTCACCGTCATGAACGACCCGGCCTGGCAGGACGACATGGGCCGGCTGGCCAGCGGCTTCATCGGCCGCCAGCAAAGCGGCGCCTGGCACACGACGACCGCCAACCTCTGGGGCGGCCTGGCGCTGGAGAAGTTCTCGGCCAGGTTCGAGGCCACCCCCGTCGCGGGCACGACGCGCGCCACCCTGGGCACGGGTGCCGCCGCGATCGACTGGGCCAAGGTCGATCGGGTGAAAACCACCGATGCACTCGGCGCACCGAACCAGACGACCTGGTTCGGCGCCCCCGCCGGCCCGGGCAACCTGAAGAACAACACCGGTTTCCTGCCCTGGTTGGCCGACGGTGGCAAGGGCACCCTGAGCGTGGCCCACCAGGGCAGCGGCAAGCCCTGGCTCACGCTGCAGTCCCTCGCCGCCGTCCCGCTCAAGGCGCCGTTCAGCGCGGGCTACACGATCAAGAAGAGCATCACGCCGGTGGAACAGGCCGTGAGCGGCACGCACACGCGCGGCGACGTGTGGCGCGTGGCGCTGGAGGTCAACGCCTCCGCCGACATGACCTGGGTGGTGGTCACCGACCCGATCCCGGGCGGCGCGACCATCCTCGGCGGCGGGCTGGGCCGCGATTCGCAGATCGCGACCTCGGGCCAGAAGAGCCCGACCGGCAACGCCTGGCCGGCCTTCGAGGAACGCAGCTTCGAGGCCTACCGCAGCTATTACGAGTACGTGCCCAAGGGCGTGTTCAAGATGGAATACACCGTGCGCCTGAACAACGTCGGCGAGTTCTCGCTGCCGCCCAGCCGCGTGGAGGCGATGTACGCGCCCGAGATGTTCGGCGAAACGCCGAACGCCCGCGTGAAGGTGGAGGCCGTGCGGTGAACCTGCGCCACGCGCTCGCGGCGACCGCGCTCGGCCTGGGCCTGGCGCTGCCGGCACAGGCCTTGCCAAGCTTCGCCGAGGTGCACGCCGGCTGGCGCTCGTCCGAGGCGCGGGTGCTCGATCGCCAGGGCGAGCTGCTGCAGCGCGTGCGCATCGACCACCAGGTGCGCCGGGGCGAGTGGATCGCGCTGGCCGACGTGTCGCCCGCGCTGCGCACGGCCCTGGTGCTCAGCGAGGACAAGCGCTTCCACGAACACAGCGGCGTGGACTGGCGCGCCGTCTCGGCCGCGGCCTGGGGCAACCTCTGGAACAGCCGCACGCGCGGCGCCTCGACCATCACCATGCAGCTGGCGGCCCTGCTCGACGAGCCCGATGGCGAGCTGCAGCGCGGCGCGGGCGGCCGCCGCCTGACGCAGAAGCTCGGCCAGGCGGTGGCCGCGCAGCAGCTGGAGCGGCGCTGGCGCAAGGACCAGATCCTGGAGGCCTACCTCAACCTCGTGCCGTTCCGGGGCGAACTGGTCGGCATCGATGCGCTCTCGCGCACGCTGTTCGGCAAGGCCGCCCACGGTCTGGACGAGCGCGAAGCCGCCGTGGCCGCCGCCCTGGTGCGCGCACCCAACGCGAAACCCGCGCAGGTCGCGCAGCGCGCCTGCGGCGTGCTCCAGCTCATGCAGGCCGGCACGCCGGTGGACTGCGGCGAAATGAAGATCCTGACCACCATTGCCCTGCAAGGCCGCGAATTCACCGCCAGCGAAGGCATCGCGCCCCACCACGCCCGGCGCGTGCTGGCGGCCGGGCCCGCGCAGACGGTGCGCTCCACCGTGTCCGCCCCGCTGCAGCGCTTCGCCGTGCAGACGCTGCAGCGCCACCTGCGCGAGCTCAAGGGCCGCCACGTGCAGGACGGTGCGCTGGTCGTGCTCGACAACGCCAGCGGCGAGGTGCTGGCCTGGGTCGGCTCCTCGGGCGAGCTGAGCGCCGCGTCGGAGGTGGACGGCGTGACGGCGCCGCGCCAGCCCGGCTCCACGCTCAAGCCCTTCCTCTACGCCCAGGCCATCGCCGAGCGGCGCATGACGGCCGCGTCCCTGCTGGAGGACTCGCCCGCCGCCATCCCCACCACCAGCGGCCTCTACATCCCGCAGAACTACGACCGCCGCTTCAAAGGCTGGGTGTCCGCGCGCACCGCGCTGGCCTCGTCGCTCAACGTGCCGGCGGTGCGCGCGCTGGTCATGGTCTCGCCCGACGCGTTTCACCACCAGCTTGGCGCGCTCGGCCTGCCCCTGCGCGAGCCCGCCGGCTACTACGGCTACAGCCTGGCCCTTGGCAGCGCCGAGGTGCCGCTGCTCGCGCTGACGAACGCCTTCCGCACGCTGGCCAACGGCGGGCGCCACGGCCCCGTGGGTTCGCCGCCGCAGGCCGCGCCGGCCATCGACCCGCGCGCCGCCTTCATCGTGGGCGACATCCTGAGCGACAGCAACGCGCGCGCGCGCACCTTCGGCACGGACAGCATCCTGGCCACGCGCTTCTGGGCCGCCGTGAAGACCGGCACCAGCAAGGACATGCGCGACAACTGGGCGGTGGGCTGGTCCGAGCGCTTCACCGTCGGCGTGTGGGTGGGCAACGCCAGCGGCGCGCCGATGTGGGATGTGAGTGGCACCAGCGGCGCGGCACCCGTCTGGGCCACCGTCATGCAGCACCTGCACGCCCACACGCCCAGCCGCGCGCCGCGGCCACCGGCCGGCCTGGTGCAGGCGCGCGCCTCGTTCGAAGGCACGGATGGCGCGCGGCCGCTGGAAGCGGCGCGCAGCGAATGGTTCCTCGCCGGCACCGAGCAGGCCCGCTTCGCGATGGACACGCCGGCCCCGGCGAGGGCGCCGGGCAGCGCGCTGCGCATCCGCAGCCCGGCTCCGGGCACCATCGTCGCCCTGGACCCGGACATCCCGCCCAACCGCCAGCGCCTGAGCTTCGTGGCCAGTGGCGCGGGCGGCCGCTGGCGCCTGGACGGCAAGCCCCTGGGCCAGGGCACCCGGCTGCAGTGGCTGCCCTGGCCGGGCCGGCATGTGATGCAACTCACCGATGCGCGCGGCACGGTGCTGGACGAGGTGCGTTTCGAGGTGCGCGGCGCGGGAGTGAAAGAGCATGCAAGAAGCCATTGACCTGAGCACCCTGCGCGTCGTGGTGGCGGCGGCCGACCTCGGCTCCATCAGCGCCGCCAGCGAACGCCTGCAGCTGGCGGTGGCCGCCGCCAGCTCGCGCATCACGGCGCTCGAGGAGTCGCTGGGCTTCCGCGTGTTCGAGCGCTCGTCGCGCGGCGTGCAGCTCACGCCGGCGGGCCAGATGCTGGTGCAGCGCAGCCGCGCGCTGCTGACCGACGCCGACCGGCTGGCCCAGCACCTGCGCGGCTACAGCGAGGGCCTGCAAGGCCATGTGCGCGTGCTGGCCAACACCTCGGCCCTGCTCGAGGTGCTGCCGCAGCGGCTGGCGCAGTTCATGAAGGCGCACCCGCTGATCCGCATCGACCTGGAGGAGCGCGGCAGCCCCGAGATCCCGCTCGCGCTGATCGAAGGCCGCGCCGACTTCGGCGTGGTGGACCTGCCCGTGCCGCCCGCCGGCCTGGCCTTCACGCCCTTCTTCAGCGACACCCTGGTGCTGCTCACGCCGCGCTCGCACCGCCTGGCGACGCGCCGCCGGCTGCGGCTGGCCGACGCGCTGGACGAGCCCTTCATCACGCTCACCGACGGCACCGCCCTGTCCAACCGCCTGCTCGCCTCGGCCGCCGACGCGGGCCAGCCGCTGCACGTGCGCATGCGCATGCGCGGCTTCGACGCCGTGTGCCGCATGGTGGCCGCCGGCCTGGGCGTGGGCGTGCTGCCGCTGGAGGCGATCGCGCCCCAGCTGGCGCACCTGCCGCTGGCGGCGGTGCCGCTGTCCGACCCCTGGGCGCGGCGCACCCACCACATCGCCACCCGCACCGACGCGCCGCCGGCACCGGCCGCGCTCACGCTGATCCGCGCACTGACCTCCCGCTGATCGGGCTTTCGCGAAACGCGAAAGCGGCCTTTGCCGCACGCCATTGCGGCCCACGCGGGGCCGTTCCTACACTGGCCCCCAGACCCCACAACACAAGCGCCGCCGCCCCGGCCGCGCCGGAGACTTCATGAAAATCGCCCGCGTCAGCGCCACGCCGCTGAACCTGCCCGTCACCGTGCAATCCCCCAGCCGCAGCCAGACCACCAGCCTCTCGGTCTGCCTCGTCACCATCGAAACCGACACCGGCCTCATCGGCACCGGCATGACCGCCATCACCGAGGAAGAGGTGATCGGCAGCATCGTCAACGACATCGCCGCGCACCACCTGGTGGGCATGGATCCGATGCGCCACGAGCAGGTCTGGGAGCGCCTCTACTGGCTGCTCACGCCGCGCGGCCAGTCGGGTTACGCCAGCCACGCCATCGCCGCCATCGACCTCGCGCTGTGGGACATCAAGGGCCAGGCGCTGGGCGAGCCCTGCTGGCGCCTGCTCGGCGGCGCGCGCGCCGAGGTGCCGGTGTACGCCACCTTCGGCTTCAACTTCTTCGACCGCGACGAGCTCGCCGCCGCTGCGCGCGAGTGGGTGGGCCGGGGCTTCTCGCGCCTGAAGATGACGGTGGGCCACCACGCGCTGCAGCGGCGCGACGAGCCCCGCCCGCTGGACCAGGTGATCGCCGAAGACGTGCAGCGCATCCGCGCGGTGCGCGAGGCGGTGGGGCCGGACGTGCAGATCTACATCGACGCCAACTGCAGCCTGGACTACTTCCACGCGCTGTCGCTGGCCAGGAAGGTGGAGCCCTACGACATCAGCTTCTTCGAGGAGCCGGTGTCGCAGAACGACATTCCCAACCTCGCGCGCCTGCGCGCCAAGACGTCCATCCCGCTGGCCGCCGGACAGAACGAAGGCCTGGCCTCGCGCTTTCGCGACATGCTGGTCGCGCAGGCGGTGGACGTGGTGCAGCCCAACGCCTGCATCAGCGGCGGCTTCACGCAGTGCAGCCGCATCGCGGGCATGGCAGCGGCCTTCAACACGCGCTTCGCCAACGGCGGCGCCTGGCCGCACCACAACATGCACCTGCACGCCGGCCTGGCCAACGGCTCGCTGGTGGAATACCACTCGGTGGCCGTGCAGTGCTGCGAGCTGGTCTTCGACGACCTGCCCAAACCCGAGCGCGGCGTGCTGCGCCTGCCCGAGACACCGGGCCTGGGCTTCAAGCCCAACCCCGAGCGGCTGGCGGAACTCGCCAGGCGCCCGGGCTCGCGCGGTGCCGGCAAGGCCTGAAAAAGATTCCCCACGATAAAAACGGAGACAAGACATGCAGAACCTCAACAACCGCTTCTCCCTGGGCCGGCGCTCCGCGCTGGTCCTGGCCCTGGCCGCGACCCTCGGCACCAGCGCCTGGGCGCAGGCCTGGCCCAGCAAGCCGGTGCGCCTGCTGGTCGGCTACTCGGCGGGCGGCGGCGTCGATGCCATGGCGCGGCTGATCGCGCCGCGCCTGTCCACGCTGCTCGGCCAGCAGGTGGTGGTGGACAACCGCACCGGCGCGGCCGGCCTGATTGCGGGCGACGCGGTGGCGCGCGCCGCGCCGGATGGCTACACCCTGATGCTGGGCGACAGCTCGCTGCTGATCGCGCAGCACCTGCAGCCGCGCATGAGCTTCGACCCCATCAAGGCCTTCACGCCGGTGGCGGGTGTGTTCACCCTGCCGCTGGTGATCGTGGCGAACAACGAGGTGCCCGCCAAGACGCCGGCCGAGTTCGTGAAGCTGCTCAAGGACAACCCCGGCCGCTACTCCTACGCCACCTCGGGCGTGGGCACGGTGCACCACCTGGGTTTCGAGATGCTCAAGGGCCAGGCGCGCACGTTCGTCGTGCACATCCCTTACCGGGGCGCGTCGCAGATCGTGCCCGACGTGATGAGCGGCCAGGTGCCCTTCGGTGTGGTGAGCGCGACCTCGGCCATCGCCCAGGCCAAGGCAGGCAAGCTGCGCGCCGTGGCCGTGATGAACCCGGTGAAGCTGGCCGGCGCCGAAGACATCGCGCCGCTTTCCGACGCCCTGCCCGGCTTCTCCGCCGTGCCGCGCCTGTACGTGCTGGCACCGGCCGGCACGCCGGCCGCCATCGTGGAGCGCCTGAGCGACTCGCTGCGCACCGTGATGGAAGCGCCGGACATCGCGCAGATCGCCGCGCAGCAGGGCGCCGTGCCGGCCTACATGCCGGCCGGACCCCTGGCCGCCGACATCGTGCGCGAGTCCGCCGAGTGGGGCAAGGTCATCCGCGAGCAGAAGATCACCGCGCAGTGAACCCGTGGCCCGACTCGGGCTCGCGCTCAGGTGCAGGGATCGGGCTGGGGCACCTCGGTGCAGCGCCGGTAGGCCTCGGGTTTGAGGCCGCCGCCGACCACGCGGTACTGGTCGAAGCACGCGGCGCTGGCCAGGTAGCGGTGCCAGCGCGCCTCGCACGCGCTGGTGCCGGGCGGCAGCGGCGCATCGGCCGGCACGGCCCGGGCCCGGTGCTGCGGCGGCACCTGGGTGCCGTAGACGGTCTGGCCGCGCTCGTCCACCCAGCGGAAGACATCGGCGGCCAGGGCCGCGCCGGGCAGCGCCAGGGCGACGACAAGGGTCAGGGCGTTCAGCTTCATGGCGGTGGGACTCCCGCGACCCGGGGGCGGTTCCGCCGTCCGTCCCCCCAGCGCTGCGGCACCGCAGCAAAAATTTCAAAGCCGCGCCACCCGCTTTCACAAGCGAGGGCCGGGGCGCGCGGCTAACATGCCACGACACCCAAAACACCGGAGACTTTCGAGATGACCGTGATCACCAACGTGGAGGACCTGCGCGTCCTGGCCCAGCGGCGTGTGCCCCGCATGTTCTACGACTACGCCGACAGCGGCTCGTGGACCGAGGGCACCTACCGCGCCAACAACGCCGACTTCCAGAAGATCAAGCTGCGCCAGCGCGTGGCGGTGAACATGGAGAACCGCAGCACGCGCAGCACCATGGTGGGCCAGGAGGTGGCGATGCCGGTGGCGATCGCGCCCACCGGCCTCACCGGCATGCAGCATGCCGACGGCGAGATCCTGGCCGCGCGCGCCGCGCGCAAGTTCGGCATCCCGTTCACGCTCTCCACCATGAGCATCTGCTCGATCGAGGACGTGGCGCAGCACGCGGGCGAAGGCTTCTGGTTCCAGCTCTACGTGATGCGCGACCGCGCTTTCATCGAGCGCCTGATCGACCGCGCCAAGGCCGCGAAGTGCAGCGCGCTGGTGCTGACGCTGGACCTGCAGATCATCGGCCAGCGCCACAAGGACCTGAAGAACGGCCTGACCGCGCCGCCCAAGATGACCCTGGCCAACATCCTCGACATCGCCTGCAAGCCGCGCTGGGCGCTGGGGATGCTGGGCACCAAGCGCAAGCAGTTCGGCAACATCGTCGGACACGTGAGCGGCGTGGAGAACATGGGCAGCCTGGGCGAGTGGACCGCCAAACAGTTCGACCCCTCGCTCAACTGGGGCGATGTGGAATGGATCAAGAAGCGCTGGGGCGGCAAGCTGATCCTCAAGGGCATCCAGGACGTGGAGGACGCCAAGCTGTGCGTGGCCTCGGGCGCGGACGCGCTGATCGTGAGCAACCACGGCGGCCGCCAGCTCGACGGCGCGCAAAGCAGCATCGAGGCGCTGCCGGCGATCGTGGATGCGGTGGGCAGCCAGATCGAGGTGCACATGGACGGCGGCATCCGCAGCGGGCAGGACGTGCTCAAGGCGCGCGCGCTCGGTGCCCGGGGCGTCTACATCGGCCGGCCCATGCTGTACGGCCTGGGGGCCATGGGCGAGGCCGGCGTGAGCAAGTGCCTGGAGATCCTGCACAAGGAGCTCGACCTCACCATGGCCTTCTGCGGCCACACGCAGATCGAGAAGGTCGATAAAGGCATCCTGCTGCCGGGCACGTACCCGACCTGACCGTGAGGGCGGCACCACTGCCGCTATGCTCACCGCCGTGACCTCTCCCACGGCCCGCATCCGGCGCATCGCGCACCTCGACATGGACGCTTTCTTCGCGTCCGTCGAGCTGTTGCGCTACCCGCAGCTCAAGGGCCTGCCGGTGGTGATCGGCGGCGGGCGGCGGCGCGAGGACGACATGTTCGCGCGGCTGCGCGAGACCTACCCCGAGCGCGAATGGACCGGCGAGGACCTGGCCCACATCCCGATCGAGTTCTTTCCCCTGCTGGAACACTACGTCGGCCGCGGCGTGGCCACCACCGCCACCTACGCGGCGCGCCAGTTCGGCGTGGGCTCGGCCATGGGCCTGATGAAAGCGGCCAAGCTCTGCCCGCAGGCCATCCTGCTGCCGGTGGACTTCGACGAGGTGCGCCGCATCTCGCGCCTGTTCAAGCACACCATCCGCGAGATCGCGCCGGTGATGGAAGACCGGGGCGTGGACGAGGTCTACATCGACTTCACCGACGTGCCCGGTGGCCAGCGCGAGGGCGGGCGCGTGCTGGCGCGCCTGATCCAGAAGAGCATCTTCCAGGCCACCGGCCTGACCTGCTCCCTCGGCGTGGCGCCCAACAAGCTGATCGCCAAGATGGCGAGCGAATTCCAGAAGCCCAATGGCATCAGCATCGTGCACATGGACGACCTGCAGACGCTGATCTGGCCCCTGCCCTGCCGCAAGATCAACGGCGTGGGCCCCAAGGCCGATGCCAGGCTGCAGGGCCACGGCATCCACACCATCGGCGACCTCGCGCAGCGCGAACGGCCCTGGCTGGTCGAGCACTTCGGCAAGAGCTATGGCGCCTGGCTGCACGAGGTGTCCTGGGGCCGCGACGAGCGCGTGGTGCAGACCGAGAGCGAGCCCGTGAGCATGAGCCGCGAGACCACCTTCGACCGCGACCTGCACGCCGTGCGCGACCGCGCCGAGCTCGGCGCCATCTTCACCCAGCTGTGCGAGCAGGTGGCCGACGACCTGCAGCGCAAGGGCTACGTGGGCAAGACCATCGGCGTGAAGCTGCGCTACGACAACTTCCAGATCGTCACGCGCGACAGCACGATCGCCCATTTCACCAGCGACGCGAGCAGCATCCGCCGCCATGCCGGCCTGTGCCTCAAGCGGGTGGACCTCACGCGCCGCATCCGCCTGCTGGGCGTGCGCGTGGGCTCGCTGGCCAAGCTCGGCGAGGTGCCGCCCGAGCCCGAGCGCCCCCCGGAGCCGGCCCAATTGTTCTGAGGCCGCGCGGCCGCCATTGACGGAAGCTGACGCCAAACTTACAGTGTCAGAGACTGGATGTCAGCCGCATTCCCGAGGGGTCTGCCATGAATCTCTGTCTCAGGCTTGACGAGTTGGAGCGCATCAAACGCTGGCACGTGGCGCACCGCCGGGACCACCCGCTGGAATACCAGCTGTGGGACGGCATGCTCACGTTCTGGGTGATGGGCTGGGTGGGTTGCGTGCCGGCCTTTTTCTCGGAGGCCCTGTGGCTGCTGCCCTTCTGCGTGATGGGCATCTGGGCGCCCGGGCTGTACGTGCGCTGGCGCCGCAAGGTGCACCGGTCGCACCGCCTGCGCTGCGACTGGCTGGGGCCGTACAACTGAGCGGCGGGCCGTCCGGGCCGGGACAGTCCCCGTGGCGCGCGCGGACTACAGTGGTCCGTTGCCCACCACCACCGAGACCAGCCCGCCATGACCGCACCGACCTGCTTCACCCTCAGCACGACCGACCACATTGCCCACCTGGTGCTGAACCGGCCCGCCGAGCTCAACACCATGCACCCGACCTTCTGGCGCGAGCTCGACGAGTTGCTCACGCGGATCCACCACGAGGGCCAGGCGCGCGCGCTGGTCATCAGCAGCACGGGCAAGCACTTCAGCGCCGGCATGGCGCTGGAGACCTTCGGCGGCGCGATCCAGATGGACGACCAGAGCCCCGAAGGCCGCGCGGCCATCTACGACCTGCTCACCGACATGCAGGCCACCTTCACCAAGATCGAAAACCTGCGCATCCCGGTGATCTGCGCCATCCAGGGCGGATGCATCGGTGGCGCGGTGGACATGGTCACGGCGGCCTGCATCCGCTACGCGAGCGCCGACGCCTTCTTCTGCATCCAGGAGATCAACATCGGCATGGTGGCCGACGTGGGCACGCTGCAGCGCCTGCCCAAGCTGATCCCCTTCGGCGTCGTGAAGGAGCTGGCTTACACCGGCCGCCGCCTGCCCGCGGGCAAGGCGCTGGGCCACGGCCTGGTCAACGAGGTGTTCGACACCGCCGAAGCCACGGTGGCCGCCGCGCTGCAGTGCGCGAAGGAAATCGCCGCCAAGCCCCCGGTGGCGATCTGGGGCACCAAACAGGCCGTGACCTACGCGCGCGACCACTCGGTGGAAGACAGCCTGCGCCAGATGGGCTGGCTGCAGGGCACGGTGTGGAGCAACGCCCACGTGCGCGAGGCCATCAGCGCGATGAAGGACAAGCGCGCCGGCCAGTTCTCGCCGTTGGCCGAGCTGCCATCGTTCAAGGCCCTGGGCTAGGACAGACGGTACGTCGCCAGGTGCAGGCTGGTCTCGGTGCTGCTGATGCCGCGGATGAGGCGGATGCGCTCCAGCACCTGGGACAGCTCCGCCAGGCTGCTCGCGCGCAGCTCGGCGAGCAGGTCCCAGCGGCCATTGGTGTCGTGCAGCTCGGCCACGCCGGGCTCGCCCAGCAGGCTGGCGATCACCGCGCGCGTCTGGTTGCCTTCCACCGCCACGCTCATCCAGGCGCTGATCTCGTCGGGCTTGGCATCGGGCCGCAGGCGCACCGTGTAGCCCACGATGACCCCGCTGTCCTCCAGCCGCGCGATGCGGTTGGTGACCGTGCCGCGCGACACGCCCAGCTTCTTGGCCAGCGCGGCCACGTTGGTGCGCGCGTCCTTGCGCAAAAGGCCGATCAGTTGCTGGTCCAGGGCGTCCATTCGGGCATTATGCGATCCGAGGCTGACTTTTTGACAATTTTCTGTCGAAATTCAAGCACAGTTGACGATTTACATTGAGCGAGCGCTTGGCGACACTGAGGACATCACCCAAGGATTCCCCATGAAAGCCGCCACCTCGTCCTCCCTGCCCACCCTGTTCCTCAGCGCCCAGGATGTGGCCACCCTCGTCCACCGCCTGGGCCTGCCCGCCGCGCTGGACCGCCTGGCCGGCACCCTGCACGCCGACTACCTGCGCTGGCCCTCGTTCGACAAGTCGGCGCGCGTGGCCAGCCACTCCACCGACGGCGTGATCGAGCTGATGCCGATCGCCGACGACACCACCTACGCCTTCAAGTACGTCAACGGCCACCCCAAGAACACCCAGAGCGGCCTGCCCACGGTGATGGCCTTCGGCGTGCTGGCCGAGGTGGCCACCGGCGTGCCCGTGCTGCTGAGCGAACTCACGCTCACCACCGCGCTGCGCACCGCCGCCATGTCGGTGGTGGCCGCGCGCGCGCTGGCCCGCCCCAACAGCCGCCGCATGGCGCTGATCGGCAACGGCGCGCAGAGCGAGTTCCAGGCCCTGGCCTTCCACCACCTCATGGGCATCGACGAGATCCGTCTGTACGACACCGACCCCGCCGCCACGCGCAAGCTGATGGACAACCTCGCGGGCCAGCCCGGCCTGAGGCTGCTCGCCTGCGACAGCATCGCCCAGGCGGTGCGCGGCGCCGACATCGTGACCACCGTCACCGCCGACAAGACCAACGCCACCATCCTCACGCCCGACCTGATCGAGCCCGGCATGCACATCAACGGCGTGGGCGGCGACTGCCCGGGCAAGACCGAGCTGCACCCCGACGTGCTGCGCATGGCCTCGGTCTTCGTCGAGTACGAGCCGCAGACCCGCATCGAAGGCGACCTGCAGCACCTGCCCGCCGACTTCGCCGTGACCGAACTCTGGCACGTGCTCGAGGGCAACGCCCCCGGCCGCGCCAGCGCGGCGCAGGTCACGCTGTTCGACTCGGTCGGCTTCGCGCTGGAAGACTATTCGGCCCTGCGCTTCCTGCGCGAGGTCGCGGGCGAGCTCGGCCTGGGCCAGGCGCTGCCGCTGATCCCCGCGCTGGCCGACCCGAAGGACCTGTTCGGCCTGCTGCGCCGGTCCGAGCCCCGGCAGGTGGAGCTGGCGCTGGCGGCCTGAGGCGGCCGCTTTCGCTACGATGGGCGTCCCCCATCGTTCGCCAGCGCATGAAAACCTTTCACAACCCCCACCACGCCGGCCACGCCGGCCAGCAGGAAATGTTTCGCGGCCGCATGGTGCCCTGCCATGAGGTGCCCGCGCGGCTGGACTTCGTGCTCGCCGAACTGCAGCGCCGCCCGCTGGGGACCCTCACCCCGCCGGCCGTGGACGCCGCCGCGCTGGACGCCGCCATCGCCCGCGTGCACGACGCGCGCTACCTGGCTTTCCTGGCCACCGCCTGGGACGACTGGGTGGCCATGGACCCGGCCAACGCGCAGCGCGACGCCCTGCCCTCGGTGTGGCCGCTGGCCAACCGGCACGGCTTTCGCAACGACGTGCTGCCGCACAACTTCGCGGCGCGCCTGGGCCTGTTCTCCTTCGACTCCGGCTCACCCCTGACCGCCGGCACCTGGGCCGCCGCGCGCGGCGGCGCGGCCTGCGCGCTCGCGGCGGCGCAGGCCGTGGCGGGCGGTGATCGCAGCGCCTTCGCGCTCTCGCGCCCGCCCGGCCACCACGCGGGGCCTGATTTTCTGGGCGGCTACTGCTTCCTGAACAACGCCGCGATCGCCGCGCAGGCGCTGCGCGACGCCGGCCACGCCAAGGTGGCGGTGCTGGACGTGGACTACCACCACGGCAACGGCACGCAGACCATCTTCTACGAACGCGCCGACGTGCTCACGGTCTCCCTCCACGGCGACCCGGCGACCGAGTACCCCTTCTTCCTCGGCCACGCGGACGAGCGCGGCGCGGGCGCGGGCACCGGTTTCAACCTCAACCTGCCGCTGCCGCGCGGCACCGGCGTGCAGGCCTGGCGCGCGGCACTCGACACCGCCCTGCGCGCGGTGAGCGATTTCGGTGCGGATGCGCTGGTGGCGCCCCTGGGCCTGGACACCTTCGAGGGCGATCCGATCTCCGGCTTCACGCTCCAGACCGGCGACTACGCCGCCGTCGGCGCGGCGCTGGCCAGCGCGGGCCTGCCCACGGTGTTCACCTTCGAGGGCGGTTACGCGGTGGACGAGGTCGGCACCAACGCCGTCAACCTGCTCGAAGGCTTCCAGCGGGCGGCCTGAGCACCCGGCTGAATCCAGGCGCGCCCCGGGTGCGTATCCAGAGGGCCATGAAGCCCTCACCACCCCCTCAACGCCCCGACATTCCCCGCCCCACCGCGCGCGGTTCCCGCCCCGTGCTGGTGTGGAGCCGGCCCGGCAATGCCCCGCAGGAGCCCCCGCAGCCCCACAATGCGCGCATGAGCGACCAACCCGACGACACCCTCATCGCCCTGCTCGACCGCATCGCCCAGCGCGACGAGGCCGCGCTCAAGGGCCTCTACGACCTGGTGTCGTCCAAGCTCTACGGGTTGTCACTGCGCGTGGTGAACAAGCACGAATGGGCCGAGGACGTGCTGCAGGAAACCTTCCTGCAGATCTGGCGCTCGGCCGGCGACTACCGCGCCAGCCTGAGCCCGCCCATGGCCTGGCTCGGCCTGATCGTGCGCAGCCGCTCACTCGATGCCCTGCGCCGGCGCAGCGCCGAGCGCGCCCACCTCACCGACGAAATCGACGACGTGATGGCCGACACGATGGAGGGCACGTCTCCCAACCCCATGGACGTGAGCCTGGCGAGCCAGCAGGCCTGGGCGCTGCACCAGTGCCTGGGCCAGCTGGAAAGCCGCCAGCGCGAGGTGGTCAGCCTGGCCTACCTGCGCGACCTGAGCCACAGCGAGCTGGCCGAGCAGCTCAAGCTGCCGCTGGGCACGGTCAAGACCTGGATCCGCCGGGGGCTGGACCAGCTGCGCACCTGCATGGCGCGCTTCGCGTGAGGACCTCGCCATGAACCTCATGAAACACCCCGAACTGCTGGACCAACTGGCCGCGGCCCACGCGCTGGGCACGCTGCGCGGCGGCGCGCGCCGCCGCTTCGAAGCCATGGCGCGCGAACAGGCGCCGGTGCGCGCCGCCGCCCTGGTGTGGCAGAGCCGCGTGGCCAGCATGAACGAACTGCAGGCCCCGAGCGAGCCGGCCCCGGCGGTCTGGACGCGCATCGAGAACCTGGTGCGCGCCGACAACGACCAGCAGGCCATGGCCGCCGCGCGTGCCACCCCACCCAACGGCCGGGGCGGCTGGCTGCGCAGCCTGGCGCTGTGGCGCGGCGCCACCGCGGCCGGCGCCCTGGCCACCGTGCTGGCCGTGGTCACGGCCGTCGGCCTGCGCGACAACCTGGGCACGCGAATCAGCGAGCTGCAAGCCCAACTCGAAGCAACGCCGCAGGTGGAGTACGTGGCCGTGCTGCACGACGACCAGGCCAGCGCGTCCATGCTGGTCACCTTCGATCCCAAGAGCAGGAAGCTCACGCTGCAGCGCGTGAGCGGCTTCCAGGAAGCGAGCGACAAGTCGCTGCAGCTCTGGGCGCTGCCGCCGTCCGGCGGCCCGCGCTCGCTCGGCGTGCTGGGTCAGGAGCGCCTGCTGCAGCTCGCCGCTGGCGAGGGCGATGTGCGCGAGGTGCCGACCCTGGCGATCAGCCTGGAGCCCAAGGGCGGCGTGCCGAGCGAGCGCGGCCCCACCGGGCCGGTGCTGTTCAAGGGCGCGCTGATCCAGAAGATGCTCTGAACCAGCCGGCTCACTGCCGCGCGGTGCGCACGTTGGCCGGCGGCGATTGCGGGTGGCTGCTGCGCCAGGGGTTGATGTCCAGCCCGCCCCGGCGCGTGTAGCGCGCGTAAACCGTGAGCTTGGCCGGCTTGCAGCGCTGCCAGACATCCATGTAGATGCGCTCGACGCACTGCTCGTGGAATTCGTTGTGGTTGCGAAAGCTCACGATGTACTGCAGCAGGCCGGCCTGGTCGATCTGCGGGCCGCTGTAGCTGATCTGCACGCTGCCCCAGTCGGGCTGGCCGGTCACCAGGCAGTTGCTCTTGAGCAGGTGGCTCACCAGGGTCTCGGTCACGGGCTGCTCATCGAGCGCGGCCGAGAGCAGCTCGGGCGCGGGCTGGTACCGCGTGCACTCCACGTCGAGCCGGTCGATGGACAGGCCGCTGAGTTCGTGCACCGGCTCGCGGTCGAAGTGCTCGGGCAGCAGCAGCTTCACGCCGGCGCTGGCCTGGATCGGGCCGCCGTGCCAGATCGCGGCGCTCACGTCGGCGCGGATGCGGTCGCGCACCGCGTCGGCGCTCGGAAACGGCGTGTTGTTGAAGCTGTTGAGGTAGAGCTTGAACGACTTGCTCTCCACGATGTGCGTGCTCTCGCAGGGCACGGTGATGTGAGCCAGCGCGACCATGGGCTTGCCGCGCGGGTTGAGCCAGCTCAGCTCGAAGGCGGTCCAGAGGTCGGCGCCCAGAAAGGGCACGCTGCCGGTGATGCCGATCTCGCGCCGCTTGGTTTCGCGCGGCAGCGGAAACAGCAGCGAGGCGTCGTACTGGTCGACGTAGGCCGAGGCGCGGCCGAGCTGGGACTGTTCGGGGGTGTTCTGGGACATGAGAGTGTCAGATGAATTCGCGTTCGCGCAGCCACTTGGTGGCGACCCATTTTTCGCCCTCGATCACGGGCGCGCCGCCGTGCAGCGTGCGGGTGGAGGGGTGGGGCCGGTCGTAGCTGAAGAAGACGGCGTTGCCGCGCACCGGCGCCACCTCGAAGCCCACGTCGGGGAAGGTGGTGCCGCCGCCGCGCGCGGGCTCGTTGAGGTACATCACCAGCGTGGCCACGCGCTGGCCGCCGCGCCGCAGGATGGTGGGCGTGCCCGGCTCGGCGGGATCGAAGTAGTCGTAGTGCGGCTTGTACTCGGCGCCGGGCTTGTAGTTGAGCACCTGGAAGCCCTCGCCGTTCTCCAGCGGCCAGTTCAGCAGCCGCGCGATGCGCGCCTCCACGGCGGCCACCTCGGGCGTCTGGCCCCGGGTGAAGAACATGCCGCTGCTGGTGCGGTCGGGGTTGAGCTCTTCGCCGCCGGTCTTGGTTTCCACCGTGAGCGAGCGCGCCAGGTGCGGGCGCGCGGATGCGATCAGCGCCTCGCACTCTTCGGCGCTCAGCAGGTTGCCCAGCACCACCACGCGCGGGTGGTTCAGCGTGGCGATCACGTCCACCAAACGGTCGCCCGCGTCGATCTGGCGCGGGGACTGGCTCAGAGCGAAGTCGGGCACCGGCACGCCCGCCGCGGTGGAAGCCGCATCGGGCTGGGCCGCAGGCGCGACCACCGGGGGCTTGGCGGCCTGGGCGCGCAGGTGCTCGCGCAGCGTGCTCTCCAGCGCCGCCACGGCCACCGACTCCTGCCAGCCGGAGGACACCATGGAGGCCAGCACCACCTCGGGGGTGAAGCCGGCGGACGCCTGCTCGATGATCCAGCGGCGCAATTCGGGGGTGATGGTCTGGCTCATGTGTGTGTCGAGGCGGTCAGGCCTTCTGTTCGCGGCGGAACACCAGCCGGTCGGGCAAGGACGCGGCGGGCACGAAACGGTAACCCTCAAGGTCGAAGCCCTTGAGCTGTTCGGGCGTGGTGGCCCGGTGCGTCACAGCGTACCGCACCATCAGGCCGCGCGCGCGTTTGGCCATGAAGCTGATGACCTTATAGCCATCGGCCTTGCGCTCCTCGAAGGCGCAGGTGACCACACGCGGCAGCAGGGCCTTGCGGTCCACGGCCTTGAAGTACTCCTCGCTGGCGAGGTTGATCACCACCGGGCTCAGGTCGGCCTTGGCGCGCTGGTTGAGGTACTCGGCGATCTGGCGGCCCCAGAACTCGTAGAGGTTCTTGCCCCGGGCCGTCTTCAGGCGCGTGCCCATCTCCAGCCGGTAGGGCTGCATCCAGTCGAGCGGGCGCAGCACGCCGTACAGGCCGCTGAGGATGCACAGGTGCTGCTGCAGCCAGTCGAGTTCGGCCTCGCCCAGGGTCTTCGCGTCCAGCCCGCCGTACACGTCGCCGTCGAAGGCGAGCACGGCCTGCTTGGCGTTCTTCGCGGTGAATTTCGGGCGCCAGGCCTGGTAGCGCGCGACGTTCAGGCCCGAGAGCGCGTCCGACAGGTCCATGAGCTCGCCGATCTGCAACGGCGTTTTTTCGCGCAGCACCTCGATGAGTTCGGTCGAGTGTTTCACGAACAGCGGCTGGGTGTGGGTGGGCACGTGCGGGGGCGTCTCGTAGTCGAGCGCCTTGGCGGGCGAGATCAGGAAGAGCATGTCGGGCTGGAGGCGGGCAGGGCCGCAGAGGGAGGCGAACACGGAAGCGGCAAGGCTTCCCGGGGGAAGCCCTGATTATCCCCAACGGGCCGTGTTACTTCAGGTCACCGGCGAGAGACGCCAGCGTTTCCGGGGGCACTTGCAGGTGCGCCGGGTAGTGGGTGTGGTCGCAACCCAGCTTGACGGCCGCGCCGGCCAGCACCGCCGCGCGCATCGGGGCCGTGAGCTCGAAGCGCACGAAGTGCACGGCCGAGGTCTTTTCGTCGTTCTCGCGGTCCAGGTCCTCGTCGGCGATGGCGTACACACGGGCATGGCCCTCGACCTCGACGAACATGCGGTCTTCCACCCCGATGAGCCGCGCGAGTTCGCGCTTGCGCTCGTTGATGTCGATGTACTCGATCATCATCGTGGCCTTCCAGTTCGTGCCATCGGGCACCAGCGGCGCGTAGGCATCGATCTCCTGCTGGATGCCCTCCTCCTCGAAGATCTTCTCGATGCGCAGCATCTCCTGGATCTGGTAGCGCATGGTGGTCTCGCTCTCGAACTGCAGGTGCAGGTGTTCGCCCAGCTGCACGCTGCGCAGCCGGCGGTGCGCCATGATCTCGGGCTTGTGCACCTTGCGCCACTTGGTGTAGGCCTCCAGGCTCATGAGGGAGTCGGCGGTGATGCGGCCGGTGAGTTGCATGGTGGGTGCTCCTTGCTTTCTTACTTCAGGCCATAGGCCCGGGCCACCAGGCTCAGCGGGTGCAGCAGTTCCGGCGCACCCAGGCCGTTGACCTCGAAGCCCTGCGCGATGTGGTGACCACCGAGCGGGCAGTCCGAGCTGATGACGTCGGGCTTCGCGCCGTCCTTCATGGTGGCCATGGCCTTGAACACCGGTTTGCCGATCTTCATGGCCTGCTGGTGGTGCGCCTTCTTCACGCCGAAGGTACCGGCGTGGCCGGAGCAGCGCTCGATGGTGTTCACCGTGGTCCCGGGCACCATCTTCAGCATCTCCTCGGTCTTGCGGCCGATGTTCTGCACCCGGCCGTGGCAGGGGATCTGGTAGCTCACGTTGCCCAGCGCTTGCGGGAACTCGGTCTTGAGCAGGCCGTCGCGCTTGCGCGCCATCAGGTACTCGAACGGGTCCCACACGCTCTCCTTCACGAGCTGGGTGTCGGCATCGTCGGGGAACATCAGCGGGATTTCCTGCTTGAACATCAGCGCGCAGCTGGGCACGGCCGCGAGGATCGCGTAGCCGTCCTTCGCGTACTTCGCGAGCACCGGGATGTTGGCCTCCTTGCTTCGCTGCACCGAGTCCAGGTCGCCCAGCTCCAGCTTGGGCATGCCGCAGCATTTTTCCTTCTCGACCAGGGTGTAGGGAATGCCGTTGTGGTCGAGGATCTTGAGCAGGTCCAAGCCGATGCCGGGCTCGTTGTAGTTGATGTAGCAGGTGGCGAAGATCGCGACCTTGCCCGGTGTCTTCTCCCCATCGACCACCTTCGAGGCGTTGGCTTCGGGCGCGCCCGAGCGGAACTTCTTCGTCGCGAGTTCGGGCAGCCAGGCGTCCTGGTCGACGCCGGCCACGCGCTCCATCAGGCCGCGCGCGGTCCTGGTGCGGTTCACCGCGTTGGCCACCTGCACCACGATCGGAATGCCGGCGAACTGGCCGTGCACGTCGGTGGAGGCGAGGAAACGCTCGGCCAGGCCCACCTCGCCCTTCTTGAACTGGATCGCCTTGGCGCGCAGCATGGTGTGCGGAAAATCCAGGTTCCATTCGTGCGGCGGTGTGTAGGGGCACTTGGTCATGTAGCAGAGGTCGCACATGTAGCACTGGTCGACCACCTTCCAGTAGTCCGCCTTGGCCACGCCATCCACCTCCATGGTGCTGCTCTCGTCGACCAGGTCGAACAGCGTGGGGAAGGAGCCGCACAGGCTCACGCAGCGCCGGCAGCCGTGGCAGATGTCGAAGATGCGCTCCATCTCGTGCAGGCACTTGTCCTCGTCGTGGAAGTCGGGGTTCTTCCAGTCGAGCGCGTGCCGCGTCGGTGCCTGCAGATTGCCTTCTGTGGCCATGGGGATGTCTCCTCGTCTGGTGCGAGTCGTTTCGTGGGTTTTTGAAAGGGCTCGGCCAAGCCCTTTCAAAAACGCTGTGCCGGTGGCACAGCGAGGGAATGGGGGCTTGCTCAGTCCACGAGTTCGTTCAGGGCCTTTTGATAGCGGTTGGCGTGCGAGCGCTCGGCCTTGGCCAGGGTCTCGAACCAGTCGGCCACTTCGTCGAAGCCTTCCTCGCGCGCGGTCTTGGCCATGCCCGGGTACATGTCGGTGTACTCGTGGGTTTCGCCGGCCACGGCGGAGGCGAGGTTGTTGCGGGTGGAGCCGATCGGCAGGCCGGTGGCCGGGTCGCCCGATTGCTCCAGGAACTCCAGGTGGCCGTGCGCGTGGCCGGTTTCACCTTCGGCGGTCGAGCGGAACAGGGCCGCCACGTCGTTCTGGCCTTCCACGTCGGCCTTGTTCGCGAAGTACAGGTAGCGGCGATTGGCCTGGGATTCGCCGGCGAAGGCGTCTTTCAGGCACTGCTCGGTTTTCGAGCCTTTCAATGCGGGCATGTGGTATCTCCTTGCTTGCGTGGGTGGAAGAAACGCCCATGAGGCCCGGACAACAGGCGCCGAACCTGACAGGACCTCCGCAACATACGCCCGCCGGTCAGCCAGCGTCCAATAGTTCTGGGCTATGCGGGGAATTGCCCTCGCCTATCCGTGAACGGGCGTTGATATCGGCGCTCAACAGGATCGACACCCTCGGTCGAAAGCATCAAACTGGAGTGCGCCGCAGGCCTATTGAATTACGATAAGAGAAATGCGTTGCATAATGGTGAATCACAGGCCCCGCTTTCGCCCATCCAGGAGACCGACATGCCGACCACCGCCACCCTGCCCCCGCCCGCGCCGATCCAGCAGCTGCACCACTATGCGTACCGTGCGAAGGACGCCGAGGAAACGCGCCGGTTCTACGAGGACATTCTGGGCCTGCCGCTGTACCACATCATCCAGAGCGACCATGTGCCGAGCACGGGCGAGTACTGCCCGTACACGCACTTCTTCTTCCGGCTGCAGGACGGTTCCTTCATCGCGTTCTTCGACCTGGGCGACGACGAGGCCGCGCTGCCGAGCCCGAACACGCCGAAGTGGGTGAACCACATCAGTTTCCGCGTGGACACGGTGGAGGAGCTGGAGAACACCAAGGCGCGGCTGGAAGCGGGCGGCATCGAGGTGCTGGGGGTGACGGACCACCACATCTTCAAGAGCATCTACTTCTTCGACCCGAACGGCATCCGCCTGGAACTCACGGCGCAGCTGGCCGACGAGTTCGAGATGCTCAAGGAGAGCAAGACCGCGCATGCGCGCCTGGCCGAGTGGACGGCGCGCAAGGAGCAGTGGCGCAAGGAACGCGCCGAGGGCAAATCCGCCGCGCCGCTGAAGCCGCAGCAGAACGATCGGCCGGAGGTGGTTGCGCGCGTCAAGGCCTGAGGGTTTTGGCTTTGGCGTTGGCCGGGTCCGGTCGGCGAAGGGTGGGCGAGGGGCTCCGCTCATGTCCCCCGAACCGGCTTCGCCGGTTCTCCTCCTTTACTTCGCTGCGCCCCTCACCCACCCTTCGCCGACCTCCGTGCGCACCAACAACTGCGGGCACTCAACGGTCACTCTGGCGCGGTGATGCCCGGTGCTCTGCGCAGCGGGGTAAAGGAGGAGGCGGCACCAGCCGCCGGGGGACACCCGCGGAGCAGAGTGTCGGGCGTCGCCGGGCCCGCGAGGTCATCGAAAGAGACAAGAAGACATGAAGACAACCCAAACAAGGAGCGATACATGTCACTGACGACATACCGCGAGACAGCCCACACCAACAACTACGAATTCACCAGCGGTGCGGGCTACGTGCTGCCCGAATACGAATTCGTGCCCCCACCCGAACTGAACAGCGAAGCCCGGGTCCGCCACCCCATCGTCATCGTGGGCGGCGGCATCACCGGCCTCACCCTCGCCTGCTCCCTCGCCCGCCTGGGCGTGAAAGCCGTGCTCATCGACGAAGACAACACCGTCGGCGTCAAAGGCGCCTCCTCGCGCGGCATCTGCTACACCCAGAAATCGCTCGAAATCTTCCAGCGCCTGGGCATCTTCGAACGCATCGCCGCCAAAGGCACCCAGTGGAGCGTCGGCCGCACCTTCGCCGGCGACGACGAGGTCTACAACTTCGACCTGCGCCAACAAGGCAACTTCCACCTCTCCAGCCAGCCGCCCTTCATCAACATCCAGCAGTTCTACATCGAAGCCTTCCTCGTCGACCGCGTGCAGGAACTCGGCGCCGTCGAACTGCGCTGGCAGAACCGCCTCACCGCCTTCGAGCAAACCGCCGACGCCGCCACCCTCACCGTGGAAACGCCCGCCGGCAGCTACCGCATCGAAGCCGACCACGTCATCGACGCCACCGGCTCCAACAGCCCGCTGCGCAAATGGCTCAACGTCCCCTTCGACTCGCGCCGGGGCGACGACCGCTGGTGCATCGCCGACGTGCGCTTCACCACCCACCCGCCGGCCGAACGCCACACCTGGATCGAAGCACCGTTCAACGAGAACCGCGCCGTCTGGCAACACCTCATGGCCGACGACGTCTGGCGCATCGACTACCAGATGGCCCCCAACGCCGACCCCGCCTACGTGAGCCGCGAAGACGTGGTGCGCGAGCGCCTGGCGCGCCAGTTCGGGCCCGACGTGGGCGTGGAGATCGTCTGGGTCGGCCCCTACGCCTACCGCAGCGAGTGCGTGCACGCCATGCGCCATGGGCGCGTCTTCCTCATGGGCGACTCGGCCAAGGTGGTCAGCCCCTTCGGCGCGCGCGGCGGCAACACCGGCGTGGCCGACGCCGACAACCTGGCCTGGAAACTCGCCGCCGTGCTGCGCGGCAAGGCCGACGCGGCCCTGCTGCAGAGCTACCAGGACGAGCGCCTGGAAGCCGCGCAGCAGAACGTGTGCGTGACCAACCGCACCGCGCGCTTCCTGCGCCCGGCCGACGGCAGCGAGCGCCTGTTCCGCCAGGCCGCCATCAGCCTGGCCAAGCAGTACCCGTTCGCGCGCAGCCTCATCAACACCGGGCGCATGGCCGTGGCCAACCCCTACAGCCAGTCCAGCGCGTGCACCTACGCAACCGGCAGCGCCGCCGGCCAGTCGGTGCAGAACGTGCCCTTCCAATGGGCCGACGGCACGGCCGGACAGGTCAACGACCTGCTGAACTGGGCCCAGGGCGATCTGCTGGTGCTGGTGTTCGGCGACCTCGCGCCCGCCGCGCTGCAGCGCCTGCGCCGGCTCTGCCTGGACGCGCCGGTGCGCAGTGTGCAGGTGCTCGGCTCCGACGGCGCGCCCGCCCAAGCCCTGGAACACGTGCGCGACCCCAAGGGCCACCTGCAGGGTGCCTGCCATGTGTTCGGCCACGCCTGGGCGCTGGTGCGCCCCGACGGCTACCTCGCCGCCACCGGCGAAACCATCAACGCCCGGCTGGTCACGGCCATCGAGCGTTCCCTCGGCCTGCGCGGAAACAAAACCCCATGAGACAAGACCTGCATTTCCAGGACGCCGACGCGTTCTACGAACAGCTGCTGGACGCCCACGCCGGCCTCAGCCGCGAAGACGCCGAACTGCTCAACGCCCGCCTGATCCTGCTGCTGGCCAACCAGATCGGCGATGCGAAGGTGCTGAAAGCCTGCATCGAAGCAGCGAAGAGAACGCCTAGCTAAAATCAGGGTCTTCCCCCTGCTCTCCCAGACGGCATCCTGCGGGATGCCGTTTCCATTTTTGGCGCGCCCATGACCGACACCCTGAACCAGCCTGGCCTGCAATCCCTGGCCAAATCGTTCGAACCCGCTCCGCTCGAAGCCCGCTGGGGCCCCGAGTGGGAACAGCGCGGCTACGGCGCCGCCGGCTTCCGGGGCACGGGAGTACCGGAGGCCGGCGCGCCTTCGTTCGCGATCCAGCTGCCGCCGCCGAACGTGACCGGCACCCTGCACATGGGCCACGCGTTCAACCAGACCATCATGGACAGCCTCACGCGCTACCACCGCATGGCGGGCGCGAACACGGTCTGGCTGCCCGGCACCGACCACGCCGGCATCGCCACCCAGATCGTGGTGGAGCGCCAGCTGCAGGCCCAGGGCATCAGCCGCCACGACATGGGCCCGACCCCGGCCGAGGCGCGCAAGAACTTCGTCGCCAAGGTCTGGGAGTGGAAGGAGCACAGCGGCAACACCATCACCACCCAGATGCGCCGCATGGGCGACAGCGTGGACTGGGGCCGCGAGTACTTCACCATGGACGACAAGCTCAGCACGGTCGTTACCGAGACCTTCGTGCGCCTGTACGAACAGGGCCTGATCTACCGCGGCAAGCGCCTGGTGAACTGGGACCCGGTGCTCAAGACCGCCGTCTCCGACCTGGAGGTGGAGAGCGAGGAGGAGGACGGCTTCCTCTGGCACATCGCCTACCCGCTGGCCGACGGCAGCGGTTCGCTCACCGTGGCCACCACCCGCCCCGAGACCATGCTGGGCGACGTGGCCGTGATGGTGCACCCGGAGGACGAGCGCTACACCGCCCTGATCGGCAAGACGGTGAAGCTGCCGCTGTGCGACCGCGAGATCCCGGTGATCGCCGACGCCTACGTGGACCGCGAGTTCGGCACCGGCGTGGTCAAGGTCACGCCCGCGCACGACAACAACGACTACGCCGTCGGCCAGCGCCACGGCCTGCCCCTGATCGGCGTGCTCACGCTGGACGCGGCCATCAACGAGAACGCCCCGGCCAAGTACCGTGGCATGGACCGCTTCGTGGCCCGCAAGGCCGTGGTGGCCGACCTGGAAGCCGCCGGCCTGCTGGTGGAAACCAAGAAGCACAAGCTCATGGTGCCGCGCTGCGCGCGCACCGGCCAGGTGATCGAGCCCATGCTGACGGACCAGTGGTTCGTCGCCATGTCCAAGGTGAGCGAATCCGATCCAACCGGCAAGAGCATCGCGCAGAAGGCGATCGACGCCGTCGCCTCGGGCGAGGTCAGCTTCGTGCCGGAGAACTGGGTCAACACCTACAACCAGTGGATGAACAACATCCAGGACTGGTGCATCAGCCGCCAGCTCTGGTGGGGCCATCAGATTCCCGCCTGGTACGACGAAGCCGGCAACGTGATCGTGGCGCGCAACGAAGCCGAGGCCCAGGCCAAGGCACCGGGCCAGACGCTCACGCGCGACCCCGACGTGCTCGACACCTGGTACTCGTCCGCCCTGGTGCCCTTCAGCACCATGGGCTGGCCAAACCAGAAGGACGGCGCAACCGAGGACTTCAACCTCTACCTGCCCAGCACCGTGCTGGTCACCGGCTACGACATCATCTTCTTCTGGGTCGCCCGGATGATCATGATGACCACGCACTTCACCGGCCGCGTGCCGTTCAAGCACGTCTACATCCACGGTCTGGTGCGCGACGCGCAGGGCCAGAAGATGAGCAAGAGCGAAGGCAACGTGCTCGACCCGGTGGACCTGATCGACGGCGTCGCGCTCGCACCGCTGCTGGAGAAGCGCACCACCGGCCTGCGCAAGCCCGAGACCGCGCCCAAGGTGCGCAAGCAGACCGAGAAGGAATTCCCCGAAGGCATTCCTGCCTACGGCGCAGACGCGCTGCGCTTCACCTTCGCCGCACTGGCCTCGCTGGGCCGCAGCATCAACTTCGACAGCAAGCGCTGCGAGGGCTACCGCAACTTCTGCAACAAGCTCTGGAACGCCACGCGCTTCACGCTGATGAACTGCGAAGGCCACGACTGCGGCCTGCAGGAACACACCAAGGCCGAGTGCGCCGTGGGCCAGCCCTTTCACGGCTACCTGAGCTTCAGCCAGGCCGACCGCTGGATCAGCTCGGTGCTGCAGAAGGTCGAGGCCGAGGTGGCCAAGGGCTTCGCCGAGTACCGGCTGGACAACGTGGCCAACGCGATCTACGACTTCGTCTGGAACGAGTTCTGCGACTGGTACCTGGAGATCGCCAAAGTGCAGATCCAGACCGGCGACGCCTCGCAGCAGCGCGCCACGCGGCGAACGCTGATCCGCACGCTCGAAGCCATCCTGCGGCTGGCGCACCCCATCATCCCCTTCATCACCGAGGAACTCTGGCAGAAGGTCGCGCCGGTGGCCGGCCTGCCCGGCGCGTCGGTGAGCATCGCGCGCTACCCCGAGAGCCAGCCGGCCAAGATCGACGAGGCCGCCATCGCCCACGTGGTCAAGCTCAAGGCCCTGGTCGACGCCTGCCGCACGCTGCGCGGCGAGATGAACGTGTCACCCGCCACGCGCCTGCCGCTCTACGTGCTGGGCGACACCGCCTTCATGCAGGCCGCCGGCCCGGTGCTGCAGGCCCTGGCCAAGCTCAACGAAGTGCGGGTGTTCGAAGACGAGGCCGCCTGGGCCGCCGCCGCCCAGGCCGCGCCCGTGGCCGTGGTGGGCGAGGCGCGCATGTGCCTGTTCATGGAGATCGACGTCGCCGCCGAGAAGGCCCGCCTGGGCAAGGAAGCGGCCCGCCTGGAAGGCGAGATCACCAAGGCCACTGCCAAGCTCTCGAACGAAGCCTTCGTGGCCAAGGCACCACCGGCCGTGATCGATCAGGAAAAGAAGCGGGTGGCCGACTTCAGCGCCACGCTGGACAAGGTGCGCGAGCAACTGGCCCGCCTAAGCGCCTGAGTCCCGACCAACGAGGGGGAGTCATTCCAGAATGCCGCGGGACTGGCTCTGCCAGACCGCAGGCATTGCCCCCTGGGGGGGGTGACGCACCGCAGGTGCGGCGCGGGGGGGATCAACCCCGATGCATCGCGATCGAACTCCACTGCGACGGTGACACCGCCTGCGGATCGCTCGTCGTGTCCTGGTAGTCGACGTTGTCGAGCGCCGAGAAGTCGCTCACCCGGTTCTCGTTGTGCTGCGCGGACTCCGGCGACAGGGTCTCGTGCATACGGTGCGCCACGTACCAGCTGGCGCGCAGCTTGGCCTCACGGGTGTGCGAACCCAGGCGCGGCGTGAGGTGCAGATTGGGAATGCCGTGCAGCGGCGTGCCTTCGGCCGCGAACTGCGGGTTGGCGCCATCGAGCAGACAGGCGTCGATGCGGCCGTCGCACAGCGCCAGGGCCAGGGCCTCGGCATCGAACAGCGAGCTGCGGCTCACGCCCACCCAGAGCTGGCCGGGCTTGCAGTGGTTGAGCATGCGCTCGTTGATCCAGCCCCGGAAACGCGAGGCGTAGACCATCTGCAGCGAGATCGCGTCCGAGTGGGCCAGCAGTTCCTGCAGCGACACGGGTTCGACCTTGAGCTTGTCCCAGATGTCGGCGGCGTGGTGCACGGCCGGGTCGTAGCCCAGCAGGCGCACGCCCAGGCTGCGCAGCATGGGCGCCAGCGTGTGCGCCACCGGTGCCAGGCCCAGCAGTCCGACGGTGCTGCCCGAGAGTTCGCGGCCCATGCGCACCTGGGCGATCTTGCGCCCCAGCAACGCGCTGACCATGCCCCGGCGGTACAGCATCAGCAGGCCGTACAGCAGGTACTCGGCGTTCGAGCGCACCGTGGCGCTGCGCGCCTGCAGCACGCGCACGTTGCGCCGCGCGCAGGCGTTGAGATCGGTGTTGTCGCTGGAGATCTGCATGCGCGCCACGATCTCGAGCTTGGGCGCGAAATCCAGGAATTCGCTGGAGACCACCACGTGCGGCGGCAGCACGATGGCGCGGGTCTTGTAGGTGCTCTTGCGCAGCTCGGCGGGATCGTCGGCCAGCTCGGGCCGGAAACTCACCTCATGGCGTTCCTGCAACCAGGCCAGCGCCTCGGGCACGAGCGGATCAAGCAGCAGAACTTCCATGGTGTGGGCAGGGCGGTGTGGAGGATGAAGAAACCTGATCGCGCCTGCCTGTGCTCAGCGGCGCTTGAGCAGGGTGATGTGGTCGCCGCCCACCGTCTCCTGCTGCATCAGCAGGTTGCCCGTCTGTTTGGCAAAGGCCTGGAAATCGCGCACCGAACCCGCGTCGGTGGAGATCACCTTGAGCGTCTGGCCGCTGAGCATGTCGGCCAATGCCTTCTTCGCTTTGAGGATGGGCAAGGGGCAGTTCAAGCCGCGGGCATCGAGTTCTTTGTCGGCAGTCATGGGGTGGGGGGTATTCCTGGGTTGTCAACATTCTAAGCGGCCCACAGCGCGCGGCGGCCCCCGTGCGGGGCCCAAAGCACGCTAGCCGGCGCCGTCGGCCGGACCCGCGGCGGGTTTCTGTGACAAATCTTCCATGAAGACGGGCTCGTGCCCCTGTTGGCGCAGCCATTGCGCCAGGGCCAGCCCGGTGCCGGCCCGCCAGCAGCGCACCTGTTCGGGCCGCATCAGCTTGTAGTCGACCAGCTCGGGCGAGAGCCGCACCTCGCCGTGCGCGCGCGCGTGGTAGGTGATGATGACCTGGTTCATGCGCTGGAAATCGTGCACGCCCACCAGCTCCAGCGCATCCACCTCCAGCGAGGTTTCCTCGGCGATCTCACGCCGGATGCCCTCTTCGGGCGTCTCACCGGCCTCCATGAAGCCGGTGATGAGGCCGAACATCTTGCCCGGCCAGGCCGCGTTGCGCGCCAGCAGGATGAGCCCGTCCATCTCCACGATGGCCGCGAGCACCGGCGTCGGGTTGTTCCAGTGGGTGAAGCCGCAGGCCGGACAGCGCAGCCGCTGGGTGAAGCCGCCGTCTTCCTCCATGCCGATCAGCGCCAGCGGCGTGGCGCACACGGGGCAGAACCGGAATTCGGTGCTCATGGTCGGCCGCTCTGGCGCTCAGGCCGGAAAAACGCCGGTGGAGAGGTAGCGGTCGCCCCGGTCGCAGACCACGAAGACGATGGTGGCGTTCTCGACCTGGCTGGCGATCTGCTGCGCCACCCAGCAGGCGCCCGCCGCCGAGATGCCGCCGAAGATGCCCTCTTCGCGCGCCAGCTGGCGGCACATGGCCTCGGCGTCGCCCTGGCCCACGTACACCAGCTCGTCCACCGTGCTCGGGTCGTAGATCTTGGGCAGGTACTCGGTGGGCCACTTGCGGATGCCCGGGATGCGCGAGCCCTCGCTGGGCTGGGCGCCGATGATGCGCACGGCCGGGTTCTTTTCCTTCAGAAAACGCGACACGCCGGTGATGGTGCCGGTGGTGCCCATCGCGCTCACGAAATGGGTGATGCGCCCGCCGGTCTGGGCCCAGATCTCGGGGCCGGTGGTTTCGTAGTGGATGCGCGGGTTGTCGGCGTTGGCGAACTGGTCGAGCACGCGGCCCTTGCCATCGGCCTGCATCTTCTCGGCCAGGTCGCGCGCGGATTCCATGCCGCCGCTCTTGGAGGTGAGGATCAGCTCGGCGCCGAAGGCCTTCATGGTCTGGGCGCGCTCGATGGACAGGTCCTCCGGCATGATCAGCACCATGCGGTAACCCTTGATGGCCGCGGCCATGGCCAGGGCGATGCCGGTGTTGCCCGACGTGGCTTCGATCAGGGTGTCGCCGGGCTTGATGTCGCCCCGTTCCTCGGCGCGCTTGATCATCGAAACGGCGGGCCGGTCTTTCACGGAACCGGCGGGGTTGTTGCCCTCCAGCTTGCCCAGGATCACGTTGCCTCGCGCCTGGTTGGCCGCCGCGCCAATGCGCTGCAGCGCCACCAGCGGCGTGTTGCCGATGGCGTCTTCAATCGTCGGGTAGTTCATCCCACCACTGTGCCATAATTTCGAGTCTCCCTTCTGGCAGCCCGGGTGGTGAAATTGGTAGACGCGCCGGACTCAAAATCCGGTTCCGAAAGGAGTGTCGGTTCGATTCCGACCCCGGGCACCACGACACAATCCCAAGCCGTGCAGGCAAGCCGCACGGCTTTTTTGTTGCCCGCCGCTCAGGCCAGGCCCTGCGCCACCGTGGGGTAGCGCAGGCGCAGGCCCAGCTCGCCCTTGAGGCGCTGGTTGCGCAGCCGGCGCGACTCGCTCATGAAACTCAGCAGCACCAGTGGCAGCTGGTCGCCCGCGCCCTCGCGCGCCAGGCGCGGCGGCCGGGGCAGGCCGTACAGATCGGCCGCGAGGTCGAAGTAGTCGCCCATCTTGAGTTCGGTGTCGTCCACCACGTTCAGGTTGCGCTGCGGCCGACCGCGCCAGAGCGCGAGCACGCAGGCGCGCGCCAGGTCGTCGGCGTGGATGTGGTTGGTGTACACGTCGTCCTCGGCGCGCAGCACCGGCGTGCCGCGCAGCAGGCGCTCGCGCGGCGTGCCACCGGCCCGGTCAGGCGCGTAGATGCCGGGAATGCGCAGCACCGTGGTGCGCACGCCGGTGGCGCGGCCCAGCCAGTGCACGGCGGCCTCGGCGTCCACCCGGCGCCAGGCGCGCGGCGTCTTGGGGTTCGCGGGCGAGGCTTCGTCCATCCAGCGGCCCTGGCCGTCGCCGTAGACGCCGGTGGTCGACCCGTAGACCACCGAGGCGGGCAGCGAACGCTGCGCCAGGACCCGGGTGAGCGCGCGGGTGCGCGGGTCCAGCCGCCAGTCGGCCAGCTCTTCCGAGGGTGGCGGCGCCAGGTGCAGCACGCGCGTGGCCAGGCCGGCCAGGCGGCGCAGGCTGCGCGGGTCGTCCAGGTTGCCCTGCAGCGGGGTGATGCCCAGGGCCCGCAGCTCGGGGCCGCGCGCGGCGCTGGAGGTGAGGGCCAGCAGGCGCGCGCGGGCACCGCCGCCCAGCACGCGCGCTGCGCGCTGGCCCACGTCGCCACAACCCACGATGAGAACCCGTTCACGCCGGAAGCGTGCGGGCAAAGCGCCGAGAAGGCTCATGCGAAATCCGGATTTGAGACAATGGCGGGTTGCCACACGGGGGGTCGCCCCCGTCGGCCTTTCCCGTTCCAACACGTGCCAGTATGACATTCACCATCACCGTCGAGCCCAGTGGGCGCACCTTCACCGCCGAGCCCGACGAGTCCATGCTCGCCGCCGGCATCCGCCAGGGCATCGGCCTGCCCTACGGCTGCAAGGACGGCGCCTGCGGTTCCTGCAAGTGCAAGCTGGTCTCGGGCAGCGTGACGCATGGCCACCACCAGCCCAAGGCGCTGAGCGCCGACGAGGAAGCCGCCGGCTACGTGCTCACCTGCTGCGGCGTGGCCCACAGCGACGTGGTGCTCGAATCGCGCCAGGTCACCGAGGCGGGCGCCTTCCCGATCAAGAAGATGCCGGTGCGCGTGAGCACCCTGGAGCGCGCCTCGCACGACGTGATCGTGCTGCGCCTGCAGCTGCCGGCGAGCGACGCCTTCCAGTACCACGCGGGCCAGTACGTCGAGTTCCTGCTGCGCGACGGCGACCGCCGCAGCTACTCCATGGCCAACGCACCGCACACGCAGGCCACGGCGCCCGCGCTGGAACTGCACCTGCGCCACATGCCCGGCGGCAAGTTCACCGACCACGTGTTCGGCGCCATGAAGGAAAAGGACATCCTGCGCATCGAAGGGCCCTACGGCAGCTTCTTCCTGCGCGAGGACAGCGACAAGCCTCTCGTGTTCCTCGCCTCGGGCACGGGCTTCGCGCCGATCAAGGCGGTGATCGAGCACATGCAGTTCAAGGGCATCACCCGCCCCGCCACGCTGTACTGGGGCGGCCGCCGCCCGGCCGACCTGTACCAGAGCGCCTGGATCGAGGCGCGCCTGGCCGAGATGCCCAACCTGCGCTACGTGCCCGTGGTGTCCGACGCCCTGCCCGAGGATGCCTGGACCGGCCGCACCGGCTTCGTGCACCAGGCCGTGCTGCAGGACTTCCCCGACCTCTCGGGCCACGAGGTGTACGCCTGCGGCGCGCCCATCGTGGTCGAGTCGGCCCACCGCGACTACGTCGCCCAGGCCGGCCTGCCCGACGAGGCCTTCTTCGCCGACTCGTTCACGAGCGCCGCCGACAAACTGTGACCCACCCCCGTCGCTTGCTCACTGCGTGTAGCCGCATCCCCCCCTCTAGGGGGCAGCGCCAGCGGCCCGGCAGAGCCGGTTCCGCGGCGCTTCTGACTGTGCACCCGTTCACTCATAGGAGACAACCATGCTGAACCGCCGCCAACTGATCACCCGCTCCGCCCTGGCTTCGGCCAGCCTCGCCCTGCCGGGGTTCGCCTCGGCGCAGGCCGCCAACACCACGCGCATCGTGGTGCCCTTCGCGGCGGGCGGCCCGATCGACGTGACGGCGCGCATCGTGGCCGAAGCGGTCAAGGGAACGCTGGGCACGGTGATCGTGGAGAACCGGCCCGGCGCGGGCGGCAACATCGGCGTGAGCGCGGTGGCCAAGGCGCCGGCCGACGGCCTCACGCTGGGCATCGCCACCACGGCCTCGCACGGCATCAACCCCTGGCTGTTCAAGCAGCTGCCCTACGACCCGGCCAAGGACTTCGCCGCCATCACGCAGATGCTGCGCGTGCCCAACGTGCTGGTGATGAACGCCGAGACCGCCACGCGCCTGAACATCCACTCGGTCGCCGACCTGATCGCCTACGGCAAGGCCAACCCCGGCAAGCTCAACTACGGCTCGGGCGGCAACGGCAGCGCCGGCCACCTCGCGGGCGAGCTGCTGAAGAACCAGGCCGGCATCTACGCCGTGCACATCCCCTACAACGGCGGCAACCCGGCGCAGCTGGGCCTGCTGTCGGGCCAGGTCGACTTCAACATCGACAACCTCGCCACCGCCGCGGCCAACATCCGCTCGGGCAAGCTCAAGGCCCTGGCCGTGACCACGGCTCAGCGCAGCAGCGTGATGCCCGATGTGCCCACCGTGGCCGCCACCCTGCCCGGCTTCGAGATCGACACCTGGTGGGGCCTGATCGCCCCGGCCGGCACGCCGGCCGAGACGGTGCGCAAGCTCAACACCGCCTTCAACGCCGCGCTGAACTCGGCCGAGGTGAAGACGCGCTTCGCCCAGCTGCTGGCCGAGCCCGCACCCAGCACGCCCGAGCAGTTCGACGAGTTCATGAAGAACGAGCGCGCGAAGTACCAGCGCATGGTGAAGATCTCGGGCGCGACCGTGGACTGACCCCCATCACGTTCACAACGAAAAAGCCCCGCCGAAGCGGGGCTTTTTCGTTGGACGCGCGGCGCCCTTACTTGCGCGCGGCGACAGCCTTCTCGGCCTTGGTCACCAGGTCGGCACCGATCTGGTTCTTCCACTTGTCGTAGACCGGGCGCGTCACCTTGACGAACTCGGCGCGCTGCTCCGGCGTCAGCTCGGTCACGGTCACGCCCATGTCGCTGAGCTGCTTGATCAGCGGCTTGCCCGGCTCGACCAGGCCCTTGCGGGCCAGCGCCTTGCCTTCCTTGCCGGCGTCGATGGCGGCCTGCTTGACGATGGCGCGGTCGGCCTCGGTCCAGCTGGCCCAGATGTCCTTGTTCACCACGAAGATCAGCGGATCGGCCACGTAGCCCCACAGCGTGAGGTGCTTCTGCTCCACGGTGGGCAGCTTGGCGGCGAGGAACACCGACAGCGGGTTCTCCTGGCCGTCCACGGCGCGGCTGGCCATGGCGGGCTGGGCATCGGCCCAGCTCATCTGCGTGGGGTTGGCGCCCAGCGCGGTGAAGGTGTCCAGGAACAGCGGCGAACCCACCACGCGGATCTTCAGGCCCTTGAGGTCGGCCGGGGTCTTGATGGCGTGTTTGGAGTTGGAGATCTCGCGGTAACCGTTCTCGCCCCAGGCCAGCGGCACGGCGCCGGCGCGCTCGATGTCCTTGAACAGCTGCGCGCCCACGTCACCGGTGGTGAGCGCGTCGATGGCCGCGAAGTCGGGCATCAGGAAGGGCATGGAGAACAGGTTGAGCTGGCGCACCTGGGGCGACCAGTTGATGGTCGAACCCACGGCGAGGTCGATCACGCCCTGGCGCAGGCCACTGAACTCGCGCGTCTGGTCGCCTTGCA
This sequence comes from Hydrogenophaga sp. GW823-FHT04C09, assembly GCF_058796355.1. Taxonomy (NCBI): domain Bacteria; kingdom Pseudomonadati; phylum Pseudomonadota; class Betaproteobacteria; order Burkholderiales; family Comamonadaceae; genus Hydrogenophaga; species Hydrogenophaga sp. GW823-FHT04C09. The sequence continues at coordinate 390,096 of NZ_JBXAIO010000004.1, read as the reverse complement.
GCAGCGACACGCCGGGGTACAGCTTGATGTTGATGCGGCCCTGGGTGCGCTCGCGCACGAGGTTGGACCAGATCTCACCGCTCTTGCCCCAGGGGAAGGCCGTGCCCAGCACCAGCGACATGCGGTACTCGGCCTTGTAGGCGCTGGTGCTCTGGGCAAAGCCCTGCGTGGTCACGGCCAGCGCGGCGGCGGCCAGCGTGGTGGTCAGGAAGGTGCGCAGTTTCATGAGTTTGTCTCCTTGGTTGAAATGGAAAATCAATAGCCCAGTCGGGCAGGCAGCCACAGCGCGAGCTGCGGGAAGGCGATCACCAGCACCATGACGAGGAACATGGCCAGCAGCATGGGCCCGACCCAGCGGATGGTGGACTCCATGCGCACCCCGGCGATGCGGCACGAGACCATGAGGTTCACGGCCAGCGGCGGCGTGAACTGGCCCAGCGCGACCTTGAGCGTGAGGATCACGCCGAACCACACCGGATCCCATTGGTAGTGCTCCATGATGGGCATGAGCAGCGGCACGAAGATCAGGAAGATCGAGATGCCGTCGAGGAACATGCCCACGGTGATGAGCAGCAGGATCAGCAGCGAGAGCACACCGTACTCGCCCAGGCCCGAGTTCACGATGGCGTTGGCCACCGGGTCGATCACGCCCAGCGTGGACAGCGAGAACGCGAAGATGCCCGCCAGCGAGACCACCAGCAGGATGATGCCGGAGAGCTCACCCGCTTCGCGCAGGATGGGGAACAGGTCGCGCACCTGGATCGTGCGGTGGATCACCATGCCCACGAACAGGCCGTAGAACACCGCGACCACGGCCGCTTCGGTCGGCGTGAACCAGCCCGCGCGCATGCCGCCCAGGATCAGCACCGGCGCGGCCAGGCCCCACAGGGCTTCGCGCAGGCTCTTCCAGAACGGCGGGCGTGGCATGGCGGCTTCGAGCGCGCCCATCTTGTGTTTGCGCGCCAGCCACACGGCCGGCACGATCAGCGCGATGCCGGCCAGCACGCCGGGCACCATGCCGGCGGCGAACAGCGCGGGCACCGAGGCGCCAGGCACCAGCACCGAGTAGATGATGAAGGCCACCGAGGGCGGGATCAGGATGTCGGTGGCGGCGGCCGCGCCGACCACGCTGGCCGAGAACGAACCCGGGTACCCCGCGCGCGCCATGGCCGCGATCATCACGCCACCCACCGCCGCCGCGTTGGCCGGACCCGAGCCCGAGATGCCGCCGAGGAACATGGCCACCACGATGGCCACCAGCGGCAGCATGCCCGGGCCGCGCCCGACGATCGCGACCGCGAAGTTCACCAGCCGCAGCGCCACGCCCGAGCGGTCGAAGATGGAGCCGACCAGCACGAACATGGGAATGGCCAGCAGCGGGTACTTGCCCAGGCCGGCGTAGAAGTTCTGCGGCACGGCCAGCAGGCCGAACCACTGGGTGTTGAAGTCGGCCATGGCGATGGCGGCGGCGCCGGCCAGGCCCAGGGCCGCAGCGATGGGCACGCCGGCGAACATGGCGCCGAGGAAGAGCAGGAAGAGCAGCGCGGCGATCATGGCTGTTCTCCGGCGCGGCGCAGGCGGTTGAAGCGGCCCAGCGCGCGCAGCGCGATCGCCAGCGAGAGGATGGGCAGCCACATCGAGTACCACCACTGCGGCAGGCCCAGGCCCGGCGAGACTTCCTCGTAGATGTAGTGGTCCCAGACCATGCGCACGCTCAGGCCCGCCATCAGCAGGAACAGCAGCACCATGGCCATCGCGCCCCACAGCGCCAGCAGGTGGCGCCGGCGCGGGGAGCCGGCGTCGGCGAAGAACTCGATGCGGATGTGGCGGTGCCGCGCCACCGCGGCCGAACTCGCCACCAGCGTGAGCACGATCATGAGGAAGATCGAGAACTCTTCGGTCCAGGCGAAGGACTGGTCGGTGAAGTAGCGCGCGATCACGTTGCCGAAGGTGATCAGGGCCAGCAGCGCCATCGAGATGACGGTCAGCCAGTCTTCGATGCGCAGCGGCACCCGGGTGTTTTCATCGTCCGGGTTGGCGGGCGTGGCGGCATCGGCGTCGTCGGCGCGCGCGTCGCGTGGGGGGTCGGTAGGTGCGGACATGGGATGTGGGAACGGCAGGCCGGCGGCCCGGCGGCCACGGCGAAAGAGCCAGGGATCATAGACGTTTTCCCCTTTTGACCCCTGTCCTGCGGGTGCCACCTCCCCATGAAAAACGGCACCCGAAGGTGCCGTTGCCATCAAAGTTGAAGCGCTCAGCCCAGTGGAACCGGCACGAAGATCTGGCTGCCGTCGCGCTGGATCAGCAGCGCCAGCGACTTGGTGGACTTGCCCAGCATGGCGCGCACCTGCTCCACGCTCTGCACCTTGGCGCCGTTGACCGCGAGCAGCACGTCGCCGGGCTGCACGCCGGCCAGCGCCGCCGGACCCTGGGCGTCTTCGACCACGAGGCCACCGTCCACCCCGACTTCGCGCTTCTCCTGCGGCGCCAGCGGGCGCAGCGCCAAGCCCAGGCGGCCCTGGTCGGCCGCCTTTTCATCGCCGGCCGTCTTCACGGCCTTGGCCGCGGCGTCGCCCAGTTGCGCCGTCAAGCTCACCGGCTTGCCCTGGCGCCACACGTCCAGCTTCACCTTTTCGCCGGGCAGGGCCTGGCCAATCAGGGCCGGCAGGTCGCCCGAACTCACGATGGGCTGGCCTTCCATCTGGCGGATCACGTCGCCCACCTGCAGGCCGGCCTTGGCGGCCGGGCTGCCCGGCTCCACGCTGGAGACCAGCGCGCCTTCGGGCTTGTCGAGCTGGAAGGACTCGGCCAGGGTCTGGTTCACCTCCTGCACCGAGACGCCCAGGCGCGCGTGGCTGGCCTTGCCGTGGGCCACGATCTGGTCTTTGACCTTGAGCGCGGTCTCCATGGGGATCGCGAACGACAGGCCTTGGTAACCGCCGGTGTGGCTGTAGATCTGCGAGTTGATGCCCACCACCTCGCCGCGCGCATTGAACAGCGGGCCGCCCGAGTTGCCCGGGTTCACCGCCACGTCGGTCTGGATGAAGGGCACGAAGCTGTCGTCGGGCAGCGAGCGGCCCTTGGCGCTGACCACGCCGGCGGTCACGCTGTTCTCGAAGCCGAACGGCGCGCCGATGGCCAGCACCCACTCGCCCACCTTCAGGTCCTTGGTGCTGCCCAGGGGCACCACGGGCAGGTCCTTGGCGTCGATGCGCAGCACCGCCACGTCGGTCTTGGGGTCCGAGCCCAGCACCTTGGCCACGAACTCGCGGCGGTCGGTGAGCTTGACGGTGACGCGCTGCGCGTTGCGCACCACGTGGGCGTTGGTCAGCACCAGGCCATCGGCGCTGATGATGAAGCCCGAGCCCTGGCCGCGCGAGGGCGCTTCGGGCGCACCACCCTGGCCGGGGCCCTGGAAGCGCTTGAAGAATTCGAAGAAGGGGTCGTTGGGGTCGATACCGGGCGGCAGGCGGTTCTGCGCCTGCTGGCCGTCTTCCGCGCCGGCCTTGCCGATCACGCTGATGTTGACCACGGCCGCGCCGTGGCGCTGCGCGATCTGCGAGAAGTCGGGCACGGCGGCGGCCGTCACCAGGGGCGCGGACTGGGTGACGACCGGTGTGGCCGCCGTGGCATGGGTACCGGAGACCAGCCCCACGCTGGCGCCGCCGACGATGCCCGCGGCCGCCAGGGACAGCACCAGGCGCGTCGCGGTGAGAGACAAGGTTTTCATGAGAGCTCCTTCAGCAAGGACAGGTTGAACATGTCCTTGAATATGGGCCCTCAGAGTTAGACGGTTCTTAAAGGCAGCCGCACCGCGATGCGCAGGCCGCCGAGGCGGGGCGAGCGGTCCAGCGCCAGCGCGGTGCCGTGCAGTTGCGCGATGGCGTTCGCGATCGCCAGACCCAACCCGCTGCCGGTGGCGGTCGAGCCCGGCACGCGGTAGAAGCGGTCGAGCACGCGCGCACGGTCGGCCTCGGGGATGCCGGGGCCGCTGTCTTCCACCAGCAGCACCAGCTGGTCTTGGTCGCGCCGCACCGCCACGTCCACCGTGCCGCCTTCGGGCGTGTACTTCAGCGCGTTGTCCACCAGGTTGCCGAGCAGGATGCGCAGGGGCTCGGCGTGGCCGTTCACCGGCCCTTTGTCGGCCTCGCCCAGGCCGAGGTCGATGCGGCGCGTGGCCGCCAGCGGCGCCGCGTCGGCCACCACCTGGGCCGCGAGTTCGGCCAGCGACACGGGCTGCGCCGGCTCACCGCTGGAGGGCTGGGCCTGCTGGCGCGCGAGCACCAGCAGCTGCTCCACCAGCCGCGTGGCGCGGTCGATGCCGGCCAGCAGGCGCTCCGTCGCCAGTTGGCGCGTGGCGTCGTCGGGCGCGCGCTGCAGGCCCTGCACCTGCAGGCGCAGCGCGGCCAGTGGTGAACGCAGCTCGTGCGCGGCCTCGGCCACGAAGTTCTTCTGCGCGTCGAAGGCCTGGCGCACGCGGCCGAACAGCAGGTTGAGCTCGTGCACCAGCGGGCGGATCTCGTCGGGCAGGCCGGCTTCGCTCACCTCGGCCAGCTCATCGGCCTCGCGCGCGGCCACCTGGCGCCGCACCCGGGCCACGGGCGCGAGCGAGGCGCTCACCACCGCCCAGGCCACCAGCATCAGCAGCGGTGCCATCCAGGCGATGGGCAGCACGGTGCGCCAGGCCAGCGCGCGCGCCATGGTCTGGCGCGGCCGCAGGTCCTGCGCCACCTGGATCACCTGCGTGCGCGACTGCATGGAGTAGACACGGTAGGGCTTGCCGTCGACCTCGATGTTGGAGAAGCCCAGCACCGCGCGCTGCGGCAGCGCCGCGCCCGTGCCGGACTGGAACACGCGCAGACCTTCCTGCGTCCAGACCTGCACGAAGAAGTCGAACGCCTCGGCCGGCAGCGGTGGGTCGTCGCCCGGCGGCGCGGGCAGACCCGGGGGCATCACACCGGCGCGCAGGGCCTGCGCCATCTGCTCCATGTGGTAGTCGAAGATGCCGTCGGCCTCGGCGCGCGCCTGGCGGTACACCACCGCCACCTGCAGGCCCGCCGCGAGCACGATGGCCAGCAGCAGCAGGCCGATCAGGCGCGCGCGCAGCGAATGCGTGGCCAGGCGCTGAAGGTTCATGCCTTGGGCACCATGTAGCCCACGCCGCGCACGTTCTGGATCAGGCCGGCGCCGAGCTTCTTGCGCACGCCGTGGATGTAGACCTCGACCGCGTTGCTGCTCACGTCGTCCTTCCAGCCATAGAGCTTTTCCTCCAGCTGCGCGCGCGAGAGCACGCGGCCGGGCCGCGCGATCAGCGGTTCGAGCACGGCCCATTCGCGCGCCGAGAGCACCACCGGCTCGCCCTGCGCCGTCACCTCGCGCGTGGCGGTGTTGATGCTCACGCCCAGGTGCTCGTAGACCGGCTCGGCCCGCCCCGAGGCGCGGCGCAGCAGCGCGCGGATGCGCGCGAGCAGCTCGTCGAGGTCGTAGGGCTTGAGGATGTAGTCGTCGGCACCGGCGTCCAGGCCCTGCACGCGCTGCTGCACCGAGTCGCGCGCGGTGGCGATGAGCACCGGCACGCGGTTCTTGCGGGCCCGCAGTTCGCGCAGCACCTCCAGGCCGTCGCGGCGCGGCAGGCCGAGGTCGAGCAGGATGAGGTCGTAGCTCTCGGCCTGCGCCGCCGTGGCGGCCATCTCGCCGTCGCGCACCCAGTCGACCGCGTAGTGCTCCGCCCGCAGCAGGTCCAGCACCGCTTCGCCAATCATGGTGTCGTCTTCGACCAGCAACAGCCTCATGGCAATGCACTCTCCAGGTCCGTGGGTTGTCGAACACCCCGGCGGGGCGCCCCGCGTCCATGGTGCGGGGCTTGGCTTAGGCCGATCTTAGGCGCCCGCGAGCAGCTTCTTCAGATCGCCCGCCAGCGCGGCCGCGCCGCTGCCGTAGCGGTTGTACAGGCGGATGCGGCCCTGCGGGTCGTACACGTAGCTGCCGGCCGAGTGGTCCATGGTGTAGCTCGTGGGCGTGGGGCCTTCGACTTTCTTGTAGTAGATCTTGTAGCTCTTGGCCAGCGCGGGCAGTTCGCCGGGGGCCGCGTAGAGGGCGAGGAAGCTCGGGTCGAAGCTGGCCACGTACTGCTTCATGACCTCGGGCGTGTCGCGCTCCGGGTCCACGCTGACGAACAGGCCTTGCAGGCGCTCACCGTCGGCGCCGAGCAGGCGCCTGGCCTCGGCCAGCTCGGTCATGGAGGTGGGGCAGACGTCGGGGCACTGGGTGAAGCCGAAGAAGATCACGACCGCCTTGCCCTTGAAATCGGCGAGGGTGCGCGGCTGGCCGTTGTGGTCGGTGAGCGAGAAACCGGTGGCGTAGTCGGCGCCGGTGATGTCGATGCCGGTGAACGCGGCCGGCGCGTCGGCCTTGTCGCTGCAGGCGGTGAGGGCCACGGTGCCCAGGCTCAGGGCGAGAAGTTGTCGACGGTTCATGGCTCGGGACTCAGACATAGTGATCGATCAGCAGCGCGGCGAAGAGCACCGCGAGATGAATGAGGGAGAAACGGAAGGTTTTGCGCGCGAGCGCATCGGAGTAGTTGCGCCAGAGCGCGAAGGCATAGCCGCAGAAACCGATGCTCAGCACCACTGCGACCACGAGGTAGATCCAGCCGCTCATGCGCATCACGAAAGGCATGAGGCAGGCGGCGAACAGCACGAAGGTGTAGAGCAGGATCTGCAGGCGCGTGAACTCGGAGCCGTGCGTGACCGGCAGCATGGGCAGGCCGGACTTGCGGTAGTCCTCCACCCGGTACAGGGCCAGCGCCCAGAAGTGCGGCGGTGTCCAGAGGAAGATGATGAGGAACAGGATCAGCGCCTCGGGCGACACCACGCCGGTCATCGCGGCCCAGCCCAGCACCGGCGGCATGGCGCCCGAGGCGCCACCGATCACGATGTTCTGCGGCGTGAGCGGCTTGAGGATCACGGTGTAGACCACCGCGTAACCCACGAAGGTGGCGAAGGTGAGCCACATGGTCAGCGGGTTGACCCAGAGGTAGAGCACGGCCGAACCGGCGACGCACAACACGGCCGAGAAGGTGAGTGTCTTGCCGTTGGTGAGCTGGCCCTTGGCGGTGGGGCGCCAGGCGGTGCGCTTCATCTTCGCGTCGATGTGCTGCTCGACCACGCAGTTGAAGGCCGCGGCGGCACCTGCCACCAGCCAGATGCCGAAGCAGGCGATGGCCGCGAGCCGCACCTGGGCCCAAGTGGGCGCGCCGGGAACGGCCAGCACCATGCCGATGAGGGCGCAGAACACGATGAGCTGGATCACGCGCGGCTTGGTCAGCGCGTGGTACTGGCGCCAGACCGAGGGCAGCGCGGCGGCAATAGGAGGGGTGGGCGCGGTGCTCATCGGATCGGTGTGGACAGGTGCAGGGAAGTGGCGGACGAAGCGGCATCGCGCTGGCTGGCGCGGCGCGTGCCGCAGAGCGCGCCGGTGAGCACGATCACCAGCGCGGCCGCGCCGCCGGTGTGGCCCACGGCGGCCAGCAGCGGCCAGTCGAGCACCACGTTGGTCAGGCCGCTGGCGAACTGCCAGGCGGCCAGCAGGAGCAGCGCGCGCGCGGCGGGTCGCATGCCGTCCACCGACCACAGGCGCCAGCCCAGCCAGAGCATGGCGGCCAGCACGAGGTAGGCCATGAGGCGGTGCACGTAGTGGATGGCGGTCAGCGCGGGAAAAGTGATGAGTTCGCCGGTGTGGTTCTGGCCCAGCTCGCGCCAGAGCGTGAAGCCCTCGCGGAAGTTCATCGCCGGCCACCAGCTGCCCTGGCAGGTGGGGAACTCGCCGCACACCAGCACGGCGTAATTGGTGCTGACCCAGCCACCGAGGGCGATCTGCAGCCACAGCAACACGAACACCGCGCCCAGCGCCCAGCGCAGGCGGCCCGGCAGCGGCACGGGCCCGGCGTGGCCCGGCTCGGCCAGCGCGTAGCCCACCGACTGCGCGCGCAACAGCGCGAGCAGACCGAGGCCGCCGAGCAGGTGCAGCGTGACGATGGCGGGGAACAGCTTCATGGTCACGGTCAACGCGCCGAACGCGCCCTGCAGGCAGACCCACACCAGCGTGACCAGCGGCCACACGTAGGACACGCTCAGGCGCCTGCGCTCGACCCAGCTGACCATGGAGAGCACCAGGATCAGCACGCCCACGGCGGTGGCGAGGTAGCGGTGGATCATCTCGATCCAGGCCTTGGAGAAGGTGACCGGGCCGTGCGGCATGGCTTCCTGCGCGGCCGCGATCGAGGTGCTCGCGCCCACCGGGCTTACGCTGCCGTAGCAACCTGGCCAATCGGGACAGCCCAGGCCGGAGTCGGTGAGGCGCGTGAAGGCACCGAACAGCACGAGGTCGAAGGTGAGGAACAGCGTGATGAGCGTGAGCACCCGCAAGCGGTGCGCGGGCGGCGCATGGCGGTTGCGCAGCCACACCCAGGCCAGCGGCCCGAGCGCGATCACCACGCCCAGAAGCATCAGGCGCGCCACCGGCGCGAGGTCGTACAGGGGTTGGGCGTCCATGTCAGTTCGCGGGGCGACCTTCCTTGTCCCAGGACGAGGAGGCGCGCAGCAGGCGGTCCAGGTCGCGCTTGGCCTGCTTGGGGTCGAGCTTGGCGGGGAAACGCATCATCCAGTTGCCCAGCGGATCGACGACGTACAGGTGGTCCTCGATCTTCTGACCGGGCGCGGGCTGAAGCCAGCCGGCCACGGCCTGCGGGTCCACCTGCAGCACGACGGCGGGGGCCGTGGCCTTCTGCAGTGGCTCGGGCAGCGCGGCGTCCCCGGTGCGCAGCCAGACCCAGTCCAGCCGGTCCTTTTCGCGGCCCAGGGTTTCGCGCAGCTGGCGCTGCAGGTACAGATGCTCCACGCAGGCGTCGTTGCAGGCGCTGTCGGCCACGCTCACGAGCAGCCACTGGTCCTTGAGGCTGCTCATGGGGACGGCGCGGCCTTGTGCGTCGGTGCCGGTCCAGGCCGGCAGCGGGCGCTGGGGATCGATCAGCTCGCCGTAGTTCTGCCGGCCTTCGGGGCGCACCACGTAGTACATGAAGTACGACGCGATGACCGGCGCGGCGCACACCAGCATCAGGCCCAGCATCTTCCAGCGGCCCTTGCGCGTGCTGGCCGCCGCGTCCGCGCTGGCCTGGTCCAGTTGCGGCAGGCTGTGCACGGTCAGGGTCAGGGGTTCATCGGGCGTCTGTGCCATGGGATCTGCGCTTTCGGCGGGGGGAGAGGATTTGGAACCAGAGATAGAGGAAGCCCGCGAGGGCACACAGGGCGAACCACTGGAAGGCATAGCCGTGGTGCTTCTGCACGTCGATCGCGACGCGCGGCCACTCGCGCAGCAGGCCATCGGCGGCGGCATCGGTCTGCAGCACGGACACCGCCAGCAAGGGCAGCCCGGTTTCCTGCGCGAACGCCGCAAGGTCGATATTTTGCCGGATCACCCCCGTGCCCGCCGCGCCGAGCTCGTATAGCTTGCCGGGCGGGGGGGCCAATCGGCCTTCCAGCCGCACCAGGCCCGCCGGGGTGGGGACCTCGGGCACGCGGTTGCGGTCGGTGAAATCGCGCGGCACCCAGCCGCGCTGCACCAGCACCACGCGCTCGCTGCCCTCGAGCCGCAGCGGCGTCACCACGAAGAAGCCCACCCGCGTGTTCATCTGCCGGTTGTCCAGGAACACGGTGCGCCCGGGCACCCAGGTGCCGCTCAGGCGCACGGGGCGGTGCACGCCAGCCGTGGCATCGGCGGAATCCAGAAGTTCTTGCGTGTCCCAGGCGGCCAACCCGCCGCGCTCGTTGATCTGCGCCTGCAAGGCCAGTTTCTGCGCCGCGCGATCGAGCTGCCACAGGCCCAGCGAGGCCGTGGCCGCCATGGTGAGCGCGGTCGCGGCGGTCACAATCCAGAAACGCCAGGTGGAGCGCCGCATGGTCAAGCCACCCTGGCCCGGGCACGGATAATGGAGCGCATGAAGTACCTGGTCATCGCGGCATTCGTTGCCATCATTGGAAGTCTCGCCGCCGCCCTGGTGTACATGATGCGCGGCGGCAGCGACACCGAGGAGGACGGCACGCCGCGCAAGAACCACATGGCGCGCGCGCTGGCGTTTCGGGTCGGTTTTTCCATCCTGCTCTTCGTCGTGGTGCTCATCAGCTACCTGATGGGCTGGATCCAGCCCACCGGCCTGCCGCTGCGCGGCTAGAACCGTCGGGCCCCTTCAGCAAAAAAGCGCCGGAAGGCGCTTTTTTGTGGCAGTTGCCCGAGGAAGGTGGACGCACCACCCGACCCAATCACATCCAGTAGACGAGGATGTACAGGCCCAGCCACACCACGTCCACGAAGTGCCAGTACCAGGCCGCGCCTTCGAAGCCGAAGTGGCGCTGGGCCGTGAAGTGACCCTTCTGCAGGCGCAGGGTGATGAACAAGAGCATCAGCATGCCGACGAACACGTGGAAGCCGTGGAAACCGGTGAGCATGAAGAAGGTGGAGCCGAACACGCCCGAGGAGAGCTTGAGGTTCAGGTCGGCATAGGCGTGGGCGTACTCATAGCCCTGCACGAACAGGAAGACGATGCCCAGCAGCACGGTCACCCACATGAAGGCGATGGTCTTGCCACGGTTGCCGACCTGCAGCGCGTGGTGGGCAATGGTCAGCGTCACGCCCGAGGTCAGCAGCAGCGCGGTGTTGATGGTGGGCAGCCAGAACGGGCCCATGGTCTGGAAAGGCTCGACGATGCCACCGGGCGACGCGGTGGCGCCGGCCTGCAGGCTGGGCCAGACGGCCGAGAAGTCGGGCCAGATCAGCGCGTTCTCGATGTTGCCCAGCGCCGGCACGGAGTGCGTGCGCGTCCACCACAGGGCGGTGAAGAAGGCGCCGAAGAACATCACCTCCGAGAAGATGAACCAGCTCATGCTCCAGCGGTACGACAGGTCGATCTTGTGGCCATACATGCCGCTTTCGCTTTCACGCACCGACTCGCTGAACCACTGGAACAGCACGAACAGCCAGAACACCAGGCCGAACGCCAGCGAATACGCGCCCCAGCCGTGGCCGTTGATCCACTGCCCGGCACCCAGGATGACGAAGAAAAGGCCGATGGCGGCCATCACCGGATGGCGCGAGGGTCCAGGGACGAAGTAGTAGGGCGTCGTGCCGTGGGTTGCTGCTGACATGCTCACTCCTGTTGTGCTTTCGCTTGTATCTAATGTCAAAAATCAAAAATCGTATCGGGTCGCCGTGTCTCAGCCGACGACCCAGTTCACCACCACGATCAGCACCGCCACGAACAGGATCGCCATGCCCACGCCCACCGCCATCAAGTGCAGCGGATTGAGCTTGGCGATGTCCTTCTGGTAGTCGGCGTTGCGGCGCACGCCGAGAAAGCCCCAGGCCACGGCCTTGACCGTGTCGATGAAAGAGCCCTTGCGTTGGTGAGCAGGTGTGGGTGTGGTCATACGTCCCCCGTGGGTTTGAGCGTGGCCGGGCTTTGGGCCTGCGGCGCGTCATCGGTCGGCGCGGCCGGCACCTTGCCGCCCACCTCGAAGAAGGTGTACGACAGGGTGATGGTGGACACGTCCTTGGACAGCCGGGGATCGATGACGAAGGCCACCGGCCATTCTTTCTTCTCTCCGGCCTGCAGGGTGTACTGCGTGAAGCAGAAGCACTCGAGCTTGTTGAAGTGCGCGGCCGCCTGTTTGGGGGCGTAGCTGGGCACCGCCTGTGCCGCCATCGTGCGGTTCTGGATGTTCTGGAACTCGTACATCACCGTGGTGAGCTCACCCGGATGCACCTGCAGCGAGCGCACGGCCGGCTTGAAGTGCCAGGGGCCGCGGGCGTTCGTGTCGAATTCGACGGTGATGGTGCGCGTGCGGTCCACCTGCGTGTTCGCAGGCAGGCTCGCGGCACCGGGCACACGCAGTTCCGACACCGCCAGCACGTTGATGCCCAGGGCCTCGCAGATATGCCGGTAGATCGGCACCAGCGCGTAGCCGAACGCGAACATGCCCAGCGCGATCACGCAGAGCTTGCCCACCATCTTGAGGTTTTCGCGCTGAACGGCCATGGTCAGAAGCCCAGCAGGAAGCGTTTGCCCACGAAGCCGAGGAAGAACACCACGGCCACGGACGCGAGGATCAGGCCCAGGCGGCGGTTGTTCTTCTTCTGTTCGGGTGTCATGGCGTTGGCAGACATGGCGTGAAAAGGCTTAGCCGATCACCTTGGTGGCGGTCGCGTCGAGCTTGGGCGGGTTTTCGAAGGTGTGGAACGGTGCCGGCGACGGCACTTCCCACTCCAGGCCCACGGCGCCTTCCCAGGGGTTCTGGGGGGCCTTCTCGCCCTTGCCGCGCATGGCGGGCACGACCACGGCCAGGAAGAAGTACACCTGCGCCAGACCGAAGCCGAACGCGCCCACCGAGGCGATCGCGTTGAAGTCGGCGAACTGCATCGGGTAGTCGGCGTAGCGGCGGGGCATGCCGGCCAGACCCAGGAAGTGCATCGGGAAGAAGGTGATGTTGAACGAGATCATCGACCACCAGAAGTGGATCTTGCCGCGCGTTTCGCTGTACATCACGCCGGTCCACTTGGGCAGCCAGTAGTAGATGCCCGAGAACATGGCGAACAGCGAGCCGGCCACCAGCACGTAGTGGAAGTGGGCCACCACGTAGTAGGTGTCCTGCATCTGGATGTCGATCGGCGCGACCGACAGGATCAGGCCGGTGAAGCCACCGATGGTGAACACGAAGATGAAGCCGACGGCCCACAGCATGGGGGTCTCGAAGGTCATCGAGCCCTTCCACATGGTGGCGATCCAGTTGAAGATCTTCACGCCCGTGGGCACGGCAATCAGCATGGTGGAGTACATGAAGAACAGCTGGCCCGTCACTGGCATGCCGGTGGTGAACATGTGGTGGGCCCACACGACGAAGGACAGGATGGCGATGGAGCCGGTGGCGTACACCATGGAGGCGTAGCCGAACAGCTTCTTGCGCGCGAAGGCGGGCACGACCTGGCTCACGATGCCGAAGGCCGGCAGGATCATGATGTAGACCTCGGGGTGGCCGAAGAACCAGAAGATGTGCTGGTACATCACCGGGTCGCCGCCGCCGGCGGGGTTGAAGAAGCTGGTGCCGAAGTGGCGGTCGGTCAGCGTCATGGTGATGGCGCCGGCCAGCACGGGCATCACGGCGATCAGCAGGTAGGCGGTGATGAGCCAGGTCCAGCAGAACATGGGCATCTTCATCAGCGTCATGCCGGGTGCGCGCATGTTCAGGATGGTCACGATGATGTTGATCGAGCCCATGATCGAGGACGCGCCCAGGATGTGCATGGCGAAGATGCCGGCGTCCATCGAGGGGCCCATCTGCAGCGTCAGCGGCGCGTACAGCGTCCAGCCGGCGGCGGGTGCGCCCCCGGGCATGAAGAACGAGGCCACGAGCATGATGGCCGCGGGAATCATCAGCCAGAAGCTGAAGTTGTTCATCCGCGCGAAGGCCATGTCGGACGCGCCGATCTGCAGCGGGATCATCCAGTTCGCGAAGCCCACGAAGGCCGGCATGATGGCGCCGAACACCATGATCAGGCCGTGCATGGTGGTGAGCTGGTTGAACAGTTCGGGGTTCACCAGCTGCAGGCCGGGCTGGAACAGCTCGGCGCGGATCAGCAGGGCCAGCACGCCGCCCACCATCAGCATGGTGAAGGCGAACAGCAGGTACAGCGTGCCGATGTCCTTGTGGTTGGTGGCGTAGACCCAGCGGCGCCAGCCCGTGGGGGCATGGTGGTCGTGGTGATCGTCGTGGCCGTGTGCGTCGTGGTGGTCAAGAACTGCACTCATGGTCGATTCCTTTGAGACTCAATGTTTTTCTGTCAACAGATCACTTGCGGGCGGCCAGCACTTCGGCCGGCTGCACGATCTGTTCGGTCTTGTTCGACCAGTTGTTCTTGGCGTAGGTCATGACCGCGGCCAGTTCGGTGTCGGACAGCTGCTTCCAGGCCGGCATGGCGCCGCCTGCCGCACCGTGCAGCAGCACATTGATCATCTTGGCGTGGTCGGTGTCGGTCACGATCGCGGAGCCATCGAGGGGCTTGATCGGGCCGGCGCCCTTGCCGTTGGCCTGGTGGCAGGCCGCGCAGTTGGCGGCGTAGACGGACTCGCCGCGCTTGACCAGGTCGGCCAGCGTCCAGACCTTGCTCGGGTCATCGGCGGCAGCGCCCATGGCCTTCTGGCGCTCGGTCACCCAGGCGGTGTATTCCTCGGCCGACACCACCTTCACGTGGATCGGCATGTAGGCGTGTTCCTTGCCGCAGAGTTCGGCGCACTGGCCGTAGAAGTCGCCGGTCTTCTCGGCGCGGAACCAGGTGTCGCGCACGAAGCCGGGAATCGCATCCTGCTTGACGCCGAAGGCCGGCACCATCCAGGCGTGGATCACGTCGTTGGCGGTCGTGATGATGCGCACCTTCTTGTTCACGGGCACCACGAGCGGGTTGTCCACCTTGAGCAGGTAGTCGTCCGTGGCTTCGGGCTTGCCGCTGTTGGACATCACGCGCTGGTTGTTGTCCAGGGTGGAGAGGAAACCGATGCCCTCGCCCTCGCCCTTGATGTAGTCGTAGCCCCACTTCCACTGCATGCCCGTGGCCTTGATGGTCAGGTCGCTGTTGGTGGTGTCCTTCTGGGCCACCAGCACCTTGGTGGCGGGCAGGGCCATGCCGATGACGATGAGCAGCGGGACGATGGTCCAACCCAGCTCCACCCAGATCGGCTCCGGCAGCTCCTGGGCCTTGTGCCCGGCCGCCTTGCGGTGCTTCAGGATGGAATAGAACATCACGCCGAAGACGATGACGAAGATGACGGCGCACAGGACCATCATGAACCAGTGCAGCCAGTGCTGCTCCTCGGCGATGCGGGTCACCGGGGGGTGGAAGTTCAGCTGGTTGACCGCCGGGCCGCCAGCGAGGTCCTTGACCGCCTGAGCAGCGACCGTGGACCAGGCGCCTGCGCCCAAGGCCAGCGTGGTTGCCACGGCGCGGATCGTGGCCCACCGGTTTCGCAGGGAATGCACCTTTTTATTCGTCGTACTCACTTTAAGCGCCTCAAATATAAGTATTGATTTATATCAATGCCGATTAGAACAAATTTTCCGGGCACACCTACCCAAAACCCCACCATCACGCGCCACGCAAGGCCTGGCGTATCTCCCGCGCCAGCACCGGCCGCAGTTCGGGGCGCAGAAAGCGCCCCACCCTCACCGACTGGCCGCCGCAGCGGAGTTCGACCATCTGGTCGTCTTCTCCCCGCGGCTCCACCTGCACCCACTCACGGGCGAACTCGCACCGCTTCGTCCGTCCCGCCATCTCCTGCTCCACCACCAGCCGGCCTTCCAGCAAGCGGATGCGTTCGCCGTCGGTGGCGTGGCGGGCATAGGCCAGAAAGGCCACCGCCACCACGATCAACTCCAGCACCGCGAAAGGCAGCACCAGCGTTGCACCTTGCGACCAGAAGAATCCGGCCACACCCAACGACACGACACACATGGAGGCATAGAGCCATCCCAGTTGTGCGGGCGTGACCGAACAGTTGCGCTTCAGCGACCACTCCATGCCTTGTTCAGACTCGGTCGCGAAACGATGAGCGTTGCAGGTAAGGTTCACCACCCACCACCGGTTCAAGCCGCGCTGCGCCCGAAGGCGCGCGCGTTGACGCAGGGAAAATCCCCTTGAAACTTGGATCGCCTCCAATTGTAGCGGCGAGAAGGGTGCCGCCCGGCTGCAAAGCCGCCCCATCCGACTCGGACAATGCGGTATCTCCAGGCGAGAAACGGCCCGCCGCCAGCCCGGCTCAGCCCCTGCGGCCCCGCAGCATGGCACGCATGTCTTCCATCGGCACCGTCGTCGCAGGCCCCATGGGCACTCGCG
Source organism: Hydrogenophaga sp. GW823-FHT04C09 (assembly GCF_058796355.1). Classification (NCBI taxonomy): domain Bacteria; kingdom Pseudomonadati; phylum Pseudomonadota; class Betaproteobacteria; order Burkholderiales; family Comamonadaceae; genus Hydrogenophaga; species Hydrogenophaga sp. GW823-FHT04C09. The sequence goes on along the minus strand of NZ_JBXAIO010000004.1, from coordinate 374,163 downwards.
GCGTGGGCTTGAAGGCGTGGCCGTAGATGATTTCGAAGGTCAGCAGCAGCCGGCCGTCGGCCGCGCGCGGCAGGCCCGTTTCGATCGCCTCGCACAGCCGCGCACGCCAGCCCCGCGACCGACAGGCGGCAAACCGGCCCGAATGAAGGTTGCGGCCCAGGCTGCGCAGCTCGGCCAGCAAGGGTTCCGCCCCACTGTACGAGAGGGTGATGCGCTCCATGTCCATCACCGGCTCGGCAAACCCGCTGTGCACCAGCATGTCGCCCCAGTCGTGCATGTCGGTGAAGGCGTGGGCCGGCTCGGGCCAGCCTTGTGCCGCGTACACCACGCGCAGTTCGCGCAGGCTGTCCGGCCCCAGGCAGGAAAACATCAGGAAGCCGTTGGTCTCGATGTGTGCGTTCCAGCGCTTGAGCAGCGTTTGCGGCCGTGGCTCGGTGTGCAAGGCCATGTTGGCCCAGAGCATGCCCACCCGGGTGTCGGCGTTCGCCGCCTGCGGGCCTCGGCTGCGCCCCCAGTTCAGGGGGTTCCAGCCCGGCCCGCCCCCTTCCCGGGTGGCCTGCAAGGCCTCGGGCAGGCGCTGTGCGGCCACGTGGCAGGGCGCGTCGGGCAACTGAGACCGGAGCTGCTGGTGCGCGAGCAGCCCGCCGCCCACGGGCTCCCAGTGCATCCAGCTGGCGGGCGGCTCGCGGAACCATTTCAGGCGTTCGGCCATGCGCGAGGCCACCTCTTCGTGCAGCCACGGACTGGTCGTCGCGGCGCGTTGCTGCCAGCGCAGGGCCGCGACCGGGTCCATGTCGGGCACGGGGGTTTCAGTGGGGGTGGAGGTGTTCAAACGGGATGCCGGCGGGCGGGACAACAAGGCCGCGCCAGTATATTGGCCCCATGCTCAACCCCTGGCGCACGCTCTGGAATTCCCTGCCCGGCACCTGCCAGGTCTGCGGCGCCTGGCCATCGAGCGCGGTGTGCGAGGCCTGCGCGGCGCGGTTCCAGGACGAGGCGCCCCGCTGCACGGCGTGTGCCGACCGCGTGCCCGTGGACGTGCCGCTGTGTGGGGCCTGTCTCACCCGGCCCACGCCGGCCGCGCTGCACGCCTGCGCGGCGGCTGTGGACTATGCCTACCCTTGGGACGGCCTGATCGCCCGCTTCAAGTTCCGCCAGGAGCCTGGCTGGGCCGGGCCTTTCGCGCGGCGGATGCTGCAGGCACCGCAGGCCGGCGCCCTGCTCTCGTCATGCAACCTCCTCGCCCCTGTGCCACTCACCCCGGCGCGCCTCGCCGGGCGCGGCTACAACCAGGCCTGGGAGCTGGTGAAAGCCCTGCGGCGCGCGAGCACGCCTGCCGCCCGGGCGCCGGCCCTGGCCGAGGCGCTGGTCCGCCTGACCGAGACCCCCGACCAGCACAGCCTGCCCCGTGAGCAGCGCCTGCGCAACCTGCAAGGCGTGTTCGCCGCCCACCCGTTGCACGCGCCCCGGCTGCACGGCCGGCACGTGCTGCTGGTGGACGACGTGACCACCACCGGCGCCACGCTGCAGGCAGCGGCCCAGGCCTTGCTGCAGGCAGGGGCGGTCCGGGTCAGCGCGCTGGTGTTCGCGCGCACGCCAGCGCGGTAAGCTCGCCCGCCACCATGTTCCACATCGTCCTCGTCCAACCTGAAATCCCGCCCAACACCGGCAACGTGATCCGGCTCAGCGCGAACACCGGGTGCACCCTGCACCTCATCGAGCCCCTGGGCTTCTCCATGGATGACCGCCACATGCGCCGCGCGGGGCTCGACTACCACGAGTACGCCGATCTGCGCCGCCACGCGGACTGGGCCAGCTTCCTGCAGACCGAAGCACCGGACCCGCAGCGCATGTTCGCCTTCACCACCCGGGGCAGCCACAGCGTGTTCGACAACACCTTCCAGGCCGGCGACTGGCTGGTGTTCGGCTCCGAGACGCGGGGGCTGCCCGACGCGCTGCGCGAGTCCTTTGCGCCCACGCAGCGCCTGCGGCTGCCCATGGTGCCTGGCCAGCGCAGCCTCAACCTGTCGAACGCCGTGGCGGTGACCGTGTTCGAGGCCTGGCGCCAGCGGCAGTTTGCGATGCCGGTTCCGTGACGCAGGTCACGCAAGTGGCGCACGGCATAGATCACATCGCGCGCGAAACGCGCAACATAGGCTTGCCAACCTGATCGGGACCGCGCGGCTCCACACCCTGTGGGCGGCGGCCCGATCGCCACTCTGCGCATCACGGACCGCCTGCATGGAGACCGCCCTGATTTCTGTCCTCACCCGGATCTTCCGCGTGAACCTCGCGTCTCGACAGCGCGCGCCCAAGAGCCCCAGCCTCAAGGAGTTGGCGCGCATCCGGCGCCATCTCGAGCGCAGCATCGAGGACTGCCCCGGCACACCCGCGATCCGGCTGCGCAAACAGATCGATCAGGCCCACACGCCGCAGGAACTCTGGCTGCTGCGCAACGACGCGTACCAGCTCATCTCGCAGCGGCACAACCAGTCGGTCGCCGCCGAGCGCATCAACCGGCTGATTCAGTACTTCGAAGGCTGGCTCGAGCCCAAGCAGCTCATCCGCATCAAGTAGGCCGGCCTGCCCGCGCGCTCAGGGGTACTGGCGCACCAGCGATTCGGCGAAGCACACCGGCTTGTCGGCCCCCTCGCGCTCCACCACCACGCCCCAGGTCATCTGCTGCCCACCCTGTTCGATGGACTCGATGGCCTGCAGCGTCAGGCGCGCGCGCAAACGGCTGCCCACCGGCACCGGCGCGGTGAAGCGCACGCGGTTCAGGCCGTAGTTCACCCCCATGCGCGTGTTCCGGATATCGAAAGAGGACTCGAAGAACACCGGCAGCAAGGACAGCGTGAGAAAGCCGTGCGCGATCGGCCCACCGAACGGCCCGGCCTTGGCGCGTTCCACGTCCACGTGGATCCATTGGTGGTCGCCAGTGGCCTCGGCGAAGCGGTTGACCTGCTCCTGGGTGATCACCACCCATTCGCTGACGGCCACTTCCTGGCCCACGCAAGCCGCCAGATCGGCCAGGGATTCAAAGGTTTTCATGCGAGCCACTGTATCGCCGGCCCCGCGCCGCGCATGTCGGGCCGGCGACACGGCACCGCCGGGTGTCAGCGATCAAGCCACTCGCAGATGCCCTGCCACTGCTTGAGGTCCTTCTCGACCCGGCTGGGCGTGACGTCGAACAGCGTGAGCCCGCGCGCCGCGAGGTGCACGTAGTTCTGCGTGTCGCGCAAGGCGCCCAGCACGGGCAGGCCCAGCCCGGTCACGAACTCGCCGAGCTTGTCGGCCGCGATGGTGCGCATGTCCACCCGCATGCCGACGATGCCCACCTGCAGCTGGCCCGCACGGCGGGACTCGGCCAACTCATCGATGAAGGCGCGCGTGGCGTAGATGTCGAAGATGCTGGGCTGCAACGGCACCAGCACCTTGTCGGCGATCTTGAGCACGTCCTTGAAGCGCCAGCCATGCAAACCAGCGGGGGTATCGAGCACCACGTGGGTGACGTCCTTGGGCGGCCGCGCGATCAGGTCCTGCGAAACCTCCCAGGTCTGGATCGGCCGGGCCTCGGGTGGGCGCAGGCGCAGCCAGAGGGCCGACGACTGCTGGCGATCGGCATCGCCCAGCATGACCGAGTGACCCTGGCGGGCAAAGTAGCCGGCGACGTTGGTCGACAGCGTGGACTTGCCAACGCCTCCTTTGGGATTCGCAACCACCACGATGGGCATGAAAAGCTCCTTTGTGTGCGGGACGCCCCACACGGACAGCGTGATGGGGAGGGGGGTATCGGGCGCTATGTTATCGCCACCGCGTCCCACACCAGTTTGCAACCGGTCAGGAACATCCCCACATAGATGAGCCGGTAGAACAGCTGAGGCTCGATGCGCTTGGCAATGTAGACCCCGAGCCAGACCCCGAACGGGGCGAACGGCAGCAGCGCCAGCGAGGTCGCCATGTTGCGCAGATCGAGCAGACCGAGCCAGGCGTACGGCACCCATTTGGCGAGGTTGACGAAGAAGAACAGGTAGGCCAGCGTGCCGGTGAAGACCGCTGGCGACAGACGCATCGGGATCACGTAGGCGTTGAGCGGCGGCCCACCGGCGTGCGCCACGAAGCTCGTGAAACCCGAGGTCACCGTGAGCAGCGCACCCACCCAGCGCGGCGGCGGCGCGCTGTCGGGGCGCGGCGGAAACAGCAGGCGCTGCGCCAGGAACACCAGGGTGAACACGCCCACCATGCCCGCCACCACGCGAGAATCGAGCCATTTGAAAAGCAAGGCCCCGACCACGAGGCCGACCAGGCTGCAGGGCACGAGGAACATCAGCAGGCGGCGGTCGAAGTTCTTGCGGAAGGCCGCCATGCCCAGCAGGTCCATCAGCAGCAGCACCGGCATCAGGATGGCGGCGGCCTGCGGCACCGTGACCGCCAGCGCCATCAAGGGCACGGCCAGGGAACCAAAGCCGGCGCCAAAGCCGCTCTTGCTGATGCCCAGCAGGAGCACCGCGGGAATCGCGACGAGGTAGAACGAGGGATCGGTGATGAGCGGGAAGTTCAAGCGCGCGATTGTCGCCGCAGGCGAATGCCCTTGCCTCCCGCCCGGCGAGAATCGGCGCATGCACAACATTCAGTTCTGGGGCGAGACCCTGCGCCTGCTGGTCGAGCTGGCGGCCACGGTGGCCTTTGCACTCTCCGGCATCCTCATGGGCGCGCGCATGCGGCTGGACGCCGTGGGCGTGGCGGTGGTGGGCTTCCTGGCCGCCTTCGGCGGCGGCACCCTGCGCGACCTGTTGCTCGATCAGCGCCCGTTCTTCTGGGTGCGCCACGTCGAGCTGCTCTGGGGCGTGCTCGGGCTGTGCGTGCTCGCCATGGTGTTCCTGCGCGGGCGCCACATGAAGCTCACCGAGCGCGCCATCCAGTGGCCCGATGCGCTGGGCCTGGGCCTGTTCACCGCCACCGGCGTGCACCAGGCCTTGCTGCTGAACATGCCGGCGCTGGTGGCCGTGCTCATGGGCCTGATCACCGGCGTCTTCGGCGGCGTGCTGCGCGACGTGGTCTGCAACGAGATCCCCACCGCCTTCAAGGACCACCGGCCCTATGCGCTCTGCGCCTTCGCCGGTGGCTGGCTCTACGTCGGGCTCTGGGAGATCGAGGCCCCGGGCTGGATCGCCCTGGTGGCCTGCGTGGTGTTCACGGCCGGCCTGCGCGGCCTGGCCCTGTGGCGCAACTGGCAGCTTCCCGCGTGGAAGTTGTAGGCCCCCACGCTCCGCCGCTGCGCGGGTCGCTGCCCCCCGAGGGGGCTGAGCCCGGCCTTGGGGCGGCCCGGCGGCGGGCTCGCCCTCAGACCTTTTCGATCACGAGCGCGATGCCCTGGCCCACGCCAATGCACATGGTGCACAGCGCGTAGCGGCCACCGGTGGCGTGCAGGCGGTTGACCGCCGTGGTCGCCAGCCGCGCGCCGCTGGCGCCCAGCGGGTGGCCCAATGCGATCGCACCGCCCCAGGCGTTCACGCGCTCGTCGTCGTCCTTCAGCCCCAGCATGCGCAGCACCGCCAGGCCCTGCGCGGCAAAGGCCTCGTTCAGCTCGATCACGTCCAGCTGCTCGAGCTTCAGGCCGGTGAGCGCCAGCACCTTCTGTGTGGCCGGCGCCGGGCCGATGCCCATCACGCGCGGCGCCACGCCGGCCGTGGCCATGCCCACGATGCGGGCCTTGGGCGTCAGGCCGTTCTTCGCCGCCGTGGCCTCGTCGGCCAGCAGCAGCGCGCAGGCGCCGTCGTTCACGCCACTGGCGTTGCCTGCCGTCACCGTGCCATCGGGGCGCACCACGCCCTTGAGCTTGGCCAGCGCTTCCAGGCTGGTCTCGCGCGGGTGTTCGTCCTTGTCCACCACCAGCGGATCGCCCTTCTTCTGCGCGATGGTCACCGGCGTGATCTCTCGCGCCAGGTGGCCGGCCTTCTGCGCGGCCACGGCCTTGAGCTGGCTCGAGAGCGCCATGCGGTCCTGCGCCTCGCGCTCGATTTTGTAATCGGTGGCCACGTTCTCCGCCGTCTCGGGCATGGAGTCCACGCCGTACTGGGCCTTCATGAGCTTGTTGACGAAGCGCCAGCCGATGGTGGTGTCGTAGACCGCGTTGGCGCGGCTGAAGGCGCTCTCGGCCTTGGGCATCACGAAGGGCGCGCGGCTCATGCTCTCCACGCCGCCGGCGATCATCAGGCCGGCTTCACCGGCCTTGATGGTGCGCGCGGCCGAGCCCACGGCGTCCAGGCCGGAGCCGCACAGGCGGTTGATGGTGGCGCCGGGCAGCTCCAGCGGCAGGCCGGCGAGCAGGCCGGCCATGCGCGCGACGTTGCGGTTGTCTTCGCCGGCCTGGTTGGCGCAGCCAAAGAGGATGTCGGCCACGGCGGCCCAGTCCACGCCGGGGTTGCGCTGCATCAGCGCCTTGAGCGGGATCGCACCGAGGTCGTCGGCACGCACGCTGGAGAGGGCGCCGCCGTAGCGGCCGAAGGGGGTGCGAATCGCGTCGCAGATGAAGGCTTGGTTCATGTGTGTTCTCCTCAGGTCAACCTGCGACTGTACCCAAGCCGGGCGCAGGGGTGCGCGGCATGCGGGAGAATCCCCGCACCATGTTCAGCCCATCCCAAGCCGACGTGCGGCGTTTCTTCTGCGCCGTTCACCAGAAACAGTTGCTGCAACAACCCATGGAGGCCATCGAAACCCTGGCCGGCCAATGGATCGCCGAGCACAGCGAGTACCACGCCGAACTGTCCGACGTGGACGCGGCCCTGGCGCGCCTGGGCGAGCCCGACAGCGGCCGCGACAACCCCTTCCTGCACCTGTCCATGCACCTGTCCATCAGCGAGCAATGCAGCATCGACCAGCCCCCGGGCATCCGCCAGGCGGTGGAGCTGCTGGCCGCGCGGCGCGGCGACCTGCATGTGGCTCACCACGAGGTGATGGAGTGCCTGGGCAGCATGCTCTGGGAAAGCCAGCGCGCGGGCCGGCCACCCGACGGGCAGGCCTACATCGACGCGGTGCGGCGCAGGGCCACGCGGGACTGACCAAAAAAAAAGCCGCTCGATGAGCGGCTTTTTTGACGGGTGGCGCGGATCAGCGGAAGCGCGATTGCGGCACGACCTTGAGTTCGCCATCGACCGTGGACAGGTACTTGGCGATCTCGCGCATTTCGGCCGGCGTGTACTGCTTGGCGATGCCGGCCATGATGCCGTTGGAGCGGCCGATCATGTTGTTGCCTTCGACCGTGTAGGCCTTGAGCGCGAAGAACAGGTAGTCGGCGTGCTGGCCGCCGATCTTGGGGTAGCTCGGGTCGATCGGCTTGCTGAAGTTGGCGCCGTGGCAGGAGGCGCAGGCGCCCTTCTCGATCAGCGCGGCGGCCGTGGTGCTGGCGGTGCGAGGCGCTTCGGGGGCAGCCTTGTCGGCCTGCGACGCGTAGTAGGCACCCAGATCGGCCATGTCCTGCTCGCTCAGCGAGCCCGCGATGCCGCGCATGGTGGGGTGCTTGCGGTCGCCCTTCTTGTAGGCGTGGAGCGCCGCCACGATGTACTTGTCCGACTGGCCCGAGATCTTGGGGACCTTGTGGATCTCGGGGAAGCTGTTCTGGTAGCCCACGATGCCGTGGCAACCGATGCACATTTCGGCCTTCTTGTGGCCGGCTTGCACATCACCCGTGACGCCCTGGGCCTGGGCAGCGAGAGCGACGGAGAGGGTCGCAGCGGCGACAAGGGTGCGGGCGATCGTGGACAACATTGGAATCATTTTGCAAGCACAATGAATGGAACCGGCTGAGAAAATCAACCCCTGATTATATAGACTGGTCCTCAGCCCCGGCCACACCCCCGCCAACCTTCGCACAAGGCGCTTTTTCATGAAATTCCAAGGTTCCGAGAATTACGTTGCCACGCAAGACCTGATGCTGGCGGTGAACGCCGCCATCACCCTCAAGCGCCCGCTGCTCGTCAAGGGCGAGCCTGGCACCGGCAAGACCATGCTCGCCGAGGAAGTGGCCGGGGCGCTCAAGCTGCCGCTGCTGCAGTGGCACATCAAGAGCACCACCAAGGCGCAACAGGGCCTGTACGAGTACGACGCGGTGAGCCGCCTGCGCGATTCGCAGCTGGGCGACGAGCGCGTGAAGGACATCCACAACTACATCGTCAAGGGCGTGCTGTGGCAGGCCTTCACGGCGGACGAGCCGGTCGCGCTGCTGATCGACGAAATCGACAAGGCCGACATCGAGTTCCCCAACGACCTGCTGCGCGAACTCGACCGCATGGAGTTCTACTGCTACGAAACGCACGAGATGATCCGCGCCAAGCACCGCCCGCTGGTGTTCATCACCTCCAACAACGAGAAGGAACTGCCCGACGCCTTCCTGCGCCGCTGCTTCTTCCACTACATCAAGTTCCCCGACGCCGAGACCATGCAGCGCATCGTGGACGTGCACTTCCCCAAGCTCAAGAAGGAACTGCTGGCCGCGGCCATGAAGACCTTCTACGACGTGCGCAACCTGCCCGGCCTGAAGAAGAAGCCCAGCACCTCCGAACTGCTGGACTGGCTCAAGCTGCTGATGGCCGAGGACATCCCGCTCGAAGCCCTGCAGAGCGCCGACAGCAAGGTCAGCGTGCCGCCGCTGGTGGGCGCGCTGCTCAAGAACGAGCAGGACACCACGCTCTTCGAGAAGCTGGTCTTCATGAACCAGCGCAACCGCTGAGCCCACCATGGACAAGCAGACCCGCAATGCATTCAAGGAAGGCCTGGCCGATGCGTCGGGCTTCGTCATCGGCTCGCTGGCCGGCTGGGCCCTGGGCAAGCAGCTGGGCCTGGACTTCTTCGCCGCGCCCGATGCCTTCGGCTGGCGCGAGATGGCCGGCCTGGGCCTGATCGCCCTGGGCTGCGGCGTCGGCAAGCTGGTGGCCCGGCGCCTGATCGCGCCGCCACCGCCTCCCTCACCCTGATTTCCACGCCATGGCCTTCGTCGAACCCCTCACCCTGCGCGCCAACGGCCTTGCCCTGGTGCCGCTCGCGCTGGACCACGAGCAGGGGCTGCGCGCGGCCGCCGCCGACGGCGAGCTCTGGAAGCTGCGCATCACCTCGGTGCCCGAGCCCGGGCAGACGCGCGCCTACATCGAAACCGCGCTGCAGATGCGCGCCGAGGGCCACCGCTTTGCCTTCGCCGTGACCGACGAGGCCAGCGGCCGGGTGCTGGGCAGCACCAGCTACCACGACATCCTGCCGGCGGTGAAGCGGGTGGAGATCGGCTACACCTGGTACGCCCAGAGCGTGCAGCGCACCCACGTGAACACCACGTGCAAGCTGCTCATGATGGGCCACGCCTTCGACACGCTGGGCTGCCACGTGGTGGGCTGGCGCACCGACAATTACAACTTCGCCTCGCAGCGCGCGATCGAGCGGCTGGGCGCGAAAAAGGACGGCGTCATCCGCGGCCACGCCCTGCGCCGCGACGGCACCATCCGCGACACGGTGATGTACAGCATGCGGTCGGGCGAATGGCCCGAGGCCAAGGCCCAGCTGCTGTACCTGCGGGACATGCACGCCTGACGAACCCGGGAGATCGCCATGCTGATCGATTTCTTCTACACCCTGCGTTCGGCCAAGCTGCCGGTCTCCGTCAAAGAGTACCTGACGCTGCTCGAAGCGCTGCAGGCCGACGTGGTGGGACCGCGCAACCCCGAGGCCTGCTCCATGGACGACTTCTACTTCCTGGCGCGCACCGCGCTGGTGAAGGACGAGAAGCACTACGACAAATTCGACCGCGCCTTCGCCGCCTACTTCAAGGGCGTGGAGATGATCGCGGACTTCACCAAGCCGATCCCGGCCGACTGGCTGCGCCAGGAGATGGAGCGCATCCTCTCCGAAGAGCAGAAGGCCAACGCGCCCAAGATGGACTGGGACGAGCTCATGGAGACGCTGCGCAAGCGCCTCGAAGAGCAGAAGGAACGCCACGAGGGTGGCAGCAAGTGGATCGGCACCGGCGGCACCTCGCCGTTCGGCAACAGCGGGCAGAACCCGCAGGGCATCCGCATCGGTGGCAAGGGCGGCAACAAGACCGCCGTGAAGGTGTGGGAGCAGCGAGCCTACCGCGACTACGACGACACGCAGGAACTGGGCACGCGCAACATCAAGGTGGCGCTGCGCCGCCTGCGCAAGTTCGCGCGCGAAGGCAACGACCTCGAGCTGGACCTGCCCGACACCATCCGCGCCACCGCCGCGAACGCCGGCTACCTGGACATCAAGATGATCCCGGAGCGGCACAACAACGTGAAGGTGCTGCTGCTCATGGACGTGGGCGGCACCATGGACGAACACATCCAGCGCGTGGAGGAGCTGTTCTCGGCGGTCAAGAGCGAGTTCAAGCACCTGGAGTTCTACTACTTCCACAACTGCGTCTACGACTTCATGTGGAAGAACAACCGCCGCCGCTACGCGGAGAAGTTCCCGACCTGGGACATCATCCGCAAGTACAACAAGGACTACAAACTCATCTTCGTCGGCGATGCCACGATGAGTCCTTACGAAATATTGCAACCTGGCGGCAGCGTGGAATACAACAACGAGGAGGCCGGCGCCGAGTGGCTGCAGCGCCTCACGCACGCGTTTCCGAAGTTTGCGTGGATCAACCCGGAACCCCAAGGGGTGTGGCAGTATCGACAGAGCATCAGCGTGATTCAGCAACTGATGGGCCAGCGCATGTACCCGCTGACCTTGAAGGGGCTTGAAGACACGATGCGCCTGCTCTCGAAATAACGGCCGAATGACCTTTTCCTTTCCTGGCCATGCCCGCCGGGCATGGCCTTTCCTGTTGTGCGCGACCCTGCTGTGGCCGCTCGCCGCCCGCGCCCAGGACGACACGGATGCCGACGTGCCGCGTCCGCCGCGCGAGGCGCGCACGCCAGCCGGCGCGCGCTTCGAGATCGACATGCAGGCGCCCAGCGAGGCCATGCGCGACTTCCTGTTGCGCCACATGGAGGTGCAGCGCTACCGCGAACTGCGCAGCCTCGAAGCCAACGAACTGAGCCGCCTGCTGGCCCAGGCACCGGCCAACGTGCGCGAACTGCTGGCCACGCTCGGCCATTTCTCGCCCCAGGTCGAGGTGATCCCGCCCCCCGGGCTGGGCGAGGTGGCCGCCGCCACGAGCGATGGTGATCGCACCACCAGCCCCGCCTCGCTGGGCACCATCACCGTGAAGGTCGATCCCGGCCCGGTCACGCAGGTGGCCTCGGTCACGGTGTCCTTCGTGGGCGACATCGCCACCGCGCCCGAGGCCGAGGCGCAGCGCGCCGACATCGAGCGCGAGGCCGGCCTGATCACCGGCCTGCCCTTCTCGCAGGCCGACTGGGACCGCGCCAAGACCGCCGCGCTGCGGCGGCTGATCGCCCAGCGCTACCCCTCGGGCCGGATGCAGAACAGCCTGGCCGACATCGACACCCAGGCGCACCAGGCCCGGCTCTACATCGAACTCGATTCGGGCAAACCCATGCGCATGGGCGAGGTGGTGGTGCAAGGGGCCGAGCGCTACGACGCCGTGACCGCCGAGCGCCTGGTGCGCCTGACCGGCCTCACGCCCGGTAGCGACTACGACCTCGAGAAACTGCAGGACGCGCAACGCCGCATCGCCGAGAGCGGCTACTACGACTCGGTTTTCGTCTACGCCGAGACCTCGACCGACGGACAGACCCTGCCGGTGATGGTGCAGCTGCGCGAGAGCAAGCGGCAGAAGGTCGTGATCGGCATTGGCGGCAGCACCGACAACGGCGCTCGCCTGTCGCTGGAACACACGCACAACAGCGTGCCCGGCATCGGCTGGCGCGCGGTCAGCAAGCTGCAGCTGGAGCGCGACGACCAGCTCGCCAGCACCGACTGGAGCTCGATCCCGAACGACGACGGCTGGCGCAAGATCGCCGGCGCGCAGCTGGCCAAACAGCTCGACGACTTCACCACCACCAGCAGCCAGCGCCTGCGCGTGGGCCAGACGCAGCTGGGCGTCGAATACGACCGCAGCTTCTACCTGCAGTACGACCGCGCCCATGTGAAGAGCAGCCTGCTGTCCGCCGCGGCGCAGCAGGAAGCCAGGTCCGCCGTCAGCGCCAACTACGCGTGGACGCGGCGCCGCTTTGACGACCAGGTGTTTCCCAACCGCGGCTATGGCCTCGCGGTGGAACTGGGGGTGGGCTACACGCTGGGCAGCAGCCGCCAGCCCTTCACCCGCACGCAGGCGCGCTGGCTCACCTACTGGCCACTCGGTGCGATCGCCCGGGCCGCCGACCCGGTGCCCGGCCAGCCGCGCGACGTGAGCACGCCGTCGCGGCGCACGCAGCTGGGCCGCCTGGCCTTGCGCGTGGAAGGCGGTGCGGTGGTGGCGCGCGACTCGGCCCCCATTCCGGACACGCAGCTGTTCATCACCGGCGGCGACAACACCGTGCGCGGCTACGGCCTGCGCGACATCGGTGTGCCGCGCGCCGACGGCAGCATTGGGCCCGGCCGCTACAAAGGGGTGGTGAGCCTGGAGTGGCAGCGCCCCATCTTCAACGCCGACCAACGCTCCAACTGGGAAAACGTGCTCTTCATCGACGGCGGCGCCATCGCCAACAAGGCCGGCGACCTCAAGCCGGTGTGGGGTGTGGGCACCGGCATCCGCTACAACAGCCCGGTCGGCCCGCTCCAGCTGGACCTGGCCTATGGCCTGGAGGTCAGGCGTTTCCGCATCCACCTCAATGTGGGCTTCACGTTCTGATCGGCGCATGAACAGCGACAACGATCCCGACCGCATCGCCCCCCCGCCCTCGCGCATCGGCCGCGTGGTGCGCTGGGTGTTCGGCGGCCTGGCGGTGCTGGTGTTGCTGGTCCTGCTCGGCGTCGGCCTGTGGGCCGCCTCGCCCGGCTCGCTGGCCCAGGCCATCGGCTGGGGTCAATCGTTCATGGCCCGGCAGGGGCCGCAGGCCGGCACGCTGGAAGTGGCCGGTGTGCAGGGCAGCCTGCTGCGAGGCGGCCAGATCACGCAGTTGCAATGGGCGCGCGACGGCCTGAGCGTGCAGGCCAGCGACACGCGCATCGGCCTGAGCAACTGGTTCTGGGCCGACGCCGTGCTCGGGCGCGGCGTGCGCCTGTCGCAGCTCGACATCGGCCGCCTGCAGATCGACGACCAGCGCCCGCCCACGCCATCGGCCCCACCCGAGCCTCTGCAACCCATTACCCTGCCCCTGCCGGTCACCCTGCCCTGGTCGATCGGTGAACTGGTGCTGGCTGGCGAATCGCCGCTCACCCTCAGCGGCCTGAAAGGCCAGTACCGCTACCGCACGGCCGACCGCGCCTGGAACCTCGGCGTGACCGACGCGCACCAGTTCGACCTGGACAGCGTGGAGGTGGCCGGCGGCCGCTACCAGGCCAAGGCGGTGCTGGGCGCGCAAGCCCCGATGCCCCTGCGCGTGGACGCCAGCGGTGAGGTGCGCACCACCGTGCCGGGCGGTGAGCCCGTGACGCTGCAGGTCATCGCCAAGCTCACCGGCGTGCTGGCCACCACCGACGCCGCGCTCGACGCCAGCGCCAGCGTCAAGGCCACCGGAGGCATCGACCCGGCCCAGGCCCCCACGCTGGATGCCCAGGCCCGCCTGCGCCCATGGTGGCCGCAGCCGATCGAGACCGCCGACGCCACCATGGCCCGCATCGACCTCGCCGCCTTCTGGCCGCAGGCGCCGGTGACGCTGCTCAGCGGCACGGTGAAGGCCCAGCCCCAGGGCGAGGCCTGGCGCGCCGAGCTGAAGCTCACCAACGCCGCCAGCGGGCCGGCCGACCGGCAGCGCCTGCCGCTCGACCGGATCGAGGCCGCGCTCGAACAGCGCGGTGCGCGCTGGACGCTGACGCAACTGGACGCGCAGCTCGGCGGCGGCCGTGTGCAGGGCCAGGGCCAGTGGGAACCCGCCAGCGGCGCGCAGCCCTCGCCGCTGGGCCAGTGGCAGGGCGAGATCCAGGCCCGCCGCATCAACCCGGCCCAGCTCTGGAGCAGCATCGCCCCCGCCGCGCTCGACGGCACCGTCACGGCGCGCACGGTCGACACCGCCATCGACCTGGGCGCGCGCATCCAGCCGTCGGGCACGCAACCCCGGGGCGGCGCCCTGGCCGGCCTGCGGCTGCGCGAACTCGATGTGAAAGGCCGCTGGCGCCCCAGCGCCGACAGCGCCACGCAAGGCGTGCTCGACCTGCGCCAGGCCCGCCTGGGCGTGGCCGACGCCACGCTGGACGGCCAGGGCACGCTCGATACCCTGGCACGCAGCTTCGACGGCCAGTTCGCGCTGCAGCTGCCCGGTGCGCAGGCCCGCTGGAAGGGCAAGGCCGCGCACGCCCAAAGCAGCGGCGACCTGGACCTCAACCTGGACGACGCCAGCCGCGTGCTGGCCTGGGTGAGCAGCCTGCAGACCCTGCCCATCGTGGGCCCGTCGATCCGCACCGCGCTGGACGGCCAGCCGGGCCTGCAGGCCGAAGGCAGCGCCCGGCTCAACGCCGACTGGCAAGGTGGTCTGGGCGTGCTGGGCTACCCGCCGCCGGCGGCCGGCGCCACCCAGGCCGCCCCGCTGCGCCTGCAGCTCGGCCTGGACGCGCCGCGCCTGCGCATCGCGCGCGAGGTGGCCACCGGCGATCCGGCCAACCCCACCAGGGCGCAGGACATCCTTCTCAGCGCGCTCCAGCTGCAGGCCAACGGCCCGCCCGAGCGCCTGGCCCTCACCCTGGCCGGCCGGGCCGAACAAGGCCCCTGGCGCGCCGCCCTCGACACCCAGGGCGTGCTGCAACTGGGCAACGCCCGCCAGCCCGACATCGACACCGGCCGCCTGGAACTCAGCCGGCTGAAACTGCAGGCCACCGACAGCGCGCGGCCCGACCGCACCGTGGAATGGACGCTGGAGAGCACCAACGCGCTGGGCGTGCAATGGCAGGGCGCGCGCGGCGATACGCTGCAGGTGCAGGCCGACGCCGGCCAGCTGCGGCTGCAGCCCGTGTTCCGCCGCCGCGCGGCGCCCGCGTCCCCGGTGGCCGTGTCGGCCGCTGCCGCGGCCGCGGCCGCCGCCACGCCCACCGTCACCACCCCCATGACGCTGGCCTGGGAACGCATCACCTGGCGGGCCGGCGCGCTCGACACGCGCGGCCAGCTCAGCCACCTGCCGCTGTCCTGGGTGGATGCCCTCGCCACGCCCGAGGGCGCGCGCCACGGCCCGCTGAGCGAATCCGGCCTGGGCGGCGACGTGGTGTTCGACGGCTCATGGGACCTCACCCTGCCGGCCGACCCCAGCGCACCGCCCCGCCTGGCGGCGCAGCTGCGCCGGCGCAGCGGCGACCTCTCGGTGCAGACCGACGGCGCCTTCGACGAGAACACCGCCTCCACCCAGCGCCTGCAGACCGGCATCCGCGAAGCCCAGCTGGACGTGGAAACCCAGGGCAGCAATGTGCTGGCGCGCCTGCGCTGGGACAGCGAGCGCCTGGGCCAGGCCAGCGCCGACGTGAGCACCACGCTGAGCCCGCCCAACGCCGCCGAGCCCGCCTGGCACTGGGCCGAGCAGGCGCCCTTGCGCGGCACTCTCAAGGCCAGCCTGCCTCAGGTGGGCGTGTGGTCCGCGCTGGCGCCGCCCGGCTGGCGCGTGCGCGGCTCCCTGGGCGCCGATCTCACGCTGGGCGGCACGCGCGACAAACCCCTGCTCAACGGCTCGCTCAACGCCGACGACCTGGCCCTGCGCTCGCTGGTCAATGGCATCGCCTTCTCGCGCGGGCAGCTGCGCGCCACGCTCGCGGGCGAACGCATCACCATCGACCGTTTTTACCTGCAGGGCCTGGGTGGCGTGCAGAACGGCGGCACGCTGCTGGCCACCGGCAGCACCGAGTGGCGCACCGTCACGGTGAACGGCCAGCCGCGCCGCCAGCCCTACATCAGCCTGCAGGCCACCGCCACGAAACTGCGCGTGTCCACCCGCGCCGACCGCATGCTCACGCTCTCGGGCCAGTTGCAGGCCGAGCTGGCGGGCACGGCGCTGCAGCTGCGCGGCCAGCTCACGGCCGATGAGGCCCGTTTCGTGCTGCCCGACGAGTCCACCCCCAGCCTCGGCGCGGACGTGGTGGTGCGTGGCACCGAGCGGCCGCTGGAAGACCCGAACGCCTTCCGTGTGCAACCCGATGTGCTGGTGGACCTGAACCTGGGCAACAACTTCGAGGTGCGCGGCCAGGGCCTGCAGACGCGCCTGACCGGCCAGCTCAATGTGCGCAGCACCCCCACTTCGCCCGCGCCGCGCGTGCTGGGCGAGGTGCGCACGGAGCGCGGTACCTACCGGGCCTACGGCCAGCGGCTCGACATCGAAACCGGCGTGTTGCGCTTCAACGGGCCTTACGACAACCCCACGCTGGACATCTCCGCCGTGCGCCCCAACACCACGCAGCGCGTGGGTGTGCTCATCAGCGGCTCGGCGCAGTTGCCGCGCGTGCGCCTGTTCTCCGACCCCGAACTGCCCGACAGCGAGAAGCTCGCCTGGCTGGTGCTGGGGCGCCCGGCCAGCGGCGCCGGGGCCGAAGCCGCCGTGCTGCAGCAGGCCGCGCTGGCCCTGCTCTCGCGCAACGGTGGCAACCTGGACGGCGGCCTGGCCAGCGCCTTCGGTCTGGACGAGCTGTCCTTTGCCGGCAGCTCCACCAACGCCGATGGCACCACCTCGTCGGCCGCGCTCACGCTGGGCAAGCGCCTGTCCAACAAGCTCTACCTGACCTACGAAGCCAGCCTGGCCGGGGCCATGGGCACGGTCTCGATGTTCTACGACCTCTCGCGGCGCGTCACGGTGCGCGCGCGGGCGGGTGAAGAGAACGCCATCGACCTGATCTTCACGACGACATTTGACTGACCCCCGCGCCGCGCCGTGGGCGCGTCCCCCCTTTCAGGGGGCAACACCT
Organism: Hydrogenophaga sp. GW823-FHT04C09; assembly: GCF_058796355.1. NCBI lineage: Bacteria > Pseudomonadati > Pseudomonadota > Betaproteobacteria > Burkholderiales > Comamonadaceae > Hydrogenophaga > Hydrogenophaga sp. GW823-FHT04C09. The sequence goes on along the minus strand of NZ_JBXAIO010000004.1, from coordinate 357,210 downwards.
GCGGCCTGGCAGAGCCAGCTCCGCGGTGTTCCGGACTTCATCACTTCGCGCCGGAAAGGCCTCAGGCGACCTTGGCCACCGCCGGCTGGTTGGCGGCTTCCGCAACGTGCGCGCGGATCTCGCTCTCGGCCGTCGCCAGACCCTGGGCCTTGGCATCCGGGCCCATCGCCACACCTTCGGCGCGCACGAAGCGCACATCGGTGATGCCGAAGAAGCCCAGCACCGTCTGCAGGTAGGTTTCCTGGTGCTCCATGGCGCGGCCCCCTTCGCTGGTGGAGTACACGCCGCCGCGGCTGAGCACCACGATCACCGTCTTGCCACCGGCCAGGCCCACCGGGCCCTGCTCGGTGTACTTGAAGGTGCGGCCACCCTGGGCCACGCGGTCGATCCAGGCCTTGAGCTGGGTCGGGATGGTGAAGTTGTACAGAGGGGCACCGATCACCACCACGTCGGCCGCCAGAAACTGGCTCACCAGCGCTTCGGAGACGGCGTTTTCCTGGCGTTGCGCCTCGGTGGCGGCGGCCTGGCCGGTGCGAAAGCCCAGCGCGTCGGCGCTCAGGTGGGCCGGCGCGTTGACCGCCAGATCCAGGTGCTGCACTTGCGTGCCGGGATGGGCCGCCACCCAGGTCGCCACGGTCTGGGCGGTCAGTTGACGGGAAACCGACTGGTCGCCGGTGATCGCGGAATCGATGTGAAGCAGTTGCATGGAAATCTCCTGAAAAAGTTGAAAGCCACGCCAGGTGACCATGGATAGATTGTGATTTCGATGCCAATACTTGATAAGACGGCATTCTTACGACATATCGTTCCATAATCAGGACAATCAACGGGAAACGCCATGCAAGACCTGAATGACATGATCCTGTTCGCCGAGGTGGCGGAACACGGCGGTTTCGCGGCCGCCGGCCGCGCGCTGGGCCTGCCCAAGTCGCGCCTGTCGCGCCGCATCGCCGGGCTGGAGGCGCAGTTGGGCGTGCGGCTGTTGCAACGCACCACGCGCAAGCTCTCGCTGACCGATGTGGGCGAGACCTACCTGCGCCACTGCCAGGTCCTGCGCGAATCCGCCCAGGCCGCCGCCGACGCCGTGGCCCACGCGCAAACCGAGCCGCGCGGCACCATCCGCGTGGTCTGCCCCGTCACGCTGGCGCAGACCGTGCTGGGCGGCGTGATGCCGATCTACCTCGCGCGGCACCCGCAGGTGCGCGTGGAGATGGAGGTCAACAACCGCGTGGTCGATCTCGTGAAGGACGGCGTGGACGTGGCGCTGCGCGTGCGACTCACGCTGGAGGAAAGCGGCAGCCTGATCGTCAAGCGGCTGGACGACGCGCGCTCGGTGCTGGTGGCCAGCCCGGCGCTGCTGGCGCGCCAGGGCACGCCCACCACGCTGGAGGAAGCCGGCCGGCTCGACAGCGTGGCCATGTCCGCCACCGAGGGCAAGACCAGCATCCGCCTGACCAGCCCCGAAGGGCGCGAGGCCGTGCTGCAGTTCACCCCCCGCTACATCGCCGACGACCTGCTCACCCTCAAGCTCGCCGTGCTCGGCGGCAGCGGCATGTGCTGGCTGCCCGACTACATGTGCGAGGACGAACTGCGCAGCGGCCAGCTGGTGCGCCTGCTGCCCGACTGGTCCACGCCGGTGGGTGTGGTGCATGCGGTGTTTCCCTCGCGCCGGGGCCTCTCGCCCGCGGTGCGCAGCTTTCTCGATTTCCTGGCCGAATACGTGCCCGTGTGCGGCAAGCTGCAGCGCCGCGAGGGGGCGTCCCGGCTGCAGCCCGCCCCGTACAATGCGGGCTCTTTTTCGCCGCCATAGTTCAATGGATAGAACGAGCGCCTCCTAAGCGCTAGATACAGGTTCGATTCCTGTTGGTGGTACCACCTCGAGCCACCATGTCCGAACCGCTGCCCGGCGGCGAACTCGTCCATCAGCTGCGCCGCCTGGGCCTGGCCGCGGGCGACGTGGTCATGGTGCACGCCTCGCTCAAGGCCATCGGGCCGGTGGCCGGCGGCGCCCCGCAGGTCGTGCGGGCGCTGCAGGAGAGCATCGGCCCGGGCGGCACGCTCATGGCCTATGTGTCCTGGGACCGCTCCCCCTACGAAGAGACCCTGAACGGCGCCACGCTGGGCGCCGCCGCGCGCGAGGCCTGGCCGGCATTCGACCCGGCCAGCGCCGGCACCGAACGCAGTTTCGGCCTGCTCAATGCCTTCATCTGCCACACACCCGGCGTGCGGCGCAGCGCGCACCCCGACGCCAACATGGCCGCCCTGGGCGCGAAGGCGGACGAGCTGGTCGCGCCCCATTCGCTCCAGGAGGGCTACGGACCCGGTTCACCGCTGGACCGCTTCGTGCAACTGGGCGGCCAGGTGCTGCTGCTCGGTGCGCCCCTGGACGCGGTGACGGTGCTGCACCACGCCGAGACCCTGGCCGACATCCCGAACAAGCGCCGCGTGCGCTACGAACAACCGGTGCTCGACGACCAAGGCCGCAAGGTCTGGCGCGCGGCCGAGGAGTTCGACACCAACGGCATCCTGGACGGCTTCGCGCAAGACGGCGCCCTGGACGCGGTGGAGACCATCGCGCGGGCCTACGTGGCCGAAGGCCGCCACCGCACGGGCCGTGTGGGCCAGGCCGACTGCCATCTGTTCGATGCACGGGACCTCGTGCGCTTCGGCAAGGCCTGGCTCGAACAGCGCTTTGGCGAGCAGGCTCAGCGCAGCATGAGGTAACCCACGCCGATCGCGGCGGCCAGCCCCACCGCGTCGGCGAACAGCGCACAGGCCAGCGCATGCCGCGCGTGCTGGATGCCCACGCTGCCGAAGTACACCGCGAGCACGTAGAAGGTGGTTTCGGTCGAGCCCTGCACGATGGCCGCGAGCCGGCCCGCGAACGAGTCCACGCCGTGCGTCTGCATCACGTCGATCATCAGCCCGCGCGCGCCCGCGCCCGACAGCACCTTCATCAGGCCCACCGGCAGCGCGGGCAGGAAGTCGGTGTTCCAGCCCATCGCGGCCACCATCGCGCCGATGCCCGAGAGCAGGAAGTCCATGCAACCGGCGGCGCGGAACACGCCGATGGCGATCAGGATCGCGATGAGGTAGGGCACGATCTGGATCGCCACGCCAAAGCCTTCCTTGGCACCGTCGATGAAGGCGTCGTACACGTTCAGGCGCTTCCAGGCCCCGGCCAGCACGAACAGCATCACCACGCTCAGGATCACCGCCGCGCCGGTGGTGCCGGCCACGCGCGCGGCCTGTTCGGCCGGCAGGCGGGCCAGCGCGGTCACGGCCGCCGCGAGCAGGCCGGCCACCGCCAGCACCGGCAGCAGGAACCGCGCGCGCCACAGCGGCAGGCGCTGGCACACAGCCACCGCCAGCACCCCAGCGAGCAGCGAGGTGAAGGTGACCAGCAGCGTGGGCAGAAAAATGTCCGCCGCGTTGAACCCCGCGCCCAGGCCCTGCTTGAGCGCGACGCTCTGGCGGATGGCGATCACCGAGGTGGGGATCAGCGTGAGGCCCGCCGTGTTCATCACCACGAACATGATCTGCGCGTTGCTCGCCGTGCCGGGTGCTTCGGTGTTGAGCGTCTGCAGCTCGCGCATGGCCTTGAGGCCCAGCGGTGTGGCCGCGTTGTCCAGACCCAGCAGGTTGGCCGAGATGTTCATGGTCATCGCGCCCTGCGCCGGGTGGCCTTGCGGCACGGCGGGGAAGAGGCGGCGCAGCAGCGGCCCGGCGAGGCGGGCCAGCAGCTCGATCATGCCGGCGCGCTCACCCACGCGCATGAGCCCCAGCCACAGCGCCATCACACCGGCCAGGCCGAGCGAGATCTCGAAACCCGAGCGCGCGCCATCGAACATGGCCGTCAACAGCGCTTGTAAGATGCCCTGCTCACCCAGCAGCCAACGCGCGACGGCGGTGGCGAAAGCCACGATGAAGAAACCGACCCAGACCCAGTTCAGCGCCATGGAGAGCGATGGTAGCGCCCACGGAGACCTGTCCATGCAATCAATCAACCACCCCCGCCGTTCGTTCTTCTGCGCCCTCGGTCTGGCATGGGCCCTGTCGGCCCCCTCGGTGCAGGCCCAGGCCAGGTTCGTGCAGACGCCCTACAAGAACCCCAAGGCCCTGTTCGACATCTACCTCGACCACCCGGCCAAGCTGGGCGCCGCGCTGCACTGGCTGCGCTCGTTCGTGAACCCGCTCACCGAAGCGCCCTACAGCTTCTTCAACGAGGACATGAGCGTGATCGTGCTGCTGCACGGCACCGAACTCGTCGCGCTGGCGAAGAAGAACGAGGCGAAGTACGAAGAGGTGGTGCAGCGCATGCGCTACTACACGGAACTGGGCGTGAAGTTCAAGGTCTGCGGCCTGGCGCTGCAGGACTTCGGCTACACCGCGGCCGACATGCAGCCCTTCGTGGAGGTGACGCCCTCGGCCATCACCGAGCTGGTGCACTGGCAGAACCAGGGCTACGCGCTGGTCACACCCACGGTGGTGGACAAAAAGCTGTCGGTGGAGGAGATTCGCTGAACGGCCCACCCGCCGTTCGTCGCGCGGCGCCGGCCGATGTCGAAACGGCCGCGCCTGGCACGTCGTCAGGTGGCAAGCCCCCTCATCCACCCTTCAGGAGATCCCCATGTCGACGCAACTCAGTGCCTACCTGTCCTACAACGGCAACTGCGCCGAGGCGATGCAGTTCTATGCCAAGCTGTTCAACGCCAAGCTCGAGGCCCTCATCACCTATGGCGAGATGCCCGGCGGCGAACCGGTGCCGCCCGAGAACGCCAAGCTCATCATGCACGCTTACCTGGTGCACCCGGACTTCGCCCTCATGGCCGGCGACGCGCCGCCCGGCGTGCCCTTCGCGGGCATCCAGGGCTGCATGATGGCCATCACCTTCCCCACCGTGGCCGAGGCCGAGCGCGTCTTCAAGGCCCTGGCGGACGGCGGCAAGGTGACCATGCCGCTGTCCGAAACCTTCTGGGCCGACACCTTCGGCATGGTGACCGACCGTTTCGGCACGCCCTGGGGCATCAACGGCGGGCCGAGGGAAATGGCCAAGCCGTGACCGAGGCGGCGCCCGGGCTGCAGGCCACCATCAAGTGGGGTGGCCGGTTCGCTGAACCGGCCAGAGCCGGTCAGAGCTGGCCTTCGCTCAGGGTGTCGAGCTGGAAGCGGCCACTGCGGTCCCACAGCCAGGTGTCGACGCTGCGCACGCGGCCCCAGCCCGGTGGGTTGGGGAACGGCGCGGCCTGCCGCACGAGGCGGTCGATCTCCGCCATCACCTCCGGCGCGTGGCTCGGTCCGCGCAACCAGCGCACCGCGTCCACGCCGCCGCTGCGGTCGATTTCGAGCTCCATCACCCCGATGGCGTACAGCATCGGCGGCAGCTTGCCCCGGTAGATGCGGTCCGGGTAGCGGCGGTAGATGTGGTTCGCCACCGCGAGCCGGTAGCTGGCGTCGGCCAGCGGCGGACGGCTGGAGCCCGAAGGCAGGACCGAGCAACCCGCCGCGAGCAGGCCGGCCGCGCCGGCGGCGGCCAGCATCCGGCGGCGCCCAGGCAACAAGGAAGGCGGTGAGGACAGGGTGAGGTCGGTGGTGTTCGGCATGGCGAGAGCATACGGCCCTGTGCAGGCCTGGCGCACAAGCAATCGCAACAGCTGTTACCGCCTGCCGGCCGCCGGTGGCGCCACCGGCGCGGCCACGAAGCCTTCCTGCAGCAGCAGCTGTGCGCGGATCGCGTCGATGAAAGCCGTCACGCGCGCGGGGCGGTGGCGGCCTGGCAACAAAGCCACGTGGATGCCCACGGGCGCGAGCGCCCACTGCGGCAGCACACGCACCAGCCGGCCAGCGGCGATGTCTTCACGGCACATCCAGGGGGCGGCCGATCCGATGCCTGCGCCGTTGAGGATGGCCCGGTAACTCGCGGGCAGGCTCGGCGTGCGAAAGGGCGTGTTCAGCGTGACCATGCGCGCCGCGCCATCGCTGCGGCGCACGAGCTGCACCGTGCCCACCACGTGCGCGGCCAGCCCGATGAAGGGCAGCCGAGGCAGGCGCGCCAGCGTCACCGGGCCGATGCGCTCCACCAGCGCGGGCGTGGCCACCAGCACGCGCTCCATCGTGCCCAGCGTGCGGCAGACGATGTCCTGGTCGGGCACCTCGCCCACGAAAACGCAGCACTCCGCCCCCGTGGCCGAGAGGTCGGTGTAGCGCTCGGCCAGCGCCAGTTCCACGCGCAGCCGGGGGTGCGCCGCCATCAGGCCGGTGAGCGCGTCGGTCAGGAAACTGGCGCCGTAGCCCGCCGGACCGATCACGCGCAGGGCGCCCTCGGGCCGGCTCTGGCGGCCCTGCAGCCGGTCGGACAGACCGGCCCATCGCTCGCCCAGGTCGCGCGCCTCCAGCAGCAGCGTCTGGCCCTCGTCGGTCAGCGAGAAGGTGGAGGTGGTGCGGTTCACCAGCTTGCAGCCCAGCAGGGATTCGAGCTCCACCAGGCGCCGGCTCACCGTGGGCTGCGTGGTGCCCAGTTGCCGCGCCGCCTTGCTCAGCGAGCGCGCCTCGCTGATGTGCTGGAAGGTGTCGAGCAGTTCGAGTCGGTCGTAGGTCGTCTTCATACGTGATGTGTATAGCACTTACATCGTCCATGCGTCTAGCGAGCGAAGCTCTCTTTGCGTACCGTGGCGGCTTCGAACAGGAGACAAGACGTGAGCACGCATTCCACGACGGCCCCCACCGCGGACGACGCCGCCGCCATCCCCGACACACTGTGGACCCCGAGCGCGGACGACATCGGCGCCAGCCGCCTGGCGCGCTACGAGCGCTGGCTCGCCGAGCAGCACGGCCTGCGCTTCGACAGCTATGCGGCGCTGTGGCAATGGTCGGTGCAGCACCTGGACACCTTCTGGCGCAGCATCTGGGACCACTTCGAGGTGCTGGCCGACGGTTCACTCGAACCCGTGCTCGCGAGCCGCGAGATGCCCGGCGCGCGCTGGTTTCCGAACACGCGGCTGAACTACACGGAGCACGTCTTCCGGCAGGCCAGCGCACAGCGCCCCGCGCTGGTGGTGCGCACCGAAGGCGAGGAAGCGCGCGAGGTGTCCTGGGCGGCGCTGCGCCAGATGACCGCGGCCTTCGCGGCCACCCTGCGGGATCGCGGCGTGCAGCCGGGCGACCGCGTGGCGTCCTACCTGCCGAACCAGGCCGAGACCGTGGCGGCCTTCCTGGCCTGCGCCAGCCTGGGTGCCATCTGGTCGAGTTGCGCGCCCGACATGGGCCCCTCGGTGGTGTTCGACCGCCTGAGCCAGATCGAACCCAAGGTGCTGCTGGCCACCGACAGCTACCGCTACAACGGCAAGGTGCACGACCGCCACGACACCGTGGACCAGTTGCTCGAGCGCCTGCCCAGCGTGCGCACCGTGGTGCACCTGCCCGGCCCGCTGGCGAATGAACGCGCCGTGGCGTGGCGCGACCGCCTGGCATGGGACGGCGCGATGCAACAGCACGCACACGCCGAGCTGCGCTTCGAGCGCCTGCCCTTCGACCACCCGCTGTGGATCGTCTATTCCTCCGGCACCACCGGCCTGCCCAAGGCCATGGTGCACGGCCACGGCGGCGTGGTGCTCACCCACCTCAAGACGCTCGCGCTGCAGCACGACCTGCGCGAAGGCGACCGCATGCTGTTCCTCGGCGGCACCGGCTGGATCGTCTGGAACCTGCAGATCGGCGGCCTGCTCACCGGCGCCACCACCGTGCTCTACGACGGCAACCCCGCCTGGCCCGACGACGAGGCGCTCTGGCGCTTCATGGACCGGCACGGCGTCACGCTGTTCGGCTGTGGCGCGGCCTTCCTCATGAACTGCATGAAGCGAGGCCTGCGCCCACGCGACTTCGCCGCCCTGCCGGCGCTGCGCGCGATCAACTCGACCGGCTCGCCGCTGTCCATCGACGCCTACCACTGGGTCTACGGCGCGGTGAAAAGCGACCTCTGGCTGGCCTCGATCAGCGGCGGCACCGACATCGCCTCGGGCTTCGTGGCCTGCGCGCCGGGCCTGCCCGTGGTGGCGGGCGAGATCCAGTGCGCCGAGCTCGGCGTGGCGGCCCAGTCCTTCAACGAGGCGGGCCAGCCGGTGCAGGACGAGGTCGGCGAACTGGTGATCACGCAACCCATGCCCTCGATGCCGCTGTTCTTCTGGAACGACGCCGACGGCCAGCGCTACCGCGAGAGCTACTTCGACACCTTCCCCGGCGTCTGGCGCCATGGCGACTGGATCCGCTTCACGCCGCGCGGCACCGCCGTCATCTACGGCCGCTCCGACAGCACCATCAACCGCTTCGGCATCCGCATGGGGACGGCCGAGATCTACCGCGTCGTCGAGGAAATGCCGCAGGTGCGCGACAGCCTGGTGGTCGACCTCGAGTACCTGGGCCGACCGTCCTTTTTGCCGCTGTTCGTGGTGTTGCAGCCGGGCGTTGTGCTGGACGACGCGCTCAAGGCCGCCATCGCCGGGCAGATCCGCACCAAGGCCTCGGCGCGCCATGTGCCGAACGAGATCTACCTGGTGGACGAGATTCCGCGCACCCTCACCGGCAAGAAGATGGAAGTGCCGGTGCGCAAGCTGCTGCTGGGCACCCCGCTGGAGAAGGTGGCCAGCCCCGACGCCATGGTCAACCCACGCAGCCTGGACTTCTTCGTGCGGCTCGCCCTCGAACTCAACACGCCGGGCACCGCGCCCGCCTGAGTGCCTTCGCTTTTTCCACTACCCACACAGGAGACAACCAGCATGATGCAACGCCGCCAACTCACCCGCCTGGCCCTCGCCCTGGGCGCCACTTTGAGCCTCGGCGCCGCGCCCGCGCTCGCCCAGCCGGCCTACCCGAGCAAGCCGCTCACCATCGTCGTGCCCTTCGTGCCCGGCGGCCCGGTGGACGTGATGGCGCGCACGCTCGGCGATGCCCTGGGCAAGTCGCTGAACGTGCCGGTGGTGATCGACAACCGCGCCGGCGCGGGCGGCAACATCGGCAGCCAGCACGTGGCCAAGGCCCCCGCCGACGGCTACACGCTGCTCATGGCCACGGGCAGCATCCTGAGCATCAACGAGGCGCTGTATCCCCGCCTCGGGTTCGAGCCCGGCAAGGACTTCGCCCCGGTCTCGCTGGTGGGCGACATGCCGCTGATCGTCACCGTCAACGCCTCGGTGCCGGTGAAGAACGTGGCTGAACTCGTGGCGCAGGCCAAGGCCAAACCCGACAGCCTGCTGCTGAGTTCGCCGGGCAACGGCACCACGCCGCACCTGGCCACCGAACTGCTCAAGCGCGAAGCCGGTGTGACCCTGGTCCACGTGCCCTACAAAGGCGGCGCCGAGTCGGCCACGGCCATCCTGTCCAACCAGGTCACCGGCGGCATCGAATCCCCGCCCGCCGTGCTGCCGCACATCCGCGCGGGCAAGATGCGCGCGCTCGCCATCGCCGGCCCGGAGCGCCTGGACAGCCTGCCCGACGTGCCGACCACCACCGAAGCGGGCCTGCCCGGCCTGCAGATCGTGAGCTGGTTCGGTCTGGTCGCACCGGCCGGCACGCCGGCCGCGGTGATCGACAAGCTCAACAAGGAAACACTCGCCGCGCTCAAGACCGACGAAGTGAAGGCCCGTTTCGAGCGCCTCTCGATCCGCCCGATGGGCAGCACGCCCGCCGCACTGGCCACGCTGGCGCAGCAGGACCGCGTGAAGTGGGGCCAGATCGTCAAGGCCTCGGGTGTGCGCCTCGACTGAGGCGCGCCGCTTTCACCTCGCCCGCAAGGTGCGGCTGAGCAGGATCACCGGCACCAGACCCACCAGCACCAGCGTGAGCGCCGGCAGCGCCGCCTCGCCCAGGCGTTCGTCGCGCGCGAGCTGGTAGGTCACCACCGCCAGGGTGTCGCTGTTGAAGGGCCGCAGCACCAGGGTGGCGGGCAGTTCCTTCATCACGTCCACGAACACCAGCAGCGCGGCCGCGGCGGTGGAGCGCTTGAGCAGCGGCCAGTGCACGCGCGCGGCCAGGCCCAGGCCGGTGGTGCCGAGCATGCGGGCCGAGTCGTCGAGGCTGGCCGGGATGCGCGCGTAACCACTCTGCAGTGACTGCAGGGCCACGGCGGTGAAGCGCACGAGGTAGGCCCACACGATGCCAAGCGCGGTGGCGGTGACCCAATAGCCCACGCTGGCCTCGGGCCACAGGGACTGCACCCAGCCCACCGGCAGCAACAGGCCGACCACGATCACCGCGCCGGGCACGGCATAACCCAGGCTCACGAGCTGCACCACGCCGCGCGTGAGCTGGCCCGGCCGTGCGCGCAACGCGAACGCCAGCGCCAGCGCGATCGCGGTGGTCAGCGCGGCCGCCAGGCTGGCCAGCCACACGCTGCTGCGCGACCACTGCACGAAGGAGGTCCACGGCAGGTCGTCCCAGCCCCCGATGAGCGGGCGCAGCATGAACAGCACCGGCAGCACGAAGCCGAAGGCGATGGGCAGCACACAGACCAGCACGGCGCACACGGCGCGCCCGCCTTGCAGGCGCGTGGGCTGGGCCTCGGCGCTGCCGGCGCGCTGGCCGCGCAGCGTGGCGAAGCGCAGCCGGCGCTGGGCGCGGTGTTCGAGCCACAGGAGCAGGGCCACCAGCGCCAGCAGCATCGTGGCGAGCTGGGCGGCGGCCATGCGGTTGTCCATCGCGAGCCAGGCCTTGTAGACACCGGCCGTGAAGGTTTGGATGCCGAAGTAGCTGGCCACGCCGAAATCCGCCAGCGTTTCCATGAGCGCGAGCGCCACGCCCGCGGCCACGGCCGGGCGCGCCAGCGGCAGCGCCACTTCGCGGATGCGCCGCGCCAGCGGCGCGCCCAGCAGGCGCGCGGCTTCCATGAGCTGGGCCGCGCGCTCGGCCAGCGCGGTGCGCGCCAGCAGGTAGACGTAGGGGTAGAGCGAGAAGGTGAACACCCAGACCGCGCCCGGCGTGCTGCGCACCTCGGGCAGCAGGCGCCCGGACAGGCCGAAGGTCTCGCGCAGCCCCACCTGCAGGGGGCCGCTGAACTGCAGGAAGTCGGTGTAGGCATAGGCCACCACATAGGCCGGCATGGCCAGCGGCAGCAGCAGGGCCCATTCGAAGAAACGGCGGCCGGGGAAGTCGAACAGCGTGACCGCGCTGGCCGTGGCCATGCCCACCACCGCCACGCCGATCGCCACGCTCACGCACAACACCAGCGTGGTGAGCGCGTACTCCGGCAGCACGGTCTGCGCCATCTGCGAGAGCACGTCGCGCGCGGCGGCATCGAACTCGAACCAGGACGCCCCCAGCGACAGCACCGGCAGCGTGAGCAGCAGCGCAAGCAGGATCAACAGGGCGGGAGCCAACCAACGCAGCATGGGCAGGTTTCAGGTGAAAGGGCCATCGACCCGCGTCAACACAAATGAGAATTGTAGTTATCTAGAATAGACCGCCTATGTTCCTGAACGTCTCTCAACTCAGCGTGCGGTACGCGGGCCAGTCCCAAGCCGCGGTGGATGGTGTCTCGCTGGGGCTGCGCGCAGGCGACATCGGCGTGCTCATCGGCCCCTCGGGCTGCGGCAAGACCACCCTGCTGCGCGCGGTCGCCGGCCTGGAACGCGCCAGCGGCGGCGGCATCACGCTCGACGGCGAGACCGTGAGCGACAGCCAGCACCACATGCCGGCCGAGCAGCGCCGCATCGGCATGGTGTTCCAGGACTACGCCCTGTTCCCCCACCTCGACGTGGGCCGCAACATCGCCTTCGGCATCGACCGCCTGCCGCGCGCCGAGCGCGAGGCCCGCGTGGACGAGGTGCTGCGCCTGGTCGGCCTGGCCGGCATGCAGGCCCGCTTTCCGCACGAGCTCTCGGGCGGCCAACAGCAGCGCGTGGCCCTGGCCCGCGCACTGGCGCCGCGCCCGCGCCTGCTGCTGCTCGACGAACCCTTCTCCAACCTCGATGTGGACCTGCGCGAGCGCCTGGCCCATGAGGTGCGCGGCATCCTCAAGGCCGCCGGCGCCACCGCCCTCTTCGTCACGCACGACCAGCTGGAGGCGTTCGCCATCGGCGACGTGATCGGCGTGATGCATGAAGGCCACCTGCACCAGTGGGACGACGCCTACGCGCTCTACCACCGCCCGGCCACGCGCTTCGTGGCCGAGTTCATCGGCCACGGCGTGTTCGCCCCGGCGCAGATCCAGATGGTGGGTGACCAGGTCTCGGTGCAGACGCCGCTGGGCCCGCTGCACGACGTGGAGGAATGCCCCCTGCCCTCGGCCTACGAGGCCGGCCTGTGCGACGTGCTGCTGCGCGCCGACGACATCGTGCACGACGACGACGCGCCGGTGAAGGCGCAGATCCTGCGCAAGGCGTTTCGCGGCTCCGAATTCCTCTACACGCTGCGCCTGGCCAGCGGCGAGGTGCTGATGACGCACGTGCCCTCGCACCACAACCACGCGGTGGGCGAGTGGATCGGCATCCGCGCGGAGGTGGACCACGTGGTCACGTTCGAACGCGGCGGTGGCGCCAGCTCGCCGCCCGCACCGGGCTCGCGCCAGACCGCGGCCTGAGCGGCCCGGTTTTTTTTGCCCTTGAAACTTAAAAAAAACTTATCAAAGCAGTGAACTCTTGCGGTGCGGACACACTCCGTCACAGGTCCAAATCGGAATAAATCTTATTTGCAACCTGTCTGGAGTACTTTTTGATGAAACGCCTCGTCCTCACCGCCCTCGCTTTTGCCGGGCTGGCCGCCCCCCTCGCGCAGGCCCAGACCGCGCCGGCGGTGACGGTTTATTCCTCGCGCATCGAGCAGCTGATCAAGCCGCTGTTCGACCGCTACACCGCCGAGACGGGCGTGAAGATCAACCTGCTGACCGACCGCGGCGGCTCGATCGCCGAGCGCCTGGCCGCCGAAGGCGCGGGTTCGCCGGCCGACATCCTGCTCACGGTGGACATGGGCAACCTCTGGAGCGCGGCCGAGCGCGGCCTGCTGCGCAAGATCGATTCGCCCACGCTCAACAACAACGTGCCGCCCAACTTCCGCGACCCGGGCAACCAGTGGTGGGGCCTGTCGCGCCGCGAACGCACCATCTTCTTCAACCCCGAGAAGGTCAAGCCGGCGCAGCTCTCCACCTACGAAGACCTGGCCGACCCGAAGTGGAAGGGCAAGCTCTGCCTGCGCACCGGCAAGCAGACCTACACGCAATCGCTGGTGGCCATGCTGATCGCCAAGCACGGTGAGGCCAGGACCGAGCAGATCGTGCGCGGCTGGGTGAGCAACCTCGCCACCGACGTGTTCACCAACGACGCCAGCCTGCTGCAGGCCATCGGCGCCGGCCAGTGCGAGGTGGGCATCGCCAACACCTACTACTACGGCCGCCTGGTCTCCAGCAACGCCGGCATCAAGGACAAGGTGCACCTGTTCTGGGCCAACCAGGGCGCCAACGAAGGCGGCGCCCACGTGAACCTCTCGGGCGGCGGCGTCACGCGCCACGCCAAGAACCCGGCCGGCGCGCAGAAGCTGCTGGAATGGCTGTCGTCCGAAGCGGCGCAGAACGGCTACACGCGCGGCACTTTCGAAAGCCCGGTGAACCCCAAGGTGGAGCCTGACGCGATCATCAAGGCCTGGGGCACCAGCTTCAAGCCCAGCCCGCTGAACGCGGCCGACATCGGCTCCAAGCAGGCCGACGCGATCCGCCTGCTGGACCGCGCAGGCTACCGTTGAGCGACACCCTCGCCGCGACACCGCTGGCGCCCCGCCAGCGGGTGGCGCGGCGCTGGCCGGGCTGGGCGCTGGCCCTGCCCGTGGCCCTGCTCACGCTGATCCCGGTGCTCACCGTGCTCGGCGTGGCGCTCTCGCCGCAGCCCGAGGTGTGGGATCACCTGATCCAGTACGTGCTGCCCCGGGTCACGGCCAACACCGCGCTGCTCATGCTGCTGGTGTCCGTCGGCGTGTTGTGCGTCGGCGTGCCGCTGGCCTGGCTCACCGCGCTGTGCGCCTTCCCGGGCCAGCGCTTCTTCTCGTGGGCGCTCATGCTGCCGCTGGCGTTTCCGGCCTATGTGCTGGCCTTCGTGCAGATGGGCCTGTTCGAGTTCGCCGGCCCGGTGCAGAGCCAGCTGCGCGTGTGGTTCGGCAGCAGCGCCTGGTTCCCCGAAATCCGGGGCAGCCTGTGGGGCACGGTGATGGTGCTGACCATGGCCTTCTACCCCTATGTCTACCTGCTCGCGCGCAACGCCTTCATGACGCAGGGCCGCCGCGCGCTGGAGGCCGCGCGCACGCTCGGCCACAGCGCGCCGCGCGCGTTCTGGCGCGTCTCGGTGCCGATGGCGCGCCCCTGGATCGCGGGCGGCCTCGCGCTCGCCCTGATGGAAACCCTGGCCGACTTCGGCGCGGTCGCCGTCTTCAACTACGACACCTTCACCACCGCCCTGTACAAGGCCTGGTTCGACCTGCACAACCTCGACGCCGCGGCGCAGCTCGCCGCCCTGCTCGTGCTGGTGGTGCTGGTGCTCGCGGCGGCCGAGCAGCGCTCGCAACAGGGCCGCAGCTACCAGGTGGCCTCGCGCCACACCCCCCCGGTGGCGCTGCACGGCTGGCACCGCTGGGCCGCCTTCGCGGTCTGCGCGCTGGTGTTCACGACCTCGTTCGCCATCCCCATCGCGCAACTGGTGATGTGGTCGCTGAGCACCTGGCGCGAAGAGCTGGAGCCGCGCTACTGGGACTTCACGCTGAACACGGTGCGGCTCGCGCTGGGCACCGCGGCCATCGCCACGCTGCTGTCGCTCGCGCTGGCCTGGCTGCGGCGCCACCACCCCGACCGCGCCACCGGCTGGACGGTGCGGCTGGCGATCATCGGCTACGCGGTGCCGGGTGCCGTGCTCGCCGTGGGCGTCTTCATCCCCATCGCCTGGCTCGACAACCTGCTCATCGCCTGGCTGCAGCCCCTGGGCTTCGAAGGCTTCCAATTGCTCAAGGGCAGCGTGGCCACCATGCTGCTCGCGCTCTCGGCGCGGTTCCTGGCCGTGGCCTACCACGCGATCGACAGCGCCATGCAGCGCATCACGCGCAGCCAGGAAGAGTCCGCGCGCACGCTGGGCCTGGGCACCTGGGCGATGCTGCGCCGGCTCTACCTGCCGCTGCTGCGCGGCGGCCTGCTCACGGCCTTCCTCATGGTGATGGTCGATGTCATGAAGGAAATGCCGATCACGCTGATGACGCGCAGCTTCGGCTGGGACACGCTGGCCGTGCGCATCTTCCAGCTCACGTCCGAATCGATGTGGGCCAACGCGGCAGTGCCGGCACTGGCCATCGTGGCCGTGGGCCTGCTGCCGGTGGTGCTGATCGTGCGGCAGACCGACCGCCGCGTCGGCGGCGGTTGATCCATCGATCGATCAGCCCAGCGCCGTCCGCAGCGCCGGCAGGCGCGAGACCACCAGCCAGTCGAGCAGCAGCACGCCGAGCAGCACCGCCCCGCTGAGCGGGAAGGCCAGCGCCAGCGCGCACATCACCAACGCCCCGCCCTTCCACAGCGACGGGTCGCGCGGCGCGGGTGGTGCCACCAGTCGCCAGCTGCCCTTGGGCCGGCGCTTCCACCACATCACGATGCCGCTCACGCACAGGAACACGATGGCCAGGCAGAACAGCACGTTGAGCAGGGCGTTCCACAGCCCCAGGTCGCCCTGGTGCAGCGCGATGCCCACCGCCATGGCCTTGGCCAGCAGCGGGTAGTCGGCATAGGCGGCCTCGGCCAGCACGCGGCCGGTGTAGCGGTCCACGTGCACCGTGCGATCCTGCGTCGGGCGGCCCAGGTCGCCGCTCATGGTGTCGGCCGACAGGGTGTACACGCCGGTGTCGCCTTGCGGCAGCTGGATGTGGTGCTGGCCCGTGAAGCCGAGCCGCTTCGCGAGCGCGGCCACGCTGTCCAGGTCCACCGGCTGGCCGGCGGGCACGCCCACCGCGCCGCCCGGCGAACCCGAGGCCGGCAGCGGCGTCTGCGCCAGGCCCCAGGGCACCTCGTGCGTGCCGCCGGCGTTGAGCGTGGCGTGCGTGGCGTCCGACAGCGGCACGGCGTCCCACTTGGCGGCGGGGAAACTGCCCCAGGGCTGCGCGAACTTCGCGCCCCACACGCCCGTCCAGGACAGCCCCGTGAGCAGGAACACCAGCAGCACCGTGCCGAGCCAGAAGCCCAGGCTGGCGTGCAGCGAACGCCACCACAGGCGCCCCTTCAGGCGCAGGTCGGGCAGCAGCACCTGGGCCCAGCGCGTGCCGCCGCGCGGCCACCAGAGGTAGAAGCCGGTGACGACCATCACGATGGCCAGGCCCGCCGCGATCTCGATCAGGCGGTCGCCCACGTCGCCCAGCAGCAGCGTGCCGTGGATCTTCTCGGCCCAGGCGAACCAGGTCTGGTCCTTGTCCACCAGCTGCAGCACCTGCGCGGTGTACGGGTCCACCGCCACCGCTTCGGTGGTGCCGTCGCGCGCGACGACGAACCAGCTCGCGCGGTCGGGCGCGGCCGGCGCGATGTACTCGCGCAGCGTGGCCTGCGAGCGCAGTTCGAGCACGGCCTTCGCCTGCGCGCTCACGGGCAGCGGCGCGTGGTCCATCGGGTTCACCGTCACCACCGGCCCGAGGCGGGTCTGGAAACCGGTGAAGAACACCATGACCAGCCCGGTGAGGGCCAGCATGAGCAGAAAGGGCACGACGTAGAGGCCGGCGTAGAAGTGCCAGCGCCAGGCCACGGCATGGAAACTGGAATGCGAGGACGGCTTCGTCCCCGCGTCCGCCAGCGCGGACGCGCGTTCAGCAACGGCTTTCATGGCCGCCTCAGTGCTTGTGCTTGCCGTGGTCTTCGGCCGCGGCGGCCGGTGCCGCACTGGTGCCACCGAGCGCGCGCGCCGTGGCCTTGACTTCCAGCGTGCTGCGCTGGCCGTCCTTGCCTTCGAGCACCAGCGTCACGGGCACCACGTCACCGGCCTTCACCTGGCCCTTGAGGTCCAGCAGCATCACGTGGTAACCACCAGGCTTGAGCTCGATGGCCTGGCCGGCGGGCAGCGCCAGGCCCTTGACCTCGCGCATGCGCATCACGTCCTTGTCCATGGCCATTTCGTGGATCTGGGCCACACCCGCGATGGGCGAGCGGGCTTCCACCACGCGGGTGTCGGCCTTGGCGGTGAGTTGCATGAAGGCGCCAGTGGATTTCTGTTGCGCGACGGTGGCGCGCACCCAGGCGTCTTTCACCTCGACGGGAGCGGTGGCGGGCGCTTGCGCCCAGGCGCTGGCCGTCACGGCCAGCAGGGTGGAGATGAGCAGGGATTTCATCGTGGAGTCGTCCATCGAAAAGCATTGATCGGGTTCGCCCGGCCCGGGCCGCGGCGGGGCGGCGACAGGGGCTTGGGCGGAGAGGCGGTCCGCGCCTGGGCGCGGGCCGGTGGGGTGCGTCAGGCCGTGGGCGGGGCGCGCGACTGCGCGGCGGGCCAGGGTGGCGCGGGCAGGGCCGAGCGGAAGGGCTCGGGCGGGGGCTCGGCGCGGGGCGCGAGCACCAGGGTGGGCATGGACGATGCGGGCGGCAGGCCGACGGCGCCGTGCAAGTTGCACCAGGGGCAGTGGCGCGAGGCGTCGGCCATGGACTTGCCGACATCGGCCATGGCGGCGTTGTCGCCGTCGATGGCATCGGCCTGCACCCAGACCATGCCGCTGGCGCTGCAGACCTGCACCCAGCCGGGGCCGCCTTGCGCGGCGACCACCGCCTGCGCCACGGTGGGCGCGAGCGCGCCCAGCAGCATGGCGAGCATGGCCAGCCAGGCGGCGAATCGGTGGGTGGTGCGGGGGAAGCGCATGGCGGGGCAGTTTATCAGCCGGGCCCGTCAACTGCGGGACGCGTGGGCGGATGCCCCGGGGCTACGATGGTGCGCACAACCCCAACAGGAGACAGACATGCTCAAACTCTGCGGCTTTTCGGCCAGCAATTACTACAACAAGGTCAAGCTCGCGCTGCTCGAGAAGGGCGTGGCGTTCGAGGAGGAGCTGGCCTGGATCGGCGAGACGGACAAGGCCTGCAGTCCGCTGGGCAAGGTGCCGTACCTGAAGACGGACAAGGGGTCGCTGTCGGAGTCGACGGTGATTCTGGAGTACATCGAGGGCGCTTTTCCCGAGGTGCCGCTGTTTCCGCGCGATGCGTTCGAGGCGGCGAAGGTGCGGGAGTTGGTGCGGTATCTGGAGCTGCATCTGGAGCTGGTGGCGCGCAATCTGTATCCCGAGGCGTTCTTCGGCGGCAAGGTGAGCGATTCGGCGAAGGAGAAGATCGGCCAGCAGCTGGAGAAAAACGTGGCTGGGTTTTCGAAGCTGACGAAGTATTCGCCGTTCATCGCGGGTTCGCAGTTCACGTTGGCGGATTGCGCGGCGGCGGTGCACCTTCCGCTGGTGAGCAGCGCGACCAAGATCATCTACGGCCGCGATTTCCTGGCCGATACGCCGGCTCGGGAGTACCTGAAGCGGCTGGGTGAGCGGCCTGCTGTGCAGAAGGTGAATGCGGATCGCAAGGCGAACACCGAGTTGATGCTGGGGCGGTCCAAGGGCTGAGTCTTTTCTTCGCTCTGGCTGGGTGGGCGGGGCGGGTGGGTAAGGGGTGTTTGGGCTCCGGCCGCTCGCGGGTGGCTGCCCGGGTTCGCCTTCACCGCTTCGTCAACACCTTGGTTGGCACGCTCGCTCTGGGGCAACCGCGAATGGGGCCTGCGCCCAAACACCCCTTACCCACCCACCTACAAGCAAAGTCGGCGCGCGCCCCTTTGCATGCCAGCGTTTGTTCGCAGGACAGTGGCGGTGCCCGCAGGCGCAGGCCCCATTCACGGTTGCCCCAGAGCGTGCGTGCGAGGGTGGTGTTGACGAAGTGATCTGTGTGCGCCCGCGCAGACACCCGTGAGCGGCCGGAGGCCTGCGGGCACCGCCACTGGCCTGACGCGAGGTCCCCCCCGGAAACACCCCGAACGAAGAAGCTCAGGGAAACCGCCGCACCAACTCAAAGCCGACGTACAGGGACCGCCCACCCCCAGGCTCGAAGAACCGGTTGTTCCCCTCATTCACGATCACCGACCCCGCATAAGAACGGTCGCTCACGTTGTCGATGCGCACGAACTCCCGCCAGGTCCAGTCACCCCGGTTCTGCTCGAACCGCACCCCCAGGTTGAACACCGTGCTCGCGGACGTGAAATCCGTGTTGCGGTCGTTCACCGCCATGCGCCCCGTGTGCAACGCCTCCAGCGTGAACACACTGTTGGCCCACCCCGGCTCCCACGCCACCTGCAGATACGCCTGCTGCTTCGCCAAGCCCGGCAGGCGGTTGCCCGCCGCCACCGGCACATTCGGCACCGCGCACGGCGTGGCCACACAGGTCAGGAAACCATCGCGGTAGGTCGCGTCCATCCACGTGTACGCCGGCGTCACGGTGAATTTCCCCCACTGCATCACCCCCGCCAACTCAAACCCCTGGCGGCGCGTGCGCCCCGCGTTCTGGAACGTGGACCGCCCCCCCGTGTTCGACAACACCACGATCTCGTCCTTCGTGCGCGTCTCGAACAGCGTGGCGCTCCAGCTGCCCCAAGCCTGGCGCCCCCGCAAACCCGTCTCGGCGCTCAGGCTGCGCGAGGCGTTCAACGAGGGGTTGAGCCCCGTCAGCCCCGAGGCGCGGTAGGCCACCTCGTTGAGCGTGGGCGTCTCGAAACCGCGCCCCACGCTCGCGAACGCCTGCAGCTGCGGCGTGATCTCCCGGCGGATGCCCAGCACCGGGCTGAAGCCGTCGTAGTCCGCCGCACCGCTGTCGTTCGGGTTGCCCGCCACGATGTAACGGTCGGCCGAGGTGAAGCGCACGCGCGAGTGCCGCAGCCCGGCCAGGAACGTGGTCGCCGGTGTGCGCCACTCGGCCTGCACATAAGGGTCGAAGGTGCTGGCGCGGTTGGTCTCGTCGCGCCGCAAGCGGCCCTGCACGCCCAGCGCGGCGCCGATGAAGTTCTCGTACCCCAGGCGGTCCTCGGTCTGCCGGTCCGAGGCGATGCCGGCGGCCACGGTGAGGCGGCCGCTGTCGTAGCTGCGGTCCAGGCGCCAGCGTGCGTTCCAGCCCCAGTAGTCGCGGTCCAGGTCGATCACGCCGCCCGCGCTGCCGGCCGGAATCTGCGCGCCGGTGGGAATGGCCTGGAACTGGCGCACGGCGCGCTGGCCGCCATAGCCCATGAGTTCGATGCGGTGGCCCTGCCCCAGCGCCTGTTCCCAGGCCAGCCCCACCTGCGTCTGCGAGACGCTCTTGCGCGTGTTGAACTGCGTGGCCGCCGCCGTGGTCTGGCCGGGGTCGGCGTCGAACTCGGCGCGCGTGAGGCCCAGCGGGTCCAGCGCCTGGCTGCTCTGGCGGTTGAGCACGAGCACCGTGCGCCCGCCGTCGTGCGCGCGGCTGAGCTTGAGGTTGCCCGTGCTGCGCGACGCGGCCGATTGCGGGCGCTCGCCGTCGGTGGCGAACTTGCCCGCGTCCAGGGTGTACGACCAGCCCGGCTGCTCGGCGCTGCCGGTCTGCCCGCTGAGCTGGGTGGAGAAGCGCCACAGCCCGTTGGAGCCGGCCGCCACGCCGGTGCGCCACTCGGTGGGGCGCTGGCCGTCCAGCGTGTAGAGCGCGATCACGCCACCGGCCGAGGCGCCGTACAGCGCCGAGAACGGACCGCGGATGACCTCGATGCGGTCGGCGCTGCCGATGGGGAAGTTCGCCGCCTGGCCCTGCCCGTCGGGCGCGCTGGCCGGAATGCCGTCCACGTACAGGCGCACGCCGCGCACACCGAAGGGCGCGCGCGCGCCGTAGCCGCGCATGGAGATCTGCAGGTCCTGCGCGTAGTTCTGCCGGTTGCGCACCACCAGGCCGGGCACGCGGCCCAGGCCTTCGGAGAGGTTGATCTGCAACTGGCCCGCGCGCAGTTCCTCGCCATCCACCACCTCGACCGAGCCCGGCGCCAGCCAGCGTTGCTGCCAGGCCGAGCCGCCGGTGATCACCACAGGCGCGAGCGCGCCGGCGGTGTCGCCGTCGCGCTCGCTGGTGGCGGTCTGGGCCCAGCCGGGCACCGCCAGCACCAGACCGGCGGCCGCCCCCAGGGCGCCAAAGGCGTGGCTAGTTCTTCGGCCGAATGGCATCGGCCGTGCCCTGGATGAACGCTTTGATTTTCTGGACATCGTCTTGACTGAGTTTTCCGGTGAAGTCCGGCATGCCGCGTGCCATGGCCGGACCGGCGAACACGAACTTGTCGAGATTCTCGATGAAGGCCGAATCCATGTAACCCAGGTTGGGGATGTTGCCGCCCCGGTCCACCCCCGGCACGCCGTGGCAGAACACGCAGTTGCTCACGTACAGCGCGGTGCCCGCCGGCACGTGGGCCGGGTCGTACTTCACGCCGGCCACGAGCTTGCCGAGCTGGTAGTTCACGAAGGCCGGCGGCTGCGCCTTGCCGCCCACGGCGAAGGTGTAGACCGTGCCCGGGCCCTGGCGGTCGGTGGCGCGCTGCGCCAGGCCATAGACCCCGCCCCAGCCCACCGCGATCGACACGTACTGCTTGCCATCCACCATGTAGGTCGAAGGCGCGGCGATCACGCCGGTGCCGGTGGGCGTTTCCCACAGCTTCTCGCCGCTGGTCGCGTTGTAGGCGATGAAGCGGCCGTCGGCCGTGCCCTGGAACACCAGGTTGCCGGCCGTGGTGAGCGTGCCGCCGTTCCAGGGCGAGATCTGCTCCTGCGTCCAGCGCGCCTTCTGCTGCACCGGGTCCCAGGCCACCAGGCGGCCAAAGGGTTTGCTCGAGGGCGGCTCCACGTTGGCGAAGGTGGCCAGGTTCCAGCCCATGTTGGCGTGCGGTTCACCGGGCCGGTCGGCGTTGAACTTCCAGTCCTTGTTGTCCATCAGCGTGAGCGGCACGCCCTGCACCGGCATGTAGACCAGGCCGGTGGCCGGGTTGTACGACATGGAGTGCCAGTTGCGCGCGCCGAACGCGCTGGGGATGATCTCGCGCGGCCGGTCGGCGGTGCGCGCGGCCGGGGTCTCGATCGGGCGGCCGTTCTTGTCGTAGCCGGTGGCCCAGTTCACGTCCACGAAGTTCTTGGCCGAGATGAACTTGCCGTTGGTGCGGTCGATCACGAAGAAGAAGCCGTTCTTGGGCGCGTGCAGGATCACCTTGCGCGGCTTGTTGTCGAGCTTGATGTCGGCCAGGATCATGGGCTGCGTGGACGTGAAGTCCCAGTTGTCGCCCGGGGTTTCCTGGTAGTGCCAGACGTACTTGCCGGTGTCGGGGTTGAGCGCGACGATGGACGCGAGGTAGAGGTTGTCGCCGCCGGCCGGGCTGCGCTTGCTGCGCGCCCAGGGCGAGCCGTTGCCGGTACCGATGTACATCAGGTTGAGCTCGGGGTCGAACGTCATGGTGTCCCAGGCCGTGCCGCCGCCACCGGCTTCCCACCACTTGCCGGCCGGGTCCCAGGTCTTGGCGGCCTTGGCCATGGACTCGTCCTCGAACGGCTTGCTCGGGTCGCCCGGCACGGTGAACCAGCGCCACTTCTGGTCACCGGTCTTGGCGTCGTAGGCGGTGATGTAGCCGCGCACGCCGTACTCCGCGCCGCCGTTGCCGATGATCACCTTGCCCTTGAAGACGCGCGGCGCGCCGGTGATGGTGTAGCTGAACTTGCGGTCGATGATGGTGTCCTTGGACCACACCTGTTCGCCAGTGGCCGCGTCGATCGCGATCAGCCGGCCGTCGTAGGCCGCCACGAAGACCTTGCCCTCGTGCAGCGCCACGCCGCGGTTGACCACGTCGCAGCAGCCCTTGTAGCCCGCCTCGCGCGAGACCTTGGGGTCGAAGGTCCACAGGCGCTTGCCGGTGCGCACGTCCACCGCGTGCACGATGCTCCAGGAGGCGGTGACGTACATGATGCCGTCGACCACCAGCGGCGTGGACTCCACCCCGCGCGAGGATTCGAGGTTGTAGGACCAGACCAGGCCCAGGTCCTTCACGTTGGCGGTGCTGATCTGGTTGAGCCTGGAGTGGCGCGTCTCGGCGTAGTCCAGGCCGTAGCTGGGCCAGTCCGGCGTCTTGCTCGCGTTGGCCTTCATGAAGCTGGCGTTGACCTTGCCCACGGCGGCCCGGATGTGCTCCTGCGAGCCCTTGATGGGGGCCTGCGGCTGCGCGAGCGCGGCGCCGCAGAGCGTGGTGAGTGCGGTGAACAGGCAGGCGGCCGCGCGGCACCTGACCAAAGCAAGTGGTGACGGATTCATCGTGTCTCCTTGTGCTGCCTGCGGCGCGCAGGCCTGTTTGTGGGGCTGCCAGGGCCTGTCGTGCTCGGCCCAGCTTTGCCATCTTCTGCCTCTCCGGGAGCCGATTCATCTTCGGGATTTCCCTGAAGCCGATGTGTTCCGGCGTGGAACATCCGACGGGCGGCGGGCAGGGCTTACCCGCATGCCACCGCGCGCCGATGAACGGGATACTGATCGAGGAGACGCCCAGCAGGACAAGAACATGCCCCACCCCACGAACGGGCAGGCGAGCACGCCGCGCCAGCTCTTTTTCCAGACCACCGAACAGCGCACCGCGCTGGCGCGCCAGCGCTTCTTCGACGAAGGCACGCGCCCCTCCGGCCTGGTGGGCGAGGCGGTCATCCAGTCCTGGCTGCGCTGCGCCTCGGCGCACCAGCAGCCCACCGACCGCGTGAGCTTCGAGCAGGTCACGCGCAGCCGGGCCCACGCCAGCCTGAACCGCAACCGGCAGCTGCTGCAGGCCGGCAACCTCGAGCTCAACCACATGGAAGCCGCGCTGGCCGGCACCGACTGCCGCGTGCTGCTGACCGACGCGCAGGGCGTGATCATCCACGCCACCCAGCTGCCCGCGACCAACCAGCACCCGCTGCTCAAGACCGCCTCGCGCGTGGGCGTGAACCTCACCGAAGGCCAGGTCGGCACCAACGCGCCGGGCATCGTGGTGCGCACCGGCGAGGCCTGCACCGTCACCGGCGCCGAGCATTTCTTCCAGAGCCTGCAGAGCCTGCACTGCGCGGCCGCGCCGATCCGCGACATCCACGGTCAGCTCGCGGGCGTGCTGGACGTGTCGATCGAGGCCGGGCGCTTCCAGTTCGATGCTGCGTCGGTGGTGGGCATGTACGCCACCACGATCGAGAACCGCCTGCTGCAGCTGCAGTCGGTCGAGCACCTGGTGCTGCACTTCCAGGCCAGCCCCACGCTGCTGGGCACGCCGATGGAGGCCCTGGCCGGCATCGACGCTGGCGGGCGGGTGCTGTGGCTCAACGGCGCGGGCCGCCGGCTCACGGGCTGCCGCATGGAAGAGCGGCACACGGTGGACGAGGTGTTCGGCGTACCGCTGGAGCGCCTGCTGGCCCTGCCGCGCCAGCACCAGGCGCAGACCCTGCGCCTGCCCAATGGCCTGGGCGTGTGGGTGACGGGCACGCTGACCGCGAGCAACGGCGCCGACTTCAAGCACGCGGTGGCCGTGTCACAGCCCGCGCCCGAAGTCACCGAAACGGCGCTCCCACCGGCTGCCATCGACACACCGGCCCTGGCCACACCGCCGGAAACCGACCACGCTCAGGCCACCTTGCTGGACCACAAGCAGCGCCTGATCGAGACCACGCTGGCCGCGTGCGGCGGCAACATCGCGAAAGCCGCGCGCGCGCTCGGCGTCTCGCGCGGCATGCTGTACCGGCGGCTGCAGAAGGCGCAGGCGCCGGACGCGGGTTAAGGCGTCGACCAGACGGCGAGTTCGTGCCCGTCCGGGTCGAGAAAGTGGAAACGGCGCCCACCGGGAAAGTCGAACACGGGCCTGGAGATCCGCCCGCCCGCGGCCTCGATGCGCTGCTGCGTCGCGGCTAGGTCGTCCGCGTACAGCACGATCAGGGCGCCGCCGGGGCGAACGGCTTCGCCGGTGGCGAAGCCCCCGGTCATGCGCCCGTCGTTGAACTCGCAGTAGCCCGGGCCGTAGTCCACGAAGGTCCAGCCGAACGCCGCGCCATAGAAGGCCTTGGCGCGCGCGATGTCGCCCACGTTGAACTCGATGTAGTCGATGCGCTGGTCGCGCCCTTCGGTGCCCATGGGGGGTCCTTTTTTCAGAGCGCGCGCAGGCGGTCGATGTCCGCGCGCAGGTCGTTGGCCCAGGCGCGGCGGTCGCGTCCCTGGTCGTGTTGCGGCTCGCCGTAGCGCACCACGGCCCGCAGGCCGTCGGCGTTGAGCGTGGCCCAGATCGAGCCGATCAGCGTGGTGTCGCCCACGAACACCGGCGCCGGGTGCGGCTCGCCGGTGTCGCGCTGCACGAAGCGCAAGGCAATGGGCAGCACGGGCGCGCGCGCCGCGATGGCGGCCTGCAGCAGGTTGGCGTGGAAGGGCAGCAGGGCCCGGCCGTCGCCCGTGGTGCCTTCGGGAAACACCGTGAGGATGTCACCCAGCTCCAGCCGCTCGGCCATGTGGTGCACCATGCGCATGGCCGCGCGCCGGTTGCCGCGTTCGAGGTAGAGCGTGCCCGCGCCGGTGATGAGCGAGCCCAGCAAGGGCCAGTGTTCGGCGTCGGCCTTGGAAACGAAGCGGCTCGGGCGCGCGGCGTTCATCACCAGGATGTCCAGCCACGACATGTGGTTGGCCACCTGCAGCAGCGGACCGTGTTCGGGCGGCGTGCCCTCGACCACCAGCTCCACGCCCAGGATGAGCAGCATGCGGCGCGTCCACTCGCGCACCACGAGTTCGGTCTGCGACGGGGTCAGGCGGCCGAGCTCGGTGCGGATGGTCCACAGCGCACCCAGCACGTGCGCGGTGGCCCGCAGGCCACGCCAGAGCGCGCGAAAGGGTTTCACGCGGTGGCGGTCCGTTCGGTGTCGGCCTGGTAGGCGAGCTGCCCACCCACCAGCGTGGCGTGCACGCGCACCGGCAGTTCGTGACCGCCGAAGGGCGTGTGCTTGCCCTGGCTGCGCAGCGCCTCGGGCCGCACGGTCCAGCCGCTGTCCGGGTTGAAGATGCAGAGGTCGGCCACGCCACCCACGGCGATGCGGCCCGCGCTGGCCTGCAGCGTGCCCAGGCTCGCGCCCAGCACCGCCTGCGGCCCGACGGTGAGCACGCCCAGCGCCTGCATCAGCCCCAGGCCTTCCTGCTGCGCCCAGGTGCAGGCCAGGCCCAGCAGCAACTCGACCGCCGTGGCGCCCGGCTCGGCCTCGGCGAACGGCAGGGTCTTGGCGTCGCTGTCCACCGGGTTGTGGTCGGACACCAGCGCGTCGATGGTGCCGTCGGCCAGGCCTGCGCGCAGCGCGTCGCGGTCGCGCTGCTGGCGCACCGGCGGCTGCAGGCGCAGGCGGCTGTCGTAGTAACCGATGTCCACGTCGGTGAGGTGCAGGTTGTGCACGCTCACGTCGCAGGTGACGGGCAGGCCCTCGGCCTTGGCCTGGCGCACCAGGGCCAGGCCGGCCGCGCTGCTGAGGCGGCACAGGTGCACGCGCGCGCCCGCGCCGCCGCCCTTGGCGCTGCGCATCAGCTCGAACAGCGTGTGCAATGCGATGGTTTCGGCGGCGGCAGGAATGCCCGCCAGGCCCAGGCGCGTGGCCAGCGGGCCGCTGGCGGCCACGCCCTTGCCAAGCCAGAAATCCTGCGGACGCAACCAGACGGTGTAGCCGAAGGTGGCGGCGTACTGCAGCGCGCGTTGCAGCACCTGCACGTTGACGATGGGCACCTCGGCCTGGCCGAAGCCGATGCAGCCGGACTCGGTGAGCTCGGCCATTTCCGTGAGCACCTCGCCCTGCAGGCCGCGCGTGAGCGCACCCAGCGGGAACACGCGCGCCAGGTGCAGCTTCTCGGCGCGGAACTTGAGCATGTCCACCAGGCCGGGCTCGTCGAGCACCGGGTCGGTGTCGGGCGGGCAGACCAGCGAGGTCACCCCCCCGGCCACGGCGGCGGCCATCTCGCTCTCGAGCATGCCGGCGTGCTCCTGCCCGGGCTCGCGCAGGCGCACCGCGAGGTCCACCAGGCCGGGCGCGACCACGCAGCCGCTGGCGTCGAGCGTGCGGTTGGCGTGGAAGTCGGGCGCCACGTTGCCGATGGCGATGACGCGGCCGGCGGCGATCGCCACATCGGCGATCTCGTCGCGGCCGCTGGCCGGGTCCATCACCCGGCCGTTCTGGATCAGGATCTTCATGTCGTTATGCCTCGTTCCCCGCGACGATGCCCATGACCGCCATGCGCACCGCGATACCGTAAGTGACCTGCGGCAGGATCACGCTCTGCGGTCCGTCCACCACGGCCGAATCGATCTCCACACCCCGGTTGATCGGGCCCGGGTGCATCACGATCGCGTCGTCCTTGGCCCAGCGCAGGCGCTCGGGCGTGAGGCCGAAGCTCTTGAAGTACTCCTGGCTCGAGGGCAGCAGGGCACCGCTCATGCGCTCGTTCTGCAGCCGCAGCGTGATCACCACGTCGCAGTCCTTGATGCCCTCCTCCAGCGTGTGGCACACGCGCACGCCCATCTGGGCGAGGTCGCTGGGCACCAGCGTGCGCGGGCCGACCACGCGCACGTCGGGGCAGCCCAGCGTGGTGAGCGCGTGGATGTCGGAACGCGCCACGCGCGAGTGCAGCACGTCGCCGACGATGGCCACCGACAGCTTGGTGAAGTCCTTCTTGTAGTGGCGGATCGTGTACATGTCGAGCAGCCCCTGGGTGGGGTGCGCATGGCGCCCGTCGCCGGCGTTGACCACGTGCACGTGCGGCGCCACATGCTGCGAGATCAGGTAGGGCGCACCCGACTCGCTGTGGCGCACGACGAAGATGTCGGCCGCCATGGCGCTGAGGTTGGCGATGGTGTCGAGCAGCGACTCGCCCTTGGCGGTGGAGCTGCGCGCGATGTCGAGGTTGATCACGTCGGCGGAGAGGCGCGTGGCCGCGATCTCGAAGGTGGTGCGCGTGCGCGTGCTGTTCTCGAAGAACAGGTTGAACACGCTCTTGCCGCGCAGCAGCGGCACCTTCTTCACCTCGCGGTTGCTCACGCTCGTGAAGTTGGCGGCGGTGTCCAGGATCTGCGTGAGGATGTCGCGCGACAGGCCCTCGGTGGAGAGCAGGTGAATCAGTTCACCGTTCTTGTTGAGCTGGGGGTTCTTGCGTTGCACGGTCAGGCTTCCTTGGTTTCCAGCACGAAGCTCAGGCGGCCGCTGTCGTCGCGCGCGAGCTCGAGCGAACGGCCCGCGGGCACGTCCAGGCGCGCGGCGCACAGGTTGGCCTCGATCGGCAGTTCGCGCCCGCCCCGGTCCACCAGCACCGCCAGGCGCACGCTGGCGGGGCGGCCGTAGTCGAAGAGTTCGTTGATCACGGCGCGCAGCGTGCGGCCGGTGTAGAGCACGTCGTCGATCAGCAGCACGTGCGCGCCGTTCACGTCGAACGGCAGTCGGGTTTGCGCGCTCGAAGCCAGGCCGCGCTGCGCGAAGTCGTCGCGGTGCATGCTCGACGAGATCACACCCGCCGGCCCGCTCAGGCCCAGGTCGGCCTGCAGGCGCTCGGCCAGCCAGGCGCCGCCGGAGGTGATGCCGGCCAGCACCACGGGCGCGGGCGACGAGGCCAGCAGCTGTTTCACCCCGCGCGCCAGCTCCGCGTAGAGCGCCTCGGCATCGGGCAGGTGGGAAGGTGACGACGACGACGTCAAGGCAGGCTCCTCAAAAACTGTTCCAGGATGATGCAGGCCGATGCGGCATCGGCGTCTTTGGCCCCGAGGCTGTGGGCCTCGGTGGTGCTGTAGCGCTCGTCCACCTCGAACACGGGCAGGCCATGGCGGCCGCGCAGCTGGCGCGCGAACTTGAGCGCGCGCGCGGTGTTCTCGTGCGCGGCCCCGTCGGGGTGGTAGGGCACGCCCACCACCAGGGCGTCGGGCTGCCACTCCTTAAGGCGCTGCGCGATCTGCGCGAAGCGCGCGTCGCCCTCGGCGGCGATGGTGGGCTGGGGGGTGGCGCTGCGCGTGAGGCGGTTGCCGGTGGCCACGCCGGTGCGCTTGAGGCCGAAGTCGAACGCCAGGAACACCTGGCAATGCGCCGGGACTTCAATGGTCGTGGGCGCCGGTGCGTTCACGGTCATGCATGCCCCGCGTCGGGCGACAACATCCAGGGCTGCAGGCCCAGCAGGGCCATGGCACGCTCGTAGCGCTCGGCCACCGGCGCGTCGAAGATGAGGTTGGGGTCGGCCTCCACCGTGAGCCAGCTGTTCTCGGTGATTTCCGATTCGAGCTGGCCCTGCCCCCAGGAGGCGTAGCCCAGCGAGACGAACACCCGGCGCGGGCCGGCGCCCGAGGCCATGGCTTCGAGCACGTCCTTGGAGGTGGTCATCTCCAGGCCGCCGGGAATGGACAGGGTGGACGCGTAGACCGACTCGCCCTCGCCCGAGACCGCCTCGTGCAGCACGAAACCGCGCTCGGTCTGCACCGGGCCGCCCTGGAACACCGGCAGCTCGGCTAGGTCGTCACGCCCCATGGGCAGGTCGACCTTCTCGAACAGGCGGGGCAGCAGGATGTCGCTGGGCTTGTTGATCACCAGCCCCAGGGCGCCGCGCTCGCTGTGTTCGCACATGAACACCACGCTGCGGCCAAAAAGCTCGTCGCTGAGGCCGGGCATCGCAATCAGGAAATGATTGGTCAGGTTGATGGGGGCAAAATCAGCGGACATGGCGCGATTTTAAGCCGCCTACTCTGCTGGTCATTGCCCGGCAGGGGCAACCCCCGCCCTGGCCCATGAACAGCTACGACAAAGGTCTGATGTGGTTCCGCCGTGACCTGCGCGCCGAGGACAACGCGGCGCTGTACCACGCGCTCAAGGTCTGCCGCCAGGTGTGGTGCGTGTTCGTGTTCGACACCGAGATCCTGGACGACCTGATCGAACGCGGCCTGCGCGCCGACCGGCGCGTGGAGTTCATCCGCGAATCGCTGGTGGAGCTCGACGAACGGCTGCGCGCGCTGGGGCGGGCGCACCGCGTGGAAGGCGTGGGCCTGATCGTGCTGCACGCGCCGGCCCGGCAGGCGATTCCCGCGCTGGCGCAGAAGCTGGGCGTGCAGGCGGTGTTCGCCAACCACGACGACGAACCCGCCGCCCTGGCGCGCGACGCGCGCGTGTTCGGCGACCTCGCGCACGCCGGCATCCTGCTGCACAGCCACAAGGACCACGTGGTCTTCGAGCGGCGCGAGGTGCTCACGCAGGCGGGACAGGCCTTCGGCGTGTTCACGCCCTACAAGAACGCCTGGCTCAAGGCGCTCACGCCCTTTCACCTGAAGGCCTACCCGGTCGCCCGGTACGCGGGCACGCTGGCCGGCGTGCCGGCCGAGCACGCGGTGCCGGTCCCCAGCCTGTCGGACATCGGCTTCGAGCCCACCAACCTCGCGCAACTCGCCCTGCCCACGGGCACGAGCGGGGCGCAGGCGCTGTTCGAGGACTTCGTCGACCGCATCGACCGCTACACCGAGGCGCGCAATTTCCCCGCCGTGAAGGGGCCGAGCTACCTGAGCGCGCACCTGCGCTTTGGCACCATCTCGATCCGCCACCTCGCCTCGGTGGCCTACCAGATGCACCTGCAGGGCATCGCGGGCGCGAGCACCTGGCTGTCGGAACTGGTCTGGCGCGACTTCTACCACCAGGTGCTGGCCAACTTTCCGCACGTGGTGGACAAGGCCTTCAAGCCCGAGTACGACGCCATCAAGTTCGAGCACGGCAAACACGCCAAGGAGCAGTTCGCGGCCTGGTGCGAGGGCCGCACCGGCTACCCGCTGATCGACGCGGCCATGGCGCAGATCAACCAGACCGGCTACATGCACAACCGGCTGCGCATGGTGGTGGCCAGCTTCCTGGTGAAGGACTTGGGGCTGCACTGGCAATGGGGCGAACGTTACTTCGCCGACCACCTGATCGATTTCGACCTCGCGGCCAACAACGGCGGCTGGCAGTGGGCCAGCTCCAGCGGCTGCGATGCCCAGCCCTGGTTCCGCATCTTCAACCCGGTGACGCAGAGCGAGAAATTCGACCCGCAGGGCAAGTTCATCCGGAAGTACCTGCCGCAGCTTGCCGGCCTGCCGGACGCGGCGATCCACGCGCCCTGGAAGGCCAACGAGATCGAGCTGGCGGCGGCCGGGCTGGTGCTGGGCGAGGGCTACCCGCAGCCGATCGTGGACCATGCGGTGGCGCGCGAGCGCACGTTAGAGCGCTACGCCGTCGTCAAACAACCAGGCAAGACGCCCCGCTGAGCATCAGGCCTCGGCCGCCGCCTTCGCGTAGTGGCCGATCAGGGCCAGCAGCTCGTCTTCCGAGTAAGGCTTGCCGAGGTAGTGGTCCACCCCGAGTTCGCGCGCGTGCTCGCGGTGTTTCTCCGCGATGCGCGAGGTGATCATGATCACCGGCAGGTCGGACAGGCGCACGTCGCTGCGGATGTTGCGCACCAGGTCGAAGCCGTCCATGCGCGGCATCTCGATGTCGGACAGCACCACGGTCGGGCGCTCGGTCTGCAGCTTCTCCAGCGCCTGCAGGCCATCGGCCGCCAGCGTCACGCGGTAGCCCTCGCGCTGCAGCAGGCGCTGCGTCACGCGGCGCACGGTGATGGAGTCGTCCACCACCAGCACCAGCGGCACCGTGTTGACCTCCGCCGCGCTCTGCGCCAGCGCCTCGCCCAGGGACGTCGCCGCCTGCGGCGTCGTGCGCTGGTTCGCCACCCACTCGGCCACCTGGGCGCCGTACACCGTGGCCAGCGCCACCGGGTTGTAGATCAGCGCCACCGCGCCCGACGCCAGCACCGACATGCCCGCCAGGCCCGGCAGCCGCGAGAGCTGCGCCCCCAGGTTCTTCACCACGACTTCCTGGTTGCCCAGCACTTCGTCCACGTGCATGGCCACGCGCTGCGCCGCGCTTCGGAAAATCACCACCGGTTGTGTGCGGCCATGCACCTCGGTCGAGTGCGCCGAGGATTGCAGCAGCGCGCCAGCCCAGTAGAAGGGCACGTCCTCGCCCGCCACATTGAGGTGGCCACTGGTGTAGGCCTTGGTGAGGTCGTCGTTGCTCAGGCGGCGCACCACCTCGACCAGGTTGGACGGCACGCCCACGGTGAGCCCGCCCGCGCGCAGCATCACCACCTGCGTGACCGCGGTCGTCAGCGGCAGCACCAGCTTGAAGCTGGTGCCCTGCCCGGCCTGCGTGGCGGTCTCGATGCGGCCGCCCAGCGCGACCACGTCGTTGCGCACCACGTCCATGCCGATGCCACGGCCGGCCAGCTCGGACACCTCGCGCGCCGTGCTGATGCCGGGCTCGAACACGAGCTGGGCGGCTTCCTCGTCGCTCAACTCGGTGCCCGCCGGCACGATGCCTTGCGCCAGGCCCTTTTCGCGCAGCCGCGCGAGGTCGAGGCCGGCGCCGTCGTCGGTGAAGACCAGCGACACGTCGTTGAGTTCATGGCCCAGCACGATCTCGATCTGGCCTTCGGTCGGCTTGCCGGCCTGTTGGCGCCGCTCGGGGGCTTCGATGCCGTGGGCCACGCTGTTGCGCAGCAGGTGTTCGAACGCGGCGGTCATGCGGTCGAGCACGCCGCGGTCCATTTCGATGTTGCCGCCGGTGATGTCCAGCCGCACCTGCTTGCCGGTTTCCTTGGAGGCCTGGCGCACCACGCGGTACAGGCGCTCGGAGATGCCTTCGAACTCCACCATGCGCGTGCGCAGCAGGTCGCGCTGCAGTTCGCGCGTCTGGCGCGCCTGGGCGACCAGGCTGTCTTCGGTGGCCTCCACCGCGCGCTGCAGGTTGCGCTGCACGGTGGCCACGTCGTTCACCGACTCGGCCATCATGCGGGTGAGTTCCTGCACGCGGGTGAAGCGGTCGAACTCCAGCGGGTCGAACGACTGGTCGGCGTCGCGCGCCTGGGCCAGCCGCGACTGCATCTGGGTCTCGGCCTGCAGCTCGATGTCGCGCAGCTGGCCGCGCAGACGGTCCAGGTTGCCCGTGAGGTCCTTGAGCGAGCCGCGCAGGGTCACGAGTTCGGACTCCATGCGCGAGCGAGTGATCATCACCTCGCCGGTCTGGTTGACCAGGCGGTCCAGCAGCTCGGGGCGCACGCGCACGGCGGCACCCGCGCGGGCCTGCAGGATCGTGGGCGCCTGCGGCAGCGAGATGCCGGTCAGGCCCCCTTCCCCGCCGATGGCGGCGGTGGCGGCCACGGGCGGTGCGGCGGCCTCTGCCACCGGCTGGGCCGGCACCGGCTCGGGCACCGGCGGCGCGATGTCGATGATCTGGGCGTCGGCGTTGCGCAACTGCTCGAAACGCGCGCTGATGGCGTCGAACGCGCTCTGCAGGGGTTCGAGGTCGGCACCGCGCTGAAGGTCGGAACCCAACCGCTCGGCGGTGGTTTCCATGCGGTGCGCCATCTCGCCCAGCCGCAAGGCGCCGGCCAGGCGCGCGCTGCCCTTGAGCGTGTGCAGGTTGCGCAGCACCTCGGCGCGCGCGCTGCTGTTGTCGGGGCGCGCCACCCACTGGCGCAAGGCGCCGTCGAGCTGAGGAATGAGCTCCTGCGCCTCTTCCGCGAAGATCGGGAACAGGTCGACGTCCACGGTGTCGGCCACGTCGATGTCGTCGTCGATGTCCTGCACCACCTCGTGCACGCGGCTCACGTCGGCGTGCGGCGCGGTGAAGGCGGTGGTGTGTTCGGCGCGGTCAGGCACCTCGAAACCGGTCAGCGCCAGCACCGGCGCGCCGTCGTCCTGGGGCGCCTGCACCTCGGCGGGCGCTGGCGCCTCGACGGTGGGCTCGGGCTCGGGCTGCGGGTCGTGCACCACGCGGTACAGCGCGTCCATCAGCTCGGCGTTGGGCTCCTTGAGGAAGCCGGCGGCGAACTGGTGCAACAGGCGGCGGATGTCGTCCGACGCCTCGACGAACAGCTGGGCCTGGCCCGCGCTGGCCGGGTGGCCCGAGCGCTGGTGCATGCCCACCGATTCGATCGCATGCTCCAGCGCGCGCGCGATGTCGGACAGGGACTGGAAGCCCACCGTGGCCGAACTGCCCGCCAGCGAATGCGCCAGCGCCTCGGCCTGCTCGGGCACCGGCTCGTGGCGCTCCAGGGCCCACTCGGTCAGCACGGTGTTGAGGCGGCGGGACCACTCGTCGGCCTCGTTGAGGTAGACGTTGTAGAGCTTGAGGCCGATGCGCAGCGAACCGATGACCTTGGTCTGTTCGTCGGGGATGGCCTCGGGCTCGGGTTCGGGCAGCGCGAAAGGTTCGACCGACTGCGCCACTTCCAGGGCCAGGTGATCGTCCTCGGGGGGTGCCTCGACGGGCTCGGGCAGCGGTGCCACCACCGCCTCGTCCACCACCTCGGGCACGCTCGCCGGCAGCGGTTCTTCCACGGGATCGACCACCTGGGCCAGCTCGGGGTCGGCCCATTCGGGCTCGGCCAGGACGGGCTCGGGTTCGACCGGCACTTCGGCCGGCACGGCTTGCGCGGCGGAGGAGAACGCGGCGAGGCTGCCGAAATCGATGTCGGCCAGCAGCGGTTCGGCGTCCAGCGGCGGGGCCACCACCGGCGGCTCGGCGGCGGCGTCCACCGGCGGGAAGTCCTGGGTGGGCAGTGCATCGACAGGCGCCTCTGCGGTCGCAGCCGCGGCTGCGGCCGCCGCCACGGCATCGAGATCGAGGTCGAACGAGGGCTCGGCCAGGGCCTCCCCCACCGGGGCCGGTTCGGCCGCTTCCGGTGGCACGAACACGGTGGCTTCCACCAGAGGCGCCGGTGCGGACGTGGCCGCCTCCGGCGAGGCCAGCGGCAGGTACTGCCCCTGGTCGCGCAGCGCCTCGGCGCTGGCGCGGAAGGGCAGCGAGCGCCAGGGCACGGCACGGCGTGCCGAGATGTCGTCCACCCAGCGCCCGAACTCGGTCATGGCCTCGCCCGAGAGCGTGAGCAGGGGCGGGCTGGCGGGCCGCTGTTCGGCCAGCACCGTGTTGAGCAACTGCTCCATGGCCCAGGCCGCTTCGCCGAACTCGTCCAGGCCGACCATGCGCGAACTGCCCTTGAGCGTGTGGAACGCCCGGCGCAGCGTGGTCAGGTGCTCCAGATCGCTGGGCTGCACCTGCAGGTGCGACACGGCTTCCAGGCCGTTGGCCACGACTTCGCGGGCCTCTTCCAGGAAGATGTCGAGCAGGTCGTCTTCGTCGTTGTCCGCGTCGCTGGGCGCTTCGGGCTCGGGCGCCTGGGCCGCCGTGGAAGATGCCGACAGGCCCACCAGGGCCTGCGCACCCGCGGCGGCATCGTCACCGACCACCGCCTCGGCCGCTTCGCGCGCGGCCCGCGCCACGCCCGACTGCTCGGCCAGCGAAGCCTGATCCGCCAGCGAGTCGAGCTGTTCGCTCAGATCGACCAGGCTCAGGCCACCCTGCACGCTGTCGACCACGCGCTGCACGCCATCGCTGATGGCCTGCGCCTCTTCCAGGGCGGGTTGGTGCGCCACATCGGCCCCCACACTGCGGCCCATGAGGGGCAACAGCTCGCCCTTCTCTTCGTCGAACACGAAAAGCTTCTTGGCCAGCGCCGGCTGGTAGTTGAGCATGTCGACGAGGAAGCTCATCGCGCTCAGGTTGTTGCCCAGCTGCTGGAAGGTGCCGGCCTCGCGCGCCAGCGCCTCGTCCACCTCGGTGTCGAGGATCTGGTCCACCGCGTTGCGCATGCGGGCCACGGTGAGCACCGCCTGCTCCAGCCCCAGCACGGAGAGCACGCCGCGCATCTGCCCCAGCTGGGACACCGCCACGTGCAGACCGGCCTTCTCCTGCGGGTTGCGGAAGAACTGGTCGAGCGATTTTTCCGCCTCGCCCAGCGAGGCCTTGAGTTCGCCGACCACGCTGCCCATGGTCTGGCGGTCGCTCACGCGCCGGTACAGCTGCTCCATCCACACATCCAGCGGCTGCGCGGGCCGCCCGGCGAGCACGCCTTCCAGGCGTTCGGCGAGGGCTTGCGTGCGTTCGGTCAGCTCGGGTGCGCTGGGGTCGAAATCCTCGAAGGCCGCTTCCAGGTACAGCGTGGTGGTGGCGACTTCCATCGCCAGCTCGGGGCGCACGTTGCCGGCTTCCTGCACGGCCTGATCGGCCGCCTTCACCAGGGCCTGGGCCAGCACGGTGCTGGCCGGGTGCAGCTTGAGCAGCGAATCACCGATCAGGCTGAACTGGTCGGCCACCTGCCGGGCGCGGCTGTTGTCGCCGCCGGAGTACAGCGACCAGACTTCCTTGGCCGCGTGGATGCGCTTGCGCGCCTGGGCGAGCACCGCCGGGTCGTAGCGGCCCAGCGTGGCCTGGTGGTAGTCCACCGGCGGCAATTGGCCCAGGCCGAAGGCGTCGCGCACCGCCGCCAGGTGGGGCGTGGTGGTGGCGGAAACCGCCGTGGGCTGGGCACAGAAGAACAGCAGGTCGTGCAGCAGGGTCTCCGACACCTGGGCCTTGCCCTGGCTGAGGTTGACGAACTGCAGCAGGATGCGCGAGGTTGCGCGCTTGACGTAGACGTCGGGCGGCAGCAGGCGCTGCGCCACCGCCTCGAAATAACCGGCGGCCACGCGCCAGAACGTGCGCGAGCGCGCATCGGCGGCGCCGGCGGACAGGCCGGCACTGAGCTTGGCCAGTTGCTGCGCGGCGGCCACGCTCTGGGTCTTCACGACCAGCAGCACCAGGCGGTCGAACAGCGAGCGCACCGCCGCGCTGGATTCGAGCGCGGCGACGTCGACCGGCGCGCCGACCTCCTTGCCCCGGTGTTCGAAGGGCCACAGATCGGCCGGGTGCACGCGCTCGGCCGCGGCCAGCTCCTGCACCTCGCGGTACTGCGCAAACAGCGCCACCGGCTGGATCGGCTTGTTGTTGAGCACCGCTTCCAGGTACTCGATCAGCGCGAAGCTCGCGCGCTCGACCTTGCCCGCGGCCTCTTCGTTGCAGGTGTTCGGGCGCTGCACGAAACGCTGCACCGCGGCTTCCATCGCGCGCAGCACCTGGGCCGGCGAGGTCAGCCCCACCATCTCCAGTGCCCCCACGGCCTGGTGCAACTGCTGGCGCGCCAGCCGCAGCGAACCGGGGTCCACCGCCTCCAGGTCGTTGTTGCGCGACAGTTCGGTCTCGCGCACGAAGCGCCGGATGGCCTTGTTGGCGCCGTCGAGCGATTTGCGCAGTTCCTCGAAAACCCAGGCCAGGGGGCCGAGGTCGGCGACCGGCGCGTCCGCTGGCAGGCTGTCGGTGTCGATGGCGGAGTCGAGCATGTTCTTCCAGTGGGTTGACGCGGGCGCCGAGCGGGGTCGTCAGGCGATCTTGAATCGGGCCACGGATTGGCGCAGTTCCTCGGCCATGGCCGAGAGCTCGCGCACCTGGGCCGCCGTGGAGCGCGTGCCTTCGCCGGTCTGTTCGGTCACCGCGAAGATGTGCTGGATGTTGCCGGCCACCTCGTTGGCCGAATCCGCTTCGCGGGACGCGGCATCGGAAATCTGTTCAATCAGTTCGGCGAGGCGGCGCGACACACGGTCGATCTCCGACAGCGCGGTACCGGCGTTGTCCGACAGCTTGGCCCCTTCGACCACACCCTGCGTGGAACGCTCCATGGCGGCCACCGCGTCCTGCGTGTCGGTCTGAATCGCCTTCACCAGCGCCGAGATCTGGCGCGTGGCATCGGCGGAGCGTTCGGCCAGCCGCTGCACTTCTTCCGCCACCACCGAGAAGCCCCGGCCGGCTTCACCGGCCGACGCCGCCTGGATGGCGGCGTTGAGGGCCAGCACGTTCGTCTGTTCGGTAATGTCCGAGATCAGTTCGGTGATTTCACCGATCTCCTGCGACGACTCACCGAGCCGCTTGATGCGCTTGGAGGTTTCCTGGATCTGGTCGCGGATGGCGTTCATACCGCCAATGGCGTCCTGCACGGCCTGCAGGCCCGACTCGGCGGCTTGCAGCGACGCGCGGGCCACCGTGGCCGACTCCTGCGCCTGGCCCGACACCTGGTTGATGCGCTGCGCCATATCCAGCACCGACTGGCCGGTTTCGCGGATCTCGCGCAGCTGTTCGGTGGACGCGGCCAGCAGCTCGGTCGAGGTGCTTTCCACCGCCGACGTCGTCTGCGCCACGCGCGTGGCCGTGGCCTGCACGTTGCCCACCAGCGAGCGCAGTTCTTCTACCGTGTAGTTCACCGAGTCGGCGATGGCGCCGGTGATGTCTTCCGTGACGGTGGCTTCCTGCGTCAGATCGCCTTCGGCCACCGTCTGCAGTTCGTTCATCAGGCGAAGAATGGCCGCCTGGTTGGCGTCGTTGACGCGCTTGGCGTCCTGCTCCAGCGATTCGGCAGCAAGCCGCTGCGATTCCGCGACCGACTGGCGCTGGCGGCTGTCGAGCAGCTGCACATAGGCCAGGCCGCCCGCGCACAGCAGGGCAAACAGGGCCGAGAGGGCCAGGGCCGCCAACTGGCCGCCACCGAGGCCCGAGCGCGACGACAGGTCGCCCTGCAGCTTCTCCAGGCTCAGGCGCAAGGGCTCGCTGTCGGCAATGATGCCGGCCTGCGCTTCACGCGCCGAGACCAGGCCCTGCAGGTTGCCCAGAATCGCGCCGGCTTCGACGCGCGTGGCTTCGTACAGCTTGAGCAGGGCGTCCAGGCGCTCGCGCACCTGCGGGTCGCGCGCGGCGGCCAGGCGCAGTTCGTCGCTGCCGTTGAGCAGGCCTTCGGCGATTTCCTTGAAGGTGTTCAAGTCCTTGCCGAGCAGGAACACCGCTTCCGGGCTCACGCCCTCCATCGTCAGGAACTCGTTGGCCGACTTGCCGATGCGCTGGGTCAGCATCACCAGCTGGCCCGAGGCCGAAATCTCGGCGGCCGGCGCGTTCTGCTGCAGCTTCAGCGAGGACACGGTCTCGGCGATCTCCAGCAGGTCCGACGACTGCCGGTTGATGGTGCGCAAGGCGTTGCCCACCTGCGTCAGGATGTTCTGCTGCGCCAGCACCGCCGCCGCATTGCGCTCGGCCTGGTCCACCTTGGGCAGGATCTTGCCGAGGTCTTCCGAATATTCGGCGCCCAGCGCGTCGAGCGACATCTCGCTGTCGCCGCCTTGCAGGCCGCGCAGCGTGCGGGCCATCACGGTCGAGCTGTCGCGCACCTCGGGGAAGGCGGCAGGGCTGCCGATCAGGGCCTGCGACACGCTCTTGGCCAGGCGCTGCGACTGCATCAGAGCCTGGCCGCTGGCGGCCACCTGCTGACCCACCTTTTCGGTCTGGGTCAGGGCATACAGCGTCACGCCACCGAGAACGACCAGGCCGAGCGCCAGCAGGATGGCCAGCGTGCGCTGGTGCTGCTCGGCCGGTTTGCTGCCCAGCAGCGGCAGGGTCACCTGGCCGCTGGCGTCGGGGCTATCCTCGTCCACCATCGGATTGCCGACGAGGCCTTCCGATGCAAGCGTCGGCGCCAGGCGGGCCGCCGCGAGTTCGGCGACCTCCTGGTCGGTGGCATTGGAAAGGTCGGGTTCGTCGCCGGCTTTTTTCTTGAAGAGACCCTGGAATCGATCAAGCATAGCCATGTAAAAACCTTCCAACTGAAAACAGAATGACGAATGGACCCCATGCGGTCCGCGGGTTCAACCTTCAGGCGGCGATCGCCAGAAACTCGGGCTCGGCCACCAGCATCTGCAGATCCAGCTCCTGCCAGGACTGACCCTGGGCATCGACCAGCGAGCGGGTGAAATACGAAGGCGCGCCCTCGGGATTGGCCCCGAGCGCGGTGAACATGGAGGGGTTGCGCAGACCGAGCAGGCGGTCGATCCAGATCACGGCATTGAAGCCGAGCGCGGTGTGCAGGCTGACCAGGCGCGACTCGGAGGTCACGCGTTCGCTGGTCGGGGAAGGCAGCGCCGAGGCCGCCGAGCCGACCAGGCGGGCCAGGTCGATCACGCCGTGCAGGCCGCCGCGCAGACTGGCGACCCCGGCGTACCAGGGCTTGGTGTAGGGCACGCGCTGCAGCGCGGACCAGGGGAAGATTTCACCGGACTGCACCAGAGGGAGCAGGTAACGCCGGTCGCCGGCTTCGACCGCCAACCAGGTGGCGGTGACGGCTTCGGTCTTGGCGGCCGTCAAACGCTGGGCCAATCGTTCCTGGAGTTCCTTGAGTGATTGACGTTTGGCCATGCTCGGTGCGGTTCAGGTCGGTGGTGCGGTCAACCCAGCGCGCGAATCTTCGACAGCAACTCTTCCGCGTCGACCGGTTTGGTCACGTAGTCGCGTGCGCCCTGGCGCATGCCCCAGACGCGGTCGGTCTCCAGATTTTTGCTCGTACACATGACGATGGGAATGCTCGAATACTGAGGGTCCCGCGTGATGGCACGCGTGAGTTGAAACCCATTCTGACCGGGCATCACCACGTCCATCAGGATCAGATCGGGCTTTTCCTCGCCAAGCCGACGGAAGGCCTCGTCCGCGTTCTCAGCGGTGCTCACGGTGTAGCCGTTTTTTCCCAGCAGATCGGACAGGACCATCAGCTCGGTTTTCGAGTCGTCCACCACGAGGATTTTCCGAATGGGCATCACACTGCTCCTGTCAGGTTGGCGCCGAACTGCTGCACGGCTTGCAGCAGCTGGTCTTTGGTAAAGGGTTTGGTGAGGTAGTCCTGCGAGCCGACCATGCGCCCACGCGCCTTGTCGAACACGCCGTCCTTGGACGACAGCATCACCACGGGGATGCCGGCGAAGCGGGCGTTGCGCTTGATGATGGCGCAGGTCTGGTAACCGTCGAGGCGCGGCATGAGGATGTCGCAGAACACCAGATCGGGCTGGTAGTCGTTGATCTTGGCCAGGGCGTCGAAGCCGTCGTCGGCCAGCAGGACTTCATGCCCGCCCTGCTTGAGGAAAATCTCGGCGCTGCGGCGGATGGTGTTGCTGTCGTCAACCACCAGGACTTTGAGGGCAGGCGTTGTGCTCACGTTTCACTAGCTCCAGAGGGTGGGACAGAACGAGGAAAGCGAGACCGGAGAAATACCCTACCGGGTTCGCCAGGAAACCATCAAGCGCGCAGACCCCGACCTCAGATCTGCACCATTTCAAAATCTTCTTTGCGGGCGCCGCACTCGGGACAGGTCCAGTTCATCGGCACCTCAGCCCAGGGAGTGCCGGCGGCCACGCCATGCTCGGGTGCACCTGCGGCTTCGTCGTAAATCCAGCCGCAGATCAGGCACATCCAAGTCTTGGTTTCGGTCATGGTTATAGGGGGCATTGTCTTAGAATGCAAGCATTGTATCGAGCGACATAAGCCGCTCCGCAAGCCAGTTGGACCGGCTGTCGATCACGTTTGGCGCCCTGCGCAACGCACCCACCCGGGTGACCGCGCCACAACCCTTCCCCCCCTCCGTACCCATGCCCGATACACCCGCAACTTCCGCGCCCGAAACGGTCGAGAAGCCCGGCGAGATTTCCCTGCCGTGCGTGCTGACCTTCAACGCCAGCGATCCCAGCGGCGCGGGCGGCCTGAGCGCGGACATCACCGCCATGTCGAGCGCGTCGACGCACGTGCTGCCCATCGTCACGGGCGCCTACATCCGCGACACCTCCGACATCCACGACCACTACGCCTTCGATGAAGAAGCGGTGGCCGACCAGGCGCGCTGCGCGCTGGAGGACATGCCGGTGCAGGCCTTCAAGGTCGGTTTCGTGGGCAGCCCGGAAAACCTGAGCGTGATCGCGGAGATCACGACCGACTACAGCGAGGTCCCGGTCATCACCTACATGCCCGACCTCTCCTGGTGGGACGAGATGGCGATCGACACCTACCTGGACGCCTGCGCCGAACTGCTGCTGCCGCAGACCACGGTGCTGGTGGGCAACCACAGCACCTTGTGCCGCTGGCTGCTGCCCGAATGGGAAGGCGATCGCCCGCCCACCGCCCGCGAGGTGGCCCGCGCGGCCGCCGTGCACGGCGTGCCCTACACCCTGGTGACCGGGTTCAACGCGGCCGACCAGTACCTGGAAAGCCACCTCGCCACGCCCGAGACGGTGCTGGCCACGGCGCGCTACGAGCGCTTCGAAGCCACCTTCACCGGTGCGGGCGACACCCTGTCGGCCGCGCTGTGCGCGCTCATCGCGGGCGGCAGCGACCTGCAGGCGGCCTGCGCCGAAGCCCTCACCTACCTCGACCAGTGCCTGGACGCGGGCTTCCAGCCCGGCATGGGCCACGCCGTGCCCGACCGCCTGTTCTGGGCCCACGACGACGAGGGCGAGGAAGAAGAAGCCCCCGCCGAAGGCACGCCCGACAGCACACTCGACGCCAACGATTTCCCGCTCGACACCACGAGACATTGACCTTCGCTCCATGACCACCGATCGCAACCAGCAACTGTTCGACCGCGCCAAGGCGCTGATCCCCGGCGGCGTGAACTCGCCCGTGCGCGCCTTCCGCGCGGTGGGCGGCACGCCCCGTTTCGTGCAACGCGCCCAGGGCGCCCACTTCTGGGACGCCAACGGCCAGCGCTACATCGACTACATCGGCTCCTGGGGTCCGATGATCCTGGGCCATGGCCACCCGGCGGTGGTCGAGGCGGTGCAAAAGGCCGTGCTGGAGGGTTTCTCGTTCGGCGCGCCGACCGAGCGCGAGGTCGAGTTGGCCGAGGCCATCGTCGAACTGGTGCCCAGCATCGACATGGTGCGGCTGGTGAGCTCGGGCACCGAGGCCGGCATGAGCACCATCCGCCTGGCGCGCGGCGCGACCGGCC
The DNA here is from genome assembly GCF_058796355.1 of Hydrogenophaga sp. GW823-FHT04C09. Taxonomy (NCBI): domain Bacteria; kingdom Pseudomonadati; phylum Pseudomonadota; class Betaproteobacteria; order Burkholderiales; family Comamonadaceae; genus Hydrogenophaga; species Hydrogenophaga sp. GW823-FHT04C09. The sequence goes on along the minus strand of NZ_JBXAIO010000004.1, from coordinate 314,489 downwards.
GCAAGAAGATCATCAAGTTCGAGGGCTGCTACCACGGCCATGCCGACGCCCTGCTGGTCAAGGCCGGCTCGGGCCTGGCCACCTTCGGCAACCCCACCAGCTCCGGCGTGCCGCCCGAGGTGGTGCAGCACACCCTCGTGCTCGAATACAACAACCTCGAACAACTCGAGGCCGCGTTCGCCGAGCACGGCCCTGAACTGGCCTGCCTCATCATCGAGCCGATCGCGGGCAACATGAACTTCGTGCGCGCCAGCGTGCCGTTCATGAAGCGCTGCCGCGAGCTGTGCACGCAGCACGGTGCCCTGCTCGCCTTCGACGAGGTCATGACCGGCTTCCGCGTGGCGCTGGGCGGCGCGCAAAGCGTGTACGCCCAACTCATCCCCGGCTTCGAGCCCGACATGACCGTGATGGGCAAGGTGATCGGCGGCGGCATGCCGCTGGCCGCCTTCGGCGCCAAGCGCGCGGTGATGGAACAGCTCGCCCCGCTGGGCGGCGTGTACCAGGCCGGCACGCTCTCGGGCAACCCGGTGGCCACGGCCTGCGGTCTGGCCACGCTCAAGGAAATTCGCCAGCCCGGTTTCTACGACAAACTCGCGGCCACCACGCGTTCGCTGGTTGATGGCCTCAAGGGCGCCGCCGCCGCCGAGGGCGTGGCACTGAGTGGCGACAGCGAGGGTGGCATGTTCGGCTTCTTCCTGTTCGACGAACTGCCGCAGAACTACGCCAAGGTGATGACGACCGACGGCCCGCGCTTCAACACCCTGTTCCACGGCCTGCTCGACCGCGGCGTCTACATCGCGCCGGCCCTGTACGAAGCCGGCTTCGTGAGCGCGGCGCACACGACCCAGGACATCGAAGACACGGTGGCCGCGGCGCGCGAGGTGTTCAAGCAGCTGGCGCGCTGAGCGCGGGCTTCGGTCAGTACGCCCGGAAAAAGCGGGCGTGCTCCCGGTGCATGTGCGAACGCAGGGTCAGCCAGTCCCGCAGCGCGGCCTGCGTCAGCGGCGACGGGTCCTGCGCGCACAGCTCGAAGGCGTCTCCGAGGCGCCTGAACTCGGCATCAAGATCGCGCTGCGGCGCCAGCGCATCCGGCATCGGGCCCATGGCGATGTCGGCATGGCCCCAGACCATGATCTCCGCAACAACGCGCCTTCGCTCCAGCATGAGGCGGCGGTGCATGGCCGAACGCCGGCGCGCACCGAAGCGGCGGAGCACGGGATTCGAGTCACCGGCTTGCACCATCGCCAGGATCACATCGAGCTGCTCGATCAGGTGAATCCAGGGCTCGGGCTGAAAACGCACGGTGGATGCTTCAGGCATCTTCTGCAGAGTGAGCATGCGGGTCTCCTGTTGTTGTTCTGGGTCGGCCGTCTGGATCGCGCCGGCCCAGAGAATAGAGAGCCGCCTTGAAAACAGCCATTTGATTGGCCGCATCCGAAGAATAGAAGTTAACTATTCAAGGTCGGGGACCCCGCAAGAAAAAGGGCCGCGGCAGGTTTCTGCGGCGGCCCGGAGGGCATTCAGGCGCGCGTGGCGCCGTTCGCTCAATGGCGGAAGTGGCGCACGCCGCTGTAGACCATGACGACACCGCGCTCGTCCGCCGCGTCGATCACTTCCTGATCGCGCATCGAACCACCCGGCTGGATCACGCAGCTCGCGCCCGCGTCCACCACCACGTCCAGGCCGTCGCGGAACGGGAAGAAGGCGTCGCTGGCCACCGCCGTGCCCTGCAGCGAGAGCTTGGCGTGGCCGGCCTTGATGCTGGCGATGCGCGCCGAGTCCAGGCGGCTCATCTGGCCCGCGCCCACGCCCATGGTCATGCCGTCCTTGCAGAACACGATGGCGTTGGACTTCACGAACTTCGCCACCTTCCAGGCGAACAGCAGGTCTTCGATCTGCTGTTCGGTCGGCTGCAGCTGGGTGACCACCTTGAGGTTGCTGCGTTGCAGCACGTGGTTGTCGGCGCTCTGGATCAGCAGGCCCGAGCCCACGCGCTTCACATCGCTGAGGTTCAGGCCCTTGTCCCACGCCGTGGCGCCGCCCGGGGGCAGCGCGATTTCGAGCACGCGCACATTGGCCTTGGCCTTGAAGACCTCCAGCGCCTCGGGCGTGTAGCCGGGCGCCATCAGCACCTCGACGAACTGCTTGCTGATTGCCTGCGCGCCCGCGCCATCGAGCACGCGGTTGAGCGCGATGATGCCGCCGAAGGCGCTGGTGGGGTCGGTCTGGAAAGCCTTGCCGTAGGCCTCCAGCGCGTCCTTGCCCACGGCCACGCCGCAGGGGTTGGCGTGCTTGACGATCACGCAGGCCGGCACCTCGAAGCTCTTGACACATTCCCAGGCCGCGTCGGCGTCGGCGATGTTGTTGTAGCTGAGTTCCTTGCCCTGCAGCTGCCTGGCCGTGACCAGCGAGCCCGGCGCGGGGTGCAGGTCGCGGTAGAAGGCGGCGCTCTGGTGCGGGTTCTCGCCGTAGCGCAGGTCCTGCAGCTTGACGAAGCGGCCGTTGCTCTGGGCCGGGTACTCGCTGCGGCGGGGCACGCTGGCGCCTTCCTCGAACTCGATGGACGAGAGGTAGTCGCTGATGGCCGCGTCGTAGTTGCTGATGCGGTTGAACGCGGCGACCGAGAGCGCGAAGCGCGTCTTGTCGCTGAGCTTGCCGCTGGCCTTGAGTTCGTCGATCACGGCCGGGTACTGGGCCGCGTCGGTCAGCACCGCCACGTCCTTCCAGTTCTTCGCGGCGCTGCGCACCATGGCGGGGCCGCCGATGTCGATGTTCTCGATCGCGTCTTCCAGCGTGCAACCGGCCTTGGCCACGGTGGACTCGAAGGGATAGAGGTTGACGATCAGCAGGTCGATGGTCTCGATGCCATGGGTCTTGAGCGCGGCCATGTGCTCGGGCAGGTCGCGGCGCGCCAGCAGGCCGCCGTGCACCTTGGGGTGCAGCGTCTTCACGCGGCCGTCGAGCATCTCGGGAAAGCCCGTCACCTCGGCCACCTCGGTCACCGGCAGGCCTTTCTCGGCCAGCAGCTTGGCGGTGCCGCCGGTGGAGATCAGGGCCACGCCGAGGCCGTGCAGGGCCTGGGCGAGTTCGACGATGCCGGTCTTGTCGGAGACGGAAATGAGTGCGCGCATGGAAGAGAGGGCTTGGGAGGTTGGGAAATCGGTGGGCTCAGTCGATGAGCTTGTGTTCGAGCAGCTTCTTGCGCAGCGTGTTGCGGTTCAGCCCCAGCCATTGCGCGGCGCGCGACTGGTTGTTCTGCGCCTGCTCCATCACCACTTCGAGCAAGGGTTTTTCCACCGCCTTGACCAGCATGTCGTGCAGGTTGGCGGGGTCGGTGCCGTTGAGGTCGCGGAAGAAGTCTTCCATGCTGGCACGCACACAGTCGTGCAATTTGTTCTGTTTCATGCGGCCAGTTTCCAGTTGTCGCTCGGGGTTGTTGTTGTGGTTTCGCCGGACGACCACTCGTCCAGGCTCTCGCTCACGCAGCGCAGCTGCGCCTCCACCGTAGTGACGGCGTTGACGCGCGAACGGAACAGGGCGGCCGCGCCGGGGGGCAGCGGCAGCGATTGCGCGTACCAGCCCAGGTGCTTGCGCGCGCTGCGCACACCGGTGGATTCGCCGTACAGGTCGTAGTGGTCGTGCAGGTGGTCGAGCAGCCAGACCCGCACGTCGGCCAGGTCGGGCGGCGGCAGGTGTTCGCCGGTGGCGAGGAAGTGGGCGATTTCACGGAAGATCCAGGGCCGGCCCTGGGCGGCGCGGCCGACCATGATGGCGTCGGCCCCGGTGCGGCGCAGCACCTCGCGCGCCTGCTCGGGGCTGTCGATGTCGCCGTTGGCCACCACCGGAATGCGCACGCGGCTCTTGATGTGGGCCACGGTGTCGTGCTCGGCCTGGCCCTTGTAGCCCTGCTCGCGCGTGCGGCCGTGCACGGTGAGCATCTGCACACCCGCGGCTTCGGCGGCCAGCGCGAGCGTGGGGGCGTTGCGCACGCTGGCGCACCAGCCGGTGCGCATCTTGAGGGTGACGGGCACGCCGTGCGGCTCGCAGGCGGCCACCACGGCCTGCACGATCTCGATGGCCAGCGCCTCGTCCTGCATCAGCGCCGAGCCGGCCCACTTGTTGCAGACCTTCTTGGCCGGGCAGCCCATGTTGATGTCGATGATCTGCGCGCCCCGGTCGATGTTGTAGCGCGCGGCGTCGGCCATCATCTGCGCGTCGGTGCCGGCGATCTGCACCGAGATCGGCGCGGCCTCGCCTTCGTGGTTGGCGCGGCGCGAGGTCTTGAGGCTGTCCTGCAGATCGGGGCGCGAGGTCACCATCTCGCTCACCGCATAGCCCGCGCCCAGGCGCTTGCACAGCTTGCGGAATGGCCGGTCCGTCACCCCCGCCATGGGCGCGACGAACAGGGCATTGGGCAGGGTGAAAGCCCCGAGTTGCATGGCGGTGGGAGAATCGGTGTCGAGCGGTGGAACTGCCGCGATCCCTGCTAACGCGGGGGGCGAAGGAACGCGATTGTATCTGCCTGTTTTTTCAGCAGGCGATATGTCGGCACCCTTTTTGCCCTCTCCCTCCGACTTCCCGATCGCCGGTCTCCCCCACCCCCGGATTTCGCCGCCCATGCCCGACTGGATCACCTACCTGATAGAGCAGCTGGCCCTGCCCGAATTCGGCCTGAGCACGGTCTTCGTGGTGTCCTTCATATCGGCCACCTTGCTGCCCCTGGGATCGGAGCCGGCGGTGTTCGGCCTGATCAAGATCAACCCGCATCTCTTCTGGCCCGCCATCCTGGTGGCCACCGCCGGCAACACGGCCGGCGGCGCCGTGAGCTGGCTCATGGGCCTGGGCACGCACAAGGTGGTGGACCGGGCGCGCGGCAACCACGTCGATCTGCGCGCGCTGCAATGGCTGGAGCGCTTCGGCCCCAAGGCCTGCCTCATGTCCTGGCTGCCGGTGGTGGGCGACCCGCTATGCGCCGTGGCAGGCTGGCTCAAATTTCCGTTCTGGCCCTGCCTGGCCTACATGGCCATCGGCAAGTTCGCCCGCTACCTCACCATGACGGCCGCGCTGTTGTGGTTCTTCCCTGGAACCCTGCATCCATGACCGTTGCCAGCAACCGCCTGCCACGCGCCCTCTGGGCCCTGATGGTGGGCAACTTCGTGATCGGCACCGGTGTGATGGTGGTGCCCGGCACGCTCAACGACATCAGCCACTCGCTGGGCGTGTCGATCCCGCAGGCCGGCCAGCTGATCACGGCCGCGGCCATCCTGATGGGCCTGGGCGCGCCGCTGTTCGCCAGCCTGGTCGCGGGCTGGGACCGGCGCCGCCTGCTCACGATCTCGCTGATCTGGTACGGCGTGCTGCTGCTGGCCTGCGCGCTGGCACCCAACTACGCCAGCCTGATGCCGCTGCGCGTGCTGGCCGTCATCGCGCCGGCCATCTTCACGCCGCAGGCGGCGGCCAGCGTGGGCCTCCTGGTCGGCCCGGCGATGCGCGGGCGCGCCATCACCTTCATCTTCCTGGGCTGGTCGCTGGCCTCGGTGCTGGGCATGCCGCTGTCGGCCTGGATCAGCAGCGAACTCAACTGGCGCTGGGCCTTCGGGCTGGTGGCGCTGACCTCGTTCCTCAGCGGCGCCTGGGTGTGGCGCGAGATGCCCGACGGCATCAAACCGGCCGCGCTGTCGCGCGAGGCCTGGGGCCGCACCCTGGGCTCGGCCCCGCTGATGACCGCCGTGGCCGTGACGCTGCTCTTCTCCTTCGGGCAGTTCACGCTGTTCTCCTACTTCGCCCCCTACTTCGCGCAGACCCTGGGCGCGGGCGGCGGACTGCTGTCGCTGATCTTCCTGTGGTTCGGCGTCTTCGGCCTGGCAGGCAATGTCGCGGTCACGCGCTCCATCGACCGCATCGGCGCGCCCCGGGCCGTGCTGATCACGCTGTGCGCCATCGTGCTGAGCCTGCTGCTCTGGCCGCTGGGCCGCTACGGCGTCTGGGCCCAGGCCTTCGTGCTCATCCCCTGGGCGCTGGGCTGCTTCTCGTGCAACTCGGCGCAGCAGGCGCGGCTGGTGCAGATCTCACCCGAGCTGGCCCCGGCCACCGTGGCGCTCAACACCTCGGCCCTGTATGGCGGGCAGGCCCTGGGCGCGGCGCTGGGCGGCGTGATGATCGCCCAGGGCCGCATGATGAACCTGCACCAGGTCGGCCTGGCCGTGATGCTGGTCGCGATGGCCGTGAGCCTGTGGGCCGCGTGGCTTCAGAAACGCTCGTGCGCGGCGAGGTAGCGCCACTGGCCTGAAGGCAGGCCGTCCAGGCCGATGCGGCCCAGGCGCTGGCGCCGCACCGAGGCCAGGCGCAGGCCGGCGCGCTCGGCCAGGTGCGCCACCTGCCCCGGCAGCGTGCCCTTGATCGCCAGCCGCAGGCGCCGCTCGCTCTGCCAGCTCGCGCGCGCCGTGGGCACGGCCCAGCCGTCGAAGAACAGCGCCTTGCCCAGCGACTGCAGCACCGCTTCGCGCCGCGCGTCGTCGTCGAGTTCGGCATCGTCCTGCACCTCCACGAGCCACTCGTGTTCCAGCGGCGAGGAGGCATCGGTGATCTTGCGCGCCACGCCCGGGTTCTGCGTGAACACCATCAGGCCGCTGGCAAGCACCTCCAGCGGCGAGACCGGCAGCAGCTTGTGGCCATGCGCCTTGAGCGGGCGCACGCCCGAGCGGTCGCCCTTGAAGCGCGCACCCGGGGCGAACCAGCGCGCGGCCAGCTCGTCGGGCAAAGGCGATTCGTCGGGCAGGGCCTGGCCCGAGGGCTTGTGCCAGACCAGCGTGACCGGCACCAGCGGTTCCAGCCGCGCCTTCGGATCGAGCTCCACGGCCTGCTCGTCGCGCACGCGCGCCATGGGCTCCTCGACCACGGTGCCGTCAACCCGCACCCAACCGCCAGCGATGTAGTGTTCGGCGTCGCGGCGCGAGCACGGCAGTTGGGCCGCGAGCCGTTTGGCCAGGCGCTGGGGTTCGGGACGGATCGGAGCGTGTTCGTTCATGCCGCCGACTCTACGCGCTGTTCGGGTGTGTCCAGGCGGGTGACCATTTCGGCATGCCACTTCCCCTTCATGCTTTGGCAGCACGTGCCACGCGGCCGATCGAGTGTTTCCCAGCGAACAGTCGAAGCGTGTCGTTCTGTCTTAAGGTGGGGGCTCTCTTTGTTTGACAAAGGATCTTCCATGTCCACTGAGTTCTCTTCCTGGTTCACGATCGAGACCAACGGCAACCCCGCCCGGGAGGGCGTTTACGAGACCACGGCGCTGGGCATTCCCGGCGAGAGCCACAGCGTGCTCCAGCACGGTTTCCGGCACTGGGGCGACGGCAGTGGCTGGGGCGATCTGGGCGCCACGCCGGACGCCGCCCTGGCGATGAAGGACCACCGCCCGGTGTTCCCGTTCAACGTCCGCCACTGGCGGGGCAAGGCGCAGCCCGCGGACTGACGCCCGCTGGCTCAGCCAAGGCGGATCGAGTTCAGCTGCTGAACAGGAAGTTCATCACGTCGCCGTCCTTGACGACGTAGTCCTTGCCTTCGGCGCGCATCTTGCCCGCGTCCTTGGCGCCCTGCTCGCCCTTGTAGGCGATGTAGTCGTCGAAACCGATGGTCTGGGCGCGGATGTAGCCCTTCTCGAAATCGGTGTGGATCACGCCAGCGGCCTGCGGGCCGGTGTCGCCTACGTGGATGGTCCAGGCGCGCACCTCTTTCACGCCGGCCGTGAAGTAGGTCTGCAGGCCGAGCAGCTGGTAGGCCGCGCGGATCAGGCGGTTCAGGCCCGGCTCGTCCTGCCCGAGTTCCTTGAGGAATTCGAGCCGGTCGGCGTCGTCCATCTCGGAGAGTTCGGCCTCGATCTTGGCGCAGATGGCGACCACGGGCGCGTTCTGCTTCTGCGCGAATTCCTTGAGGCGGTCCAGCAGCGGGTTGTTTTCGAAGCCGTCTTCCGACACGTTGGCCACGAACATCGCGGGTTTGGCGGTGATCAGGAAAAACTGCTTGAGCTGCGCCTGCTCTTCCTTGCTGAAGTCGATGGTGCGCACCGGCTGGGTGTCGTTGAGCGCGGCCTGGCACTTCTCGAGGATGGCGACCTGCTTGATCGACTCCTTGTCGCCCGAGCGCGCGGTCTTGCTCACGCGGTGCAGGGCCTTTTCCACGGCGGCCAGATCGGCCAGGCAGAGCTCGGTCTGGATGACCTCGATGTCGGCGATCGGGTCGACCTTGTTGGCCACGTGGATGACGTTCGGGTCTTCGAAGCAGCGCACCACGTTGACGATGGCGTCGGTCTCGCGGATGTGCGCGAGGAACTTGTTGCCCAGGCCTTCACCGGTGCTCGCGCCCGCCACGAGGCCGGCGATGTCCACGAACTCCACGATGGCCGGCACGATGCGCTCGGGCTTGACGATCTCGGCGAGCTGCTGCAGGCGCGGATCGGGCACTTCCACCACACCGGTGTTGGGCTCGATGGTGCAGAAGGGGTAGTTCTCGGCCGCGATGCCGGCCTTGGTCAGCGCGTTGAAAAGGGTGGACTTGCCGACGTTGGGCAGGCCCACGATGCCGCATTGGAGGCTCATGGAAATTCCTTATGAATCAACCCCTGTGGCACTGTGTAGCGCCTGTCTGGCAGTGCTGCGAACCGAGGTGAGAGGTACCGGGTTCCGTGAGGACGTTGTCCTCGTCTTGCCAAGGGGAAACGGGTGTCGATTGTACTGATGGGTGAATCTCTCGCGCTGAAGCGTCCCGGACGCTCAGCCGCCCGCGCGCCGGGCCTGTTCACGGACCCAGAGCGAGAAGGCCTCCACCGCGCGGGAGCCGGCGGTCGCGCGCGGACGGCACAGGTAGTAGCCCCGCCCGGTGCTGGCGCTGCCGGGCACGGGGGTGACCAGGCGGCCGGTGGCCAGTTCGGCCTGCACCATGCAGCGCTGGACCACCGCCACGCCCATGCCCGCGCGGGCCGCTTCGATCAGGTTCATGACCAGGTCGAAGCCCGTTCCCCGCCAGTGCGGCGGCAGTTGCCCGCCCACGGAATCGGCCCACAGGGCCCAGTTGTCGCGGTAGTTGCTGTGGTACAGCAGGGGCAGGTTCAGCAGCGCGTCCACGCCGTCGATGCCTTGCGCCAGCGCGGGCGCGCACACGGCCACGATCTCGCGGCCGATGAGGTACTGCGCCGCCACCTGGCGGGGCCAGTGCTTGCCGGCCCGCGCCTTGAGCGCCACCCACAGATCCACGTCCGCGCGGGTGAAGTCCTCGTCGTGGTGGTACTGGCGGAACTCGATGTCGATCTCGGGGTGGCGGTGCCGGAAATCCTCCAGGCGCGGCATCAGCCAGAGGTTGCCCAGGCTGGGCACCACGGACAGCCGCAGCCGCAGGGCTTCGGGCAGGGCCCTGACCTGGCCCGCCGCGGCCTCCAGCGCGGCCACGGGCCCTTCGACCTGGCGGCGCAAGTCGGCGCCGGCCGGGGTCAGGCGCACGCCGCTGGCCGCGCGGTCCAGCAGCTGGACCCCCAGGTGTTTCTCGAGCCGGGCCACCGCGCGGCTCACCGCCGCCTGGGTCACGCACAGCTCGTCGGCCGCGCGGTGGAAATTGCCATGGCGGGCCACGCCCAGGAAGGCGTGCAGCTCCACCAGAGAAGGGCTTCGGATGCGCATGCGGCTGATTACATCATGTCATCGCACACGGCGAAAATGTCGTTTGCCTGCCTTGGTCGGATTTCCTACCCTTCGGCTCCCATCCCCGAGGAGGAGACCTCACATGACCACCCGAACCCTGCTGCGCACCGCGCTGACCCTGACCACCGCGCTCGTTCTGGGCGCTGCCGCCCAGGCCCAGACCGCCTACCCCAACCGGCCGATCAAGCTGATCGTGCCTTTCGCCCCCGGCGGCTCGACCGACCTGGCCGCGCGCCTGGTGGCCGAATACGGCGGTCGCGAGCTCGGTCAGTCCATCGTGGTGGAGAACAAGGCGGGCGCCGGTGGCTCGACGGGCATGGAATTCGTCGCCCGCGCGCCGGCCGATGGCTACACCCTGGGCATGGCCACCGTCAGCACGCACGGCAGCAACCCGGCGGTCTATGGCAACAAGCTGCGCTACAACCCGGTGAAGGACTTCGCGCCGATCACCAACGTGGCGACCACGCCCAGCGTCTTCGCGGTGCATCCCGCCACACCGGCCAAGGACATGAAGGAGTTCATCGCCCTGGCCCAGGCCAACCCGGGCAAGTACAGCTTCGCCTCGCCGGGCATTGGCTCCCTGGGCCACGCCAACATCGAGCACTTCATGGCCCTGTCCAAGATGAACCTGCTGCACGTGCCGTACAAGGGCGCCGGGCAGGCCATGACCGACGCCATGGCGGGCCAGGTGACCGCCATCACGGACAACCTGCCGTCGGCCCTGCCGAACATCCAGTCCGGCAAGCTGCGCGCGCTGGCGGTGCTGAGCGAGAAGCGCTCGCCCTCGCTGCCGGAGGTGCCCACCTACGGCGAACTCGGTTTCCCCCAGATGGGCGGTGGCGGCTGGTTCGGCGTGGTCGCGCCGGCGGGCACGCCGCCCGAGGTGGTGGCCAGGCTCAACGCTGCCATCCACAAAGGCATGAAGCACCCCGAGTTCATCAAGCAGATGGAAGCCTCGGGCTCCACGCTGATCCCCGGCACGCCCGAGGCGTTCGCCCAGCAGATCCAGCAGGCCATGGAGCGCTACGAGCGCGTGGCCAAGATGGCCAAGATCTCGCTGGACTGAGCCATGCCGATCGACGCACCGCCGTTCACGCTGCACCGCCCTGTCGCCACGCCCGTGCCCCTGGTGTGCGACTCGCCGCACAGCGGCACCGACTACCCGGCGGACTACGACCACGCCGTGCCCCGGGCGCTGCTGCGGCGCGGCGAGGACACGCATGTGGAGGCGCTGTGGGCGGCGGTGCCCTCGGTGGGCGGCAGCCTGCTGGCGGCCCACTTTCCCCGCACCTACATGGACTGCAACCGCTCGGAGGACGACCTCGACCCGGACCTGCTCGACGGCCCGTGGCCGGCGCCGCTGAACCCGAGCGAGAAAACCCGCCTGGGTTTCGGCCTGGTGTGGCGCAACATCGATGCCAGCACGCCGATCTACCACCGTCGGCTCACCGTGGCGGAGGTGCAGGCGCGCATCGCCCGCTGCTACCGCCCGTACCACGCGGCCCTGTCGCGATGCATCGACGAGACCATGGCCCGCTTCGGCGCGCTCTGGCACCTGAACCTGCATTCCATGCCCGACAACGCCTACGAGCGGCTCCAGATCCGCAGCACCCGCCCACTCGCGGACTTCGTGCTGGGCGACCGCGACGGCACCACCTGCGACCCGGCGTTTGTCGACCTGGTGGAGCGCGAGCTGCGCTCGCGCGGCTATTCGGTGGCCCGCAACGACCCGTACAAGGGCGTGCAGCTGATCGCTCGCATCGGCCAGCCCGCACAAGGGCGCCACAGCCTGCAGATCGAGATCCGCCGCCCGGTGTACATGGACGAGATCACCCGGGAGCGCAACGCCAGTTTCGCCACGGTGCAGCGCGACCTGGGCGAACTGGCGGCCACGCTGGCGCGCTACGCGAGCGAGCGGGCCAGCCCGCCACGATCAGCCCAGGGCTGAGTTCAGTCGAACTTCCAGTCGGCGCTCACGGGCTGGCCGATCCGCAGCACCTGCCCGTCGCCTTCGAGCACGATGGCATTCATGCCGAAGGTGATGGCGCCGTTGAGGCGCGGGTCCTGCCGGTAGACCTGCAGCGTGTCGTTCACCTCGGGGCTGGAGATGGCGGTGGCCGGGTCGATGTTGGGAATGGGACAGCGGCCGCAGGGCTTGACCGGCTCGATCAGCGCGGACGCGCCGTCCCCGGTGCCAATGCGCATCGCGCCCACGCGGTCTTCGTCGTGCGCTTCCACGCCGGCCAACACGACGTTGGGCCGGAAACGCAGCATCTCCACCGGCCCGTGGCCGGCCGCGCCCAGGCGGGTGTTGAGTTCGTCCAGCGACGCGGTGCTGGTCACCAGCAGGCTGAAACCGTCGGCGAACTGCGTGACGGCCTCGCGGCCCCCGGTCCACTTCAGGCTGCACACGCGCCGCACCTCGGGGTCGAAGCGCGCCAGGCGCAGGGGCTGACCGAGGAAATCGCTGAACCACTGCGCGGCCAGATCGCCCATGTCGTAGGCCTGCACCTCGTCGTCCCACACGCGCACCTGGAGCGGGCCTTCGGCCGCGTCCAGCGCCAGGTGCAGCGCGAGCATGCCGGGGGCGCGCAGCACCAGCTGGCCCATCTTGAAAGCGGTCTGGATGAGCGCCATGCGGGGCAGCTCGCGCTGGGTCACGAACTCGCCGTCCGCGTCCACCACCATCCAGGCGCGGTCGTACAGCAGGCCGGTGTCGGTCAGCTCGACCTCGGTCAGCGAAATGCCGGCGCAGGACTTGACCGGATAGACCCAGAGCTGGGCGATGGTGGCCTGCACGTCGGCGGCAATGGGTTCAGCACTCATGGTGGATGGTCAGGATGGGGGTACCGGGTATCGCCCGGGGGAAGGCCCGGATTGTGCCCTGCTCCTAGAATCCCCCCATGAACTCCCCTGCCCCCCGCACCGGCTCTACCCGGCGTTTCGACATCGCCATCCGAGGGGCCGGCGTGGTGGGCCAGACCCTGGCCCTGCTGCTGGCCCGCGACCGCCTGCGCGTGGCCCTGGTCGGCGCGCCACGCGGCCCGCAGGACACCCCCGACGTGCGCGCCTACGCGATCAACGCGGCCTCGCGCGACGTGCTGCGCTCGGTGCGCGCCTGGCCCGAGGCCGATCCGCAGGACGACCGCGTGCCCCCCATCACCCCGGTGAGCGCCATGCAGGTGTGGGGCGACGACGGCGGCGAGCTGCAGTTCTCGGCCGACGACCAGGGCGCGGACGCGCTGACCTGGATCGTGGACGTGCCCGCGCTGGAGCAGCGCCTGTCCGACGCGATCGGCTTCCAGGGCGGCATCGAGCGCGTGAGCGAAGCGCCCAACGCCGCCCTGACGGTGGTGTGCGAGGGCAAGCGCAGCCAGACGCGCGCGGAACTGGGCCTGGAATTCGACGTGCGCCCCTACCCACACAAGGCGGTGGCCGCGCGGCTGCATTGCGACCAGCCGCACGGCGGCATCGCCCGGCAGTGGTTTTCCAACGGCGAGGTGATGGCCCTGCTGCCCCTGGGCGGCGCGTTCGGGAACTCCGTGGCGCTGGTGTGGTCTGTCCCTGCACAGCAGGCCGACGCCTGGCTGCAAGCCGACCCGACCACCTTCACCCAGGCCGTGCAGGCGCGCTGCGCCCAGGCCCTGGGCCACATGCACATGGAAAGCCCCGCCCAGGCCTGGCCCCTCGAACTCTCGCGCGCCCAACGCTGGATCGCCCGCACCGCCCAGGGCGGCGTGGCGCTGGCCGGCGACGCGGCGCACGCCATGCACCCGCTGGCGGGCCAGGGCCTGAACGTGGGTCTGGCCGACGCCGCCGAGCTGGCGCGCGTGCTGCAGCAGCGCGAATACTGGCGCGAGCTGGGCGACCTCAAGCTGCTGCGCCGCTACGAACGCGCGCGCGCCGCCGAAGTGGGCGCCATGGGCTGGGTTACCGACGGTCTGTTCGGCCTGTTCGCCCACGGCGACTCGCGCGTGCAGGCGCTGCGCAACTGGGGCCTCAACGGCTTCGACCGCAGCGGCCCGCTCAAGCGCTGGATCGCCCGCCAGGCCATGGGCCAGCCGCACTTCTGAAACCCTCTTTCGAATCCCGCACGCCCTCCAAGGCTCCCACGATGAAACTCTTCAAATCCCTCCTGATCGCGGCCTTGGCTGCCCTGTCGATGGCCGCCATCGCCCAGGAAGCCACCATCCGCAAGAACCTCGCCGAGCGCCTGCCCAACCTGCCGGCCATCGACGAGGTCAGCAAGACGCCCATGCCGGGCATCTACGAGGTGCGCGTCAACCAGAGCGAGCTGTTCTACACCGACGCCGAAGGCAACTACCTGATCCAGGGTTCGATGATCGACACCAAGGCCCGCGTGGACCTGACCGAGCAGCGCATGGACAAGCTCACCGCCATCGCCTTCAAGGACCTGCCGCTGAAAGACGCCTTCACCATCGTGCGCGGCAATGGCAAGCGCAAGCTGGCGGTGTTCGAGGACCCCAACTGCGGCTACTGCAAGCGCTTCGAGCGCGACCTGATGAAGATCGACAACGTGACGGTGCACGTGTTCCTGTACCCAATCCTGAGCGCCGACTCGGGCGAGAAGTCGCGCAACATCTGGTGCGCCAAGGACAAGGGCAAGACCTTCATCGACTGGATGGTGCGCGACGTGACCCCGCCCTCGGCGACTTGCGACGCGGCTGCCGTGGCGCGCAACTTCGAGTTCGGCAAGAAGGCCCGCATCACTGGCACCCCGACCATCATCTTCGCCAACGGCACGCGCGTGCCCGGCGCCATCGGTGCCGAGCAGATCGAGAAACAGCTCGCGGAAGCCAAGCCTTGAGCACCCGCGCCAGGGCGGCCAAGGCCGCGCGCAACGCGGGCGTGCGCTACACCGTCTCGGTGCTCAGCGCGCACGCCCACCTGTTCGCCGTGACGCTGCGCATCGAGCAGCCCGCGAAGAACCAGCGCGTGGCCCTGCCGGTGTGGATACCGGGCAGCTACCTGGTGCGCGAGTTCTCGCAGAACCTGCAACAACTGCGCGCCTGGCAGAACGGGCAACCCGTCGCCCTCAGGCAGCTCGACAAACACCGCTGGCAGGCCCAGGCCGAGGCCGGCGAGCCGCTGGAGCTGCGGTATGAGGTGTATGCCTTCGACGCCTCGGTGCGCACCGCCTTCCTCGACGCCTCGCGCGGTTTCTTCAACGCCACCAGCCTGTGCCTGCGCGTGCTCGGCCAGGAGGACACGCCGCACGCGCTCGAACTCGTGGGTGGCGAGGCCACCGCCGGCTGGCAGGTCGCCACCGGCCTGACGCCGCAGACCGTGGACGCCCAGGGCTTCGGCCACTACCTCGCCGAGGGTTACGACGAGCTCGCCGACTGCCCGGTGGAAATGGGCCGCTTCTGGAGCGCCAGCTTCACCGCCGGCGGCGTGGAGCACCGCTTCGTGGTGGCCGGCGCGGGCGAGTGGATGGATGGCGAGCGCCTGATCGAAGACACCCGCAAGATCTGCGAGACGCAGATCGCCTTCTGGCACGGCCAGCAGCCCCCGCCTTTCTCGCGCTACGTGTTCATGCTGTACGCCAGCGCCGACGGCTACGGCGGCCTGGAGCACCGCAACTCCACCGCGCTGATCTGCCAGCGCGCCGATCTGCCGCGCACGCCCGCGCCGGGCGAAAAACCCGCCGCCCTCAAGGCCACGGACGGCTACACCACGCTGCTGGGCCTGATCAGCCACGAGTACTTCCACACCTGGAACGTCAAGCGCCTGCGCCCGGCCGAGTTCGCGCGCTACGACTACGACAGCGAGAACCACACCGAGCTGCTCTGGTTCTTCGAAGGCTTCACCAGCTACTACGACGATCTCATGCTGCGCCGCGCCGGGCTGATCGACGACGCGACCTACCTGCAGCTGGTGGCCAAGACCCTCAACCAGGTGCAGCAGACGCCGGGCCGCCTGGTGCAGACCGTCGCCGAGGCCAGCTTCGACGCCTGGGTGAAGTACTACCGCATGAACGAGAACACGCCCAACGCGACGGTGAGCTACTACACCAAGGGCTCGCTGGTGGCGCTGTGCCTGGACCTCACGCTGCGCGCCGAAGGCCACGGTTCGCTCGACGCGGTGATGCGCGAACTCTGGCAGCGCTGCGAAGGCGGCCCGATGCGCGAGGCCGACGTGCTGCGCGCGCTCAAGCGCCTGGGCCAACGCAGCTACGAAGGTGAGATCGCGGCCTGGGTGCACAGCACCGACGAGCTGCCCCTGCCCTCGCTGCTGCAGGACCATGGCGTGAAGGTGGCGCACGACAAGGCGCCGCTGGCGCAGCAACTCGGCCTGCGCGTGAGCGAGACCGGGGGCAGCGTGGTGCTCAAGACCGTGCTGCGCGGCGGCGCGGCTGAGGCCGCCGGCATGGCCGCGAACGACGAGTGGCTGGGCGTGGAGTTCGCGCCCGCGCAGCGCGGCGGCGAGGCCGAGGCCTGGCGCCTCCACAAGCTCGACGAACTGCCGCCCCTGCGCGCGCGGCGCGCCAAGCTGACCGCGCTGGTCTCGCGCGACAAGCGCCTGCTGCGCCTGCCGCTGGACTGGCCCACCGAGTCCTTCACCGTGCGGCTGGCGGTGGGCGATGCGCCCAAGCTCGCCAGCTGGCTGAACTAGCGCCCTCGCTGATCCAGAACGCGCTTGGCCTTGCCCTGGCTGCGTTCGACACCGCCCTCGGGCTTCAACTGCACCATCACGCTGCTGCCCACGAACACCTTGATGTCGTGCTGCAGCAGGCGCGCGGCCCCCTGGGCCTCCTCGCTGTCCGGTGACAGGCCCGAGCGCGTCTCCACCACCACGGTGAGGTCGTCCATCGGCCCCTGGCGCGTGAGCACGCACTGGTAGTGCGCGCTGAGTTCGGCGCGCTTGAGGATGAGCTCCTCGATCTGCGTGGGAAACACGTTGACGCCGCGCACGATCATCATGTCGTCGCTGCGGCCGGTGATTTTCTCCATGCGGCGCATGGGGCGCGCCGTGCCGGGCAGCAGGCGCGTGAGGTCGCGCGTGCGGTAGCGGATGATGGGCAACGCCTCCTTGGTCAGGCTGGTGAACACCAGCTCGCCCAGCTCGCCGTCGGGCACCGGCTCGCCGGTGTCGGGGTCGATGATCTCGGGGTAGAAGTGGTCTTCCCAGATCGTCGGGCCGTCCTTGGTTTCCACGCACTCGTTGGCCACGCCGGGCCCCATCACCTCGGAGAGGCCGTAGATGTCCACCGCGTCGATGCCCATGCGCTGCTCGATCGCCAGCCGCATGTCGTTGGTCCAGGGTTCGGCGCCGAAGATGCCCAGGCGCAGGCTGCTCTCGCGCGGGTCCAAGCCCTGGCGTTCGAACTCGTCGGCGATCGCCAGCATGTAGCTCGGCGTGACCATGATGATGTCGGGCCGGAAGTCCTGGATCAGCTGCACCTGCCGCTCGGTCTGGCCGCCGCCGAAAGGCACCACCGTGAGCCCCAGCTTCTCGGCGCCGTAGTGCGCGCCCAGGCCGCCGGTGAACAGGCCGTAGCCATAGCTCACGTGCACCAGATCACCCGGGCGGGCGCCACTGGCGCGGATGCTGCGCGCCATCACCGTGGCCCAGGTGTCGATGTCCTTGAGCGTGTAGCCCACCACCGTCGGCTTGCCGGTGGTGCCGCTGCTGGCGTGGATGCGCGCGCACTGCTCGCGCGGCACCGCGAACATGCCGAAGGGGTAGCTGTCGCGCAGGTCCTTCTTGGTCGTGAAAGGGAACTTCGCCAGGTCGGCCAGGCTGCGGCAGTCGTCGGGGTGCACGCCGGCCGCATCGAACTTCGCGCGGTACACCGGCGAGTTCTGGTAGGCGTGGCGCAGCGTGGCCTGCAGGCGCTTGAGTTGCAGCGAACGCAGTTCGTCGATGCCGGCTTTTTCGATCGGTTCGAGGGGAAAGGTCTTCATGGCTGCTCGTCCTCGGGAAACACGGTGCCGGCGATCACCGCGCTCTTGCCGCGGAACATCGCAACCACTTCGCCGCGCTGGTTGCTCACCCGCATGTCGTAGATGCCGTGGCGGCCCGACAGCGTCTGTTCGATGCCTTCGCAGGTGAGCACGTCGCCCGCGTGCGCGGGCCGCAGGAACTCGATGCCGCAGCCCGCGGCCACAGCGTTCTTGTTGTGGCTGTTGCAGGCAAAGGCGAAGGTGGAATCGGCCAGCGTGAAGATGAAGCCGCCATGGCAGATCTGGTGGCCGTTGAGATGCAGCGGGCGCACGGCCATGCGCATCACGGCGCGACCGGGTTCGCAGGCCAGCAGCTCCATGCCCATGGTGTCCTTGCTCGCGGTGTCCACCGCGAACATCGTCTCGCCCACCTTGCGGGCCTTGTCTTCGGGGCTCATCCTCATTCGCCCTTGAACTGCGCCGGACGCTTTTCGCGGAACGCCATCACGCCTTCGATGTAGTCGTGCGTGCGGCCCAGGGCCGACTGGGTGTCGCGCTCCACGTCCAGCTGCTGGTCCAGCGTGCGCGTGCCGGCATCGCGCAGCAGGCCGCGCGTGGCCACCAGGGCCTTGGTGGGCATGGTGGCCAGGCGCGCGGCCAGGGCCAGTGCCGCGCCCACGCAGTCGTCGGACACGTCCCAGACCAGGCCCCATTCCTTGGCCTGCGTGGCCGGCAGCTTGTCGCCCGTCAGGGCCAAGGCCATGGCGCGCGCCAGGCCCAGGCGCTCGACCAGGAACCAACTGCCACCCGCGTCCGGTATCAAGCCGATCTTGCTGAAGGCCTGGATGAAGCTCGCGCCGGTGGCGGCGATGGCGATGTCGCAGGCCATGGCCAGCGAGGCGCCCGCACCCGCCGCGACGCCGTTGACGGCGGCGATGGTGGGCATGCGCAGCCCCTGCAGGCGGCGCGCCGTGGGGTTGAAGGCCTGCTCGATCACCGGGCCGGGGTCGGCGCGCTTCACCAGATCGGGGCCGGGCTCGAAATCGAATTCGGCCAGGTCGGCGCCGGCGCAGAAACCGCGCCCGGCGCCAGTGAGCACCAGCGCGCGCACCGCCGGGTTGGCCTCGGCCTGGTCCAGCGCGGCCCACAGCTCGCGGTGCATCTGGCGGGTGAAACTGTTCAGGGCTTCGGGGCGGTTGAGCGTGACCAGGGCCACGGCCCCGCGCTCTTCGTACACCACGGTGGCGTTGTTGCTCATGTCGGCGGTCTCCTGCTGTTGTCGTTGGGCGTTGGATCGCAATTTACCATTAACCAACCAATCGGTCGGCTAATGTTTTCCCGGAGGGCGGGCCCGATATAGTGGTGGGCTTTCAACCCGACGCCATTGCCCGAGGAGACACCATGACCGCCGCCACCCCACCCGAATGCATCACCGTGCGCACCGAAGGCCGCGTGGGCATCGTCACGCTCAACCGGCCCAAGCAGCTCAACGCGCTCAACAACCAGCTCATGGACGAGCTGGGCGCGGCGCTCAAGGCCTTCGACGCGGACGAGGGCATCGGCTGCATGGTCATCACCGGCAGCGAAAAGGCCTTCGCGGCCGGCGCCGACATCGGCGCCATGGCCACCTACACCTTCGCCGACGTCTACAACGGCGACTACATCACGCGCAACTGGGAAACCATCCGCGGCATCCGCAAGCCGGTGATCGCGGCCGTGAGCGGCTTCGCGCTGGGCGGCGGCTGCGAACTCGCCATGATGTGCGACTTCATCATCGCGGCCGACAACGCCAAGTTCGGCCAGCCCGAGATCAAGCTGGGCATCATCCCCGGCGCGGGTGGCACGCAGCGCCTGCCGCGCGCGGTGGGCAAGGCCAAGACCATGGACATGGTGCTCACCAGCCGCATGATGGACGCCGCCGAGGCCGAGCGCGCCGGCCTTGTCAGCCGCGTCGTGCCGCTGGACAAGCTGATGGACGAGGCCCTGGGCGCCGCGCTGGTGATCTGCGGCCTCTCGCTGCCCAGCGTGATGGCGGCCAAGGAAGCGGTGAACCGCTCGTTCGAAGGCACGCTGTCGGACGGCGTGATGTTCGAGCGCCGCCTGTTCCACGCGATGTTCGCCACCGAAGACCAGAAGGAAGGCATGGACGCCTTCGTCAACAAACGCAAGCCGGCTTTCCAGCACCGCTGAGTCGTCCAAAAAAACTGTCTATAATGCGCGCTTCGCTGGCGATATAGCTCAGTTGGTTAGAGCGCAGCATTCATAATGCTGATGTCGGTGGTTCAAGTCCACCTATCGCCACCAGCATCTCAAAAAGCGGGTTCCGGCAACGGGGCCCGCTTTTTTCATTTCCGGTCCGTCTCGTCATGGCAATCAAGTCCACCATCTTCAAGGCAAACCTGCAGATCGCCGACATCGACCACGGCTACTACGCCGACCACGCGCTCACCCTGGCCCGCCATCCCAGCGAGACCGACGAGCGCATGATGGTCCGGCTGGTGGCGATGGCGCTGCACGCGCACGAGCTGCAGGACACCTGCCGGGGCGACGGCACGCTGGCTTTCGGCGCCGGCCTCTCCGACCCGGACGACCCGGACGTCTCGTTGACCGATTTCACCGGCCGCAAGCGCCTGTGGATCGAGGTCGGCCAGCCGGAAGACAAGCCGCTGGCCAAGGCCTGCAGCAAGGCCGACGCGGTGGTCGTCTACGCATTCGGCAGCGCGGCCGACGTGTGGTGGCGCGGCATCGAGGGCAAACTCACGCGGCTCGACCGCCTGCAGGCCTGGCGCCTGCCGACCGAGGTGGCGCCCGCGCTGGCCCAGCTCGCCGAGCGCAGCATGCAGCTGCAGGCCACGGTGCAGGAAGGCGCGCTCACGCTCTCCAGCGAGCGCGGCAGCGTGCACATCGAGCCGGTGCGCTGGAAGTAGCCGGCCGGCCTTCGCGCCATGCGCTGCCCCGTTTGCGAAGGCCTTGAGGGCCGGGCGTTCCAGGTCATCGGCGAGCGCGCCTATGGCCGTTGCGGGCGCTGCGAGGCCACCTTTCTGTTCCCCGAACACCGGCCCTCGCCCGAGGCCGAACGCGCCGAGTACGAACTGCACCGCAACACCGGCGACGACGCGGGCTACCGCGCCTTCCTGGCCCAGGTGGCCACACCGCTGCTGCAGCGCCTGGCGCCCGGGTGCAGCGGGCTCGACTACGGCTGCGGCCCCGGCCCGGTGCTGGCCGACCTGCTGCGCGAGGCCGGCCACACGGTGGCCCTGTACGACCCGTTCTTCCACCCCGACACGGGCGCACTGGCCACCCCCCACGACTTCATCACCTGCACCGAGGTGGCCGAGCACTTCCACGACCCCGCCGCCGAGTTCCGCCGCCTGGACGCGCTGCTGCGCCCGGGTGGCTGGCTGGCGCTGATGACGCGCTTCCAGACCGACGACGCGCGCTTCGCGCAGTGGCACTACCGCCGCGACCCGACCCACGTGGTGTTCTACCGCGAGGCCACGCTGCGCTGGCTGGCGCGCCACCATGGCTGGCACTGCGAAGTGCCTGGCGCCAACGTGGTTCTGATGCAGAAGCGCCCCGCCCCCGCGTGAGACAATCGCCCCTCCTCACAGCCTCTGGACACATACCATGAACCGCTGCCGACCCGCCCTCGTGGCCACCCTCGCCGGCCTGAGCACCGCGCTCGCCGCCACCCTCCTCCTGATTCCCGCCAGCGCCGCCCACGCGCAGGCCGTGCAACGCGAGTTCCCGGCCAAGGCGCTGCGCGGCACCATGGTGGTGGTGCAACCGCCACTGGTGGCCATGGACGACCGCGCCACGCGCTTCGCACCGGGCGCGCGCATCCTCGACAGCACCAACAAGCTGGTGATGTCCTCCACCCTGGTCAACCAGGAACTGGTGGTGAACTACACCCTCGACCAGCGCGGTCAGGTCCACCAGGTGTGGCTGCTGACCGAGGCCGAAGCGAAGGTCAAGCGCCCGGGCTACGGCACGCAGCGCAACTTCGTCTTCGAGTCGCAACAGACCCTGCCCGCCGGCGCGCCGGCCCGCACCACGAACTGAGTCCCCCGGCGCCTGCCGCGGTCACCATGGCCGCGGCCCCGCCCATGGCGCGCGCCCGCGGCGCGACGCCCTTTCCCGAACGGAATTCCCCATGAGCAAAAAAGTCTTCATCAAAACCTTCGGCTGCCAGATGAACGAGTACGACTCGGACAAGATGGCCGACGTGCTGGGCGCCGCGCAAGGCTACGAGCCCACGCAGGACGTGGAAGAGGCCGACCTGATCCTCTTCAACACCTGCTCGGTGCGCGAGAAGGCGCAGGAGAAGGTGTTCAGCGACCTCGGCCGCGTCAAGCACCTCAAGGAAAAGGGCGTGCTGATCGGCGTGGGCGGCTGCGTGGCCAGCCAGGAAGGCGCCGAGATCATCAAGCGCGCGCCCTATGTGGACGTGGTGTTCGGCCCGCAGACCCTGCACCGCCTGCCGGAACTGCTCAACCAGCGCGCGCGCCAGGCGCTGCCGCAGGTGGACATCAGCTTCCCCGAGATCGAGAAGTTCGACCACCTGCCGCCGGCCAAGGTCGAGGGCGCCTCGGCCTTCGTGTCCATCATGGAAGGCTGCTCCAAGTACTGCAGCTACTGTGTCGTGCCCTACACGCGCGGCGAAGAGGTCAGCCGCCCGTTCGACGACGTGCTGGTGGAGGTCGCGGGCCTGGCCGACCAGGGCGTGAAGGAAGTGACCCTGCTGGGCCAGAACGTGAACGCCTACCGCGGCGCGATGGGCGAGACCAGCGAGATCGCCGACTTCGCCCTGCTGCTGGAGTACGTGGCCGAGATCCCTGGCATCGAGCGCATCCGCTACACCACCAGCCACCCCAACGAGTTCACGCCGCGCCTGATCGAGGCCTACGGCAAGATCCCGCAGCTGGTGAACCACCTGCACCTGCCGGTGCAGCACGGCAGCGACCGCATCCTGATGGCGATGAAGCGTGGCTACACCGCCATGGAATACAAGAGCACCGTCCGCAAGCTGCGCGCGATCCGGCCCGAGTTGGCCATGAGCAGCGACTTCATCGTCGGCTTCCCCGGCGAGACCGAGGACGACTTCCAGAAGATGATGAAGCTCATCACCGACGTGGGTTTCGACACCAGCTTCAGCTTCATCTTCAGCCCGCGCCCCGGCACGCCGGCGGCCAACCTCACCGACGACACGCCGCACGAGGTCAAGCTCAAGCGGCTGCAGCACCTGCAGGCGGTCATCGAGGAGAACGTGCGCCGTATCAGCGCCAGCCGCGAAGGCACGGTGCAGCGCATCCTGGTGGAGGGCCGCTCGCGCCGCCCCGGCAAGAACGGCGAGCTCGAGCTGATGGGCCGCACCGAGTGCAACCGCATCGTCAACTTCGACGGCGGCCCGCGGGCCGAGCGCCTGCTCGGCCAGATGCTCGACGTGCGCATCACCGAGGCGCGCCCGCATTCGCTGCGCGGCAGTCTGGAAATCACCCCCGCCGCGCTGCGCGCGACCCCCTCGATGGGGCAACACCTGCCGCCCGGCAAAGCCGGTTCCGCGGTGTTTCTGGATTGAGCACCCCTCGGTGAAACCGCTGCGCTTCTCCTTCCAGCAGCTGCTGCTGGTCGCCTTCCTGCTGATCGGGGCGCTGCTCGGCGTGGCGGCGGTGCGCGCGCTGTTCTCGCTCGAGACCCTGATGGCGCAGAGCCGCGAGAGCGCGGCGCAGGCGATCGCGCTGTCGACCGCCGCGCAGTCGCTCTCCGAGCGCAGCCTGACCATGGAGCGCGCGGCGCGCCAGTCGCTGGTGCTGCGCGACCGGCAGCTGCGCCAGCGCTTCGACGAAGCCGCCGGCAACGCGCGCGACATCCTGCGCCGGCTCGAGGACAACGAACTGCCGCCCGACTTCGCCACCAACTGGCGCGACCGGCTGGACGCGATCACCGTGCTGCTGGACGGCCCGCCCGAAACCGCGCTGGACCGCGAGCGCGAGGTGGCGCAGGCCTTTCGCGAGATCGACGGCCACAGCGCGTCCATCGCGCAGAAGGTGCAGTCCATCATCACCGGCCGCAACGAGGCCCTGCAGGCCCGCTTCGAGACCAGCCGACAGGAACTCACGCAGCAGGTGGTGGGCTCCATCGGCATCGCGGCCATCCTGGCGCTGGGCTTCGGCATCTGGCTCGCGCGGCCGTTCAAGCGGCTGGAGAAGGCCATCCAGGGCCTGGGCGAAAACCGGCTCGACGTGCCGATCGACATTCGCGGACCGTCCGACGTGCGCCGCGTGAGCCAGCAGCTCGAATGGCTGCGCCTGCGGCTGACCGAGCTCGATGCCGACAAGGCGCGTTTCCTGCGCCACATCTCGCACGAACTCAAGACGCCGCTGGCCTCGCTGCACGAAGGCGTGGCGGTGCTGGGCGACGGCGTGGCCGGCGCGCTCAACCCCAGCCAGGCCGAGGTGGTGAACATCCTGCAGCACAACACGCAGCTGCTGCAGCACCAGATCGAGGCGCTGCTGCGCTTCAACGCGGCGGCCTTCGAAGCCCGCCAGCTCAAGCGCGAGCGCACCGACCTGCTGGCACTGCTCGAGGACCAGGTGGACACCCAGCGCCTGCAGTGGCAGGCCCAGTCGCTGAACGTGCGCGTCGAGGGCGTGCCGACCACGATGCCACTGGACCGCGAGAAGATCGCCTCGGCGGTGGGCAACCTGCTGTCCAACGCGATCCGTTTCTCGCCGCCCGGTGGCCACATCCGCCTGGTGCTGCTGGACCTGCCGGGCCGCGCCTGCATCGACATCGTGGACCAGGGCCCGGGCGTGGCCGAAGCCGACCGCGACCGCATCTTCGAACCCTTCTACCGTGGCGAACGGCAACCGAGCGGCGCCGTGCGCGGCACCGGCATCGGCCTGTCCATCGTGCACGAGTACATTCTGGCCCACGGGGGCCGCATCACCCTGCTGCCCCAGCGCCAGGGTGCCCACTTCCGCATCGAACTGCCCCATGCCCATTAGCCCATCCCACCCCACCCACGCAGGGCGCCTCACCGGCCTGGTCGCCGCGCTGGCCCTGTCGCAGGCCGCCTGCGGCACGGCGCCGACCGCGCCCGAGACCGTCGGCAACGGCACGGTGACCATCCAGATGACCAACCCCACGGTCACCGTGGCCACCGCGCCGCCCCTGGTGACGCCGGTGACGGCCCCACCCTCGCAACCCCCCATGGTGCTCAGCGGTGACACGACCCCGGTGCCCGACGTGGTCACGGCCCTGCTGAGCTACGCCGACCGCTTGCACGCGCTCAGCCCCGCCGACCTCGCCGCCGAGATCGTGGTGCAGGGCGACCCCGGCAACGTGGCGCTGCGCCAGATGCAGCTGGCCCTGGCGCTGACCCACCTGCGCCAGCCGGCCGACACCGCGCGCGCGCTCGGTCTGTTCCAACGCGTGATCGCCCACCCCGGCCCCGAGAGCCTGCCGCTCAAGCCGCTCGCCCGGCTGCTGGCCAACCGCCTGCTGGACCAGCGCAAGCTGGAGGAAACCACGGACCGCCAGGCCCAGCAGTTGCGCGACAGCCAGCGCCGCATCGACCAGCTCAACGAACGGCTGGAAGCCATGCGCGCCATCGAGCGCAGCCTCACCACGCGCCCACCGGCCGCCGCGCCCAACGGCGCGCGCCCCACCACGCCATGAACGCCAGCCCCGAGCGGCCTTCGGCGCCGCGCGCACGGCTGCTGGTTGTCGACGACGACGCCGACATGCTGCGCCTGCTGGCCATGCGCCTGGGCGCGGCGGGCTACCAGGTGACCTCGGTCGGCTCGGCCGAGGCCGCGCTCAGCCAGCTCGACATCGAACGGCCCCAGCTGGTGCTCTCCGACGTGCGCCTGCCCGGGCGCGACGGCCTGGCGCTGTTCGACGAGATCCGCGCGCGCCACCCCTCGCTGCCGGTGATCCTGCTGACCGCGCACGGCACCATCCCCGATGCGGTGGAGGCCACGGCGCGTGGCGTCTTCACCTACCTCACCAAGCCCTACGACGCCAAGGAACTGCTCGAGAAGATCGCGCAGGCCCTGGCCCTGGGCGCGCCCGCGCACCAGAACACCCACGTGGACGAGGCCTGGCGCAGCGAGATCGTGAGCCGCTCCAACCGCATGGCCGACCTGCTGGCCGAGGCGCGCATGGTCGCGCAGTCCGACGCCAGCGTGCTGCTGCGCGGCGACTCGGGCACCGGCAAGGAAATGCTGGCGCGCGCCATCCACAAGGCCAGCGCGCGCGCCAACCGCCCCTTCATCGCGGTGAACTGCGGCGCGATCCCCGAGGCCCTGCTCGAATCCGAGCTGTTCGGCCACATGAAAGGCGCGTTCACCGACGCCGTGGCCAACCACAAGGGCCTGTTCCAGGCGGCCGACGGCGGCACGCTGCTGCTCGACGAGATCGGGGACATGCCGCCGGCCCTGCAGGTCAAGCTGCTGCGCGTGCTGCAGGAGCGCGCGGTGCGCCCGCTGGGCTCGAGCCAGTCGCTGCCGGTGGACGTGCGCATCATCTCGGCCACCCACCGCGACCTGGAAGACGCGATGGCCGCCGGCCAGTTCCGCGAGGACCTGTACTACCGGCTCAACGTGGTCACGCTCACGCTGCCCACCCTGGCCGAGCGGCGCGAGGACATCGCCCTGCTGGCCAACCACTTCCTGGCCCGGCTCGCGGCCAAGTACGGCAAGCGCAGCTCGGGTTTCGCGCCCGAGGCGCTCAAGGCGCTCACCCTGGCGGCCTGGCCCGGCAACGTGCGCCAGCTCTACAACGTGGTCGAGCAGGTCTGCGCCCTGTCGACCACGCCGCTGGTCTCGCTCGCGCTGGTGCAGCGCGCGCTGCGCACCCCGTCGATCGAGGTGCTCAGCTTCGCCGACGCCAAGCAGCGCTTCGAGCGCGAGTACCTGGTGGACCTGCTCAAGATGACCGACGGCAACGTGGCCGACGCGGCCCGCCTGGCGCAGCGCAACCGCACCGAGTTCTACCGCCTGCTGCAGAAACACGCCCTGACCCCGGGGCTGTTCAAAAGCGATGCTCCGGGCGCCGCCAGCGACGCTGTCGCCGATGAGTGACAAGGCCAAGCCCTTGTTTTTGCTGGTTTTTTTCTGAACGAAGGCCCAGCCTGTCGCCATTCGGCGACAAAAACGGGGCTTGAAATGCCCGCCAGCGCGGCGAAACGCCGAAAACACATCTGGATACGGGAAAAGTCGTTGATCTGATTGGGTTTTTTCGGGTTGGCACAGGGTTTGCCCTTATACCGGCATGCCCTTCACGATTCGCCCGTTTTTCACCACCCGCCGCCTGCGCGGCTGGGGCGTGCTCGGCGCCCTGCTGGCCTCGTTCTGCGGGGCGTCGGCCCACGCACAGCGTGTGGACTGGGACCAGATCACCCAGCTCGCCAAGGCGCGTGCCCAGCAGCCCTATCAGGCAAACAGCGACAAGCTGCCCGCCGAGCTCGCCACCATCACCTACGACCAGCTGCGCGACATCCGGTTCAAGACCGACCAGTCCGTCTGGCGCGCGCAGAACCTGCCCTTCGAAGCCCAGTTTTTTCACCTCGGCCTGTACCAGACCGAGCCGGTGCGCATCCATGAACTGACGGCCGACGGCACGGTGAACCACCTGCCCTACCGGGGCGCCGATTTCGACTACGGCAAGAACACCTTCGACACCAGCCGCTGGGGCGACCTGGGCCACGCGGGCTTTCGCCTGCACTACCCGCTCAACGGCCAGGCCTACAAGGACGAGCTGATCGTGTTCCAGGGCGCGAGCTACTTCCGCGCGCTCGGCGCGGGCCAGCAGTACGGCCTGTCGGCGCGCGGCCTGGCGATCGACACCGTGGGCGGCAGCGGCGAGGAGTTCCCGCGCTTCTCCGAGTTCTGGCTGCAGCGCCCCGCCGCGGGCGCGACCGAGGTCACCGTGTTCGCGCTGCTCGAATCGCCGCGCGCCACCGGCGCCTACCGCTTCGTGATCCGCCCCGGCCAGCAGACCACCACCACGGTGACCACGCGCGTGTTCCTGCGCGCCGGCGCCGGCCCGGTGAACACCCTGGGCATCGCCCCGCTCACCAGCATGTTCCTCTCGGGCGAGAACCAGCCCATGCCCGGCGACTTCCGCCCCGAGGTGCACGACTCCGACGGCCTGATGATGGTCAGCGGCGAAGGCGAGTGGCTGTGGCGCCCGCTGCAGCGCCCCAAGGCGGTCACGGTCAGCTCCTTCACCCTGCAGAACCCGCGCGGCTTCGGCCTGATGCAGCGCGACCGTGCCTTCGCCAATTACGAAGACGTGGAAGCGCGCTACGAGCGCCGCCC
Organism: Hydrogenophaga sp. GW823-FHT04C09; assembly: GCF_058796355.1. Lineage (NCBI taxonomy): Bacteria > Pseudomonadati > Pseudomonadota > Betaproteobacteria > Burkholderiales > Comamonadaceae > Hydrogenophaga > Hydrogenophaga sp. GW823-FHT04C09. The sequence goes on along the minus strand of NZ_JBXAIO010000004.1, from coordinate 286,571 downwards.
GAGCGCCTGGGTCAAGCCGGTGGGCGACTGGGGCGCGGGCCGTGTGGAGCTGGTGCAGCTGCCCACGCCCGATGAGACGCACGACAACATCGTCGCCTACTGGGTGCCCGCCCAACTGCCTGCCGCCGGCCAGCCGCTGGAACTGAGCTACGAACTGGCCTGGCAGGGCGACACCCAGCAGCGCCCCCCGTCGAGCTGGGTCACCCAGACCCGCAAAGGTTATGGCTTCACCCGCCTCTCGCCGGCCGAGCAGGCGCGCCAGCCGCAATACGTGATCGATTTCGCCGGCCCCGCGCTGGACAGCCTGCCCGCCGGCGCACCGGTGAAGGCGGTGGTCACGGCCAACACCAATGGCCGCGTGCTCGAAACCCTGGCCTACCCCAATCCCGCCACGCGCACCTGGCGCGTGACCGTGCGCGTCGAGCGCGTGGACCCGACCCAGCCGGTCGAGCTGCGCGCCTTTCTGCAACACCACAACGACACCGTGAGCGAAACATGGACACATCTGCTGCTTCCCGAATGAGCACGGCCCACCCCAGTTCGCACCCCGGTGCGGCGCCTGAAAGCCTTCCCATGCCCCAGCATGCCCTGACCCAGCTGCGCGAAGAGCGCCACCCCAATTCCGTCACGGCGCCCCCGATCAACCGCGGCTCCATGGTGCCCCGCCCCTGGCGCGGCTTCTGGAACAGCATCGGCACCGCGCTGCTGAGCACGGCCAGCCGCGTGCTGCCCCCGCGCACGCCCGCCGTGGCGTCCGCCGAGGTCGCCGAAGCGCCCATGGCCTGGCAGAGCGCGGCCAACCGCCGCCGACTGGTGTTCGCCCTGCTCACCGTGGTGAGCACCGCGTTCGCCACCAGCCTGTTCGCCGATGCACAGCCCGAGCACCACAACGCCTGGCTGCAGTACGGCCAGCTCGCGCTGTTCGGCCTGCTCTCGGCCTGGGTCGTCACCGGCTTCGTGACGGCGCTCATGGGCTTCTGGGTCTCGCTGTTCGGTGACCGCCACACGCTGCGCGCGGCCGACGTGAAAGACCACGCCATGAACCCCGAGGCGCGCACGGCGATCATCATGCCGATCTGCAACGAGGACGTGGCCACCGTGTTCGCCGGCCTGCGCGCCACCTGCGAATCGCTCGCCGCCACCGGCCACGCCGGCCAGTTCGACGTGTTCGTGCTCTCCGACAGCTACAACCCCGAGATCGCCCAGGCCGAACGCAAGGCCTGGGAAGACCTGCGCGCCGCGCTGGCCGCCCAGCCCGAGCTGCCGTCGATCGAGGTGTACTACCGCCTGCGCACCCGCCGCACGCACCGCAAGGCCGGCAACGTGGCCGATTTCTGCCGCCGCTGGGGCAAGGACTACCGCTACATGGTGGTGCTCGACGCCGACAGCGTCATGAGCGGCAACTGCCTGGTGTCCATGGTCAAGCTGATGGAAGCCAACCCCCGCGCCGGCATCGTCCAGACCGCCACCCAGGCCATCGGCCACGCCACCCTGCATGCGCGCGCGCAGCAATTCGGCTCGCGCGTGACCGGGCGCCTGTTCACGCTGGGCATGCAGTTCTGGCAGCTGGGTGAGTCCCACTACTGGGGCCACAACGCGATCATCCGCGTCGAGCCTTTCATGAAGCATTGCGCGCTGGCGCCCATCAAGGGCACGGGCGGCATGTCCGGCGGCATCATGTCGCACGACTTCGTCGAAGCCGCGCTGATGCGCCGTGCCGGCTACCACGTGTGGCTGGTGTCCGACCTGACCGGCAGCTACGAGCAGCAGCCGCCCGACCTGCTGAGCGAACTGCAGCGCGACCGCCGCTGGTGCCAGGGCAACCTGCAGAACTCGCGCCTGATGGCCGAACCCGGCATCCACCGCGTGCACCGCACCATGTTCGCCATCGGCGCCATGTCCTACCTCTCGGCCCCGCTGTGGCTGGCCTTCCTGTCCATCGGCACCGCGCTGTGGGCGGCCGATTCCAGCGCCATCCCGAGCTGGCAGGCCGTGCCCGAAGAACTGCGCGCGCTGTGGATGTGGACGCTGACCATGCTCTTCATGCCGCGCGTGCTGGGCCTGCTGGCGGTGTTCATGAAGGGTGAGCAGAAGTCCTTCGGTGGCACCGTGGGCCTGCTGGGCAGCTCGGCCGTAGAAACCGTGCTGGCCCTGATGCAGGCGCCGATCCGCATGCTGGCGCACTCGCTGTTCGTGCTGGTGGCGATCACCGGCCTGAAGCTGGAATGGAAGTCGCCTCCGCGCGAAGCGGCCGGCGTGACCTGGCGCGACGCCGTGGCGCGGCTGGCCCCCATGACGCTGGTGATCGGCCTGCTGGCCGTGGGTGTGGCCGCGATCAACGCCAACGCGCTGATCTGGCTGGCACCGGTGGCGATGCCGCTGCTGCTGGCGGTGCCGCTGACCGTGGCCACCAGCCATGTGGACCTGGGTGCCTGGATGCGCTCGCGCGGTGTGCTGCTGATTCCCGAAGAATCGTGGTCACCCGCGGTGCTGCGCCGCGCCTGGCGCCATGCCAGCCGCTTCGGCCTGCCGCACGCGGCCTGACCGGCTCCCCCGTTTCCGTCCAACGCGCCGCTCTTGCGGCGCGTTGTCGTTTCAGCGCACGACGCTGTAGTTCGCCGGTACGAAGCGGTAGCCCTTGCCCTCGCGGCGCAGGTGGCCGATACCGGGGAACGAGAGGTGGGAAGCCGCGACCCAGTAGCCGTTCTTCGCGGCGTCCGCGTAGGCCTTCTGGCGCTGCGCGGCGGCGGCCTTGCTGTCGGTGTCGAATGCGATGGTGACAGCGGGGTTGGCGAACTGCACTGCGGCGACGTGCATCAGGTCGCCCCACAGCACCAGCTTCTGGCCCTTGCTTTCCACCAGGTAGGTGCTGTGGCCCGGTGTGTGGCCGCGCGAGGCCTGGGCCTTGATGCCGGGCACGAGTTCGGTGTTGCCGTTGAAGGGTTTGAACTTGCCGGCGCTGATGTAGGGGTTGAGCGCAGCCATGGCGCCCTGGAAGAAGCCTTTGGCGTCGGCCGGTGCTTTTTCCATCTGGGCCTGGCTGAGCCAGAAGTCGGCATCGTGCTGGTCGGCGTGCACGGTGGCGTTGGGGAAGGCACGCTGGTCGCCGGCCAGGAGGCCGCCGACGTGGTCGGGGTGCATGTGGGTGACGATGACCGCATCCACCTGGTCGGGCTGGTAGCCGGCGGCCTTGAGGTTGCCGAGCAGTTTGCCGAGGGTGGGGCCGAAGAGGCCGGCGGCGCCGGTGTCCACCAGCACGAGTTGGTTGCCGGTGTTGATGAGGTAGGCGTTGACGGAGGTTTCGACCGGGGCCTTGAGGAAGGACTGGTTGAGCGCGGTCGTGACCTTGCCCGGCTGGGTGTTGGTGAGCAGCTTGTCGACCGGCAGGTCCACCGTGCCGTCGGACAGCGCGGTGATCTCGAAGTCGCCCAACATCATGCGGTAGTAACCCGGCGCCGAGGTCTTGACCATGGGCGCTCCGGCTTGGGCCGTTGCCGCCCCCAGAGCCAGGGCGATGGCGAGGGAGGTTTTCTGCAGCCAGCGATGGGTGTTCATGGGGTTTTGCTCCACTTGGGTTGACGGGGTTTGTGAGGATACGGCTTACTTCATTCCAACGGGTGGGCAGGGTCGGGTGGTCCGGTCATGCGGGCGCCGGCCGCTCGCGGGCGACTGCCCGGGTCCGCCTTCACCCCTTCGTCAACGCCGCTTGAGCACGCCCACTTTTGTGGCAACCGCGAATGGGGCCGGCGCCCGCATGCCCAAACCACCCGCCCCCAAAGAGATGCTGGCGCACCACGCTTGGCGTGCCTACGTTGTTTCGCAGGACGGTGGCGATGCCCGAATGCGCAGGCCCCCATTCGCGGTTGCCACAGAAGGTGCGCACCAGCAACGCTGTTGATGAAGGGGTGCATGCGAACCAGTGCAGCCGCCCGCGAGCAGGGCCGGAGCAGTCGGGCATCGCCACCGGCCTGACGCGAGGCAGACGCCAGAAACCTCAAGAAGAGCGACGAGAAACCAACCAGCCCCCGAGCTGATTCACCACCAGCCCCATCAACACCGCCCCCGTCCCCAGCCACTGCTGAAACAAGGGAAGTTCGCCAAAGAAAACCCAGGCCGCCGAAAGCCCCACCACCGGCACCAGCAAAGAAAACGGCGTCACCCGCCCAGCCGGATGGCGCTGGAGCAACTGCGTCCACAGCGTGTAGGCCAACAAGGTCGCCAGCCACGCCAGAAACAACACCGCCAACACCGCCGACAGACTCAAGCCCGCCACCTGCGCCCACACCAACGAAGGCCCATCCATCCACAGCGCCAACGCCATGAACGGAACAATCGGAACAACGCTGCTCCACACAATGAACGGAAACGGCTCGTAATCCGCCACCCGACTCGCCAACCGCGCCACCAGATTCGACACCGCCCACATGAACGCCGCCGACAAGGTCAGCACAAAGCCCGCCAGCGTCATCTGCCCCGGCCCCTCCCCGTGCGCCGTCGCGATCAGCACCAGCCCACCCAAGGCCACCAGCAAACCCAGCCCCTGCGACCAGCGCGCCCGCTCACCCAGCACCGGCACCGCCAGCAACAACGTGAAAAACGCCTGCGTCTGCATCACCACCGACGCCATGCCCGCCGTCATCCCCATCTGCAGCCCCAGGAACAGAAAACCGAACTGCCCCAGACCCTGCGCCAGGCCATACGCCACCACATAGCGCCACGGCAGCTTCGGAAACTTCACGAACAGCAGGAACGGCAAGGCCGCCGCCGCAAACCGCAAGGCGCCCAGCAACATCGGGCCGATGCCCTGCAGGCCGATCTTCATCACCACGAAGTTCAAACCCCAGATCACCACCACCGCGAGCGCGCGCAGCAGATCGCCGCGCGAAAGAGGCACAGGGTTCACGCCATCACTTTCACCGGTCGCCCCTGCGCAGCGCGCGCGGCCACAAAAGCATCGAACGCCTGCGCGCTGGTCTTGCGCGGCGTGTAACCAAAACGCTGCTTCAGCGCGGTGTTGAGCAACACCGGCCGGTAGCGCAGGAAATCGAGCTGCTCCGGGCCGTAGCGGCTCACGCCCAGCGAGCTGCCCACGCGCAGCAGCGTGCGCAACAGGCCCGCCGGCAGCACGCGCGGTTTCTTGCCCAGGCGCGCGGCGATCTCGCGGATGGTCAGCGCGCCGTCACCGGCCACGTTGTAGCAGCCGGGCACGGCCTCGCCACTCAGCGCGTGCACGATCGCACCGGTCACGTCCTCGTCCCAGACGAACACGAAGGGGCTGTCGCTGCCGGCGATCGCGATCAGGCGCGGTTTCTCGAACAAGGCCGTGATCTGGTTGTCCACCCGCTCGCCCAGGATGGTGCCGATGCGCAGCACGGTCTGGCGCAACGCCGGGTGGCCCGCGCGCGTTTCGGCGAGCATCTCTTCCACCAGGCGCTTGTGGTGCGCGTACGCGAACACCTCGTTGCCGCGCAACGCGTGGTCTTCGGTCAGCCAGGCCGGGTTGTCCGCGTGGTAACCATAGGCCGCGCCGCTGGACGAGACCACGAGGTGGGCCACGCCGTGGGCGAGGCAGGCCTGGATCACGTTGCGCGTGCCGCCCACGTCGACCGAATGTTCGAAGGCCCGGCTCGACCCCTTGCCCGGCGTGACGATGGAGGCCAGGTGCACCACGGTGTCGATGCCGTGCGCCTCCACCGTGGCGGCCAGGGCGCGGTCGCGCACGTCTTCCACCACGTAGGCCACGCGCGGTGAACGCCGCGCGACGGGCACCTCGCGCACGTCCACCGCCACCAGGTGTTCGATGTGAGGCTCGCGCGCCAAGGCGTCGATCAGCCCGCGCCCGAGGAAACCGTCGGCGCCCGTGACCAGCACGCGCCGGGCGGCCGGCGCCTTGTCCATGGCCGCGCTCATGGCTTTTCGATCCCCGGCACGCCGCCCTGCAGCGGTCTGCGCGCCCACCAGCCCGCCAGGATCAGGCCGGCGATGATGTCCCAGAAGCCCCAGACGCCGGCCACCACGGCCATGCCGCCCAGGCCACCGAAGAAGCTGAAGATGATGACCAGGCCCAGGCCCGCGTTGCGGATGCCGACCTCGATCGACACCGCGCGGCGGTCGTAGTCGGGCAGGCCGGCGGCGCGCGCGATGGCGTAGCCGGTGCCGAAGGCCAGCGCGTCGTGGATCACCACGGCCAGCAGCACCAGGCCCACGTAGTCGAGGAAGTAGCGCCAGTTGCCCGCGATGGCGCCGACGATGAAGGCGATGAGCGCGAGAAAACTGAGGATGCGCACCGGCTTCTTGAAGCGCGCGGTCCAGTTCGGAAAGCGGTGCGCGCACCAGATGCCCAGCACGAAGGGCACGCCGATGATCAGCAGGATGTGGCCGAACATCTCCAGCGGGTCCAGCGCGATGGTCTTGAGCAGGGGCGCGGCGGTGGGGTGGATGCCGCCCCAGAAAGCGAAGTTCAGCGGCATGGCCACGATGGCGATGGCGTTGGACACCGCCGTCATCGAGACGCTGAGCGCGACGTTGCCGTTGGCGCGGTGCGTGAGGATGTTGCTCACGTTGCCCGGCGGGCAGCAGGCCACCAGGATCATGCCCAGCGCGATGCTGGGGCCTGGCTGCAGCAGCAGCGTGAGCGCATAGGTGATGGCCGGCAGCGCGATGAACTGCGCCACGATGCCCACCGTGAACGCCAGCGGCATGCGCATGACACGGCGGAAATCCTCCAGGCGCGTGTCCAGCGCGATGCCGTACATCAGGAAGGCCAGCACCGCGTTGAGCACGGCCAGCGAAGCCGGGTTGAAGTTGAGGCGGATTTCGTCCACGGGCAGCATGCGGGTCTCCTGTGTTTGTTGTCTTTGTCGTCGGGCGGGATGTCAGGCCAGGGCCTCGGCCGCCTGGCGCACGGTGTCGCGGTAGACGTTCTTGTTCACGTAGTAGGCCATGCGCTCGAGCTGCAGGTACTTGTAGCCGCCGGAGAGGTCGGGCGGCGGCCCCGCCTTGGCGATCCGGAACGCGCTGGCGCTGGCCTTGCCTTCGTCCAGCCCCTTGAAATAGCGCGCCACCAGCTCGGCCTGTTCATAGCGGCCCTGCCAGCCCAGGCCGCTGGCCTCGACCATGCCGAGCACGGCGAGGCGGTCGAAGCGCGGCGCGAAGATGTTGAGGTAGAGCCGGGGCGCCATGCCCTGCCAGTTGAGCAGCGCGGGGTCGAGGAAGGGGTAGTGCAGCCTGTAGCCGGTGGCCGCGAGCACCAGGTCGTACTCGCCTTGGCGCCCGTCCTTGAAGTGCACGGTGTGGCCGTCAAAACGCGCGATGTCGGCGCGCACGCCCACGTCGCCATGGCCGATGTGGTACAGGATGAGCGAGTTCACCACCGGGTGCGACTCGTACATCTTGTAGGTCGGCTTGGGAAAACCGAAGCGCACCGGGTCGCCGGTGAACCACTTCAGGATGGTGCTGTCGATCTTCTGCTTGAGCCAGGGCGGCAGCCGGATCTTGCCGCCGAGGGTGTCGGCGGGTTGGCCGAACACGTACTTGGGCACGAAGTAATAACCGCGCCGCACCGAGATGTCCACGCTGCGCGCCTGGTGCACGGCGTCGACGGCGATGTCGCAACCCGAGTTGCCCGCGCCCACGATGAGCACGCGCTTGTAGCGGAATTGGTCGGCGCTCTTGTAGGCCGAGGTGTGCAGCAGCTCCCCGGAGAAGTGGCCTTCGAAGCGCGGCATGTTGGGCTCGGCCAGGGTGCCGTTGGCCACCACCACGCCCTTGTAGTCGGCGGTGGTCTGAAGGCCGTCCGCGTCTTCGGTGGTGACGCGCCACAGCGTGCCGGGCGCATCACTCACCGGCACCACGCTCAGCACGCGCACACCGAAGCGGTAGTGCTCGCGCAACCGGAAGTGGTCGGCGAAGGCGCTGAAGTAGTCCAGCAGCTCGCGGTGGCTCGGGTAGTCGGCCACGCGCTCGGGCATGGGGAACTCGCTGAACTCCGTCATGCGCTTGCTGGAGATCAGGTGCGCCGACTGGTACACCGTGGAGCGCGGGTTGTGGATGTTCCACAGACCGCCGACGTCGGTGTGGGCCTCGAAGCCCTGGAAGGGGATGCCGTGTTTCTGCAGGCAGCGCGCGCCGGCCAGGCCCGAGGGGCCGGCACCGATGAGCGCGATCTGTTGTTCGGTGGGTGTCGTCATTTTTTCAGGCCTGGAATGTCGGTCGCGCCGGGTTCGCCCGCGCGCGGCTTGCGCGGCTGGCCGAGCAGGATGCGGTCGTGCAGGCGCGCGGGCAGCAGGCCCAGCGCGTGCGAAAGCCAACCGATGCGCCGGGGCAGCACGATGTGTTCGGTGCCGGCGGCCACGCCCGCGAGCAGGCGCCGCGCGGCCTCGTCGGCTTCGAGCAGGCCGGGCATGGCGAAGCGGTTGCCGGCCGTGAGCGGTGTGCGCAGGTAGCCCGGGCTGATGGTGTGCACGCGCAGCGCCGTGGGGCGCAGCTCGGCGCGCAGGCTTTGCAGGTAGGCGATCAGGCCGGCCTTGCTCGCGCAGTACGCACCGTTGCCTGGCATGCCGCGCCAGCCCGCGAGGCTGGCCACGCCCACCAGCGCGCCGCGCCGGCCGCTCTCGCGCATGGGCGCCAGAAAGGGCTGGAAGGTGGTGGCCACGCCGAGCAGGTTGATCTCGAGCATGCGGCGCATCACGGCGAGGTCGCCGGCCTGAGCGGTGTCGAAGCCGCCGGCCACGCCCGCGTTGGCGATCACCAGGTCGGGCGCGCCGAAACGGCCCATCCAGTCGGCGGCCATGGCCTGCATCGCGGCCGCGTCCGACACGTCGGGCTGGTAGATCGCGCAACGCTCCGGCTCGAGCGCGGCCAGCGCCTGCAGCGCGGGACGCTGCAGGCCGACCAGGGCCACGCGCGCGCCACCGGCGATGAGCTCACGCGCCAGCGCCTGGCCCAGGCCACCGCAGGCGCCGGTCACCACGGCGTTGTGAAAGCTCGGCGTCGTCGTCAAACCACCCATCTCCTCGAAGTTGTGCCCGCAATGTAGGGGTCTCTAGAATTCGTCTCGGAATAATTTATGGATTCGTCTCATTTTTCGAGATATGAACACAGAAACCGACAACAGCCCGGGCCTGCGGCTGATGGAGCTGCTGGACCTGCTCACGCGCCACGCCCAACCGATGGCCCTGCCCGAGGTGGTCGCATTGACCGGCTGGCCCAAGCCCACCGTGCACCGCATGCTCGCACAATTGGAGCAAGGCGGTTGGCTGGTGCGCGAGCCCGACGGCCGGCGCTACGCGATGGCCACGCGCCTGCTGCGCATGGCCGAGGCCGCCTTGAGCAACAGCACGCAGCAGGGCGTGCGCCACGCGGTGCTGCGCCAGCTGGTGGCCGAGGTGGGCGAGAGCTGCAACCTCACCGCCCTGTCGGGCGCGGAGGTGGTCTACCTCGACCGCGTGGAGTCGGCATTTCCGTTGCGGCTGGAGCTGCGCCCGGGCACGCGCGTGCCGGCGCATTGTTCGGCCAGCGGCAAGCTGTTCCTGGCCTGGATGGGCGCGCGCCAGCGCCGCACCGTGCTCGACGGGCTGGTGCTCACGCGCTACACCGCCAACACGCTGACGCTGCGCGAGGCCCTCGAAGCGGAGCTGGAGGCGATCCGGCGCGACGGCCACGCGGTGGACGCCGAGGAGTTCGTCGAAGGCCTGGTGTGCGTGGCGGTGCCGGTGTTCGCGCCCGGCCAGCGCACGGTGCGCTGCGCGCTCGCCCTGCAGGCACCGGCCGCGCGCATGGCGCTGGCACAGGCCCGGTTGCAGCTGCCGCGCCTGGAGGCGGCGGCGCAGGCGCTGGCCCGCACCCTGGGCTGACGCCTCAGTACAGCGTGTCGCGCTGGCGCGCGGGCAAGGCGCGGTCGTAGGCAACGCCGTCGATGGCGTTGTGCGTCAGGGCCGCGAGCATCTCGCCGGCCGTGGGCACCGCCGCCGCGGCTTCGCGCGCGTCCCACAGGCTGGCGCGCTTCATGGCGCGGGCGCACTGGAAGAACACCGTGTCCACCGTGATGACCAGCACGCACCGTGGCGGCTTGCCGTCCATGGCCAGGCGCTGCATCAGGTCCGGCGCCACCGAGATGCGCGCGCGACCGTTCACGCGCAGCGTCTCGCCCACGCCGGGCACCAGGAACAGCAGGGCCACGCGCGGGTCGGCCAGGATGTTCTTGAGGCTGTCGATGCGGTTGTTGCCGGCGCGCTCGGGCAGCAGCAGCGTGTGTTCGTCCTGAATGCTCACGAGCCCGGGCGGATCGCCGCGCGGCGAGGCGTCCAGCCCGTCGGGGCCGACGGTGGCGAGCACCGCGAACGGCGAGGCCTCGATCCAGCGCTGGTAGACCGGGTGCAGGCGCGAGACCTCCTTGCGCACCGACGCGTCGCCCACCGGGCCGAACAGCGCCTGCAGCGAAGCGAGATCCTGAATGGTGTGGAGGTCGTCGGTGGGCGCGGTCATGGCGGTGGCTCCCTCAACCCATGCCGGGCAGCTTGGGCATGCCCTTCATGCCACCCATGCGTTTCATCATCTTCATCATGCCGCCGCCCTTCATCTTCTTCATCATGTCCTGCATCTGCTCGAACTCCTTGAGCAGGCGGTTGACTTCCTGCACCTGCACGCCCGCGCCGGCGGCGATGCGGCGCTTGCGCGTGGCCTTGATGATCTCGGGCTTGCGGCGCTCCTTGAGCGTCATGCTGCAGATGATGCCTTCCTTGCGCTTGATGTCCTTCTCGGCGCGGCCCATGTCGACCTCGCTGGCCTTGGCGGCCATCGCGGCGGGCAGCTTGTCCATCAGGCTGGAGAGGCCGCCCATCTGCTTCATCTGGCGCAACTGGTCGAGGAAGTCGTTGAGGTCGAAGCCCTCGCCGCTCTTGACCTTGGCCGCGAGCTTCTGCGCCGCCGCCATGTCCACGCCGGCCGTGACCTGCTCGACCAGCGCCAGGATGTCGCCCATGCCGAGCACACGCTGCGCGTGGCGGTCGGCGTCGAACACCTCCAGACCGTCGATCTTCTCGGACACGCCGGCGAATTTGATCGGCGCGCCGGTGATGGCGCGCACCGAAAGCGCCGCGCCGCCGCGCGAATCGCCGTCGAGTTTGGTGAGCACGATGCCGGTGAGCGGCAGCGCGTCCTTGAACGCCTTGGCGGTGTTGATCGCGTCCTGGCCCTGCATCGCGTCCACCACGAACAGCGTCTCCACCGGCTTGAGCACGGCGTGCAGTTCCTGGATTTCGCGCATCAGCGCCTCGTCGATCGCCAGGCGGCCGGCGGTGTCGACCAGCAGCACGTCGAAGAAATGCCGGCGCGCGTAATCGATCGCGGCGCGCGCGATGTCCACCGGTTTCTGGTCGGGCGTGCTGGGGAACCATTCGGCGCCGGCCTGCGCGGTCACGGTCTTGAGCTGCTCGATGGCGGCCGGGCGGTAGACGTCGCCCGAGACCGTGAGCACCTTCTTCTTGCGCTTCTCGATCAGGTGCTTGGCCAGCTTGGCGGTGGTGGTGGTCTTGCCGGCGCCCTGCAGACCGGCCATGAGGATCACCGCCGGCGGCTGCGCCGCGAGGTTGATGTCGGCCACGCCGTCGCCCATGGTCGCGGCGAGCTCGCGGTTGACGATGCCCACCAGCGCCTGCCCGGGCGTGAGCGAGCCCACCACCTCCTGGCCCAGCGCCTTCTCCTTCACCCGCGCGATGAAGTCGCGCACCACCGGCAGGGCGACGTCGGCCTCCAGCAGGGCCATGCGCACCTCGCGCAGCATGTCGGTGACATTGCCCTCGGTGATGCGGGCCTGCCCGCGCATTTCCTTGACGATGCGTGAAAGTCGGTCTGAAAGGGCTGAAGCCATGCTGCCTCGGGTAGAAGGGGAAAAGGGCGGAAACCCGCGTCGGGCGGGCGGTCAGGCGGGCGCCTGGGTCGGCGGACCGGCGCGTCCAGGAGGGACAAGGCCGTTAAACTGTGAGGATGATTTTAGCTGCGCCCTTCCTTTTCACGCTTGGCGCGCTGCCCCGGTGATGAGCCTGCTGCCCGCACTCGCGTCCAACCTGCCCGCTGCCGTGTTCTCCGGCGGCGCGGCGCTGGCCTACGCGATGCTCGCCATCGCCCACCCGCGCATGTCGGCGCCGCAAAGCCGCGGCCTGCTCGGCCTGGCCTGGCTGCTGCACCTGGTCGTGCTGGTGCTCGGCCTGTTCGAACAACCCGCGCGCTTCGGGTTCGCGCCCGCCCTCTCCGTCACCGGCTGGCTGGTGCTCACCGTCTACCTGATCGAAAGCCGGCTCTATCCGCAGATGCGCGCGCGCTGGACGCTGGCCATCCTGGGCATGGTGGTCGTGCTGCTCGCGCTGGTGTTCCCGGGCACGCGCTACCCGGCCCTGCATTCCGCGCTGCTGCCGCTGCACTGGGCCTTGGGCATCGCGTCCTATGGCCTGATCGCCGCGGCGGTGGTGCATGCCTGGCTGATGCAGCGCGCCGAAAAGGCCATGCGGCTGGGCAATGCCAGCGAGGCGTCCATGCCGCTGCTCACGCTGGAGCGCCTCACCTTCCGCTTCGTCGCCGCCGGCTTTGCCTTGCTGAGCGCCACGCTGCTGGCCGGCTGGTATTTTTCCGAGACCCTGAACCACCGCTGGATCTGGGACCACAAGACCACCTTCTCGCTGCTGTCCTGGATCACCATGGGGGTGCTGCTCTGGGGCCGCTGGCGCCTGGGCTGGCGCGGCCGTGTCGCCGTGCGCACGCTTTACGTCGCCGCCGGTTTCCTGCTGCTGGGCTACGCGGGCTCGCGCTTCGTGCTCGAAGTGATGCTGCACCGCGGCTGAGGCATTGACCATGAAATACCTGCTCGTCCTGGCCGTGGTGATGGTGGCGTTCTACATCTGGCGCAACAACCGCCTGAGCGACCGCGCCGAGGCTGCCCGCCAGGCGCCCCCGCCCAAGCCGCGCGCCAACGTCCCCACCATCATGGTGGCCTGCCTGCAATGCGGCACGCACCTGCCCGAGACCGAGGCGGTGCGGGGCCAGCAGGGCGCGTACTGCAGCACCGAGCACCGCCGGCTGCGCGAAGGCGGTTCGGCATGACCTCCCTCCGGATGGACGCCTGACATGGCCCGGGACGTCAGCTCACAGTTCGCCCCGTCCTGGTACTCCGCTTTCGAGGGCAGCCATGTGCAGAGCCGCGAACAGCGCATGCGTGCCTTCGTCCGGCTGTGGCGCGCCTTCATGCGGGCCCGGGTGTTCATCGCCACCGTGCTGCTCGCCCTGCAGGTGTTCATGCTGGTCTCTCAGACCGGCGGCCCCAACTGGCTGGTGGTGGTGTGTTCGGCCCACCTCTGCGCCGCGCTGGTCACGCTCTACCTGTGGCGCCCGGCGGAGCAGGCCGCCCCGATGCACGTCCAATGGCTGCTGACCATCGGCGTGGATGTGCTGGTGTTCGCGCTGCTGCAGTCGTTCCAGGTCGGCAGCATCAACTACACGGCGCTGTTCGCCCTGCCGGTGCTGCTGGCCTCCATCCTGGGCTCGCTCACGCTGGCCCTGGCCACCGCCGCCAGCGTCACGCTCTACCTGCTGGGCGAAGCGGCGCTGCATGCGCCCTTGTTCAGCGAACTGTCCACCGCCCGCTTCTTGCAGGCGGCGCTCACCGGCACCGGCTTTTTCCTGGTGGGCGTGCTGGCCAACCAGCTGGCGATCCGGCTGGCCCGCGAAGAGGCCCTGACCGCCAGCAGCCAGGCCGCCGCGCGCGCGCAGGCCCAGGTGAACGAACTGGTGATCGAAAGCCTGACGGTGGGCGTGCTGGTGGTGGACCCGCACGGCGTGGTGCGCAGCGCCAACCCGGCGGCCCAGGCCATGCTGCTCGGCCAGGTCTCGCCCCAGGCGGCCAAGCTCCTGCTGTCCGCCCGCTCCAGCTGGCAGCACCTGGCCCATCTGGTCAACGAAACCTTTGCGCGCGGTGAGGCCCTGGAAACCGAAACCACCATCGACAACGAGGACCGGCCGAGCCAGCGCCTGCATGCGCGCACCCGCCTGACCGCGCAGAGCGGGCGCAGCGCGGGCCTGTGCGTGCTGTTCCTCGAAGACCTGCGCGAGGTCGAGGCGCGCGTGCGCACCGAGAAACTGGCTTCGATGGGCCGCATGTCCGCCGCGGTGGCGCACGAGATCCGCAACCCGCTCTCGGCCATCACGCAGGCCAATGCGCTGCTCGATGAAGAGGTGCAGGCACCGGCCCAGAAGCGGCTGACCCGCATGATCGAGCAGAACGCCCAGCGGCTCTCGCGCATCGTCGACGACATCCTCAACGTGGCGCGCGCGCAGCCCAGTCAGGACACGACCTCGGCCCCCTCCCTGCCACTGGACCAGACCGTGCGGCAGATCGCGCACGAGTGGGTGCGCCAGAGCAAGGCCGAGCGCATCCTGGGCGTGCATGCCCACGCGCCTGCGGCCCATGTGGGCTTCGACCCGGAGCACCTGCGCCGCCTGCTCATCAACCTGCTGGACAACGCCCTGCGCCACGCCAGCGGCAAACCCTCCTCGATCCGCCTGATCACCCAGCCCAGTGGCAGCGAGCATGTTCGCCTCTCGGTGTGGAGCGACGGCCAGGCACTCGAAGCCAGCGTGATGCGCCACCTGTTCGAGCCCTTCTTCTCCTCCGAGAGCCGCTCCAGCGGCCTGGGCCTGTACATCTGCCGCGAACTCTGCGAGCGCTACGGCGCCCAGATCGCCTACCGCCGCACACGCCTGGACCAGCGCGAGGGCAACGAGTTCTATGCGCTGATCCCCGCCGCCAGCCCGGCGCCCACCCGCGAGCCGACACAGCAAAGCCTGTCGTACCCGATGGGCGATTCGGTGGCCACGCGCGCCGAGCACCAAGGCCACCCGCTCTCGGGTGACGCCCCCCTGGCGACCCGCTGAACACGACGCCAATGGCCACCGCCCCCTCCTCCGCCTCCGTGCTGGTCGTCGACGACGAACCCGATCTGCGCACGCTGTACGAGCTCACCCTGCTGCGCGAAGGCCACGCGGTGGTGGCCGCGCCGGACATCACCCAGGCGCGCGAATGGCTCGCCCAGCAGCGCTTCGACGTGCTGATCTCCGACATGCGCCTGCCCGACGGCCTGGGCCTGGACCTGCTGCGCGAACTCGCGGACGCCCAGCGGCCTGAAAAATGCATCGTCATCACCGCGTACGGATCGGCAGAAAACGCGGTGGAGTCGCTCAAGGCCGGCGCCTTCGACTACCTCACCAAACCGGTGGACCTCAAGCAGCTGCGCAGCGCGGTGACGGCGGCACTGCAAAGCCAGCGCGGGTCCCCGGCCGCCATGGCCAACGGCGCGACGGCGCCCGCGCCCAACGCCAGCGGTGCGGGCGACGCCCCCAGAAAACCAGCCGCCACCTCCAGCGGCGCGCAATCGCTGCGCCGCATCGTGGGCGCCTCGCCCAGCATCGCGCAGATCAAGTCGCGCATCGAGAAGGTGGCCTCCAGCATGGCACCGGTGCTCATCCTGGGCGAGTCCGGCACGGGCAAGGAACTGGTGGCGCGCGCGGTGCACGACTGCAGCCACCGCAGCGGCGGGCCGTTCGTGGCGGTCAACTGCGGCGCGATCCCGGAAAACCTGATCGAGGCCGAATTCTTCGGCGCGCGCAAGGGCGCCTACACCGGCGCCACCACCGACCGCGAAGGCTACTTCCAGGCGGCGCGGGGCGGCACCTTGTTCCTCGATGAAATCGGCGACCTGCCCCTGGCCATGCAGGCCAAGCTGCTGCGCGTGATCCAGGAGCGCTGCGTGCGCGCGCTTGGCGGCGTACAGGAAGAGGCCGTCGACGTGCGGCTGGTGAGCGCCACCCACCGCGACCTCAACGCGCTCGTGCAGTCGGGCCAGTTCCGCCAGGACCTGTTCTACCGCCTCAACGTCATCGGCCTGCGCTCGCCCGCCCTGCGGGAGCGGCGCGAAGACCTGCCTCTGCTGGTGGAGGCTCTGCTGGCGCGGCTGTGCGCCGAATCCGGGCAAAACGTGCCCAGGGTGTCGGCCCGCGCCCTGGCCTGGCTGCAGTCGCGCGAACTGCCGGGCAATGTGCGCGAGCTCGAGAACCTGTTGCAGCGCGCCCTGGCCCTGAGCAGCGGCGAGGTGCTCGAACCGGACGACTTCGGCGAGGCCGACGAGACCGAAGTGCCCACCCAGCCCGACCAGCTCGCGCCCGCCGATGGCCTCGGCGCACCCATGACCCGCCCGCCCGAAGAGATTCCCGCCGACCTGCAGACCTACCTGGACGAACAGGAGCGCCAGGTGCTGCTCAAGGCGCTGCGCGAATGCGACTTCAACCGCACCGCGGCCGCGGCCCGCCTGGGCCTGAACCTGCGCCAGATGCGCTACCGCATCCAGCGGCTGGGCATCGCCATGCCGTCGGACGATGACGACACCACCACGACCTGATTCCGCCGAGCGCGATGATCCCTGGCAGGGCGGCTGGCTGCGCACGGCGCGCCACAACCCTTCGCCCAACTTCGGCCCGCGTCCCGACGGTGCACAGATCGACCTGATCGTCATCCACTCCATCAGCCTGCCCCCGGGCGTGTACGGCGGCCCGGAGGTGGAACAGCTCTTCACCAACCAGCTGGACTGGAGCGCCCACCCCTACTTCGAGCAGATCCGGGGCATGGAGGTGTCGTCGCATTTCTTCGTGCGCCGCGACGGCGAAGTGGTGCAGTTTGTCGATGCCGATGCGCGCGCATGGCACGCGGGCGCATCGTGCTGGCGCGGGCGCGACAACTGCAACGACGATTCCATCGGCATCGAACTCGAGGGGCTGGAGGGCGAACGTTTCGAGGCCGCGCAGTACACCGCCCTGGCGCGGCTGTGCACCCGACTGGTGCAACGTTATCCGGTGCGCCATGTGGCGGGCCATGAGCACATCGCGCCGGGACGCAAGCAGGACCCCGGACCGGGTTTCGACTGGTCGCGCCTGCGCGCCGACCTTCACTGGCCCGAAGCGTGTTTCCCACAAGACACACTCGGTCACAGCGTCGCTGGCGACTGAGCCAGGACCACGCCAAAAACGCCCCGTTCTCACCGGCCGTGCAACGGCGCGGCCAGCCAAGACAAATCGCGCCAAAGCCCCCGCCGGCATTGGTGTTGCCCACCGGGATTCAAGCAAACCGCCCAATCGCCAGCGATCATTCGCACAGGGCGCGAGGATGTGAACCAGCATTTTTTGTCTGACGAAAAATGCGCCGCGTCTAACGACCGCTTTTTCTCGTAAACACTACCCGTAGTGGCTTGAACGGGACATGCACACCAGATATAGTGTTGCCTTGTGAGTCCCGAACCCTACCCCGCCCAGTATGGCCGTCGCCTGAACAATGCCCTTCAGACGACCGCGTCCACCCCCTGCGGCCTGCGTTGATACCGGCACCCAAGCCACCAACCTGCCATCGGACACCGCGCCCCCGATGCAGTTCACCCAACAACAAATGAAAGAGGAACCCATGCTGACCGCTTCTCCCATCACCACCCCGTCCCCCGCCTCGCTGAAGCCCACCGCCGGTACCCCGGCCGCGGCTTCGCTGGCCGCGAGCAGCTCGGTTTTCGCCAACTACCAGATCATCCGCCGCAACGGCGCCGTCGTGCCGTTCGAGCCCAGCAAGATCGCCGTCGCCATGATGAAGGCCTTCCTGGCGGTGCACGGCACCCAGGGCGCCGCATCGGCCAGTGTGCGCGAGACGGTGGACGAGCTGACGCAGAACGTGGCCCGCGCCCTGATGCGCTCGCGCCCGGGTGGCGGCACCTTCCACATTGAAGACGTGCAGGACCAGGTCGAACTCGGCCTGATGCGCAGTGGCCACCACGAAGTCGCCCGCGCCTACGTGCTCTACCGCGAACGCCGCACGCAGGAGCGCGCGCACCTGGCCGAAGTGGCGCACCCGGCCGAGCCCGTGCTGCACGTGCTCGACGGCGGCGAGCGCGTGCCGCTGGACCTGCAGCGCCTGCAAGGCCTGATCGCCGCCGCCTGCAGCGGCCTGGGCAAGGACGTCAAGGCCGACCCCATCGTCGCCGAGACCAAGCGCAACCTGTACGACGGCGTGCCCATGGAAGAGGTCTACAAGGCCTCCATCCTGGCCGCGCGCACGCTGATCGAAAAAGATCCCGACTACACCTACGCCACTGCCCGCCTGCTGCTGCACACCATCGTCAAGGAAGTGATGGGCGAGGAAGTGCCCGCCGCCGAAATGGGTGCGCGCTACGCCGAGAACTTCCCGCTCTTCATCAAGAAGGGCGTGGACAACGACCTGCTCGACGAAAAACTGCTGCAGTTCGACCTGGCCCGCCTGGGCGCCGCGCTCAAGCCCGAGCGCGACCTGCAGTTCGACTACCTCGGCCTGCAGACGCTGTACGACCGCTACTTCCTGCACGTGCGCAAGACGCGCATCGAGCTGCCACAGTCCTTCTTCATGCGCGTGGCCATGGGCCTGTCGCTCAACGAGATCGACCGCGAAGCCCGCGCCATCGAGTTCTACGAGGTGCTGTCCTCGTTCGACTTCATGTCGTCCACGCCCACGCTGTTCAACAGCGGCACGCTGCGCTCGCAGCTCTCCAGCTGCTACCTGACCACCGTGCCCGACGACCTCGACGGCATCTACGAGTCGATCAAGGAAAACGCGCTGCTCTCCAAATTCGCCGGCGGCCTGGGCAACGACTGGACGCGCGTGCGCGCCCTGGGCTCCCACATCAAGGGCACCAACGGCGAATCGCAAGGCGTCGTGCCCTTCCTCAAGGTGGTGAACGACACCGCCGTGGCCGTCAACCAGGGCGGCAAGCGCAAGGGCGCGGTCTGCACCTACCTGGAAACCTGGCACCTGGACATCGAGGAATTCCTGGAGCTGCGCAAGAACACCGGTGACGACCGCCGCCGCACGCACGACATGAACACGGCGAACTGGATTCCCGACCTGTTCATGAAGCGCGTGATGGAAAAGGGCGAATGGAGCCTGTTCTCGCCCAACAGCGTGCCCGACCTGCACGACCTGTTCGGCGCCGACTTCGAAAAAGCCTACCTGGCCTATGAAGAGAAGGCCGCGCGCGGCGAAATCAAGCCGTACCGCAAAGTGCCCGCCAGCGACCTGTGGCGCAAGATGCTCTCGATGCTGTTCGAGACCGGCCACCCCTGGATCACCTTCAAGGACGCCTGCAACGTGCGCAGCCCGCAGCAGCACGCCGGCGTGGTCCACAGCTCCAACCTGTGCACCGAGATCACGCTCAACACCAGCGACACCGAAACCGCCGTGTGCAACCTCGGTTCGGTCAACCTGCTCAACCACGTCAAGCGCGGTGACGACGGCGCCAAGGTGCTGGACCACGCCAAGCTGCAGGCGACCATCAAGACCGCCATGCGCATGCTCGACAACGTGATCGACATCAACTACTACGCGGTGAAGAAGGCGCGCGACTCCAACATGCGCCACCGCCCGGTGGGCCTGGGCGTCATGGGCTTCCAGGATGCGCTGTACGAACTGCGCATTCCCTACGCCTCCAACGAAGCGGTGGACTTCGCCGACCGCTCGATGGAAGCCGTCTGCTACTACGCCTACTGGGCCTCGACCGAACTCGCCCGCGAGCGCGGCCGCTACGCCAGCTACCGCGGTTCGCTGTGGGACAAGGGCATCCTGCCGCCCGACACCCTGGACCTGCTGGCGCGCGAGCGCGGCGGCTACGTGGACGTGGACCGCTCCAGCAGCCTGGACTGGGACGCCCTGCGCCAGAAGATCGCGGCCGACGGCATGCGCAACTCCAACTGCGTGGCCATCGCGCCGACCGCGACCATCTCCAACATCATCGGCGTGGATGCCTCCATCGAGCCTTGCTTCGGCAACCTCTCGGTCAAGTCCAACCTGTCCGGCGAGTTCACCGTCATCAACAGCTACCTAGTGAAAGACCTCAAGCGCCTGGGCCTGTGGGACGACGTGATGGTCATGGACCTCAAGCACTTCGATGGCTCGCTGCGCCCGATCGACCGCGTGCCGCAGGACGTGAAGGCGCTGTATGCCACCGCCTTCGAAGTCGAACCGCTGTGGCTGGTGGAAGCCGCCGCCCGCCGCCAGAAGTGGATCGACCAGGCGCAGAGCCTGAACATCTACATGGCCGGCGCCTCGGGCAAGAAGCTCGACGACACCTACAAGCTCGCCTGGCTGCGCGGTCTCAAGACCACCTACTACCTGCGCACGACCTCGGCCACGCAGATCGAAAAATCCACCGGCCGCACCGGTCAGCTCAACGCCGTTTCCGTCGGCAACACCAGCGCCGCCGCGGCCTCCGCTCCGGCTGCGGCACCCGCGGATATCACCGACGTGGAGTCCGCCACCGACATCAAGTTCTGCGCCATCGACGACCCGGGTTGCGAAGCGTGCCAGTGATTTCGGCCGTCATGCGTGCACGTGTTGCGGTGTCCCTCGAATGCAATTCGATGCAACACCGCAACACAAAATGTGCGCATCTCGCCTGATCACTTTGCATTTCATGCACACACTTTCATAATCCGAACATTGGAAACCTCTATGTTGACCTGGGACGATCACACCACGCCCTCTTCGAAGCCAGCGAACAGCCCACTGCCCACCGGCACGTCGGGTCTGCAAGCCTCACTGTCCTCACCGTCCGGTGAGCGCGCGCCTCTCCCCTCCGCTTCGATCAACACCGCCGCCGCGCCGGCCGCTCCTGCGCGCCGCGTCAACGCGGCCGACAAGCGCATCATCAACGGCCAGACCGACGTCAACCAGCTGGTGCCGTTCAAATACAAATGGGCCTGGGAAAAGTACCTCGCCACCTGCGCCAACCACTGGATGCCGCAGGAAGTGAACATGAGCCGCGACATCGCGCTCTGGAAAGACCCCAACGGCCTGACCGAAGACGAGCGCCGCATCGTCAAGCGCAACCTCGGCTTCTTCGTCACCGCCGATTCGCTGGCCGCCAACAACATCGTGCTGGGCACCTACCGCCACATCACCGCGCCCGAGTGCCGCCAGTTCCTGCTGCGCCAGGCGTTCGAGGAAGCGATCCACACGCACGCCTACCAGTACATCGTGGAGTCGCTCGGCCTGGACGAGTCCGAGATCTTCAACGCCTACAACGAAGTCCAGTCGATCCGTGACAAGGACCAGTTCCTGATCCCCTTCATCGAGGCGATCATGGACCCGAACTTCCACACCGGCACGCCCGAGACCGACCAGCGCCTGCTCAAGAGCCTGATCGTGTTCGCCTGCCTGATGGAAGGCCTGTTCTTCTACGTCGGCTTCACCCAGATCCTGGCCCTGGGCCGCCAGAACAAGATGACCGGTGCCGCCGAGCAGTACCAGTACATCCTGCGCGACGAGTCCATGCACTGCAACTTCGGCATCGATCTGATCAACGCGATCAAGATGGAGAACCCGATGCTGTGGACCAGCGAGTTCAAGGAAGAGATCAAGGAGCTGTTCCTCAAGGCTGTCGAGCTCGAGTACCGCTACGCCGAGGACACCATGCCGCGCGGCGTGCTCGGCATGAACGCCTCGATGTTCAAGGGCTATCTACGCTACATTGCCAACCGCCGCGCCACGCAGATCGGCCTGGAGCCCCTGTTCCCGAACGAAGAGAACCCGTTCCCCTGGATGAGCGAGATGATCGACCTCAAGAAGGAACGCAATTTCTTCGAAACGCGCGTGATCGAATACCAAACCGGCGGGGCATTGTCCTGGGATTGATGCCCACGCAGCCGGAGCCGCATTGCCCATACCGACCAACAACATGATTTCCGCTCAATCAAAACCCTGTCACCGTCGCGCAGACGCCGGGCGCAGGGTTTTGTCACAGGATTCAAAACCTTGGGGCCAGCCGTGGATGCATCCACACGGCTCCAGGGCGTTGAATCACTTCACCGGCAACAAGGCTGGCTGAAGTGCTCTTTGCAACTTGATCAAGGAGAAAACAATGGCAACTGCAAAAAAAGCCCCGGCCAAGAAGGCCGCACCGGCTAAGAAGGCTCCGGCCAAGAAACCCGCTGCGAAGAAGGCAGCACCGGCGAAGAAGGCTCCGGCCAAGAAGGTCGCGGCCAAGAAGCCCGCCGTGAAGAAGGTTGCGGCCAAGAAGGCAGCACCGGCGAAGAAGGTTGCTGCGAAGAAGGCAGCACCGGCGAAGAAGGCCGCGGCCAAGAAGGTCGTCGCCAAGAAGGCTCCGGCGAAGAAAGCCGCTGCCAAGAAAGCGCCGGCGAAGAAGGTTGTCGCCAAGAAAGCTGCTCCCAAAAAGGTTGCAGCCAAAAAAGCGCCGGCCAAAAAAGCCGCTGTGAAAAAGGCCCCTGCAAAGAAGGCCCCTGCGAAGAAGGCAGCCCCAGCAAAAAAAGCTGAGCCGGCCAAGAAGCCGGCGGCCCCTGCTGCTCCTGCGGCGCAGACGAAGCTCAACCCTCAGGCTGCGTGGCCGTTCCCCACGTCCAGCAAGCCCTGAGATTCTCGTTGAGATGACCTGCAAGCCCGGCGCGAAAGCGCCGGGCTTTTTTCATGCCCGTTGCCCGTGCTCAGAGCGTGTAGTTCTGACCGCCCCGGCTGGCGATCTTCACCGCGCCCATGCGGTTGCCCAACTCGGCACAGCGCTGCAGCGGCCACCCCTGCTCCAGGCCATGCAGCAGGGCCGCGCGGAACGCATCGCCACACCCCGTGGGGTCCACCACCGTGGCCGCCGGGAGGCCCGCCACCCGCACCTTGGCCGCGCCACCATCCCAGACGTCACAACCTTCCGCGCCCAGCGTCACGATCAGACCGCGCACCTGCGCGGCGATGGCGTCGAGCGTGAGGCCGGTGCGGTCGCACAGCATCTGGGCTTCGTAGTCGTTGAGCGTGACCCAGCTGGCCAGCCCGATGAACTGCCGCAGCTCTTCGCCATTGAACATGGGCAGGCCCTGGCCGGGATCGAACACGAAGGGCACACCGGCCTCGTGCAGCTGGCGCGCGTGCGTGAGCATCGCATCGCGGCCATCGGGTGAAATGATGGCCACCTTGAGGTCGTCGCGCCGGGGCACCGGGTTGTCGTGCGCCGTCGACATCGCGCCGGGGTGGAAGGCTGTGATCTGGTTGTTGTCGCGGTCGGTCATGATCATGGCCTGCGCGGTGTAGCTCTCGGCGGAGGACGACACGTGGCGCGTGTCCACGCCCAGTTCGCGCAGGCGATCGAGGTACTCGCCGCCGTCGTTGCCGAGCATGGCCAGCGGCACCGCATCGGCACCGAGCTGGCGCAGGCCGTAGGCGATGTTGCCGGCACAGCCACCGTATTCCCGGCGCAGACCCGGCACCAGGAAGGACACATTGAGAATGTGCAGCTGGCTCGGAAGGATCTGCTCGGCGAAGCGGCCCTCGAAGGTCATGATGGTGTCGAAGGCGAGCGAGCCGCAAACCAGAATGGACATGAAAAATCTTCCAGATCAAGGGTAAAAAATCAGGGCGCGGTAACCCGCCATGGGCGTGGCGTCGCCCAGGGCGAGTGACAGTCGAAAACTCACGTTCACCGAGCCGTTCGCCGGCAACAGCGCCGGGGCATCGGGCCATTCCTCGGGCAGGAACACGCGGCGCGAAATCACCTGATCGCTGATGTCGGTCAGGCTCAGCTCCAGCGCGGGCACAGCCAGCGCCATGGAGGCCGTGTTCTTGAGCACGAGGTCAAAGGAATAGAAGTTGCCGAGCCGGCGCACCAGCGAAGTGCTGTCGATGACGATCGCGTCGATGCGGCGCACCGGTGCCACCACGCAGCCCACGGGCTCGCACGCCCGCTGCAGCCAGGGCTGCAGGCCGGGCCGCCAGGCGGCCAATCGATCGCGCTCCTGCAGGGCCCATTGCCCGACGAGCACGACCAGCAACACCACGGCCAGCAGCGAGAGCACGGCACGCATGCCGCGGGATTGCCAGAAGGCCTGCCGCTGCGCCTGCCTCACGAAGCCGGGCACCAGCTCGGGCGAGTCCGGCCCATCAGCGTCCAGGTCACCCACGTCCTGCGGTCCGGGGGCATCGGGCATGGCATCGACGTGGGGCACGACCGCCTCTTCGTCCGACTCCACCTGTTCCGTGGGATCGGCGGCAGCGCCATCGGCTTTCAAACGACCCAGACCGGCGGCGAAGCGCTCCAGTTCGGCGTGGAAGTCGGACTCCTGCTCATCGGGTCGGGCCTGAGCGGGCGGGGCATCGATGATCGGTGGCGGCAAGGTCTCGACGGCACGTTCGTCCGCGACGGCCTCGGTGCCCCACATCGCATCGGCAGATTCCTCGACCGTTTCCACGGACCGCCGAGACTCGGCCTCCAGCTCTGCTTCCAGGTCGGCGTCGAACGCCGCGTGCGCGGATGCCGGCGCCGGTTCGGGTGCAGGCGCCGCCGCCACGAAATCGTCGGGCGTGCTTTCTTCGCCCGGAGGGATCCACGGCTGCAGGTACAGCGTGGCGTCGAACACATCGGCGCAATGGCCACAGCGCACCCAGCCCTCGGAGATCTTCAGTTGGTCGGCGACGACCCTGAACATCGTTCCGCACGAGGGGCAACGGGTGGTGAAACTCATGCGCCGATTATCGCGGGCGCGACAGGCAGCCTCAGGCCTTGACGGCGGTCATGAGGATCCAGCCATCCTCTTCGTCGCTGACCTGCAACGCCACCCACGGCGCATAGGCTTCGATCAGCTCATCGGCCTGGCGCGCCAGAATGCCCGCGAGCACCAGCTGGCCGCCCGGGCGCACGTGCGAACACAGCAACGGTGCGAGCACCTTCAAGGGCGTGGCCAGGATGTTGGCCAGCACCAGATCGTGTTCGCCCCGCGCCAGATCGGGCAAGCCGGCCGACAGCACCGCGTGGTTGGCCTCGGCATTGAGTCGGGTGGACTCCACCGCCGCGGGGTCGATGTCCACCGCGATGATCTCGCGCGCACCGTACTTGGCCGCACCGATGGCCAGGATGCCCGAGCCACAGCCATAGTCCAGCACACGCGGCCCCACGGGGCCGTGTTGCGCGGTCCAGCGCAGGCACATGCGGGTCGTCGGGTGGGTGCCCGTGCCAAAGGCAAGACCGGGGTCGAGCCGGATGACCTGCTGCGCGGCGGCGGGTGGCTCGTGCCAGGTCGGCACGATCCAGAAGCTGGGCGTGATCTCGACCGGCTCGAATTGCGACTGCGTCAGCCGCACCCAATCCTGATCGGGCACCGGGCGCACGCCCTGCACCGCACAGCCCGCAAAAAAGTCCTGCACCGCCAGCAACTGCGCGGCGTCGCGGGCCGCGGCGTCGGTGGGGAACAGCGCCACCACGCGCGAGCGCTGCCAACCCTCCTTGGGCGGCGGCATGCCAGGCTCGCCGAACAGCGCCGATTCGGCGTCGGTCATCGCGTCGGCGTCTTCCACCGACACGCTGAGCGCGTCCAGCGCGACCAGGGCATCGCCCACGTCGTCCACCGCCGCCTCGGGCACCAGCAGCACCAGCTCAAAAAGAGACCCAGCCGGCGGCTGGGTCAGTTGGAAGGCTTCAGCGCTCACGTTGGGACAGCCACTCTTCCAGGTAGTGGATGTTGGTGCCGCCGGTCACGAAGTTCGCATCCACCATCAGCTCGCGGTGCAGCGGGATGTTGGTGTTGATGCCTTCGATCACGGTCTCGGCCAGCGCCGTGCGCATGCGCGCCAGGGCCTGCTCCCGCGTGTCGCCGTGCACGATGATCTTGCCGATCATCGAGTCGTAGTTCGGCGGCACGAAGTAGTTGGTGTAGACGTGGGAGTCCACGCGAACACCCGGGCCACCCGGCGCGTGCCAGGTCGTGATGCGACCGGGCGACGGGGTGAACTTGTAGGCGTCTTCGGCGTTGATGCGGCACTCGATGGCATGCCCGCGCAGCTCGATCTGGCGCTGCGTGAACGGCAGCTTCTCGCCCGCGGCCACCGCGATCTGGGTGCGCACGATGTCCACGCCCGAAATCCACTCGGTCACCGGGTGCTCCACCTGCACGCGGGTGTTCATTTCGATGAAGTAGAACTCACCGTTCTCGAACAGGAACTCGAAGGTGCCGGCGCCCCGGTAACCGATCTTCTTGCAGGCCGCGGCGCAACGCTCGCCGATCTTTTCGATCAGGCGGCGCGGGATGCCGGGTGCAGGCGCTTCCTCGATCACCTTCTGGTGGCGGCGCTGCATGGAACAGTCGCGTTCGCCCAGGTACACCGCGTTGCGGTGCTGGTCGGCCAGGATCTGGATCTCGATGTGGCGCGGGTTCTGGAGAAATTTCTCCATGTAGACCTCGGGATTGCCGAAGGCCGCACCGGCTTCCGCCTTGGTGGTCTGCACCGCGTGCAGCAGGGCCGCTTCGGTGTGCACCACGCGCATGCCGCGCCCACCGCCGCCACCGGCGGCCTTGATGATCACCGGGTAGCCCACCGCCTTGGCGGTGCGCTTGATCACGACGGGGTCGTCGGGCAGCGCGCCTTCCGAACCCGGCACGCAGGGCACGCCCGCGCGGATCATGGCCTGCTTGGCCGACACCTTGTCGCCCATCGTGCGGATGGACTCCGGCGTGGGGCCGATGAAGGTGAAGCCGCTCTTCTCGACGCGCTCGGCGAAATCGGCGTTTTCCGACAGGAAACCGTAGCCGGGGTGGATGGCTTCGGCGTCGGTCACTTCAGCGGCCGAGATGATGGCCGGCATGTTGAGGTAACTCTGGGCGCTCGGCGCCGGGCCGATGCAGACCGCCTCGTCGGCCAGACGCACGTACTTGGCGTCGCGGTCGGCCTCGGAATACACCATCACCGCCTTGATGCCCATTTCCCGGCAGGCGCGCTGGATGCGCAGCGCGATCTCCCCCCGGTTGGCAATCAGGATTTTTTTGAACATGGGCTCGGGGCCTTCTTCTTTATTCGATCACGTACATGGGCTGTCCGTACTCCACCGCCTGGCCGTTCTCCACCAGGATCTGGGTCACGGTGCCGGACTTGTCGGCCTCGATCTCGTTGAGGATCTTCATCGCTTCCACGATGCAGATCGTCTCGCCTTCCTTGATGGTGTCACCGATCTCGACGAAGGGCTTCGCACCCGGGCTCGACGCACGGTAGAAGGTGCCCACCATGGGCGACTTCACGGTGTGCCCGGCCGGCGCGGCAGGGGCGGCGGCCACCGGAGCGGCGGGCGTCACGTCGACGGCCGGCACCAGGGGTGGAGACACCGGTGCGGGGGCCATGCTGTAGGTCACGGGCGCGGCGGCCACGACAGGCGCGCTCTTGACGATGCGCACCTTGCCTTCGGCCTCGGTGATTTCCAGCTCGGACACGTTCGACTCGGACACGAGGTCGATCAGTGTCTTCAGTTTTCTCAAATCCATGATTTCTCCAACGAAGTTCGGTCAAGTTGATCTAAAAGCACTCAATTTCAACGAAATGAGAGCTGACCAACCCGCCGGGGTGCCGCAGTGTACACGAATGGACCGGCTTCCCAACCTCGCCCGCTGGAGGGTTTTCGACCCGGGGCGAGGGATGACTCAAAGAGTCATTTTTGTGAAAACGACGAATTTACCTCTTTTTCTCGTCGAGTTCGAGTGGGTTGACGAAAGGTCAACCCAACTCGGCCCACTGCGCCAGATCGGTCTCCGACACCTTGCCGAGCTTTCGGTGCAGCAGCGCCCCGTCGGCCCCGAACACCACGCTGAAGGGCAAGGCCCCGGTGGCGTTGCCCAGGCTGCGGCTGAGTTCCGTGCCCGCGAAGCCTGCCATGCCCACCGGGAAATTCAGCGGCAGCTTCTGCATGAAGCTGCGCACCGCGCTGGGCTGATCGACCGCCAGGCCCAGCACCTGCCAGCCCTTGGCGGCCTGCGCGGTGTGGAACTGGTTCAGCATCGGCAGCTCCTCCACGCACGGCGGGCACCAGGTGGCCCAGAAATTCACCAGCAAGGGCTTGCCACGGAAATCGCTCATGCGCACGGCTTCACCGTTCGGTCCGTCGAACGACCCGGCCCAGAACGCGGCCTCGGCCTCGCTCATCACCGGCTGGAGCTGAAGGCGCCGCGTGGCCAGCAAGGCGCCGGCACCGCCAGCGACCACCGCCACGCCGGCCATCCAGAGGGTTCTTCGTTGCAGGCTCATGCCGCCACCTCCCCGGCCAGCAGGCGGCGCAAGGCCGCCGCGTCACCGCGCGGCTTGCGCCCCTGGGCGTCGGGCTTGAGGGCGCCGCGCTGGTCGTCCAGGTCGTGCACCATCAGATGCACCAGCACCCACTGGCCCAGCGCCTCGCTTCGCACGCGCAGCGTCAACGCCTCCACGGGTTCGCCGCGCCAGCCGTTGACCGTGCCCGGGTGGTATTCGACGCGGTGATCGAGCAGCGTCCACTCAGGCGCCTTGGGGTCTTCGCAGAACAGCTGAAGATAGATATCGCTGTGCCGGGTGGCCGTGCCGTGCCAGACGGCGCCGCCCAGGTGGGGGCGAAAGGCCTGCAGGCGGTCCATCCAGAGCAAGGCGAGTTCGCGCAACGCGCGCAACTCGACGGCCTGGGTTTCCGGGCAGAACACGGCGATGTCCTCGCGCACCGCGGCATCCAGCATCGCGTTGTCGGGCAGGGGCGTGCGCGCCGGCAAGCCCAGCTGCTTGACCGCGCGGCGCTTGGCCGCGGCATATTCCAGGCCCTCCTCGACCACCAGTCGGGCGGCCACGGCGGCGATCTCGTGGGAAGTGTCGTCTCGGCTGGCATCCATGGAGGGGGATTGTGCCCGCTGGCGGCGGCGCCCACGGCGCGCACGGTCCATACCCGCAAACCCGGTGGGTGCGCCCCCTAGAATCCCGGGATGCACATTCATATTCTGGGCATCTGCGGCACCTTCATGGGCGGTCTCGCTGCCCTGGCCCGCGAAGCCGGCCACCGCGTGACCGGCTGCGACGCCGGCGTCTATCCCCCCATGAGCGACCAGCTGCGGGCGCTGGGCATCGACCTCATCGAAGGCTTCGGTGCCGACCAGCTGGCTCTCCAGCCCGACGTGTTCGTGGTCGGCAATGTGGTCAGCCGGGCCCGCACGGCGGATGGCACACCCAAGTTCCCGCTGATGGAAGCCATCATGGACAGCGGCGCGGCCTACACCAGCGGGCCCCAGTGGCTGGCCGAACACGTGCTGCAGGGCCGCCATGTGCTGGCCGTCGCGGGCACGCACGGCAAGACCACCACCACCGGCATGCTGACCTGGATCCTGGAGGCCAACGGCCTGCAGCCCGGCTTCCTGATTGGTGGCGTGCCGATGAACTTCGGTGTGTCGGCCCGCCTGGGCCAGGGCAAGACCTTCACCATCGAAGCCGACGAGTACGACACCGCGTTCTTCGACAAGCGCAGCAAGTTCGTGCACTACCGACCCCGCACCGCGATCCTGAACAACCTCGAGTTCGACCACGCCGACATTTTTGACGACCTCGCGGCGATCGAACGCCAGTTCCACCACCTGATCCGCACCGTGCCGGGCAACGGCCGTGTGGTCGTCAACGGCCTGGAAGAAAGCCTGGAGCGCGTGCTGCACAAGGGCCTCTGGAGCGAATTGCGCAGCTTCGGTGCGGCGGTGAGTGATTTCACCGCCCAGGGCGAACCCCACGCCTTCGACGTGTTGCACCGCGGCCAACCAGTCGGCCGTGTGGAGTGGGCACTCACCGGCGTGCACAACCAGCTCAATGGCCTGGCGGCCATCGCCGCGGCCGAGCACGTGGGCGTGGCCCCGGCGGACGCCGCGCGCGCCTTGAGCAGCTTCGAGAACGTGCGCCGGCGCATGGAAGTGCGGGGCATGGTGCCTCGCGCGGGCGGCGCGATCACGGTCTACGACGACTTCGCGCACCACCCCACCGCCATCCGCACCACGCTCGATGGCCTGCAACGCAAGCTGGTCCAGCCGCGCGGTCGCATCCTGGCGGTGTTCGAGCCGCGCAGCAACACCATGAAGCTGGGCACGATGAAGTCCCAACTGCCTTGGAGCCTGGAGGCGGCGGACCTGGCGTTCTGCCACTCGGGCGGGCTGGACTGGGACGCTGCCGAGGCCCTGGCACCCATGGGTGCGCGGGCGCAGATCGGCCGCAACATCGACGAACTGGTGGCCCAGGTGACGGCGGCCGCCCAGCCCGGCGACCACATCGTCTGCATGAGCAACGGCGGCTTCGGCGGTGTGCACGACCGCCTGCTCAAGGCCCTGGCCGCCTGACCCTCAGTACGTCAGCACGTGCTTCGGCACGTCGATCGACACCACCGGTTTGGCCAGCGCCGCGCTCGCGGCGCGGGCAAAGGCCACCGCCCAGGGACGGTGCGCCGCATCCCGGAAATGGCCCTCCCCAGCGGCTTCGGCCACGCACAGGATCTTGTCGGCCGTCAGCACCTTGCCGGTCGGCCGGATCGGGTCACAGCCCAGGGTGGTGAACTGTTCGTCGAGCCAGGCGCGCGCATGGTCGTGCGGCATCGGCTGCACCTCCTCGAGATCGAACGGGTAAGAGGCGGTGCCGCCCCAGCTCACGGTGACTTGGCTGCGCATGTCGGGTTCTCCTGATCGGTGGTTCGCCCCATTGTGGACCGCGCGCCGTGCGCGATCCACCCCGTGAAAGCCCGTGGCGGCATCAGCCCCGCGCGTGGCGGGCGGTCTGCACCGCCGCCGACAGGACCTCGAGCGCCTGCAGCGAATCGCCCCAGCCCAGGCAGGCGTCGGTGATGCTCTGCCCGTACTTGAGCGCACCCACCTCGTCCTTGCCCGGGGTGAACTTCTGCGCGCCGGCTTCGATGTGGCTCTCGATCATCACGCCGAAGATGCTGCGCGAGCCGCCGACGATCTGGCCCGCGATGTCGCGCGCCACCTCGAGTTGCTTCTCGTGCTGCTTGCTGCTGTTGGCGTGGCTGCAGTCGACCATCAGGCGCGGCGGCAGCTTGGCGGCCTCGAGTTCCTTCACCGAAGCGGCCACGCTGGTGGCGTCGTAGTTGGGCGCCTTGCCACCGCGCAGGATCACGTGGCAGTCCTTGTTGCCATTGGTCTGCACGATCGCCACCTGGCCGTTCTTGTGCACCGAGAGGAAATGGTGGCCGCGCGAGGCGGCCTGGATCGCGTCGGTGGCGATCTTGATGTTGCCGTCGGTGCCGTTCTTGAAACCGATGGGGGCCGAGAGGCCCGAGGCCAGCTCGCGGTGCACCTGGCTTTCGGTGGTGCGCGCGCCGATGGCGCCCCAGGCGATCAGGTCGCCGATGTACTGCGGCGAGATCACGTCGAGAAACTCGCTGCCCGCGGGCAGGCCCAGGCGGTTGATCTCGATCAGCAGCTGGCGCGCGATGCGCAGACCCTCGTCGATGCGGTAGCTCTCGTCCAGGTAGGGGTCGTTGATCAGGCCCTTCCAGCCCACCGTGGTGCGCGGCTTCTCGAAGTAGACCCGCATCACGATCTCCAGCGTGTCGGCGTACTTCTCGCGCAGCGGCTTGAGACGGCGCGCGTAGTCGACCGCGGCGGCCGGATCGTGGATGGAGCACGGGCCGATCACGACCAGCAGACGGTCGTCCTGCCCATGCAGGATGCGGTGGATGCGCTGGCGGGTCTGGCTGATGAGCGCTTCCACCGGCGTGCCGCCGATGGGGAAGAAGCGGATCAGGTGTTCAGGAGGGGGCAACACGGTGATGTCCTTGATGCGTTCGTCGTCGGTCTGGCTGGTTTTGTCGACAGGACGGGCATGCCAGGCGTCGCTGCTGGCGGGGGCGTTCTTGGCGGTCATCACGGGGCTCCTGAGTGGGGTTGAATCAAAAAACGGTTCGAAAGGGCGAAAAAAAACCGCCGGGCTTGGAGCTCCGGCGGTTGTATCGAGATTCGGTGATGCGCTTACAGCTTCGCCTCTCGTCCGCCGGGGACTGAGAACCAAAAATAAAAGGCAAAAAAGGCGAAGCGCGAAGACATGGGTTCGAAATGTAGCACAGGCAATTGAAAACGCCGAGTCAAGCGGTGCCGCCGACCGTCAGGCCATCGATGCGCAGCGTCGGCTGGCCCACGCCCACCGGCACGCTCTGGCCTTCCTTGCCGCAGGTGCCCACGCCGCTGTCGAGCTTCATGTCGTTGCCGATCATGCTGACGCGGGTCAGCGCGTCCGGGCCATTGCCCACCAGCGTGGCGCCCTTCACCGGGTACTGGATCTGGCCGTTCTCCACCCAGTAGGCCTGGCTGGCCGAGAACACGAACTTGCCGCTGGTGATGTCGACCTGGCCACCGCCGAAGTTGGTGGCGTACAGGCCCTTCTTGATGCTGGCCACGATTTCCTCGGGCGCCTTGTCGCCACCCAGCATGTAGGTGTTGGTCATGCGCGGCATGGGCACGTGGGCGTAGCTCTCGCGACGGCCATTGCCGGTGGGCTTTACGCCCATCAGGCGCGCGTTCATCGCGTCCTGGATGTAGCCGCGCAGAATGCCGTCCTCGATCAGCACATTGCGCTGCGAGGTGTGGCCTTCATCGTCCACGTTGAGCGAGCCCCGGCGGTCGGCAATGGTGCCATCGTCGAGCACGGTCACACCCTTGGCGGCCACGCGCTGGCCGATGCGGCCGGCGAAAGCGCTGGAGCCCTTGCGGTTGAAATCGCCTTCCAGCCCGTGGCCCACCGCCTCGTGCAGCAGGATGCCGGGCCAGCCCGAGCCCAGCACCACCACCATCTCGCCGGCCGGTGCAGGGCGTGCGTCGAGGTTGGTCAGCGCGTAGGACACGGCCTCGTCCACGTAGGACTGCACCATGGCATCGTCGAAATAGGCCAGGCCGAAACGGCCGCCGCCGCCGGACGAACCGGCTTCGCGCCGGCCCGACTGCTCGGCGATCACCGTCACCGACAGGCGGATCAGCGGGCGCACGTCGGCCGCCAAAGTGCCGTCGGCGCGCGCCACCAGCACCACGTCGTATTCGCTCGCCAGGCCGGCCATGACCTGCTTCACGCGCGGGTCCTTGGCCTTGGCCATGCGCTCCACTTTTTCCAGCAGCGCGACCTTGGCGGTGCTGTCGAGCGTGGCGATCGGGTCCAGGCCCGGGTAGAGCGAACGCGACTTGGGCACCTTCACCGCCGGCACGCGCACCTTGCGGCCCTGGCCCTGTGCCGAAATCGAGCGCACCGTGTGGGCGGCATCGATCAGCGAGTCCCAGGACAGGTCGTCGGAATAGGCGAACGCCGTCTTTTCACCGCTGACCGCACGCACGCCGACCCCCTGGTCGATGCTGAAGCTGCCGGTCTTGACGATGCCCTCTTCCAGGCTCCAGCCTTCGCTGCGCGTGGTCTGGAAATACAGGTCGGCGTCGTCCACGCCGTGCGACATGATCTCGCCGAGCGCGCGCTGCAGGTGCGTGGGGCTCAACCCGAACGGTTCGAGCAACAGGCTTTGGGCGGTGGCCAGACGGGCCAGGGTGGGTTCGCGTGAAATCATCGGCCCATTGTAAGAACCCTGGCGCCGCGCGCTGCCGTCAGGGTCTTGCCGTCAACCGCTCTAGGACTGCATCAGGCGCTTGGACTTGGCGATCGCCATCAGGATGCCCAGCCCCACGCCCAGCGTCACCATGGCCGTGCCGCCATAGCTCACGAAGGGCAACGGCACCCCCACCACCGGCAGGATGCCGCTGACCATGCCCATGTTGACGAAGGCATAGACGAACACGTTGAGCGTGACCGCAGCCGCCACCAGCCGGGAAAACTGGGTCGGCGCCTCCACCGCGATCAGCAGACCGCGCACGATGAGGAAGATGAAGCCGGACATGAGGCCCAGCACCCCCATGAGGCCGAATTCCTCGGAGAAGGCGGCGTAGATGAAGTCGGTGGTGCGCTCGGGGATGAACTCCAGGTGGGTCTGCGTGCCCTGCATGAAGCCCTTGCCCCAGATGCCACCCGAGCCGATGGCGATCATGCCCTGGATGATGTGGAAACCCTTGCCCAGCGGGTCTTTCGAGGGGTCGAGCAGGGTGCACACGCGCTGGCGCTGGTACTCGTGCAGGATCTGCCAGTCCACGCCCGGCGCGCACATCTGCGGCTCCATGGCGATCAGCGTCACCACGCCGATCACGCCCAGCAGCACCGGCGGCAGGATCAGCTTCCAGCTCAGACCGGCGAAAAAGATGACGGCCAGGCCGGACGACATCACCAGCAGCGAGGTGCCCAGATCGGGCTGCTTGAGGATGAGCGCCACCGGAATGATGAGCAGGATGCCGGCCGCCACGAAATCCAGCGGCTTGAGCTGGCCTTCCCGGCGGTGGAACCACCAGGCCAGCATCAGCGGCATGGCGATCTTCATGAGTTCGCTGGGCTGGATGACGGTGACACCGATGTCCAGCCAGCGCTGCGAGCCCTTGCGCATGATGCCGAACAGCTCCACGCCCAGCAGCAGCATCACGCCCAGGGTGTACAGCGGCACGGCCAGCGTCATCAGCCGGTGCGGCGGTACCTGCGACACGAGGAACATCAGCCCCACGGCCAACAGCATGTTGCGGCTGTGGGCGGCGAAGCGGGTGCCGTGGTCGAAGCCCACCGAATACATGGTGATCAGGCCGGCGCCGGCCATCAGCAGGATGGCGAACAGCAGCCAGCCGTCAAAGCCCTGAAAAATCGGGGCGATGCGCTGCAGCAGGGTGGGTTTGTCGAAGACGGCGGCCATGTTGGGCCCCGATTATCCTTCGCTCATGACATCCCCCACCACCCACCTGTTGTACCTGCATGGTTTTCGTTCGTCACCGCAATCGATGAAGGCGCAGAAGGTCGCCGCGCGCATGCAGGCGCGGCACCCGGAGGTGGTCTGGTGGTGCCCTCAACTGCCACCCTCCCCGCGCGAAGCCATGGACATGGTGGTGCGCGGCGTGCAGGACTGGCCGCGCGAGACCATGGGCGTGGTCGGCTCGTCGCTGGGCGGCTTCTACGCGCGCTGGCTGGCGCTGCAGACCGGTTGCCGCCGCACGGTGCTGCTCAATCCGGCCGTGTTTCCCGCGCGCGACCTGGTGAAATACATCGGCGAACAGACCGCCTGGCACGACCCGCAGGCGCGCTTCGTCGTCGATGCGGCCTTCATGGGGGAGCTTCAGCAACAGCAGGACGACATCGCCCGCCTGGCTCCTTTGCACCCGGCCTCGCCGGAGCGCCAGTTCGCCATCGTGGCCAAAGGCGACGAGGTGCTGGACTGGCGCGAAATGCAGGCCTTCTGCGCAGGGGGCACGACCCGCCTGCTGGAGGGCGGCGACCACGCCATCAGCGACTTCGACGACCACATCGACGACCTGTTCCATTTCCTGGACCTGTAACGGCCCCATGGGACAATCGCGCCCATGCACATCCTGTTTGATGAAGCCGGCAAGCTGTTGACCGGCCGCCTCCTGTCCGAGGCCGAAAGTTCCCTGCAAGTCGAACTCGAATCCGGCAAACGCGTCAAGGTCAAGTCGGCCAATGCCCTGCTGCGCTTCGAAAAACCCGCCCCCAGCCAGCTGATGCCCGCGGCCACCGCCCTGGCCGAGACCATGGAGCTGGAGCTGGCCTACGAATTCGCGCCCGAGGACGAGTTCGGTTTCGCGGACCTCGCCCACGAGTATTTCAGCGACAAGGCGGGCATCACCGAACAGGTGGCCGCGCTCCTGTGCCTGCAAGGCGCGCCGCACTACTTCCGCCGCGCCGGCAAGGGCCGCTACAAGAAGGCGCCGGCCGACATCCTCGCGCAGGCCCTGGCCGCGATCGAGAAGAAGAAACAGGTGCAGGCACAGATCGAGGCCTGGGCGGCCGAGCTCGCCAGCGGCAGTTGCCCGGCGCCGGTGCGCCAGCAGCTCTACAAGCTGCTGTTCCGGCCGGACAAGAACGCGCCCGAGTACAAGGCCGTGGTGGAAGCCGCGCGCACCAGCCACACCGCGCCGCTCACCCTGCTGCAGAACGCGGGTGCCATCAGCAGCGCCTACCAGTTCCACTGGCAGCGCTTCCTGTTCGACCAGTTCCCCAAGGGCACGGGCTTCCCCCCGCTGCAGGCCCCGGTCATCGCCGACGAGCTGCCCCTGGCGCCGGTGCAGGCCTTCTCCATCGACGATTCGCAGACCACCGAGATCGACGACGCGCTCTCGCTGCAAGGCCTGGGCAGCGGCAGCGTCACGCTGGGCATCCACATCGCGGCGCCCGGCCTGGCCGTGGCGCCGGAAGGCCCCATCGACCAGGTGGCGCGCACGCGCCTGTCCACCGTCTACATGCCGGGCCACAAGCTCACCATGCTGCCCGACGAGGTGGTGCAGGCCTACACGCTCATGGCCGGGCGCGATTGCCCCGCCGTGTCCCTGTACGTCAGCTTCGACGAAGCCACCCTGGCCGTCACCGGCAGCCGCACCGCGCTGGAGCGCGTGCCGATCGCGCTCAACCTGCGGCACGACCAGCTCGACACGGTGATCACCGAAGCCTGGCTCGCGGGCGAGGCGCCGGCGACCGATGTCCCCGCCGAGATCGCGGCCCTCCAACCCTCGCTGGGTTTCCTGTTCCGCCTGGCCCTGCACCTCAAGGCGCAACGCGAGGTGGTGCGCGGCAAACCCGAGAACTTCACCCGCCCGGACTACACCTTCCGCCTCGAAGGCGTGAGCGGCGACGAACCGCAGGGCGACGAGCGGGTGGTTATCGGCACCCGCAAACGCGGCGCCCCGCTGGACCTGATGGTGGCCGAGGCCATGATCCTGGCCAACAGCACCTGGGGCAACTGGCTGGCCGACTGCGGCGTGCCCGGCATCTACCGCAGCCAGGCCAGCCTGCAGCCAGGCGTCAAGGTGCGCATGGGCACCAAGGCACAGCCGCACGCGGGCATCGGCGTCAAGAGCTACGCCTGGAGCACCTCGCCCCTGCGCCGCTACGTGGACCTGGTCAACCAGTGGCAGATCATTGCCTGCGCGCGCCACGGCAAGACCGCCGCGCTGGCCGCGCCGTTCAAGCCCAAGGACGCCAACCTGTTCTCCATCATCAGCGCCTTCGACGCCGCCTACACCGCGTACAACGGCTTCCAGAACGGCATGGAGCGCTACTGGACGCTGCAGTACCTCCGGCAGGAAGGCATCACCGAGCTCACCGCCACCCTGATCAAGGACAACCTGGTGCGCGCCGACACCCTGCCCCTGGTGCTGCCGGTGCTGGGCGCCGAAGGCCTGCCGCGCGGCGCGCACGTGCGCGTGAAGCTGGGTGAGATCGACGACATCACGCTCGACATCCACGGCACCGTCACCGAGCGGCTGGACCTGCCGGTGGACGACGTGGGCGAGACCGCGGGCGACGACGCCGAGGAAGAGGAGGCACTGGCCGCGCCGCTGGCCCTGGCCATCGACGTCAACGAAACCGAGGGCGAAAGCGCCGCCCAGCCCCCCCAAACGCCCGGCCCGGCAGGGGATTGAGGCCCAGGCGACACCCAGCACGGATAATGCCCGCGTGAAGCCGTCCGCCCTGTCCCTTTTCAAGAAGCTGAGCACGCTGCAACTGGCGCTGGGGGTGTCGGTGGCCGTGCACGCCGCGCTGCTCACGGTGCGCTTCGTGGACCCCGAGCGTTTCAACCGCGTGTTCCAGGACACGCCGCTGGAAGTCATCCTCGTCAACGCGCGCGGCAACGAGCGGCCCGACAAGGCCACGGCCATCGCGCAGACCTCGCTGGCCGGCGGTGGCGAGGCCGAACGCGGCCGCGCCACCTCGCCCCTGCCACCCGCCACGGTGGCCCGCATCGGCGACGCGCACGAAGAAGACGAGCGCACGATCGAGATGCTGCGCGAGCAGCAGAACCGCCTGCTGGCCCAGGTGCGCCGCGAGCTCGCCAAGATGCCGCCACCCGACCCCGAGTCGGTCAACCCCAGCCAGGCCTCGTCGGAGCGCGAGCAGAAGCGCCGCGCGCTGGTGAAGATCCTGGCCGAGATCGAAAAGCGCATCAACGAAGAAAACGCGCGGCCCAAGAAGCGCTACATCAGCCCGGCCACGCGCGAGGCGGTCTACGCCATCTACTACGACGAGCTGCGCCGCAAGATCGAGGACCGGGGCACCACCAACTTCCCCGAAGTCGGCGGCCGCAAGCTCTACGGCGAACTCACCATGACCATCACGGTCAACCACAACGGCGCCGTGCTCGACACCGAGGTGGTGCAGCCCTCGGGCATCAGCCAGCTCGACCGCCGAGCCCAGGCCATCGTGCGCAGCCTCTCGTTCGGCCGCTTCAACGAAGCCATGCGCCGCCAGGCCGACCAGATCGTGGTCGTCTCGCGCTTCCGCTTCACGCGCGACGAGACGCTGCAGACCCAGCTCTCCGGGCAATAGGGCCTGTTCACACTATTTTTCCAAGATGCGTTGCGGATCAAAAAGGCCATGCGCAAGGCGCGAAACGCAGCCGGGGCATTCCCCCGGCAAGGCTCCGCAACGCCGCGCATGGCCTTGTTGGCCGCAACCCGAAGGGAATGGGTTGAAAACAGCGCCACTCTTCGTTGCACTCCTAGGCCAGACACCCGGTCTGGCCGTCGTCGCGCGCCTCGATTGGCGCTGTTTTCAACCCATTCGCACTTGGAAAAATAGTGTGAACAGGCCCTTCCACACCGCATGAGGTCCCTCGGACGCTGGTTGCTGTGGCTGGTCCTCGCCGGGCTGGCCCTGCAGCTGTTCTTTCTGGCGCGCATCGCGCTCATGGTCGCGGTCGATCCCACCAGCACCGCCTTCATGCGCTCCGAGGCCTGGCGCATCGCGGGCGCCAGCCTGCAGAGCGACAAGGGTTGGCGCTGGTCGCACCACTGGGTGCCCGATGCCCAGATCAGCCCGCACCTCAAGCGCGCCGTGATCGCCTCCGAAGACGCCGGCTTCACCGACCACCGGGGCGTGGACTGGGGCGCGATCGAAGGCGCCTGGCAGAAGAACGAGCGCCGCCAGCAGCTGGCCGAAAAACGCGCCGCGCGCCAGCCCGCCCAGCCCGCGCGCGAGCCCAAGGTGGTCGGCGGCTCCACCATCACGCAGCAACTCGCGAAAAACCTGCTGCTCTCCGGCGAACGCCAGCTGCTGCGCAAGGGCCAGGAGCTGGTGCTTACGCTGATGCTCGAAGCCCTGCTCGACAAGCGCCGCATCCTGGAGATCTACCTCAACAGCGTGGAGTGGGGCGAAGGCATCTTCGGCGCCGAGGCCGCCTCGCAGCGCTACTTCAACAAGCCGGCCAGCAAGCTCAGCCCGCACGAGGCGGCGCGTCTGGCGGTGATGCTGCCCTCGCCCAAGTTCTTCGAGGCGCGGCAGGGATCGGCCTACCTCGCGCGGCGCACCGGCACCATCGTCGCGCGCATGGGTGGGGTCGTGCTGCCATGAACCTTCGTGCCACCTTCATGAGCGTGTTCCTGCTCGGCCTGGTGCGCCTGCTCACCGGCGCGCAGGCGCGCTGGCACGGCTGCCCGCCCAAGGCCGAGCAGCGCATCTATTTCGCCAACCACCAGAGCCACGCCGACCTCGTGCTGATCTGGGCCGCGCTGCCGCAGGAGCTGCGCAGCATCACGCGCCCGATCGCGGCCAAGGACTACTGGACCGCGTCGAACTTCAAGCGCTGGATCACCACCGAGGTGTTCAACGCCGTGTACGTGGAGCGCGAGCGCAAGGGCGACGAAGACCCACTGGCGCCGCTGGTGCAGGCGCTGGAGAGCGGCGACTCGCTGATCCTCTTTCCCGAGGGCACACGCGGCCACGAGGAAGACCCGCAGCCCTTCAAGTCGGGCCTGTACAACCTGGCGCAGCGCTTTCCCGGCGTGGTGCTGGTGCCGGCCTGGATCCACAACGTGCAGCGCGTGATTCCCAAGGGCGAGGTGGTGCCGGTGCCGGTGCTGTGCTCGGTGACCTTCGGCGAACCGCTGGTGCTGGGCGCCGAGGAACCGCGCGCCGATTTCCTGAAACGGGCCCGCGAGGCCGTCATGGCCCTTCGGGACGTCTAAGAACATGAGC
The DNA here is from genome assembly GCF_058796355.1 of Hydrogenophaga sp. GW823-FHT04C09. Classification (NCBI taxonomy): domain Bacteria; kingdom Pseudomonadati; phylum Pseudomonadota; class Betaproteobacteria; order Burkholderiales; family Comamonadaceae; genus Hydrogenophaga; species Hydrogenophaga sp. GW823-FHT04C09. The sequence goes on along the minus strand of NZ_JBXAIO010000004.1, from coordinate 246,658 downwards.
CCCCACACTCGTCATTTCATGTACTCATTGCCCCCCAAGGGGGCGCAGACCGCCCTTGGGGCGGCCCGGCGGACGGTCTGATGGGCTCCTTCCTTCGCAGCCTCACCCCCGACCAGCAGGTCAGCCTCGTCTTCGTGGTGCTGTTCGGCCTGCTGATCATCGCCAGCGGCGTGGGCGTGCTGCTGTCGCTGCGCGAGCGCCGCTCAGGCGACGACGACGCCAGCGGCGAACGCGCGCTGCGCATGCAGGACAACCAGGCGCTGCTGCGCAGCTCCTGGATGATGATGCTGGTGTTCTGGGTCGGCTGGGTCATGGGCGAGGGCTTCGCTATCGTGCTGTTCGGCCTGGTCTCGTTCTTCATCCTGCGCGAGTTCATCAGCCTCTCGCCCACGCGCCGGGGCGACCACCGCAGCCTGGTGCTGGCCTTCTTCATCGTGCTGCCGCTGCAGTACGCGCTGGTCTGGACGGAACGCTTCAACCTGTTCACCGTGTTCATCCCGGTCTACGTGTTCCTCGCGATTCCCGTGGTGAGCGCGCTGGGCAACGACCCGCAGCGTTTCCTCGAGCGCAACGCCAAGCTGCAGTGGGGCATCATGGTCTGCGTGTACGGCATGAGCCACGTGCCCGCCCTGCTGCTGCTCAGCTTCCCCGGCTTCGTCGGCAAGACCGCGTTCCTGGTGTTCTTCCTGGTGCTGGTGGTGCAAACCTGCATGCTGGTGCAGCACCTGGCCGCGCGCGGCCTGCGCCGGCCGGTGGCCCCCGCCATCAGCGGCAGCTTCCACTGGCGCAGCTGGGCCCTGGGCCTGGTCGCCGGCGGCCTGCTGGGCGCCGTGCTCTCCGGCTTCACGCCCTTCAAGCCCCTGCCCGCGCTGGCCATGGCCCTGGTGGCCTGTGTGGCCGGCAGCTTCGGCCACCTGGTCATGAAGGCCATCAAGCGCGACCGCGGCGTGACCCACTGGGGCTTGGCGGGCCGCTCGGTCACCGGTGCCAGCGGCCTGCTCGACCGCGTGGACGCCCTGTGCTTCGCCGCGCCCGTGTTCTTCCATTCGGTGCGCTGGACCTTCGACCTTTGAGACCTTCCACCATGCGCATCCTCGGCATCGACCCCGGCCTGCAATGCACCGGCTTCGGCGTGATCGACACCGAAGGCGCTGCCCTGCACTATGTGGCCAGCGGCACCATCCAGACCAGCCCGAAGGACGGCGCCCTGCTGCCCGAGCGGCTCAAGATCCTGTTCGACGGCATCACCGAGGTGGTGGCGCGCTACCAGCCCCAGATGTCGGTCTGTGAAATCGTGTTCGTCAACGTCAACCCCCAGGCCACGCTGCTGCTGGGCCAGGCACGTGGCGCCTGCCTCACGGCCCTCGTGGCCAACAAGCTGGAGGTTGCCGAGTACACCGCGCTGCAGTTGAAGAAGGCCGTGGCCGGCAACGGCCGGGCCGGCAAGCCGCAGATGCAGGAAATGGTCAAGCGCCTGCTGCGCCTGCCCGGCCTGCCCGGCAAGGACGCGGCCGACGCGCTCGGCCTGGCCATCACCCACGCCCAGGTGAGCCGCACCCTGGCGGCGATCAACAAGGTCTCCACCCAACAGGCTCGCACCCACGCCACCTACAAGGCCGGCCGGGTGTATTGATGGGCATGGAGGGTTCTTCGCCGTTGCGCCGTTTCAGCCTGGGGGCCTGGCTCGCCATCGCATTCACGGTCCTGTCGCTGTTGCTCACCTTGAGCCTGACGCTGTTCAGCGACCGCGCCGCGAGCAACCAGGTGCGCGAGGCCATCGGCGCCAACCTGACCGAGCTGGCGCAGCAGACCGCGAGCCGGCTGGACCGGTCCATGTTCGAGCGCTACCGCGAGGTGCGCCTGATCGCCCAACGCCTGAGCGGCCACACCGACTTCGGCGCGGTCCGCGGCGAGATCGAGGCCCTGCAGAAGAGCTACCCGCACTACGCCTGGATCGGCGTGACCGACACCGCGGGCGTGGTGCGCACCGCCACGCGCGGCATGCTCGAAGGCGTGGATGTGTCGGCGCGCCCCTGGTTCCGCAACGCCATGGACGGCCACCCCATGGGCGACGTGCACGATGCCGTGCTGCTCGCCCAGCTGCTGGGCACGCCGGGCAGCGAGCCGATGCGCTTCGTCGACATCGCCTTTCCGCTCACCGACGCGGCCGGCCAGACCACGGGCGTGCTGGGCGTGCACCTGTCGTGGAACTGGGCCAGCGAGATCCAGGACGCGATCTTCACCCCCGTGAGCCGCCACCGCAGCGTCGACCTGCTGATCGTCTCGACCACCGGCGCTGTGCTGCTCGGCCCCAAGGACCTGCAAGGCACGGTGCTGAAGGTGCCGAGCGTGGAAGCCGCGGGGCGCGGCGAATCGGGGCATGCGACGGAAACGTGGCCCGATGGCCAGACCTACCTCGTGGGCCACACGCGCGACAACGGCTTCGACACCTACGCCGGCCTGGGCTGGCGCGTGCTGGTGCGGCAGACGCTGGACGAGGCCTACGCCCCGGTGAACCAGCTGCACCGGCGCATGCTGCTCGGCGGCATCGCGGCGGCACTGCTGTTTTCCCTGCTGGGCTGGCTGGTGGCGCGCCTGATCACCCGGCCCCTGCTCGACCTGACCGACGTGGCGCGCGGCATCGAGGCCGGCTACGCGGTGAAGGCGCCCACCACCGCGGCCTACCGCGAGGTGGCCATGCTGGGCAATGCCTTCAACTCCCTGGTGAAGGGCCTGCAGGCCAACGAGGCGGCGCTGCGCCAGAACCATGCCGCGCTGGAGCGGCGCGTGAGCGAGCGCACCGCCGAGTTGCGCGAGACGGTGGACGACCTGCGCGCCAACGAAGAGCGTGTGCAGACCGTGATCGACAGCGCGCAGGAAGCCTTCATCGGCATCGATTTCGACGGTTGCATCACCGACTGGAACGCCGCGGCCGAAACCCTGTTCGGCTGGAAGCGCCAGGAGGTGCGCGGCGAATCGCTGGCCGACACCATCCTGCCCGAGCGTTACCACATCGCTTTCGTGAAGGCGCTGGCGCATTTCCACACCACCGGCAAGGCCCCGTTCACGGGCCGGCTGCTGCGGCGCACGGTGGTGGACCGGCAGGGTCGCGAGATGGAAGTGGAGATGAAGATCGGCCTGATCCACACCAGCGAGCTGCAGCTCTTCAGCGCCTTCGTGCGGCCGGTGACCGAGCCGCCATCGCACTGACTGAACGGCGGTCTGGCTAGAGCAGGCGCTCCAGCACGAGCACGCCGAAGAATCCCAGGGCCGCGATGACGGTCCACTTCAGGATCACGATGCCCCAGGTGCGGTAACGTGCCTGGCCGGTGCCGATGTAGAAGGCAAAACACACGCCCGCTGCCAGCAGCAGCAACATCACGGTCCAGCGGAACAGCAGCATGAGGGGTGGTGGCGGCGGCGCCTACCAGGCCGGTGCGAGCTGGGCGAAGCCGCGCGGAGCTTCGCGCTCGTGTTCGAAGCTCACGATCTCGTAGGCGTCGGGCTGGTCCAGCAGGGCGCGCAGCAGCTGGTTGTTCATCGCGTGGCCGCTGCGGAAGGCGCTGTAGGCGGCCAGCAGCGGTTTGCCCACGATGTAGAGGTCGCCCATGGCGTCGAGGATCTTGTGCTTGACGAACTCGTCCTGGTAGCGCAGGCCGTCGGCGTTGAGCACTTTCACGTCGTCCATCACGATGGCGTTGTCCAGCCCGCCGCCCATGGCCAAGCCGTTGGAGCGCATCATTTCCACGTCGCGCGTGAAACCGAAGGTGCGGGCGCGGGCGATCTCGCGCGCGTACTGGCCGCTGCCGAAGTCGAACTCCACGCGCTGGCCGGTGGAGTTCACGGCCGGGTGGTTGAACTCGATCTCGAACGCCAGCTTGTAGCCGTGGAAGGGGTCGAGCCGCGCCCACTTGAGCGTGCGGCCGTCGCCTTCGCGCACTTCCACCGGTTTGGTGACGCGGATGAAGCGCTTGGGCGCGTTCTGCATCACGATGCCGGCGCTTTGCAGCAGGTAGACGAAGGAGGCCGAGGAACCGTCGAGGATGGGCACTTCTTCGGCCGTGATGTCGACGTAGAGGTTGTCCAGACCGAGGCCGGCGCAGGCGCTCATGAGGTGCTCGATGGTGTGCACCTTGACGCCGCCGTTGGAGATGGTGGAGGCCAGGCGGGTGTCGGACACCGCCATGGCATTGACCGGGATCTCCACCGGCGCGGACAGGTCGACCCGGCGGAACACGATGCCCGTGTCGGGCGCGGCCGGCCGCAGTGTCAGCTCCACCCGCTGACCGCTGTGCAGGCCGACACCGACGGCCTTGGTCAGGGATTTGAGGGTGCGTTGGGCAAGCATCCTTGAATTGTAGTTTTCCGGGCGCCAGAACATGGTTTAGAAAGCTGATGGCCTTGATAGGGAAGGCTTTTCTCCGTTTTTCTCCGGCTGAGACGGTCAGCGGCGACCGGGGTGACCGGCTCCGCGGGTGTCCCCCGCCCGTGGCTGCGCCACGGGCTCCTCCTTTACCCCGCTGCGCCGGCCACCCCGATCACCGCTGACCTACGTGCAAGAGAACCGCTGGCAAACAAACGCTTCTTCATCTCGTGGACCCCGGGCGTTCTGCGCAGCGGGGTAAAGGAGGAGGACCGGCGAAGCCGGTCCGCGGGTGTCCCCCGGACCGGCGAAGCCGGTCCGGGGGACACCCGCGGAGCAGAGCGCCCGGGGTCCACGAGCCCGCGAGGTGCAGGCAAGAAAACCCGGGGAAGAGACTCAGTCCGCCTGCTTGCGCAGGAAAGCAGGAATCTCGAAATCGTCCATGCCGCCGGAAGCCAGCGCATCCACCTTGGCCGCGGCCTGGGTGCGGTTGGTGCGCCAGACGCTGGGCACCGCCATGGAGTTGTAGTCCGGCTGCGCAGCACCCGGGCCGCCCACAGCGGCGTTCACGGTCGGCACATTGAACGGCACGTTGTCCGTACCGGTGCGCAGCACCTGCAGCGGAGGCGCCGTGCGGCGCACACCCTGGCGCGACAGGCCCGTCGCCACCACCGTCACGCGCATCTCGTCGCCCAGGGCGTCGTCGTAAGCGGCACCGTAGATCACGTGCGCTTCCGGCGAAGCGTAGGCGCGGATCGTGTTCATCGCCAGCTTGGACTCCGACAGCTTGAGCGAACCCTTGGCCGCCGTCACCAGCACCAGCACGCCCTTGGCGCCCGACAGGTCGATGCCTTCCAGCAGCGGGCAGGCCACGGCCTGCTCGGCGGCGATGCGCGCGCGGTCCGGGCCGGCGGCCACGGCCGTGCCCATCATGGCCTTGCCGGGTTCGCCCATCACGGTGCGCACGTCCTCGAAGTCGACGTTCACGTTGCCGTACTCGTTGATGATCTCGGCAATGCCGCCCACGGCGTTCTTGAGCACGTCGTTGGCGTGCGCGAAAGCCTCGTCCTGCGTGACGTCGTCACCCAGCACTTCCAGCAGCTTCTCGTTGAGCACCACGATCAGCGAATCCACGTTGGCTTCGAGCTCGGCCAGGCCGCTGTCGGCGTTGGTCATGCGGCGGCCACCTTCCCAGTCGAACGGCTTGGTGACCACGCCGACGGTGAGGATGCCCATTTCCTTGGCCACGCGGGCGATCACGGGGGCCGCGCCGGTGCCGGTGCCGCCGCCCATGCCGGCGGTGATGAACAGCATGTGCGCGCCCGCGATGGCTTCGCGGATGTCGTCCACCGCGACTTCGGCCGCGTCACGGCCCTTCTCGGGCTTGCTGCCCGCGCCCAGGCCGCTGGTGCCGAGCTGGATGGTCTTGTGCGCGGCGCTGCGCGTGAGCGATTGCGCGTCGGTGTTGGCGCAGATGAATTCCACGCCCTGCACGCTGCGCGAGATCATGTGCTCGACCGCGTTGCCGCCGCCGCCGCCCACGCCGATGACCTTGATCTGGGTGCCCTGGTTGAATTCTTCAACTTCGATCATTTCGATGCTCATTTGGAAGCTCCTTTTGTGGCCCTTGGAACGGTGTCGCCGGGCAATCTGTCAATACAAAAAATCTGCGAAATCGGGGAATGGCGAGGGCTCATCCAGGCGGCCCGGTGCATTCGGTGCACCGCCCTCGCTGGTGGCGTTCCAGGCTCATGGCATTGGCCGGCGTGAGGGCCGGGCTCGAAGACAGCGTGTTCGCGTTGTTCATCAGAAGGTCCCCACAAACCAGTTTTTGACCCGCTCGAGTGCGCCTTGCATCGAGCCCGCTTTCTGCGCCACCTTGTGCCCGCGCACGCGCGCCAGGCGCGCTTCCTCGAGCAGGCCCATCACCGTGGCCGCGCGCGTCTGCGCAACCATGTCGGACAGGGCGCTGGTGTAGTTCGGGATGCCGCGGCGCACGGGCTTGAGGAAGATGTCCTCGCCCAGTTCGACCATGCCCGGCATCACCGCGCTGCCGCCGGTGAGCACGATGCCCGACGACAGCATCTCTTCATGGCCGGAGTCGCGCAGCACCTGCTGCACCAGCGAGAAGATTTCCTCCACGCGCGGCTCGATCACGCCGGCCAGCGCCTGGCGGCTGAGCATGCGCGGGCCGCGATCGCCCAGGCCGGGCACTTCCACCTGCGTGTCCGGATCGGCCAGCAGCTGCTTGGCGCAGCCGCTTTCCACCTTGATGTCTTCGGCGTCCTTGGTCGGCGTGCGCAGGGCCATGGCGATGTCGCTGGTGATCAGGTCGCCCGCGATCGGGATGACCGCCGTGTGGCGGATCGCGCCGCCCGAGAAGATCGCCACGTCGGTCGTGCCCGCGCCGATGTCCACCAGCGCCACGCCGAGTTCCTTCTCGTCGTCGGTCAGGATGGCCTGGCTGGACGCCAGCGGGTTGAGCATGAGCTGGTCCACTTCCAGGCCGCAGCGGCGCACGCACTTGATGATGTTTTCGGCCGCGCTCTGCGCGCCGGTGACGATGTGCACCTTGGCTTCCAGGCGGATGCCGCTCATGCCGATCGGCTCTTTCACCTCCTGGCCGTCGATCACGAACTCCTGCGGCTCCACCAGCAGCAGGCGCTGGTCGGTGGAGATGTTGATCGCCTTGGCGGTCTCGATCACGCGCGCCACGTCGGTGGCGCTGACCTCGCGGTCCTTGATGGCCACCATGCCGCTGGAGTTGATGCCGCGGATGTGGCTGCCGGTGATGCCGGTGTAGACGCGCGCGATGCGGCAGTCGGCCATCAGCTCGGCTTCTTTCAAGGCCTGCTGGATGCTCTGCACCGTGGCGTCGATGTTGACCACCACGCCGCGCTTGAGGCCGTGGCTGGCCGACACGCCCAGGCCCGCGAGCTTGAGTTCGCCGTTGGACTGGACCTCGGCGACCACCACCATGATCTTGGCGGTGCCGATGTCGAGTCCGACCACCAAATCCTTGTATTCCTTGGCCATGATTGCTTCTTGATTACCTTCGGTTTTGAGATCCGCCAGCCGGCGTGTCGGTCACGGTGGTCACGCCGCGCAGGCGCAGCGCGTAGCCATTGGGGTAGCGCAGGTCCACGGACTGAACCGCGCCCGCGTAACGTTCGGTGAGCTGCGCCAGCGTGCCGGTGAAGCGGCGCGTGCGCGCCAGCAGTTCGTCGGGCGTGCCGCGGCCCAGCTCCACCTGGGCGCCGCTGTCGAGCTTGGCGCGCCAGGTGCCGCGCTCGGTGAGTTCGAGCCGCTCCAGGCCCAGGTCGAGGCGGCCGAGTTCGGTTTGCAGCAGCTGGTAGAGCGACCACACCTGGGCCGACTTCTCGACCGGGCCGGCCAGTTCGGGCAGGCCATCGCTGTCGTCGGGGCTGGCATCGAACACCTCGCCCAGGCGATTGACCAATTGGCCCGAACCCGACTCGCCCCACCAGGCCACGGCCTGGTGCTCTTCCAGCGTCACGCGCAGGCGGTTGGGGAACTCGCGCTGCACCACGGCCTTGCGCACCCAGGGCACGGACTCGAACAGCTGGCGCACCTGCTGCAGGTCCACGGTGAGGAAGCTGCCGTTCAGGCGCGTCTTCATCTGCGACGAGAGTTGGGCGCGGAAGGTCACGGCGTTCTGGTGCGCCACGTCGCCATGCACGGCGATGGCCTTGACCGACCAGATCGGGTGGCGCACCAGCCAGGTGGTGAACAGGCCCAGGCTCAGCACGGCGAACACCGCGACCAGGACGTGCGTGACCACGGTCATGAGCTTGACGTCCAAGGGCAGTTCGGTGCTGGGCATGGTGGTGTTCCGGGGCTCAGGCCGCGTGGTCCAGCGAGGCGGTGGCCAGCAGCGCCACGCACAGGTCTTCGTACGACAGGCCGGCCGCCTTGGCCGACATCGGCACCAGCGAGTGGCCGGTCATGCCGGGCGAGGTGTTGATCTCGAGCAGCCAGGGCTTGCGGGTCTTGGCGTCGATCATCACGTCGGCGCGCGACCAGCCACGGCAGTCCAGCGTGAGGTAGGCCTTGAGCACCAGCGCCTGGATGGCGGCCTCTTCACCTTCGGGCAGGCCGCAGGGCACGAGGTACTTGGTGTCGTCGGTGAAGTACTTGTTCTGGTAGTCGTAGTTGCCTTCGGGCGCGACGATGCGGATCACCGGCAGGGCTCTTGCGTCGGCGCCCGTGCCCAGCACCGGGCAGGTGACCTCGTCGCCCGCGATGAACTGCTCGCACATCACCAGCGGGTCCAGCCTGGCAGCGAGTTCGTAGGCGGCGGCGCATTGCGCCTCGCTGGTCACCTTGGTCAGGCCGATGGTGGAGCCTTCGCGCACGGGCTTGACGATCATGGGCGAGCCCAGCGCCTTGAACGCGGCCAGGGTCTCGTCGGCGCTGTGCACCTGGCGCCAGGCCGGCGTGGCCAGGCCTTCGGCGATCCAGATGCGCTTGGTCATGAGCTTGTCCATGGCCACGCTGGAGGCCATCACGCCGGGGCCGGTGTAGGGAATGCCCATCAGCTCCAGGGCACCCTGCACCGTGCCGTCTTCACCGAAGCGGCCGTGCAGCGCGATGAAGCAGCGCTGGAAACCTTCGCGCTTGAGTTCGCCCATCTCGCGCTCGGCCGGATCGAAGGCGTGCGCGTCGACGCCCTTCGATTGCAGCGCGGCCAGCACGCCCTTGCCCGACATGAGCGAGACCTCGCGCTCGGCCGAGCGCCCGCCCATCAGCACGGCCACCTTGCCAAGCGACCTGGCATCCACCGTCATTGCCTTCTCCTGTTTCATGCGGTTGCTCCCTGCGCCAGCTCGATCACGCGACCGGCGACCGCGCCCACCGTGCCCGCGCCCATGCAGAGCACCACATCGCCGTCGCGCGCGTTGTCGAGCACGGCCTGCGGCATGGCGGCGATGTCGTCCACGAACACGGGTTCGAGCTTGCCGGCCACGCGCAACGCGCGCGCCAGCGAGCGGCCATCGGCCGCGACGATGGGGGCTTCGCCGGCCGCGTACACCTCGGCCAGCAGCACGGCATCGGCCTGGCCGATGACTTTCACGAAGTCTTCGAAGCAGTCGCGCGTGCGGGTGTAGCGGTGCGGCTGGAAGGCCAGCACCAGCCGGCGGCCCGGGTAGGCACCGCGCGCGGCCGACAGCGTGGCGGCCATCTCCACCGGGTGGTGGCCGTAGTCGTCCACCACGGTGCAGCTGCCGCCCGAAGGCAGCGCGGCTTCGCCGTAGCGCTGGAAGCGCCGACCCACGCCCTTGAACTCGGCCAGCGCCTGCTGCACGGCCTCGTCGGGCACGTTCAGCTCCACCGCGATGCCGATGGCGGCCAGGGCGTTGAGCACGTTGTGGTTGCCGGGCAGGTTGAGCACCACGTCCAGGTCGGGCAGCTCCACGCCGTTGCGGCGCTGCACGGTGAAGTGCATCTGCGTGTTCACCGCGCGCACGTTGATCGCGCGCACCTGCGCGTCTTCCGCGAAGCCGTAGCTGGTGATGGGCCGCGCGATCTGGGGCAGGATCTCGCGGATCGCCGCGTCGTCCACGCACACCACGGCCGCGCCGTAGAACGGCATCTTGTGCAGGAAGTCCACGAAGGCGGACTTGAGCTTGCCGAAGTCGTGGCCGTAGGTGTCCATGTGGTCGGCGTCGATGTTGGTGACGACCGAGAGCACCGGCAGCAGGTTGAGGAAGGAGGCGTCGGACTCGTCGGCCTCGACCACGATGTACTCGCCCGACCCCAGCTGGGCGTTCGCGCCGGCGCTGTTGAGGCGGCCCCCGATCACGAAGGTCGGGTCCAGCTGGGCGGCGGCCAGCACGCTGGCCACCAGGCTGGTGGTGGTGGTCTTGCCGTGCGTGCCGGCGATGGCCACGCCCTTCTTCATGCGCATCAGCTCGGCCAGCATCACCGCGCGCGGCACCACCGGCACGAGTTTCGCGTGCGCGGCCACCACCTCGGGGTTGTCTTCCTTCACCGCGGTCGAGGTGACGATGGCGTCGGCGCCCTCGATGTTCGCGGCGTCGTGGCCCACGAACACCTGGGCGCCCAGCGCCACCAGCCGGCGCGTGACGGTGCTCTCGCCCAGGTCGCTGCCGGAGATGCGGTAGCCCTGGTTGAGCAACACCTCGGCGATGCCGCTCATGCCGGCACCGCCGATGCCGACGAAGTGGATGTGACGGATGGCGTGCTTCATGGATTCGGGACTTTCGCGAGTTGCTCGCAGGCGGACACCACGGCCGCCACGGCTTCGGTCTTTTGCATCTGTTTGGCCTGGGTGGCCATGGCCAGCAGTTGCTCGCGCTGCACGGTCTGCAGGGTTTGCGCGAGCCGCTGGGGGGTGAGTTCGGTCTGGGGCACCAGCCAGGCGGCGCCGGCATCCACCAGGAAGCGGGCGTTGGTGGTCTGGTGGTCGTCCACCGCCGAGGGGAACGGCACGAACAGCGCGGCCGCGCCGACGGCGGCGATCTCGGTCACGGTGCTGGCGCCGCTGCGGCAGACGATGAGATCGGCGTCGGCGAAGGCCTGCGCGGTGTCGTCGATGAAGGGCGTGAGCTCGGCGTGGATGCCGGCGGCGATGTAGTTGGCGCGCAGCGCGTCGATCTGCTTCTCGCCGCTCTGGTGCGTGACCTGCGGCTGCTGCACCTTGGGCAGCAGCGCCAGCGCCTGCGGCACCACGTCGTTGAGCGCCTTCGCGCCCAGGCTGCCGCCCACCACCAGCAGGCGCAGCGGGCCACTGCGGCCGGCGAAGCGCTCGGCCGGCGCGGCCTGGCGCAGGAAAGGCGTGCGCAGGGGGTTGCCCACCCACTCGGCCTTCTTGAACACGTTCGGGAAGGCGGTGAACACGCGGTCGGCCACACCGGCCAGCACCCGGTTGGCCATGCCGGCCACCGAGTTCTGCTCGTGCAGCACCAGCGGCTTGCCGGCGAGCACGCCCATCATGCCGCCGGGGAAGCTGATGTAGCCGCCCAGGCCCACGACCACGTCGGGCTTGACGCGGCGCACCACCTGCAGCGACTGCCAGAAGGCGCGCAGCAGGCGCAGCGGCAGCAGCGCGACCGTGACCAGCCCCTTGCCGCGCACGCCACCGAAGTCGATGGTCTCCAGCGCGAAGCCGCGCGGCGGCACGAGCCGGCTTTCCATGCTGCCGGGCGCGCCCAGCCAGTGCACGCGCCAGCCGCGCTCGCGCAAGGCTTCGGCCACGGCCAGGCCGGGGAAGATGTGGCCGCCGGTGCCACCGGCCATGATGAGGGCGCAGGGAGCCGTCACGAGCGCCCTCCCTTCATCATCTGGCGGTTCTCGTAGTCCACGCGAAGCACGAGCGCGATGGCCACCAGGTTCAGCAGAATGGCCGAACCGCCGTAACTCATCAGCGGCAGCGTCAGGCCCTTGGTGGGCAGCGCGCCCAGGTTCACGCCGATGTTGATGAAGGCCTGGAAGCCCATCCACAGGCCCACGCCCTGTGCCACCAGGCCGGCGAAGACCTGGTCGAGCGCGATGGCCTGACGGCCGATGTGCATGATGCGGCGCGTGAGCCAGAGGAACAGCGCGATCAGCACCACGACGCCGAGCAGGCCGAACTCCTCGCCGATCACGGCGAGCAGGAAGTCGGTGTGCGCCTCGGGCAGCCAGTGCAGCTTCTCCACGCTGCCGCCCAGGCCGACGCCGAAGATCTCGCCCCGGCCGAAGGCGATCAGCGAGTGCGAGAGCTGGTAGCCCTTGCCCAGGGCGTGCTCCACGCTCCAGGGGTCGAGGTAGGCGAAGACGCGCTGGCGGCGGAACTCGCTGGTCATGACCATGAGCGCGAACGCGCCCACCACCACCAGCGCCATCAGGAAGAACATGCGCGCGTTCACGCCACCCAGGAACAGGATGCCCATGGCGATCACCACGATCACCATGAAGGCGCCCATGTCGGGCTCGGCCAGCAGCAGCATGCCGACCACACCCACGGCCACCGCCATCGGGGCCACGGCGTGGAAGAAGCGTTCCTTGACCTCCATCTTGCGCACCATGTAGCTGGCGGCGTAGAGCAACACGGCCAGCTTGGCCAGTTCGGAAGGCTGAAAGTTCATGATGCCCAGCGAGATCCAGCGGCGCGCGCCGTTCACGCCCCGGCCGATGAAGGGCAGCAGCACCAGCGCGAGCAGCACCAGCGCCAGCGCGAACAGCCAGGGCGCCATCTTTTCCCACGAGCGCAGCGGGAACTGGAAGGCCACCATGGCCGCGATCACGCCGATCACCATGGAGATGCCGTGCCGCAGCACGAAGTGGGTGTGGGCGTAGTTCTGGAAGCGCGGGTTGTCGGGCAGCGCGATGGAGGCGGAATACACCATCACCAGGCCCCAGGCGAGCAGCGCCACCACCACCCACAGCAGAGGCTGGTCGAAACCGAGTTCGCGCACCGCCACGTTGCGCGTGCCGGCATAGGTGCGGTTGGACAGTCGCACCGGCAGGTTGTCGCGCGAGGAGCCTCCGGCGAGCGCGCCCGCGAGGTCGCGTCCCGGGAAGCGTGGCAGCAGGCCGGCCAGGCCGGCGCGCAGGCGCTCGCCCCAGGGGGCGCGGTTGGCCTGGGCGGCGGCGGCGGTTTTCTTCTTCACAGTCCCCCCTCCAGGCTCAGGCCCTGCTCGGCGGCCAGGGCGTGCACCGCTTCCACGAACACGCGGGCGCGGTGCATGTAGTTGTCGAACATGTCCAGGCTGGCGCAGGCCGGCGACATCAGCACCGCATCGCCCGCGCGCGCCTGCTGCGCGCAGAGCGCAACGGCGTCGGGCAGCGTGGCGGCGTCGAGCTGGGGCACCCCGGCCTCCTGCAGCGCGTTGCCCACGGCCTCGCGGATGCGGCCGGCGTCGCGGCCGATGTAGACCACGGCGCGCGCGAAGCGGGCCAGCGGCTCGGCCAGCGGCAGGAAGTCCTGCCCCTTGCCATCGCCACCCAGGATGACGACCAGCCGGCGGTCCACGCCCAGACCGCGCACGGCCGCCAGCGTGGCACCCACATTGGTGCCCTTGCTGTCGTCGAAGTACTCGACCTCGTCGAGGATGGCCACGGGTTCCACGCGGTGCGGCTCGCCGCGGTACTCGCGCAGGCCGTGCAGCATGGGACCGAGCGCGGCGCCGGTGGACGTGGCCAGCGCGAGCGCGGCCAGGGCGTTGGCCGCGTTGTGGCGGCCACGGATGCGCAGCGCGTCCACGGGCATGAGGCGCTGGAAATAGATCTCTTCGTCTTCTTCGGCACCACGGCCGCGCTTGCGCGTTTCGTCCAGCGCCAGGGCGCGCACCAGCCAGGCCATGCCATTGACCGATTCGATGCCCCAGTCGCCCGCGCGGGTGGGCGCGTCCAGGCCGAAGCTGGCCCAGGGGCGCGCGCTCTGCTGGCGGTTGCGGTTGCCCACTTTCACGGTCACCAGGCCGGGCTGCATGCCCATGACCAGCGGGTCGTCGCGGTTGAGCAGCATCAGGGCCTGCGCGCCGAACACCGCCTTCTTGGCCAGGGCGTAAGCGGCCATGTTGCCGTGCCAGTCCAAGTGGTCTTCGGTGAGGTTGAGCACGGTGGCCGCGGTGGGCACGCCGTCCCAGTCGCCGCCGGCGGTGCCGTCGAGCTGGAAGCTGGAGAGTTCCAGCACCCAGGCCTGGGGCAGGTGCGCCGGCTGCGGGGGCTCCACGGGCGGCGGCACGAGCTGGGTCGGGCCTTCGCCTTCTGCCTCGGCATCCGCCGGGACCACGGCTTCATCGGCCTCGTCGATCTCTGCGTCGGCGTCTTCCTCGGGCGCCGCCTCGGCTTCGACGGCCACGGGGGCCTCGGTGGCCACCTGGGCCTGCGCTTCGGCCTGCGCCTGCGCTTCTTCGGCCGCCGCGCGTTCGTCGTCGGCCGCCTGCGCCACGGCTTCGGTGTCCAGCGCGGCGGACAGCACGTCGAGCAGGGCCGGGCCGATGTTGCCGGCCACGGCCACGTTCAGGCCGGCGCGCTGCAGCAGCAGGCCGGTGAGCGAGGTGACGGTGGTCTTGCCATTGGTGCCCGTGATGCCCAGCACCTTGGGCTTGTACGGCAGGCGCGCGCGCTGCGAGAGTTCGCGCAGGGCGCGGGCGAACAGGTCGAGCTCACCGACCACGGCCACGCCGCGCTCCGTTGCCCAGCCGAACACGCCCTGCAGCATCTCGGGCGCCAGGCCCGGGCTGCGCGCGATCAGGTTCCACTCGGCGCGCGCCAGCAGCGTGTCGTCGAATGGTCCGGCCACGAAATTCGCGTCCGGGCACTCGGCGCGCAGCACCGCCAGCTGGGGCGGCGTCTCGCGCGTGTCGGCCACGGTCACGCGCGCACCCTGGCGGACGCACCAGCGCGCCATGGCCAGGCCGGAGGCGCCCAGACCGAGGATGAGAACGGACTGCTGATTCATCGCAGCTTGAGCGTGGACAGCCCCACGAGGCACAACAGCATGGTGATGATCCAGAAGCGCACGACGACCTGCGTCTCCTTCCAGCCCTTTTTCTCGAAGTGGTGGTGCAGCGGCGCCATCTGGAACAGGCGCCGGCCCGTGCCGTAGCGCCGCTTGGTGTACTTGAACCAGCTCACCTGCAGCATCACCGACAGCGCCTCGACCACGAAGATGCCGCCCATGATGGCGAGCACGATTTCCTGGCGCACGATGACGGCGATGGTGCCCAGCGCGCCGCCCAGCGCGAGCGCGCCCACGTCGCCCATGAACACCTGCGCCGGGTGGGTGTTGAACCACAGGAAAGCCAGGCCCGCGCCGGCCATGGCGGCGCAGAAGATCAGCAACTCACCCGCGCCGGGGATGTGCGGCAGCAGCAGGTAGCGCGCGAACACCGTGTTGCCGGTGACGTAGGCGAACACGCCCAGCGCCGAGCCGACCATGACCACCGGCATGATGGCCAGGCCGTCGAGGCCGTCGGTGAGGTTGACGGCGTTGCTCGAACCGACGATGACCAGGTAGGTCATGATCACGAAACCGAACACGCCCAGCGGGTAGCTGATTTCCTTGAAGAAGGGCACCAGCAGGCCGGCCTGCGGCGGCAGGTCCACGCTGAAACCCGAACGCACCCAGGCGACGAAGAGTTCGAGCACGCGCAGGTTGCTGGACTCGGACACGCTGAACACCAGGTAGAACGCGGCCACCAGGCCGATCACCGACTGCCAGAAGTACTTTTCGCGCGAGCGCATGCCTTCCGGGTCCTTGTTGACCACCTTGCGCCAGTCGTCCACCCAGCCGATGGCACCGAAACCCAGGGTCACCAGCAGCACGATCCACACGAAGCGGTTGGTGAGGTCGAACCACAGCAGCGTGGACAGCGCGATCGAGAACAGGATGAGCACACCGCCCATGGTGGGCGTGCCGCCCTTGCTCAGGTGGGTCTGCATGGCGTACTCGCGGATCGGCTGGCCGATCTTGAGCGCGGCCAGGCGCCGGATGAAGTACGGGCCCGCGACCAGGCCGACCAGCAGCGCGGTCATGGCCGCCATCACGGCGCGGAAGGTGAGGTACTGGAACACCCGCAGGGATCCGAATTCGGGCGACAGGCCTTGCAGCCAGAGGGCCAGGCTAGGCAGCATGGGCGTTGTCCTTCTTGTCTCTTGTTTGAGCGGGGTCCAGCGCCAGCAGCGCCTGCACCACGCGTTCCATGCGCATGAAGCGCGAGCCCTTGACGAGCACGCTGCGGTACACCGGCCGGTCGTCGGTCACGGCGGCGCAGACGGCGCCAGCCAGGGCTGGCACTTCGACCCAATGAATGATTTTGGGCAGGGGCGCGCTGGCCTGGCGCATCCAGTCGCCCGCGACGTGCACGGCCTCGATGCCGCGCGCCAGGGCGTGGCGCAGCACCTCGTCGTGGAACGCCAGGCCCTGTTCGCCGACCTCGCCCATGTCGCCCAGCACCAGCAGGCGCGGCGCGGGCAGCTCGGCCAGCACGTCGATGGCGGCGCGCACCGAGTCGGGGTTGGCGTTGTAGGTGTCGTCGATCAGGGTGACGTGGCGGTCGTTCACGCGCAGCGCGAGGGCGCGCGAGCGCCCGCCCACCGGTTCGAATGCGTCCAGGCCGCGCACCACGGCGTCCAGCGGCACACCGGCGGCCAGGGCGCAGGCGGTGGCCGCCAGGGCGTTGCGCACGTTGTGGCGGCCGGCGATGCGCAGGCGCACCGAGGCTTCGCCCAGCGGAGAGACGAAGCTCAGCGCCCACGCGCCTTCGGCCCACTCGGTCTTGAGCGCCTTCACATCGGCGGCCTCGTCGCGGTCGCTGAAGGTGATGATCCGCCGCGCTCCGGCGAACTCGCGCCACAGCGGGGTGTAGGTGTCGTCGGAGGGGAACACGGCCACCCCATCGGCGCCCAGCGCCTGGATGACCTGCCCGTTCTCGCGCGCCACGGCTTCCACCGTGGCCATGAATTCCAGGTGCTCGCGCTGCGCGTTGTTGACCAGCGCCACCGTGGGCAGCGCCAGCGCGGCGAGTTCTGCGATCTCGCCCGGGTGGTTCATGCCCAGCTCCACCACCGAGAGGCGGTGCGCGGCGGTGATGCGCAGCAGGGTGAGCGGCACGCCGATGTCGTTGTTGAAGTTGCCCTGCGTGGCGTGCGCGGCCTCGCCCGCGGCGGCGCGCAGGATGGACGCGATCATCTGCGTGACCGTGGTCTTGCCGTTGCTGCCGGTCACGGCGATCAGCGGCAGGTCGAACTGACCGCGCCAGCGGCGCGCCAACTCGCCGAGCGCTCGCCGGGTGTCGGGCACTTCCACGCCGGGCAGGCCGGCCTCGGCCAGGCCCTGGTGGGCGATGGCGGCCAGCGCGCCCTGCCCTCGCGCCTGCGGCAGGAAGTCGTGCGCGTCGAAGCGCTCGCCCTTCAGCGCCACGAAGAGGTCGCCCGGCTGCAGGCTGCGGGTGTCGGTGTGCACGCGGGTGAACGGCAGATCGGGCTGGCCGACCACGCGGGCGCCGTCGAGCTGCGGCAGGAGCTGGCCCAGGGTCTTCATGCGTGGGCCCCCTGTCCGTGGCGCTGCGCGAGCGCGGCGCGCGCCTGCTGCAGATCGGAAAACGGTTTCTTCACGCCCATCACGTCCTGGTAGTCCTCGTGGCCCTTGCCGGCGATCAGCACCACGTCGCGCGCCTCGGCTCGCGCCACCGCCAGGGCGATGGCCTGGGCGCGGTCGGGTTCGACCAGTGCGGCATCCGACGAGGAGAGGCCGGCCACCATCTGGCGCAGGATGGCCATCGGGTCTTCGCTGCGCGGGTTGTCGCTGGTGAGCACCGGGCGCTGCGCCTCGCGCTCGGCGGCCGCGGCCATCAGCGGGCGCTTGCCGGCATCGCGGTCGCCGCCGCAACCCACCACCACCCAGAGCGCGCCGCCGCGCTGGCGCGCCAGCGGTTGCAGGGCCTGCAGGGCTTTTTCGAGTGCGTCGGGCGTGTGCGCGTAGTCCACCAGCACCAGCGGCTGACCAGGCTGGCCGACCGCGGCCTGCTCCATGCGGCCGGGCACGGGCGTGAGCGCGGCGCAGGCCTGCACGGCGTCGGCCAGGGGCACGCCGAGGGCGCGCGCGCTGGCCAGCACGCACAGCAGGTTGGACACGTTGTAGCGGCCCACCAGCGGCAGGCTCAGCGCGTGCTGGGCCAGGGTGCGGCCGCGCGCGTCGCGCTCGCCGATCTGCAGGGCCATGCCGCTGTCGGTGAAGGCCAGGTCCTGCGCGAACAGGCGCGCGCGCCCGTGGTGGCCGGCTTCGATGGCCACGGTCCAGAGGTCCAGCCCCCGGCGGGCGAGCGTGGCGGCCAGGTCCGCGCCGCGGGCGTCGTCGATGTTGACCACCGCGCTGGCCAGGTCCGGCCAGTCGAACAGCCCGGCCTTGGCGGTCCAGTAGGCCTCCATGCTGCCGTGGAAGTCGAGGTGGTCCTGCGTGAAATTGGTGAACACGGCCACGCGCAGTTGCGTGGCGTTGAGCCGGCCTTCGACAATGCCGATGGACGACGCCTCGATGGCGCAGGCCTTCAGGCCGGTGTCGACGAAGCGGCGCAGTTCGGCCTGCAGCATGACGGGGTCGGGCGTGGTCAGGCCGGTGGCGACCAGCGGTCGTTCCGCCTGGCCGGGCTGGGGCGGGCGCCCCATGCCCAGCGTGCCGATCACCGCGCAGGGTTTGGCGCAGAAGGACAGCAGCTGCGCCGTCCACCAGGCGGTGGAGGTCTTGCCGTTGGTGCCGGTGATGGCCACCATGTCGAGGGCGGCGCTCGGCGTGCCGTGGAACGCGCTGGCGATCGCGCCGGCCGAGGCCTTAAGGCCTGGCACCGCCAGCACGCGTTCGTCGTCGAAGCCATAGCTTGGTGCGCCCTCGTGCTCCACCAGCGCCGCGACGGCGCCCGCCTGGAGCGCGCCCGCCACGAAGCGGCGCCCGTCGGTGGCCGCACCCGGCCAGGCCACGAAGCCATCGCCCGCGCCCACGCGGCGGCTGTCGCAGTGCAGGGCACGCACGCCGCGCTCGCGCAGCCAGTCGGCCACGGCCTGGGGGTCCTGGATGGTGCGCAGCATCAGAACGACTCCTCCACCACGTGGGTGACGATCTGCGGCTTTACGTTCATGTCGGGCTGCACGCCGAGGATGCGCAAGGTCTGCTGCACGGTCTCGCTGAACACCGGCGCGGCCACCAGGCCGCCGAAGTACTGCCCGTTGCTGGGCTCGTCGATCATCACCGCGACCACGATGCGCGGCGCTTCCACCGGCGCCAGGCCCACGAACCAGCTGCGGTACTTCTTCTCGGCGTAGCCCTTGCCTTCCTGCTTGTGCGCGGTGCCGCTCTTGCCGCCCACCGAGTAGCCCATGGTCTGGGCGCGCGAGCCGGTGCCACCCGGGCCGGCCGCCAGGCCGAGCATCTGGCGCACGGCGATCGAGTTCTTGGCGCTGAACACGCGCACGCCGGCGGTCTGGGTGTCGGACTTCTGCAGGGTCAGGGGAATCAGCTCGCCGTCGCGCGCGAAGATGGTGTAGGCCTGCGCGAGCTGGAACAGCGAGGCCGACAGGCCGTAGCCGTAGCTCATGGTGGCCTGCTCGATCGGGCGCCACGTTTTGTAGGGACGCAGGCGGCCCGTGACCGCACCGGGGAACGGGACCTGCGGCTTCTGGCCGAAGCCGGCCTGCGCGTAGGTTTCCCACATCTCGCGTGGGCTCATTTGCATGGCCATCTTGACCGTGCCCACGTTGCTGGACTTCTGGATCACCTGGGACACGGTGAGCACGTCGTTCGGGTGCGAATCGCTGATCGTCGAGCCGCCGATGGTGATGCGGCCGGGCGCGGTGTGGATGGGGGTGTTGGGCGTGACCAGGCCCTTTTCCAGCGCCAGCGCGGCGATGAAGGGCTTCATGGTCGAACCGGGTTCGAAACTGTCGGTGAGCACGCGGTTGCGCAGCTGCTCGCCCGTCAGGTTCTGGCGCCGGTTGGGGTTGTAGCTGGGGTAGTTGGCCAGGGCCAGCACCTCGCCCGAGACCGTGTCGAGCACGATCACGCTGCCGGCGTGCGCCTTGTGCGCCAGCACCGCGTCCTTGAGCTTCTGGTACGCGAAGTACTGCACCTTGCTGTCGATGGACAGCTGCAGGTCGGGGCCATCCACCGGCGGCACCACGTCGCGCACGTCCTCGACCACACGGCCGAGCCGGTCCTTGATCACGCGGCGCGAGCCGCTCTTGCCGGCCAGCTGCTGGTTGAACGCGAGTTCCACGCCCTCCTGGCCGATGTCTTCCACGTTGGTGAAACCCACCACGTGTGCGGCGGCCTCGCCCTCGGGGTACTGGCGCTTGTACTCGCGGCGCTGGTAGATGCCCTTGATGCCGAGCGCCGCGATCTCCTTGGCCACCGGATCATCCACCTGGCGCTTGATCCAGACAAAGGTCTTGTCGTCATCGGCCAGGCGCTTGCGCAGGTCGGCCAGCGGCATCTCGAGCAGCTTGGCGAGCTGGCGCAGCTTGGGCTCGGCGCGGTCCACGTCTTCGGGAATCGCCCAGATGCTTTGCGCGACCACGCTGGACGCGAGGATCAGGCCGTTGCGGTCGAGCACGCGGCCGCGGTTGGCCGGCAGTTCCAGCGTGCGCGCGAAACGCACTTCGCCCTGGCGTTGGAAGAAGTCGTTGCCGAACACCTGCACGTAGGCGGCGCGGCCGGCCAGGCCCGCGAAAGCCACGGCCAGCGCGGCCACGATGAACTTGCTGCGCCACACCGGGGTGCGGCTGGCCAGCAGGGGGCTCGCGGAGTAGTTGATGCTGCGACCCATGGTCAGCGCTCCGGCGTGGGGTTCGTTGCCGCCGGCTGCGACGGCTCGAACACGGTGACGTACTGCGTGATGCCCGGCGTCACCGGGCGCATCTGCAGCTGGCGCGCGGCCAGCAGCTGCACCCGCGCCGGCGTGGCCTGGGCGCGTTTCTGCACCTGCAGTTGCTCGTGCTCGGACTCCAGCTTGCGCGCCTGGGCCTGCGAGCGGTCCAGCGCGGTGTAAAGCCGGCGCGATTCGTACTGGGTGTGCACAAGGTAGAAGGCGCTCGCGATCACGGCCGCCAGCAGCACGAGGTTCAGGCGGATCATGCCGGCGCCTCCGTGCGCTCGGCCACGCGCATGACGGCGCTGCGCGAGCGCGGATTGGCCTTGACTTCCTCGTCGGAAGGCATCACGCGCTTGAGGCCGCACAGGGCCATGGGCGCGGGTTCGGCGAAAGGCACGCGGCGGTCCACCACGGCGCGCGAATGGCGCGCCATGAACTGCTTGACCATGCGGTCTTCGAGCGAATGGAAGCTGATCACCACCAGTTTTCCTCCGGGACGCAACACGTGCAGGCTGGCCTCTAGCGCTTGTTGCAACTCTTCAAGCTCGGCGTTGATGAAAATCCGAAAAGCCTGAAATGTGCGCGTTGCAGGGTCCTTGCCCGGCTCGCGGGTTTTGACCGCGCCAGCCACGACTTCGGCCAGCTCGCTGGTGGTTCGAAAAGGGCCCCGTTCCTGTCGGCGACGATCAATCGCCTTTGCAATCGATTGAGCAAACCGTTCTTCGCCATAGTCACGAATGACCTCCGACAGGGTTGAGACCTCGGCCGTCTCCAGCCACTGAGCCACGCTCTGGCCGCGCGTGGTGTCCATGCGCATGTCCAGAGGTCCGTCGTGGCGAAAAGAAAAACCCCGTTCGGGGTCGTCGATCTGCGGGGAGCTCACGCCCAGGTCCATCAGCAGGCCGTCGGCGCTCGCATCGCCCAGTTCGCCCAGGTGGCTGAACCCCTCGTGCCGGATGGAAAAACGGCCATCGCTGGCCGCCAGTTCCTTTGCCGCCTGGACCGCCTGAGGATCTTTGTCGAAGACGGTCAGCCGCCCCTTGCGGGACAACTGCTCGAGGATCAGCCGGGAGTGGCCGCCGCGCCCGAAAGTGGCGTCGACGTAGTGCCCGTCCGGGTTGATGCCGAGGGCTTGCACAGCCTCGTTCAACAGGACGGTTTGATGGTTCCATGCGCCTTGCACCATGGCCCTTAGAAAGAGAAGTCCTTGAAGACATCGGGCATCTCGGCCTTCATGGCTTCGGCTTCCTGCGCCGCGTAGACCTGCGCGTCCCACAGCTCGAAGTAGGCGCCCATGCCCAGCAGGACCACGTCCTTGCTGATGCCGGCGCCCGCGCGCAGTTCAGGCGAGACCAGCACGCGACCGGAGGTGTCCATGTCCACGTCCATCGCATTGCCCAGAAAGATGCGCTTCCACCACTGCGCCTGCATGGGCAAGGAGGCGATGCGGTCACGGAACTGCTCCCAGGCGCTGCGGGGGAATACCATGAGGCAGCCGTGGGGGTGCTTGGTGATGGTGAGTGCCGCGCCCAGGGCGTCCCGGTGCCGGGTCGGCATGGACAGCCGGCCCTTCACATCGAGACTGAGAGAAGACGCACCCTGGAACACCGCTTTTAGCCCTTGGAAGACACTTTTCACCACTTAATTGCACTTTTTTCCACTTTATCAGGAAATACCCTGCGCGCAACGGGCCAGCTACACATTTTTTCAATGAAATCAACCACTTAGGAAGCATTTAGAAGCTTTATCGCGGTCAAAAACACATTAAAAGCAAGCACTTACAACAAGCACTGCATGTGAAGCTTCAAAACCCTGTTACACGCAGGGCTGTATGAATGATCAGGTGAGAGGAAAAAGGCTGGCGCGACGCCCGCGACACGGGGTGCGGACGGGCCGAAAGGGCACTCGGCGCGAAGCCGAGGCCCTGAGAGACTTCAGAGGATGTAGCGCGAAAGGTCTTCGTTGCGGCTGAGTTCGCCCAGGCGGGCGTCCACATAGGCCGCGTCGATGGTGATGGTCTGGCCTTGCAGGCGCGTGGCGTCGAAGCTCACCTCGTCCAGCAAATGCTCCATCACGGTGGAGAGACGGCGCGCACCGATGTTCTCGGTGCGCTCGTTCACGTCGTAGGCGATCTGCGCGAGGCGGCGGATGCCGTCGGGTGCAAAGGCCAGCGTCACGCCTTCGGTGGCCAGCAGCTCCTGGTACTGCTTCACCAGCGAGGCATGGGTCTGCGTGAGGATGGCCTCGAAGTCCTCCACCGACAGCGACTGCAGCTCGACGCGGATCGGAAAACGGCCCTGCAGTTCGGGGATCAGGTCGCTCGGCCGCGCGAGGTGGAACGCACCGCTGGCGATGAAGAGGATGTGATCGGTCTTGACCACACCGTATTTGGTGGACACCGTGGTGCCCTCCACCAGCGGCAGCAGGTCGCGCTGCACGCCCTGGCGCGACACCTCGGCCCCGCCCGCGTCACTGCGTGAAGTTACCTTGTCGATCTCGTCGATGAACACGATGCCGTTCTGCTCGGCGTTGTGCAGCGCGCGGGTCTTGATCTCTTCCTCGTTGACCAGCTTGCCCGCCTCTTCGTCGATCAGCAGCTTCATGGCCTCGGCGATCTTGAGCTTGCGCGTCTGGCGCTTGCCGGCTCCCATCTGGCTGAACATGCCGCGCAGTTGCTCGGCCATCTCTTCCATGCCGGCCGGGCCCATGATCTCCATCGACGGCCGCGCCTCGGCCAGGTCGATCTCGATGTCGCGCTCGTCGAGCTGGCCTTCGCGCAGCTTCTTGCGGAAGTTCTGGCGTGCGGTGCCCTCCGGCGTGGCCACGGCGGACGGCTCGCCCGCCACGCCGCGCGGCGGCGGAATGAGCACATCCAGAATGCGGTCCTCGGCGGCGTCTTCGGCGCGGGTGCGCTGCTTGCGCATCTCGACCTCTCGCGTCTGCTTGATCGCGATGTCGGCCAAGTCGCGGATGATGCTGTCCACGTCCTTGCCCACATAGCCCACCTCGGTGAACTTGGTGGCCTCGACCTTGATGAAGGGCGCATCGGCCAGTCGGGCCAGGCGGCGCGCGATCTCGGTCTTGCCCACACCGGTGGGTCCGATCATCAGGATGTTCTTGGGCGTGATCTCGGGTCGCAGCTTTTCATCGACCTGCTGGCGGCGCCAGCGGTTGCGCAAGGCGATGGCCACGGCGCGCTTGGCGCCCTTCTGGCCGATGATGAAACGGTCGAGTTCGGAAACGATCTCTTGCGGCGTCATGGAGGACATCAGAGCACCTCCACCGTGTGATTCATGTTCGTGTAGATGCACAGCTCGCCCGCGATCGCGAGCGACTTGCGCACCACTTCTTCCGCGCTGAGGTCGGTGTGGTCGATCAGGGCCTTGGCCGCGGCCTGCGCGTACGCGCCACCGGAACCGATGGCCACGATGCCGTGCTCGGGTTCGAGCACGTCGCCGTTGCCGGTGATGATCAGCGAAGCGCTGTGATCGGCCACCGCGAGCATGGCCTCCAGGCGGCGCAGCACGCGGTCGGTGCGCCAGTCGCGCGTGAGTTCGATGGCCGCGCGCACCAGGTGGCCCTGGTGCTTTTCAAGCTTGGCCTCGAAGCGCTCGAACAGTGTGAAGGCGTCGGCGGTGGCGCCGGCAAAACCCGCGAGCACCTGGTCGCGGTAGAGCTTGCGCACCTTGCGGGCCGTTCCCTTGACGACGATGTGGCCCAGCGTGACCTGGCCGTCACCGCCGATGGCGACCTGCACGCCCTGGGGTGTCTCGCGCCGCACGCAGACGATGGTGGTTCCGTGAAATGATTCCATGGCGCTTCAGTTGAGGACGGTCTGTGCGATTGCAACGGCGGCGCGCGCGCGTTTGTGCAACAGAAATGCAAGGAGGGCCGGCAGCGGCCTCGGTCAGTCGATGCGGACGACCACCTTGGCGTATTCGGTGATGCCGATCACGTGGAAGAACGCCGACACCAGCCGGTGCGCGTCCACGAACTGCACCACCCGCCCTTCGGCATGGTGGTTCGACACCCAGTTGAGCAAGGTGCCCGCGGCCGAAAAGTCGACCCGGATCAGGTTGCGGCAGGAAATGATGAGCACGTCGGCGCCCTTGAGCTTGCGCTCCAGCGCTTCGAGCGTGACCTGCGGATCGCCTCGGATCTCGCCCGAGAGCTCGACCAGACCCAGTTGGCTGTAGTCACCCGCTTCGCTGTCAAGCACCGATTCGCTGTGCGGGAAGCCCGACGCCACCTGCTCCAGCACGGACTCGCCCAGCACCGATTGGCCGGCCTCGCCGGGCCTGTCCGCCGACTGCGACGAGTAGTAGCAGCGCGGCTTTTCCCAACCCGGTGGCGACACCTCGTAGGTCACGCAGAAATCGAGCGCGGTGAGTTCGAACTCGTCCGGCCGGTTCATGACGCGCAGCACCGCCATGCGCAACTCCCACCAGAGCTGTTCGACGTCGCGGCGGCCCGAGGGCGTCTGGCTCTTGAGCAAGTCCCGGAACGGCGACGACCCCTGGAAGCGCAACTCCACTTCCTGGTCGCCCCACAAGGTGAAGATGCCCAGCAGCGCGCGCGCCGCCTTGAGATCCATGCTTTCGAGCGGCGTCCAGTCGAGCACCCAGGGCTGTGCCGCGCGCAACAGCACGTTCTGCAGGGTGCCCACCGCGTGCGCGTCCAGTTCCGGCTCGCTCACCCACACCGCGCGGTTGTGGCCGGTGGAGGGCACATAGACCTTGCCGGTCATGCCGGCCACGGTCTCGGGCATGTCGTACCACTGGGGCGCGGAACGGCTGAAGCGGTTGACGAAATCCACCGCGCGGCTCTCGAAGGGGGCGAGCTGTCCCGTGGCGCGGTACAGGTCGAACAGGGCCAGCCAGTCTTCCTTTTCGTCGGCTTTGGCGCCCCCCTCACCCAAGACCTCCAGCAGGCCCTGCTCCGCCCCGGCGTCGTCGCCGTTGGCAAAACGGATCGCGGCCTCCTCCACTTCGGGGTCCTGCGCGATCTCCTGCACATCCAGGGCGTAGAAATGCGAGGCCGAGAACTCCTGGCCCGAACTGCGGTGCTCGTTCGTGGCCGTGGGCGCCACCAAGCCGGTGCGCGCAGGCGGCTGTGGAGGCGGCGGCGGGGCGGCGGACGCCACCTCGCGTTCCTGCGCCGGGCTCCAGCTCTTGCGCAGGGCAGCGGGTGCCGAGGCGGACGCCGGGATGTTCAGCGCCGGGATGTCCAGCGACTGCACCGTCGCAGGCGCGGAGGCGGTCGGATTGGGCAAGGGACCGGGTTCGGTCTCGTCGTACTGCGCCTTGCGCTGCCGGACGCTGGACTCGGGCACGCTGGGCGCCAGGGGCACCTGCTTGGATTTGGCGGAGGCAAGGTTGCCAGGGCCGTGGGTGCCGGTGTTCAGGCCGGAGCCGGTGCTGACCAGGGAATCGGGCCCCTTGGTCTTCCACCACTGCATCGACATCTGGGCCTCGATCTCATCGATCTTCTTCAGGGTCTCGGCCCGGTCGTCCGGCTTGGACGGCAGGCTGCTCTGGAAGAACGAAGGACGCATGCCGGGCCCTTCGGCCCCGGTGCCCTCGCGGCTGCGGATCTTGCGCAGCATGTCGAACTCGCGCTTGCGCACGAAGTCGTTGCGCCGCTTGCGCTCGATCATTTCCTTGAGCGCGGCCTTGCTGTACTCGCTCTCGCGATCGGCCGTCCGGGTGTCCAGGTCCGACCAGCTGGTGGTCGGATGGCGCACGAACTTCACCACCTTGGACAGGAAGCCGCCGCTGGAGTCGTCCTTGGACATGGAAAGTCGGTACCGGAAATGAAACGGAAACTGAAACGAACGGCGAGGGACTGGGCTCAGTCCCCGAACATCTTCTGCTTGAGCTCCCGGCGCTGCTGGGCTTCGAGCGAAAGGCTGGCGGTGGGCCGGGCCATCAGGCGACCGACACCGATGGGCTCGCCGGTTTCTTCGCAGTAACCGTAGTCGCCGGAGTCGATGCGCGCGATCGCCTGTTCGATCTTCTTCAGCAGTTTGCGTTCCCGGTCCCGGGTGCGCAATTCGAGCGCGTGTTCTTCTTCGATCGTCGCGCGGTCGGCCGGATCGGGCACGACCACAGTGTCTTCGCGCAGGTGCTCGGTGGTTTCGCCAGCGTTGGCCAGCATGTCGGCCTTGAGCTGGGACAGCTTGCGACGGAAGTAGGCCAGCTGCAGGTCGCTCATGTACTCACTGTCGGGCATGGCTTGCACGTCCAGGTCGGTGAGTTGCTCGACCGGCAGGGTCTTCCAGTTGTTGGCCCGCTTGGGGTCTTTCTGGATGGAGGATGGCACGGGAGGGGTCATGACGGCACGTTGATTCATATGGGAGAAAGTCGCTTTGACAGCGTCTGGGGCGTGGGTGGGGACCACGGCGGCCTGCGTCATCTGCTCCATCATGACCTTTTTGGCCGCCCGCTTGCCCAGAGGGCGAGGGGTGGGCTCCACCACGACCGGTGGGGGAGCCGCCGGGCGCTTGGCGCTGGAAGGTTTGGAAGCAGGGGCTGCGGCAGGCGCGGCCTTGGGAACCGAAGGGGTCACGGAGGATACAGCCGCTTTGGCAGCGGACTGGGTCGTTGCTTTGGGGGCGGCCTTGGCCGCCGGTTTGACCGCAGGGGTGGCCGCCTTCACCGGCGCGCGCGCGGCGGTTTTGGCGGGCGTGGCCTTGGGGGCGGGTGACTTCTTGGCCACCACCGCCTTGCCCTTGGCGACCGCCTTGACCGCTGCCTTCACCACCGGCTTGGCCGGGGTCTTGGCTTTGGCGGCAGGCTTCGCGTCGGTCTTGGCGGGGGTTTTCAGAGGGGTCTTGGCAACGGTTTTGACCGCGGCCTTGGCCACGGGTTTGGAGGGTTTGGCTGCGGGCTTGGCGGCGGTTTTCTGGGTTTTGGCCACCGTTGTGGTCTTTTTCGCCGCCGACGCGCGTGCCTTGGCTCCCGACGCGGCGGGTTTGCCTGATTTCGCTGTCCTGGTTGCCGGGGCTTTCACAACGGGTCTCCTCTCAGTGACTGACGAAGCGGGATCTCGGGCGGTGCGCTGCGGCGGGCTGGGCCCGAGATGCATCACGGTGGGCCGCCGGATGCGACGTTATACCCTCATTGCCGAACGGCTCTCGGCATTGGTCGATCGGTGCCCGCAAAGGCGGCCGGCCGGCCAACTTGGGCCGCGATTGTAACGAGCCCCGCCTGTTCCTCCCGGAATCCCGCACCGGGGCCCGGGCCCGTCGTTGGAGAAGCGAGACAAACGGCACGTTCAGCTCCGATCGGAACGGGGGGCTAAGGGGTCACGGCCCATCGCCATCATCAGACCAGGCTCTGGTCCAGGCCCTGCACCAGGATGTCCTTGGGCAGGTCGATGCCGATGAAGACCATCTTGCTGGTGCGCGGCTCGCCTTCGGCCCACACGGGCCCGAGGTCGCTGCCCATGAGCTGGTGCACACCCTGGAAGATCACCTTGCGGTCGGTGCCCTGCATGTGCAGCACGCCCTTATAGCGCAGCATGCGCGGTCCATACACCTGCACGATCGCGCCCAGGAAGTCTTCGAGCTTTTCCGGGCTGAACGGGCGCGTGGCGCGGTAGACGAAGCTTTTCACATCGTCGTCGTGGTGGTGATGGTGGCCATGGCCACCGTGGTCGTGCTGGTGCGAGGGGTGGTTGCAGTGCTCATCGTGCTCGTGGTCATGGTGCTCGTGCGCATGGTCGTCGTGGCCATGGTCGTGCGCGTGATCGTGGTCATCGACCTTGAGGAAGTCGGGGTCGATGTCGAGCTTGGCGTTGAGGTTGAAGCCGCGCAGGTCGAACACTTCCTTGAGCGCCACGTCGCCGAAATGCACCGGGCGCATGGGGGCGCGCGGGTTCATGTGCTTGAGGCGGTGCGTGAGGGCGCCGAGGTCTTCCTCGCTCACGAGGTCGGACTTGCTGATGAAGATCTGGTCGGCAAAGCCCACCTGGCGGCGGGCTTCCTGGCGTTCGTTGAGTTGCTCGGCGGCGTGTTTGGCGTCGACCAGCGTGAGGATGGAGTCCAGCAGGTATTGCTCGGCTATCTCGTCGTCCATGAAGAAGGTCTGGGCCACGGGGCCCGGATCGGCCAGCCCGGTGGTCTCGATGACCACACGTTCGAAGTCGAGTTCGCCCTTGCGTTTCTTCTGTGCGAGGTCCTGCAGCGTGGCGCGCAGGTCGTCGCGGATGGTGCAGCAGATGCAGCCGTTGCTCATCTGGATGATGTTTTCGGTGGTGTCGGCCACCAGGATTTCGTTGTCGATGTTCTCTTCACCGAACTCGTTTTCGACCACGGCGATCTTCTGGCCGTGTGCCTCGCTGAGCACGCGCTTGAGCAGCGTGGTTTTCCCAGAGCCGAGGAAGCCGGTGAGGATGGTCGCGGGGATGAGTGACATGGCAGGCGCTGGCAGATGAGGGGGTGGCGAAATGGGCAACCGGGAAGTGTATGCCACCCTCGCGTTTTGTGCCTCTTTCGGGATATGCAAAAAACAGGCCTGATGGGGTTGCTTTCCTCGGTTTCGCTCCACCCGACCCACTACAAAATTTGGCGCGCCCTCGGTGGTGTGCCTGCGCTGCTTGCGGGACGGTGGCGATGCCCGAATGCGCAGGCCCCCATTCGCGGTTGCCACAGAGGCTGCGTGCCAACCTGGTGTTGACGAGGGGGTTGCGATGGACCCGGGCAGTCACCCGCGAGCAGGGCCGGAGCAGTCGGGCATCGCCACCGGCCCGACGCGAGGTCTCAGAAAGAAAAACTCAGGGCCGCAGATAAACAAAGCCTTCACGCGCCTGCAGGCGGGCGACTTCCGCCACGCCAGAAGGCACGATCTTGGCTTCCATGGCCACCTTGCCCGGATCGATGTTGCGCGACACCAAAGTGTTGTTGCAGACAAAGAAGCCGACCCCCTTGGCCGACAGGTCGCCGATCGCCCCGGAGAACGGCTGGCCGGCCGTGTTGTTGGCGCCGTCCAGCAGGAAATCGATGCCCGCGCCGTGCGTCACCACCACGATCTTGGCCGTGGGGTCCGCCGCCAGGTGGTTGCGGATGTTCTGAATCGCGCGCGTGGCCTGCGGAATGCCATCGCTCAGGTGGTAGACCACCTTGACGGCAGGCTGGGCCTGGGCTTGGGCATGCGCCTGCAAGGACGTGGCCAGCACGGCCCCCAGCATCAGGGTCTTGAGCACGGCGAGGAACTTGATCATGAAGGTCTCCGGAAGATTGAAATGGAACGGTCGCACAAGGCGGTGCAGCATCCTACAAGCAATGCCCCGGGCCAGGGCCACCAGGGGGCATGCTTCAGCGTGAGCGCGGGGTGCGCGGCACCGGCGCCACAGGCTGGCCGGTCAGTGGCTCGGGCGCCTGGCCGGCCCGGCTGCCCGCGCGCGGATGCGCCGCGTCGTACACCTGCGCGAGATGCTGGAAATCGAGCCGGGTGTACACCTGCGTGGTGCTGATGCTCGCGTGGCCCAACAGCTCCTGCACCGCCCGCAGGTCGCCGCTGGACTGCAGCACGTGGCTCGCGAACGAGTGCCGCAGCATGTGCGGGTGCACCGGCGTGGACAACCCGGCCAGCAGAGAGCGGCGCTTGAGCCGCACACGGATGTGCTGCGGCGTCAGCCGCTGGCCACGCGAACCGATGAACAGGGCGGGGTCTTCGCCGGCCCAGGCCGCGCGCTGCGCCAGCCACGCCGCGAGCGCCGCCAGCGCCTGGCGCCCCACCGGCACGCTGCGCCGCTTGGAGCCCTTGCCCAGCACGTGGGCCTCACCGTCCTGCGCATCGATCCAGCCGCGCGCGCTGCCACTGGCGGCCACGTCCAGCCCCACCAGCTCGCCGATGCGCAGGCCGCAGCCGTACAGCAACTCGGTGATGCAGGCGTCGCGCGCTTCCAGGGCCTGGTCGTCCGACGCCTCCTGGTGCGAAGCCAGCTGCACCGCATCGTCCACCCCCAAAGCCTTGGGCAGCGGCTTGCCGGCCTTGGGCGCGCGCACGTCCTGCACCGGGTTGTGATCCACGAGGCCCTGGCGGCCCAGCCACACATAAAAACCGCGCCAGCCCGAAAGGATCAGCGCGATGCCGCGCGCGCTGCGCCCGGCACCATGCATCTGCGCGATCCAGCGGCGGATGTGGGCGTTCTGAACGGCCTTGAGGGCCACACCGGCCTCGCGGGCATGGGCCGTCAGGCGCTCCAGATCGAGCGTGTACAGGATGACGGTGCGGTCCGCCAGCCGCTTTTCCACCCGGACGTGGTTCAGGTAGGCCTGCACCAGCGCGGCATCGTCGCCCGTCCCGGTCGGGTCAGCCAGGGAGCGCTCGGGCAGATTCATGGACGCCAGAATCAGTACGGGGGGCGCAGGCGCGACAGGGCCGCGCTGGTCAGCTCGCCGATGCGTTCAAGGAAGTCGGTGCCCATGTCGGGCGCGAAGCGCTGGGTGTCGGGCGAGGCCAGCACCAGCAGGCCAAAGGCTTGCGGCGCGATGCCCGCGCGCAGGGGAATCAGGGCCAGCGAGGCGGCCGAGGCCGAATCGGCCAGCCACTGCGCCGCCTCCAGCCCCGGGTTGGCTCCGCAGTACGGGCGCATGAGCGACGAGGCAAACGCCTTCACGTCGTCGCTGGCGCCCTGGGCGAAGGCTTCCTCGGCGTACGCGGGCTCCACGTCCCAGACCTTGATGGCCACCTGCGGCACCAGGAAATGGTCGGCGATGGCCTTCGTGGTGACCTCGGGCAGCTCGCGCGCGTCGCGGGTCAGCAGCAGTTCGCGCGTCCAGCGCTGCAGCTTGTCGGCAATCACGGTGTTCTCGTTGCCGTGTCGGATCATCTCCGCGCCCTTGAGCTCCAGGCCCCGGATCTTCTCGCGCAGCATCTCGGCCTGGCGCTCCTGCAGGCTCACCGCGCGCTGGCCGTGTGGGCTGGTCAGTTGCACCGCCGCCAGCAGGCTGGCGTGGCGCTCGAAGAAGTCGGGTGTGTTCGCCAGGTAGTTGGCGATGTCGTCTTCGGTGATGGGCGGGATGTGGTTGGCGTTCATGGCGTGTGCGGTTCGGTGGCGGGGTCAGGCGAGGTCGGGAATGTCGATCTCACCGTCGAAAACGGTGGTGGCGGGGCCGGTCATGAAAACCGGCTGGTCGTGGCTGGGGGTGTCCTGCCACTCGATGGTGAGCACGCCGCCCCGGGTGTGCACGTCCACCCGCTCGTCGAGCAGGCCCAGGCGGATGCCGGCCACCACGGCGGCGCAGGCGCCCGTGCCGCAAGCCAGGGTCTCGCCCGCGCCGCGCTCGTGCACGCGCAGGCGCACCTCGCTGCGGCTGACGACCTGCAGGAAACCGGCGTTGACACGGCGGGGAAAGCGTTCGTGCGTTTCGATCCAGGGGCCCCAGGACGGCACCGGGGCGGCCTGCACGTCGTCCACCAGCAGCACCGCGTGCGGGTTGCCCATGGAGAGCACGGCCACCGGCACATCGCCGGCATAGGGCAGCGCCAGCGGCCAGCGCTCGAAGCCGCCCATGGGCTCGGGCGTGAGGCCCTCGGCGTTGAAAGGCACGCGATCGAGCGCGAACACCGGGGGGCTCATGTCCACCGTCACGCGGCCATCGGTGTGCATCTTCAGTTCCAGCTCGGCGTTCATCACCTTCACGCGCAGCGGGTTCTTCGTGCTCAGGCCTTTGTCGTGCACGTAGCGCACGAAGCAGCGCGCGCCGTTGCCGCATTGCTCCACCTGGCCGCCATCGGCGTTGTGGATCACGTACTCGAAGTCCAGCCCGCGCCCGGGCGAAGCGCGCACGCTGAGGATCTGGTCGGCACCGACACCAAAGTGGCGGTCGGCCAGAAAGCGGTACTGCGCGGCGCTCAGGCCCAGGCGGCCTCGCGTCTCGTCAAGCACGACGAAATCGTTGCCGACGCCCTGCATCTTGGTGAATCGGATGTGCATGGCCATCGATTATCCGCCCTGCGCCGCGCGGGCGTCAGCGCGCGGCGGCGCCTTGCCGCAAAATGCCCGCATGGTCCGCCCCACCCAACTCCTCCACCCGCCCCGCCCCCTTGCCACCGTGAGGCCCGCCGCCACCGTGCTGCTGCTGCGCGACAGCACCGACCCGGCCCGCCCCGGCATCGAGGTGCTGATGACCCGCCGCTCCATGACGGCGAGCTTCGCCCCCGGCGCCTACGTGTTCCCCGGCGGCGGCATCGACGCGGCCGACGCCCAGGCCCATGGCATCGCCACGCGCCGCCCCACGCAGAGCGACCTGCACCTCACGCAGGCGATCGCCGCCATCCGCGAAAGCTACGAGGAACTCGGCGTGTTGCTCGCGCACCGGGCCGACGGCTCGCCGGTGGACGACGGCGACATCGCCACGCTGGACCGCAAGGCCCCGTTCGCCGCGCAATGCCAGGCCCGGGGCCTGACGCTGGACGGCGCGGGCGTGTTCGTGCTCGCGCACTGGATCACCGACCGCGACCTGCCGCGGCGCTTCGACGTGCCCTTCCTCGTGGCCCGCATGCCTGCTGGCCAGCAGCCGGTGGCCGACGAGGCCGAGCAGTTCGAGCCGTGCTGGGTGCGCCCGGCCGACGCGCTGGAGCGCCACAAGGCGGGCGGTTTCTTCATCATCTTCCCGACCATCCGCACGCTGGAGCGCCTGCAGGCCCACGCCAGCGTGCAGGCCGTGCTGGACGCCTGCGCACGCAACGACGAGCCGCTGTGGACCAGTTGCCCGCGCGCCGGCCTGGTGCGGGGCGCCGAAGAGCGCTACATGGAACACGAGTCCGCGTTCGGCGAACTCGCCATGGTGTGTCCCGACGGACAGATGGTGCACAGCCTGGACTGGCAGAACGAACAGCCGGTGTCCTTGCTGAAGAACGTGCAGCGCCTCACCGCGCCCAACCCCGGCTTCATGACCGGCCCGGGCACCAACAGCTACATCGTGGGCGACCCGGCCAGCGGCCACATCGTGATCGACCCGGGCCCGGACGAGCCGGCCCACATCGAGCGCCTGTGGCGCGCGGCGGGCGGGCGCATCCAGGCCATCGTATGCACCCACTCGCACCCCGACCACTCACCCGGCGCGCCGCGCCTGCAGGCGCTGTGCGCGGCGGCCGGCCTGGAGAAGCCGCCCATCCTCGGCCTGCCCAGCGCCCCCACCTCGCGCGAGAACAGCCGCTTCACGCCCGAGCGCGTGCTGGCCGACGGCGAGCAGCTCGTGCTGCTGGGCCAGGCCGGCGATGCCACGGTGTCGCACACGCTGGAGGTGGTGCACACCCCGGGCCACGCGGCCAACCACCTGTGCCTGGCGCTGGTGGAAGACGGCCTGCTGTTCACCGGCGACCACATCCTCAACGGCAGCACCACCGTGATCGACCCGCCCGACGGCAACATGGGCGCTTACCTCGATTCATTGGACAAGCTGGATGCGCTGTGCGAGCGCCATGGCATCGAGTTCCTGCTGCCCGCGCACGGCTACGTGCTGGGCGACCTGCGGCGCACGGCCGACAACCCCAGCGCCCCGCTGCATGGCGGCGCGCGCGCGGCCATCGCCCACCTCAAGGCCCACCGCCTCGCGCGCGAGGCCAAGGTGGCGCGGGCCATGCAGGCCGTGCCCGAGGGCAGCATGGACGACTGGGTGAAGCTGGCCTACGACGACGTGCCCGACCGCCTGTGGCCGGTGGCCAAGCGCTCGCTGATGGCGCACGTGGAGCGCATCCAGAGCCTGGGCGGTTTCAACCTCTGAAGACGCCGGAGGCCACCATGCCGAAGTCCGCCAACCGGTACTCGCGTTTCGCCAAGGCCGCCGCGCGCTTCAGCGGTCGCCCGCGCGTCTTCGCCCTGGCGGTCGCGCTCATCGTGGTGTGGCTGGTCACGGGACCGCTGTTCGGCTTCAGCGACACCTGGCAGCTGGTGATCAACACCGGCACCACCATCATCACCTTCCTGATGGTGTTCCTGATCCAGAACACGCAGAACCGCGACACCGAGGCCATCCAGGTCAAACTGGACGAACTCATCCGCGCCACCCAGGGCGCGCACACCGCCCTGCTGGACCTCGAAGAGCTGGAAGAGGAAGAGCTCGACGCCTTCCGCCAGAAGTACGAGGACCTGGCCGCCCAGGCGCGGGCGCGGCTCAAGGGCGGCGGCACGGACACCGACATTCCCGAAGCCTGAGCGCGCCCGGCCTCAGTCCGCCGCGACCCACACGCCGTTGCGCGCCTTGAGCACGAAACGGGCGCGGTGGTCGTAACCGTAGTGGTCGGCGGCGCTGTACTTCAGCACCCCCTGCGGCACCACCACCTCGCCGGTGTTCTCGATGGCCTTCTTCAAGGCCTGCCGGAACTCCACGGTGCCCGGCTTCGCCTGTTTCAGCGCCACCGGGATCGCCTTGTCGAGCAGCAGCTTGGCACCCCAGATGTTGGCCGCGAACTGGTTGTAGCTGCCGGCCCCGAACTTGGCTTCGTACAGCTTCACGAAATCGAGCGCGACCGGCTTGGACGGGTGGCTGTCGGGCAGCTGGTCGGCGCCCACGGCCGGGCCCGACAGCCCCAACGTGCCCTCCACGTCCTTGCCGCCCATGCGCAGCAGGTCGGGCGCCACCGCGCTGAAGGTCTGGTAGATGCGGCCCTTATAGTTGCGATCGACCAGCGCCTTCTGCGGCATCACCGCGCCGCTGCCCGAGGCCACCACCAGCATGGCGTCGGGGTTGGGCGAGAGCACCTTGAGCGCCTGCGCGGTCACCGAAGCGTCGGCGCGGCCGAAGCGCTCCACGCTCACCAGCTTGAGCCCGGCCTCGTTGCCGTAGCGCGTCATCTCGCGCAGCCAGGATTCGCCGTACGCGTCCGAGTAGCCCAGGAAACCGAAGGTCTTCGCGCCGCTCTTCTTCATGTGCTCGATGGTGCCCTGCGCCATCAGCGAGATGCTCTGCGGCAGGCGGTAGGTCCACTGGCCGCGCTCGTCGGGCAGGTCGATCGGGGCGGCGGCGAGTTGCACGGTCTGCGACTCGCTAGCGACCTGGGCGATGGCGATGGCCGGCGGGCTGGCGGTGGAGCCGATGATCAGGTCCACCTTTTCCTCGGTAACCAGGCGGTGCGCATTGCGCGCGGCGTTGGTCGGGTCGGTGGCGTCATCGAGCACCACGTAGCGGATCTTCTCGCCCGCGATCTCGGTCGGGAACAGCTGGATCGTGTTGCGCGGCGCGATGCCCAGCGCCGCCGCCGGCCCGGTGATGGAAAAGCTGGCGCCGATCACGATCTCGGCCTGGGCCCCGACGCCGCTCAGGGCCAGGGTGGTGAGCGCGGCCAGGCGCAGGAATGGCTTCATCTTGTTGTCTCCTTCGGGTGGTGAATCGGTGATCGGCGCTCAGGCCACGGACTGCAGTGGAATCACGGCCGGGGTGGCGGCGGCCTCTTCGTCGTGCAGGCGCTTGATCAGCCAGCGGAACTGGTTGAGCGCCGCGTCGGCCGCGATCGGCTGCATGGGGCTGGGCGGCGTGCGGCGGATCAGGCGCTGCTGCGCTTCGATGATGCGGCGGTCCTCCTCGAAGGCCGTGCACAGGCTCTGGTAGATCGACTCGGTGATGGTCGCGTCGTCGAGCCGGAACTTGTGCGCCTGCATGAAGAAGTAGTGGGTGGTGGTGTCGGTCTCCGGCGTCAGCGCCTGGCAGCTGTGGAACTGCAGGGCCCCGGTCATGTCGTCGTCGGGCGTGTCGGCGGGCTTCACGCTGGCGGCCATCAGCAGGATGCCGGGCACGAGGTAGTCGTAGCTGAAGCGCCGGTTGACCTTGCCGGTGAAGCCGCCCAGGCGGGCGTGGTACGGCGCCGGCACGGTGTTGTTCACGTCGCGCGTCACGCGCACGCCGCGCTCCAGGCGTTCGATCACGGGGCGCACCTCGGCGATGTTGGGCGAACCGCCCAGGGTCTTCTCGTGCACGTAGGACAGGTGCGAGAAGTCCAGCAGGTTGTCGGAGATCAGCTGGTAATCGGCGTCGTAGTGCAGGTAGCCCGGCTTCATGCGCCACTCGGGGTGGTTGAGCGAGTACGCATCGGGGATCAGCGCCGGGTCGGCCCGCTCGGGGTCGCCCATCCAGATCCACAGCCAGCGCCCGCGCTGCACCATGGGGTAGCTCTTCACGCACAGCTTGGGCGGGATGCGGTCCTGGCCCGGGATCTCGGTGCACTGGCCCGTGGCGTCGAACTTGAGGCCGTGGTACATGCAGCGCACGCCGTCGCCCTCGCGCCGCCCCAGGTTCAGCGGCGCGTGCCGGTGCGGGCACTTGTTGTCCAGCGCCACCGGCGTGCCGTCGGCCAAGCGGTAGATCAGGATGGACTGGTTGAGGATGCCGCGTTCGAGCAGCGTGTCGGCCAGCACCTCGTGGTCCCAGGCCGCGACGTACCAGCAATTCTTGACAAACATGTCTTTGTCTCCGTGCTTGCCGGCGGCATCGTGGGCTGCCGGTCTGGGAACGGAATCTAGGGCGGCCAGCCCGGACCATCAATACACTATGCCGATACCCACTATCTGCCGGAGCGATGATGGAATTCGACCTCAACCTGCTGCGCGTGCTGGTCAGCCTGGACGAGACGCGCAACGTCACCCGCGCCGCCCAGCAGCTGGGCATGAGCCAGTCCGGCTTCAGCACCGCCCTGAACCGGCTGCGCCTGCAGTTCGAGGACACGCTGTTCGTGCGCACCTCCAAAGGCATGGAGCCGACGCCGCGCGCCCGCGAGATGGCGGGTACGGCGCGCGCGGTGCTCGGCCAGGTTCGCACCGGCATCCTGGCCGACCCGCAGTTCGACCCGGCCACCACGCAGACCGAGTTCCGCCTGGTCATGGCCGACGTGGCCGAGATCGTGTTCCTGCCCCGCCTGATCCGCCACCTGGCGGTGCATGCGCCGCACGCCTCCGTGCGCTGCTTCCCCCTGCCCAGCTCGCAGCTGGAGGCCGCGATGGAGGCGGGCGAGGCCGACCTGGCCATGGGCTACTTCCCGGATCTGAGCAAGCAGGTGTTCTTCCACCAGCGGCTGTACATGCACACCTTCGCCTGCGTGATGCGCGCCGACCACCCGTTCGCGCAGACCCGGCTGAGCCTGAAGGACTTCGAGTCGCTGGACCACGCGCTGGTGAGCTCGCCCGCGCGCAGCACCGACCTGGTGGACCGCTTCATCGAACGCAAGGGCATCCACCGCCACGTGGTGCTGCGCACGCCGCATTACATGAGCCTGGCGGCGGTGATCGCCGAATCGGAGCTGGTGGCCACGGTGCCGCTGGCCGCCGGCATGAGCGTGGCGCGCAGCGGCGCGATCCGCCTGGTGCGCCCGCCTTTCGACCCGCCGCGCTTTGCCGTGCAGCAGCACTGGCACCGCCTGTACCGCCACGACACGCGCAACCAGTGGCTGCGCGCGCAGGTGTCGCAGCTGTTCAACGAACAGTCGGACGAGTGGCGCGCGGTGGAGCAGTCGATGTATGGCGGAGAAACGATCCGGCGCCGGGCCGCCCCAAGCCGGATCAGCCCCCCTGGGGGGCAGCGACCCGCGCAGCGGCGGAGCGTGGGGGCCAATAAAGTGTGAAGCGCACCGATAAGCCGGATTCTGTGCGGCGGGGTTGCCCCCACCGTGACCGCCATTCATCTGGGCCGGGGATCACTCCCCGGCTCGGTGCCACCTACCCGCCAGCTCCGCGGAACCACGTCAACGCTGGCCTATTTGGTGTTGCTGCGCGTAGAGATTGCCCGTTTCACCCGAACTGAATCGGCTCGTCTCTGTTGCTCTGATCCTCACCTTAGGGCCCATCGAGCGAGCTCGATGGGCTTGTCGGCGGAGAGGTGTTACCTCCTACGCTGTCCTGTGCAGTCCGGACGTTCCTCCAGCACACCCTTTCGGGATGTCGTGCCAGCGGCGGTCTGGTGCGCTTCACGCGGCGATTATCGCCTGCTCAAACGAGGCGCTCGATCTTGCGATGCCGCCACACCAGCCGGTAATACGCGGTCTGCATCACCAGCATGGCCACGTACGCCACCGGGAACGCGACCCACACGCCGGGCAGGCCCATCTTCGCGTCGAGCACGTAGGCCGCCGGCAGCTGGATCGCCAGGATGCAGAAGACCGAGATGGCCATGGGCACCATCACCACGCCGCTGGCGCGCATGAGGCCACCCACCACCGCCTGGAAGCCGAACACCAGGATGCTCCACAGCATGATGTGCAGCAGGTGCTCGGCCTGCGCGCGCACCTCGGGCTGCGTGAGGAACAGACCCATCAGCTTGTGCGAGAGCGCGTAGCCCAGCAGCACCAGGGCGCCGGTGAGCACGGCGTTGAGCCACAGGCCGGTGCGCAGGATCGCGCCCAGGCGGTCGACCCGGCCCGCGCCGATGGACTGCGCCGCCAGGATGGATGCGGTGATCGCGATGGACAGCGCGGGGAACTGCACGTAGTTCACCACCTGCGTGACCGCGCCGTAGGCCGCCGTGGCCTGCGAGCCGTGGCCGTTCACCAGCGCGAGGATCACGAGTTCGGAGACCGAGATCACCACCATCTGCAGCCCGGTCGGGATGCCGATGCGCATCACCTTGGCCAGGATGTCGCGGTCCAGCCGCAGCGCGCCGATCAGCTCGCGATCGACGGCCAGCACGTGGTGCTTGCGGCCCAGGCGCCACGCCAGGAAACCCAGCGCCGCCGCGTAGGACACCAGCCCCGCGTAGGCCGCGCTCTGGATGCCCAGGCGCGGCAGCCCCAGCCAGCCCTGGATCAGTGCCGGCGTGAGCAGCAGGCCCAGCGCGGTCGACAGCAGCAGGGCGATCAGGGGCGAGACCGTGTCGCTCACGCCGCGCAGCAACTGCGTGAACAGGATGAAGACCAGCAGCAGCGGCATGATGAGCAGCATCACCCGCGCGTAGGCCACCGCGTCGTCGAGCACGTCCACCGGCGTGCCCAGGGCCTGCAGCGCCGGCCGCGCGAACACCACGCCCAGCACGGCGGCGACCAGACCGATCAGGGCGCCCAGCACCAGCGCCGTGCCCGCGATGGCCTTGACCTTGTGCGGCTCGCGCGCGCCCCAGGCCTGGCCGATGAGCACCGAGGCGCCCGCGCCGATGCCGATCACCAGCGAGATGAAGAAGAACACGATCGGGAACATGCCCGAGACCGCCGCCAGCGCGTGCGTGCCCAGCATCTGGCCGATGAAGATGCCGTTGAGCGTGCCCGACAGCCCTTGCAGGATGTTGGACAGCACCATGGGCACGAGGAAAACGAGGTAGACGCGCCAGAGCGGGCCTTGGGGAGCGTTGGGCATGGAGGGCTTCTTGTTGTCTTGTTGAAAAGGGATCAGGCGGATGGTGCCGCCGTTTCGGGCGCGAACGCGTCGCGCGCGAGCCAGGCCAGGTGCGCCTGCACGTCCGCCGGCCAGCCGGCGATGCAGCGCGCGAAGGCCTCGGCGTCGTGGGCAAACAGCGCGCGCGAGGCTTCTTCGAACCCCTCGAAGCCCCCCGCGATGGCGCTCATGAAGCGGTAGGCGCGCTCCTTGGCCTGGCGCCAGCCGTCGCGATCGGCGTGGGTGCGGCGCGCTTCCTCGACCAGGCGCCGCAGGGCCGCCGACGCGCCACCGGGCTGCTGCGCCAGCCACGCCCAGTGGCGTGGCAGCAGCGTCACCTCGCGCGCCACCACGCCCATGCGCGGTCGGCCCACCTGGGGGGCGGCGGCGGGTGCCGCGCGGCGCGCGTCATCGGCGGGCGGTGCCGGGTGGCCGGACGGCCAGGGGTGATCGACCTGCGCCGCGGTGGCGTCGTCGAACACCAGCAAGCCGCCCGCCGAGAGGTCGAGCGTGGCGAGGGCCCGTGCCACCTCGTCGTAAGTGCCGAAGGCCACCCGTTTCGAGCCGATGAAGGCGGTGCAGGTGGGAAGGGTTGTGTCGTTCATGCGCTGCATTGTACCCGGGTTTAATAATTTCACCCGGATTATTTTGATGGCGGCGCATTGACGACAATATGGGGGCTTCGTCTTCTGCTTGATCAACACAAGCCCCACGACACATGATCCGCCTCTCCGAACTCAAACTGCCGCTGGCCGCCGTGCCGGCCGAACACCGCCGCGCCGCCGACGCCCCGACCGAAACCGAGGTCGACCGGCAGCCCCCGCCGCATCCCATCGACGCCCTGACCGCCCTGGCCGCCACCGCGCTGGGCATCGAGGCCGCGCAGATCGCCCACCTGGACGTGTTCAAGCGCAGCTTCGATGCGCGCAAGGCCGACCTGCTCGCGGTCTACATCGTCGACGTGGCGCTGGCCGACCCGGGGCAGGAAGCCGCCCTGCTCGCGGCGCACGCGGGCAAGCCCCACATCCAGCCCACGCCCGACATGGCCTGGCACGCCCCAGGCCACGCACCGGCGCATTGGCCCAGCGACGAGCGCGAGCGCCCGGTGGTGGTGGGCCTGGGGCCCTGCGGCCTGTTCACGGCGCTGGCGCTGGCGCAGATGGGACTGCGGCCCATCGTGCTCGAGCGCGGCAAGCCGGTGCGCGAGCGCACCAAGGACACCTGGGGCCTGTGGCGCAAGCACGTGCTCAACCCCGAGAGCAACGTGCAGTACGGCGAGGGCGGTGCCGGCCTGTTTTC
This sequence comes from Hydrogenophaga sp. GW823-FHT04C09, assembly GCF_058796355.1. NCBI lineage: Bacteria > Pseudomonadati > Pseudomonadota > Betaproteobacteria > Burkholderiales > Comamonadaceae > Hydrogenophaga > Hydrogenophaga sp. GW823-FHT04C09. Next base: position 205,363 of record NZ_JBXAIO010000004.1, on the reverse strand, counting down.
CGACGGCAAGCTCTACAGCCAGATCAAGGACCCGCGCTTCCTCGGCCGCAAGGTCATGCACGAGTTCGTGGAGGCCGGCGCGCCGCCCGAAATCCTTTACACCGCGCACCCGCACATCGGCACCTTCAAGCTGGTGCGCGTGGTGGAGGCCATGCGCGAGAAGATCGTCGCGCTGGGCGGCGAGATCCGCTTCCAACACCAGGTCTGCGGCATCGGCCTGGCCCAGGCCGGCGAAGAAGGCCAGCGCATCGACCGCCTGCAGGTGCGGCGCCTGGACAGCGGCGACACCATCGAGATGCCGGTGCGGCGCGTGGTGCTCGCCCTGGGCCACAGTTCGCGCGACACCTTCGCCCTGCTGTGGGATGCGGGCGTGTTCATGGAGGCCAAACCGTTCTCCATCGGCTTTCGCATCGAGCACCCGCAAGGCGTGATCGACCGCGCGCGCTGGGGCCGCCACGCCGGCCACCCGCTGCTGGGTGCAGCCGACTACAAGCTGGTGCACCACGCGAAGAACGGCCGCGCGGTCTACAGCTTCTGCATGTGCCCGGGCGGCACCGTGGTGGCCGCCACCTCCGAACCCGGGCGCGTGGTCACCAACGGCATGAGCCAGTATTCGCGCAACGAACGCAACGCCAACGCGGGCCTGGTGGTGGGCATCGAACCCAGCGACTTTCCGCAGGCGTTGGCGCAGGACCTGCCGCTGTGGACCGCCGCCTTCGGCGAGACCGACGGCGCGCGCTACACCGAGCAGGCCCGCGCGCTCGCAGCGCAAGGCCGCACGCACCCGCTGGCCGGCATCGTGCTGCAGCGCGAACTCGAAGCCCGCGCCTACCAATTGGGCGGGGCCAACTACGAAGCGCCCGGCCAGCTGGTGGGCGACTTCCTGAAGCAGACGCCTTCGAGCGCGCTGGGCGAGGTGGAGCCCTCGTACCGGCCCGGCGTGAAGCTCGGCGATCTGGCCCCGGCCCTGCCCGCCTACGCCATCGAGGCCATGCGCGAAGCGCTGCCGGTGTTCGGCCGCAAGATGCGCGGCTACGACATGCCCGACGCCGTGCTGACCGGTGTCGAAACCCGCACCTCGTCGCCGCTGCGCCTCGCGCGCGGCGACGACTGCCAGAGCCTGAACACGCGCGGCCTGTACCCGGCCGGCGAAGGCGCGGGTTATGCCGGCGGCATTCTCTCGGCCGGTGTGGACGGCCTGCGGGTGGCCGAGGCGCTCGCGCGAGACCTGCTCGGCGAGGCCGCCCCGGCAGCCCTCAGGGCCGCTTGAGGAAGTCCACCGCCAGCGCGGCCAGCGAACGGGCGCCCACCGGCAGTTGGGCCTCGTCGAGGTCGAACAGCGGCGAGTGGTTGGACGGCGCCTTGGCGAAGTCCTGTCCCTTCTGCGGCGCGCCCAGGAAATAGAAGAAGCCGGGCACCACCTTCTGGAACTCCGAGAAGTCTTCCGAGCCGCTCACCTTGGGGATCAGCATGACCTTGCCACCCAGGGCTTCGCGCAGCGCCGGCAGCGAGGCTTCGGTGAGCTTGGCGGGGTTGGTGGTGACCGGGTAGGCCACCGGGCCGAAGCTCACGCGCGCCTTGGCGCCGCTGGAAGCCGCGATCGACTCGGCGGTCGCCACGATGCGCTTCTTCGCGTCCTCGCGCATCTCCTCGTCGAAGGTGCGCAGCGTGCCCATCATCTCCACGCTGTCGGGAATGATGTTGTAGCGCGTGCCACCCTGGATGGAGCCGATGGTGATGACCGCCGGCTCCTTGCTGATGTTGAGCTGGCGGCTCACGATGGTCTGCAGACCCAGCACCACCTGGCTCGACGCCACGACCGGATCGACCGCGGCCCAGGGCGACGACCCATGGCCGCCGCGCCCGTCCACGTGGATGGTCAGCGCGTCCGAACCGGCCATCAGCGGGCCGCTGCGGTAGCCCACCACACCCGAGGGCAGGTTGGACGTGATGTGCAGGCCGTAGATGGCCTGCACGTCCTTCAAGGCCCCGGCTTCGATCATGGCCTTGGCGCCGAAGCTGGGCACCTTGCCGCTGGCATCCGCCACCACGGGCGCGCCCTCCTCGGCCGGCTGGAAAATGAACTTCACCGAGCCCGGCAACTGCGCGCGCAGGCCCGCCAGCGCCTCGGCCGCGCCCATCAGCATGGCCACGTGGGCGTCGTGCCCGCAGGCGTGCATCACCGACACTTCCTTGCCGAGGTAAGTGGCCTTCTGCTTCGAGGCGAACGCCAAGCCGGTCTTCTCTTCCACCGGCAGCGCGTCCATGTCGGCGCGCAGCGCCACCACCTTGCCTGGCAGACCACCGCGCAAGGTGCCCACCACGCCGGTGCCGCCCACGCCGGTCTGCACCTCCATGCCCAGCTTGCGCAGGTGCTCGGCCACCAGCTTGGCGGTGCGCACTTCCTGGCCCGAGAGCTCGGGATGTTCATGGATGTCGCGGCGCCACGCCACCATCTTGGGCGCGAGCGCGTCCACCGCCGTCTCGATCTGCTTGAAACCGGCGGCATCGAGCGCCTGGGCCGCCACCGGCGTGGTCAGCCAAAAACCACCGCTGGCCGCGAGTGCCGCCACGAGCGAGGACGTTGAGAGGGACAAGCGCATCAGAAGTACCCCTGGGGGAAGTGAATGAGACGTCCATGCTAAGAGCGCGCTTCCCTCGGTAGGAAGCTAATATCGCCATTCAGGAAGCCGATATCGCCATGCCCGCCCAGCCCCCTTTTGTCGTCGAGATCGCCGTGTTGCCTGAAAGCGCCATGGGCCACGCCCTGGCGCTGGTGGAATTGCTGCGCACCGCCAACCTCATGGCGGGCCTGCGCCTGGGCGCCCGGGCACCGCGCCTGGCTTGGCGCTTCGTCGATGCCCTGGGCCAGCCGCTGCGCGCCGAAGAAGGGCTGCTGCAGGCGCTCGCGCTCGAAGGCCAGGGCGGCGACAGCCCTGCGGCAGCGCTGTTCATCGCGCCCCTGCACCTGGCCGACATTCCCACGCTTCGCCAGGCCGTGCAGCGCCACGCGGCGCTCGCGCGCCGGGCCGCGCTGATGGTGGACACGGGCCGCCGGGTGTGCACGCTGGGCAATGGCGCCTGGTTCGCCGCGCACAGCGGGCGGCTGGACGGGCGCCGCCTCGCGCTCGCGTGGTACTACGTCGCCGGCCTGCGCCGCGACTTTCCCACCCTGACGCCCGAGGCCGGGCAAGGTTTCTGCGAGGACGGCCCCTGGCTCAGCGCCGCCTACCCCGCCGACCTGGGCCCGCTCGCCATCGCGCTGGCGCAGCACGCCCTGGGCACCGAACCGGCCGCGGCCCTGGCGGCGGTGCTGCAACCCGATCGCGACCGCGAACTCGCCGCCGCGCAGGCCTCGCACGCCATTCCGAACACCCGCGACAGCACACTGGCGCGCGCCCTCGCCTGGATGGAGCAGCGCGTGGAGCAACCCTACGACCTGGCGGCGCTGGCGACCGCCGCCGCGGTCAGCGCCCGCACCCTGCTGCGCCACTTCCAACAGGAGCTGGGCCATTCGCCGCTGGACCACCTGCACGGCCTGCGCTGCGCCCGGGCGCGCGTGCTGCTCGAGATCACGCTGGAGAGCGTGCCCACGGTGGCGCTGGCCTGCGGCTACACCGACCCGGCGGCATTCCGCCGCGTCTTCGCGCGCCACACCGGGCTCACCCCCACCGCCTACCGGCAACGGCACGCCCTGCGCGCGCCACGCCGTCGCTGGCGGGTGGACACCGGTGCCAGCGTGGACACCGCGCTCTCGGCCTTGCGATCGGCGGCAAAAAAGCCGGGAACCCCGTAGGACGACACGAATCTTTACAGCATGGGCATCCAGGCTTGACACAAGCGGTGCATGCTTCAGGCTACCCCCATAAGGAGTTCTCCATGAAAACCCCCGTTCTGATTCCCGTGATGACCGGCTTGCTCGCCCTGGCCGGCAGCGGCGTGGCGCACGCTCAGGATGAACAAGGCCGCGTGATCAGCAGCACCCCCGTCATCCAGCAGGTGGCCGTGCCGCGCGAGGTCTGCAGCGACCAGCAGGTGACCTACCAGGGCCAGAAATCCGGCGCCGGCGCGCTGATCGGCGGCATCGCCGGTGGTGCGATGGGCAATGCGATCGGCGACGGCGGTGGCCGTGCCGCTGCCACCGTGATCGGCCTGATCGGCGGCGCCATGCTGGGCAACCGCATCGAAGGCCCGAGCCAGCCCTACACCGAAACCTACCGCCAGTGCGGCACGCAGACCTTCTACGAAAACCGCACCGTGGCCTACGACGTGGTCTACGAGTACGCCGGCCGCCAGTACCGCACGCAGATGCCGCAGGACCCGGGCCGCTTCGTGCGCCTGAACGTCACACCGGCCGACGCCATGCCGCCGCCTCCGCCGCCCGTGGTCTACCCCTCCTACCAGCCCCAGACCCAGTACGTGGAGCCGTCCACCCGCATCACGATCGGCACCACCTACTACCCCGCCTACCCGGGCAACCGCTGGGGCCCGGGCCACCCTTACCCGCGCCACGACGGCTACTACAACCGCCGCGACAACGACCGCTGGGAACGTAACCGCTGAACCCGGCCCCATGAAAAAAGCGACCAGAGGGTCGCTTTTTTTGTTGGGCCGTACGGATCAGGCCTGCTGTTGTTGCTGGAGGGCAGCGATGCGCTCCTCGATCGGCGGGTGGGTCGAGAACAGCTTGCCCAGGCTACCCGTGATGCCCAGCGCCTGCATGGTCTTGGGCAGTTCGCCCGGCGTGAGGCCGCCCAGGCGGGCCAGCGCATTGATCATGGGCTGCTTGCGGCCCATCAGGCTGGCGGCACCCGCGTCGGCGCGGAACTCGCGCTGGCGGCTGAACCACGCCACGATGATGGCGGCCAGGAAACCCAGCACGATGTCCATCACGATGGTGGTGATCATGTAACCGATGCCGGGGCCGGAATTGTTGTCGCTGCCGCGGCGCAGGAAGGCGTCCACCGCGTAGCCGATCACGCGGCTGAGGAACACCACGAAGGTGTTCATCACGCCCTGGATCAGCGTCATGGTGACCATGTCGCCGTTGGCCACGTGCGCGACCTCGTGGCCGATCACGGCCTCGACTTCCTCCTTGGTCATGTTCTGCAGCAGGCCGGTGGACACCGCCACCAGGGCCGAGTTCTTGAACGCGCCGGTGGCGAAGGCGTTGGGCGCACCGTCGAAGATGCCGACCTCGGGCATGCCGATGTTGGCCTTGTCGGCAAAGCGGCGCACGGTCTCCACGATCCAGGCTTCGTCGGCGTTCTGCGGCTGGTTGATCACGCGCACGCCGGCGCTGAACTTGGCCATGGGCTTGCTGATCAGCAGCGAGATGATGGCGCCGCCGAAGCCGATCACGAGCGAGAACCCGGCCAGCGCCGTCATGTTCAGCCCGTTGGCCGTGAGGAAGCGATCCACGCCCAGGATGCGGGTGGTGATCAACAGCACCGCCATCACGGCGAAGTTGGTCAGGACAAACAGCAGGATGCGTTTCATGGGGACTCCGGGTTATAGGTATCGACGACAGCGGGATGATAAGTGGGGCCGCCCACGCGGTTCTTCAAGCGGCACCGCCCTTTCAGCGCGCGCCGGCCTCACACCTGGGGCAGCAGAAAGCGCCGTTCCCAGGCACTGATCTCGTTGAGGAAGCTCTCGTGTTCCAGCGCCTTGACCGCGAGGTAGGCGCGCACGAAGCGCTCGCCCAGCAGGCGCGGCGCGTGAGCGCTCTGGGCCATTTGTTCGTGGGCGGTGAAAAAAGTTCGCGGCAGGCCCCGGGGCAGGTCGTAGCCGTTGTCCTGCACCGGTTCGCCCGGCAGGCAGCGCGTCCGCAGGCCTTCCAGGCCGGCGGCGAGCGTGGCGGCCATGGCCAGGTAGGGGTTGGCGTCGGCGCCGGCCAGGCGGTTTTCCACCCGGCGCGCGGCCGGTGGGCTCACCGGCACGCGCAGGCCGGCGGTGCGGTTGTCGCGGCCCCATTCCACGTTGATCGGCGCCTGGCTGCCAGCGACGTAGCGGCGGTAGGAATTGACGGTGGGCGCGTAGATCAGCGTGAGATCGGGCGTGAAGGCCTGCAGGCCGCCGATGTAGTGCAGGAAGGCCTCGCTTTCGGCCCCATCGGCCTGGCTGAAGATGTTGCGGCCTTCGGCGTCCACCACGCTCTGGTGCAGGTGCATGGAGCTGCCCGCTTCGCCCGCCAGGGGCTTGGCCATGAACACCGCGTTGAGGCCGTGCTGCAGCGCGATCTCGCGCGCCGCCGTCTTGAACAGGAAGGCCTGGTCGGCCACGGCCACGGGGTCGCCGTGCAGCAGGTTGATCTCGTATTGGCAGGGGCCGACCTCGTGCAGCCAGGTGTCGGCCCGGATGCCGAGCGCGTCGATGGCGGCGTGGAACGCGTCCCAGAACGGCGCCAGTTCGTTGAGCGCGTTCAGGCTGAAGGCCGACTGCCCGACCTCGGGCCGCCCCCCCCGCCCCACCGGCGGCGCCAGCGGCTGGGCCGGGTCGGTCATGGCGGCGGTCAGGTAGAACTCGATCTCCGGCGCGACCACGGGCGTGAGCCCCAGGGCCTGGTAACGCGCCACCACGTTCTTGAGCACCGAGCGCGGGGCGAACTCGCACAGGCTGCCGTCGAGTTCCACGCAGTCGTGCACCGCGAGGTAGCGCGGCACGCTGGCCCAGGGGGCGAGCTTGAGCGTGGCCAGGTCGGGCACCAGGCGCACGTCGGGGTCGCTGTCGGGAAAGACCTTGTCGTAGGAATACTCGCCCGTCACGCACTGCATGGGAATGGCCTGGCAGATGCGCAGTTCACCGCCCGCGGCGAAGCTGGCCGCCGGCATGAGCTTGCCGCGCGGGTAGCCGGTGACGTCGGCGAACAGGCATTCCACGTCGCGCACGCCGGTGGCGCGGAAATGAGCGGCGAGTTCGGCGCGGTCAGCGTCTTGCGCCAGGTTCAGGTGGGACCAGGAGGTCGTGGCGGGCTGGGTCATGGGGTGTCCGTTGGGGCATCGGTGCGCCTGGGGCGGAACACCCCGGCGTCGGCATAGTAAGCGGGATCTTCGTTCGCCGCCCACCAGCCCGGCACGCCCAGCACCGGCAGCGGCGTGAACGGTTTGGCCGCCAGCACCGGCGCGCTGAGGCCCTGCGCCAGCCACTCGTCCCACGCGGCGAGGTCGTCGCCCAGTGCCACCGGCACCGGCACGCGAAAAACGTGGGCGGTGATGGATTTGTAGGGCATCACCAGTTTTTCCAACAGGGCGTGGCCGAACAGCACCAGCCTCGCCTGCGCCCAGAGCGGGCGCAGCGTCACGAACAGGCGGTGCCAGTCGCGGGCCGCCAAGGCCTCCCAGAGCGGCGCGGGAGCCTGCAGCAGGGCGGCGTTTTCGTCGAACAGGGTGAGTGCGTCGCGCACCGGGCCCCGCACGTCGCGCACGCCGTCGGCGGCGATCTGCGCGGCCTGCAGCTGGTTCAGGCGCTGTTTGGTCAACGGGAAACGGCGCCAGCACAGGCCGTTGAAGAAGTCGTGCAGGTTCTCGCGCGTGGGCACGCGGCCGGTGTCGAAGATGAACTGTTCGTAAGGGGTGCCGGCGGGCAATTCGGCCTGCGGCACGAAGCGCACCGGGGCGGCGCCACCCAGCGCCTGCGGCCAGGGCTCGCCGCCCGCCAGGGACGTGGCCACGGCCCGCCCCTCATCGGCCACGGGCGCGAACCAGGGCGCGGTCCAGTCGAGCGCCAGTTCCAAGGGACTCAGGCTTGCTGGCGCCAGGGCAAGGCCTCGCCGCCACGCAGGGGCTTGAGATCGGCCTCGCCAAAGCGGAAGCTCTGGGGCGTGGTCCAGCTCTCGCGCTTCAGGGTGACGGTGCCGCTGTTGCGCGGCAGCCCGTAGAAGGCCGGGCCGTGGAAGCTGGCGAAAGCCTCGAGCTTGTCGAGCGCGCCCACCGAGTCGAAGGCCTCGGCATACATCTCGATCGCGGCGTGCGCGGTGTAGCAGCCGGCGCAGCCGGTGGCGTGCTCCTTCAGGTGGGCCGGGTGCGGCGCGCTGTCCGTGCCGAGGAAGAAACGGTCGCTGCCGCTGGTGGCGGCGGCCACCAGGGCCTGGCGGTGGGTCTCTCGCTTGAGCACCGGCAGGCAGTAGTAATGCGGGCGGATGCCGCCGGTGAAGATGGCGTTGCGGTTGTAGAGCAGGTGGTGGGCCGTGAGGGTGGCGGCGGTGAACGCGCCGGCCTCGCCCACGTACTGCGCGGCCTCTTTCGTGGTGATGTGCTCCATCACGATCTTGAGCTCGGGAAAGTCGCGCCGCAGCGGAATCAGCTGCTCATCGATGAACACGGCCTCGCGGTCGAACAGGTCGATATCGGGCGAGGTCACTTCGCCGTGCACCAACAACAGCAGGCCGGCGCGCTGCATGGCTTCCAGCGTCTTGTAGGTCTTGCGGATGTCGGTCACGCCGGCATCGCTGTTGGTGGTGGCGCCCGCGGGGTAGAGCTTCAAGGCGACCACGCCCACGTCCTTGGCGCGCGCGATTTCCTCGGGCGGCAGGTTGTCGGTGAGGTAGAGCGTCATCAGCGGCTCGAAGGCCATGCCGGCGGGCACGGCGGCGCGGATGCGATCGCGGTAGGCCATGGCCTGCGCCGCGGTGGTCACCGGCGGCTTGAGGTTGGGCATGATGATCGCCCGGCCGAACTGCGCCGCGGTGTGCGGCACCACGGTGTGCAGCGCCTCGCCATCGCGCACGTGCAGGTGCCAGTCGTCGGGTCGGGTGATCGTGAGGGTCTGTGGGGCGGTCGAGGCGTTCATGCCTCGATTGTCGCAAACCTGCAAAGGCGATCAGGGCACCTTGTCGGTCGGGTATTTCCAGAAATCCCGCAGCAGGTAGCTCACGGGCAGGTTCAGCGACACGCCCTTGGGCGGGATGGGCTGGGTGAACCAGGTCGCGTAGATCGCCTGGATCTCACCGCTGTAGATGAGCCGGCGCATCTCGTCGTCCACGATCTTCTTGAACGCCTCGTCGTTCCGCGGCAGCATGATCGCCAGCGGCTCGGTGGTGAAGAACCGGCCCACGACCCTGAGGGAGGTCGGGTCCGGCCGTGCAGCCGCCAGACCGAACAGCAGCACGTCGTCCATGGCAAAGGCGTCGGCCTCGCCCTTCTCGACCATGCCCACGGCCTGCTCGTGGTCGTCCGCCTCCACGACGCGCAGCGGGAGCCCACGCTCCCGCACCATGCGGCGCAGTGCATCCAGGGGCGTCGTGTTGCGGGTGGACACCACCACCTTGAGATCAGGGTGATCCAGCCGATCCACCGCGCTGTCGCGCCGGACCATGAGGCGTGCACCGGTGATGAAGTGGGGAATCGTGAAGGCCACCCGCTGGCGGCGCGCGGCGTTGTTGGTGGTGGAGCCGCACTCCATCTGGGCCTGGCCCTGCTCCACCGCGTCCAGGCGGTTGGAGGGCGTCACAGCGAGGTAACGCACATCGAGCTTGCTCAGGCCCAGCTTGCGTTGCACGGCCTGCGCCAGGCGGCGGCAGATGTCGAGGGCGTAACCCACCGGTTTGCCCGTGCCGTCCAGATAAGAGAACGGCACGGAGGATTCGCGGTGGGCCAGCACCAGCACGCCATCGCTTGCCACACGGTCCAGCACCGGGCCGGCCTGGGCGGTGGCCATGCTGGCCAGACACGCCGCGATGAGGATCCTGCGCAGGCAGGTCGTAAGGATCGAGAACACAACGACACCCCCCAAAAGAGTGCCGAGAGCATAGAGAAAGGCCCACCGCGAAGCCAATGCCCATCCCGCATCCGCCCATGTCAAGGGCACATGCGGGCGTGCCGGCGAGGCTCAGTGCGCCAGGATCTTGTTGAGGAAGTCCTTGGTGCGCGGCTGACGCTCCTCCGGCTTGCCGAAGAAGTCGTCCTTGGAGCAGTCCTCCAGGATCTTGCCGCCCACGTCCATGAAGATCACGCGGTTGCTGACCTTGCGCGCGAAACCCATTTCGTGCGTCACGCACATCATGGTCATGCCTTCGTGGGCCAGGCCGATCATCACGTCCAGCACTTCGCCGACCATCTCGGGGTCGAGCGCCGAGGTGGGCTCGTCGAACAGCATGACGATGGGGTCCATCGACAGGGCTCGCGCGATCGCCACGCGCTGCTGCTGACCGCCCGAGAGCTGGCCCGGGAACTTGTCCTTGTGCGCCGACAGGCCCACACGATCGAGCATCTTGAGGCCGCGCTTCTTGGCTTCGTCGGGGTTGCGCCCCAGCACCTTGATCTGAGCGATCGTGAGGTTCTCCGTCACCGACAGGTGCGGGAACAGCTCGAAGTGCTGGAACACCATGCCGACGCGGCTGCGCAGCTTGGGCAGATCGGTCTTGGGGTCGTGCACCGCGATGCCATCGACCGTGATCTCGCCTTTCTGGAAGGGCTCGAGCGCGTTGATGGTCTTGATGAGGGTCGACTTGCCTGAGCCCGACGGGCCGCACACCACGACGACTTCGCCCTTCTGGATGTTGGTGGAGCAATCGGTCAGCACCTGGACGCTGCCATACCACTTGGAGACGTTCTTGAGTTCAATCATTGCAATTCCTGGGTTTCGATGGCATCAACGAATGATGGCAATTTTCTTGTGCAGCCGCTTGACGAGCCACGACAGCGCGTAACACATGACGAAATAGACCACGGCAGCGGCCAGGTAGGCCTCGATCGGGCGGCCGAAGTTCTTGCCCGCGACCTCAAAGCCCTTGAGCATGTCGTAGGCGCCGATGGCGTAGACAAGCGAGGTGTCCTGGAACAGGATGATGGTCTGCGTGAGCAGCACCGGCAGCATGTTGCGGAAGGCCTGGGGCAACACGACCAGCTTCATGTTCTGCCCATAGCTCATGCCCAGCGCCTGGCCGGCGAACACCTGGCCACGCGGAATCGACTGGATACCCGCGCGCATGATCTCGCTGAAATAGGCCGCCTCGAAGGCAATGAAGGTGACCACCGCCGACACCTCGGCGCCGATCGGGCGACCGATCAGCAGCGGCACCAGCAGGAAGAACCACAGGATCACCATCACCAGCGGAATGCTGCGCATGCCGTTGACGTAGATCGTGGCCGGCGTGTCCAGCCACTTCTTGCCCGACAGCCGCATGAGCGCCAGGATGGTGCCGAAGAAGATGCCGCCCACTGTGGCCACGACGGTCAGCATCACGCTGAAGTACAGGCCCTTCAGCACGAAGTTGCTGATGAGGTCCCAGTTGTAGAAGGAGAAGTCGAGGTTGAGGTTCATGTCAGTGGCCTCCCGCTCCGCCCGCCACGACAAAGCCCGGTATGCGCACGCGTTTCTCGATGAAGGCCATGATGCGGTTGATCGCGAAGGCCGAGATGATGTAGAGACCGGTCACGGCGAGGTACACCTCCACGCCGCGGGAGGTCTCTTCCTGCGCCTGCATCGCGAACATGGTCAGCTCAGAGACCGACACCGCGAACGCCACCGAGGAGTTCTTGAAGATGTTCATGGTCTCGCTGGTCAGCGGCGGGATGATGATGCGGAACGCCATGGGCAGCAGCACATAGCGGTAGTACTGGAAGGTGGTGAAACCCATGGCCATGCCGGCGTAGCGCTGGCCGCGCGGCAGGGCCTGGATGCCCGAGCGCACCTGCTCGGCGATGCGCGCCGAGGTGAAGAAACCCAGGGCAAAGACCACCAGCACGAAGCCGGGGACGCCTCGCATGACGGGGAACATCGTGGGCACCACGTGGTACCACAGGAAAATCTGCACCAGCAGCGGGATGTTGCGGAACAGTTCCACCCAGGCATTGCCCAGGCGCACCACCATGGGTCGATCGGGCAGCGTGCGCAGCGTACCGATCAGGATGCCTAGCACCAGCGCCAGCAGCAGCGCCAGCAGCGACACCGACACCGTCCAACCCCAGGCTGACAACATCCAGTCCAGATAGGTGATGTCTCCCCCCTTGCCAAAGCAGCTTTCCACCGGCTGCCGCTCAATGGTGTCCTCGCAGAACACCTGCCAATCCCAGCTCATAGGAGCCCCTTTTCTCTCTGTTGCTTGTCCGGATCACACCGCGCTTTGCGCGGTCGCCACGAAAACGCCCCTTCAAATGGGTCCACTTGAAGGGGCGTCTGGTAAGTGCGTGGCTTACTTCTTGGCGTAGTCTTCCATCGGCTTGTCGTTCGGGCTGGCCCAGGCCGCCTTGGTGGCGTCGGACATGGGCAGGCCGATCTTCACGTTGGCAGGCGGAATCGGCTGCATGAACCACTTGTCGTACAGCTTGGCCAGCGAACCATCGGCAATCTGGCGCTTGATGCTGTCGTCCACGGCCTTCTTGAAGGCCGGGTCGTCCTTGCGCAGCATGCAGGCGATCGGTTCGACCGACAGCACTTCACCCACGATCTTGTAGTCGGCGGGGTTCTTGGACTTGGAGATGTTGGCCGCCAGGATGGAGCCGTCCATCACGAACGCATCGGCGCGGCCGCCCTCGAGCGCGAGGAAGCTGTCGGCGTGGTCCTTGCCATAGACTTCCTTGAAGTCGATGCCGCCGGCGCGCTCGTTCTTGCGCAGGGTCTGCACCGAGGTGGTGCCGGTGGTGGTGGCCACGGTCTTGCCGTTGAGGTCCTTGATGCCGTTGATGCCGGAGTTGGCCTTGACAGCGATGCGCACTTCTTCCACGTAGGTGGTCACGGCGAAGGACACATCCTTCTGGCGCGTGGCGTTGTTCGTGGTCGAACCGCACTCCAGGTCCACGGTGCCGTTCTGCACCAGGGGGATGCGGTTCTGCGAGGTCACGGGCTGGTAGTTGACGTTGAGCTTGGCCAGACCGAGCTGCTTCTGGATGTCGGCCAGAATGATTTCGCCCATTTCCGTGTGGAAGCCGACGTATTTGCCGTTGCCCAGTGTGTAGCCCAGTCCGGAAGACTCGCGCACGCCCAGGGACACGCTGCCAGACGCCTTGATCTTGGCCAGCGTGTCGCCAGCTTGTGCAAAGGCGCTGCCGACGGCCAGTGTGGTCACGGCCAGCGCGAGCAGGTGTTTCTTCATAGGGATCTCCTTGCTTGTAGAAAAGATGATGAACCAGCGATCAAGACCGGATGCTCAGCGCCGTTGTCGCGCGGAGGGCATCTGCATGATGCTCCCTACGCAAGCTCCGTTCCACCCGGGAATTCCCACCCTGTCACAGGCGGAACCCGCGACTGTAGCCAGCGGCATCCTTCGCATCCAATGCTGATTGCAGCGGCCATTATGCAAACCATTCATGTACGGATTTTCCCCAATGGCCTTGGCAAAGGATCACCTGTATCGCCTATGAGACAGGGTGAATCAGGGATTGCCGAGCTTTTTGCGCAGGTCGTTCCAGAACTGCTCCACCGGTCCTTTGGCCTTTCGCGTGGAAGACCGCTCGCGGTAGATGCGGATGTCCAGCGCGGTCTCCAGCGACCCGCCGGCGGACACGAGCTTGCGGGCGCGCACTTCCTTGCGCACCGCGCTGGCCGGCAGGAAGGCGATGCCATGGCCCTCCAGCGCCATGGCTTTCAGGCCTTCGGCCATGTCGGTTTCGTAGATGCGGTCCAGGTGCACCGGTGTGCTGCTCTGCTTGAGCATCTGGTCCACCGCCCTGCCGAGGTAGGCACCCGGCGCATAGGCCAGGTAAGGCAGCGGCTGCTGGGGCGACCCTGGCAGGGCGTACTGCGGCAGGCCCTGCGCGTCCGGGCGCACATAGGGTGAAAGCACCTCCGAGCCCAGGTGCAGCATTTCATAGCGGCCGGCATCGAGCTGGATCGGCTGGGCCGCGTGCTGGTAGGCGATCAGCAGGTCACAGCTGCCCTCGACCAGGCGCAGCACCGCGTCGTGCACGTTCATGGCGATCAGCCGGCTCTTGATCGGGCCGCAGGTCTCGCGCAAGCCCGAGAGCCAGGACGGAAAGAAGGTGAAGGCCAGCGTGTGCGGCACGGCGAACTCGATCACGTCCTGCGCCGCGGCGGTGTGGGCGCGCAGCGTGGCGCGCGTGCTCTGCAGCGCCTGCAGCATCTCCAGCGCCTGGTCGTACAGCGTCTGGCCCGCGGGGGTGAGGCGCGTGGGGTACGAGGAGCGATCCACCAGATCGGTGCCCGCCCAGGCTTCCAGCGACTGGATGCGCCGGGAGAAAGCGGGCTGGGTGACGTGGCGCAGCTGCGCCGAACGGCTGAAGCTGCGGGTTTCGGCGAGGCTGACGAAATCCTCGAGCCATTTGGTTTCCATGGACGGCGATTATGGAACGGCCGGACGGAAGGCTCCTCGGAAAGGTACGACCTGAAGGGAAATCGGCATCAGTCGCTGCCGCTTTGCTGCAGCGCCCACATGCCCGCATAGACGCCGGTCCGGGCGACCAGTTCGGCGTGGGTGCCCCGCTCCACGATCTCGCCGTTGACCAGCACCAGGATTTCGTGCGCGTCCACCACGGTGGAGAGGCGGTGCGCGATCACCAGCGTGGTCTTGTTGCGCGCCGCGCTCTTGAGCTCGGCCTGGATCGCGCGTTCGTTGGCGGAATCCAGGGCCGAGGTGGCTTCGTCGAAGATCACGATGGGCGGGTTCTTCAACAGCGTGCGCGCGATCGCCACGCGCTGCTTCTCGCCCCCCGAGAGCTTGAGACCGCGCTCGCCCACCATGGTGGCATAGCCCAGCGGCAGGTGCTGGATGAAGGCGTGGATGTGCGCCGCCTGGGCCGCCCGCACCGCGGCCTCGTGCCCCGCATCGGGGCGGCCATAAAGAATGTTGTATTCGATGGTGTCGTTGAACAGCACCGTGTCCTGCGGCACGATGCCGATGGCCTGGCGCACGCTGGCCTGGGTGACGGCCTTGATGTCCTGCCCGTCGATGGTGATGCGCCCGCCGTCATCGGCATTGCTCACGTCGTAGAAGCGGTAGAGCAGGCGCGCCAGCGTGCTCTTGCCCGAACCCGAGGGCCCGACCACGGCCACCGTCTTGCCCGGTGGAATCTCGAAGCTGATGCCATGCAGGATTTCGCGCGCTGGCTCGTAGGAAAAGCGCACATTCTCGAATTTCACCGCCGGGGGACCGTCCAGCTGAAGCGGCTGCGCAGCTTGCACGTCCGCGATCTCGCGCTCTTTTTCCAGCAGCGCGAACATCTTTTCCAGGTCGGTCAGGCTCTGCTTGATCTCGCGGTAGAGCACGCCCAGGAAACCCAGCGGAATGTAGAGCTGGATCATGAAAGCGTTGACCATGACCAGATCGCCCAGCGTGAGCTCGCCGCTGACCACGCCCTGCGTGGCGCGCCAGAGCATGAGCACCAGCGCCACGGCGATCACCAGTTGCTGCCCCGCATTGAGCATGGACAGCGTGGTCTGGCTCTTGATGCGCGCGCGCCGCAGCTTCTCCAGCGCCTCGTCATAGCGCCGGCCTTCGAAGCTTTCATTGTTGAAGTACTTGACGGTCTCGTAGTTCAGCAGCGAGTCGATGGCGCGGCTCTGGCTGGTGGATTCGAGCTCGTTCATCTTGCGCCGGAACTGGGTGCGCCACTCGGTCACGAGCACGGTGAAGGTCACGTACAGCACCAGCGCCACCAAGGTGATCCACACGTAGCCCATGTCGAACTTGGTGCCCAGCAGCGCCAGCACCATGATCACCTCGATCAGCGTGGGGAAGATGCTGTAGAGCGAGTAGGAGATGAGCGACTGCACGCCGCGCGTGCCGCGTTCGATGTCGCGCGTCATGCCCCCGGTCTGGCGTTCCAGGTGGAAGCGCAGGCTCAGGGCGTGCAGGTGGCCGAACACCTGCAGCGCGATGCTGCGCGTGGCGCCCTCGGTGGCCTTGGCGAACACCAGCTCGCGAAGCTCGGTGAACACGCTGGTGGACAGCCGCAGCAGGCCGTAGGCGAGCAACAGGCCCAACGGCACCACCAGCATCGACTCGACGCTGCCGGGCCGGATGGTCATGGCATCGACCAGTTCCTTGAGCAGCAGCGGCACGCCCACGTTGGCCGTCTTGGCCGCCACCATGAAAGCCAGCGCCAGCACCACGCGCACCTTGTACTGCCACAGGTAGGGCAGCAGGCGCTTGAGCGTGCCCCAGTCGGAGCGTTGGGCAGGTGGGTGGCCAGCGGCGCCAGGACTGGCAGGCAGGGCGATGGAAGTTCGGGCGGGGTTGTCGGGGCGCATGCAGGAGAATGGGGGCCGTTGTCCAGAGATTGTGCCCATGTCCAGCAATTCAAGCCCGCCATCCGAAACCGCCCTGCCCACCGACCGGGAACTGGTGCTCAAGGTCATTCCCATGCCCGCGGACTGCAACGCCAACGGCGACATCTTCGGCGGCTGGGTCATGGCGCAGGTCGACCTGGCCGGAGCCGTGCTGCCCGCGCGCTACGTGCGCGGCCGCATGGCCACGGTGGCGGTAAACCAGTTCATCTTCAAGCAACCGGTGCGCGTGGGCGACATCCTGAGCTTTTTCGCGCACATCACGCGCCTGGGCCGCACCTCGGTCACGGTGCAGGTGGAGGTGTTCGCCGAACGTTTCTCGGCCCAGGGCCAGTACGTGAAGGTGACCGAGGCCAGCCTGACCTACGTGGCGATCGACCTGGAAGGCCGGCCCCGCCCCATCCCGCGCGACGGCCTGGTGCTGCCCGAGCACCTGGCCTGAGGCCGTTTCAGGGCGAAGGCCAGCGCGACCGCCAGGTGCGGTAGATGCGCGCGGCCAGCGCCTGGCTGCCCGCCAGGTGCCGTTTCGTGGCGGCGTGCATGCCCGCCGGGTCCTGCACGCTGTCGCGGTGCAGCAGCACATTCACCGCGTAGGCCTCGCCCGGGCTTTCGAGCCAGTCGTCGATCTTGTCCGGCGTGATCTCGATGTGGAACTGCATGGCCAGGTGCGGGCCGAGCGCAAAGGCCTGGTGCGCGCAGGCCGCCGACGATGCCAGCGGCTCCGCGCCCGGCGGCAGCGCCACGAAACCATCCTGGTGCCACTGGTACACGGTGGGCGTGCGCTCTTCGCCGAACCAGTCGCGCGCGGCAGCGCCACCGTGGTGCTCGATGGGCCACCAGCCGATCTCGGGCTGGGGCAGCCGCTCCACCTGGCCGCCCAAGGCCCGCGCCATCAGCTGGCCACCCAGGCAGTGCCCGATGACGGGAATGCCCAGCGCATCGGCCTCGCGGATCAGCGCCTCGGCCTGGCGCAACGTGGGGCGCTCATCGTTCGCGCTCCACGCGCCGCCCAGCACGGCCAAGCCGCGATAGCCCCGAACGGACGCGGGGTAGAGCTCACCCGCCTCGGCACAGCGCAAGTGCCAGGGCAGCCCCTGGGCATCGAGCCATTCGCCGAGGAAACCCGGGCCGTCCTCGAACAGGTGCTGAAGGACCAGGACGTCGGCGGTGGAAGCGGTGGTGGCGGGCATAACCATCCTGAAGCAAGTCTTGCCGCAAACCGTACCACGGGACAGCCGAGCCTGCACCCCATACACGAAAGGTTTGGGCACGCCGTTTGCCGCGCAACCAGTTCAACTCAACCATTCAAAGGAAAAACAATGAGCGACCAAGACACCTCCCTCGACAACCTGTGGGACATGATCAAGGACATTCGCTTTGCGATGTTCACCACGCGCAGCCATCAGGCGGCGCACGCCGGCCACCTGCATGCCCGGCCCATGACCACCCAGAACAACCGGCTGGAGGGCGGCAGCCTCTGGTTTTTCATGTCGCGCCACGGAGGGCCCGTGGCCGATCTGATGGCCGAACCCACCGTCAACCTGAGTTACGCCGATCCCGACAAGGACACCTATGTTTCCGTCTCCGGCACGGCGCGCGTGGTCAACGACCCCGACAAGGCCCGGGCCCTGTGGAACAAGGCCGCCGAAGCCTGGTTTCCCGGCGGTCCGGACGATCCCGATCTCGCGCTGGTGGTGGTCAACGTCACCCACGCCCACTACTGGGACGTCAAGGAAAACAAGCTGGTGCAGCTGCTGGCCATGACGAAGGCCGTGATCACAGGTGGTGTGCCCAAACTCGGCGAATCCGTCGAAGTGCAGGTTCGCTGAGTGCTGCCTGCTAGTCAAGCGCGATATTGACGCGGCGAATCACCTCGCCGAGACGTTGGGACTCCGCCTGGATGAATTGCGCGAACTGTTCGCGCGTGGGCGTGAACGGTTCATAGCCGAAGCTGGCGAACTTGTCACGGACATCCGGCTCGGCCAAAGCCGCCTCGACATCGTGCTTGATCTTGGCCGTCACGGCGGGCGCCAGCCCCCGCGGTGTGGCGAGCGCGTTCCAGCCCGAGGCTTCGAATCCCGCCGGCCCACCCGACTCGGCCACGGTCGGCACGCTGTCGTAGCCCGCCGTGCGTTTGGGTGCCGCCACCGCGAGGAACCGCAATTTCCCCGCGCGCTGGAGCGGTCCGGCCGTGGCGCTGGATCCCAGTGCAAACGCAAGATCGCCGTTGGCCACACTGGTGTAGAGCTGGGTCGTTTCCTTAAAAACGATGTGCTCGAATTTCGTCCCCGTCATCGAGCTGAACAACTCGGAACCGAGGTGCACGGGGTTGCCGATGGACCACGACCCGAAGTTCAGTTTTCCCGGGTTGCGCCTGGCATCGGCGATGAGGTCGGCCACCGTCTTGTACGGACTGGTGGCGGCAACGGTGATGAAGAAGTAGGTGCGAAACAACGGCAGCACGGGATCGAAATCGACGACCGGGTCATAGGGCAACTTCTTGAACAGCGATGGATACGCGGCCAGGTGAACGTTGTCGAGCTGGATCAGGTCGTGCCCGTCCTTCGCCCCGCGCTTCCACGCGTCGATCGCGATAAAGCCGTTGCCGCCCGGGCGGTTCTCCACCATCACAGGTTGCGCCCACTTTTTCGACAGCTTGTCAGCGACCAGCCGCGCAACGCCGTCCGGCCCGCCACCGACGGGGAATGGGGTGATGATCCGCATGGGTTTGGTCGGGAACGGGACCTCCTGGGCGAAAGCCCCAAGCGGGTGGGCCGCCCAAGCGAGCATGGCCCCTGACAACACCGTGCGGCGCGACAAATGGATGGGGTGAGACAACATGGCGAGGCTTTCGTCTGGTTGGGAACGGATCAGGAACAGGTGTAGCTCGCGGCTGCCCGGATGTCCCCGCTGGTGTACACGGGCATCTTGGGATAGGCGCACATCGGGCCGGTGACCACGGTCGGATTCGCGGCCGTGGCGGAGCTGCGGATATCGATCCTGTCGGCCGGCGCGATGCCGTTCTCGACCCAGTTGGTGAGCGCGCGGTAGTTCGCGTCTTCCGGATACAGCGGCGGATTGGCCGCCAGGTTTTCCGTCCCGTTGGCCGGGAAGTGGCCCATGCCAGGGATCGTGTACAGCTTGTAGAAGCTCTGGATCGCCGGAATGCCGCCCATCTGCGCCGCCACGCGCGTGTAGTAGTTGAGGACGCCGGCATGCGGGATCGTGCTGTCCGACGTTCCCACGACCGTGATCAGCTTGCCGCCCCGGTCACGGAATTTGCTGAGGTCCGGGTTGTCGGTGCTGATGTGGGCGAACGACGCGGCCTCCATGGCGTAGCCCTGGGCGATGGCATCGGCGAGTTGCGCGTAGCTCAGGTTCTTCCAGCCATTGGCCCCATTGGCCTTGGCGTTGAGGAAGGTCGATCCGGCGATCGTTGGGTCCTGCAGGAACAGCGCGACCATGTCGTACTGAATCCCGCCGGTGGCCACGGACGTGGCACCGATGCTCCCGCCGCGTGGCCAACCGAACCAGATCTGCTTGGGTGACAGGGTCGTGCGCAGGCCGTTGTCGATCGAAGGCGATGGCGTCGATCCATCGGTGGTCGGGCCATACCAGATCTTGTTGGCGGCGTGGGCCTGCGCCGATGTCAGACAGTTCGCGGTGGCGTTCGTTCCACCCGACGCGGTGCACAGAACAGCGGCGTCCGTCGTCGGATCGTAGGTGCACGTCGAGGGGTCGAGAAGGTAACCCAGGTGCATGCCGCCCACGACGTCGCACGCGCTGATGGCGGCCATCGATACGTTGTTCCACTGACCCGTTGTGAAGGGCACGCCGCCCAATTCGCGCTGAATCACGATCTGCGCCCAGAGCTGGGTGGCCGTGAACTTGGTCCAGTTGATCGCCGGCGCCGAGGCAATGATGCCGTTGAAATCGTCGGGATACAGCTGTGCCTGCTTGAGACCTTGGCGGCCACCGGTGGAGCCGCCGTGCCAATAGGTGTACCTGGCCGCGGTGCCGTAGTAGGCCTGCGCCAGCGCCTTGGCCTTGACCGTCATTTCGTGAATGCCGCGCTCGGAAAACTCGCTCCACCCCACGGTGTTGATGGTTCCGTCCGGCTTCATCAGGAAGCTGGAGTTGCCTGCCGGGTGACCTGTGTCGGTCGTGGCGGCCACCGCGCCTTCCACACCGGCCACCACCCAGGGCGCGGCGGTGGGCGCGTTCGCCACGCTGGTGAGTGTCGCTTGAGGCCCGCCGGCCATGCCCGCGCCGCCCAACACGTGCAGCCGCTTGTTCCAGTTGGCTGTTGTCGGGAGCCACAGTTCGACGCCAATGCCTGGGGTCGTGGAAGGCGCGCCCGCAGGACCGGCGTGGCCCGGCCCGATCAGGAGCTTGACCAGGCAGATGTCGTTGGCCGCCGATGGGGTCGTTGCGGTCGCGGTCCCGGAAAGGAGAATCTGATCTCCTTTCTTGAAGGCCTTCACCAGTGCGACCGTCGTTTGAGCGTCTGGCTTGAAGGCGGTCTTCATGGAATCGTCGCAGCTGAGCGGCGCCACAGCGGAATCGCTGCCTCCGCTTTCACCTCCGCCGCCGCAGGCGGGCATCAATATCGATGCGATTGCGGCCACAGCCAAGCAGGCCACGCGTTGCCACACTGTTTGCATGGGTTGTCTCCAGTCGGTCTTTGTTGTCCGCAGCGTCGCCAGATGACGCACTGCACGGCTATCGCGGCACACACGAGAAACGTGGCCATCGCGATCGCAGGATTTGACTTGCCGCCGCTTTTCGTGTCTTTTCCGTTCGGCGCTCGATTGCACAAACGGCTCATCGGATGCGGCTTGGTGCGGCTACGATCGCCCCAAATGCCACCTCCACCCAGCCCATTGAACCTGCTCACCCCTGAGCAGCTTGCCCGCTGGCGGGGACTGCCACTGGCCTGCGTCGGCACGCCTGAAGGGGCCTGGAGTCACCGTTTCACGCCTGCAACGATGGGCCTGTCACTGGTGGACACGGGCACGATGACAACCCGCTTGAGCGTGAATGGCCGGCACGAGGAATTCGACCTGCGCGCGGGTTCGATCGGGCTCTTCAGCCCCTACATGGAAGTCAAGGTGGCCCAGGCCGGCGCCCACCAGGCTCGCCGGATCCTTCTGGAGCTCGATTGGGGAGGCCCGCTTTGCCGCAGGCTTTTCGACGACGATCTGATCAGTGCCGTGTTGCGCCCAGGCTCCCACTTTGAGGATCCGGTGCTGCCACCCGTGTTGCGCAGCATGGTGCGCGAGATATCGGCAGGATGTCCGAACGGGACGCTGTTCGCCGAATCGCTCTCGATCGGTATCGCCGCCCACCTCGGCAGGACCCGTGGCATCCGATCGGCCCTCAAGGAGCGGGGCCGCCTGAGCACGGCGCAAATGGCGCGGGTGAACGACCTGATCGACCGCGATCTGGGCAGCGATCTTTCACTCCGTGCCTTGTCCGAGGCCGTGGGGCTCAGCAAACCGCATTTTGTCCGCCTGTTTCGCAACACGACAGGGACGTCGCCGCATCGGTATGTGGTCCAAAAGCGCATGGATCGGGCCGTGCAGCTGCTTGGTTTGCCGGGCGGCTCCTTGGCCGACATTGCATTGGATGTGGGCTTCGCCAGTCAGAGCCACATGACCCGGACATTTCGCGACCTCATCGGGACCACACCGGGTGAGCTGCAGAAGCAACTGACCGGCAAGAAGTCGTCGTAGGAGCGCCGGCATGGCGACTGAGACACCCCCTAACGCTGAGCCCAGATCACCGGCGCCACCGACACCTCGCGGTCCATGCCGAGCAGTTCCCGGTCGAACAGCGCGCCCAGGCGGTCGTCGGCCGAGCTGCCGAAGTCACCGTGCGCGCCACCATCGATGGTGACCAGGTAGCTCTTGGTGCCCGCCTTGTGCAGGGCGTCGTCCAGGCGTGCGGCCTGGCTGAAGGGCACGACGCGGTCCAGCGTGCCGTGCACCGTGAGCACGGGGGGCGTGGCGGTGCTGGCGTGCGCCGCCGGTGAGGCCTCGCGCGCCAGCCCCAGCCTGTCGCGGACCGCGCCCCCGAGCAGGCGGCCTTCGGGCGTGTCCGCGCCGCGCCCCAACACGGACAGGTCGGTCGGCCCGAAGAAGTTGGCCACGGCCCTGACCTGGCTGCTGTGCTGGCGGTGTTCACCCAGCGTGCCTTCCAGGCGCGGCACGTTGGCGGTGGTGCCGAGCATCAGCGCCAGGTGCGCGCCGGCGCCCCGGCCCCAGACGCCGATGCGCGCCGGGTCCAGCCCCAGGCCATCGGCGTTGCCGCGCACCCAGCGCACGGCAGCCTTCACGTCGTGCAGGGGAGCGGGCCACGGCGCTTCGCCACTGAGGCGGTAGCCCACGGACACCCCGGCGTAATAACCACCGCGCACGAAATCCATGAGGCGGGCCGCGCCGTCGGCCTTGTCGCCGTGCATCCAGCCGCCACCGTGCACATAGACGATGACGGGCAGCGGGCCCCGGTGCCGCTCTCGGGGCAGGTACAAGTCCAGCCGCTGGCGCGGGTTGGTGGTCAGGGCATAGGGCTGGTCCAGCGTCACGTGCACCGGCTCCCGCTCCAGTTCCTGGATCGACATCACGCCGCTGGGCCCCAGGTCGAACTCGTCGCGGGGCGACTGGGCGCGCACGATGGCCGGCGCCATGCACAACACGGGGGACTGGAGCAACAGACGGCGCAGCATGTCGGTTCCTGGAGGAGATCGGAAGGTCGGCCAAGCGTAGTCGGCCGCGCCGCTTCCGGCAAGCGCGGGCGCTAGAACTTGCCGTGCCGCCCCTGCCCGGCCGCGAAACGTTGCGCACCGGCCAGCGCATCGGGAATGCGCTCGCGCCCGCGCTGCCATTCCTGCAGCAGCGCCTCGCCCAGGGGCAGGTCCCACTGGCGCTGGGCGCTCTCGCGGTCGGCGCGCATCGTGGCCTGCGGGAACGCCGCGAGCTGCCGCGCCAGTTCCAGGGCGGCCTCGCGCGCCTGCCCGGGCGGCACCACACGGTTGGCCAGGCCCATGCGCAGCGCCTCTGCCGCCTCCACCTTGCGACCGGTGAGGATCAGGTCCATCGCATGGCCCATGCCGATCAGGCGCGGCAGGCGCACCGTGCCGCCATCGATCAGCGGCACGCCGAAGCGCCGGCAGTAGACGCCGAAGTAGGCGTCGTCTTCCATCACGCGCAGGTCGCACCAGAGCGCGAGCTCCATGCCACCGGCCACGGCCGCCCCGCTCACGGCGGCGATCACCGGCTTGGAGAGCTGCAGCCGCGACGGGCCCATGGGGCCGAGCGCGCGCGCATCGGCGGCGGCGAAGTCCAGGTCCAGGCCGCCGGTCTCGCCCGAGGCGGCCAGGCGGGCACCGTACTGCAAGTCCCAGCCGGCGCAGAAATGGCCGTGCGCGCCGTGGAACACCGCCACGCGGGCCTCGGCGTCGTCTTCGAATGCGAGAAAGGCCGCGTGCAGCGCCTGCGCGGTGGGGCTGTCCACCGCGTTGCGCACCTCGGGGCGGGCCAGCGTGACCACCCACACCTCGCCCAGCTTTTCGGTGGTGACGGCGCTCATGGCCACACCCCCACGCGCGGCGCGTTCAAGGCCGCGTCCAGTTCGTCCTGTGTCACGTCGATCTCCATGCGAAGCAGCGCGCCGGCCATGGCCTTGCCCAGGTTGTCCAGGCGCAGGTTGCGCGCGCCGCCACCCTGCAGCGCACCGCGCAGCACGAACTTCAGCGCGAGGATGTTGGGCAGCGGCCAGGCGTCCACCTCGCCGGGCAGCCAGGGCGCGAAATGGGCCTGCACGCGCTCGGCCGTCACCTCGCGCGCCAGCAACCGGTAGCCGGCGTCGTTCCAGGCGAACAGGCCGAAGTCCACCCAGTCGGCCTTGTCGCCGCTGCGCGCGTGGGCAATTCGCACCAGGGGTATGCGGATCGTGCTCATGCGCGGTCCGGCGCAGGGCCGCCCCAAGCCGGAACAGCCCCCTCGGGGGGCTGCGACCCGCGCAGCGGCGGAGCGTGGGGGCTCATTTCCCCCAGCAGCTCCATCCGCGCGCCCGCTTCCACCTCGGCGCGGGGAATCAGCGTGGGCCAGATGCCCAGCAATTCGCTGGTGTTGTGCAGGCCGGTGAAGCCGCAGGTGTAGGCCGGGCCGCTCAGTCCCATCCAGGGGAACAGGCGGCCGAAACCATCGGCCGCGGCCTTGTCGGGCGTGCGCAGCACCAGGCGCGTCCAGATCTCGTTGGACTGGTTGAGCGCGTCGGGCTTGGGCAGGGGCGCGAGCGCGCCGTGCGCCGAGTTCAGGCCGGGGTACTCCACATACAGCTCGTCGTGCGGGATGCGCTTGTCCTTGAGCAGTGTGCGGATGGTGGCCTGCGCGGCCTGCGCCTTGTCCCAGGCGTCCGGCCAAGAAAACCCCCAGGTGACCTCGGCTTTGTAACCATCCCGGAAACCCGCCATCACCTTGAGCGTGTCGGTGGGCGCGGTGCCGCGCGCCCCGGTCAGCCGCACGCGGTCCCCGCCCTCGTCCTGGAGCCGGATGCCGCCCATGTCGAGCACCACGTCGGGCGAGAAATAGGCGTGGGGGTTGTGCACCTCGTACAACAGCTGCTGGCGCACGGTGTCGAAGTTGACCCGCCCGCCAGTGCCGGGCGCCTTGGTGATGAGCGCGCTGCCGTCCTCCCACACCTCGGCGATCGGGTAGCCGATATGCGCCAGATCGGGAATGGCCTGCCACGCGCCCTGGCTGCCGAAGTTGCCGCCGCTGCCCTGCCCCGAACACTCGAGCAGGTGGCCCACGGTGAGGCCTTGCGCGAGGCGGTCGAGGTCGTGGGCCTGGGTCGCACCGCCCAGCGTCCAGCCCAGGCCGTGCACCAGCGGCCCGAGGAACAGCGCGGCATCGGCCACGCGCCCGGTGATCACGATGTCGGCGCCCGCGTCCAGCGCGGCCACGATGGGTTGCGCCCCCAGGTAGGCGTTGCCGAACACCAGGCGCTCGCGCACCTCGGCCAGCGGCGCGCCGGTGAAGAGGTGGGCGAAGGCGCTGGCGGGCGTGGCGCCGTCGAGCAGGCGGGGCAGCACGTCGTCGCCGCTCACCACGGCCACGCGGGCCTGCCAGCCGCGGGTCTTGAAGGCCGCCAGCACCGCCTGCGCGGCGCCCTGCGGGTTCAGGCCGCCCGCGTTGCACACGAAGCGCACGCCTCGCTCTTGCATCAGCGGCCAGAGCTTCATCAGCAGGGGCACCACGTCGCGCGCGTAACCCAGCGAGGGGTCGCGCTGGCGGTCTTTCTGCAGGATCGCCAGCGTGAGTTCGGCCAGGTGGTCGCTGGCGATGAATTGCACCCCGCCGCGTTCGATGCTCGCGGCCACGGGTTCCCAGTTGTCGCCGTAGAACCCGAGGCCGGCGCCGATTCGTATGGATTTCATTTCAGTGATTTATTGCGTCATTGCACAGCACGCACCGTGTGAAGCCACCTCGATCAGAGACACCGAGGAACCGGCTTTGCCGGGCCTCTGGTGTCGCCCCCTCGAGGGGGTCGCGCAAAGCGCGGCGGGGGTGCAACCATCTTCATGGCACCTGAGCGACTCAGGATGGGGGACAACCCCTAGCGCCAGTCTCATGCAAGACAGCTATAAATTGCGCTCACCTGCTGGGCAGACTGCCACAAAGATTGCAGCGCCACCCCGCCGCCACCGCGTCGACAGAACCATACAGGAGACATCGCGTGCAATTGCTGCAACTGCTCATCAGCGGTGTGGCCCAGGGCTGCATCTATGGGCTGATCGCGCTGGGTTTCGTGCTGATCTACAAGGCCACCGAAACGGTGAGCTTTGCCCAGGGCGATCTGATGATGGTGGGCGCCTTCGGCGGCCTGGCGGCGATGACCATGCTGGGTTTCCCGTTCTGGCTGTCGGTGCCCGCCGCCATCGTGGGCATGGGCCTGTTCGGCGTGGTGCTCGAGCGCGTGGTGATCCGCCCCATTCTGGGGCAGCCGGCCTTCTCCATCGTGATGCTCACCATCGGCGTGGGCTACACGCTGCGCGGGCTCATCACCATGCTGCCCAACATCGGCACCGACACGCACACGCTGCCGGTGCCCTACGCCAACGAGGTGCTTCGCCTGGGCGCGCTGGTGGTCTCGGCCGAGCAGATCGTGGTGATCGGCTCCACCGCCGTGCTCTGCGCCGGGCTGTTCGCCATGTTCCGCTACAGCAAGCTGGGCATCGCCATGCAGGCCTCGTCGCAGAACCAGCTCGCGGCCTACTACATGGGCATTCCGGTCAAGCGGCTCAACGGCCTGGTGTGGGGCCTGGCCGCGGCCGTGGCCGCCGTCGCCGGCCTGCTGCTCGCGCCCATCACCTTCGTGCACGCCAACATGGGCTTCATCGGCCTCAAGGCCTTCCCCGCCGCCGTGGTGGGCGGCTTCGGCAGCCTGCCCGGCGCCATCGTGGGGGGCCTGATCATCGGCATCGTCGAGGCGTTCTCGGGCTTCTACCTGCCCGAAGGGTTCAAGGACGTGGCGCCCTACATCGTGGTGCTGCTCATGCTGGTGCTCAAACCCAACGGCCTCTTCGGCGAGAAGCTGCGCAAGAAAGTCTGAGGCACCACGAACATGCGATTCCTCTTCAAGACCGACTACAACCAGGACATCCGGCTCGCCAAGCACGGTGGCCACACCTTCTGGTACAGCCTGCTGGGCCTGTTCCTGGTGGTGGCGCCCTGGGCGATCCCGGAGTACTGGCTCGCGCAGCTCACCTTCGTGCTGATCTACGCCGTCGTCGGCCTCGGCCTGATGCTGCTGGCGGGTTTCACCGGGCTGTTCTCGCTGGGCCATGCGGCCTTTCTCGGCGTGGGCGCGTACACACAGGCCATCATGGTGAACGCGGGCATTCCCTTTCCGCTGGCACTGGCCTGCGCGGGCCTGCTCTCGGCGGCCGTGGGCATGGTGGTGGGTCTGCCGGCGCTGCGCGTCAAGGGCATCTACCTCGGCATGGCGACGCTGGCTTTCGGCTTCATCGTCGAGGAGGTGATCGCGCGCTGGGAGCACGTGACCGGTGGCAACGCCGGCCTGATGGTGCAGTACCCCGCCCTCTTCGGCTGGTCGCTGGATTCCACCGAGGAGTTCTACTTCCTGTGTCTGGTCGTGACCGTGCTGGCCACGCTGGGCATCGTCAACCTCATGCGCTCGTCCACCGGCCGCGCCTTCGTCGCCATCCGCGACTCGGAGATCTCGGCGCAGAGCATGGGCATCCAGCTCGCGCGCTACAAGACGCTGAGCTTCGCGCTCTCGGCCGCGCTCGCGGGCATCGGCGGCGCGCTGTACGCGCACAAGATCCAGTTCCTCTCGCCCGAGCAGTTCAGCATCATCCAGTCGATCGACCTGCTGCTGATGGTCGTGATCGGCGGGCTGGGCTCGATCCACGGCGCCTTCCTCGGCGCGATTTTCCTGATCGTCATGCCCCAGCTCATCGCGCTGGGCAAGGATTACCTGCCCGAGGCCATCGGCCAGGCCGCCGGCCTGCAGGGCGCGGTGTACGGCATCGTGCTGATTGCCTTCGTGCTGTTCGAGCCCATGGGCCTGTACGGCCGCTGGCTCAAGGTGCGCACCTGGTTCCAGCTCTTCCCGTTCTATCGCAAGGGCCTGTTCAAGCGGCAGAAAACGTTCCAGAAATCGGATCGCCTGAAATGAACCCAAACGTGCTTCTTTCGGCCAGGAACCTGAGCGTGCGCTTCGGCGGCGTGCTGGCGGTCAACAACGTGAGCTTCGACGTGAAGCGCGGCGAAGTCTTCACGCTCATCGGCCCCAACGGCGCGGGCAAGACCACGGTGTTCAACCTGATCAGCCGCATCTACACGCCCACCACCGGCACCATCGACTACGCCGGCCCCAATGGCGAGTTGCGCCTGACCGACCAGGCGCCGCACCAGATCGCCAAGCTGGGCATCGCGCGCACCTTCCAGAACATCGAGCTGTTCGAGCACGCCACGGTGCTGCAGAACCTGCTGATCGGGCGCCACACGCACCGCAAGACGGGGCTGTGGAGCGAGATCTTCTTCACCGGCAAGACGCGCGCGGCCGAGATCGAGGCGCGCGAGAAGGTGGAGCGCGTGATCGACCTGCTCGACCTGCAGCACCATCGCGAGTCCATGGTGGCCGGCCTGCCCTACGGCGTGCGCAAGGTGGTCGAACTCGCGCGCGCGCTGTGCACCGAACCCCAACTGCTGCTGCTCGACGAGCCGTCGTCCGGCCTGAACGTGGAGGAGACCGAGGACATGGCGTTCTGGATCACCGACATCAAGGAAGAGCTGGGCATCACCGTGCTGATGGTCGAGCACGACATGAGCCTGGTCTCCAAGGTGTCGGACCGCGTGCTGGCCATGAGCATGGGCACCGAGCTGGCCTCGGGCACACCCGCCGAGGTGCAGAGTGACCCCGGCGTGATCGAGGCCTACCTGGGTTCGATGGACGACGTCTCCAGCCTGCGCCGCGAAAACCACAAGGTGACGGCATGAGCGTTGCAACGTCTGACGCCCCCGTGCTGAAGCTGCTCAACGTCGAGAGCGCCTACGGCCCGATCAAGGCGATCCGCGGCGTGAGCCTGCAGGTGCGCCGCAGCGAGATCGCCACCGTGCTGGGTTCCAACGGCGCGGGCAAGACCACCATCCTCAAGACCATCAGCGGCATCATCGACCCCCGCAAGGGATCGATCGAATTCAAGGGCGAGAACATCACCGCGCAGGACCCGGCGCTGATCGTGCAGCAAGGCCTGTCCCACGTGCCCGAGGGGCGCGAGGTTTTCCCCCTGCTCTCGGTGCGCGACAACCTGCTGATGGGCGCCTACACCCGCAAGGACCGCGACGGCGTGGCGCGCGACATGGAGGTGGTGTTCAACTACTTCCCCATCCTGCGCGAACGCGCGTTGCAGGACGCCGGCCTGCTCTCGGGCGGCCAGCAGCAGATGCTGGCCATCAGCCGTGCGCTGATGGCCGACCCCGACCTCATCTTGCTCGACGAGCCCAGCCTGGGCCTCTCGCCCAAGCTCACCAAGGAGATCTTCGAGATCGTGGTGCGCATCAACCGCGAGCGCGGCACCACCATCCTGCTGGTCGAGCAGAACGCCAACATGGCGCTCAATGCGTCCGACTACGGCTACGTGCTGGAGAACGGCCGCATCGTGATGGAAGACACCTGCGCCCACCTGCGCGAGAAGGACGACATCAAGGAGTTCTACCTCGGCATGAAGGAAACCGGGGCGCGGGGTGAGCGGCGCTGGAAAAAGAAGAAGAACTGGAGATAAGGCATGAGTTACCTCTGGGATCTCTCACACATCCAGCCGCGAACCGAGGTGGTGCTGCCCGGCGACACCATTCCCGCCCTCTTCTGGAACGGCGTGAAGGCGCGCGGCCCGGCGATCTGGATGCGGCAGAAAGACTTCGGCATCTGGCGCAGCTGGACCTGGGACCAGACCGGCACCGCCGTGCGCGAGATCGCCCACGGCCTGATGGCGCTGGGCTTCGAGGCGCGCGAGACCGCGTCCATCCTCTCCAACACCACCGTCGAATGGGTGCTGTGCGACCTGGCCGTGCTCAGCGCGGGCGGCGTGGCCAACGGCATCTACCCGACCGACGCGGCCGAACAGGTGCAGTACCTCTGCGACGACTCGGCCACCACCGTGCTGTTCGTGGAAGACGACGAACAGCTTGACAAGGCGCTGGAGGTGCGCGCCCAGTTGCCGCGCCTGAAGAAGATCGTGGTCGCCGACATGGACGGCCTGCGCGACCTGAACGACCCGCAGGTGATCAGCCTGGCCGCGCTGCGCGACATGGGCCGCGCGCACCTGGCGCAGCACCCCGGCCTGGTCGAAGCGCGCGTGGCCGCGGTGAAGCCCGAAGACCTGGCCATCCTGGTCTACACCTCCGGCACCACCGGCCGCCCCAAGGGCGCCATGCACAGCCACCAGGGCCTGGTCTACACCGTGCGCGGCTACAACACGCTGATCGCGCGCGACGACCACGACGAGTGCATGTGCTTTCTGCCGCTGTGCCACATCGCCGAGCGCATGGGCGGCGAGTATTTTTCGCTCTACACCGGTGCCAGGCTCAATTTCGTGGAGAACCCCGAGACCGTGCCGGAGAACGTGCGCGAGATCGCCCCCACCGTGTTCACCGCCGTGCCGCGCGTCTGGGAGAAGTTCTATTCGGGCGTGATGATCACGCTCAAGGAAGCCAGCCAGCTGCAGCAGGCCGCCTACGCCTGGGCCATTGGCGTGGGGCAGAAGGTGGCCGACCGGGTGATGGCCGGGCAGCCGGTGCCCGGCGGCCTGCGGCTGCAGTTCCGCCTGGCGCGCGTGCTCGTGCTGGACAACGTGCGCAAGCTCATCGGCATCCACCGCGCGCGCTTCCTGGTCACCGGCGCGGCCCCCATCTCGCCCGATCTGGTGCGCTGGTACCTGGCCCTGGGCGTGCCCATGCTCGAGGTCTGGGGCATGACGGAAACCTGCGGCGCGTCCACCGGCATTCCGGCCGATCGCATCAAACCCGGCAGCATCGGGCCGGCCGCCACCTACAACGAGGTGAAGCTCGATCCACAGACCGGCGAGATCCTGGTGCGCGGGCCCAACGTGTTCATGGGTTACCTGAACCTGCCCGAGAAAACCGCCGAGACCATCGACGCCGACGGCTGGCTGCACACGGGCGACGTGGGGCAGGTCGATGAGGAAGGGTTTTTCCGCATCACCGACCGCATGAAAGACATCATCATCACCGCAGGCGGCAAGAACATCACCCCCAGCGAACTGGAGAACGAGCTGAAGTTCTCGCCGTATGTGACCGACGCCGTGGTGATCGGTGACAAGCGCCCCTACCTCACCGTCATCATCATGATCGACCAGGAGAACGTGGAGAAGTATGCGCAGGACAACGACGTGCCGTTTTCCAACTACGCCAGCCTCACCCGCGCGCCCGAGGTGCAATCGCTCATCCAGGCCGAGATTGACCGTGTGAACAAGAAGTTCGCCCGCGTCGAACAGATCAAGAAATTCTTCCTGCTCGACACCCAGCTCAGCGCCGAAGACGAAGAACTCACCCCCACCATGAAGCTCAAGCGCAAGCTGGTGCAACAGAAATACGCCGAGCAGATCGAAGCCATGTACCGCTGAAGCGGCCGCCCCCCTTTCAACCCCCAGGAGACAAGCCCGTGACGACCGCCCGCCCCACCCTGATCGCCCTCGCGCTGTGCCTGTCGGCTGGCGCCGCCTTCGCCCAGACGCAGGGCGTGAGCAAGGACGAGATCGTTCTCGGTTCGATCCAGGACCTCTCCGGCCCGCTGGCGGGTTTCGGCAAATCCGTGCGGCAGGGCATGGTGCTTCGTGTCGACGAGATCAACGAGCAAGGTGGCATCAACGGCCGCAAGATCAAGCTGCTCGTCGAGGACAGCAAGTACGACCCACGCAACGCCGTGCTGGCCGCGCAGAAGCTCGTCAACCAGGACAAGATCTTCGCCATGATCGCCCACCTGGGCACGGCGCAGAACATGGCGGCCATGCCGGTGCAGTTCCAGAAGAACGTGGTGAACTTCCTGCCCGTGACGGCCGCGCGCGAGATGTACGAGCCCTTCCACAAGCTCAAGTTCGCCAACATCGGCCCGTACTACGAGCAGATGCGCACCTTCCTGCCCCGCATGGTGCAGGAGAAAAAGCCCAAGGCGGTCTGCGCGATCTACCAGGACGACGAGTTCGGCCTGGAGGTGCTGCGCGGCGCGGAAGAAGGCCTCAAGGCCGTCAACATGCAGATGGTCGAGAAGACCTCGTTCAAGCGCGGCGCCACCGATTTTTCATCGCAGGTGGCTCGCATGAAGTCCGCCAATTGCGACTTCGTCGTGCTGGGCACCATCATCCGCGAGACCATCGGCACCATCGCCACCGCGCGCAAGCTCGACTTCAACCCCACCTTCTTCGGCTCGCAGGCGGCCTACACCGACCTCATCCACAAGCTCGGCGGCCCGGCCATGAACGGCCTGTACGCCACCATGACCACCCAGCACCCCTACCTGGACGAAGCCTCGCAGCCGATCCGCTTCTGGGCCAACAAGTTCAAGACCAAGTTCAACGAAGACCCCAACGTCTTCTCGGTCTACGGCTACAACGCCATCGACATCTTCGCCCGCGCCGCGGGCCGCTCCGGCGCCAACCTCACCACCGACAGCTTCGTCAAGACCATGGACAGCCTGACCGTGCCGACCGACATCTTCGGTTCGCCCGAACTGCGCTTCAGCCCGCAGCGGCGCTACGGCAGCATGGCCATGCGCCTGTCGCAGATCCAGGACGGCCGCTGGAAGGTGACGTCGGACTACGTGAACCAGTGATCCCGCATCCCCGTGTCAACCACCCTTTACAGGAGACATCAGCGATGAAAACGACACTGACCGCCGCGGCCGTGCTGGCACTGGCCGCCGGGCCGGCCCTGGCCCAGACGCAGGGCGTGAGCAAGGACGAAATCGTGATCGGCTCGATCCAGGACCTTTCGGGGCCGATCGCCGGCTTCGGCAAACAGGTGCGCATGGGCATGCTGCTGCGCGTGGACGAGATCAACGAGCAGGGCGGCATCAACGGCCGCAAGATCAAGCTGCTCGTCGAGGACAGCAAGTACGACCCGCGCAACGCGGTGCTGGCCGCGCAGAAGCTCGTGAACCAGGACAAGATCTTCGCCATGGTGGGCCACATCGGCACCGCGCAGAACATGGCGGCGATGCCGGTGCAGTTCCAGAAGAACGTGCTGAACTTCTACCCCATCACGGCCGCGCGCCAGATGTACGAGCCCTTCCACAAGCTCAAGTACTCGTTCGCCGCCACCTACTACGACCAGATGAAGATCGTCACGCCCATGCTCGCCAAGGAGAAGGGTGCCAAGAAGGTCTGTGCGATGTACCAGGACGACGAGTTCGGCCTGGAAGTCAAGCGCGGCGCCGAAGACGGCCTGAAGGCCGCCGGCATGACGCTCGCGGCGGAGACCACCTACAAGCGGGGCGCCACCGACTTCGCCTCGCAGATGCAGAAGCTGCAGGCCGACCAATGCGACCTGGTGGTGATGGGCACCATCATCCGCGAGACCATCGGCGGCATCGCCACCGCGAAACGCCTGGGCTTCAACCCCACCTTCGTGGGTTCCAGTGCGGCCTACACCGACCTCATCCACAAGCTCGGTGGTCCTGCGATGAACGGCTTCTACGCCGCCATGACGGTGCAACACCCCTACCTGGACTCGGCCTCGCAGCCCCTGCGTTTCTGGGCCAACAAGTACCAGACCAAGTTCAACGAAGAACCCACGGTGTTCTCGGTGTACGGCTACGGCTCCATCGACGCCTTCATCCGCGCCGCCACCAAGGCCGGCCCCGGCCTGACCACCGACAGCTTCATCAAGGCCATGGACACGATGAAGATCCCGCCAGACATCTTCGGCAGCGCCGAGATGACCTTCAGCCCCACCAAGCGCCTGGGCAGCAGCGCCACGCGCCTGTCGCAGATCACGGACGGCCGCTGGAAAGTGCTCAGCGACTACATGTCCGCCAAGGATTGAGTACCGCGCCGCCCGCTTCGGCGGGCCATGCGCGCAGCCGCCAGAGCCTCGTGCCCTGGCGGTTTTTTTTCGCCTGCCGTGGGGCCGGCGACGTACCATGGCGCCACCATGTGGGACCCGAACCTCAGCCCCGCCACCGCCGCCCTGCTGGCCGACGCGCTGCTGGCGCTGCACACGGGCATCGTGGTCTTCGTGGTCGGCCTGCTGCCCCTGGTGCTCCTGGGCGGCGCCCTCGGTTGGCGCTGGGTGCGCCATGCGGGCCTGCGGATCGGCCACCTGGGTCTGATGGTCTTCATCGCCGCCCAGGCGTGGCTGGGCCAGCTGTGCCCGTTGACCGTGTGGGAGCAAGCCCTGCGCCGCGCCGCCGGCCAGAGCAGCTACCGTGAGAGTTTCATCGACCACTGGCTCTCAAGGCCGCTGTACTGGGACGCCCCTTGGTGGGTGTTTGTGGCGGCGTACACAGCCTTCACGATGATCGTGACCCTGGCTTGGTGGTGGGTCAGGCCAACGCCGCGCACGTAAGACCCCGCCACAGACCTCAGGATCGAGGGCGCTCTGCGGGCGCCACCTCTTTCACGGCCTTCAGCACATCGATGACCAGTTCGAACAGATGCTCGGGCACAGGCTCGTCCACCTCCACCTGCGCGACCAGCGCACGGGCCAGTGGAATGTGCTGGATGATGGGAATGCCCTCTGCGCGCGCATCCCGGACGATGGCCTGAGCGTGCAGACCCGCGCCCTTGGCCAGCACCAGGGGCAGTGGGGTTTCACCATGCTCGTAGAGCAGTGCAACCGCAAGGTGCGTGGGGTTGGTGACCACCAGCGAGGGTTTGCGCTTGCCACCGCCACCGCCCTGGACGATTTGGCGTGCGCCACATCGCCCTTTTTCCGCGCATCGGTCAGGCGCTTGGGGGTGGGCTTCTCGGTCTTCTCGCTCATCGCGCCAGCTTTCCCAGGTCCGGCAGAAACACCGCCATCGCGCGCGCGTGGTCCCCCACCCGAGCCACCACGATGCGCTGTGCGCGGCCGTCCCGGCGCTGCTGCGCGACACCCCCGGCCTGCAATCGCTGGTGGTGGAACGGGACTCGCGCCTCAAGCCTGGCACCTTCGTGCTGAGGAGCGCCATGGGCCTGGTGGAAACCGATCTCGAGTCGCAATTGCGCGCAATCGAAAACGCCCTGGTGCGCAGCGTCAAGGCTTCGGACGCGGCCCGACACATGGTGGCCGGCGTCCCGATCTGACCGACTCAGCGCGCAGTCGCCTGCCAGCCGCCGCCCAATGCGGCCACCAGCGCCATGCTGGCCGCCAGCCGTTCGGCCTGCACGTCGAGCGCCGCGCGGCGTGCCGACAGCGCCAGGTTCTGCGCGGTCGCCACCTCCAGGAAGCTGATCTCGCCGGCCTCGTAGCGGTAGCCGACCACACGCTCGTTCTCGCTGGCCAGCGTCACCAACTGCTGTTGCTGGCGGTCCTGCTCGGCCAGCGTGGCCAGTTGCACCAGCGCGTCCTCGGTTTCGCGCACAGCCGAGAGCACCCCACCGCGCCAGGCCGCGGCCTGCTCGTCGTAGGCGGCGAGGAAGGTGGCTTCATCGGCGCGGCGCGTGCCGCCATCGAACAGCGTGGCCGCGAGTTGCGGGCCGAGCGACCACACGCGCGCGGGCGCGTCCAGCAGGCGGGACCAGCTGCTGGCCTGCAGGGTGCCGCTGGCCGAGAGCGTCAGGTCGGGCAGCCAGGCGCGCTGCGCCACGCCCAGGCGCGCGTGCGCGGCGGCGAGCGCGCGCTCGGCGGCGGCCAGGTCGGGGCGGCGGCGCAGCAACTCACCGGGCAAGGCCGCGGGAATCGCGGGCACCACCGGCAGCCCTCCGCCGCGCGCGGCCATCGGGTAGTCGCTGGGCGTGGAACCCGCCAGCAGCGCCAGCGCGTTGGCTTCCAGCGCGCGCTGGCGCTGCAGGGTGAACACCTGTGTGCGCAGCGACTGCAGCTGCGTCTCGGCCTGGATCACGTCGGCACGCGCCACCAGGCCGGCTTCGTATTGCAGCTGCGTGACCTGCAGCGAACGCGCATAGGCCACGTCCGCCTGGGCCTGCAGCGCCAGCTGCGCGTCCAGCGCGCGCAGCCGCACATAGCCTTGCGCGGCCGCCAGCTGCAGCGCCAGGCGCGCGGCGTCCACCAGCGCGGCCTGTGCCTCGGCGCTGGCCGTGGCGGCCTGCCGCGAAAGCGCGACTCGACCCCAGAGGTCGGGCGACCAGGACAGGTCCAGACCGGTCGCGTACAGCTGGCGCGTGCCGGCGTTGGCGCCAGCGGCCGCGTTGCCACCGCTGCGTGTCACGGAAGCGCCCGCGCCGATCTGCGGCAGCGCCAGCGCGCGCGCGGCATCCACCTGCGCCAGCGCCTGGCGCCAGCGCGCCTCGGCCTGGGCCAGCTCGGCGTTGGCCTCGCCCACGCGGCGCAGCAGCCGGTCGAGTTCGGCGTCGGCGTACACGGCCCACCAATCGGGCTGGATCACGGCAGCCGTCGGCTCGGTGCCGGCGTGCTGAAAGCTGGCGGGCAGCGCGATCTCGGGGGCGCGGTAGTCGGTGCTGGTGGCGCACGCCGCCAGCAGCAACGGCAGGGCGGCGAGCGCGAAGCGGGATGGAAACAAGAAAAAAGACATGGGTTCAGGCGGTCTGGGCCACCGGGCTTGGGCCTTGCACACGGCGGCGCAGGCGCTCGAGCGCGAGGTAGACCACGGGCGTGGTGTAGAGCGTGAGCAGCTGGCTCACGGCCAGGCCGCCGATGATGGCGATGCCCAGCGGGCGGCGCAATTCCGAGCCCTCGCCCAGGCCCAGCACCAGCGGCACCGCGCCCAGCAGCGCGGCCAGGTTGGTCATGAGGATGGGGCGCAGGCGGCGCAAGGCGGCTTCGTGAATGGCGGCCTGCGGCGCCAGCCCGCGCGTGCGCTGCGCGGCGAGCGCGAAGTCGATCATCAGGATGGCGTTCTTCATGACCACACCGATCAGCAGGAACAGCCCGAGCAGCGCGATCAGGCTGAACTCGGTGTCCGAGATGCGCAGCGCCAGCAGCGCGCCCACGCCGGCCGAGGGCAGCGTGGACAGGATGGTCAGCGGGTGCAGCGTGCTTTCGTACAGCATGCCCAGCACCAGGTAGACCGTGACCAGCACGGCCAGGATCAGCCAGGGCTGGCGCTTGAGCGTGGCCTGCAGGCTGTTGGGGTCGCCTGCCCGCTCGCCGGTAGAGATGCTGGTGGGCAGCAGCAGGCCGTTGACGGCGCGGTCGATCGCCTGCTGCGCCTGCTGCAGGCTCACGCCGGGCGCCAGCGCGTAGCTGATGCCGGCGGAGGCGAACTGGGCGTCGTGCTGCACGCGGTCGCGCGTGAGGCCGTAGCGCCAGGTGGCGATGGCGCTGAGCGGCACGCGCTCCCCCGCGTCGTTGAGCAGCTGCACCTGGTTCAGCGCGGAAGGCTCGCTGTTGCCGCGTGGGTCGGCCTCCATCACCACGCGGTACTGGTTCAGCGGGTCGTACAGCGTGGCCACCTGGCGTTGCGAGAACGCGTTGTTCAGGGCCGTCGTCACGGTGTCCATGCGCACGCCGAGTCGGCGCGCGGCCTCGCGGTCCACGTTCAGCACCACCTGCTGCGCGTCCTCGCCGGCGCCGAAGTCCACGTCGGTCAACTCGGGCAGCGCGCGCAGCGCTTCGCCAACCGGTTTGGTCCAGCCGCGCAGGTCTTGCAGCGAATCGGAGCGCATGACGAACAGGTACTCGTTGTCGCCACCGCCGCTGGAGAGGCGGATGTCCTGGTCCACGTTCACGAACAGCACACCACCGGCGATCTGGGGCGCATTGGCGCGCAGGCGCGCGACCACGGCCGAGGCCGGCTCGCCGCGCTCGGCCAGGGGCTTGAGGCGGATGCGGAACCAGGAGTTGCTGGTGCCGGTGCGCCCGCCGCTCACGCCCGTCACGTCGGCCACGGCGGGATCGGCCACCAGCAGGCCGCGAAAAGCCTCCACCTTGGGCTGCATGCCCTGGAACGAAAAACCGTCGTCGCCGCGCACGAAGCCGCCGAGCTGGCCGGTGTCCTGCTGCGGCAGCATGCCCTTGGGAATCGCCACGTAGAGCCACACGTTGAGGGCCACAGTGCCGGCCAGCAACAACAGGGTCAACACGCGGTGGCGCAGCGCGAACCCCAGGCTGCGCGCGTAACCCGCCTGCACGTCGGCCAGCAGGCTGGCGATGCCGCGCGCCAGCGGGCCTGGCGGCTTGGGCGGGCCGGCCGGCAGGCCGTGCGCGCACAGCGCGGGCGTGAGCGTGACCGACACCGCCAGCGAGATCAGCATGGCCGCCACCAGCGTGATCGAGAACTCGCGGAACAAGCGCTCCACCACACCGCCCATGAACAGGATGGAGATGAACACCACGATCAGCGCCAGGTTCATCGCCAGCAAGGTGAAGCCCACCTCGCCCGCGCCGGTGAAGGCCGCCCGCCAGACCGTGCGCCGTCCCACCTCGCGCTGGCCGTTCGCGGCCTGCGCCGCACGCGCCCGCTCGATGTGGCGCTGGATGTTCTCCAGCACCACGATGGCGTCGTCCACCACCAGACCGGCGGCCACGATCAGGGCCATGAGCGAGAGGTTGTTGAGCGAGAAGCCCTGCCACCACATCACCGAGAACGCGCCGATCAGCGAGACCGGCAGGGCCAGCGCCGGAATCAGCGCGGTGCGCACGCTGCCCAGGAAGGCCCAAACCACCGCCATCACCAGCACGCACGACAGCACCAGCGTGAACTGCGCCTCGCGCAGCGTGGCGCGGATGCCGGGTGAGCGGTCCATGACCACGCGCAGCTCGGTGTCGGCCGGCAGCAGCGCGCGCAGTTGCGGCATCTGGGCGTGGATGGCGTCGATGGTCTGCACGATGTTGGCGCCCGCGCGCCGGCTCACCAGCAGCACCACGGCGGGCCTGTCGTTGTGGTATCCGGCGGTGTAGCGGTTTTCCACCGAGTCCGTCACCTCGGCCACGTCGGCCAGGCGCACCAGCGCCCCGCCTTCGTTGCGCACCACCAATTGGGAGAAATCCGCCGCCGAGCGCAGCGGCTCGGGCAGCGCGATCTGCCAGCGCTGGCCGCCCTGCTCGGTCTGGCCGAGCGGGCGCCAGGCGTTGGCCTGGGCGATGGCCTGGCGCACGTCGTCCAGCGACATCCCGCGGTGCGACAGCGCCTCGGGTTTCGCCTGCACGCGCACGGCGGGCAGCGACGAGCCGTCCACCGTGACCTCACCCACGCCCACGATCTGCGCGAGCTTCTGCGCCAGCACGGTGGAGGCGTTGTCGTACAGCGCCGACGACGGCAGCCGGGGCGATGAGAGCGCCAGCGCCATGATGGGCGCCTGCGAGGGGTTGACCTTGACGTAGCTCGGGTTGCCCGTCATGCCCGAGGGCAGCTGCCCGCGCGAGGCGTTGATGGCGGCCTGCACCTCGCGCGCGGCTTCGTCGATGTCGCGGTCCAGGTTGAACTGCAGCGTGACGCTGGTGCTGCCCTGGTTGCTGCTGGACCGGATGCTCGCCACGCCCGCGATGCTGCCCAGCGCGCGCTCCAGCGGCGCGGCCACGGTGGAGGCCATGCTCTCGGGGCTGGCGCCGGGCAGGCTGGCGCGCACCTGGATCACCGGAAAATCCACGCGCGGCAGCGGCGACACCGGCAGCAGGCGCCACGCCAGCAGGCCCACCAGCACGATGCCGACGGCCAGCATCACGCTGCCGATGGGGCGGCGGATGAAAAAGCGGGCCAGCGCGTTCATGCCATCTCGGTGCGCCGGCGCGCCAGCCGGTCGAACGCCAGGTAGACCACGGGCGTGGTGAACAGCGTGAGCACCTGGCTCACGATCAGCCCGCCCACCATCACGATGCCCAGCGGCTGGCGCAGTTCGGCGCCCGAACCGCTGGCCAGCATGAGCGGGATGGCGCCGAACAGCGCGGCCAGCGTGGTCATGAGAATGGGGCGGAAGCGCAGCAGCGCGGCGCGGTGGATGGCCTCGCGCGGTGAGAGGCCCAGGCGGCGCTGCGCGTCCAGCGCGAAGTCCACCATCATGATCCCGTTCTTCTTCACCAGGCCGATCAGCAGCACGATGCCGATCACCGCGATCAGGTCCAGCGGCCGGCCCGCCAGCAGCAGCGCGGCCAGCGCGCCCACGGTGGCCGAGGGCAACGTGGACAGGATGGTGAGCGGGTGCACCGCGCTCTCGTACAACATGCCCAGCACCAGGTACATCACCACCACGGCGGCCAGGATCAGCCACAGCGTGTTCGCCTGCGAATTGCGGAAACCCTCGGCCGCGCCCTGGAAGGCCAGTTCCACGGCCACGGGCAACTCCACCTGCCGCTGCACGGCTTCGATGGCGGCCACGGCCTCGCCCAGCGAATGCCCGGGCGCGAGGTTGAACGACAGCGTG
The DNA here is from genome assembly GCF_058796355.1 of Hydrogenophaga sp. GW823-FHT04C09. NCBI lineage: Bacteria > Pseudomonadati > Pseudomonadota > Betaproteobacteria > Burkholderiales > Comamonadaceae > Hydrogenophaga > Hydrogenophaga sp. GW823-FHT04C09. Next base: position 165,153 of record NZ_JBXAIO010000004.1, on the reverse strand, counting down.
ACCGCCGGGAACTGGCCCTGGTGCTCGATGGCCAGCGGCGCGCGCCGCTCCACCGCGCGCGCCACGGCCGACAGCGGCACCGGCTTCGCGTCGGCTCCGCCCCCGGCGGGCTGCACGTACACCCCCTCCAGCGCCTGCAGGCCACCCTGTTTCGCGTCGTCGCTCTCCAGCACCACGCGGTACTGGCTGGCGTGCGTGAACAGCGTGCTCACCTGCCGCTGGCCGAACGCGCTCTGCAGCGCGGAGGCGATGTCGCCCATGCGCAGGCCCAGGCGGGCCGCCGCGTCGCGGTCGATTTCCAGGTAGGCCTGCAGGCCTTCGCGCTGCAGGTTGCTGGCCACGTCGATCAGCTCGGGCCGCTCTTTCAAGGCGGCCAGCAAACGCCCGGTCCACTCGCCCAGCAGCGCGCTGTCGGGCGAGCTCAGCGTGAACTGGTACTGCGTGCGGCTGATGCGGTCTTCCATGCCGAGTTCCTGCACCGGCTGGAACCAGGCCTCGATGCCGCCCACGTCGCGCGCGCGCTCACGCAGCCGCTCGATCAGCTCGCTGGCCGACACCGAGCGCTGCGCGTGCGGCGCCAGGGTGAGCAGCATGCGCCCGCTGTTGAGCGTGGCGTTGCTGCCGTCCACGCCGATGAAGGACGAGAGGCTCCGCACCGGCGCCTCGACCAGCAGCGCCTGGGCCAATGCCTGCTGCCGCTCGGCCATGGTGCCGAAGGACACGCTCTGCGGCGCCTCGGTCACGACCTGGATGGCGCCCGCGTCCTGCACCGGGAAGAAGCCCTTGGGCACGGCCAGGTAGAGCAGCGCTGTGAGCACCAGCGTGGTGGCCATGGCCAGCAGCGCCAGCGGCTGGCGCGCCAGCACCCAGTCCAGCCCGCGCCCGTAGCGCTCGATGGTGCCGCTGAGCCAGTCGCGCCGGCCTTCGGCGTGCGCGGGCGCCTGCTTGAGCATGCGCGCGGCCATCATGGGCGTGAGCGTGAGAGAGACCACCAGCGAGATGGCGATGGCCACCGCCAGCGTGACCGCGAACTCGTGGAACAGGCGACCCACCACGTCGGCCATGAACAGCAGCGGAATCAGCACCGCCACCAGCGAGACCGTGAGCGAGACCAGCGTGAAACCGATCTCGCTCGCGCCCTTGAGCGCGGCTTCCATCGGGCCCGCGCCTTCCTCGCGGTGGCGCGCGATGTTCTCCAGCATCACGATGGCGTCATCCACCACGAAGCCGGTGGCGATGGTCAGCGCCATCAGGCTCAGGTTGTTGAGGGAATAGCCCAGCAACAGCATGGCGGCGAAGGTGCCGACCAGCGAGAGCGGCACCGCCACGCTGGGAATCAGCGTGGCCGGCAGCGTGCGCAGAAAAACGAAGGTCACCAGCACCACCAGCGCGATGGCGAACAGCAGCTCCTTCTGCACGTCGCGCACCGAGGCGCGGATGCTTTCGGTGCGGTCCGACACGATCTGCACCTTCACATTCGCCGGCAGCGTGGCCGTGAGCTGTGGCAGCAGCGCGCGCACCTGGTCGGCCACGGCGATCACGTTGGCGCCGGGCTGGCGCTGGATGTTCAGCAGCACCGCGGGCGCGAGGCCGCAGCCGCTGCTCTGCCCCTCGGCGCAGGCCATGCCGGCCCAGGCCGCGAGAAAACGGTCTTCCGCGCCCTCTTCCACCTGGGCCACGTCGGCCAGGCGCAGCGGCGCGCCGTCGCGCCAGGCGACGATGAGCCGCTGGTACTCGGCCGCCGAGCGCAGCTGGTCGTTCGCGTCCAGCATGGTGCTGCGCAACTGGCCGTCGAAACTGCCCTTGGGCTGGTTGTTGTTGGCCGCGGCGATCGCGGTGCGCAGCTCTTCCAGCGTGAGGCCGTTGGCGGCGAGCGCGCGGCTGTTGGCCTGCACTCGGATGGCCGGGCGCTGCCCACCCGCCAGGCTCACCAGGCCCACGCCCGGCAGGCGCGACAGCTGGCCCGCCATGCGCGTGTCCACCATGTCCACCACACGCGGCAGCGGCAGTGTGTCCGAGCCGATGGCCAGCGTGAGGATGGGCACATCCGCCGGGTTCACCTTGCGGTAGATCGGCGGCGCGGGCAGGTCCGACGGCAACAGGCTGTTGGCGCTCTGCAGCGCGGCCTGCACGTCCTGCTCGGCCACGCCCAGGTCCACCTCCAGGGCGAACTTCAGGGTGATCACCGAGGCGCCGCCCGAGCTGGTGGACGACATCTGCGACAAGCCCGGGATCTGCCCGAGCCGGCGCTCCAGCGGCGCGGTGACGGTGCGCGCCGTCACGTCCGGGCTGGCACCGGGCTGGAAGGTGAACACCTGCATCACCGGGTAGTCCACCTGGGGCAGCGCCGACACCGGCAGCTGGCGCCAGGCCAGCAGGCCGGCGATGAGCACGGCCAGCATCAGCAGCGAGGTCGCCACCGGCCGCAGGATGAAGGGGCGCGAGAGCGAGAGGGGGGCGGCGGCGGAGGTCATCGGCGAGCGCCCCCGTCAGCGCACCGGGGTGGCGGGCGCCGCCGGCTGATCGGGTTCCGGCGCCAGCGGCGAACTGGCGGGCAGCGCCGCCGCCTGCACCACGTTCACCGCGCGGCCGTTCTCCAGGCGGTCCAGGCCTTCGAGCACCACCGGCTCGCCGTTGACCAGGCCCTTGAGCACCACGGTGCGCCCGCCGCTGGCGGGGCCGAGCGTGAGATCGCGCACCTGGGCCTTGTTCTCGGCGATCACATACACATAACTGCCGCGCGAGCCGTGCTGCACCGCGTCGGTGGGAATCGTCACCGCGCCGGGCAGCTGGCGCAGCGCCAGGCGCACGTTCACGAACTGGTTGGGAAACAGCGCGTCGTCCGCGTTCTCGAAACGCGCCTTGAGCCGCAGCGTGCCCGTGGCCGCGTCGATCTGGTTGTCCAGCGTGTCCAGCCGGCCCAGGGCCAGGCGGGTTCGGTTGTCCCGGTCCCAGGCCTCGGCGGGAGGCGGGTTCTTGCCGTCGTGCGCGGCGCGCACCTCGGCCACCTGCGGCTCGGGCACGCTGAACACCACCGACACCGGTTGCGTCTGCGTCAGCGTGAACAGGCCATTCGCGTCGTTCGCGGACAGCAGGTTGCCCGCGTCCACCCGGCGCAGGCCGATGCGGCCGGCGATGGGCGCCACGATGCGCGTGTAGGAGAGCTGCAGCTTCGCGTTGTCCACCTGCGCCTCGTCAGATTTCAGCGTGCCGCGCAGCTGCTGCACCAGCGCGGCCTGGCGGTCCAGCACCTGGCGGGCCACGGCGTCGCGCTTGAAAAGACCTTCATAGCGGGCCAGTTCGCTCTCGGCGTTGCGCAGCTGGGCCAGGTTCTGCTGCTGCTGGCCCTGCGCCTGCGCCAGCGCCACGCGCAAGGGCTCGGGGTCGATCTCGGCCAGCAACTGACCGCGCACCACCTTCTGCCCTTCGCGCACCAGCACGCGAGCCAGCTGGCCGTCCACCCGGCTGCGCACCGTCACCGTGTTGTACGGCGCCACCGTGCCGACGGCGCGGGCCTGCACCGTGAAGTCTTCGGTGCGCGCCGGCTCCACCCGCACCGCCACCGGGCCGCGCCAGGCGCTGGGTGCGGCGGGGGCTTGTGGCGGCGGGCGCAGCAGGAACCACCAGGCCGCGAAGCCGACGCCCAGGAACAGGCCCAGCCACAACAGCCGGCGCGGCCAGGACAGACGATGGGAACGCGCGGCGGAAAGGAGGTCAGGTTCTGACATGAAGACCAAAAGAGAAGAAAGATGGCGGGAGCAGAGAGGCTGACCGGGGACTGGCTGTGCAGGCGCCCGCCTCTCTGGCGGCGCCGACGCTGGCTGACTGTGCGCGGATGCGGACGACAGATGATAGCCATTCGCAACTGCTTGTAACGGGGTCGGACCGTGGTCGGCGTGGAAGGTTCAATTCACGGCGTGATGTGCCTTAACGGACCGAACTTGGCTGCGAGCTTTCACCGAGAATCCGCATTTCGCGCGAGCCAGCACCCGTTCCAACCACAGGGAGTTCCACAAACGTGACCAACACCGACATCGACTCCCCATCAGGTCGCCGCGTATGGCCAAAACTGCTGGCGGCGTCCACCGTGATAGTGGGCATGTCCACGGTACTTCTCCATTTCCTTGGGATGGTGGTTCACCGAACCTACTTGGCAGCGTGGAGCGTCAACTCGACGCAGTTTCCCAAATCGACAGACTGGCTGCTGCTCAACGGCTACTACGGCATCTGGAATGGCCTCGCGATGCTCTTCGTTGCCCTGGTGGCGAACTTCCATTGGCTGGTGCTCGGCGTTGTCACGCTTCTGATCTACGTCAGGCTGCTGACCAGTCCTTGGGATCCTTTCACCTATCTCGGCGCAAAGCTCTCCAAGCTCCAGCGTTTGCCCCAATGGGTAAGGCGTTTGGGTCTTTGGATTTCAGTGGGTATGTTGATCGCGGCATTCCTGATCCCCATCACCTTGGTTCTTTTCTTGCTGATCGGCATACCAGCGACGACCGGCAAGGTGATCGGTGAGGAAATTTTTGAATCTCATCTCAAAGAAGTTTCCAAAGGATGCATGCAAGCAAAGGTCAAGTGCATACACATCTTCAAAAACGACGTGCCCATGGGCACAGGCCTTGTACTCGACACCTCCACGACCCATTTGGCCTACTACGACACGGACCTCAATCGAGCACGCACGGTTCCCCTAGACGGCTTGGAAATCAGGGCGTTCCATGCCCCGAAATCGCACCTTGATCCAGCCAAGTAGTGTGCGCACGCAACCGGGCATCACGAAACGATGTACGCCCCCGCCCCCACACACAACAGCTTGCCATCCGCCCCCTCGAACGCCATGCGCGTGTTCGCCACCCTCGAGCCCAGCCGCAGCACCTCGGCGCTCAGCTTGAAGTACTCGCCCACGCAAGGGCGCAGGTAGTCGATGCGCAGGTCGATGGTGCCGAGCTTGGCGAAGCGCTGCAGGCGCTGCATCGGCTCTTCGTTCATGTGGCGCGCGCCGTTGGCGGCAATGCAGGCCAGGCCGCCCATGGCGTCGAGCGCGGCGCTGACCACGCCGCCGTGCACGCGGCCGTGCTGGTAGTGGCCGATCAGGTCGGCCTTCATGTCGATGCGCGCGGTCACGCGCTCGGGGCGGATGTCCTCGATCTTCAGGCCCAGCACCTTGTTGAAGACGATCTTGTTCTCGAACAGGTCCTTGAGCACGGCGATGAACTCGGGCTCGAACTCGGTCGGCGCGGAAGAAGTGGCGGCGGTGTGTTTGCTCATAGTCCCCATTGTCGTGCGGCCAGTTCCTTCATGATTTCCTCGGCGCCGCCTCCGATCATCATCACCTTCACTTCGCGGTAGACGCGCTCGCTCACGGTGCCGCGCATGTAGCCCATGCCGCCGAGGATCTGCACCGCGGCATCGGCGCAGAACTGCATGGTCTGCGTGGCGTGGTTCTTGAGCAGGCAGACGTTGGCCACCCAGTCGCCGCCGTCGTCGCCCGCGTCCACGCGCGCGCCCAGCGCCTCCAGCCAGGCTTCGGTGGAGCGGATGCGCATCTGCATGTCCATGAGCTTGTGGCGGATCACCTGGCGCTCGATGAGCGGCGCGCCGAAGGTGCTGCGCTGCCGGGCCCAGGCCAGGGCTTCGTCGTGGCAGGCTTCGGCGAAGCCGAGCGCCATGGCGGACAGGGCCAGGCGCTCGCCGTTGAAGTTGCCCATGATCATGCGAAAACCCGCGCCTTCGGCGCCCAGGCGGTGGCGCGCGGGCACGCGCACGCCGTCGAAGCGCAGGTGCGCGGTGTCCGAGCACAGCCAGCCCATCTTCTGCAGCGCGCTGCGCGAGATGCCCGGGGCATCGCAGGGCACCACGATCATCGAGATGCCGCTCGCTCCCTGGCTCTGGGGGTCGGTGCGCACCGCGAGGGTGATCCAGTCGCAGCGCATGCCAGAGGTGATGAACACCTTTTCGCCGTCGATGACGTACTCGTCACCGTCGAGTCGCGCGGTGGTGCGCAGCGCGGCCACGTCGGAGCCACCGCCGGGCTCGGTGATGCCCAGGGCGGCGATCTTCTCGCCGCGCAGCACGGGCGGAATGACTTCCTGCTGCAGCTCGGGCGTGCCGTGCGCGAGCACGGGCGGCAGGCCGATGTTGTGGGTGAACAGGCTGGCCATCACGCCGCCGCTGCCGCCGTACCGCGCCAGGGTTCGCGACATGGCGTTGCGCGCGCTCCAGGGCGCGGGCGTGCCGCCCAGGTGCTCCGGGTAGCCCAGACCCAGCAGGCCGATCTCGGCCGCCTGGCGGTGCAGCGAGCGCGGCAACTCGCCCGCCTCTTCCCAGGCGGGCACGTTCGGCGCGATGACCTGGGTGGCGAAGCGCTGCACGGTGTCGACCAGCGCGGCGCGGTCTTCGGTGGTGAAGTCGGCGGTGGCGTTCATGCGGCGGTGAAGGTGACCAGCAATTGCCCGGGCGCGACCTGCTGGCCCGCCGCCACCGAGAGCGCTTCCACGGTCACGTCGCGCGGCGCGGCCAGGGTGTGTTCGAGCTTCATGGATTCGATGACCAGCAGCGGTTCGCCCTTGGCGATGACCGCCCCCGGTTGCGCGTGCACCGCGATCAGTTTGCCGTTGAAGGGCGCGCGCAGTTCGCGCGCGGCGGACGCACCGCCCGCGCGCTCGCGCGGCGCGAGGCTGAGATCGGTGAGCGACAGGGTGTGCGCACCGGCCTGCACCTGCCAGCGGCCCGCGCCCAGCGGCGCGGCGCTCACGGGCCAGGTGACACCGCCGATGACCACACGGCCCGGGGCCACGCGGGCGGGCACGGTGCGCTCGCCCCAGGCCACGCTCAGCGCGCCCTGCCCTTGTTCCTGCACCGCGAGGTCCAGCACCTGGTCGCCGTGCAACCAGCGCAGCGGGCGGGCGAAGGGGCATGGCAACGCGGTGGCGGGCGCCTGCGCACCGAACACCGCCGCGAGCACACCGGCCAGCACGGCGTCGGGTGGGTGCAGCAGCATGGCGCGCACGGTGTCGCCCTCTTCGGCCAGGAAGGGGATGAGCGCGCCGCCTTCGTGGAACACGGGGTGGCGCAGGCAGGCCGCGAGAAAGGCGCGGTTGGTGGGCAGGCCCAGCACCAGGGTCTGGTCCAGCGCGTGGGCCAGGCGGTCGATTGCCTCCCTTCGGGTGGGCGCGTGGGCAATCAGCTTGCCGAGCATGGCGTCGTAGTGCGGCGTGATCTCGCTGCTGGTTTCCAGCGCGTGGTCGAAGCGCAGGCCGCTCGGCAGGGGCGGCTCGGCGAAGTGCCGCACGTGGCCGGTGTGCGGCGTGTGGTGCTCGTCTTCGGCGCACAGGCGCACCTCGATGGCGTGGCCGTGGAAGGTGATGGCGTCCTGCGCCAGCGGCAGCGGCTCGCCACGCGCGACGCGCAGCTGCCATTCCACAAGATCCAAGCCAGTGAGCGCTTCGGTCACGGGGTGTTCCACCTGCAGTCGGGTGTTCATCTCCATCAGGAAGAACTCGTTCCCCTCCACCAGGAATTCCACCGTGCCCGCACCCACATAGCCAGCGGCCTGGGCCAGCGCCACGGCGCAGCGGCCCAGCTGTTCGCGCAGCTCGGGCGAGACGGCCGGGCTCGGCGCTTCTTCGATGATCTTCTGGTGCCGGCGCTGCACCGAGCAGTCCCGTTCGCCCAGGTGCACGCAGTGGCCGTGGGCGTCGGCGAACACCTGCACCTCCACGTGCCTCGGGCGCAGCAGGGCGCGTTCGATCAGCAGGTCGCCGTTGGCAAAACCCGCCAGCGCCTCCGAGCGCGCGCCCTTGAGCGCGGGCAGCAGCTGCGCGGCCTCGTGCACCAGGCGCATGCCGCGCCCCCCACCGCCGGCCACGGCCTTGACCATCAGCGGGAAACCGACGCGCTGCGCCTCGGCCACGAAGGTGTCTTCGCGCTGGTCGTCGCCGAAGTAACCGGGCAGGCAGGGCACACCGTGTTGCACAGCCAGCGCCTTGGCGGCGGACTTGCTGCCCAGCGCGCGGATGGCCAAGGGCGGCGGGCCGACCCAGGTGAGGCGGGCGTCGATCACGGCCTGCGCGAAGTCGGCGTTCTCGCTCAGGAAACCGTAGCCCGGGTGCACGGCGTCGGCCCCGGTGGCCACGGCGGCGTCGAGCAGGCGGTCCACACGCAGGTAGGAATCGGCCGAGGCCGCGCCGCCGAGCGCGTAGGCGCTGGTGGCTTCGCGCACGTGCAGGGCGCCTGCGTCGGGTTCGGAGAACACGGCCACGGTCTCGATGCCCATGGCGTGCGCGGTGCGGATGATGCGGCGGGCGATCTCGCCGCGGTTGGCGATGAGCAGGCGCTTCATGGCTTCGGGGCCCAGGGCGCGGGCTGTTTCTTCGCGAAAGCGGCCAGACCACCGGCCGCCTCCGGGCCGCGCAGCGCGCTGGCAAAGGCGATGGCGGCTTCGTCGCGCAAGTCCGGTGTGTCGCCGCGCAGGCGCTGCAGCAGGCGCTTGGTGCTGGCCACGGCGCCGGGCGCGGCGCGCTTCATCGCCTGCACTCGTTCGGGCAGCGCGGCGGCCAGCGCGCCATCGGGCACCACCTCGTCCACCAGGCCGAGCGCCTGCGCGTCGGCCGCGCGGTATGCGCGGCCTTGCAGCAGGCACTGGCGCGCGGCCGCGTCGCCCAGGCGCTGCCAGACGAAGGGCGCGATCTGCGCGGGCGGCAGGCCCAGCGTCACCTCGGGCGTGGCGAAGCTGGAGCCTTCAGTGGCGATCACGTGGTCCGCGCAGCACACCAGGCCAAAGCCGCCGCCCATGGCCGCGCCGTCCACCGCGCACACCAGCAGCTGCGGCAGCGCGCAGAGCGCGTGCAGCACGTCGCCGAAACCCCGGTTCAGCGCGATCAGCGGGTCGTCCTCGCCCGGTTGCAGCGGCTGGCCGATGGCGCTGGCGAAGTTGCCCAGGCTGCCACCGGCGCTGAACGCGCCCGGCGCGCCGGTGAGGATGACCACGCGCAACGTCGAGTCCTGCTGCGCGCGCAGGCAGGCCTCGTACAGACCCACCACCATGGCGTCGCTCAGGGCGTTGCGTGTGGCGGGGTCGTTGAGCGTCCAGCGCTCCACGTCGCCCGCGCGCTCGACCAGGAAAGCGGCGCCGCTCACTTCTGCGGCCTCTTGGCGATGCCCATGATCTTGCTCAGGATGCCCATCATCACCTCGTCGGCACCGCCGCCGATGGAGGCCAGGCGCCCGTCGCGGTACATGCGCGAGACCTTGTTCTCCCAGGTGAAGCCCATGCCGCCCCAGAACTGCAGGCAGGTGTCGGGCACGATGCGGTTGAGCCGGCCGGCCTTGAGCTTGGCCATGGTGGCCCACTCGGTCACGTCCTCGCCGGCCACGTAGTGCTCCACCGCCAGGTAGGTGAGCGCGCGCAGGCTCTCCACCTCGGTCTTGAGCTCGGCCAGCTTGAACTGCACCCACTGCTGGTCGGCCAGGCTGGCGCCGAAGAGCTTGCGGTCCTGCGCCCACTCCACCGTCCAGCCGATGCAGTTGGAAAGGCTCTGCAGCGTGCTGGCCGCGCACCAGAGCCGCTCTTCCTGGAACTGCTGCATCTGGTAGATGAAGCCCGAGCCTTCGGTGCCGATCAGGTTTTTCTGCGGCACGCGCACCTCGTCGAAATAGATCAAACCGGTGTCGCTGCTGTTCATGCCGATCTTCCGGATCTTCTGCGCCACCTCGATGCCCTTGACCAGCTTGCCGTTCTCGCGCATGCGCACCATCACCAGGCTCTTGTTCTTGTGCGCCGGGCCGTCGCTGGTGTTGACCAGCATGCACATCCAGTCGGCCTGCAGGCTGTTGGTGATCCACATCTTCTGGCCGCTGATGAGGTAGTCGTCGCCGTCCTTGCGCGCCACGCTCTTGATGGCCGAGACATCGCTGCCCGCGCCGGGCTCGCTCACGCCGATGCAGCCCACCATGTCGCCCGCGATCGCCGGCGCGAGGAATTCGCGCTTGAGTGCCTCGCTGCCGAAACGCGCGAGGGCGGGCGTGGCCATGTCGGTCTGCACGCCGATGGCCATGGGCACGCCGCCGCAGTGGATGTGGCCCAGGGTCTCGGCCATGGCCATGCTGTAGCTGTAGTCCAGCCCCGCGCCACCATATTCCTCGGGCTTGGTCAGGCCCAGCAGGCCCAGGTTGCCCAGGCCCTTGAAGATCTCGTGCGCCGGCATCATCTCGGCCGCTTCCCATTCGTCCACATGCGGGTTGATGTGCTCGTCGATGTAGCGCTTGAGGGTCTTCTGCACTTCGCGGTGTTCGTGGGTGAACTGCATGGTCTTGTCTCCGTCTGTGGTTCGAATGGGAAAGGGGGTAGCTACATGCGGGCCACGCCGAACTGCATGCGCCGGGGTTCGCGCGCGGCGGCCTCGGCGCAGGTGTCCAGGCAGAAGGCGAGCACGGCGCGGGTGTCGCGCGGGTCGATCACGCCGTCGTCGAGCACCAGGCCGCTGGTGTGGAAGGCGTCGGCCTGGCTCTCGAACACGTTCACGATCTGGTCGAACTGGGCCTGCATCTGCGCCGGGTCGGGCGTGATGCCTTTGCGGGCCATGCCGGCCTCGGCCACGATCTGCATGGTTCGCGCGGCCTGCTCGCCACCCATCACGGCGGTTTTCGCCTGCGGCCAGCTGAACAGGAAACGCGGCGAATAGCCGCGCCCGCACATGCCGTAGTTGCCCGCGCCGAAGGAGGCGCCGCACTGGATGGTGATCTGCGGCACGGTGGCGTTCGTCACGGCCTGGATCATCTTGCTGCCGTGTTTGATCATGCCGCCCTGCTCGCTGTCCTTGCCCACCATGTAGCCGGTGGTGTTCTGCAGGTAGATGAGGGGGTGGCCGAGCTGGCACATCCACTGGATGAAGTGCGTGGCCTTGTTCGCGCCCGCCACGTCGATCGGGCCGTTGTTGCTGATGAGGCCGACCGCATGGCCGCCGATGCGCGCCTGCGCGCACAGCGTGGCGGCACCGTAGAGCGGCTTGAATTCGAGCAGCTCGGAGCCGTCGACGATGCGCGCCATGACCTCGCGCATGTCCACCGGCTCGCGGTGGTGGGCGGGCATGAGGCCCAGCAACTCGTCGCGGTGGAACACCGGCTCGGCGGCCTGGGGCCTCGAAACGCCCTGCCAGCCGATGCGCTGCAGCAGGTCCCTCGCGATGCCCAGGGCCTGCCGGTCGTCCTCGGCCAGGTACTCGCCCAAGCCCGACACGCCGGTGTGCATCTCGGCGCCACCGAGCTCCTCTTCCGTCGCCACCTCGCCCGTGGCCGCCATCAGCAGGGGCGGCCCAGCGAGAAAGGCGCGCGAACGGCCACGCACCATGATCACGATGTCAGAGAGCCCCGGCATGTAGGCGCCGCCCGCCGTGCCCGAGCCGTGCTGCACGGTGATGACGGGAATGCCCGCCGCCGAGAGGCGCGCGAGGTTGCGGAACAGCGAGCCGCCGTGCACGAAACCCTCCACCTTGTACTTGGTGAGGTTGGCGCCCGCGCTCTCCACCAGGTGCACGAAGGGCAGCCTGTTCTCCAGCGCGATCTCCTGCACGCGCAGGATCTTCTCCAGCCCGCGCGCCTGGATCGCGCCCGCGTCGATGCCCGAATCGCTGGCCACCACCATGCAACGCACGCCGCCAATGAAGCCCATGCCCGCGACCATGCCACCGCCGGGCACGGATTTCTCGGGGTCTTTCGTGTCCTGCAGGTAGCCGGCCAGCGCGCACAGCGGCACGTAGGGCGCGCCCGGGTCCAGCAACAGGGCCACGCGCTCGCGCGGCAGCAACTGACCGCGCTTGTCGAACACGGGCTTCGATTTCGCGGAGGTCAAGGCAGCGCGGTCTTCGAGCGCGCGCAGTTGGGCGATGCGCGCCAGCATGGCTTCGCACCGCTGTTGGGCCAACGGGCTCTGGGGGTTGAAAGACGACTCAAATGTCATTGGACCCCCACGCTGGTCACTTCGTGCACGGCGCTGCCCCCGAGGGGGGCGCGAGCTTGTTTGGGGCGGCCCTGCGCTGCGCTCATGACTGGAACACCTTGGGCACGACGTAACGATGAAAACCATCGAAGGGCTTGACGGCGTCGCGGCCCTGCACCTCGGCCGGCGCAGCCACTTGCCCCCAGCCCATGCGCACCTGCGGCCGCGCGCCGTCCACGCGCAGCACCGTGCCACTGATGAAGCTGGCCGCCGGGCTGAGCAGGAACACGATGGCGGCCGAGGTTTCGGCCTCGTTGCCGAAGCGCCCGGCCGGCACCGTCTCGCGCATCTCGCGCAGCATGGGGCCGGCCTCGGGCGGGTAGTGGTCCATGCCGTGCGAGGCGATGTAGCCCGGCGCCACGGCGTTCACCCGCACGCCGCTGCGCGCCCATTCCAGCGCGGCGGTTTCGGTGAAATTCACCATGCCCGCGCGCGCCGCGCCGCTGTGGCCCATGCCGGGCATGGAGCCCCACATGTCGGCCACGATGTTGACGATGGCGCCGCCATGCGCCTGCATGCTCTGCACGTAACACTCTCGCGCGAACAGGAAACCGCCCGTGAGGTTGGTGTCGATCACCGCCTGCCAGCCCTTGGCGCTGATGTTCTCCAGCGGCGTGATGTACTGGCCGCCTGCGTTGTTCACCAGGCCGTCGATGCGGCCGTGGGCGCCCACGATGGCCGTGACCACGGTGCGCACCGTGTCTTCCTGGCGGATGTCGCAGGCGTGGAAGCTGGCGCGCCCGCCGTCGCTCACGATCTCGCCGGCCGTGTCCTGCAGCTTGGCGAGGTTGCGCCCGATCAGCACCACGTGCGCGCCCAGGCTGGCGAGCTCGTGCGCGGTGCAGCGGCCGATGCCCGAGCCACCGCCGGTGACCACGACCACGCGGCCCTGCAGCAGACCCGGCGCGAAGGCCGAGCGGTAATGGGATTTGGTGCTCATGCCGGCTCCTTCAGGAAAAGTTTCAAGGCCGATTCGGTGAGTTCGTCGAGCGAGACGCGCGCGCGCGCCTTGGCGCTGCGGCCCGAGGGCGGCACGTACCACTGGGCCGACCAGTTGAGCGCGCCGAAGATCATGAGCCGAGCGAGCACCGGGTCGGCACCAAGCTGGCCCTGCGCGTGCAGGGCTTTCAGCTCGGGCACCCAGTCGCCCTCGTAGCGGTCCTTCAACTGGTTGACCTCGCCGCGCTGCGCGGTGTTGAGCGAGCGCCATTCGTACAGCATCACGGGAATGAAATCGCTGTCGGGCCCGAGCAGCACCTCGAAATGGTTGCGCATGAGCACGCGCAGGCGCTCGCGTGGCGGGGCGTCCGGCGGCAGCAAGGCCAGCGCGGCCTGCTGGCGCTGCAGCGCGCCCTGCATGCCTTCGAGCATCACCGCGCCGAGCAGGGCTTCCTTGCTTTCGAAGTGGTAGAAGGGCGAGCCCGAGCGCATGCCCACGGCGGCCGCGATGTCGCGCGTGCTGGTGGCGGCAAAGCCCTGCTGGCGGAACAGGCGGGCCGCACCCGCGATCAACTCGCGGCGGCGGTTGCCGTCGTCGCGCTCATCGGCGGTCTTGCGCGGGCGGCCGCGCGGGCGGCGCGGCGCCTCGTCGGCGGGGGGTGCATCGGTGTCGGCCAGGCTCATGCGCGGCACGATAGCAGCCGGCTTGATTTTCAGCAAGCAGGTGCTTTGTAAAAATAAGAAGCCCTGTCACGCGCCGGACACACGAACCGGCAGCCCTCTCACGGCCTGCGCCTCGTCCAGCACGCGTTCGAGGATCTGCGGGATCTCGAACAGTGCGCGGTTGTCCATGCGATGCACGCAGGCGCGGTGGCCGTCCAGGCCAGCCAGCAGCCGCGCCACCGCCGCGTCGATGCCGCGAAAGCTGCGCAGCACCAGGCCCAGGCCGTTCTCGCGCACCCAATGCGCGTTGTAGCGTTCCTGCGGCATGGTCCAGGCGTTGTCCACCACGATCACGGGCAACCCCTGCTGCACCGCCTCGCTCAGGCTGCCCGGCCCGGGTTTGCCGATGAAGAAATCGGCCAGGCGCATGTAGCGCGGCACCTCGGTGCTGAAGCCCACCACGCAGCGCGGCGCACCACGCGGCAGCGCCTGCAGCCGCGCGGCCAGGGCCTTGTTGTGGCCGCAGATCAGGATCAGTTGCGTGCTCGCGCTCAGGCGCTCGGCGATGCCCAGCATGGCCTTGGAGCCGTGGCCGCCGAACATCACGATGCCAGTGGGCCGCGAAGGATCGAGCCCGAGCTGGCTCAGCTCCTGCTCGCGGTCCAGCCGCATGGGCTGGTAGAACTCGGGCCGGATGATCATGCCGGAGGTGGCGTGCACCTGCTCGGGCGCGTGGCCCAGGGCGAGCGCCTGCGCCACCGCGCGCGGTGTGCCGCAGACCACGTGCTGGCGCGGGTCGCGCTCGATCCAGAAATTCGGCGGCACATCGGCTAGGTCGGTCAGCACGGTGGCGTAGGGCACGCCCGGCAAGGACGCGCCCAGGCTTTCGAGCATCACGCGGTTGAAGTTCGGCACCAGCGAGACCACGAGGTCGGGCTCGGTGCGCAGCCAATGCTGCTGCAGCTGGCGCAGCAGCATGGGGTGCGCCAGGCGGATCAGGCCTTGCAGCAGCTTGAGCTCCTGCGCCATGCCGATGGTCCAGCCACGCGCCAGGCGCCGGTTGTACCAGTCCTCCGGCGCGCTGCCGGTCATCTGCTGGAACTTGGCTTTCGGGTCCAGCACCTCGAACAGGTTGACCAGCCGCACGCTCCAGGGCGTGGGCTGTTCGCGCAGCACGGCCTCCAGGGCCAGGGCCGATGCGCGGTGGCCGCCACCGGCATTGAAATAGATCAGGTCGACGGTTCGCATGGGCCGATTGGATCGGCCCCGTGTGTCAGTGATGTGGCAACGCGAGGCGCTGGTCGATGGCGGCCAGCACGCGGGCATCCACCCCGTGTCCGAGCCCAGGAAACACGTCCAGCGTCACCTCGGCCTGGCACCGGGTCAGCGTGTCGGCGGCATCGCGCGCCAGCCGCACCGGCATCACCGCGTCGGCGTCGCCGTGCATCAGGTGGATGCGCGTGCCCTCCGGGGCAGTCCTCGGGGGCTGCGTGAAGCGGCCGGCGATGGACACCACCGCACCCGCCAGCCCGGGGGCCTGCTGCGTGGACTCCAGCGCCATGATGGCGCCCTGCGAGAAGCCGATCAGCGTGGTGCGCGCGGCCCCCACACCGCTGCGGCGCTGCCAATGCCGCACCGTGTCGGCGAAGCGCGGCATGGCCTCGGCCACGCGCGCGGGCCGGTTGTCTTCGGTGACGCCTACCACCGAGAACCATTGCCAGCCCCGGCCCAGGTCGGCCGGGTCCGGCGAGCGCACGCTGACCACCCAGGCCGCGGGTTGCCGCTTGGCCAGCGCCTGACCCAGGGGCACCAGGTCGCCTGGCTGCGCCCCCACGCCATGGAACAGCAGGATGAGCGCACCTGAAGACACGGCGGGCTGCTGGATGAGGATGACGTCGCTCATGACGCGGTCCCGAAGACGAAGCTGTCCATCGACAACACGCCGTGCGTGATGCCGCCATCGATCACGTCGGCGCGGACGCCCTCGCCCGCCGCCCCAGCCGCCACCAGCAGCGGCAGGAAGTGCTCGGTGGTCGGGTGGGCGCGCTGCGCGTGCGGAGCGTCGTCCAGCGTGCGGCGCACGCGCGGGCTGTCGCCTTGTTGCACGGCCTCGCGCACCCAGGCCACAAACTCGGTGGCGTAGGCCGCGTCGTCACCGTGCCCGCTGCGGAACTCGTAGAGGTTGTGGGTCAGGCTGCCGGAGCCGATCACCAGCACGCCCTCGTCGCGCAAGGGGGCCAGCGCCTGCCCGAAAGCCCAGGCACCGGCCGCGTCCAGCCCGTGCGGCAGCGACACCTGGAACACGGGCACGTCGGCCTCCGGGTACAGGTAGCGCAGCGGCACCCAGGCGCCGTGGTCCAGGCCGCGGTGCTCTTCACCCTGGGCGGTCCAGCCTGCGCGCTTCAACGCGTCCAGCGTGCGGCGGGCCAGCTCGGCGTGTCCAGTGGCCGGGTAGCCGATCTCGTACAGCGGCTGCGGAAAACCACCGAAGTCGTGGATGGTGGCGGGCTGCTCGCTCAGGCCCACGCGCGCGCCGCGCGTCATCCAGTGCGGCGAGACGATGAGCACCGCCTTCGGCGTGGGCAGGGTGCGCCCGAGCGCGCTCAGTTTCGGGCCAGCGAGGCCGGGCTCCAGCGCGAACGTGGGGGCGCCGTGGGATACGAACAGGGTGGGCAGGCGGTTCATGAAGTGCTCCTTCAACAGGTCGATGGAGGGACTTTAAAAGTTCCACATCCAGAGATAAACATGCTTCAATTAGACAAACTGTTCCTTATTCAGAGACAAATGGACCGATTGGAAGCGATGAGGGTGTTTGCCGCGGTGGTCGATGCCGGCAGCTTTGTCGCGGCGTCCGACGCCCTGCCCATGTCCAAGGCGGCGGTGTCGCGGCACGTGGCGGAGCTGGAGTCGCACCTGGGCGTGCGCCTGCTCAACCGCACGACGCGGCGGCTCTCGCTCACGCCGGAAGGCGAGGTGTTCCACACGCGCTGCAAGGAGGTGCTGGCCTCGGTGGACGAGGCCGAGGCCGAGATCACCTCGCGCAGCGGCGAGGCCACCGGGCTGCTGCGCGTGAACGCGCCCTTCACCTTCGGCCTGCTGCACCTGGCGCCGCTGTGGGTGGCCTTCATGGCCAGCCATCCCAAGCTCACGCTGGACGTGACACTGTCGGACCGCGTGGTCGATCTGGTGGAGGAAGGTTTCGACATGGCGGTGCGCATCGCGCGCCTGCCCGACTCCAGCCTGGTGAGCCGCCAGATCGCGAGCACACGCCTGGTGCTGTGCGCCTCGCCCGGCTACCTGCGCCAGCACGGCACGCCCCGCCACCCCGCCGAGCTGGCGCAGCACCAGGTCGCCGCCTACAGCCTGTTCTCCATGGGCGACCACTGGAGCTTCACCGGGCCGCAGGGGCCGGTCTCGGTGAAGGTCTCGCCCCGGCTGCGCTGCAACAACGGCGACACCTGCCGCCTCGCGGCCCTGCGCCACCAGGGCATCGTGCTGCAGCCTTCCTTCCTCGTGGGCCCGGACCTGCAGGCCGGCACCCTGGTCGAGCTGATGCCCGAGTTCCGCTCCATCGAGCTGGGCGTGTACGTGGTCTACCCCTCGCGCAAGTTCGTCTCGCCCAAGGTGCGCCTGCTGATCGACTTTCTGGTCGAGGCCTTCCGCATGCAGGCCTGGCCGACGCAGAAACGCGCCAAAGGGCGCAGCCGCGGCGAGCGCTAGCGCCGCACGGGGCGCGAGCGCCGCTGCTTGGGCAGGTCCAGCGCCGCGAGGTTGGCCTTGGCGCGCTCGGCCAGGCGGTCCATCAGCCCGTCGAGTTGCGCGACCTCCTCCGGTTCCAGCGCCAGCAGCAGCTGCCGGTTGAGCTCCACCACCACGGGCAGAAACTCCTCGTGCAGCGCGCGGCCCTTGTCCGTCAGGGACACCTTCGCCTGCCGGCGGTCGCTGGGAATGACCTCGCGAGCGGCGAGTTCGAGGTCGACCAGGGTCGTGACGATGCGCGAGGTGCGCGCGCGGTCCAGTTGCGCCAAGTCCGCCAGCTCCGACGACAGCACCGGGCCGTGCCGGGCCAGCACCACGATCAGCCGCCACTCGCGGCGCGACACGCCATAGCGGGCCTGGCACAGCCGCCCCACGGGCGCGACGGCCGCCGCCTGAAGGCGGGTCAGCCGGTAGAGAAAGAGTTCACCCATCACACATCGACTCCACCAGTGAATACCCTGAGCATAGTTGTATTGATCAACCAATCCAGGAGGGCATAGATTCGAAAAAGGCACCCGAACATCATCCAGGAGACTCCCATGCCATCCCCCCATTCCCCTGTGCGCGTCCTCTTGCTCGCCCTCGCGGCCGGCCTGGCCGCGCCCCAGGCCCTCGCGCAGACCTGGCCGAGCAAACCGGTGACCCTGGTGGTGGGCACACCGGCCGGCGGCGCGGTGGACGTGTACGGCCGGGCGCTGGCCGACCAGTTGGCGAAACAGACCGGCGGCACCTTCGTGGTGGAGAACAAGGGCGGGGCCAACGGCAACCTCAGCGCCGAGCAGGTCCGCAACGCGGCCGCCGACGGGCACACGCTGTGGATCAGCACCCAGGCCATGTTCACCATCAACCCCTCGGTCTACCCGGCCCTGCGCTGGAAGCAGTCGGACTTCAAGCCCATCGCCAAAGGCGTGGAGAACCCGCTGGTGCTGGTGACCCACCCGTCCGTGCCGGCCAGGACGCTGCCCGATCTGGTGAAGTGGGTGGCGGCCAACCCGGGCCAGGTCACCTACGCCTCGTTCAGCCCCGGCACGCCGTCGCACTTCCTGGGCTTCCAGCTCAACGAACGCTTCAAGCTGGACATGGTGCACGTGCCCTACAAGGGCAGCGCACCGCAGATCACCGACCTGCTCGGCGGCCAGGTGCGGCTGGGTTTCGCTCAGTTGCAGGCCGCGCTGCCGCACGTGCAAAGCGGCAAGCTCCACGCCATCGCGGTCACCTCGCGCGAGCGCACCCGCTTCCTGCCCCAGGTGCCCAGCCTGGCCGAACTGGGTTACCCGGACCTGGGCGCCACGGTGTGGTTCGGCCTCATGGCCCCGTCGGCCACGCCCAAGGCGGTGGTGGACCAGATCCAGGCCGCCACGGTGAAGGCCCAGGCCGACGCGGACTACAAGGCCAGGCTGGAAGCGCAGGGCTTTGACGTGCCGCGGGAGAATGGCGAGGCCTTCGCGGCCACCATCGCAAGCGAGACGGCGCGCTGGGCCCAGGTGGTCAAGGCCACCGGTTTCAAAGCCAACGACTAACGCGTCGGTGTTTCGCTCGTCAGCGCGAACGCGCTGGCGCGCACCGGCTCGAACGGCCGGATCTCGTACTGCAGGCCGCAGGCCAGGCAGGGGTTGTCGGCCGAGAGGCGCGCGGCTTCTTCCAGGCTGGTGGCGCGCACGAACCAGAAGCCGCCCACCACCTCCTTGGCCTCGGCGAACGGGCCATCGACGATGCGCTCGCGCGTGACCAGCTTGCCGTCGCGCGCCAGCCGCTGGCCCGAGCGCATCACCCCCCGGGCCACCAGCTCGCCATGCCACACGTAGAACCGGTCGATCGCGGCCTGGATCTCCTCGGGCGACTTGTCGGCGTCCCACTGGCCGCGCGAGATCACCAGGAACTCCCGGGGTTCGAGGTCCGAGCTCATATCGCCACCCCGGCCGGTGGTTGCGGCGTGCGTTGCGCCGGGTCGTAGAAGAATTGCTCGGACACGATGCGCTCGCCCTCCCAGCGCTGCCAGGCCAGTTCCTCCATCTCGGTGACCGACTCGTCCCGCCAGACGAAGCGGAACCGCCAGCGGATCACCACGTGGTCGCCGTGGACGAGCACCGGGCGCACGCAGCGCGACTTGATGGACGCCGCGCGCGCCATCACCTGGCGCTCGCCGGCCACCAGCTGGTCGCGGCCCACGCGCGGCGGCGCCTGGTTTTCCTGCATGCTGGCGTGCGGCGCGTAGAAGTCTTCGATGGCCTGGTCGTGCGCGTTCTGCTCCACCAGGGCGATGAAACGTTCGAGGGTGTCGGGGTTGGGCATGGCGGTGGGTGGGTTCAGTCGTTGGGGGCCCGCAGCATCAGCGATGCGAAGCCGAGGTGGTGCATGGTCTCGCGCAGGATGAGCACGTAGGCCGCGAATTCGGGCTGCGGCGGCAGGCCCGAGGAGGTGGCGGGCCGGCCGAGCGAAACCGCCGCGATCTGGTTGAACACCTGCTCGATGTCGTCGATCAGGAGCAGCGCGCCGCCGGCCTCGCGCTCGTGCACCAGGCGGCGCAGCTCGTGCGCGGCGGCGTCCGACGTCACCAGCTGGGAGCCGCGCGGCAGCTGCCGCAGCAGCGGCATGACGGCGTTCTCCACGTGTTCGATCGCGGTCTCGATCTCCAGCGCCGTGGGCGGCGTGTGCTTGAACGGGCCGTTGCCCAGCGCGCGGGTGCCGATGTCCAGCATCCACTCCAGGCTGCCCCCTTCGACGGGCTCGGTCGCGATGAAGGTCTCCTGCTTGCCGATCTCGATGTGGGTGCGCGCCTCACGCATGCCGGCCTCCGTTCGCCTGCCGCGCCGAGATGCGCTGCGCCACCCGCGGCGCCTGCAGGGCGATGGTGCGCAGCAGGCCGCCGGGCTGGCGCACGTCGAAGCCCACGAAGTGCAGACCTTCGAGCGCGCCCTCGCCGCTCAGTTGCAAGGGGATGCCGCGTTCGTCCAGCGGCAAGGCGGTGCGGGGAAAGAGTTCGCCCAGCGCCGCGTCGTAGCCGGTGGCCAGCAGCACGGTGTCGAACGGGTGTTCGCTGCCGTCGGTGAACCGCACCCCGCCCGACGTGAGGCGCTGGATGCCGGGGTAGACCAGGATGTCGCCGGTCTTGATGCGCTGCACCGTGCCCACGTCGATCACCGGCGTCTTGCCCTCCTCGCGCAACTGGCGCAACGGCGAGACGCTCGCGCTGGGCAGGCCGTGGCGGCGCAGGTCGCCCACGGTGAGGTTGCGCAGCAGCACGGCCAGCGCATCGCCCAGCACCGGCGGCAGTTGGCTGAGCATGAGGCTGGAGAGCTGCGCGGGCCGGCCGAGCACGTCGCGCCGCACGATGTTGACCGGCGAGCGCACCGAGAGCGCGGTGCGCACGCCGTGTTCCACCAGGTCCAGCGCGATCTCGGCACCGGTGTTGCCCATGCCGACCACCAGCACGCGCTGGCCCTTGAAGGGCGCGGCGTTGCGGTAGCCGCGGCTGTGCAGCAGGCGGCCCTGGAACACGTCTTCGCCCGGCAGGCGGGGGGCGCGCGGCTGGCGGTTGGCGCCGGTGGCCACCACCACGTGGTTGGCCGACAGCTGGCGCCCATTGGCCAGCGCCACCTGCCAGGGCGCGCCCGGGCCCTGCCGGGGTTCGATCGCCGTCACGTTCTGTCCCAGCGTGGGCTCGATGCCATGCTGGCGCGCGTAGGCGACCAGGTAGTCCACCACCCCCTGGCGCGGCACGTAACGCGGCGCGTCGTCGGGGAATGGCCGGCCGGGCAAGGCCGAATGGGTCTTGACGGTGTGCAGGTGCAGGCGCTCGTAATGGTGGCGCCAGGACGAGGCGATGTCCTGCGCGCGGTCGATCACCAGCGGGCTGTGCCCGCGCTGCACCAGGCAGGCCGCCACCGCCAGACCGGCCGGGCCGGCACCGACGATGATCACGTCGGCTTCCGTCTCGGGGTCAAGGGGGGCGTGGTTGGAACCGCGAAATGGCTCGGTGTGGAAATCGGGCGGGTCGTATTCCATGGCGGTGCCGTTATTTTCAGCCAGTTTGGCCGGCACCCTTTGCGCACGCCATGGGGCTTTCACCCACACGCAGGCGCCAAACCTGTCGCACAATGCCTCGCTTCAAGCCTCCGCCAACGGGCCTTGCCACAGCACCTGGGCATGGGCCTCCAGCACCACGGCCCCCTGCTGGTTGACCGTCTCACCCGCCAGCTCCACCACCCACTGCCCCGCCTTCCGGCTTTCGCGCAGGCGCTGCACCGTCCACGTGGCGCGCAGCGTGTCGCCGGGATAGACCGGCAGCCGGTAGCGGTTGTGCTGCTCCAGCAGGGCGATGCGGCTGCGGGCGAAGCGCGCGCCGATGGCGCTGGCCATGATCGCGGCGGTGACCGCGCCGTGGAAGATGCGGCCGCGCAGGCCCGCATGGGTCGCCGCGCCGTCGCTCACGTGCACCGGGTGCGTGCCCTGGGTCAGGCGCACCGCCTGTTCCAGGTCGTCGCCGGAGAGCTCGCGCGCCAGGCCGAACCGCTCGCCCAGCGCCACCCCGGGGCCGCCGGCCGGCTCAGTCAACGCGGGCTCCGGATTCGCGCACGATGCGGCCCCACTTCGCGTGGTCCTCCTGCAGCAGGCGGGCGAACTCCTCGGGGCTGTTGGGCCGCGCCACGGCACCGATGGTCAACATGGATTTCTGCATGCCCGGGTCGTCGAGCGCCTTGCGGATCTCCGCGTTCATGGCCATCACGATCTCCGCCGGCGTGCCCTTGGGGAACAGCACCCCCAGCCAGGGGCTCGCGACGAAGCCCGGCATGCCGGCCTCGATCAGGGTGGGTGCATCGGGCAGCTGCGGCACGCGCTTGCCGGAGGCCACGGCGATCAGCTTGAGCCGCCTGGATTCGATGTGCGGCACCGTGACCGTGAGGGTGTCGAAGCTGAGCATCACGTTGCCGGCCACGAGGTCCGCGATCGAGCGCACGCTGCCCTGGTAGGGGATGTGCATCATGGTGATGCCGGCCTCGCGCTTGAGGCGCTCCATCGCCAGGTGCGACAGCGTGCCGTTGCCCACCGACGAGTAGTTCAGCTTGCCGGGGTTGGCCTTGGCATAGGCCACCAGTTCGGCCAGGGTGTTGAACGGCGCCGACGGGTGGGCCACCAGCGCGAGCGGGATTTCCATCGCCACGCCGCTGGGCGCGAAGTCGGTCAGCGGGTCGTAGCCGACCGACTTGTACAGGTGCGGGTTGGTCACCAGCGAGGCCGTGGCGGCCAGCACCATGGTGTAGCCGTCCGGCGGCGACTTGGCCAGGTGGGCCAGGCCCAGGCTGCCGCCCTGCCCTGGCCGGTTCTCGACCACGAAGGGCTGCCCCATGGACTGCGACAGCCGGTCCGCCAGCAGGCGGGCCACGATGTCGGTGGCCTGCCCGGCGGGAAAGCCCACCACCAGTTTCACGGGACGGTCCGGGTAACGGCCGCCCTGCGCGCCGGACAGGCCGGCGAACAGGGTCAGCGTCAGCAGCAAAACAAGCCAGCGCGCGGTTTTCATGTTGTCTCCTCGTCGGTTGTCGGGGTCTACAGCTCGGGGGCCACGGCGATCACGGTGCGGCCGGTGTTGCGGCCCTCCACCACGTCCTTGATCACCTGGGGCAAGTCGTCGAAGGGCTTGACCTGCGCGATGCGGCCCAGGTGGCGCGGGCGCAGGTCGCTGGCCAGGCGGCGCCACACGTGTTCGCGCAGCGCGGGCTCGTTGTCGGAGTTGACGCCGATGAGCCGCACCCCGCGCAGGATGAAGGGCATGACGGTGGTCACCAGTTCCTGGCCCGCCGCGTTGCCGATGCTGGCGATCACGCCGTCCTTGTTCGTGGTGCGGGTGAGCGCGGCCAGGGGTTCGCCGCCGAGCGAATCCACCGCGCCGGCCCACAGCGCCTTCTCCAGCGGGCGGGTGGCAGCCGCCAGGTCGCTGGCCGCGACCACCTCGCTGGCGCCGAGTGCTTTCAGGTAAGGCGCCTGCTCGGGCTTGCCGGTGACGGCCACCACCTCGTGGCCCCGCTGGGCCAGGATGTCGATGGCGATGCTGGCCACACCGCCGGTGGCGCCGTTGACGAGCACCCGGCCCCGCCCGGGCGCCAGGCCATTGAGCTCCATCAGGTCCACCGCCAGGGCCGCCGTGTAGCCCGCCACG
Organism: Hydrogenophaga sp. GW823-FHT04C09; assembly: GCF_058796355.1. NCBI lineage: Bacteria > Pseudomonadati > Pseudomonadota > Betaproteobacteria > Burkholderiales > Comamonadaceae > Hydrogenophaga > Hydrogenophaga sp. GW823-FHT04C09. Next base: position 141,640 of record NZ_JBXAIO010000004.1, on the reverse strand, counting down.
CCGATGGTGATCGCGTCCAGCGCGCTGAGCCCGGGTGGGATCGGGTTCACCCAGTCGGCCGGCACGCGGGTGCGGGTGGCGTAGCCGCCGTGCTGCGACACCCCGAAGCCGTGGCTGTGCACGATGACGGCGTCGCCCGGCTGGAAGCGCGGGCTCTGCGACGACTCCACCGTGCCCACGGCATCGATGCCGCCCACGCAGGGAAAGCGGCGGATGATGCGCCCGCGGCCGGTGGCCGCCAGCGCGTCCTTGTAGTTGACGCTGGCGTGGTGGATGCGCACGACCACGTCGCCCGGGTCGAGCTGCGACGGCGTCAAGGTGGTGAAGCGGGCCTGCACCGCGTCCGCGCTGCCTTCGATCAGATACGCCCGGATGGGGTCGTCCATGGTCACTCCTTTTGCTGAGGTTCAGATCACGCCGGCGGCGCGCAGGCCGTCCAGCTGGGCGTCGGTCAGGCCGAGTTCGCGGAACACGGCCTGGTTGTGCTGGCCCAGCGAAGGGCCGGCGTGGCGCACCGCGCCCGGCGTCTCGGAGAACGCGGGCACCACGCTCTGCATGCGCACCGTGCCGAGTTCGTCGTCGGGCACGCTGACGATGGCCTGGCGCGCGGCGAAGTGGGCGTCTTCGAAGATGTCGGCGATGTCGCAGATCGGGCTGAACCCGACCTCGTTGGCCTCCAGCATGCGCCCCAGCTCGTCGATGCGGTGCTTCGCGATCTCCGCCGCGAGCGCCTGGTCGAGCTCGGCCCGGTGGGCCACGCGGTCGCGGTTGGTGGCGTACCTCGGATCGCTCACCAGATCGGGCCGGCCCAGGGCCGCGCACAGGCGTTCGTAGATGCGCTGCGTCGAGGCGGCGATCGAGGCCCAGCGCCCGTCGGCGGTCTGGTACACATTGCCCGGCGCCGCGTACTGGCTGGTGTTGCCCGAACGGCCGCGCACCACGCCCAGCTGGTCGTACTCGATCGGCAGGAAGTCGAGCACGCGGAACATCGACTCCATCATCGAGCAGTCGATCTCCTGGCCGGGCCGGTCCTCACCGCCCTCGCGCTGGTGGTGCAACGCCGCGAGGATGCCGATGGCGCCGAACAGGCCCCCCACCGCATCGGCGATCGGAAAGCCCAGATGCAAGGGCGGTCGGTCGGCCTCGCCGCAGAGGTTGGTGAAACCCGTCATGGCCTCGAACACGCGCGCGAAGCCCGGGCGGTTGCGGTACGGGCCGGTCTGGCCGAAACCGGTCAGGCGCAGGATGACCAGCCGTGGGTGGATGCCGTGCAACCAGTCCTTGGTGATGCCCCACTTGTCCAGCGTGCCGGGGCGGAAGTTCTCGACGAGCACGTCGTGCTCGGGCAGCAGGCGGCCCAGCAGCTCGCGCCCCTCGTCGCGCCGCAGGTCCAGCGTGATGCCGCGCTTGTTGCGGTTGGCCGCCTTCCACCACAGCGGCACACCGTCCTTGTAGGGCGGCAGGGCGCGCAGCGGGTCGCCCACGCCGGGCATCTCGACCTTGAGCACATCGGCGCCCAGGTCGGCCAGCAAGGTCGAGGCCCAGGGGCCGGCAATCACGGTGGAGAGGTCCAGGATTCGCAGCCCCTGCAGGGGCCCGGCGGCGGCGGTGCTCATGTCTCGAAATCCTTGTGATGGGTCGGTTTCGATGCCAGTTTAGGGAGCGGATGCAAAATACAGAATACGCATAGGAGGCATTTCAGACATGCTGATTCCGGATCGCAAAGGTTTGCAGATCGAAGACCTGCGCCACTTCGTCCAGGCCGCCGAACACGGCAGCCTCACGGCCGCGGCCACGGCCGCCGGCGTGGCGCAGTCGGCCTTCAGCCGCCAGCTCTCGCGCCTGGAAGCCACGCTGGGTGGGCGCCTGCTGCACCGCACCGGCCGGGGCGTGGTGCTCACCGAACTGGGTCGCCATGTGCTGCCGCGCGCGCACGCGCTGCTGGCCGACGCCTCGGCCCTGGTGGAGGAAGCCGGAGGCAACTGGCAGCGGCCCACCGGGGTGGTGAACGTGGGCCTGCTGCCGTCGATGTCGCGCCCCATGACCGGCCGCCTCTACGCCCGCGTGAGCGAGGCGTTCCCCGACATCCAGCTGCGCGTGGTCGAGGCCTACAGCGGGCAGATCGAGGTGATGCTGGCCGAGGGTCACATCGACGTGGGCACCTTCAACCGCTACCGCCCCCTGCAGCGCGAAAACCAGGACGCGGTGCTGTCCTCGCCCCTGTGCCTGATCGCCGCGCCCGGGGGCCCGCACAGCGGCAAGGCCTCGGTGCGCTTCTCGGCCCTGGCCGGCCTGCCGCTGGTGATGCCGATGCGGCCCAACAGCCTGCGCGCCCTGTTCGAGGAAGTGGCGGGCCGGCGGCGCCTGTCCATGCACGTGGCCCTGGAAGTGAGTTCGGCCACCGCGATGAAGGACGCCGTGATGAGCTGCGGCCTGCATGCCACGCTGCCCGCGCACGCGGTGCAGGACGAACTGGCCAGGGGCCTGCTGGAGTGCATGCCCATCACCCACCCGGCGATCCGGCAGACCACCTTCATCGATGTGACCCGGCGCCGCCCCGCGTCCTCGGCGGTGCGCGAGGTCGCGCGGCTGCTGTCGGGGCTGGTGCGGCAGCTCGGCGCCTAGGCGCCCGGCAGCGCGGCCGCGCGCGCGCGCAGGAATTCCTTCTCGCGCTCGTTGCCCGCGAGGTCGGCCGCGCGCTCGAACTCGGCGCGCGCCTCGCCGTCGCGCCCCAGCTTGGCCAGCAGGTCGCCGCGCACGCTGGGCAGCCAGTGGTACTGGCGCAGCGCCTTGTTCTTCAGCAGCGCGTCCACCAGCACCAGGCCGGCGGCCGGCCCGGCGTGCATGGAGATGGCCACCGCGCGGTTGAGCTCGACCACCGGCGAAGGCGCCACGCGCGCGAGCTCGCCGTACAGCGCGGCGATGCGGGCCCAGTCGGTGTCGGCGGAACGCACGGCGCGCGCGTGGCAGGCGGCGATGGCCGCCTGCAGGTGGTAAGGGCCCGGCTCGGCGCCTATCAGGTCGGCGCGGTCCAGCGCGGCCAGGCCGCGGCGGATCAGCAGGTGGTCCCAGCGGCTGCGGTCCTGGTCGGCCAGCAGCACCGGGCGGCCCTTGGCGTCGGTGCGCGCGGCGGTGCGCGAGGCCTGGATCTCCATCAGCGCCAGCAGGCCCTGCACCTCGGGCTGTTGCGGCGCGATGCCGGCCAGCATGCGGCCCAGGCGCAGCGCCTCGTCGCACAGCGCGGGGCGCATCCAGTCGCCGCCGCTGGTGGCCGTGTAGCCCTCGTTGAACACCAGGTACACCACCTCGAGCACCGAGGCCAGGCGCTCGCCCAGCGCGTCGCCGCGCGGCACCTCGAACGGCACGCCGGCCTCGCTGATGGTGCGCTTGGCGCGCACGATGCGCTGCGCGATGGTGGCCTCGGGCACCAGGAAGGCGCGCGCGATCTCGTGCGTGCTGAGCCCGCCCAGCAGCTTGAGCGTGAGGGCCACGCGCGCGTCGGTGGAGAGCACCGGGTGGCAGGCCGTGAAGACCAGGCGCAGCAGGTCGTCGCCGATGTCGTCCTGCCGCGCCTCGTCCAGCGCGTCCACGAAATCGGGCACGTGCGTGGCGCCCAGGGCTTCGAGGTCGGCGGCGATGCCGTCGTGCTTCTCGTCGGCCATCTGGCGGTGGCGCAGGTGGTCGAGCGCGCGGCGCTTGGCGGTGGTCATGAGCCAGGCGGCGGGGTTGTCGGGCACGCCGTCCCTGGGCCAGTGCTCCAGCGCGGCCACCAGCGCGTCCTGCGCGAGCTCCTCGGCCACGCCGATGTCGCGCACCACCCGCGCCACGCTGGCCGTGATGCGCGCGGACTCGAGGCGCCAGACGGTGGCGATGGCCTGGTGGACACTGGAATGCATGGGCCGAATTTACATCTGCGCGGGGGCGGCGCTCATGTCCATCCAGAACACCTCCCATTGGTGGCCGTCGAGGTCGGCGAAACCGTGCTGGTACATGAAGCCGTGGTCCATCGGCGCGTTCGGCGTGGTGGCGCCGGCGGCCACCGCCTTGGCCACCACCTCGTCCACCTGGGCGCGGTGGTCGACCGAGAGCGCCACCAGCACCTCGGTGGCCTTCTTCGCGTCCGAGATCGGCAGTTTGGTGAAGCCCTGGAAGAAGGGCTCGACCAGCAGCATGGCGAAGATGTTCTCGCCCACCTCCAGGCAGGCGCCCTGCTCGTTGGTGAACTGCGGGTTGAAGTTCAGGCCCAGCGACTTGAAGAAGGCCTGCGAGCGGGCCATGTCCTTGATGGGCAGGTTGACGAAGATCTGGCGAAACATGGTGTTTCCTTTCGAAGGGTGAGGGGGTGAAGAAGGTTCAGGACGCCGCCGGCTTCTCGGCCAGGGACTTGAGGTAAGACAGGCCGGCCTCGAAATCGCGGCCGATCATCTGGTCCATGTTCATGAAGACGCCGATGAGCCGCGCGATGAAGGGGCTGGGGCCATCCATGGCCCAGGTCACGCGGGTGGCCTCGCCTTCGGGCACCAGGCTGAAGGTGACGACGTTGTGACCCTCGAAGGGCTCGAACATGTCGAGCTGCATGGTCACGCTGGAGGGCGCGCTGGACGCGGTGATGCCGATGCGGCCCTTGCCCACGTCCTTGTTGCCCTGGAACTCGTACACCGCGCCGGTGCCGGCGGTGGGCCCGCTGTACTGGCCCTGCATGGCCGGGTCCTTGCGGGCGTAGGGGTTCCAGGTGTTGAAGCGCTGCAGGTCGTTGATGAGCGGGTGCAGCCGCTCGGCGCTCGCCTGGATGGTGGTGGAGCGCTCGACGTGGAAGCGGTCGGGCCGGCTCGCGGCGTACAGCAGCAGGGCGGCGATGGCCACGCCGATCAGCAAAGCAAGGATCTTGAGCATGGTGGCGGCTCCTCAGCGCTGGGGGTTGTGCATGGCGTCGAGCTTCTTGAAGTCTTCCAATGGCTCGCTGGGCGGGAAATCCTCCATCTCGTAGAGCTGGCGCAGTTCGATCACGGCGGCCTTGCCGGCGCCCGCCGGGTTGGGGAAGCGGCGGCTCCACTCCATCGCCTCCTCGCGCGAACGCACCTGGATCAGGGTGTAGCCGGCGATGAGTTCCTTGGACTCGGCGAACGGGCCGTCGACGACGCGCTTCTTGCCGTCGGCGCTGTACTGGATGCGCCAGCCCTTGCGGCTGGGGTGCAGGCCCGAGCCGTCGAGCAGCACGCCGGCCTGGGCCAGTTCCTCGTGGTAGCGGACCATCTCGGCCATCAGCGCCTCGTCGGGCGCGGGCGAGGTCTCGGCTTCGAATTCGTCGCAGGACTTGACGATGATCATGAATCGCATGGTGGGTCTCCTGGAGAGGGGTTCAGGGGTGGTCGAAGGCGTGCTGCAGGGCCGCGATGTCGAGCTTGCCCATGGCGAGCATGGCCAGCGTGACGCTCTGGCGCCGCGCCGCGTCGGGGTGCTGCAGCTGGGCCATGAGCTGCTCGGGCACGACCTGCCAGGACAGGCCGTAGCGGTCCTGCAGCCAGCCGCAGCGCTCCTGCTCGGGCACGGCCGAGAGGTGTTGCCAGTAGTGGTCCACCTCCTGCTGCGAAGTGCAGCGCACCAGGAGGGAGATCGCGGGCGAGAACCGGAAATGCGGCCCGCCGTTGAGCGCGGTGTGCGGCTGCCCGTCGAGTTCGAAATCGATCGTGAGCACCGTGCCCTCGGGCAGTTGGGCGCCAGGGCCGTAGCGGGTGATCGCGCCGATGCGCGAGTTCGGGAACACCGACACGTAGAACCGTGCGGCCTCCTCGGCCTGTGTGTCAAACCACAGGCAAGGCTGGATGCGGGCGGGTGCGTTCATCAAGAACTCCTGTTGAATTGGGGATCTTCAACAGGCACGACGAACCAGCCCCGCGGTTTTCGACAAGCGCCGACAGAAACACCCCAGGAAAAACCCTGAGGCCGGGATTCAGCCCCGGCTGTCGTCGTAACACGGCCCCAGGGCGCGCACCTCGACGGTGGCCCATTCGGCGGCCGGGCACTCCTGGGCGATGGCCACGGCCTCGTCCATGCTGGCGCAGTCCAGCAGGAAAAAGCCGCCGATCATTTCCTTGGCTTCGGCGAACGGCCCGTCCACCACCTGGGCCTTGCCGCCGCCGGTGTGCACCCGCACCCCCTGGGACTGGGAGGCCAGCGATTCCGCCGCCAGCAGCTTGCCGCGCGAGCGCAGCGACTCGCCGAAGCGCTGCATGCTGGCGTACGCCTCGCGGCCCTGGGCCTCGGTGCGCGTGCCGCGCTGGCCGGCCGGTTCAAGGATCAGGAGCATGTGGGACATGGAGCGCCTCGTTTCACTGTGCACAAGCCCTCCATGCTAACGCCTCACCCCGCCACCCGATGGCCCACAATGCCTTTCCATGAACCCTGCCAACTTCGAGGCCTTTCGCCTTCAGGCCCTGATCGAAGGCTACGACGAGGTGATCGAGCGCGAGTGGGCGCCCTTCACGGTGCTGGACATGCACACCCACCCCTTTGCCGCCAAGGCGGTGGTCACGCGCGGCGAGATGTGGCTGACGGTGGGCGACCTCACGCGCCAGCTGCGCGCGGGCGACACCTTCCAGATCGACGGCGAGGTGCCGCACGCCGAGCGCTATGGCGCCGAGGGCGCCACCTATTGGGTGGCGCGGCGCAAGGACTGACCGAAAACGCTCAGTCCAAATAGGCCTCGGCCTGCCGGATCACGGGCGACCAGCGCGCGATCTCCTGGCGCAGGTGCTTGCCCAGCCCTTCGGGCGTGGCCTTGTCCTTGCTCACGGGCAGGGCGCCGAGCTTCTGCAGGCTGTCGCGGAACGCCGGGTCGGCCAGGCCGTCCTGCAGCGCCTTCACCAGCTTTTCGGTGACGGGCCTGGGCAGGTTCTTCGGCGCGTACACGCCATGCCAGACCGTGACCTCCAGCCCGTCGATCCCCTGCTCGCTCAGCGTCGGCAGCTCGGGCAGCGAGGGCAGGCGCTCGCGCGTGGTGCTGCCGTAGGGTTTGACGCGCGCGGCCTGGATCGGGCCCAGCGTGGTGGTGATCTGGTCGCACAGCAGCTCTACCTGGCCCCCCTGCAGGTCGGCCATGGCGGGCGCGGCGCCCTTGTAGGGCACGGTGGTCATGGCCAGGTTCAGCCGGCTCATCAGCATCAGGCCGCACAGGTGCGAGGCCGTGCCGATGCCGGCGTTGGCGAGGTTGATCTTCTTCTGGTTGAGCGTGATGTACTGGTGCAGCGCCTTGAAACCGGTCGGTTCGAGGTCGCGCTTGCCCACCAGCGTCATGGGCACGTCCGCCACCTGGCCGATGAAGTCCAGGTCGGTGGCCGGGTTGAAGCGCAGCGAGCGCGAGAGCGCGGGCAGCGTGGACATGCCGATGTTGTGGATCAGCAGCGTGTAGCCGTTGGCTTCGGCGCGCACCACGGCCTCGGTGCCGACGATGCCGCCCGAGCTGGCGCGGTTCTCCACCACCACCGGCTGGCCCAGCGACTTGCCCATGGCCTGGGCCAGGTGGCGCGCGACCACGTCGGTCGGCCCGCCGGCCGAGAACGGCACGATGAGCGTCACCGGGCGCTGGGGGAACTCCTGGGCCAGCGCGGCGCTGCCCAGGCCCAGCGCGATGGCCAGGGTGAATATCCGTTTCTTCATCTTTGTCTCCTTCGTTGTGGTTCGGTCGATGGGGTCGCGGCGGTCTCAGGCCTCCGTCTTCTCGGTCCATTCGCGGTCCGCGTTCAGCAGGGGGTCGCGCACCAGCACGCCGTCGCGGTACAGCTGCCCGATCTCGTCGTCGTCCAGCCCGGCGAGCGACTTGAGGATCTCCTCGTTGTGCTCGCCCAGCAGGTCGGCGCGCAGGCCTCCCGGCACGCGCCACGCGGAGAAGCGCGCGGGCGGGCCCGGGATGTCGAAGCGGCCGATGTAGGGGTCGTGCACCTCGCGCACCACGCCGCGTTCGCGCAGGTGCGGGTGCGCCATGGCCTCGCGCAGGGTGAGCACAGGCGCGCAGGGAATGCGGTGGCGTTCCAGCGCGGCGATGGCCTCGTCGCGCGTGGTGAAGCCGGCCAGCCAGGTTTCGAGGAGGTGCTTGAGCGCCTCGTTGTGGTCGCGCCGCAGCGCGGCGGTGGCGAAGCGCTCGTCCTTCAGCAGCTCCGGCTGGCCCAGCGCCTCGACGAAGGCCGCCCACTGGTGCGGCAGCGTGGCCAGCGTGAGGTAGCTGCCGTCGCCGCAGCGGAAGATGCCGGTCGGCCCGCCGTCGGGGTGCTGCGAGCCGGTGCGCACCGGGGTGTGGTTTTTGCGCAGGCTCACGCGCGGCACCGCCACCTCGTGCATGTTGAAGTAGGTGTCGAGCAGCGAGGTCTCGATGTACTGGCCCTCGCCGGTGCGCTCGCGGTGCAGCAGCGCGAAGCCCACCGCCATGGCCGCCGCCACGCCGGTGGAGGCGTCGCCGATGGCCATGGTGATCAGCGCGGGCTCGCCGTCGCGCTCGCCGATCAGGTCGGTGATGCCGGCATAGGCCTGGGCCACGTAGTCGTAGCCCGGCTTCTGCGCGAGCTCGCCGGCCTGGCCGGCCAGCGAGATGGAGCACATCACCAGCCTCGGGTTGATCGCCTTCAGCTCGTCGTAGCTCAGGCCCGCGCGCGCCATCACGCCGGGCGAGAAGTTCTCCACCAGCACGTCGAACTTCGGCACCATGGCCTTGATGAGTTCGCGCGCGCGCTCGCTCTTGAAGTCCAGCGCCAGGCTTTTCTTGGAGTGGTTGTGCTGGATGAAGTAGGTGCTCTGCGAGCAGCGCTTGTGCTCGGGCTGGTTGGAGCGCAGGCCGCCCACGCGGGTGCGGTCGCCGAAGGGCGCGAGTTCGAGCTTGACCACCTCGGCGCCCATCTCGGCCAGGATGCGGGTGCAGGTCGGGCCGGCCACGATCTGCGTGATGTCGAGCACGCGGTAGCCGGTGAGCATGGGGGTCTTCTGGGTCATGGGGTCTTTTCCGAGGGGGAGAACTGGCCGGCGCCGAACAGGTTGTCCCAGCGCTCGCCGGTGGGCTTGGCGCCGGAGCGGTCGACCTTCTCTTCCAGCACGGCCAGGCCGCGCTGCACCGCCGGGCGCGCGCGCACCACCGCGTACCAGCGCTGCAGGTGAGGGAAGTCGGCGAGGTCCTGGCCCTGCCACTTGTGGGCGCGCAGCCAGGGGTAGGTCGCCATGTCGGCGATCGAGTACTGGTCGCCCGCGAGGTACTCGGCCTCGGCCAGGCGGCGGTCGATCACGGTGTAGAGCCGGCGCGCCTCTTTCGTGTAGCGGTCGATCGCGTATTCGATCTTCTCGGGCGCGTACTTGCGGAAGTGGTGCGCCTGCCCGAGCATGGGGCCGACCCCCCCCATCTGGAACATGAGCCACTGCACCACGTCATAGCGCGCGCGCAGGTCCTGCGGCAGGAAGGCCCAGCCCTGCTTCTCGGCCAGGTACATCATGATGGCCCCCGACTCGAACAGCGCGATCGGCGCGCCGCCCGGGCCCTCGGGGTCCACCAGCGCGGGGATCTTGTTGTTCGGGCTGATCCTGAGGAACTCGGGCCGGAACTGCTCGCCCTTGCCGATGTGCACGGGAATGACGCGGTAAGGCAGGCCCAGCTCTTCCAGCAGGATGGAGACCTTGTAGCCGTTGGGCGTGCTCCAGAAGTAGAGATCGATCATGGGCGGTGATGATGGTGCGCATGGCCAAGGTGCGCCAATACCGTGTCGGGCTTGGGGCATCGTGAAAAGATATGGAGCCCCCCAAGGGCCGATAGGACAATGGCCCGATGGAAATCCGCCAGCTCAAGTACTTCGTGCGCATCGTCGAACTGGGCAGCGTCTCGCGCGCCGCCGCCGACCTGTTCATCGCCCAGCCCGCGCTCAGCCACCAGATGGCCAACCTGGAGGACGAGCTCAAGGTCAAGCTGCTCTCGCGCAGCGTGCGCGGCGTCTCGGCCACCGAAGCGGGCGAGGTGTTTTACCGCCACGCGCGCGCCATGCTGCGCCAGATGGAGCGCATGCGCACCGACGTGCAGCACGCCGGCGACTACCCGCAGGGCCTGGTCTCGGTGGGCCTGCCCAGCAGCGCGGCCACGCTGCTCGCGCCTTCGCTGATCGCCGAGGCCGCCGCGAAGTACCCCGACATCCAGCTGCAGATCACCGAGAGCCTGAGCGGCCACCTGGAAGAGCTGGTGGTCAACGGCCGCATCGAGATGAGCCTGCTGTTCGAGCCGCTGGCGCCGGACACCGGCACGGCGCGCCAGAAGGTCTCCAGCCACCTGGACGTGCGCCCGCTGCTGATCGAGGACCTGTTCCTGATGTCGGCGCAGGGCGTGGGCGATGGCGACACGGTGTCGCTGGCCCAGGCCGCGCCCTGCGCGCTGGCCCTGCCCGGCCGCTCCAACGTGACGCGCCAGATCATCGACGCGGCCTTCCAGGCCGCCGGGCACGAGATGCGCGTGCTGGCCGAGCTCGACTCGCTGGCCACCATCCGCGCGGTGGTGGCCAGCGGCGTGGGCGCCACCATCGGCTCGGCGGCCATTCCGGGCGGCACGGCCGGCCTGCGCGTGCAGCGCATCACCGAGCCGGCTCTGCAGCGCCGCCTGTCGCTGTGCACCTTCGACATCGTGCCCCTGAGCAGCGCGGCGCACCGCATCGTCGAGCTCATCACCGAGGTCACGCACCGGCGGGTGGAGGCTGGTCAATGGCCTGGCGCCTCGCCCGTGCCGCCCCCATAGGACGGCGCGATACCGCCACGTCAAAGACCTATTTCCCCCCGCGCGGACCCGCTGCCTACACTGCGGCGCACATTTCCAACGGTGGGCCCATGACTGCAAAGATCCTCGACGGCGTGGTCGTTCTCGACCTCACGCGTTTTTTCTCCGGCCCCCAGGGCACGCTGTTCCTGGCCGGCCTGGGCGCGGAGGTCATCAAGATCGACGACCCGAAAACCGGCGACCCGACCGCCTTCGCGCCGCCCTTCGCGGGCCCGCAGGGCGTGAGCTTCCAGCGCCAGACCGACGAGGACATGGGCATTGCCTACCTCAAGCGCGCGCGGGGCAAGAAGTCGGCCACGCTCAACCTCAAGAGCGCCGAGGGGCGCGAGATCTTCCTGCGCATGGTGCGCCACGCGGACGTGGTGGTGGACAACTTCAGCGCCGGCGTGGCCGAGCGCCTGGGCGTGGGCTACGCGGCGCTGAAGGAAGCCAACCCGCGCATCGTGTACTGCTCGCTCACCGGCTACGGCGCCACCGGGCCGGACCGCCACCTCAAGGCCTACGACCTGATGGTGCAGGCCGCCGTGGGCCTCATGAGCATCACCGGCCAGCCCGGCAGCGCGCCCACCAAGGCCGGCTCGCCGGTGTCCGACGCGATCTCGGGCGTGTTCGCGGCGCTGGGCATCGTGGCCGCGCTGCTGCACCGCGACCGCACCGGCGAGGGCCAGGCCATCGACGTGTCCATGGCCGACTGCCTGTTCTCGCTGATCTTCGACGAGCCGCTGGACTGCTACCCGCAGCTCGGCCTGCAGCCCCAGCAGGGCAACCGCATCATGCGTTTCTCGCCCTTCAACGCCTACCGCACGCGCGACGGCTGGGTCACGCTCGGCGCGGCCACGCACGACGACTGGCTCGCGCTGCTGGAGGTGATGGAGCGCCGCGACCTCCAGGACGACCCGGACATGATGTCGGTCGCCTGGCGCCTGGCGAACAACGCCCAGGTGGACGAGGTGGTCGCGTCGTGGGCGCGGACCATCACCACCGAGGAGGTCGAGGCCCGCCTGGCGCAGGCCAAGCTGGCCTGCAGCCCGGTGCGCGACATCCACGGTGTGCTGCGCTGGGACCAGATGGTCCAGCGCCAGATGGCGGTGCCGCTGTGGAACCCGCTGAGCCGCTCCACCATGGTGGCCTCGGGCTCGGGATTTCCGATCAAGTTCAGTGCCGCCCCGGGCGGCTACGACCAGCCGGCCCCGCTGCCCGGCGCGCACAGCGACGAGGTGCTCACGCGCCTGGCCGGCCTGGACGCGGCGCAGATCGAGGCCTTGCGCGGCGCGCGGGTCGTCTGACACCCACCCCACAAAAAACGCCGGCTCGAAGCCGGCGTCTTTTTTTGTGAGGGGGCGGGAGAAACGCTCAGGCCGTGGCGCGCGCCAGCTCGTCTTCCATGAAGTCGAGCCGGTCCTTGCCCCAGAACATCTCGTCACCCACAAACATCATGGGCACGCCGAACACGCCGCGCGCCACCGCGTCGTCCGTGCTCTTCGCGAGCTGTGCGCCAGTCTCGTCGCTGGCGCTGGTGGCCTCGAACCAGTCCGGGTCCACGCCAAACCGCTCGGCGATGGGACGCAGGCCCGCGTACTCCACGATGCCCGCGTTGCCCTGTTCCCAGTAGGCTTCGAGCGCCGCCTCGACGAAGGGCAGCTCCAGCCCCTTCTGGCGCATCGCCAGCGAACCGCGCAGCACGCGGCTGGACTTGATCGGGAACTGGCGCGGGATCTGGAACGGCAGCTGGTGCTTCTCGGCCCAGCGCATCAGGTCGCGCTTGCGGTAGCGCAGCTTGGCCTTGGACTCCTTCATGAGTTCGTAGTCGTTGTTGCGGAACACGTAGCCCAGGTTGTAGGGGTGCAGCACGAGCTCGGCGCCGTGGCGCGCCACGATGGGCTGGAGGAGCTTGAACGCGAAGTAGGTGTTCGTGCTGCCGATGTCCCAGTACAGATCGACGTGTGGCTTGGTCATGCGCTTTCCATGGTGGCTGTTGAGTGCCCCACAGTCTAGGAAGCGCGCCGCGCGCTGACCAATACGAAATGGCGATTCGGGTATAGGGCCGCGTTATGGGGCGCCGGCGGGCTCCAGCAGCACGTACAGGCCCATCACTGGCTTCTGCTGGTCCTCGCGCAGCGGCGCCTGCCAGGTCTGGCGCACCTGGAAGCCGTGCGCCCGGGCCAGGCGCTCCACATAGGCCGGGGCATGCGCGTAGCGCAGGCTGGGCCGCAGTTGCAGTTCTTCGGCGCCGGTGGCGAGTTCGACCGAGAAGGCGAAACAGCCCGAGGGCTGGAGGCGCTCGCGCACCGCGGCGAAGACGCCGTCGAGCGCGCCCACGTAGATGAACACGTCGGCGGCGATCACGAGATCGGCGGGCTCCTTCCGCGAGCGCAGGAATTCGAGCAGCTCGCCCTGCACCACCTGGCGGTAGGCGCCGCTGGCCCGCGCCTGCTCGACCATGGCCTGGGCCAGGTCTACGCCGTCCACCGCGTCGGCGTGCGGGCGGATGAGCTGGCCGCACAGGCCGGTGCCGCAACCCAGGTCCAGCACCAGCGGGTAGCGCCGGCCGCCCACGCGCAGCGGCGCCAGCAGGGTCTCATGCGCCTGGTACTTCAGCTGGTGGATCAGGTGGTGCTGGAAATCGTCGGCGTACTCGTCGAACAGCGCTTCCACGTAGGCGCGCGGCGGCTGCGGTGGCGTGGCCTCGCCGGCCTTCACCGAGGCCAGGTAGAAGCGGTGCAGGGTTTCGTCGCCACCGTGGGCCAGGGCCTGCTCGAAGCAGCGCGCGGCCTCGGCGTGCCGGCCGGCGTCGCGCAGCACGCTGCCGCGCTGGCTCCAGGCCTCGGCCAGGGTCGGGTCGAGCGCGAGCGCCCGGTCCAGCGCCGCCAGCGCGTCGTCGGGCCGGTCCAGCCGCAGCAGGCACATCGCCAGGGACAGGTGGATCTGCGCGGTGGACGCCCCCAGCCGCACGCCCTGCTGCAGCGCGTGCGCGGCGCCGGCCCAGTTCGACAGGGCTTCGTGCGAGAGGCCGAGCGCGACCCAGGCGTCGCGGTGGGTGGGGTCGGCCTGGGTGGCCTGCGCCAGCGTGGCCACGGCCTCGGGCCAGCGGCCCAGGCGGCACTGGGTGACGCCCAGGTTGGCCAGGATGGACGGCCGCCCCGGCACCAGGGCCAGCGCGGCCTCGTAGCGGCTCTGCGCCTCGTCGAGCCGGTCGGCCTCGAAGAGGGCGTTGCCTTCGAAGAAAAAGGCCTTGGCCTGTTCGGTGGGGTCGGTGGCGTTGCTCATGCGGCAACCTTACACCACCGCCCTCAGCTGTTCGGCCACGGCCGCCGCGAAGGCCGGGTCGTTGATGTGAAACGGCAGCGGGATCAGCCGGTGCGCGTCGCTCGCCTCGAACAGGCGCTCCAGCGTGTCGAACAGCACCGCGTTGGCCTCGGGCGCGTGGAAAGCCAGGCCGGGCGCGTCGATCATGGACAAGCCGCCCAGCGGCAGCAGCAGGCGCACCGGGCCCCGGGCGCGGTTGAGCTGTTCGGCGATGCGCCGCGCCGCCGCCTCCAGCTCCTGGGCGTTGCTGCGCATCAGCGTCACGTTGGCGTTGTGCACGTGGAAGGTGCGGCCCTGGTGCCGTTCGGGAATGGTGGACGGCGCGCCCCAGTTGATCATGTCCAGCGCGCCCACCGAGCCCACCCAGGGCAGGCCATGGCGCGCGGCGGCGTCGAGCCGGTTCGGCCCGGCGTCGCACACGCCGCCGGCCAGGTGCTGACCCACCTCGGTGGTGGTGATGTCGACCACGGCGCGCAGCATGCCGGCGGCGGCCAGGGCCTCCAGCGTGCGACCGCCCGCGCCGTTGGCGTGGAACACCTGGGTGTCGAAATCGGCCTCGAGCAGCCCGCGCACAGCCTGCACGCAGGGCGTGGTGACGCCGAACATGGTCAGGCCGATGGAAGGCTTGTCGGCCCCGTGGTCCGTCGGCGCGTGGTGCTGCAGCATGCCCACCAGCGCGTGCGCCGCGTTGGCCAGGATGGTGCGCGAGAGCCGGTTGAGGCCGGCGATGTCGGTCACCGGGTACATCAGGGTGAGGTCCACCACGCCCACGTAGGCCGAGACATCGCCGGCCGCCATGGTGGAGACCAGCAGCTTCGGCATGCCGATGGGCAGCAGGCGCATGGCCGGCGCGATCATGGAGCTGCCACCCGAACCACCCACGCCCAGCATGGCCTGGATCCCGCCCGCGCCCAGGCGCTCGCGCACCAGCGCGCTCAGCGCCTCGCTCATCGCGATCACCGCTTCGCCCCGGTCGGTGGGCTCGAACACGGCGGCCGCGCCCTTGGGGTGGTGCCGCGCCACGGCGGCGGCGTCGATGTCGGCCACGCCGCTCGCGCTGCGCGTGCCGATGTCCACCGTCAGCACGCGCACGCCGGCCGCGCGCAGCAGGCCGGCGAGGTAGTCCAGCTCGGCGGCCTTGGTGTCGAAGGTGCCCACCACCCACGCGGCGGCTGGCGCGGTGGTCATCGGGTCTTGCCGTGGTGCGCGTTGACGCACTCGAAGAAGGTGCGGAAGGTGCCTTTCACGCGCTCCACCGCCTCGGCCTCCTGGTCGGCCGGCACGTCCCACTCGGCCCACCACTCACCGAAGCAGCGGTTGCCTTCGGTGATGGGCAGCAGGTGCATCTCGGCCACGTAGTTCTTCCAGTCGGCGTCGATGTGCAGGATCCTGTAGCGGCAGCGGTGCGTGTCGTCGGACAGCGCGAGCAGCTGTTCGCGCAGGAAGCCGCCGCCGTCGCGCACGGTGAAGTGGCGCACGCAGCCGACCTGGTCGGCCGGTTTGCCGTCTTCGATGTAGGAGTTCTCGAAGTACGGGTGGTAGTTGCCGAGCGCGCCGAAGTCGCGCAGGTAGGCCCACGCCTCCTCCAGCGTCGCGTCCATCACCGCGCTCACGTAGACCCTGGCCATGTCCTGTCTCCTGTGGTGGTTCGAATTCAGAAAGTCACTTGCTTGTAGCGCTCCACGTGCGACTTGATCGCGATCTCCGTCGGCAGCCGTTCCATGCTGCTGGCGCCGTAGAAGCCATTGCAGTGTCGGCTGTGCTTGAGCACGTGGGCCACGTCTTCCGGGCTGGAGATCGGGCCGCCGTGCGCGATCACGATCACGTCCTTGCGCACCTTGCGCGCCGCCTCGCCCCACTCGTCGATGAGTTTCACCGATTCGTCGAGCGACTTGGCCGTGGTGGCGCCGATGGTGCCACCGGTGGTCACGCCCATGTGCGGCACGATGAAGTCGGCGCCGGCCTCGGTCATGGCCACGGCCTCCTCGGCGGAGAACACGTAGGGCGTGGTCAGCAGGTCGATGGCGTGTGCCTCGCCGATCATCTCGACCTCGGTCGCGTAGTTGATGCCGGTCTCCTCCAGGCTCTGGCGGAAATTGCCGTCGATGATGCCCACGGTCGGGAAGTTCTGCACGCCGGAAAACCCGAGTTCCTTGAGTTTCTTGAGGAACACCGGCATGACGATGAAAGGGTCGGTGCCGTTCACGCCCGCGATCACCGGCGTCTTCTTCGCCACCGGCAGCACCTCGCCGGCCATCTCGAGCACGATGTCGTTCGCGTTGCCGTAAGCCAGCAGGCCGGCCGAGGAGGCGCGTCCGGCCATGCGGTAGCGGCCCGAGTTGTAGATCACGATCAGGTCGATGCCGGCGGCCTCTTCGCACTTGGCGGAGATGCCGGTGCCGGCGCCCCCGCCGACGATGGGCTGGCGCTGGCGCACCATGTCCTGGAATTTCGCCATCAGGGCTTGGCGTTCGAAACGCGGCATGAAAATCTCCTTGAAACGGAAAACGGAAACGTGAAGGGGGCCGCGGGCTCAGGGCCCGGGGCGTGGGCGGGTTCTGAGCGCATCGATCGCACCGGCGATGCCGCTGCGGAACGAGAGCACGCACACCATGAAGATCAGGCCGGTGACCAGGGTCACCCAGCCGCCGAAGGCGTCGAGGTAGTACTGCAGGCCCACCACCAGCGTGGCGCCGATGGCCGGGCCGAACACGGTGTGCATGCCGCCGAGCAGGGCCATCAGCACCACGTCGCCCGAGAGGTGCCAGTGCACGTCGGACAGCGCGGCGAGCTGGAACACCAGGGCCTTCATGGAACCGGCCAGGCCCGAGAGCGCGGCCGAGAGCACGAACAGCGTGAGCTTGTAGCGCTCCACCGGGTAGCCGAGCGAACGCGCGCGCGGCTCGTGCTCGCGGATCGCCACCACCACGTGGCCGAACGGCGAGCGCACCACGCGGTGGATGAGCCAGAGGCCGGCCACGGTGAGCAGCAGCACCAGGTGGTACATGGCGGTGTCGTTGCGCAGGTCGATGAAGCCGAACAGCGTGCCGCGCGGGATCTGCTGCAGACCGTCTTCCGCGCCAGTGAAGGGCAGCTGCAGGAAGATGAAATACACCATCTGCGCCAGCGCCAGCGTGACCATGGCCAGGTAGATGCCCTGGCGGTGGATGGCCAGCGCGCCGAACACCGCGCCCAGCAGCGCCGCGAACAGCGTGCCGCCCAGCAGGCCCAGCTCGGGCGGCAGACCCCAGATCTTCACCACCAGGCCGGTGATGTAGGCCGCGCTGCCGAAGAAGGCCGCGTGGCCGAAGGACATCATGCCGCCGAAGCCGAGCAGCAGGCTGTAGGCACAGGCGAACAGCGCCATGCACAGCAGCTTCATGACGAACACCGGGTAGACCACCTGCGGCACCCAGGGCACCGCGAGCAGCAGCAACAGCAGCAGGACCCCGACGAAGGCCTTCTGCCAGGGAGCGAGCGAGCGGTTCATGCTGCACCTTCCTTGCCGAACAGGCCGCGCGGGCGGAACAGCAGCACCAGGGCCATGACGACGAAGATCACGGTGGTCGATGCCTCCGAATAGAAGACCTTGGTGAGCCCCTCGATCACGCCGATGCCCAGCGCGGTGACGATGGAGCCGAACACCGAGCCCATGCCGCCGATGACGACGATGGCGAACACGATGATCACGAGGTTGGAGCCCATGCCCGAGTTCACGTGCAGGATGGGCGCGGCCAGCACGCCGGTGAAGGCGGCCAGCGCGATGCCGCCGGCGTAGGTGAAGGTGAGCAGGCGCGGCACGTTCACCCCGAAGGACTGCGTGAGCGCCGGTTTCTCGGTGGCGGCGCGCAGCCGCGCGCCCAGCGGGGTGCGCTCGATCAGCCACCAGGTGAGCAGGCAGGCCGCGAGCGCCGCGAAGATCACCCAGGCGCGGTAGATCGGCAGCACCATGAAGCCCAGGTTGAACACGCCCTGCAGGTTGGACGGCACCGGGTAGGGCTGGCCCGAGGTGCCGAAGGCCACGCGAAAACCGCCTTCGAGCACCAGCACCAGGCCGAAGGTGAGCAGCAGGCCGTAGATCGGGTCCAGACCGTAGAGGCGGCGCAGCAGGCCGCGCTCGAACACGCCGCCCAGGCCACCCACCACCAGCGGCACCAGCAGCAGCGCGGCCCAGTAGCCCAGGCCCGCGTAGCGCTGCAGCATCCAGGCGCCGAAGGCACCGGCCATGAAGAAGGCCCCGTGCGCGAAGTTGACGATGCGCAGCAGGCCGAAGATCACGGCCAGGCCCAGGCTGAGCACGGCGTAGAAGCAGCCGTTGACCAGCCCCAGCATGACCTGGCCCGCGAGCACTGGCAGCGGCAAACCGAACACCTCCGTCATACAGCCTTCCTCTCTATGATGCGCAGGCCATGTCGATGAAACATCCCGATATCTCCACAGAAACCCATGTGCTGGGCGACGCCACCGTGCAGACGGTGGTGCGCGCCGAACATTGCGATGCCCTGGCCGCGCGCCACATCGCCCACGTGGCGGTGGTGGACGCGGCCGCGCCTTACACGGTGGTGCGCACGCACCTGAGCGGGGCCTTCATGCAGGTCTGCCTGAGCGGCGAAGGCCAGACCCTGCTCGACGGCCGCTGGTACCCGCACAAGCCCGGCAGCGTGAGCTTCGCGCCCGCGCACGTGCTGCACGCCTTCCATTGCGTGCCGGGCCAGCGCTGGCGGCTGGCCTGGGTGCGCTTCATGCCCGACTCGGTGCGCTCGGTGGACGGTGCCATGGCCCCGACCATGAGCCCGTTCGACGGCCAGGTGCTGGAGCACGCCATCCTCGGCCTGCACGGCGAGATGCAGGGCGCGGCCGACCCCGGCACCTGCGTGGTGTGGGTGGACGTGATCGAGCGCTACGTGGCCCGCCTGCTCGAACCGCTGCAGCGCGAGCCGCGCCTGGTGCCGGTGTGGAACGCGGTGAAGGCCGACCTGGCGCGCGACTGGACCCTGGCCGACCTGGCCAGCCTGGCCAACACCAGCGAGGAGCACCTGCGCCGCCTGTGCCAGAAGAACCTGGGCCGCAGCCCCGGCCGCCAGCTCGCCACGCTGCGCATCGCGCACGCGGCCCACCTGCTGGCCACCAGCGACGAGAAGGTCGAGGCGATCGCGCGCAGCGTGGGCTACGTGAACCCGTTCGCGTTCTCCAACACGTTCAAACGGTTGACGGGATTTCGCCCTTCCGATTACAGGATGCGCCATCTCTAGACTCCGATCCTGGCGGTGATCGCGTCGAAATCGCGCAGCAGCGTGGCCGCGTCGAAGGTGTCGGTGATGCGGCCCGATTCCATCAGGCAGTGCCGGTCGGCCAGCTCGGCCGCGAAGTGCACGTTCTGCTCCACCAGCACGATGGTGTAACCCCGGCCCTTGAGCTGGCGGATGAGCTCGCCGATGCGGTCCACGATCACCGGGGCCAGGCCCTCGGTGGGTTCGTCCAGCAGCAGCACGCGCGCGCCGGTGCGCAGGATGCGCGCGATCGCCAGCATCTGCTGCTCGCCGCCCGAGAGGTGCGTGCCGGCCGAGCCGGCGCGCTGCGCGAGGTTGGGGAACAGCTCGTACAGCGCCTGCTCGCTCATGCCGCCCTCGGCCACCACGGGCGGCAGGCGCAGGTTCTCGCGCACCGTGAGCGAGGCGTAGATGCCCCGGTCGTCCGGGCAGAAGGCCAGCCCCAAGCGGCCGATGTGGTGCGGCGCCATCCCGATGAGTTCCCGGCCCTGGAAGCGGATCGAGCCCTGGCGCCGGCCCATCATGCCCATCACGGTCTTGAGCAGGGTGGACTTGCCGGCGCCATTGCGGCCGAGCAGCGTGACCAGCTCGCCTTCGCGCACGTCCAGGCTCGCGCCGTGCAGGGCTTGGCTCGGCCCGTACCAGGCCCTCACGTCGCGCAGGGTCAGCAGCGGTTCAGCCATGCGGGGCCTCCGCCTTGTGGTGCTTGCGCTGGCCGCCATGACCATGGCCCAGGTAGGCCTCGACCACGCGCGGGTCGCGCGAAACGCTGGCGTAGTCGCCCTCGGCCAGCACCTCGCCGCGCGCCAGCACGGTGATGCGGTCGCACAGGTCGGCCACCACCGAGAGGTTGTGTTCCACCATGAGCACGGTGCGCCCGCGCGCGGCCTGGCGGATCAGCGCCGCCGCGTGGGCGATGTCCTCGGCGCCCATGCCGGCCATCGGCTCGTCGAGCAGCAGCACGCGCGGCTCCAGCGCCAGCGTGGTCGCCAGCTCCAGCGCGCGCTTGCGGCCGTAGGGCAGTTCACCGGCGCTGTGCTCGGCCCAGGCCGAGAGCCCGGCTTCGTCCAGCAGCTCGCGGGTGCGGCCGTCGTACTGGGCCAGCGCGCGGTCGCTGCGCCACCAGTCCAGCGAATGGCCGCGGCGGCGCTGCACTGCCAGGCGCACGTTCTCGAACACGCTGAGCTGGCCGAACACGGCCGAGATCTGGAACGAGCGCACCAGGCCCAGGCGCGCCACCGCGTCGGCCGGTGTGCGCGTGATGTCCTGGCCCTGGAAGCGGATGCGACCGGCGCTCGCGTCGATGAAGCGGGTGAGCAGGTTGAAGCAGGTCGTCTTGCCCGCGCCGTTGGGGCCGATGAGGGCGTGGATGCTGCCTTCGCGCACCGACAGGTTCACGTTCGAGACGGCGTGAAACCCGTTGAAGCTGCGCGAGAGGCCCTGCGTTTCGAGGATAGAAGACATGGTGGAGAGAGGCAATCAAGGGGCCGCTGCGCACGGCCGCTCCGAAGCGGCCGGCCCGCCCCCCGGTGGGGGGTATGCGGCTACACGCAGTGAGCAAGCAACGGGGGGCTTCTTACTTCTTGACCAGGTAGCAGGTGCTCTGCGCCAGCGGCATGAAGGCTTGCTCGCCGGGGATCGTCTTCACCAGCTTCAGGTAGTCCCACGGGTACTTGGACTCGGCCGGCGCCTTCACCTGCCACAGGTACATGTCGTGCACCATGCGGCCGTCTTCGCGGATCTTGCCGCCCTTGGCGAACATGTCGTTGATGGGCAGCTCGCGCATCTTGACCGAGACGGCGTCCGGGTCGTCGGAACCGGCGGCCTGCACGGCCTTGAGGTAATGCAGGGTGGACGAGTAGTCGCCCGCGTGCGCCATGTTGGGCATCTGGCCGCCCACGCGCTGCTGGTAGCGCTTGGCGAAGGCGCGCGTCTCGTCGTTCATGTCCCAGTACCAGGCGTTGGTGAGCTGCAGGCCCTGCGCGGTCGGCAGGCCCAGGGCGTGCACGTCCTGGATCCACAGCAGCAGCGCGGCGAGCTTCTGGTTCTTGGTCAGGCCGAACTCGTTGGCCGCCTTGATCGCGTTGATGGTGTCGTTGCCGGTGGAGGCCAGGCCGATGATCTTGGCCTTGGAGGCCTGCGCCTGCAGCACGTAGGACGAGAAGTCCGTCGTGCCCAGCGGGTGGCGCGCGGCGCCCACCACGCGGCCCTTGGCGTTGCGCACCACGTCACCCACCTGCTGCTCCAGGCCGATGCCGAAGGCGAAGTCCACCGTCAGGAAGAACCAGGTGTCGCCGCCGCCTTCCACGATGGCCTTGCCCGTGCCGTTGGCCAGGGCGTACGCGTCGTAGGTGTAGTGCACCGCGTAGGGCGAGCACTGCGCGTTGGTCACGCCCACGTTGGAGGCGTTGTTCACGATGGCGTGGCGCTTCTTCTCCTTCGCCACGCCGGCCACGGCCAGCGCCACGCCGGAGTTGGCGAGGTCGTTGATCATGTCCACGTTGCCCGAGTCGTACCACTCGCGCGCCTTCGCGGCGCCCACGTCGGCCTTGTTCTGGTGATCGGCGAAAACCACCTCGATCGGCTTGCCGAACATCTTGCCGCCGAAGTCCTCCACGGCCATCTTCACGGCCTCGACCGCGCCCTTGCCCGAGATGTCGGCGTAGACGCCGGAGATGTCGGTCAACACGCCGATGCGCAGCACGTCGTTCGACAGTTTGCCCTGCTGGGCGGTTTGAGCCTGGGCCACGCCCACGCTGGCGGCGGCGACAACGGACGCGGCGGCCCACAGTTTCAGATCCATGCTGCTTGTCTCCTGTTTTGGTGATGGCCCCGAACAAGGGTGTTCGAGTCGGGCCAATGCTAGGAGACGGGGGCCCCCTCAACCATGGTCTGAAGGCACAGGAATCTACTCAAAACCCACATGACCACTTCCACGCATCATGTGCCATCCCTTCAACGAGGACCACCCCATGCAGATCAAATGGCTGGAAGACCTGATTGCCCTGGCCGAGACCCAGAGCTTCGTGCGGGCCGCGGCTCGGCGCCATGTCACCCACCCCGCGTTCGGCCGGCGGATCCGCAGCCTGGAACAATGGGCCGGCGCGGAGCTGGTGTCGCGGGATGGCGCGCCGGTGAGCTTTACCCCCGCCGGAGAAACCCTGCTCCAGCATGCGCGGCAAGCGGTGGATGCACTGGCATCCGCCCGCAGCGAGATCCAGGACCACGCTTTCCCCGGGCAGAACGTTCTCACGCTGGCCACCGGCCGTACCCTGGCCCGGACGCTGGCCGCCGACTGGCTGTGGCGAATCAGGGCCCACACTGCCGGGGCGCTGGTCCATGTGCGCACCGGGTCGATGGGCGAGTCGCTGCAGCGCTTCGAGCGCGGCGATGCCGACTTCCTGCTGACCTACTACCACCCCGCCATCAGCGTGCGCCTGCAACCCTCCCGGTACCTGCAGCACACCATGGCACACGACCGGCTGGTGCCGGTGTCGCGCGCCAGCGCCGGCGGAAAGCCGCTCTACAACTTCTCGTCCAGCAAACCCGTGCCCTATCTGGCCTACGCCAACACGCTGGCGCTGGGACAGCTGGTCTCCGATCACCTCTCGAACCATGCCCAAGCCCCGCGTCTGACGCCCACTCTGCAATGCGATTCGGCCGACGCCCTGCTGGAGTACGTGCTCAAGGGACTGGGCGTTGCATGGCTGCCCTGGTCGCTGGTGGTGGGGGCCCACAAGGCAGGAAAGGTCACCCCGCTGGCCGGCAAGGCGCTGGAGGTCGTTTTCGAGATCCGGATGGTCCGCACCAAACGGCGCCTCTCATCGCTGGCGGAAAGGCTCTGGGAGGTCTCCTGCGTGGGCTGATGTCAAAAAGGCACTGAAAGGTGCCGTTTCAGCACCTTGGCGAAAGGCCCCGACACCAAGAATCGCGGTTGTTCAAAGAGGAGACCCACATGAGAAACCTTCACCGCGTCCTTTCCACCGTCCTGCCGATGGTGCTGTCCGTGGGCCTGGCGCCTGCCGCGCTGGCCCAGACCGGCGCCTATCCAGAGCGTCCGATCACGGTCGTGGTGGCCTACCCACCCGGCGGGAGCACCGACCTCACCGGCCGGGCCGTGGCCGACCAGCTGGCGAAGAAGCTGGGCGTCGCCGTCATCGTGGAAAACGTGGGCGGCGCGGGCGGTGCCATTGGCGCGCACAAGGTTTCGCGGGCGGCACCGGACGGCTACACGCTTCTCCTGGGGGCCAACAACGAGATCGCGATCAACCGCCTCATTTCGTCTTCGGTCAAATACAGCTACAAGGATTTCACGCCCATCGGGCTGGTGGCGTCGCAGCCCATGGTGCTGGTGGCCTCCACGCAGAGCGGCGTCAAGACGGTGGACCAGTTCATCAAGACGGTCAAGTCCAGGCCTGGCAAGTACATCTACGGCAGCTCCGGGGTGGGCACCGCGCTGCACCTGTCGGCGGAAATGGCCAAGCAGCAGGCCGGCCTTTTCATGTCGCATATTCCTTACCGCGGTGTCGGCCCGCTGACGACAGACCTGTACGCTGGCACGGTCGATTTCGGTGTGTACGTGCTCTCCAGCGGGCTGCCGCACATCCGCGGTGGCAAGGTGGTGGCCCTGGGCATCACCGAGAAGAAGCGCTCGGCCGTCGCCCTGGACATCGCGCCGCTGGCCGATCACCCCTCGCTCAACCAGATGGACATCAGTGTCTGGTTTGCCCTGATGGCGCCACCCAATCTGCCCGAGGCGATCACGGTGCGCCTGCGCAACGCGCTCGCCGAATCCCTGCAGACACCGGAGTTCCGCAAGAAGCTGGAGGACAGCGGGTCGACCGTGGCGCCGCTCAACGTCGAGATGAACGGGTTTCTCGCCACGGAGTCGGCGAAGTACCAGAAGATCGTCGACTTCGCGAACATCAAGGAATGAGCCATCCCATGTTCTCCCTCAGCCCTCCCGATCTCGGCCGCTGGCGCGTCGGCAACACCGGCGTCGAAGGCGTGTGGCACTTCGACACCGGCGTGGCCGGCCGCCGCGTCATGCTGAGCGCGCTGGTGCATGGCAACGAGTTGTGTGGTGCCTGGGCGGTGAAGGAACTCCTGGAGGCGGGCCTGCGGCCCGAGGCCGGTTCGCTCACGCTGGCGTTCTGCAATCTGGCGGCCTTCGACCGCTTCGACCCGGCCGACAGCGATGCATCTCGGTTCATCGACGAAGACATGAACCGGCAATGGACGCCAGAGCGCCTGCGCGGTGCCGACACCCGCGAACGCCAACGCGCTGCCGCCCTGGAGCCCTTTGTCGAACGCGCGCAATGGCTGCTGGACCTGCACTCCATGCACGAGCCAGGACAACCGCTCTCGCTGGTGGGGTTGCACCGGCGCAACCTGGCGCTGGCGCGCCAGCTGGGCGCGCCAGCGCACGTGGTCGTGGACACGGGTCATCAGGACGGGGTGCGCATGCGGGACTATGGCCAGTTCGGCCTGCCGGACGAGGACGCGCCCGACACGCGCTCCCTGCTCATCGAATGTGGCTATCACGGCGACCCGACCAGCCTCGATGTCGCCCGCGATCAGTGCGCGCGCTTCCTGCTTCAGGCCGGCACGGTCACGCATGCGGGCGCGCTCCGATGGATGCCAGGGTGGAGGCAGCCCGACGCCCCCCGGCAGTGGGCGCTGCACGTGACCGGGGCGGTGGTGGCGAGAAGCCCCCGCTTCTTCTTCACCGAGCGCTTCCTGGGTTTGGAGACGATTGCCCACGCGGGCACCGTCATCGGGGACAACGACGGCGAGCCGGTGGTGACGCCGCACGACGACTGTGTGCTCGTGATGCCCTCGACGCGGCAGGCCCGCCGGGGTGTGACGGTGGTGCGGTTCGCGCGCCGCGAAGCGCTCGACTGACCTCCCGCACGGCGTTTCGTCAGGCCGCGCCGCGCACCCCGCTGGCCACCAGCGCGCGGTAGTCCGAGGGCGTGTTGCCCACCGCGCGGCCGAAGAACTTGCTGAAGTAGGCCGCGTCGTCGTAGCCCAGTTGCTGCGCCACCTGCGCCACCGGCAGCGACGAATACGCCAGCAGGCGGCGCGCCTCCAGCATCAGCCGCTCGTGCAGGATCTGCAGCGCCGACTGGCGCGCCACGTGGCGGCAGGTGCGGCTGAGGTGGTCGGGCGTCACGCCCAGGGCCAACGCGTAGAAGCTCAGCGGCTCGTGCTCGCGGTAGTGCTGCTCGACCAGCGCGAGGTAGCGCTTGACCAGCGCGTCGCGCTCGCCCTGCCCGCGCTCGCGCTTGAAGTGCTCGCCGCGGCGGCGCAGGTATTGCACGGCGAGCAGCGTGGCGCTGGCCAGCAGCGCGTGCACGCGGCCCGGGTGCTGGGCGCGGAACTCGCGCGCCACCTGCGCGAAGAGGTTCGCGCATTCCGCCTCGTCCCCGTCCTGCAGGCGCGGCAACACGCAGGAGGTGCCCAGCCCGTCGTCCACCAGGTTCGAGCCGCCCAGCAGCTGGCGCAGCGTGGTGGTGGGCAGCGTGACCTGGTGGCCCACGGCGTCGGGCGTGTAGGTGAAGCCGTGCACCGAGCCTGGCGCGAGCAGCAGCATCACCGGGGCCTGGGCCTCGAAGTCCTGGCCGTCGATGGTGCCGCGCACGCTGCCGTGCGCGAGGAACTGGAACTGGTGCAAACCCTCGTGCCGGTGCGCCGGAATCGTCCAGTCCATTTCGGCGCCGCGCACCGCCACGGACTCGTAATGCAGGCAGTCGTCGGGCTGGTCGTGGCGGACTTCCCGGAAGGGAACGAGCAGCAAGGGGGAGGCGGTCATGGCAGGGGCGGGTGGCAGGCGATGCCGGAAAAGTACCTGAATCGGGCCGAAACGTCCATCGCTTCGGCGGCGCGGCTCGCGCATCATCCGCCTCCATGACACGCAACCCCCACCCCGACGCCGCGCTGCCGCCGGCGCCCGCGACCGCCGTCCCGCCCCTGCGCCTCACGGGGGCGCAGGCGCTGGTGAAAGTGCTGCTGGCCGAGGGCGTGGACACGGTGTTCGGCATCGTGGGCGGCAAGCTCTCGCCGCTGTTCCACGCGCTCAGCCGCGAGCCGCGCATCCGCTTCATCGGCGTGCGCCACGAA
Organism: Hydrogenophaga sp. GW823-FHT04C09; assembly: GCF_058796355.1. Taxonomy (NCBI): domain Bacteria; kingdom Pseudomonadati; phylum Pseudomonadota; class Betaproteobacteria; order Burkholderiales; family Comamonadaceae; genus Hydrogenophaga; species Hydrogenophaga sp. GW823-FHT04C09. The sequence continues at coordinate 115,153 of NZ_JBXAIO010000004.1, read as the reverse complement.
GCCGCCGGGCCGATGATGGCCGCCGCCGTGCACGCGGGCACCGGCCGGCTCGCGGTGGCCGTGGGCGAGCTGGGCCCCGGCGGCCTCAACCTCGCCGCCGGCCTGGGCGTGGCCTTCAACAACAACCTGCCGCTGCTGGCCGTCACCACCAACCAGCACCGCGCCTCGTCGTATCCGCACAGCGGTGTGTTCATGGACCTGGACACGGTGGCCGTGACCCGGCCCCTGACCAAATGGAACGCGGTCGTGCACGACGCGCGCCGCATGCCGGAACTCGCGCGGCGCGCCTTCCGCGAGGCCCTGGGCGGGCGGCCCGGCCCGGTGCACCTGGACATTCCGCAGGACGTGCTGGGCGAGGTGCACGCCTTCGCGGCCGACGAGTTCGACGTGGCCCCCGGGCGCTACCGCGCCACGCTCGGGCCGCGCCCGGCCCAGGCCTCGGTGAAGGCCGCGGTGCGGCTGCTGCGCGGCGCGCAGCGCCCGCTCATCGTGGGCGGTGGCGGCGTGGTGGCCGCCGGGGCCGCCACCGCGCTGCGCGCGCTGGCCCAGCGCCTGAACGCGCCGGTGGTGCCCACGCAGATGGCGCTGGGCGTGGTGCCCTCGGACAGCCCGCACTTCATCGGCCACGGCGGCATCATCGCGGGCGATTCGGTGAAACACGCCTTCGAGCGCGCGGACGTGATCCTCAGCGTGGGCTGCCGCTGGTCGTCGTGGATGTGGGACGCGCGCGGCGCGCTCGCGCGGCGCCACCACCGCCTCATCAACATCAACATCGACCCGTCTTCGCTCGGCCAGGCCGCGCTGCACGAGGTGGCCATGCAGGCCGACGCGGGCGAGGCGCTGCGCGACCTGCTCGCCGCCCTGGGCGACGGCGCCGCGCCGGCCGACGGCGCCTGGCTCGCCGAGCTGCGCGCGGTGCGCGCGGGGCACGAAGACCAGCTCGCGCGCATGGTGGCCGACCCCGACCCCGTGATGCACCCCGCCGCGCTGGCCAAGGCCCTGGGCGATGCGCTGCCGGCCGACGCGCTCGCGGTCTACGACGGCGGCCACACCACCTTCTGGAGCAACGACCTCACGCCGGTGCACGAGGTGCGCACGCGCTTTCACGAACCCGGCATGTCCCACCTGGGCTACGGCCTGCCGGCCGCGATCGCGCTGCAGACGCAGTTCCCCGGCCGCCCGGTGCTCAACATCACCGGCGACGGCGCCTTCGGCTTCACGCTCAACGAACTCGACACCGCGCGCCGCCACCGCCTGCCGGTGATCACGGTGGTGCACAACAACGCGGCCTGGGGCGTGATCCGCATGGGCCAGAAGGCCGGGCTCGGCTTCGAGATGGCCACCGGCCTGGAAGACACCGACTACGCGGCCATCGCGCACGGCTTCGGCTGCCACGGCGAGGTGGTCACGCGCGCCGCCGACGTGGCCCCCGCCTTGCAGCGCGCGATCGCCTCCGGCCTGCCCGCCGTGCTCGACTGCCGCACCCGCTTCGTGCCACACCCGGCGGTGGGCGCGTTCGTGGGCATGAACAAATACGGTTTCGCCTCGCTCACCCGGCTCGACCCGCCCTGACACCGGGCGCCCCGTTTTCCACAACAACAGGAGACAAGACATGCAACGCAGAACCCTGCTGCGCGCCAGCGCCGCCTTCGGTGGCCTGGCCACCACCGGCCTGCCCGCGTTCGCCCAGGCCCCGGCCGCCAACGCCACGCTGTGGTCGGGCTTTCCGGTCGGCGGCGGCCTGGGCGACCAGGTCGCGCGCCCGCTGATCGACCAGCTGCGCGGCAAGTACCCGCAACCCATCATCTACGACAGCAAACCCGGCGCGGGCGGCCGCATCGCGGCCGAGTTCGTCAAGCGCTCGGCGCCCGACGGCAACACCCTGTTCGGCTGCCCGAGCTCGGTCATGACGCTGCACCCGCACGTGTTCAAGAAGCTGCCCTACGACACGCTGGCCGACTTCACGCCCATCGCCGGGCTGTGCACCTACACCGCCGTCTTCACCGCCGGCCCGGGCCTGCCGGCCGAGATCCGCAGCGTGGCCGACTACCTGAAGTGGGCCAAGGCCAACCCGGCCCAGGCCAACTACGGCGTGCCGGCCACCGGCTCCTCGCTGCACCTGGCCGGCGCCATGCTGGGCAAGCAGTCGGGCGTGGACATGCAGGCCGTGCCCTACAAGGGCGGCGCGCCGCTGCTCACCGACCTGCGCGGCGGCCAGATCCCGGTCAGCTTCAACGTGGTCAGCGAGGTGCTGCCGCACATCCGCGCGGGCAGCCTGCGCGCGCTCGCGGTCTCGGCGCCCACGCGCTGGAAGGCCCTGCCCGACACGCCCACGCTGACCGAGCTCGGCTACAAGGACGTGGCCTTCGTCGACTGGCTCGGCTGGTACGGCCCGGCGGGCATGGAGCGGGCCAAGGTGGCCGCGCTCAACACCGCCGTGAACGACGCGCTGGCCTCGGCCGCGATGAAGGACGTGATCGACAAGAACGGCCTGGAGGTCATGCGCGTCACGCCCGAGGGCCTGGCCAAGGCCATCCGCGAGAACCACGCGTTCTGGGCCCACGTGGTCAAGGTCACCGGCTTCAAGCCCGAAGACTGAGCGTGGCAAGATCGCGCGCCCCTTTTTTCCCTTTCCGAACCGCCACCCCACCATGAGCCTCACCCTCGATCAAGCCCGGCAGATCCTCGACGCCGCCCTCGCCACCTCCAAGGAGAAGGCCTACGCGCCGATGGCCATCGCCGTGCTCGACGCCGCCGGCCACCTCAAGGCCTTCGTCAGCGAAGACGGCGCCAGCATGTTCCGCTTCGACATCGCCCAGGCCAAAGCCTGGGGCGCGGTCGGCATGGGCGTGTCCAGCCGCACGCTGAGCGAGCGCGCCAAGGGCAACCCCAACTTCTTCGTCTCGCTCGCGGCCACGGCCGAGGGCAAGTTCCTGCCGCAGACCGGCGCCGTGGTGATCAAGGATCCGCAGGGCCGGCTGCTCGGCGCGGTGGGCGCCAGCGGCGGCACCGGCGATGAAGACGAGCTGATCTGCCTGGCCGGCGTGGCCGCCGCCGGGCTGCAGGCCGGCTGATTCAGGCCTTCGGCAGGCCGCGCAACAAGACGTCGCAGAAGAACTCGGCCGGCGGCGAGAGCGGCAGGTCGGGCCGCCGCACCAGCACGATCGCCGGCGCCGGCAGCCGCTCGCGCACCGGGATCACCTCCAGCAGGTCGCGCGTCATCGCGAAGTCCATCCACTGCCGGGGCAGCATGGCCAGCAGGTCGGTCTGCACCAGCGCCACCTGCACCGACAGCGCCGAATGCGCGCTCAGCATCACGCGCGGCGCGGGCTGGCCGTGCGTGGCGAACAAGCGTGCCAGGTCTTCCTCGGCGTTGTAGTCGATGGTGGTGCTGGCCCAGTCGGCCCCGGCCAATGACTTCAGGCTGCGCACGCGCGCCAGCGGGTGGCCCTTGCGGCACACCACCACGCGGGTGTTGTCGCACAGGTGCTGCATGGCCAGACCCGGCGCGGTCTTCTGCCAGGGCGCCGCGCCGAGGTAGAAGTCCAGGCTGCCGTCGCGCAATGCGCCCTCCACCGCGGGCATCAGGCTTTCCGTGAGGTTGAGTTTGACCTTGGGGTAGGTCTTGCGGAACACCGACAGGGCATCGGGCAGCATGCCCAGGTGCGGCATGATGGACAGCGCCACCGACACCGTGCCTTCGTAGCCCGGCCCGGGGTGCTGCACCTCCTCGCGCGCGCGGCGCGCTTCGCTGGAGATCACGCAGGCCCGTCGGTGAAAGCGCACGCCTTCGGCCGTCAGCACCATGCCCGTGGTCTGCCGCGCGAACAGGCTCACCCCCAGCTCCCGCTCCAGCGCGCGCACGCTGCGCGTGAGCGCGGGCTGGGGCATGTCCAGCCGCCGCGCGGCCGAGCGCAGGCTGCCGTGTTCGACGATGGCCATCAGGTGCTGCAGCTGATCGAGTTTCATGCGCGGGTGTGTCTCCATGGGGATGCGATTTTCGTATCGCTTTCGCAATCACGCCATCTTATTGGAATCCTCGTGTTTGCCTAGAGTCCGCCTCAGCCCCACCGAGCGGGGACACCAAGACCAACGATCCGGAGACACGACATGACCTGCCTTTCCAGACGCCATGCCCTGCATGCGGCTTTCCTGCTGCTCATGCTGGGCAGCACCACCGCCATGGCCCAGGCCTGGCCCCACAAACCGGTGCGCATGATCGTGCCGGTGGGCGCCGGCTCCGCCCCCGACGTGATCGCGCGCATCGTGGGCGACAAGCTCGCCGCCGCCTGGGGCCAGGGCGTGGTGGTGGACAACCGGCCCGGCGCCGGCGGCATTCCCGGCATGTCGGCGCTGGCCCGCTCGGCGCCCGATGGTTACGCCATCGGCTTCGTGCCGGCGGCCATGGGCACCATCACGCCGCTGGTGTTCAAGAACCCGCAGTTCAACCCCGACACCGACCTCACCCCGGCCGCGACGGTGGGCATCAGCCCGCTGATGCTGGTGGTGCCGGCCGCCAGCGACATCCGCTCGGTGAGCGACCTCGCGAAACACGCCAAGGCCCAGCCCGGCAAGGTGAACTTCGCCGCGCCGCAACTCAACTCGCTGCCGCACCTGGCCGGCGAGATGGTCAGCAAGGCCGGCGGCATGGGCATGTTCACCGTGCCCTACCGCACCCCGCCGGAGGCCGTGGCCGCCGTGCTCGCGGGCGACGCGCTGCTCACCGTGGACGGCGTGCCGGGCCTGCTGCCGCACGTGAAGTCGGGCCGCCTGCGCGCGGTGGGCGTCACCTCGGCCAAGCGCCTGCCGGGCATCGACGCCCCCGCCGTCGCGGAGACCTACGCCGGCTACGAGGCCATCGGCTGGTTCCAGATCATCGTGCCCGCCGGCACGCCGGCCGCCATCGTCGAGCGCATCAACGCCGACGTGAACCGCATCACCGCCTCGCCCGAGGTCACCGCGCGCCTGGGCGAGCTGGGCGTGTACCCGCGCCAGGACAGCGTGGCCGGCGCGCGCGAGTTCTTCGTGCAGCAGCAGGCCGCGATGAAACACCTGGTGACCGAACTCGGCGTGCAGCCGCAATAAGCCGCCTCAACCCCACCGCCCGAGGGCACCGGTCACGCCGGTGTCCGGGATGAACTCACCCTTTCAACTGGAGAAACCCACCATGACCCCACGCAAAAAAGCCCTCGTGACCGGCGGCGGCACCGGCATCGGCCGCAGCGCCGTGCTGGCCCTCGCCCAGGCCGGTTACGACGTCGCCATCAACTACGCCTCCAGCGCCAAGGCCGCGCAGGCCGTGGCCGCCGAAGCCCAGGCCCTGGGCGCGAAGACCCTGCTGCTGCAATGCGACGTGAGCGACGACGCCGCCGTGCGCCAGATGCTGGCCCAGGTGGGCGAGGCCTTCGGCCACCTGGATGCGCTGGTCAACAACGCCGGCACCACCGCGACCTGGAAGGTGAAAGACCTGGAGAGCCTGAAGATCGACGAATGGGACCGCACCTTCGCGGTCAACGTGCGCGGCAACTTCCAGGTGAGCCGCGCGGCCGTGCCTCTGCTGCGCCAAGGCAAGGCGCAAGGCGGCGAGCCCTGCATCGTCAACACCGCGAGCATCGTGGGCCTGCGCCCCGGCCCGCAGCCCTTGCCCTACGCCGCGAGCAAGGCCGCCGTGGTGAGCCTGACCAAGATGCTGGCCTGGAACCTCGGCCCGGACATCCGCGTGAACGCCGTGGCCCCGGGCTGGATGGAAGGCGACTGGATGGAGCGCATGTTGGGCGACAAGTACGACGCCCTCATGGGCGCGCGCGCCAAGGCCACGCCGCTCAAGCGCTGTGTGACCGCCGACGACGTGGCCGAGGTGATGCTCAACCTGATCCAGGGCATGCGCTTCGTGACCGGCGAGGTCGTCGTCATCGACGGCGGCTTCACGAGCTCGACCTGATCGAACCACCCAGGAGACCCACCATGCTTGAAGGATTCGTTCCCTTCCCCCCCGAGTACGCCGCGCGCTACCGCGCCAAGGGCTACTGGCGCGACCAGTCGCTGGCGCAGGAGTTCGACGCCGTGTTCCGCCGCTACGCGGACCGCGTGGCGCTGATCGATGGCGACGTGAGCTTCACCTACGCCGAGCTCGACCGCGCCACCACCAACCTGGCGCTGAACCTGCTCGAACTCGGTCTGAAACCGTTGGACCGCGTCGTGCCCACGTTGCCCAACGTGCACGAGTTCGTGCTGCTGTACTTCGCGCTGCAGAAGATCGGCTGCATCCCGATCGCGGCGCTGGTCACGCACCGCTACGCCGAGATCAGCCAGTTCGTGCAGCTCTCGGGCGCGACCACCTGCGTCTACCCGGACACGGCGGGCGACTTCGCCTTCGCCCCGGTGATCGCCCGCGTGCAGGCGGAAAACCCGTCGCTGAAATTCCGCCTCGTGCTCGGCGAGGCCGGCCCGGGCGAGGTCTCGCTGCGCGAGCTGATCAACAAGCCCGCCACGCTGCCGGCCTCGCGCCTGGCCGAGATCCGCATCGACCCGACCGACCCCTGCATCTTCCAGCTCTCGGGTGGCACCACCGGCATCCCCAAGCTGATCCCGCGCACCAACAACGACTACGCCTACAACTCCAAGGTGGCCGCCGAGGTCACGGAGATCGACGCCGAGTCGGTGCTGCTGCTGGTGCTGCCGATCGCGCACAACCTGCCGCTGGCCTGCCCAGGCATCCAGGGCTTCCTGTTCCGGGGCGCCAAGGTGGTGCTGCACGCCAACACGCGGCCGGCGGAGATGTTCGCGCTGATTCAGAAGCACCGGGTGACGCACCTGAAGGTGGTGCCCGCGCTGCTGATCCGCCTGATCAACGACGACGCGGCCGAGGCCTTCGACCTCTCCAGCCTCAAGCTGATCCAGAGCGGCGGGCAGCGCATGCAGCCCGAGGTGCGCGCGAAGACGCGCGCGCTGATCCCCGGTGTGTTCGTGCAGGAGAACTTCGGCATGTCCGAAGGCACGCTGATGTTCGTGCGCGCCGGCGACCCGGAAGAGGTCAAGCTCGAGACCTGCGGCCGCCCGGTGTGCGACGACGACGAGGTGCTGCTGCTCGACGAAGAAGGCCGCGTGGTGCCCGACGGCGAGGTGGGCGAATTCACCGTGCGCGGCCCCTACACGCTGCGCGGCTACTTCGGCGTGCCCGAGTACAACGCGCGCCAGTTCACACCCGACGGCTTCTACCGCTCGGGCGACCTGATGCGCAAGCACCCCTCGGGCAACTACATCGTGGAGGGGCGCAAGAAGGACCTGATCAACCGGGGCGGCGAAAAGATCAGCGCCGAAGAGGTGGAGAACCTGATCCTGATGCACCCCGCCGTGCAGAACGTGGCCTGCGTGCCCATGCCCGACGCGGCCCTGGGCGAAAAGATGTGCGCCTTCGTGATCCTCAAACAGGGTCAGTCGCTGCACCTGAAGGAACTCGTGGGCTTCCTGCTCACCAAGGAAATCGCCAAGTTCAAGCTGCCCGAGCGCCTGGAGGTGCTGCCGGATTTCCCGGTCTCCACCTTCGGCAAGGTCTCCAAGAAGGCCCTGGGCGAACTGATCGCGCACAAGCACGCGGAAGAAGAGGCCGCGCGCCGCGTGCCCCACTGAACACCGAAAGAAAAGAGCCACCATGCGAATCATCGACCTGCACTGCTACCCCGGCACCCCGACCTGGATCGAGTCCCAGGGACCCTACCCCGCCGAACTGGCCCGCTACTGGAAACGGGACTGGGTCGGCAAGACCGAAGACGAGGTGATCGCCGAGTTCACCGGTGCCGGCGTCGAGGCCTGCCTCGTCGCGCTGGACCTGGAGACCACGGTCGCCGCGCCGCCCTGCACCAACGAATACGTGCACGGAATGTGGAAGCGCCACCCGAAGCGGGTCATCCAATGCTGGGGCGCGGTGGAGCCGGCCAAGGGCGAGATCGCGATGATCCAGGCCCGCAAGGCGATCCGCGAGCTGGGCTTCATCGGCTTTCACTTCCATCCCATCATGCAGCACTTCGCCGTGAGCGACCGGCGCTACTACCCGCTGTTCGAGGAGATCAACGCCATGGGCGCGGCGGTGATGATCGACGTGGGCACCACCGGCATGGGCGCCGGCATGCCGGGCGGCAACGGCGCGCTGGTGCGCCACGCCCACCCCAAGCACATCGACCAGCTCGCCGCCGACTTCCCGAACCTGAAGATCATCATGGCCCACCCCGGCTGGCCCTGGGTCGACGAGACCACCGCCGTGGCCTTGCACAAGGGCAACGTGTACTGGGAGATGTCGGGCTGGGCGCCCAAGCATTTCCCGGGCAACCTGAAGGTGGACATCCGGGGCCGGCTGCAGGACAAGATCATGTTCGGCAGCGACTACCCCAGCCTGCCCTACGAGCGCATCCTGCGCGAGTGGGACGAGCTGGGCTACAAGCCCGAGGTGATGGAAAAAATCATGCACGGGAACGCCGAGCGCGTGCTGGGCCTGTGAGCATGGACGCCTACCTCTGCGACGGCGTGCGAACGCCGATCGGCCGCTACGGCGGCGCGCTCTCGGGCCTGCGCACCGACGACCTCGGTGCCCTGCCCCTGCAGGCCCTGCTGGCACGCCACCCTTCGCTGGACCCGGCGCTGATCGACGAGCTGATCTACGGTTGCGTCAACCAGGCCGGCGAAGACAACCGCAACGTGGCGCGCATGAGCGCGCTGCTCGCGGGCCTGCCGGTGGAGGTGCCGGCGGTCACGGTCAACCGGCTGTGCGGCTCGGGCCTCGAAGCCGTGGCGCAGGCGGCGCGCGCGCTGCACGCGGGCCAGGCGCGGATCGCCGTCGCTGGCGGCGTGGAAAGCATGAGCCGCGCGCCGCTGGTGATGCCCAAGCCCACGGCCGCGTTCTCGCGCCACGCCGAGGTGCACGACTCCACCATCGGCTGGCGCTTCGTGAACCCGCGCATGGAGGCGCTGCACGGCGTGGACAGCATGGGCGAGACGGCCGAGAACGTGGCCCGGGAACACCGCATCTCGCGCGCCGACCAGGACGCCTTCGCGCTGCGCAGCCAGCAGCGCGCCGCGGCGGCACAACAATCGGGTGTGCTCGCGCAGGAGATCGTGCCGGTGTCGGTGCCCGGCCGCAAAGGTGCGGCCACGCGGGTGAGCGTGGACGAGCACCCGCGCGCCGACACCACGGCCGACAGCCTGGCCGCGCTCAAGCCCGCGTTCCGCCAGGGCGGCACCGTCACCGCCGGCAACGCCTCGGGCGTGAACGACGGCGCGGCCGCGCTGCTGATGGCCAACGAAGCGGCGGCGCAGCGCCACGGCCTGCGGCCGCTCGCGCGCATCGTCGGTTGCGCGAGCGCCGGCATCGCGCCGCGCGTGATGGGCTTCGGCCCCGTGCCCGCGGTGCACAAGCTGCTGGCGCAGACCGGCCTGCGGATGCGCGATTTCGACGTGATCGAACTCAACGAGGCCTTCGCGGCCCAGGGCCTGGCCGTCACGCGCGCGCTCGGCCTGCCCGACGACGCACCGCACGTGAACCCGAACGGCGGCGCCATCGCCTTCGGCCACCCCCTGGGCATGAGCGGTGTGCGCCTGGTGCTCACCGCGGCGCGGCAGCTGCAGCGCAGCGGCGGGCGCTACGGCCTGGTCACCATGTGCGTGGGCGTGGGCCAGGGCGTGGCCATGGCGATCGAACGCACGGGAGACACGCCATGAACGATCGACCCATCCGCCTCGAGCGGCGCGGCCATGTCGCGCTGCTCACCCTCGACCGGCCGGACACGCGCAACGCCCTGAGCGGCGAAGCCATGTTCGCGGCGTTCGAACAGACCTTCGCCGCACTGAACGCCGACCTGGGCGTGCGCGTGGCCATCCTCACCGGCGGGGGCACGGCCTTCTGCTCGGGCGGCAACGTGGCCGAGATGCGCGACCGCACCGGCATGTTCGCCGGCTCGCCCGAGCAGATCGCCCAGGGCTACCGCGAGGGCATCCAGCGCATCCCGCGCGCCTTCGAGGCGCTGCAGGTGCCCATCATTGCGGCGGTCAACGGCCCGGCCATCGGCGCCGGCAACGACCTGGCCTGCATGTGCGACCTGCGCATCGCATCGACCAACGCGCGCTTCGCCGAAAGCTTCGTCAAGGTCGGCATCATCCCCGGCGACGGCGGCTGCTGGCTGCTGCCGCGCGTGATCGGTCACGCGCGCGCGGCCGAGATGGCCCTCACGGGCGACACCATCGACGCCGAAGAGGCCCTGCGCTTCGGCCTGGTCTCGCGCGTGGTCGCCCCCGAGGCGCTGCTCGACGAGGCGTTCCGCCTGGCCGGTCGCATCGCGGCCAACCCCCCGCAGGTGCTGCGCTGGACGCGCCAGCTGCTGCAGCAGGCCCGCACCGGCACGCTGGACGAAGCGCTGATCGCCGCCGGCCGCCTGCAAGGCCTGGCCCACCACACGGCCGACCACGCCGAGGCGGTGGCCGCGTTCTTCGAGAAGCGCGCGCCCACGTTCACAGGTGGTGCGGCATGAGCGAGCCCATCCTGCTGGAAGAACGGCCCTTCGAGGGCGTGGCCCTGCTGCGCCTGAACCGCCCCGAGGTGTTCAACGCGCTCAACCTGGCCTTGCGCCACGCGCTGGCCGAGGCCTTTCGCCGGCTGGACGCCGACCCCTCGGTGCGCGTGCTGGTGCTGGCCGGCGGCCCGCGCGCCTTCTGCGCGGGCGCCGACCTCAACGAATACGTGGACGCCACGCCCATGGACCTGCTGGCGCGCCGGCACGACCTGCTCTGGGGCCCCATCGCCGCCTGCCGCAAACCGGTGATCGCGGCGGTGCGCGGCCACGCGCTGGGCGGCGGCTGCGAACTGGCCCTGCACGCCGACCTGATCCTGGCCGGGCGCAGCGCGCGCTTCGGTCAGCCCGAGGTGAAGGTGGGCATCATGCCCGGCGGCGGCGCCACCCAGCGGCTGACGCGCGCGCTGGGCAAGTTCGGCGCGATGAAGCTGCTGCTGCTCGGCGAGCCGATCGGCGCGGAGGCCGCCCTGCACGGCGGCCTGGTGGCCGAGGTGCTCGACGACGACGCCGTGGACGCCACCGCCCTGGCGCTGGCGCAGCAGCTGGGCGAGCTGCCGGCGGTGGCGCTGCGCCTGATCAAGGAGTCGGTGCTGATGGCGATGGAGACGCCGCTGTCGGCCGGCCTGGAGTACGAGCGCAACGCCTTCCAGACCGCCTTCGCCAGCCCCGACAAGCACGAGGGCATGCGCGCCCGGCTGGACAAGCGGCCCGCGCGGTTTTCCCGCTAGGGCCGCAGCCCCTCGTTCGCCTCGCGCCGGTTCACCTCGTGGAACAGGCCGCGCAGCCAGCGATTCGCCGGGTCGTGCTGCATGCGGCGGTGCCAGAACTGCTGCACGTCGATCACCGGCACCGCGAAGGGCAAGGCGATGCGGCGGATCGCGATGTGGCGCTCCATCACGGTCGCGATGTCCTCCGGCACCGTGGCCACCAGGTCGGTGCCGGGCAGCAGCGAGAGCAGGCTCATGAAGTGCGACAGCTCCAGCGTCACGTGGCGCTGCCAGCCCTTGTCGTCGAGGTAACGGTCCAGCAGGTGCTCGCGCCCGTCGGGCCGCACCACCACGTGCCGCGCCGCCAGGTACTGCCGCTGCGTCATGCGCTCCACCGCCGGCCCGGCGTGCGCGCAGGTCACACACGCGTAGGAGGTCTTGAACAGCGCCTGCTGGAAGAAGCCGGCCTTGTGCAGGTCGGGGAAAAAGCCCACGGCCAGGTCGCCCTCGCCCGACTCCAGCGCCTCGGCGGCGGCGAAGCGCGTGCGCGCCGTGGCCCGCAGGCGCACCTGCGGCGCCTCCTGCCGCAGGCGGCGCAGCACGCCGGGCAGGAAGGCCACCTCGCCGATGTCGGGCGTGAGGATGGTGAAGGTGCGCTCGGCCCGCGCGGGGTCGAAGCTGGCCTTCTGCAGGATCTCGGCGTTGATCGCCTCCACCACCCGGTGCACCGCGGGCGCGAGCTCCATGGCGCGCGGCGTGGGCTTCATCTGCGCGCCGGCGCGCACGAACAGCGCGTCGTCGAACACGGTGCGCAGCCGCGCCAGCGCCGCGCTGGTGGCCGGCTGGCTCAGGCCCAGGGCTTCGCCCGCGCGGCCCACGCTGCAATGCCGGGCCATGGCGTCGAACACCACGAGCAGGTTCAGGTCCACGGTTCGAATATCCATGGCATGGATTCTATGAATCCATGGAGGCGTCTGGTCATCCATGGCGTTGATCCCTAGCATCCGCTGCGGATTCATCCCAACACCATCGGCACCGCACGCACGGCGCCCAGGAGACAAGACCATGAAACGCAGAGACTTCGCGGGAGCCGCGCTCCTCTTGCCGCTGGCCGGCGCCTTGCACGCCCAGGCCCCGGCCTGGCCGCAGCGGCCGGTGAAATTCATCCTGTCGCAGCCGGCCGGCGCCGGCCCCGACATCCTGGCGCGCTACATCGGCGAGCAGCTTGCCCGCCTGTGGAACCAGGGCGTGGTGGTGGAGAACCGCCCGGGCGGCCAGAACGTGATCGGCGCGCAGGCCGCCGCGCGCTCGGCCGCCGACGGCTACACCTTCTACTACGCCACCACGGCCGCGATGGTGACCAACGCCTTCACCTTCAAGGCCCTGCCCTACGACCCCGTGAAGGACTTCGCGCCGGTGCGCCTGGTGGGCCGCAGCCCCTTCGTGATCGCCACCAGCAGCGCCGCGCCGTTCAAGGACCTGGCCCAGGCCCTGGCCGCCGCCAAGGCGCAGCCGGGCGCCGTCACCATCGGCACCGAAGGGCCCAAGACCTTCTCCGGCATGCTGGCCGACAGCGTGGCCGTCAAGGGCGGTGTGAAGCTCAACCACGTGTCGTACACCAAGGGACCGGAAGCGATCCAGGACCTGATCGGCGGCCGCATCCAGCTGGTGTGCCTGCCCGACGCGGCGCTCACCGCCTTCATCAAGAGTGGCCAATTGCGCGCGCTGGCGATCAGCACCGCGCAGCGCCAGCCCGACATGCCCAATGTGCCGGCGCTCGCCGAAACCTTCCCCGGTTTCGAGTACACCGGCTGGAACGGCCTCTTCGCGCCCGCCGGCACGCCGGCCGACGTGGTGGCCCGCGTGAACCGCGACCTGGAGACCGTGCTGCGCCAGCCCGAGGTGGCGCAGCGCCTGCAGACGCTGGGCTCGCTGGCCGAACCGAAGATGTCGGTGCCCGAGTTCGAGGCCTTCATGCGCGGCGAGCACGAGCGCTGGCGCGAGGTGATCAAGTCCCTCGGCATCACGGCGGAGTGAACGGAATGAGCGGCGTGGCGGCACGGGCTTCCTGCACCTGCGGCGGCATCGACGTGCATGCGCACGTCGTGCCCGAGAACTTCCCGGCCTACATCGGCCGCAGCATGCCGGCCGACTGGCCGTCGATGGCGCCGGCGCAGCCCTGCCACCGCCACGTGATGATCGCGGGCAAGAACTACCGCACCGTCGCCGACAAGTGCTGGGACGTGCCCAAGCGCCTGCAGGACCTGCCCGGCATGGGCCTGGCCCTGCAGGTGATGTCGCCCATGCCCGAGCTGCTGTCGTACTGGATGCCGGCGGCCGATGCGCAGCAGCTGCTGCGTTTCCTCAACGACCAGATCGCCGCCATGGTGGACGCCGGCGGCGGCCAGCTGGCCGGCCTGGGCGCGGTGCCGCTGCAGGACGTGGACCTCGCCATCCGCGAGCTGGAATACGCGGTGAAGACGCTGGGCTTCGCGGGCGTGGAGGTGGGCAGCAACATCAACGGCGTGCCGATCGGTGCACCGGTGTTCGACCCCTTCTTCGAGGCCTGCGAGGCACTGGGCGCGGCGGTGTTCGTGCACGCCATCCGCCCCGCCGGCATGGAGCGCCTGGTGGGCCCCGCGCCCCTGCAGCAGGTGATCGCCTACCCCGGCGACGTGGGCCTGGCCGCCGCCTCGGTGATCACCGGCAACCTGCTGGTGCGCCGGCCGAAGCTGCGCATTGCGTTCAGCCACGGCGGCGGCACGCTGGCTTCGCTGCTGCCGCGCCTGCAGCAGGGCTGGGGCGTGTTCCCGGCGCTGCGCGACAGCGTGCTCGAAGCCCCGGCCAAGCAGGCGCGCCGCCTGTTCTACGACACCCTGGTGTTCGACACGCCCACGCTGCGCCACCTGGTGGCCAGCTTCGGCGACACGCAGCTGATGGTGGGCACCGACCACCCCTTCAACTTCCACGACCACACGCCGGTGCAGCGCATCGAGGCCGCTGGCTTCGATGCCGACACCACCGCGCGCCTGGTGCACCAGAACGCCGAGCGTTTCCTCGGCCTGCCGCACAAGAAAGTGAGCACCCCATGAGTTCCCCCTGGATCGAGGCCGTGCGCAGCGTGGCCCTGAACGTGCCCGACCTGGCGCAGGCCGAAACCTTCTACACCGAGGTCTGGCGCCTGAGCGTGGCGCACCGCGGCGAGCAGGCGATCTGCCTGCGCGGCACCGGCAGCGACCACCACCTGCTCGCGCTGCACGCGGGCGGCCCGGTGCCGCAGATCCGCCAGGTCACGCTGCGCGCGCGCAGCCTCGACGCGCTGCGCGCCGTGGCCGAGGCCGTGCCGCGCGCGGGCGGCACCCTGCTCTCGCCCATCGGCCCGCTGCGCGACGACCCGGCCGGCGGCACCGGCCTCACGCTGCGCGACCCGCACGGCCGCGTGATCCAGGTGGTGCACGGCGATGCGCGCGCCGAGGACACCAGCCCGCAACGCGACCAGCCCGCGCGGCTCACGCACGTGGTGCTCAACAGCCACGCGGTGGACGACACGCAGCGCTTCCTCACCGAGGCCCTGGGCTTCACGCTGGCCGACCGCACCGTGGCCATTGCCTTCATGAACTGCAACCACGACCACCACACGCTCGCGGTGGGCGTGGCCGACAACGACGCGCTCAACCACATCGCCTTTCTGATGCCCGACGCCGACTCGGTGATGCGCGGCGGCGGCCGCATGAAGGACGCCGGCCACCCCATCGAATGGGGCCCCGGCCGCCACGGCCCCGGCAACAACCTCTTCAACTACTTCATCGACCCCTTCGGCATCGTCATCGAGTACACGGCCGAGGTCGAGCAGGTGGACGACAGCTACGTGCCCCGGGGCCCGGCGGAATGGAAATGGCCGCCCGGCCGCGTCGACCAGTGGGGCATTTCGCCGCCGCCCGGCGCCACGCTCAAGGAAGCGCAGCGCCGCGTGCTGTTCGCCCCCATGCCCTGAACCCGTTTTTTCTCCGCAACCTGACCGCACCATGAAATTCACCACCTACCTGCGCGATGGCGCGCCACGCCTGGCCGTCGTCGACGGCGCCGACTTCGTCGACCTGCACGACGCCCAGCCCCAGGTGCCCGCCGACCTGCGCGCCGCGCTGAAGGCCGGCGTGGACCTGCCCGCCGCCGCCCAGGCCGCACTGGCCGGGCACTTCAAGCGGCAGTCGCTTGCCGGTGCCGCGCTCGCGCCGCTGGTGCCCGAACCCGGCAAGACCGTGTGCCTGGGCCTCAACTACTTCGACCACGCCAAGGAAGGCGGCCGCGAGAAACCCGACTACCCCTGGTTCTTCTACCGCGGCAGCTCCTCGCTGATCGCGCACGGCGACGCTGGCGTGGTGCCCCGCGTCTCCGGCAAGTTCGACTACGAGGCCGAGCTCGCCGTCGTCATCGGCCGCACCGTGCCGCGCCACACCACGCAAGCGGATGCGCTGCAATACGTGTTCGGCTACAGCTGCTTCAACGACATGAGCGTGCGCGACTACCAGAAGCGCACGCCGCAATGGACCATCGGCAAGAACTTCGACGGCACCGGCGGCTTCGGCCCGGTGCTGGTGACGGCCGACGAACTGCCGCCCGGTGCCGCCGGCCTGAAGATCCAGGGCCGACTCAACGGCCAGGTGATGCAGGACGCCAACACCAGCGACATGATCTTCAGCGTGGCCGAGACCCTCGCGCTGCTGGCCGAGGTGCTGACGCTGGAAGCCGGCGACGTGATCGTGATGGGCACGCCCGCCGGTGTCGGCCAGGCGCGCACGCCACCCGCCTGGATGAAGGCCGGCGACACCTTCGAAGTGGAGATCGAGCGCATCGGCACGCTGGTCAACCCCATCGTGAACGAACAGGCCTGACCATGCAGCAGCGCGTCTTCGATGTCGCCATCGTGGGCTGCGGGCCCTCGGGCGTGGTGGCCGCCGGCCTGCTGGGCCAGGCGGGCCTGAGCGTGTACGTGTGCGACCGGCTCACCGACGTGCACCAGATCCCGCGCGCCATCGCGCTGGACCACGAGATCATGCGGGTGTTCCAGCAGCTCGGCGTGGCCGATGCGGTGGCACCGTTCTGCGAACCTTTCACGCCCTCCGAGTACTTCGGCGTGGACGGCCAGCTGATCCGCCGCATGACCATGGTGGCGCCGCCCTTTCCGCAGGGCCACACGCCCTCGATGGTGTTCACCCAGCCCGAGGTCGAGAAGGTCCTGCGCGCGCGCGTGGCGCAGTTGCCCAACGTGGTGGTGGAACTCGGCGTGGAGATGACCGGCCTCACGCCGCACGACCAGGGCGTGGACCTCGCCATCGGCGGTGCGCAGGGCGAGCCCGCCCGCACCGTGCGCGCGCAATACACCATCGCCTGCGACGGTGGTTCCAGCGCGGTGCGCACCGCGCTGGCCATGCCGCTGGAAGACCTGGACTTCGACGAACCCTGGCTGGTGGTGGACGTGCTCATGAACGAGCGCGGCCTGGCCAAGCTGCCCCAGGTCAGCGTGCAGTACTGCGAGCCCGAACGGCCTTGCACCCTGGTCATCGGCCCGAAGAACCACCGCCGCTGGGAAATCTCGCTCAACCCGGGCGAAGACCCGAAACACGCCGCCACGCCGGAGGAAACCTGGCGCCTGCTCTCGCGCTGGATCACGCCCGAGGACGGCACGCTGTGGCGCCAGTCGAGCTACCGCTTCCACGCCCTGGTGGCGCAGCAATGGCGCCGGGGCCGCGTGTTCCTCGCGGGCGACGCGGCGCACATGCAACCGCCCTTCCTCGGCCAGGGCATGTGCCAGGGCATCCGCGACGTGAGCAACCTCGCCTGGAAACTCGCGGCCGTGCTGCGAGGCGAGGTGTCCGGCGCGAGCGCCGAGGCCCTGCTCGACAGCTACGGCGACGAGCGCAAGGCCCACGTGCGCGAACTCACCAGCCGCATCAAACACGTGGGCGCGGTGATCTGCGAACGCGACCCGGTGAAGGCCCGGGAGCGCGATGCGGCCATGCTGGCTCAATGCGGCGGCGTGGTGAAGGACACGCCGCGCCAGGACATCCTGCCCGCACTGACCACCGGCTGGCTCGCACCGCAGGAGCACGCCGCGCGCGGCAGCCTGTTCCCCCAACCCTGGCTGCTCAGCGGCCCGCAGCGCCAGCGCATGGATGCCATCGCCGGCAACGGCTGGCGGCTGGTGCTGGCCCCCGGCCAGGCCGTGCCCGGCGGGGCGGGCGCCCTGCCGTGGTTGCGCTGCGTCGCGCTCGGCACGGTGGGTGCGCTGGAGACCGACGGCGTGGCCGAAGCGTGGCTGCAGCGCCACCAGAGCGTGGCGGCGCTGGTGCGGCCGGATAACTATGTGTATGGCGTGGCCGGCACGACCGATGAGGCGGCGGCGCTGTTGTCGGCACTCGCCACGCGGCTGGGCGTGGCGGCCGAGGCCTGCGCGGCCTGAGGCCAAGCCGGGCGCAGCGCCTCCACCCAATCCTCGAACGGCGGCGCGCCCGACTCCGCCCGGCGCAGCACGGCCGCCGGGTGGTGCACCACCCAGACCGGCAGGCCATCGGCCCGCACCTGCCAGCGCCCCAGGTTCTGCGCCACGCCCACACTCCCGCCGAGCAGGCTGGACGCGGCGGTGGCGCCGAGCGCGATCACCGCCTGCGGCTGGACGAGGCGGATCTCCGCTTCCAGCCACTGCTCACACGCTTCGGCCGCGCGCTGGCCGGGCGTCTTGTGCAGGCGCCGTTTCCCGCGCGCCAGAAAGTGGAAGTGCTTGACGGCGTTGGTGAGGTAGATCGATTCCACCGGCCAGCCGAGCTCGGTGATGGCGCGCCGCAGCAGCGCGCCCGCGGGCCCGACGAAGGGGCGGCCCGCGAGGTCTTCCTGGTCGCCCGGTTGCTCGCCCACGATCATCAGGCGCGCGCCCACGCGGCCTTCGCCCCAGACGACCTGGGTCGCGCTGCAGGCCACCGGGCAGTCCGTGCAGTGGCGCGCGCGGCGACCCAGGTCGTCCAACTGCTCCTGCGGTGTGCGCGGTGCGCGCGCCGCCGCGCGAGGCGCGCCGATGGGCAGGCGGCGCTGCGACTCGCTGGCCTGCGCCACCATGCGCGCGCTGCGCTGCGGCGCGGTCTGGATCAGTTCGGTGATGGCCTGCGTCTCGGGCAGGTTGTGCCAGTAGCGGCGCGGCATCTCGCGCAGCATGGCGGCGGTCTTGAGCCGCGAAGGGTTGAAGATGCTGCGGTAGTAGTCGAGCCACAGGGCTTCGCCGGCGTCGGGCGGGGGCGCGAGCGAGCGGTCCACGCCGGGCGAGAACACAAGGCTTTCGCGGTTCCAGTGCACACACAGGCGCGGCGTGAGGATGGCCCAGCGCATGGCGGCGAACCGCTGCGCGAAAAAAGGTGCGGCCGCGCGCACGATGTGATGCACCGGCTCGAACCAGGCCACATAGCGCGTGTCGCCGCCATCGCCGTCCTCGATCTGGCGGAAGCGCACGAAGGCGTGCATCTTGTGGATCTCGCGCCGCACCTCGCGCGCCATGCGCTCGAGCGCGAGGCGACGGGGGTCCAGGGCGTCGCGCCAGCGGCGGGGGTCGGCCTTCACATCCAGCGCGAGCTCGTGCAACCGGCGGAAGCGCTCGGGGTGCGCGTGCTGCGCCACCGTGTCGGCCAGGTCCATGGCCTCGGCCGGCAGGTTTCGCAGGGCGCGCAGGGGCACGGCTTCGGGCGGCGGTGCGCTGGTGGGCGAAGCCGCGTCCTCGCCCAGCAGATCGCCCTGCCCTTCGGTGCCGTCGCGCCACACCACGTCGCGCGGCTCGGCGCCGCAGGCGATCAGCGCCGACAGCGCGCGCAGCGAGGCGGGCACGTCGTTGGCGTCGTACTCGATCTGCCAGCGCATGGGCGTCTCAGGCAGCGGCGGGAGCTTCGGCCCAGCCGAACAGATCGGGTTGCTCGCCCACGGCGGGTGAGCGAGACCGTGGCCGAGCGAGGGGGGCCAGCGGCACCGCGCCGGGCCGGTGGTCCGGCAGGTGCACGAAGTCCAGCGCCTTGCGGCCCGCCGTGCCCAGGCGCTCCATGTCGGCGCGCCGCACCTGGCGCACGCGCCGCGCGTCGAGCAGGCGCTGCACCGAGTGCGCGCCCAGCCCGGGCACGCGCAGCAGGATCTCGCGCGGCGCGCGGTTCACATCCACCGGGAACCACTCCGGGTGCGCGAGGGCCCAGGCGAGCTTGGGGTCCATGTCCATGGACAGCATGCCGCCGGGCAGCACGAGTTCGCTCGCGTCGAAACCGTAGAAACGCATCAGCCAGTCGGCCTGGTACAGGCGGTGCTCGCGCACCAGCGGCGCGGCCTGCCCGGGCAGCCGGGCGCTGGCGTGCGGGATCGGGCTGAAGGCGGAGTAGTAGACGCGCTTGAGGCGGTAGCCCGCGTAGAGCCCGGCGCTGACCTGCAGGATGCTGCGGTCGTCCGACGCGTCGGCGCCGACGATCATCTGCGTGCTCTGGCCGGCGGGCGCGAAGCGCGGCGGTGGCGCGCTGGCGGCGGGCCGGCCGGGCAAGGAGCGGATCTGTTGCGCCTGCGTCTTCTGCTCGCGCGCTTCGTCCAGCTTCAGGCGGATGCCGGCCATCGACTGGCGGATCTGCTGGCTGCTCTTGCCCGGCGCGAGCGCGTCGAGCGAGTCCTGGCTGGGCAGCTCGATGTTGATGCTGAGGCGGTCGGCGTAGCGCCCGGCGCGCGCGAGCAGGGCCTCGTCGGCATCGGGGATGGTTTTGAGGTGGATGTAGCCGCGAAAGCCGTGCACCTCGCGCAGCTGGCGGGCCACCTCCGCGAGCTGCTCCATGGTGTAGTCGGGCGAGCGGATGATGCCGGAGCTCAGGAACAGGCCCTCGATGACGTTGCGGCGGTAGAAATCGAGCGTGAGGTTCACCACCTCTTCTACGCTGAAGCGGGCGCGCTCGACGTCGCTGGAGACGCGGTTGACGCAGTAGAGGCAGTCGTACACGCACCAGTTGGTGAGCAGGATCTTGAGCAGCGAGATGCAGCGCCCGTCGGGCGCGTAGCTGTGGCAGATGCCCTCGTTCGACCCCAGGCCCTGCTGGTCGCTCGAATCCCGGCGCGTGCCACCGCTGGAGGCGCAGGAGGCGTCGTACTTCGCGGCATCCGCGAGGATGCGGATCTTGCGGGCGACGGACATCATGCTGTAATTTTATACAGTATCTCGTCCGGGCGCTCGCCGGCTGTCACTTGGCGGCCGTCTTGCCCTACAGTGCGCCGATCACACCGAGGAGATGCCCATGCCCAACCTGGCCACCATCGAGATCAAGGCCTTCCTGCCCGCGATCGACTTCGACCAGTCCCGGCGCTTCTACATCGACCTGGGCTTCACCGAGGCCTGGGCTTCGGAGCAGATGGCCTACCTGCATGCCGGCAGGAGCAGTTTTCTGCTGACGAAGTTCTACGTGAAGGACTTCGCCGAGAACCTCATGATGCATTTGCTGGTGGAGGACGTGGACGCGTGGTGGGCGCACGTCGAGGCGCAGCGGTTGGGCGAGCGCTACGGTGTGCGCGCCGAGCCGCCCGAAGACCGGCCCTGGGGCATCCGCGATTTCATCCTGAACGACCCGGCGGGCGTGTTGTGGCGCATCGGGCAGGACATCGAGGGCAAGTAGGTCTCGCCGCCCACGCTTCGTTTCAGCGCGAGCGTGCCAGCTTGTGCAGCAACTCCGCGAGCATGAGGTGCTCGGCCGGTGTCAGGGTCTTGAAACTGGCTTTTTCGTTGTCGAGCAAGCGCCTGGTGAGTTCCTTCACCAGCGACTCGCCTTGCTCGGTCACGGAAAGGTGAAAGCCTCGTCTGTCGTTTTCGTTTGTTTCACGAACTATCAGACCACGGCCAGCCAGCTTGTCGAGGCCGTTGGTTATGTAGGGGGCGCTCAGCCCGAGCGCCTTGGTCAACTGGGCGGGCGACACCAGCGGGTTGGCGTGGATCAAGGCCAGCAGGGTGTACTCCACCGTGCGCAGCGAATGCGAATTCCCGACCACATCCTGGAACAGGCCGATCGTGACGATGGAGGCCTGGGCCAACTGGTAGCCGAGCAGCTGCTGCAAGGCGCCCTCGCGCAGGCGCCCGGCGGGCGTTGACTCCATCGCCAGCTTGGGTTCATCGGCCCTGGCACGCACCACCTTCTGCGGCAGCCCTTTCTTCGATGCGGCAGCGGGTTCTGCGCCGTCGCGGGACTGCGCCCTGTTCTTGACGGTCTTGGAAGGTGGCGTGTTGAGGCTGCGCTGTTTGTCCATGAAGTTCTCCTCAGCACGAGATGCACCGGAGAGGGTGGATTCTGCCTGCTTCAGCTCCTAGGGTATTTACCAGTCTTTTTATTTAGTTAACTGAACTAACCTTGTTTCGCGACATGGGCACAAACCATTCGCAAGACACCACAAACAAACGTAGGAGACAGTCATGCTTCAAATCAGGATGGCCGCGTTCGCGACGGCCAGCACTGCGGTTTTGCTCGCGGCATGCGGAGGAGGAGGAGGAGGTGGCGGCCAGGAAGCTGCGGCCCCGTCCACACCGACCACACCTTCCCTGGCCATTCCGGCACCCGGCTCGCTGCTGCCGGCGGCTGATGCCAAGACCATCACCGCGGCCGACTGCACGGCGGCCAAGCTGGGCACCAGCGTCGCGGTCGCGGACATTGGCGAGCCGGTGTCGGCGGTGACATTGAACGCGCCCGTCTGGACGGCCGCGGCGGGATCGAATCAGGCCTACTGTTCGCTCACGGGTGCCATCTATGCCGTGGACCCCAGCGCACCGGTGATCAACTTCCGCGTTTCGCTGCCGGCGAGCTGGAGCCTGCGTGCGGTGCACACGGGCGGTGGTGGCATGAACGGCTTTGCGCCGGGCGCGCCGTCTGCCGCCATCCTCGCGCTGGGCGCGGCCACCTGGGGCAGCGACTCCGGCCACAGCTTCCTGGACTCGACCTGGGCCCTGAACGAAGAAGCCATGATGAACCTGGGCTTCATGCAGATGAAGAAGACGCGCGATGTGGGCGTCAAATTGACCGAGCGCATGTATGGCGAAAAGCCTCGCTTTACGTATTGGCAGGGCGGCTCGCAGGGTGGCCGGGAGGGCCTGACGGTGATGCAGCGCTACCCGGCTGACTATGACGGCGCGGCCCTCACCGTGCCCATCGTCAATTTCTCCACCTTGCTGCTGGCGCCCGAACTGATCCGCATCCAGGAGAAGCCCCTGGCAAACTGGGTTCCCCCCGTCAAGGTGGCGGCGATCCGCCAGGAGTTCATTCGCCAGTGCGACAAGCTCGATGGCCTGGCCGACGGCATCATCAACAACTACCAGGCTTGCCGGGACATCTTCAACGTCAAGGCGGGCGCGCCCGGCCGCAATCCGTGGCTGAGCAAGCGCTGCCCGGGCAACGTCGACCCCAATCCGACCGACAGCACGGCCACCGCCTGCTTCACCGATGGGCAGATCCAGACGCTGAATTTCATCTATTCACCTTATGAGTTTGCCACCCCGCTGGCCAATGGCGTCACGTCGTTCGGCATGTGGGCGCCCACGACCGATCCAGGTGGCTCGGGCTTGCTCATCCCTGCCCGCCATGTGGGCCAGGAAGGTGCCGACCCGGGTGCCACCAACCACACCCACCTGGGCATCCTCGGCGTGACGGGCTTCCTCATGAAGAACCTGAATGCGAACCCGCTGGACTACGTGGAAGGCGGCGCCCTCAATGCACGCCGGGTCCAGATCTCGCGGCACCTGGATGCGACGAACCCGGACCTGACAACGTTCTACCGGCGCGGCGGCAAGGTGCTGATCACCATCGGCTCGAACGACAGCCTGGCCTCCACGGGCGCGCAGCTGGACTACTACCAGTCGGTGCTCGACAAGATGACCCGGCCGGTGGTGGACGCTTTCGCGCGCTTGTGGGTGTTGCCACAAACCGGCCACGGTCTGTCCGGTACCAACCACACGGTCGATGGCGATGGCGCCACCATCCCGGCGACCGCGATTCCCAATTCGTTCAACGGCCTGCAGATGGTGGTGGACTGGGTGGAGCAGAACCGCGCCCCGAGCAAGAACCCCACGGTGACGGCGGGCACCAAGGCACTGCCCATGTGCTCATACCCGCAGCACCCGAAGTACGTTTCGGGTGACGCCGCGCTGGCGGCGTCCTACACCTGCGCGGACTGAGCACGGCGGTCCCCGACAGACAAAAGGCCTCGCGATCAGCGAGGCCTTTTTCGCTGGCGCCTCACACCTTCGAGAAGTCCGGCTTCCTGCGTTCCATGAACGCGCCAAACGCCTCGCGCGCGGCCGGCTCGCCCAGCATGCGGCCGAAGCTGGCGCCCTCTTCGGCCATCACGGCCATCACCTGTGGCGTCTGGTGCTTCTTCATCAGGCGCTTGGTCTCGATCAGCGCGCTGATGGGCTTGGCCGCGAGCTTGCGGGCCACGGCCTGCGCATAACCGGCCGCCTCCATCGGGGGCAGCACGCGGTTGACCAGGCCCACTTCCAGCGCGGCCTCGGCCATGAAGGGCTCGCCCAGCAGCAGCGCCTCGGCCGCACGGTGGTAGCCCAGCATCTGTGGCACCAGCAGGCTGGACGCGGCCTCGGGGCACAGGCCGAGGTTGACGAAGGGCATGGAGAAGGCGGCGTTGTCGCCGGCGTAGACCAGGTCGCAATGGAACAGCATCGTGGTGCCCACGCCCACGGCCGGGCCACACACCGCCGCCACCAGCGGCTTGGGAAACTGCGCGATGCCGCGCAGGAAGCGGAACACCGGCGAATCCGTGCCGGCCGGCGGGTTGTTGAGGAAGTCGGCGATGTCGTTGCCGGCCGAGAAGATGGTCTCGTTGCCCTGGAGCACGACGCAGCGCACGGCGGCGGCGTCCTGCGCGGCCTGCAGCGCGTCGGCCAGCTGGCCGTACATGGCGGCGGTGATGGAGTTCTTCTTGTCGGGGCGGTTGAACGTGAGGGTGCTGACGCCGGCTTCGGTGTGGACGAGGATGTCGCTCATGGGTGTCTCTCAGTGTGCGAAGAAAGGACCCGCAAATTACCACGAACGGGCGTGCTTTTTTGAGGCGGGCCGCCCAGGGGCTGACCGGTGCGTGACAGGGTGTTTCCGGCCACGCCCGGGACACGGCCGCCGCCTACACTTGCCGCTTCCGGGCGCCATGGCGCCGCCGTTGTCCACAGGTGCCGTTCCATGCCAGCCCGACTCACCGCCCTTCTCGTCCATGGCCTCGCCGGCGCGCTCGCCCTGCTGCTGACCGGCGCACCCGCGCTGGCGCAGCAGGCACCCGCCCCGAAGGCCGAGCGCCCGCGCGTGGGCCTGGTGCTCTCGGGCGGCGGGGCGCGCGGCTTCGCGCACGTGGGTGTGCTCAAGGCGCTGGAGGCGGCTCGCGTGCCGGTGGACCTGATCGTGGGCACGTCCATGGGCGCGATCGTGGGCGGGCTGTACGCCAGCGGCATGTCGGCGGACGAGCTCGAGCGCGAGATCCTGGCGGTGAACTGGGGCGACCTGTTCGACCGCCGCGAACCGCGCCAGCTGCTGTCGCAGCGCCGCAAGGAAGAGGACTTCGAACTCTCGCCGGTGCTGATGCTGGGTTTTCGCGACGGCGCCTTCGTGCTGCCCACGGGCGCGGTGTCCACCCGCTCGCTGGAAATGCTGCTGCGGCGCTACACGCTGTCCACGCGCCACCTGGCCAGCTTCGACGGCCTGCCCACGCCGTTTCGCGCGGTGGCCACCGACATGGAGACCGGCAAGGCCGTGGTGCTGGACCGCGGCGACCTGGCGGCCGCGCTGCGCGCGAGCATGTCGGTGCCGGGCGTGTTCTCGCCGCTGGCGGTGGACGGGCGCATCCTGGGCGACGGCGGGCTGGTGGACAACCTGCCGGTGGCCGTGGCGCGGCGCATGGGCGCGGACGTGGTGATCGCGGTCAACATCGGCACGCCGCTGGCCGGGCGCGAGACGCTGGGCAGCGTGGTCGGCATCACCACGCAGATGGTGAACATCCTGACCGAGCAGAACGTGCAGGCCAGCATCGCCACGCTGACGCCGAACGACCTGCTGCTGACGCCGCCGCTGGGCCAGCTCACCTCGTCTGATTTCGGCCGGGCGCCCGAGCTGGTGAAGATCGGCAACGACTACGCCAAGACGGTGGGCGACGCCCTGGCGCGGTTCTCCGCGGACGCGCCGCGCTACGAGCGCTGGGTGGCCGCGCGCGAGGCGCAGGAGAAAGCCAACACGGGGCGCATCGGCACCGTGGCCTCGGTGACGTTCGAAGGCGTGAACGACATCCGCGCCGAGCGCCTGGCCACCGCGCTGGACACCTCGGAAGGCCAGCGGCTGGACGTGCCCAAGCTGGAGAACGACCTGCAGCGGCTCGCGGCCATGGGCGACTTCGAGGCCGTGGACTACACCCTGACGCGGCGCGAGGACGGCGCCGAGGACCTCAAGGTGCACCTGCGCGAAAACACCTGGGGCCCGAACTACCTGCGCGTGGGGCTGGACCTGCGCACCGACTTCCAGGGCCAGGGCGCGTTCAACCTGCGCATCAGCCACAACCGGCACTGGCTCAACGACACCGGCGCCGAGTGGCGCAACCGGGTGCAGGTGGGCGAGACGCTGGGCCTCTATTCCGAGATCTACCAGCCGCTGACCCTGCGCAGCGACCGCTTCGCGGCGGCCTACGTGGACGCGAACCTGCGCAAGGTGGAGCTGTTCGGCACCGAGGGCGAGGCCCTGGCGCTGGTGCAGCGGCAGAGCCTGCGCGTGGGCGCCGACATCGGCTGGCCCATGGGCCTGCTCGGCAACGTGGGCGACATGCGTGTGGGCCTGGTCGCGGCGCAGCGCAAGGTGACGCCGGAGCTGCTGGCCGCCGCCATCCCGGCCGGCGCCACCACCTCGCTGAAGTGGCGCGAGGTCGGCGTGCGCGGCGCGGTGATCGCCGACCAGCTGGACTACGCGAACTTCCCCTCGCACGGCTACCGCGCGCAGGGCGAGGTGGTATTCGGCCGGCGCAGCTTCGACGGCGCGCCCAGTGGCAGCTTCACCAGCTTCGAAGGCACGGCCACGGCCGTGAAGAGCTGGGGCCCGCACACCTTCAACTTTGGCGCACGCCTGGCGAAGACGAGCCAGATCCCGCTGGGCGCGATCGACGAGTATTCGCTCGGCGGTTTCCAGCAGCTCTCGGGTTACCGCGTGGGCCAGGTGGCGGGCAACTACCTGGTGTTCGGCCGCCTCACCTACTACCAGCGCCTGCCCTGGAGCGTGGGCGTGGCGCGCGCGCTGTTCGTGGGCGGCTCGCTGGAGGCCGGCAACGCCTGGACGGCGCGCCGGGACATCTCATTGGGCGACCTGCGCGCGGGCTCCAGCCTGTTCGTGGGCGCGGACACCGGCATCGGCCCGCTCTACCTGAGCATCGTGAGCGCGCCGCGCGGCTACACCGGTCTCTACCTGTTCCTCGGCAGACCCTGAGCGCGGGTCACTCCTTGTAGTAGACGATCTGGTGCGTGGTCGCCAGCAGCACACCGGCCTCGTTCCAGAGCTGCGCGGTCTGGTCGAAGAAGCCGTTGCGGAAGGCCTGGGCGCGCGCCTGCGCGAGCAGCCAGCCGCTGCCGGTGGCGGCGTGTTCGGCCGACCCGGCGTGGAAGTACACCGTCATGGACACCGTGCCCGTGGGCACGCGCGTGGCGCGGCGCAGCCAGATGCGCGGGTAGAACACGTCGGCCAGCGCGGACAGGCTGGTGAAGTCGAGCCCGCGCCGCGGTTCGTCGCGCACCCACATCTGGATCAAGCTGGTGTCGCCCTGGCCGTCCCAGCGCTCGGGGATGATGCCGGTGACAAAATGCATGGCGTAGCGCTGAGGCCAGGCCACCTGCGGCGCGATCGAGGCCCGCGCGATGCGGTCGGGCGAAGGCACGTTGGGCATGGGCTCGTCGTCCACGCCCCAGGTCTCGCGCCGCACGGCGGTGACGGCGGTGGCCGTGAGCACGGTGACGGGCGCGCCGCTCGCATCGGGCTGGGTGATCTCCATCACCCAGTGCTGCGTGGAGCGGTTGGTGCGCACCGGCCGCGCGGTGACGGCGAATTCACCATCGGCCAGCGCGGCGGCGTAGTTCACCGTGAGCGAGATCGGCTCGCCCAGGCGCTCGGGGTGCTGCATCACCGACTGCATGGCCGTGGCGGCCGTGATGCCGCCGAACGGCCCGACCATGTTGGCGTAGGCGGGCGAGGTGGCGCCGCGGTATTGGTGGGCGCCGGTGGGGTGCAGCGCGACGGCCTGGTCGAGAGCGTGTGTGGTCATGCGATCAGTGTGCAAGAGGCCAGAACAATTCAACGTCTACCCCGCGACAGTCCATCCGGAGCGAAGAGCAACGCCGATCCAGGGATGCCGCGGAACCGGCTTTGCCGGGCCGCAGGCATCGCCCCCTTTCAGGGGGTGACGCGCCGCAGGCGCGGCGCGGGGGTGGGTCGTCAGACCCTTTCGAAGATACCTGCGGCCCCTTGGCCCATGCCCACGCACATCGTGACCATGCCGTACTTCTTGTTGTGCCGCTTGAGCGCATGCACCACGGTGGCCGAGCGGATGGCGCCGGTGGCGCCCAGCGGGTGGCCCAGCGCGATGGCGCCGCCCATGGGGTTGACCTTGCTCGGGTCCAGGCCCAGGGTGTTGATGACGGCGAGCGACTGCGCGGCGAAGGCCTCGTTGAGCTCGATCCAGTCGATCTGGTCCTGCGTGAGGCCGGCGTATTTCAGCGCGGCGGGAATCGCCTCGATCGGGCCGATGCCCATCAGGTGCGGCGGCACGCCGCGCGAGGCGTAGCTCACGAAGCGCGCCAGCGGCGTGAGGCCGAAGCGCTTGATGGCCGCTTCGCTGGCCAGGATGAGCGCGCCCGCGCCGTCGCTGGTCTGCGAGCTGTTGCCGGCGGTGACCGAGCCGCGCGCGGCGAACACCGTGCGCAGCTTGGACAGGCCTTCGATGGAGGTGTCGGGCCGCGCGCCTTCGTCCAGGCTCACGGTGCGCGTGCTCGTGCTGACCTCGGCGCTTTCCAGATTGACGCTGCGTTCGGTCACTTCCACCGGCGTGATCTCGTCGCTGAACTCCCCGTTCTTCATGGCCAGCACAGCGCGCTGGTGCGACTGCAGGGCGAAGGCGTCCTGCGCCTCGCGCGAGACCTTCCACTTCTGCGCCACCTTCTCGGCCGTGAGGCCCATGCCGTAGGCGATGCCGTAACTCTCCACGTCGTCGGTGTTGCGGAAGATGGTGGGCGAGAGGCTGGGCGAGTTGCCCATCATGGGCACCATGCTCATGCTCTCGGTGCCGGCGGCGATCATCACGTCGGCCTCGCCCACGCGGATGCGGTCGGCCGCCATCTGCACGGCCGACAGGCCCGAGGCGCAGAAGCGGTTGACGGTGATGCCGCCCACGCTGTTGGGCAGGCCGGCCAGGATGGCGCCGATGCGCGCCACGTTCAGGCCCTGCTGGGCTTCGGGAATGGCGCAGCCGCAGATCACGTCCTCGATGGCCTTGGGGTCCAGGCCCGGGGCCTGCGCCAGCGCCGAGCGCAGCGCCAGGGCGAGCATGTCGTCCGGGCGCAGGTGCTTGAAGGAACCCTTGTGCGAACGGCCGATGGGGGTGCGGGTGGCGGCGACGATGTAGGCGTCTTGAATCTGTTTGCTCATGTCGTGTCCTTAGTTGCGGACGGGCTTGCCCGTGTTGAGCATGCCGAGGATGCGTTCTTGTGTCTTGGGGTGCACGATCAGCGAGCAGAAGGCCTGGCGCTCCAGCGTCATCAGGTAGTCCTCGTTCACCAGCGTGCCGGGTTCGACGTCGCCGCCCGTCACCACGTTGGCGATCAGCGAGGCGATGTGGAAGTCGTGCTGGCTGATGAAGCCGCCGTCGCGCATGTTGACCAGGCTGCCCAGGATGGTGGCCTTGCCGTCGCGGCCGGCCACCGGGAACAGGCGCTTGTGCGGCGCGCGGTAGCCGCCGTTGAACAGGCCCTTGGCCTCGTTGATGGCGACGTACAGCAGCTCGTCCTTGTGCGGCACGATCACGTCGGAGTGCAGCACGTAACCGAGCTGGCGCGACTCCAGCGCGCTGGTGCCCACCTTGGCCATGGCGGCGGCGGTGAAGCCTTCGGTGAGGAAGGGCAGCAGGTCCTTGCCGGTCGAGGTCTCGGCGTTCTCCGCCGCGCGGCGGGCGATGTAGGTCAGGCCGCCGGCCCCGGGCACCAGGCCCACGCCGACTTCCACCAGGCCGATGTAGCTTTCCATGTGCACCACGCGGCGCGCGCTGTACACGGCCATCTCGCACCCGCCGCCCAGCGCCAGGCCACGCACGGCGGAAACCACCGGCACGTTGGCGTAGCGCAGGCGCAGCATGGTCTGCTGCATGAAGCCTTCGGCGTCTTCGATGGCGCTCACGCCCACGGCCATGAAGGCCGGCAGCATGGCCTGCAGGTCGGCACCGGCGCTGAAGGGCTCGTCACCCGACCAGATCACCAGGCCCTGGTACTCCTTCTCGGCCAGGTCCACGGCGGCCATCAGGCCTTCGCACACCTCGGGGCTGATGGCGTGCATCTTGGTCTTGATGCTGGCGATGAGCACCTGTTCGTCCAGCGTCCAGAGGCGGATCGAATCGTTCTCTTCCAACGTACTGCCGGCGGTCTCGAACTTCGGACCGGCTTCACCGAGCAGCAGCTCGGGGAAGTGCTGGCGCTGGTAGACCGGCAGTTGCAGGCGCGCCTCGAACGTGCCCTTGGTGGGGTTCCACGAACCCTGCGCGGTGTGCACGCCGCCAGCCTCGGCCACCGGGCCCTTGAACACCCAGTCGGGCAGCGGCGCCTTGCTCAGGGCCTTGCCGGCGTCGATGTCTTCCTGGACCATCTTCGCCACCTCGAGCCAGCCGGCTTCCTGCCAGAGCTCGAACGGGCCCTGCTTCATGCCGAAGCCCCAGCGCATGGCCTGGTCCACGTCGCGCGCGGTCTCGGCGATGGTCGCCAGGTGCACGGCGGCGTAGTGGAGGCTGTTGCGCAGGATGGCCCAGAGGAACCGGCCTTGCGGGCCTTCGCTGTTTCGCAGCAGTTTCAGGCGCTCGGCGGCCGGGCGCTTGAGCATGCGGCCGTAGACCTCATCGGCTTTCTCGCCGCCGGGCACGTACTCGCCGCTCTCCAGGTCGAAGCGCAGGATGTCGCGACCGACCTTCTTGTAGAAGCCGGCCTTGGCCTTCTGGCCCAGGTTGCCGGCCTCGATCAGCGCCTTGAGCACCGGCGGCGTGCCGAAGCTGCCGTAGAACGGGTCGGTCTCCAGGCTCAGGTTGTCCTGCAGGGTCTTGACCACGTGGGCCATGGTGTCCAGGCCCACCACGTCGGCGGTGCGGAAGGTGCCGCTGCTGGCGCGGCCCAGGCGCTTGCCGGTGAGGTCGTCGACCACGTCGTAGGTCAGGCCGAAGTTCTCCACCTCCTTCATGGTGGCCAGCATGCCGGCGATGCCGATGCGGTTGGCCACGAAGTTGGGCGTGTCCTTGGCGCGCACCACGCCCTTGCCCAGGCCGCTGGTGACGAAGGTCTCCAGGTCGTTGAGGATCTGCGGCTCGGTGGTGGGCGTGGCGATCAGCTCCACCAGCGTCATGTAGCGCGGCGGGTTGAAGAAGTGGATGCCGCAGAAGCGCGGTTTGATCGCCTCGGGCAGGGCTTCGCTGAGCTTGGTGATCGACAGGCCCGAGGTGTTGGACGCGACGATGGCGTGCTCGGCGATGAAAGGCGCGATCCTGGTGTAGAGGTCGAGCTTCCAGTCCATGCGCTCGGCGATGGCCTCGATGATGAGGTCGCAGTCGCGCAGCTGCTCCATGTGCTCTTCGTAGTTGGCCTGGCCGATGAGGTCGGCGTCGGCCGCGACGCCCAGCGGCGAAGGCTTGAGCTTCTTCAGGCCTTCCACCGCGCGGGTGACGATGCCGTTCTTCGGGCCTTCCTTCGCGGGCAGATCGAACAGCACCACCGGCACCTTGACGTTGACCAGGTGCGCAGCGATCTGCGCGCCCATCACGCCTGCGCCGAGCACGGCGACTTTCTTCACTTGAAATCGGTTCATTGGTTTTCCATGAAAGGGGTCGGACGCGCGGGCTTCACTCGACACGGATCCACACTTGGGTGCGGTAGAACGGGCCGATGTAGCCGCGCATTTCCAGCTTCTTGCCGTCTTCGACGGGCTTGAGGCGCGTGCGGTAGACCTTGCCGTTGTTCGGGTCGACGATGTCGCCACCGTCGTAGACGGTCTTGTCGTCGGCGCTCTGCTTGAGGTTGCGCAGGATGGTCATGCCCAGGATGGGCTTGTCCTTGCGCTCGTCGGTGCACTTGTCGCACACGGCGTCTGCCTTGGTGGCTGGATCGAGGAACTTCTCGATGGTGCCGCTGTAGACGCCATTGGTTTCCTTGATGCGCACCAGGGACTTCTCTTTCTTCGAGTCGTCGTCGATCGTCTTCCACAGACCCACGGGCGACATCTGCGCGAACGCGTGGCCGGTGAGCACAAGAAGCGAAACTGCCAGCGTGGTCTTGATCATGAAAGTCTCCTGGTGGTGGTGGGAAAGAAACCGCGTGTTTACGCCAGCGCCGCGTCGGTGTCCATCAGCACCTTGCTGCCGGCGCGCGCGGTGCGCATCAGCGTCGCGGTCTCGGGGAACAGTTTGGCGAAGTAGAAACGCGCGGTCTGCAGCTTGGCGGTGTAGAACGGGTCGGTGTTGCCGGCCGCGATCTCGCGCAGCGCGACCTGCGCCATGCGCGCCCAGAAGTAACCGAACACCAGGTGGCCGGCCACGCGCAGGTAGTCCACGGCGGCGGCGCCCACTTCGTCGGCGTTCTGCAGGCCCTTGAAGCCGATCTCGGTGGTGAACTTGGTGATCTGCTCACCCAGCACGGCCAGCGGGTTGATGAACTCGGCCATCTTCTCGTTGACGCCCTCTTCCATCACCAGCGCGCCGACCAGCTTGCCGAACTTCTTGAGCGTGGCGCCGTTGTTGCCCAGCACCTTGCGGCCCAGCAGGTCCAGGCTCTGGATGGTGTTGGTGCCTTCGTAGATCATGTTGATGCGGGCATCGCGCACGTACTGCTCCATGCCCCATTCCTTGATGTAGCCGTGGCCGCCGAACACCTGCTGGCACTGCGTGGCGGCGTTGTAGCCGTTGTCGGTCAGGAAGGCCTTGGTGATGGGGGTGAGCAGCGAGAGCATCTCGTCGCTGTCCTTGCGCACCTTCTCGTCGGGGTGGTTGTGCGCCTTCTCCAGCAGCACCGAGCAGAACATGGCCAGCGCCCGGCCGCCTTCGGCGTAGGCCTTGGCGGTGAGCAGCATGCGGCGCACGTCGGGGTGCACGATGATGGGATCGGCCGGCTTGTCCTTGGCCTTGGGGCCGGTCAGCGAGCGCATCTGGATGCGGTCCTTGGCGTAGGCCAGCGCGTTCTGGTAGGCCACCTCGGTCAGGCCCAGCGACTGGTTGCCCACGCCCAGGCGGGCCGCGTTCATCATCACGAACATGGCCTGCATGCCCTTGTTGGGCTGACCCACCAGAGTGCCGATGGCGCCGTCGATCACGATCTGCGCGGTGGCATTGCCGTGGATGCCCATCTTGTGCTCCAGGCCGCCGCAGTAGATGCCGTTGCGCTCGCCCAGCGAACCGTCGGCCTTCACGTTGAACTTGGGCACGATGAACAGGCTCACGCCCTTGATGCCGGGGGGCGCGTCGGGCAGGCGGGCCAGCACCAGGTGGATGATGTTGTCGGCCATGTCGTGTTCACCGGCGCTGATGAAGATCTTGTTGCCGGTGAGCTTGTAGGTGCCGTCGGCCTGGGGTTCGGCCTTGGTGCGCATCAGGCCCAGGTCGGTGCCGCAGTGCGGCTCGGTCAGGCACATGGTGCCGGTCCACTCGCCGCTGGTCATCTTGGGCAGGTAGGTCTTCTTCTGATCGTCGGTGCCGTAGGTGTGCAGGGCGGCGTAGGCGCCGTGCGTGAGGCCGGGGTACATGGTCCAGGCCTGGTTGGCCGAGTTCATCATCTCGTAGAAGCACTGGTTCACCACCAGCGGCAGGCCCTGGCCGCCGAACGTGGGGTCGCACGACAGCGCGGCCCAGCCACCTTCGACGTAGGTCTTGTAGGCGTCCTTGAAGCCGGTGGGCGTCTTGACCTCGTGCGTGGCCTTATCCAGCGTGCAGCCTTCGGTGTCGCCGCTGATGTTGAGCGGGAAGATCACCTGCGTGGCGAACTTGCCGGCTTCTTCGAGCACGGCGTTGATGGTGTCCACGTCCACCTCGGCATGCTGGGGCATGGCCTTGAAGTCGTCGGTGACCTTGAGCACTTCGTGCATCACAAACTGCATGTCTCGCAGGGGCGGGTTGTAAACGGGCATGAGGAACTCCTGTGCTGGGTTTGTGAAAAGGCGAAAGGGATCAGCCCTGCGGCTTGCGCGCAGGCACCGGGGATTTGCGGGCGCGCGCGGGGGCGTCGCCGGGGGCGTGGCTGTAGCGCTCCACGATGCCCTCGAACGCCTGCAGCGCGCGGCGCACCGAATCGGGGCTGCGCAGGAAGCGGGCTTCGTAGTGCAGCGCGAGGA
This sequence comes from Hydrogenophaga sp. GW823-FHT04C09, assembly GCF_058796355.1. Classification (NCBI taxonomy): domain Bacteria; kingdom Pseudomonadati; phylum Pseudomonadota; class Betaproteobacteria; order Burkholderiales; family Comamonadaceae; genus Hydrogenophaga; species Hydrogenophaga sp. GW823-FHT04C09. The sequence goes on along the minus strand of NZ_JBXAIO010000004.1, from coordinate 81,262 downwards.
TCTGTGCGTGGATTTCAAACGCCATCTGTGACGCGTCGGTGTCGGCCGCCAGGTGGCCTTCCTCGATCGCGATCTCGACCGCGCGGCGCATGGCCGAGAGCCAGGTGTTGACCGAGCTGGCCAGCGCGTCGCGCACCGGGCCGGGCCGGTCGTCGAACTCGACCGCGCCGCTGATGTAGATGCAGCCCGAATCGATCTCGACCGAGGTGCGCTTCATCCAGTTGTCGAACAGCTTGCGCAGGCGCGGCAGCCCGCGCGGCGCGACCATGGCGGGGTAGAACACCTCGTCCTCGAAACGCGTGTGGTACTCGCGCACCACCGAGATCTGCAGTTCCTCGCGCGAGCCGAAATGGGCGAACACGCCGGACTTGCTCATCTGCATGACCTCGGCCAGCGCGCCGATGGACAGACCTTCCAGGCCGATCTGCGTGGCCAGGCCGAGCGCGGCATCGACGATGGCGGCCTTGGTCTGCTGGCCCTTCTGCAAGGGCTTGTGGGCCGGGGCGTCGGCGCGCGCGCGGCGGGCAGTGGGTGTGACGCTCATGGGGGTCGGTCCTGGTTGGATGAGGGCTCAAAAAAACGACCGTCCGAATAAATACGAACGGTCGTTCTATTTTTACCGCAAAACCGGGCTTCGGTGCAAACCACCGGCGTTTTGTGTGACCTTTGTTTAGGGGCTGCGCCCTAAATGCCGTGTTTCAGTGGCGAACGATGGGCAGCAACAGCGCGAGGCTGTGCTCCAGGCTTTCGCTGGGCGAGCGCTTGAAGCCGCTGCGCGCGAACCGTTGCAGGCGCCCGACGCAGAAGGCGGTGATGACCGAGGCATCGGCCTGGGCATCGACCGTGGGCGTGGCGGCACCGGCCACCAGCGAGGTTTCGCGCAGGTTCTGGCGCAGCGCGGCTTCGATCTTGTCGAAGAACAGGTTCATGCGCTGCTGCAGGCGCTCGTTCTCGAACACCAGCGCGTCACCGACCATCACGCGCGTCATGCCGGGGTTCTTTTCGCCGAACTGCAGCAGCAGGGTGACGAGCTTGCGCGAGCGCACGTTGGCGTCGGCTTCGCGTTCGCCCAGCTGGTTGATGAGGCCGAACACCGACTGCTCGATGAACTCGATCAGGCCTTCGAACATCTGGGCCTTGCTGGCGAAATGGCGGTACAGCGCGGCCTCGCTCACCTCCAGCTTGGCGGCCAGGGCGGCGGTGGTGATGCGCTCGGCGCCGGGCTGCTGCAGCATGGTCGCCAGGGCTTCGAGGATCTGCACCCGGCGCTCGCCGGGTTTGGGCCGCTTGCGTCCACCACCCCCATCGGCATGCGCCGCCGCCTCGATGGCCTCGGCGGCTTCGCGCGCGGCTTTGTCTTCCGGGGTGGGGGACTCAGGGGCGTTGGATGTCATGGGCGGGCGATCCGTGAGGTTTCGGCGATTCTCGCACAGCGAGGTGACTTCTTTCTCAGTGCAACCGCGTGGTTGGCAGACAGTGAGTGACCGCCTCGATCGTGCGGCAACGGCCCTCAGTGCGAGCGGATCATGGTGCCGAAGGGCTCGTTGCCGAGCACCTCCAGCAGCAGGGCGTGCGGCACGCGGCCATCGATGATGTGCACCGCGTTCACACCGCTCTTGGCCGCGTCCAGCGCGCCGGCGATCTTGGGGATCATGCCGCCGGAGATGGTCCCATCCTCCACAAGGTCGTCGATCTGGCGCGGCGTGAGTTCGGTGAGCAGGCGCATGTCCTTGTCGAGCACGCCGCGGATGTTGGTGAGCATCAGCAGCTTCTCGGCCTGCAGCACGGTGGCCAGCTTGGCGGCCACCACGTCGGCGTTGATGTTGTAGCTCTCGTTCTGCTCGCCGAAGCCGATCGGGCTGACGACGGGGATGAACTGGTCGTCCTGCAGCGCCTTGACCACGGAAGGGTCGATGCTGACGATGTCGCCCACCTGGCCGACGTCGTGCTCCAGGTTCGGGTCCTTCTGATCGGTCATGCGCAGCTTCTGCGCGCGGATCATGGCGCCGTCGCGCCCCGTCAGGCCCACGGCCTTGCCGCCGGCCTGGTTGATCAGGCCCACGATGTCCTGCTGCACCTCGCCGGCCAGCACCCACTCCACCACTTCCATGGTTTCCGGGTCGGTCACGCGCATGCCCTGGATGAACTGGCCCTGCTTGCCCAGGCGCTTGAGCAGCGTCTCGATCTGCGGGCCGCCGCCGTGCACCACCACCGGGTTGATGCCGACCAGCTTGAGCAGCACCACGTCCTCGGCGAAATCCTGCTGCAGGGCCGGGTCGGTCATGGCATTGCCGCCGTACTTGATGACCATGGTCTTGCCGTGGTACTTGCGGATGTACGGCAGCGCCTGCGCCAGGATCTCGGCCTTGTCGCGCGGTGCAATGGAGGTGATGTCGGAGGGCTCGGTCATGCGGGTTCCTGCTATGCGGGCAAAAGCGAAATTCTAGGGCCGGCGCATGACACGCCCCGCTTGCCTGTCTCCAATCCAGAAATGCCGCGGAACCGGCTTTGCCGGGCCGCGGGCATTGCCCCCTGCAAAGGGGTCGCGCGCAGCGCGGCGGGGGCTAGAAATGGATTCCTCGCATCATCTGCTGCATCGCCACCGCTTCGGGTGACAGCTGCGGCTTCGCGCCCTTCTCGCCCTTGGCCGCCGACGAGTCCGGGAACATGCGGAAGCTGGTGTTCATCACGATCTGCGCCACGCGCGGCACCAGCGCGTGCATCACCTGGCCGGTGACGCCCAGGCGCGTGGCGATGCGCACCGGCTTGAAGATGCAGGCCTGCGCGATCATGTCGGCCGCCTCTTCGGGCGCCAGCGTGGGCACGTTCTGGTAGATCTTGGTGGGCGCGATCATGGGCGTGCGCACCAGCGGCATGTTGATGGTGGTGAAGGTGATGCCCTGGTCGGCGAACTCGCTGGAGGCGCATCGCGTCCAGGCGTCCAGCGCGGACTTGCTGGCCACGTAAGCCGAGAAACGCGGCGCGTTGGTGAGCACGCCGATGGAACTGATGTTGACCACGTGGCCCTTGCGCTTGGCCACCATGCCCGGCAGAAAACCCATGGTCACGCGCAGGCAGCCGAAGTAGTTGAGCTGCATGGTGCGCTCGAAGTCGTGGAAGCGGTCGTAGCTGCCTTCGATGGCGCGGCGGATCGAGCGGCCGGCGTTGTTGATCAGGAAGTCCACGCCGCCGTGGTTCTGGATCAGCAGCTGCACGAAGCGGTCGGCGTCGGCCATGTCGGCGATGTCGGCCGGGTAGGCGATGAACTGGTAGCCCTTGTCCTTGGCCTCCTTGCAGGCCTCGTCGAGCTTGTCCTGGTCACGCCCGCAGATGATGGTGACGGCGCCCGCCTCGGCGAACTTGTGCGCCGCCGCCAGGCCGATGCCCGAGCTGCCGCCCGTGACCAGCACCACCTTGCCCGCCACCGTGCCCTTGAGGCTGCGGTCGATGTGCAGGTCGGGGTCGAGGTGGCGCTCCCAGTAGTCCCACAGGCGCCAGGCGTAGTCCTTGAGGTTGGGGCATTCGATGCCGCTGCCCTTGAGCGCGGCCAGCGTCTCGCGGCAGTCGAAGCGCGTGGGGTAGTTGACGAAGGTCATCATGTCCTCGGGCAGGCCGAGGTCCTGCATGACAGCCTTGTAGACCCGGCGCACCGGCGCCAGCGCCATCAGCCCCTTCTTCACGCTCTTGGGGATGAAGCCCATCAGCGCGGCGTTGACGAACAGGTTCATCTTGGGCGCGTGCGCGGCCTTGCTCAGGATGTCGAGCACGTCGCCGACGCGGTAGCCCATCGGGTCGACCAGGTGAAAGCAGGCGCCGCTGCCGCGCTTCTGGTGGGCGATGTGGTCGAGCGAATCGACCACGAAATCGACCGGCACGATGTTGATGCGCCCGCCCTCCAGGCCCACGCTGGGCATCCAGGGCGGCAGGATCTGGCGCATGCGCTGGATCAGCTTGAAGAAGTAGTAGGGCCCGTCGATCTTGTCCATCTCGCCGGTGCGCGAGTCGCCCACCACGGCGGCCGGCCGGTACACGCTCCACGGCACCTTGCATTCCTTGCGCACGATCTTCTCGCTCTCGTGCTTGGTCATGAAGTAGGGGTGGTCGTAGTTCTCGGCCTCCTCGAACATGTCCTCGCGGAACACGCCTTCGTACAGGCCGGCGGCCGCGATCGACGAGACGTGGTGGAAGTGGCCCGCGCCGATCGCCTTGGCGAACTCGACCGTGTTGCGCGTGCCATCCACGTTGACCGCGATCTGGCTTTCCTCATCGGCTTCCAGGTCGTACACGGCGGCGAGGTGGAAGAAGTGGTCGACCTGGCCCTTGAGCGCCTTCACGTCGTCGGCCGACACGCCCAGCTTCTTGGCCGTGAGGTCGCCGAACACCGGCACCGCGCGCGATGCGCTCACGCCCCAGTACTCGCGCAGCCCCGCCACCTTGCCTTCGCTCTCCTGACGGATCAGGAAATGCACCACCGCGCCCTTGCGCTGCAGCAGCTTGGCCACCAGGCGTTTGCCAATGAAGCCGGTGGCACCGGTGACGAAGTAATGCATGAAGGTCTCCTGAAGCGGTTGGAATCAAAGAAAGAGGGGCGCAGTGTGCCCGCCATTCTTGACCAGGTCGGGGGCCCCCGCCTTCCGCAAAAACCCGTGTGGGGTTTAGTCTTGCGCCCCTACACACGCCCGGCGCGCGGGCCGTACAGTGGCCCATCGTTGCGGCGGCCCGTTCGCCCTCCCCGTTTTTCCAACCCCTCCAGGAGCATCCCCATGGTCAAGAAAATCCAGAAAGCCGGCAGCGCCGCCAAGCCCACCGCCGCGGGCTTCAACTCCCCGCTGTCGGGTGCCATCAAGGATTCCGCGCAGCAGATCTGGCTGGCCGGCCTGGGTGCGTTCTCCAAGGCGCAGGAAGAAGGCGGCAAGGCCTTCGAGTCGCTCGTGAAGGAAGGCCTGTCTATCCAGCGCAAGACGCAGGCCGTGGCCGAGGAGCGCATTTCCGAAGCGACCAACCGCGTGAGCAGCATGGCCGCCGACATCTCGTCCAAGGCCACCGGCCAGTGGGACAAGCTGGAAAACATCTTCGAAGAGCGCGTGGCCAAGGCGCTGAACAAGCTGGGCGTGCCCTCGGCGCGCGATGTGGAAGCGCTGATCGAACGCATCGACGCGCTCAACCGCCACGTGCAAGGCCTGAGCGGCAAGGCCCCGGCCAAGACCGCGGCGCGCAAGGCCGCACCGGCCAAGAAGGCCGCTCCCGCCAAGAAGGCGGCCGCGCGCAAGGCCCCGCGCAAGGCGGCCTGAGCCGATGCGGGCCGGCCACGGCACGAAGAACCAGGGGGCGCATGACGCCCCCTTTTCGCGTCCGCGCCGCATGCTGCAACGCAGCAGTTTCGCCGCGCTTCGCGGTCTACACTCAAACGCATGACGACGTCCCGCAAAGCCTCCCAACGACCGGCCCCGCAGAAGTCGCGCCGTCCCCGCATCGCCCTGGCCCTGGCCGGTGGCGGGCCGCTCGGGGCGATCTATGAAATCGGCGCGCTGTGCGCGCTGGACGACACCCTGCCGGGCCTGGACCTCAACGACTGCGAGCACTACGTCGGCGTGTCCGCCGGCGGGTTCATCGCCGCCGGCCTGGCCAACGGCATCCGCCCGCGCCAGCTGTGCGAGGCCTTCATCGAAGACCGGCCGGGGGACGACAACTTCGACCCGTCCTGGTTGCTCAAGCCCGCCTGGGGCGAGTTCGGTGACCGGCTGCAGCGCCTGCCGCGCCTGATCGGCAGCGCCTTGTGGGCCTGGGGCGTGCACCGCAAGCCCTTCACCCACGCGCTCGAACGCGTGGGCGCGGCGCTGCCCACCGGTGTGCTCGACAACGAGGGCATCCACCAGCAGATTCAGCGCCTGTTCAGCCAGCCGGGCCGCAGCAACGACTTCCGCGAGTTGCGCGCGCGCCTGACCCTGGTGGCCACGCAGCTCGACACCGGCGACGCCGCGCCCTTCGGCCGCCCGGGCTGGGACCACGTGCCGATCTCGCGCGCCATCCAGGCCAGTGCGGCGCTGCCCGGTCTGTTCCCGCCGGTGGAGATCGGCGGCCAGCACTACGTGGACGGCGCGCTCAAGAAAACGCTGCACGCCACCGTGGCGCTGGACGAAGGCACCGACCTGCTGCTGTGCCTGAACCCGCTGGTGCCCTTCCACACCAACCCCAGCCTGCACGACGGCCGGCGCATTCCCTCGCTGGTCGAGGGCGGCCTGCCCGCGGTGATGAGCCAGACCTTCCGCTCGATGATCCATTCGCGGCTGGCGCTGGGCCTCAAGCACTACGAGCGCGCCTACCCCGGCACCGACATCGTGCTGATCGAACCCGACCAGCGCGACGCCACGCTGTTCTTCGCCAACACCTTCAGCTACCGCCAGCGCCGCGAGATCGCGGAGCACGCCTACCAGCAGACCCGCCGCATGCTGCTGGACCGCCAGGCCGAGCTGGGGCCGCAGCTGGCGCGCCATGGTGTCACGCTGGACCTGGCCGCGCTGCGCGACCCGCAGCGGCGCCTGCTGGGTGCCGCGCGCACCCCACCGGCACGCACCACCCTGGCCGCGCGGCTGCACGCCACGCTGGATGACCTGCAGCGGCACCTCGAAGGTCCCGCCGCGCCCGCCCACAGCCGCTGAAAGCGCCGCGCCATGGCCAAGAAAGCCCCGCGACGCACCGCCGAGCGCATCCTGGAGGTGACGCTGGAGCTGTTCAACCGCTTCGGCGAACCCAACGTCTCCACCACCCTGATCTCGGCCGAGCTCGGCATCAGCCCGGGCAACCTGTATTACCACTACCCGGCCAAGGACGAGCTGATCAACTCGCTGTTCGAGCGCTACGAGCGCTCGCTCGGTGAACTGCTCAGCGCCAGCGAAGGCGTGCGCAACGTGGAGGACGCCTGGTTCTTCCTGCACTCGCTGTTCGAAATCATCTGGGAGTACCGCTTTCTCTACCGCGACCTCAACGACCTGCTCTCGAAGAACCGCCTGCTGGAAACCCGTTTCCAGACCGTGCTGAAAAACAAGTCACGCGCGATCCGCCACCTGCTCGACGGCATGAGCCGCCACGGCGCGGTGAGCATTGACGCGCGCGAGAGCGAGCCCACCGCCACCAGCATGGTGGTGGTGCTCACCTACTGGCTGAGCTTCGAGTACGTGCGCGACCCGCGCAACGCCCTGGAGCCCGACAACGCGCAGCAGGCCCTGCTGCGCGGCGCACACCACGTGCTCAACCTGCTGGCGCCCTACCTGGAAGCCACGCAGCGGCAACACCTCATGACGCTCACCGGCGCCTACGGTCCCCAGTCCTGAACACCTCCCGGGAGAATCCACCATGGCCGATTGGAAACCCTTCCCCTCCGCAGGCCACACCCCATTGGACGCCGACCGCCTCAAGGCGCTCTGGAGCCGGCTGCACCGCGGCGATGCCGAACCCTGGCCCGAGGAGTCGGCCGTGGTGCAGGCCTGGGTGCTGTTCCACAACGGCGAGTTCCAGCGCGCGGCCGAGGCCGGCCTGGCCTTGGGCGACGCGGGCATGAACGTGGCCAACAAGGCCACCTGCATCTACGCCAACTACCTGGAGGCGCGCGAGCAGGTCCGCCAGGACCTGCTGCTCGAGGCCGCGGCCCGGGCCGAAGCCCTGCAGCGCCGGCAGGCCGACCACACCGGGGCCTGGTACTGGCAGGCCTACGCGCTGGGGCGTTACAGCCAGGGCATCAGCGTGGCCAAGGCGCTCACGCAGGGCCTGGGCGTGCGCATCCGCCACGCGCTGGAGACGACGATCTCGCGCTGCCCGCACCACGCCGATGCCCACCTCACCCTGGCCGCGTTCCACGCCGAGGTGATCGACAAGGTGGGCAGCATGGTCGGCGGCATGACCTACGGCGCCAACAAGGCGACCGGCCTGTCGCTGTACCAGAAGGCGATGGCGCTCAACCCGGATTCGGTCGTGACGCTGACCGAGTACGCCAACGGTCTGGTCATGCTGGAGGGCATCGACGCGCTGCCCGAGGCGAACCGGCTGCTCGATCGCGCGGCGGCCATCGAGCCGCAGGACGCGATGGAGCGCCTGTACGTCGCGTCGGCGCGGGTGGCGCTGGACAGCTGATCAGCCGGCCGACAGGCCGTCGACCGCCTGGAACAGGGCCTGCCGCGCCTGCGCCACGATCTGCGCCTTCCACTCGTCGGTGTCCACGTAGAACGCCGCCAGCGTGCGCGCCTTGATCGCGGCGCGCAGCTCGGCCGGTGCCTCCGGATGAAGGTGCTGCCAGTGGTCGCCGCGCAGCGCGTCGATCACCTCGGTCACGGGCACCGTGCCGTACTCCATGGCGATGCCGGTGTACTCGGCCTGCGGGCACTCTTCGTACGCTGCGCACCACATCAGGCCGGTAAGCAGAGCCGAGGTGGACGAGCCGTCGTAGATCGAGGTCACGGGAGTCTTGCCATCACCCCCCCACCAGGCCCGCGCGCGCTGGAGCGCGGCCGCATCGTCGGCGCAGGCGAAGATGCGCTCGCCCAGGCCCGTGGGTCCCAGGCCGGTGTGCAGGTCGATCCATCCGAGGCGCCGGGCCTGGCGGCCGTGCCGGCGCAGCACCGCGCGCAGCGTCTGGTTGCTCCAGGTGGCGGCGGTGCCGCCAAAGAACAGGCCGTCGGCGAACGCGTGCTGGCCCTGCGTCACCGCTGCCTGGAAACGCGGGAGGCCGTGTTCGGCGATCCAGGCCTGGATCGCGGCCTCGTTCTGCGCCGTCGGCGGCCACTGCGCGGGCAGCAGCAAGCCGTGCAGCTCGGCGTAGGCCGGGTTCTGCGGCAGGGGCTGGCTGAAGTCCTGGAAGTTGCGGTTGAGGTCCACGTTCTCGTTCGTCACGCGGCGCACCCACGAGAAGCCGTGCGGGTTGAGCGCGTGGATGTAGAGCACGGCCACACCGGCCGAGCGCGCGTGTTCGCGCCAGTCGGCGTCGTGCGTGGCGAACACCTGCACGCCCGAGCCGCAGTAACCCTCGACCCCATGGCAGGCGCTGCTCACGATCAGCAGGCGCTCTGCATCGGGCGAGCCGTCGAGCGCCACGTCCATCGCGAGCGTCTCGCCGTCGCGGCCCGGCAGCGGGTGGTTGTGGCTGGTGATCGCCATGCCGGCGGCCGCCGCGCCTTCGAGGAAGCGCACCCGGGCGCGGGCGTAGGAAGAGGAAAAGGCGTCCTGGGGCGAGATCAAGCGGCACCTCCGGTGCGTGCCTGGCCCAGCCACTTTTCGGCCAGTCGCACCCAGAAGGTCGCCCCCAGCGGGATCAGGTCGTCGTTGAAGTCGTAGCTCGGGTTGTGCAGCATGCAGGGGCCGCCGCCATGACCCATCTCGCGGTGCGCGCCGTCGCCGTTGGCGATGAAGGCGTAGCAGCCCGGCTTTTCCTGCAGCATGTAGGCGAAATCTTCCGCGCCCATGGTGGGCTCCTGCTCCAGCACGTGGTCCGCACCGACGATCTCGGCCATCACCTCGCGCGCGAACGCGGTCTCGGCCGGGTGGTTGATGGTGGGCGGGTAGTTGCGGTGGAACTTGAACTCCACCGTGGCGCCGAAGGCCGCGCAGGTGTGCTCGGCGATCTCCTGCATGCGGCGCTCGATCAGGTCGAGCACCTCGTAGGTGAAGGTGCGCACGGTGCCCTGGATCTCGCAGCTGTCGGGCACCACGTTGGTGGCCTCGCCGGTGTGGATCATGGTGACCGAGATCACGCCGGCGTCCACCGGCTTCTTGTTGCGCGTGATGATGGTCTGGAAGGCCTGCACCATCTGGCAGGCCACGGGCACCGGGTCGATGCCGTTGTGCGGCAGCGCGGCGTGCGAGCCCTTGCCGCGGATGACGATGTGGAACTCGTTGCTCGACGCCATCACCGGGCCGGCGCTCGCGGCGAAGGTGCCCACGGGCAGGCCAGGCCAGTTGTGCATGCCGAACACGGCCTCGACCGGGAACTGCTCGAACAGCCCGTCCTTGATCATCTCGCGCGCGCCGCCGCCGCCCTCTTCGGCCGGCTGGAAGATCAGGTAGACCGTGCCGTCGAAGTTGCGGTGTTTCGCGAAATGCTGCGCCGCGGCCAGCAGCATGGCGACGTGGCCGTCGTGGCCGCAGGCGTGCATCTTGCCGGCGTGCTGGCTGGCGTGCGCGAAGGTGTTGTGCTCCTGCATGGGCAGGGCGTCCATGTCGGCGCGCAGGCCGATGGCGCGCCCGCTTTGGCCGCCGTCGCGGCCGTGCACGATGCCCACCACGCCGGTGGTGCCCAGGCCCCGGTGCACCGGAATGCCCCAGTCGGTGAGTTTCTGCGCCACCACGTCGGCGGTGCGCACTTCCTGGAAACAGAGCTCGGGGTGGGCGTGGATGTCGCGTCGCACGGCGGCGATGCTGGCCGCCTGGGTCAGGATGGAGTCAATCAGCTTCATGGGGAACCCTCTCGATACCCCTCGGGGCACCTGTTCAAAGGGGCCATGGTACCCAAGGCAGGGGACCACGATGGCCCCCGGGGCGACAACCGAGTGCGTTCAGGGGGATCCCCTGGCGGGCTCAGCGCCGGATGCGGCCGTCTTCGGTGAGCAGGGTCATCTCGACGAAGCGCGAGCCGGTGTGCTTGTTGGGCCCGAAATCCACCGGAAAACCACCCAGATCGAGGTTGCGCAAGCCCTGGACGGCGTGGATGAAGCCCTCGCGCGTGAGGTTGCGCCCGGCGCGCTGCGCGGCTTCGCTGAACACCTTGGCCGCGACGTAGCCCTCCATGCTGGAATGGTTGGGCACCAGGCCCGGCCGGCCCTTGACCGCGGCGAGGTACTCGCTGGCAATGGGCGTGACCGGCGTGTAGGGAAAGGGCATGACCTGGCTGACCAGCACGCCCTTGGCCATCGCGCCGAGTTCATCGAGCAGGGCCTGCGTGCCGACCACGGAGACGTTGTAGAAGTTGCCGGTGTAGCCCCGGCCGCGCGCCAGGCGGACGAAGACCGCACAGGCCTTGTAGACACCGATCTGCACGATGGCCTCGGGCCGATGGGCCAGGATCTCGTCGACCGCTTTCACCACGTCCACCGAATGGCGTTCGACGGTGCCCAGCGCCACGGGCGACAGGTTCTGCGCCTGGAGCGCGCGCGCCACGCCCTCCAGACCAGCTTGGCCATAGGCATCGTTCTGATGGAACACGGCGATCTTCTTGATGCCGGTGCCGGTGATCTGGCGCACGATGGCCGCAGTCTCGTCCTGGTAAGAGGCGCGCACATGAATGGCATAGCGGTTGAAGGGCACGCGCAAGGCTTCGGCCCCGCTGGCGGGCGCGAAGAACGGCAGCTTCGCTTCGGTGGCCAGGGGCAGGGCCGCCGCGCTGGTGAGCGTGCCGATGTAGCCGAACAGCGCGAACACGCCTTCGCTCAGGAATTGCCGGGTGTTGGCCGCGCAGCGATCGGGATCGTCGCCATCGTCCAGGCGCCGCAACTCGATGCGCCGGCCCTGCACGCCGCCCTTCTGGTTCAGGGCCTCGAAAAACAGCTGCGCGCCCAGGTAGAACTGCAGGCCCAATTGTTCGGACGCCCCGCTGAACGGGGCCGACTGCCCCAGCACGATGCGGGTGTCGCTGATGCCCACCGACTGCGCCCGGGCGGCGAACGCCACCCCGCCCAGGGTGGGCCAGAGGGCCAGGCGGCCCGCGTGTCCAAGCATGTCTCTGCGTCGCATGATCCGTTCCCCCAACCGCGTGAATGTGTTCCGCAGCGTAGGCCAAATCCCCGGCGAAAGTAAGGCTTTCGGCCTGCATTTCGTCGCCGATGAACGGGGGCCGCGTGAGCGAGTGCACGCAAGTGCGACCGGCAAGGACATGGGGGCGCGAATATCATGAACGGCTGCCACACCATCGCCCCATGACACCCCTCACGACCACCCCGGAACCGCAACAGGTGCGCGGCGCCTGCCCGCACGACTGCCCCGACACCTGCGCCCTGGTCACCACGGTGGAGAACGGCGTGGCCCTGCGCGTGCAGGGCAACCCGGCGCACCGCCACACCGACGGCGCCCTGTGCACCAAGGTCTCGCGCTACGCCGAGCGCAGCTACCACCCCGAGCGCCTGCTCACCCCGCTCAGGCGCAGCGGCCCCAAGGGCAGCGGCCGCTTCGAGCCGGTGGGCTGGGACGAAGCGCTCGACGACATCGCGCAACGCCTGCAGGCCATCGCCGCGCGCGACCCGCAGGCCATCCTGCCCTACAGCTACGCCGGCACCATGGGCCTGGTGCAGGGCGAGGCCATGGCCGGGCGCTTCTTCCACCGCCTGGGCGCGTCCCTGCTCGACCGCACGATCTGCGCCTCGGCGGGCGGCGAAGGCCTGGTGCAGACGCTGGGCGGCAAGGTCGGCATGAAGGTCGAGCACTTCGCGCGCTCCAAGCTGATCCTGATCTGGGGCAGCAACTCGATCGGCAGCAACCTGCACTTCTGGCGGCTGGCGCAACAGGCCAAGCGCGAGGGCGCGCGCCTGGTCTGCATCGACCCGCGCCGCACCGAAACGGCCGACAAGTGCCACGAACACATCGCCCTGCGCCCCGGCACCGACGCCGCGCTGGCGCTGGCGCTGATGCACCAGCTCATCACCCACGGCTGGCTGGACCACGGCTACATCGAACGCCACACCCTGGGCTGGGAAGGCCTGCGCGAACGCGCCCTGCAATGGCCGCCCGAGCGCGCCGCCGAGGTCTGCGGCGTGCCGGTGCAGCAGATCGTGGACCTGGCGCGCGCCTACGGCACCACGAAACCGGCGGCGATCCGCCTCAACTACGGCATGCAGCGCGTGCGCGGCGGCGGCAACGCGGTGCGCGCCATCGCCTGCCTGCCCGCCCTGGTGGGCGCCTGGCGCGACCCGGCCGGCGGCCTGCTGCTCTCGGCCTCGGGCCACTTCCCCGTGCAGCGCGCGGCCCTGCAGCGGCCCGACCTGCTGGCCGGGCGCGCGGCGCGCACGATCAACATGAGCACCATCGGCGACGACCTGCTGCGCGAGACCTCGCCCGGCTTCGGCCCGAAGGTCGAGGCCGTGATCGTCTACAACAGCAACCCGGTGGCGGTGGCGCCGGAGTCCGGCAAGGTGGTGCAGGGCTTCGAGCGCGAAGACCTGTTCACCGTGGTGCTGGAGCATTTCCAGACCGACACCGCCGACCTCGCCGACTACATCCTGCCGGCCACCACGCAGCTGGAGCACTGGGACATCCACACCAGCTACGGCCATACCGACGTGCTGCTCAACCGGCCCGCCATCGCCCCGGTCGGCCAGGCCCGCACCAACACCGACATCTTTCGCGCGCTGGCCGCGCGCCTGGGCTTCGACGAACCGTGTTTCGCCGACGACGACCTCACGCTGTGCCGCACCGCCTTCGGCGACGCGGTGGACTTCCAGCAGCTGCTGGACCAGGGCTTTGCCACGCTGAACCTGCCCGAGGCCCCGTTTGCCGATGGGCAATTCCCCACTGCCTCGGGCCGCTGCGAGTTCCACAGCGCGCGGCTGGCGGCCAAGGGCGAGGATGGCCTGCCCGACCACCTGCCCAACTTCGAGGCCTTCGGCAGCTCGACCCAGTTCCCGCTCGCCATGATCTCGCCGCCCGCGCGCAACTTCCTCAACTCCAGCTTCGTCAACGTGACCAGCCTGCGCGACATCGAGGGCGAGCCTCTGCTGGAAATCCACGCCGACGACGCCGCCGCGCGCGGCATCGCCAGCGGCCAGATGGTGCGCGTGTTCAACCAGCGCGGCGAATACCGCTGCAAGGCCAGCGTGTCCAAACGGGCCCGTCCCGGCGTGGTCAACGGCCTGGGCATCTGGTGGCGCAAGCTCGGGCCCTTCGGCACCAACGTCAACGAGGTCACGAGCCAGCGCCTCACCGACATGGGCGGCGGCCCGGTGTTCTACGACTGCCTGGTCGAAGTGGCGACCCTGCCCGAGGGCGCCTGATGCGGCGCGGCCTGGCGCTCATGGCCCTCGCCCTGCTGGGCGCAGGCTGCGCCAGCACCACCGGCGTGGGCTATTACTGGCAGTCGGTCACCGGCCACCTGCGGCTGATGCAGGCCGCGCGCCCGGTGGACGACTGGCTGGCCGACGCCCAGGCGCCGGAGCGCCTCAAGGAACGGTTGGCGCTGGCCCGGCGCATCCGCGCCTTCGCCGTCACCGAGCTCGCCCTGCCCGACAACGCCAGCTACCACCGCTACGCCGACCTGCAGCGCCGCGCCGCGGTCTACAACGTGGTCGCCGCGCCCGCGCTCTCGCTCACGCTGCAGACCTGGTGTTTCCCGGTCGCCGGCTGCGTGGGCTACCGGGGCTACTTCGACGAGGCCGACGCGCGCGCCTTCGCCCGCACCCTGCCCGCCGACCTGGAGGTCGTGGTCTACCCCGTGCCCGCCTACTCCACCCTGGGCTGGATGAACTGGGCCGGCGGCGACCCCTTGCTCAACACCTTCATCGGCTACCCGGAAGGCGAGCTGGCCCGCATCGTCTTCCACGAACTCGCGCACCAGGTGGCCTATGCCCGGGGCGACACCGAGTTCAACGAGGCTTTCGCCACCAGCGTGGAGCGGCTGGGCGGTGCACGCTGGCTCACGACCCAGGCGAGCGAGCAGGCGCGCGCCGACTACGCGGTGTTCGACCAGCGCCGGCGCGCCTTCCGCTCGCTCACCTTCTCCGTGCGCCAGCAATTGCAGGACATCTACCGGGACACCACGATCGACGACGCCGAGAAGGCGCGGCGCAAGGCCACCGCCATGACCGGCTTCCACCGCAGCTACCAGGACCTCAAGCGCGGCTGGGGCGGCTTCGCCGGCTACGACCCCTTCGTGGCCCAGGCCAACAACGCGAGCTTCGCGGCCCAGGCGGCCTACGACGGCCTGGTCCCGGCCTTCGAGGCCTTGTTCGAGCGCGAAGGGCGGGACTTCGCGCGGTTCTATGATGCGGTTCGCACCCTGGCCGCGCTGCCCAAGGAAGAACGGCAAGCGCAGTTGCGCCGCCTGGCACCTGCCGGCGCGCCCCAGGTGGCCCGCCACCCCTGACCCCGGCAACCACACCACCCACACACGAGGCAAGCCATGGCAGACATCCACATCGAACGCGAACACGCCCTGGGCCTGCCCGCCGCGCGCAAGCTGGCCTGGCGCTGGGCCGAACAGGCCGAGAACGAGTTCGACATGAGCTGCACTTACGAAGAAGGCGATGGCTGCGACGAAGTGCAGTTCACGCGCTCGGGCGTCAGCGGCACGCTCAAGGTGTCGGGCGAACGTTTCGAACTCGACGCCCGCCTGGGCTTTCTGCTCGGTGCGTTCAAGGACCGCATCGAAAGCGAGATCGTGAAGAACCTCGACACGCTGCTGGCGGCCAGGAAGCCGGCCGCCAAGGCGGCGGCCAAAAAGAAGAAAGCCGGCTGAGCCGGCTTGACTTCTTCCAGAGCACCCGCGGAACCGGCTTTGCCGGGCCGCCAGGTGCGCCCCCCTGCAAGGGGGGTGACGCCGAAGGCGGCGCGGGGGGTCAGCTCAATTCTTCGATGAGGTCGACGTACTGCTGCATCGCGTCCTCGCTGCCCGTGCCCTTGAGGCCGTTCCAGGCGTCCCACTTGGCGCGGCCCACCATGTCGCCGAAACCGGGCTTCTTCTCGGCGTTGTCGCCGGTGGTGGCCTGCTTGTACAGCGCGTAGATCTTGAGCAGCGTGGCGTTGTCGGGGCGCTCGCTCAGGTTCTTGGAATTCGCCACCGCGGCGTCGAAACGGGACTTGAGATCGGCCATGAATGCTCCTGGTTTGAAATGAAACGCCCGGCGCGGGTCGGCCGGGCTTAGGGCTGTCCCGCTATCTTACGGTTTGGTCTGTCTGCACAATAGAGCCACAACCCCAAGACCCGCGGCACCGGCCTTTCAGCGGCCTGGTTCACGCACCCGAGGAGCATCCATGGTTCAACGCGTCGCCGCCCGGCCCGGCCCTTCCGCAGCGCGCCCACCCGCCACCGCCAAATCCCCGGTGGCCCTCGTGCGGGGCGCGAGCGCCTCGGTCCAGCAGGCGCTGGCGAGCACCCTGGGCATGGAAGGCGAGCGCATGAGCAAGGTGGACACCGCCTGGCTGCGCATGGACTCGCCGTCGAACCTGATGATGATCGTGGGCGTCTGGATCCTGCGCCCCGGCCTCACGCCGGACGCCTTGAAGGAACGCGTGCGCGAACGCCTGCTGCCCTACCCGCGCTTCGTGCAGATCGCGCGCGAGGACGCCGCCGGCGCGCACTGGTCCAAGGACCCGGATTTCCAGATCGATCGGCACATCGTCACGCACAAGCTCAAACGCCGGCCCGGCCAGACCGAGCAGGACGCGCTGCAGGACCGCGTGGGCGACCTCGCCATGCAGGCGCTGGACCCCGAGCACCCGCTCTGGCGCTTCGAACTGATCGAGCGCTACGACGGTGGTTCGGCCCTGATCGCGCGCATCCACCACTGCATCGCCGACGGCATCGCGCTCATCAGCGTGATGATGAGCCTGGTCGATGGCGGCGGCGCGCCCCCCGAGCGCCAGCGCCGCAAGCCCCCGAAGATCGGCCTGGACGGCGCCGAGGACTGGCTGGCCGACACGCTGATCCGGCCCTTTGGCGACATCACGGCCAAGGCATTGGAAGCCGCTGGCGGTGGCGCGGCGAAATCGCTCTCCATGCTTGCCGCTCCGCAGCAGAGCCTGAGCGACACGCTGGGCCAGGCGGTGGACCTCGCGCGCATGGGCGGCCAGCTCGCCAGCGACCTGGCCTCGCTGGCGCTGATGCCCGACGACTCGCCGACCCGGCTCAAGGGCCAGCCCGGCCGCACCAAGCGCGTGGCCTGGTGCGAGCCCATCCCGCTGGACGAGGTCAAGGCCATCGGCAAGGCCATGAACTGCTCGGTCAACGACGTGCTGCTGGGCTGCGTGGCCGGCGCCATCGGCGCCTACCTGCGCGGTCTGGGCGACGACACCGGTGGCAAGGAAATCCGCGCCATGGTGCCGATCAACCTGCGCCCGATGGAAGACGCCTGGAAACTGGGCAACCGCTTCGGCCTCGTGCCCCTGGTGCTGCCCATCGGCCTGGACAACCCGATCGAGCGCGTGTTCGCGGTGCGCGCGCGCATGAACAACCTCAAGGGCAGCCTGCAGCCGCTGCTGACCTTCGGCCTGCTCTCGGTGGCGGGGCTGCTGATCAAGCCGGCGCAGGACGCCATGCTCAGCCTGTTCGGCCGCAAGACCACGGCGGTGATGACCAACGTGCCGGGGCCAGCAGCCAAGCTCAAGGTGTGCGGCGCCACGCTGGAGCAGACCATGTTCTGGGTGCCGCAGACCGGCACCGTGGGCCTGGGCGTGTCGATCCTGAGCTATGGCGGGGGCGTGCAGTTCGGCGTGATCGCCGACACCCAGCTGTGCCCGGACCCGCAGCAGATCATCGACCGCTTCGAGCCGGAGTTCGCCCGGCTGCTGACACTGACGCTGATGCTGCCCTGGGGCGAGGCCAAGGGCTAGTTCAGACCAAGGCCAGGCGTCGGTCGGCGATTTCGAGCAGGCCGTCGAAGATCAGGCTTTCCACCAGCTCCACCTCGGTGGACATGCTGGGCGCCATCTTCCAGCCCGCGCCCCCGGTCATGATGCAGACCGGCTGCTCGCCGCAATGGCGCCGCAAGTTTTCCACCATGCGCTGCACCGCACCGGCTATGGCGAAGGTGCCGCCGCTGGTGAGCGCGTCGCTGGTGTTGGTGGGAAAGTCGCAGACCTCGCCGGTGGGCACGTGCAGACCCGCCGTGCCCGACTCCAGCGCGCGCAGCATGATGCCGTGGCCGGGCAGGATGATGCCGCCCAGGAAGCGCCCCTCGGTGTCGATGGCCTCGACCGTGACGGCCGTGCCCACCATCACCACCACGCAGGGCTTCGCAGGGCCCCGGGCGAGCAGCCGCTGGCGCGCACCGATCATGGCCACCCAACGGTCCGACCCCAGCCGGGCCGGGTGGTCGTAGCCGTTGACCAACCCCGCTTCGGCGCTGCTGGACACGACCCAGTGCGGCGTCACGTCCCACAGCTCGAGCTGCTCGCCGACCCGCCGCTTGACCGCGTCGCCAGCGACCACACAACCCAGCACCCATTGCGGGGCGGGCAGGTGGCGCCAGTCGCCGTCTTCCAGGGTTTCGATGTTTTCCAGAAACTGCGCACCGCTGGCCAACAGCGTGGCCCCCACGCGTGGCGCGTCGTAAAGGGCCCACTTGAGGCGGGTGTTCCCTACGTCCAGGGCCAGAAAAGTCATGCGCGGATTATGACCAAGCCACCGTGCCCGGATTGCCGCAGTGCAGCATGGGGCGCGGTGGGCGGGTTCAGATCAGTCCGATCCAGCAGGCGCGCTGCACGGCGGCCAGCTTGTTGTCGGTCTGCAACTTGGACATCGCGTTGGCGAGGTGGTAATTCACCGTGCGCTCGGAGCAGTCCATGCGCAACGCGGTCTCGCGCGCGGTCAGACCTTCGAAGGCCAGGTTGAGGCTTTCGAGTTCGCGCGGGCTCAGGCCCACGCGCTGCTCGGCGATGGTGCGTCGCAACATGGGCCACACGTTGAAGGCCGACCAGGCCAGCACCGCAGCCTCGGAGCGGTCGGCAAAGGCCCGTGGGCTGAACATGAAACACTCGAAGGCACGGCCCGCCGGCAGGCTGAAGGCCACGCGCACCAGTGTCTGGTAGCCGTGCGCCAGCCACAAGCGGCGCCAACGGCTCGACTGTTCGAACGAGGATTTGGAAATGTCCTGCCAGGCCACCAGCGGCGCATCGCTGTCGCGCCAGCCCGCGCCGAAGTCCCGGCTTTCGGCCAAGGCCTCCGCGGCCCCCACCAGCCGGGGGGGATGCACCGCCAGCACCTCGCGCTGATCCCGCCCACCCAGGGGGTTCGGACCAAGAACCAGCACGGCGTCCACCCCTTGATCGCGCAGCGCGCACACCCAGTCGGCCAGAATACCGTCCAGCCCGACACTGTCAAAGTTGACAGGCAGGGTCATGGTTGATAACACCCTGTTGCATACACAATGCCTGATGAATCAGGATGGGAGTCACGCGCCACAGGTGTTTGGCGATCGAAGGAGTGCATATTGTCTTTTGACCGGTTGTGGATGCTCAGCGCCAAAGCCCGCATGTGGCGGTGGGTGCTGGACGAGGTTGTCCACGCGCCTGTGGAGCCTATTTTGCACCCATCGCGGTACCGGCTGCTGTGGATCGGGGCATTCACGTTCGTCGGCCACCTGGTCATCTATGGCATTTGGGGCCATCTGGTGCCCCAGCCCTATGAAAATGTGTGGGCCCGCCTGGTGATGGCCTTCCTGGCACTCATTTATGTGTTGCCCCGGATTTCGCGCGACCCGTCGTCCACGGAAAGTGGGCGCCTCTTCAGCCTGGCCACCTGGATCCAGCTGCCCTGGTTCTTCACCTGGATGTACTGGATGAACGGAGGCAATGCCGCCTGGCTGGGCAGCGTCGCCGCCATGATCCTCATTTATTACCACGCGACCGACTGGCGCCTGGCCACGCTCGGCCTGATCACCGGCGGCATCGCGGGCTGGGCCACGGCGGAGTTCTATGGCGGCAGCACCCGCCCGTTCGAGGAGCCGCTGGCGAACGTGGTGGTGATCACCTTCTCCTGGCTCATGGGCCTGATGCTGGGTTTCTCCAGCGCCAACCTGCGCCGCGCCCGCCTGCTCAACACGCTGAGCACCATGGGCGTGATGGCGCACGAGCTGCGCACGCCGCTGGCCACGGTGAATCTCATGGGCGACGTGCTGCGCAACCTGGTGCAACACGACATCCCGGACCCCAAACGCAAGAAGCTGGAGGAACTGGCCACGCGGCTGCAGAACCTGGTGCGCAGCATGAACCGCCAGATCGACACCCAGATTTCCAACGCGCAGCTCATGCGCCTGCCGCGCGAGCAGTCCCTGATCATGGCGGCCGAGCTGGTGCAGGAGGTGGTGAACCAGTACCCCTACCGCTCCTCGCGGGAGCGCGACTGCGTTCAGGTGCACATCCAGAGCGACTTCTGCTTTTCGGCTTCCCGCCCGCTGTTCGCCCAGGTGCTCACCAACCTGATCAAGAACGCGCTGCACGCGCTGGCCGCGGCCAGCACGGCACCCAGCCCGGGCGACCTGCGGGTGGACGTGGGCCTGCACCACGGCAAGGGCCGCATCGCCGTGTCGGACGACGGCATCGGCATCACGCACGAGCAGCAGCAGCGCATTTTCGAACCCTTCTTCTCGACCCAGAGCGGGGCCGGCAACGGCCTGGGCCTGACCTTCTGCAAGAACGTGGTCGAGGCCGCCCATGGCCGCCTCAGCGTGCACTCCCAACCTGGGCTGGGCGCGGTCTTCATGATCGACCTCCCCCTCAACACATCTGCGGCCCAGACCTTGGCCGTCTCAGGCTGACCACGATGGCACTGACGATCTCACTCTTTCACCGCCCTGGCAGCGTCCTCTTCCTGGATGACGACACCGACTACCTGGAAATGCTGGGCATGGTCATCCCCTCGCACTGGCAGGTCGAGCTCTATTCACGCCCCTCGGGCTTCGCCGCCCGCATGCAGAACGAGCCCGCTCGCTGGGAGGCCGACGCCATGGCCCAGCTGCAGATGATCGAGCGCTGGCGGCAGGGCCAGCCGCTGCTGCCGCAGGTGTTGCGGTACTGGGCCGTGAGCGCCTCGCGCTACGAGTTGGCCCAGATCTGCGTGGTGGACTACGCCATGCCCGGCACCGACGGCCTGCGGGTGCTCAACACCCTGCTCGACTGGCCAGG
The DNA here is from genome assembly GCF_058796355.1 of Hydrogenophaga sp. GW823-FHT04C09. Taxonomy (NCBI): domain Bacteria; kingdom Pseudomonadati; phylum Pseudomonadota; class Betaproteobacteria; order Burkholderiales; family Comamonadaceae; genus Hydrogenophaga; species Hydrogenophaga sp. GW823-FHT04C09. Next base: position 60,454 of record NZ_JBXAIO010000004.1, on the reverse strand, counting down.
CTCGCGCGTGCTGTTGACGGGCCAGGCGGACGAGCAGATCGCCATCCAGGCCTTCAACAACGGCCTGATCGACCAGTTCGTGCCCAAACAGACCACGGACATCACGCGCCACCTGCTCGGTGTGCTGCGCAAGCTGTCCCAGACGCCGCACCCCCGGCTCAACACCCTGTGGCGCGCCGCCCTGCGGCCGGCGCAGCAGTCCATGCTGCAGATCCCGTCGGTGGCGCAGGCGCTGCGCGCGTACACCGAGCAGCACTGGGTGGAGTACGTGGTGCTCGGCGAGCCCTTCGGCCTGGTCGGCCTGGACTCCATGGGCAACTGCCACTGGCTGCAGCTCGAACCCACGGCCAGCCTGCCCGATCTGGCCGAGCTCGCGGGCTCGGCCGGGCTGGGCTTCGATGCCGTGCGCGCCGTGCAGGCCGGGCAACGGCTGGCTGCCGTGGAACTGCACCAGCAAATGGGCCTGCGGGGCCCGGTGCGGACCGCGCAGGCCTTCCCGGTCGGGGACGACGGCGTGCTCTCCGGCGCCCTGTTCAGCCTGGACCGCGCCGACCTGCCCCAGCCCATCTATGCCTACCGGCACTTTCTGGAAGCCCAGGGCGGGCGCGAGGTTCACGACACTTAGGGCCTGTCAACCCTATGCCGCCAGGGCCTCCTCCTGGGCGCCGGCCTGCACGCGGGCGCGCCGGGCACAAGGCCAATCCCAGGGTTTGACGATCGGCGCGATCTCGCGCGCCACCGCCTCCAGGTGATCGAGTTCGGCCTCGGTCAGCGCCGCGTTGAGCGTGAGTCGCACCAGGGCGCGCTTGCTGCTGGTGGCTGGGGCGCAGAAGATGGCGCCGAACACGCCGCGCTTTTCCAGCTCGTCGCGCAGGCGCATGGTGTCCGGCTCGGTGCCGGCTTCCAGCGAAATGATCTGCTCGGTGCCCTGGTGGATCCAGTAGCCCAGGCCGCCCAGGGTGTCGCGCACTCGGCGGGTGATGGCCTTGAGGCGGGCCCGCTCGTCGTCGGCCTTCTGCAGCACCTCGACCGTGGCCCGCAGGCCGGCGATCTCATGGGGCAGCAGGCAGGAGCTGAAGATGTTGGGGAAGCTCGAGCTCAGGATGTAGTAACGCATGCTGGCCGGTGCGGTGAAGAAGCCGGCGCGCCCCGCGACCGACTTGGCCAGGCTGGCGGAAATGAAGTGCACGCGGTCCGTCAGACCGAGTTCGGCGCACAAACCCGCGCCGCCCGGGCCGTGCGTGCCCAGGGAATGCGACTCGTCGACCAGGATCATGCTGCCGTGCTTTTCCACCACCTCGATCATGGCTTCCAGCGGGCACACGGAACCGGTGGTGCTGTAGACCGAGTCCACCACCACCACGCCCGGGCCGTTCTTGGCCATGATCTTGTCCAGGTGGGCGGCGTCGTTGTGGCGGAAGGCAAAAGCCGGCGCGCGCGCGGCATGGGCCCCTTCCCACAAGGAAGCGTGCGCCTGGGTGTCCAGGTACACCGGGGTGTTGGCGTCGGCGATGGACTGCAACAGGCCGACGTTGGCCGAGTAGCCGGACTGGCAGACGAAGGCGTCTTCCTTGCCGACCCAGCCCGCCAGGGCCATTTCGAGCGCGCGCGTGGGGTGCTGCTGGAGGAGGAACACACCCGACTGCACCACGAACTCGCTGGACTTGGTGATGGCCTCGACCTGGGCCGCGACGATGCTCGGGTGGCCCGTCACGCTCAGGTAGTCGTTGCCGTCCAGGCGCACCGCATTGGGGCCGGGCGAAGAACCGTGCAGCACGAACTTGCCGCCCCAGTTGCCTTCCCAGCGGGGTTTGAAATCACGTTCCATCCGCTGAACCAGGGTGGCGGCCAGCGGTGGGTTCTTGTAAACGGCGTCTTGAGCGCGTTCCAGCGTTTCCATGGGATTCCCCTTAGCGGATAGAAAACCCCATTAAAAAAAGAAATCCGTGAAAAATCACACGACCCCTGTCAGGTTTGACAGGGGTTATGAGGCTTTCTTCTCAAGTTTCGGCTCGTTCTGCCGACAGGCGGTTACGCGGCGTAACAACCCTTGAATGGCTGGCTCAGTTCTGGCGCCAGGGCAATTCGCGGAACCGCCACCCCCCTTTGCGCCCCCGGTGGGCGTCGGCATCGGGGTCGCCTTCGAAGCCTTCGAGGATGTTGTAGGCCTCCAGCCCGAGCTCGGTGGCCCGCTTGGCGGCGGCAATGGAGCGCACGCCGCTGCGGCACAGCAGCACCAGCTTCTTGCCGCCGGCCGCGTCCCGCACCTGCTGATCGAAGGTCGGGTTCAGCGCCATGCCGGGCCACTGTTTCCAGGCGACGGGCACCGCGCCTGGCACAAAGCCCACCCACTCCCGCTCCGCGTCGGTGCGCACGTCCACCATCACCGCCTCGCCGCTCTGGACCCAGCGCCAGGCCAGTTCGGGCGATACGTCACCGGCGTAGGTGCCCTGGTGGGTGCCCGAGGGCGGCAGGGGCTGCATCTGCAGCGCGCCGTCGGCGTCGTGGCGCAGGCCGGACGTGAGGTTGGCCGGCACGGCCTCGTCGATGCGCCGGGGGCGCGGCAGGTTCAGCGAGTTCATCAGGGCCACGAACTCGGCCTCGGTCTTGCCCGCCACCCGCGTGTTGGTGGTTTTCTCGCGGCCGATGCTGGAACACGAACGGCCCTGGTAGTCGTGGCCGGGCCAGACGATGGTGTCGTCCGGCAGCGCGAACAGCACCTGGGTCAGGCTGCGGTACAGGGCCTCGGCACTGCCCGACTGGAAATCGGTGCGGCCGCACCCATTGATCAGCAGGGTGTCGCCGGTGAACACGTGGTTGCGCCAGAGAAAGCTCATGCTGCCGGCGGTGTGGCCCGGGGTGTGCAGGGCCTTGAGCACCTCCCCACCGAACTTCAGGGTGTCGCCATCCTGGAGCTGCACGCCCGCGGTGCCGATGCCACACCCCAGGGGCGCGGCGGTCTTGGCGCCAGCCAGCTCGGCCAGCCGGCCCGCGCTGGTGATGTGGTCGGCGTGGGCGTGGGTCTCCACGGTCCAGACCAGTTTCAAGCCGTACTCCCGCAGGGTCGCGAGATCGCGCTCGATCTGCTCGTCCACCGGATCGATGAGCAGCGCGTCGCGGCTGAGTTGGTCGAACAGCACGTAGGTGTAGGTGCTGGAGGCGGGGTCGAACAGCTGGATCGGTTTCATCTGAAAGCACAAGTGGAACTCGGGAGCCGACCATCATGCCCGAGGCTGGGCGTCATGGATTTTCAATATCGGATGAAGATATTTTCACGCTCTTTTTTGGTGCCCAAGTACCCAAAAACAAGGGCTTGCGGCCGTGCGCTATTCACTGGTCGGTGAAAACCCTGCGCTCCGCGGTGGCACCTTGGGCGCATCATCGGCGGCTCATCAACCCGACTGGAGACAACAGATGACTGACAAGAAGACCGTCACTTCGCGCCGAGGCATGCTCAAAGGCGCCGCCGTCGCGGCCGGCGCCATGTCCGTGCCGATGATTGCCACCGCGCAGACCACCACGCTGCGCTTCCAGAGCACCTGGCCGGCCAAGGACATCTTCCACGAATACGCCGGCGACTTTGCCAAGAAGGTCAATGACATGGCCGGCAACCGCCTGAAGATCGAAGTGCTGCCGGCAGGTTCGGTGGTGCCGGCCTTCCAGTTGCTGGACGCGGTCGCCAAGGGCACGCTGGACGGCGGCCACGGCGTGGTGGCCTACTGGTACGGCAAGAACTCCGCCCTGGCCCTGTGGGGTTCCGGCCCCGGCTACGGCATGGACGCCAACATGGTGCTGGCTTGGCACAAGTACGGCGGCGGCAAGGCCCTGATGGAAGAAATCTACAAGAGCCTGAACCTCGACGTGGTCTCTTACCTGTCCGGCCCCATGCCCACCCAGCCGCTGGGCTGGTTCAAGAAGCCGGTGTCCAAGGTCACGGACATGAAGGGCCTGAAGTTCCGCACCGTGGGCCTGGCGGTGGACGTGTTCACCGACATGGGCACCGCCGTCAACCCGCTGCCCGGCGGCGAGATCGTGCCGGCGCTGGACCGCGGCCTGATCGACGCGGCCGAATTCAACAACGCCTCCAGCGACCGCGTGCTGGGCTTCCCCGACGTGGCCAAGAACTGCATGCTGCAGAGCTTCCACCAGTCCGGCGAGCAGTTCGAGATCCTGTTCAACAAGACCAAGCTCAACGCCCTGCCTGCCGAACTCAAGTCCATCATCGAGTACGCGTCGGAAGCCTCCAGCGCCGACATGAGCTGGAAGGCCATCGACCGCAACTCGCAGGACTATGAAGCGCTGAAGAAGGGTGGCGTGAAGTTCTACAAGACGCCCGATCCGATCCTGCGCGCGCAGCTGGCTTCGTGGGACAAGACCATTGCCAAGAAGGCGGCCGAGAACCCCTTGTTCAAGAAGGTGCTCGACTCGCAGAAGGCCTTCGCGCAGCGCGCCGGCCAATGGCAGAACGACTACACGGTCGACTTCAAGATGGCCTTCAACCACTACTTCGCCAAGAAGAGCTGATCCCGGCACAGGGGAACGAGGGGCATGGCGCCGGCGCGATGCCCCTCTTTTTTTGCCCGTTTCACCGCGCCGGCTGAGGAATCACGATGCAATCCATCTTGTGGACCATCGATCGGCTGTCCACGCTGATCGGCAAGGTCTTTGCCTGGTGCGCCCTCCTGCTGACGCTGCTGATCAGCTGGGAGGTGTTTTCGCGCTATGTGCTGAACGAACCCCACGCCTGGGTGCTCGACGCCCAGATCATGTTGTACGGCACCATGTTCATGACGGCCGGCGCCTACACCCTGTCCAAGAACGGGCACGTCCGGGGGGACGTGCTCTATGGTTTCTTTCAGCCGCGAACCCAGGCCACCGTGGACCTGGTGCTCTACATCGTGTTCTTCCTGCCCGGCATCGTCGCGCTGACCTGGGCCGGCTGGATCTACGCCGGCGAATCGCTCGCGATCCGCGAACAGACCTTCTCGGCCGACCCCCTGCCGCTGTACCCCTTCAAGTATGTGATTCCGCTGGCGGGCATCACGCTGCTGCTGCAGGGCCTGGTGGAGATCGTGCGCTGCGTCCAATGCATCCAGACCGGCGCCTGGCCGGCGCGTGAAGACGACGTGCAGGAAGTTGACGTCGAAAAACTCAAGGAAATGGTCAACGTGAAAGACGAAGACATCGCCGCACTCGACGCCGTGGTCGTCGCCCAGGAGAAAAAACAATGAAGTTGCGCAAGGAACTCTGGTTCGGCCTCAGCTTCATGGCCCTCATCGTGGTCCTGGCGGCCGTGGTGCTGCTGCGCGCCGAAACCATCACCCAGGGTCACCTGGGCCTGCTGATGCTCTCGCTGGTGGTCGTGGCGATCATGCTGGGCTTTCCCACCGCGTTCACGCTCATGGGCATGGGCATGCTGTTCACCTGGCTGGCCTACGACAGGGACGTCACGCACACGCTGGACCTGATGGTGCAATCGGCCTACAAGACCATGGCCAACGATGTGCTCATCGCCATCCCGCTGTTCGTCTTCATGGGCTACCTCGTGGAGCGCGCGAACCTGATCGAGTCGCTCTTCAAGAGCATGCACCTGGCCATGGCCCGGCTGCCCGGCGCGCTGGCAGTGGCCACGCTGGTGACCTGCACCATCTTCGCCACGGCCACCGGCATCGTCGGCGCGGTGGTGACGCTGATGGGCCTGCTGGCCTTGCCGGCCATGCTGCGCGCCGGCTACAGCGTGCCGCTGGCGGCTGGCGCCATCACGGCGGGGGGCTGCCTGGGCATCCTGATCCCGCCTTCGGTGCTGCTGATCGTCTACGGTGCCACGGCCGGCGTGTCTGTGGTCCAGTTGTACGCTGGCGCGTTTTTCCCCGGGCTGATGCTGGCTTCCCTGTACATCGTGTACGTGATCATCGTGGCCAAGCTCAAGCCGCAATGGGCACCGCCGCTGAGCGCCGAAGAGCGCCAGGTCCACCTGCCCACGTTGACCCAGCGCCTGACCACCGACCCGACCGCCCACGCGTTGCTGGGCTTGCTCAAGGGCCGGCGCAATGCCGATGTGCCCCTGTCGCACCTGCTCAAGCAGATCGGCATGGCCGCGCTGCCCGCGCTGATCTTCGCTGCGGTGATGATCCCGAGCTACCAGGCGGTTACCACGGTGAGAGCCGAGGCGGTGTACGAGATCGAGGAAATCGGCGCCAGCCGCTCCAGCGCCTCCGAAGGCGGTGGCCTGGCCGAGCCCCCGGCCGAAGGGGGCCTGGCCGAACCGCCATCCGAATCGGGCGGTCTGGCCGAACCTCCGGCGGACCCCGATGTGCCCGAGGCCGCTGGCGCCCTGCAACCCCCTCCCGGTGCCGACGCCGCCGCGGCCGAACCCGCCGCTGCGGCGCAAGCAGCGGTCGAAGGGGTCGAGGTGGACGAAGAAATCGCAACGACCCAGCCCGCCCCCACCTGGTGGTGGGTGGTGTTTGCGGTCATGGGCGCGCTCGTCACCCTGTTCTACCTGTTCCTCAGCTTCGCCCGGCTTGAAATCTTCAAGATGCTGCTGGCCTCGTTCTTCCCGCTGGTGCTGCTGATCCTGAGCGTGCTGGGTTCGATCGTGCTGGGCCTGGCGACGCCGACGGAGGCGGCGGCCATGGGGGCGCTGGGCGGCATGCTGCTGGCAGCCGCCTACCGGCGGCTCAACATGGCCGTGCTCAAGGAATCGGTCTACCTGACCGCCAAGACCTCGGCCATGGTGTGCTGGCTGTTCGTGGGCTCGGCGATCTTCTCCGCGGCGTTCGCGCTGTTGGGCGGGCAGGCGCTGGTGGAGCAGTGGGTGCTCAGCATGGAACTCACCAAGATCGAGTTCCTGGTGATGACCCAGATCATCATCTTCCTGCTGGGCTGGCCGCTGGAATGGACCGAGATCATCGTGATCTTCATGCCGATCTTCATTCCCCTGCTGGCCCATTTCGACGTGGACCCGCTGTTCTTCGGCCTGCTGGTGGCGCTGAACCTGCAGACCGCCTTCCTCAGCCCGCCGGTGGCCATGGCCGCCTTCTACCTGAAGGGCGTGGCCCCGCCGCACGTCACGCTGAACCAGATCTTCCTGGGCATGCTGCCGTTCATGGGCATCCAGATCCTGGCCATCGTGCTGCTGTACATGTTCCCCGGCATCGGCCTGTGGCTGCCGCAGCTGCTCTACAAATGATCTGACGGGTTCGATCCACCCCAGGGGGCGCTTCGGCGCCCCTTCTTTTTTGGGGGAAACGGGTTATATTACGTTTACGTAAACGTCAATTGACCGGATGCGCGAAGAATCGTGTCCGAGCCCCCCTAGCTGGAGACCGCATGCCCCGCCCGAACGACGCCTCCCTGCCCTTTCCGCGTGCGGCCCTGCGTGCGGGCAAGAACGGCGCGTGGCGCGGCTGGCAGATCGAGCCTGTGGCCGAGGGCGCGCCGGCCACCAAGGTCTCTCTCAAGAAGCTCAAGCCGGACGCCAAGCCCTTTTCCAGCGGCGACAAGGCGGCCGACCAAGCCAGCGTGCAGGCCATCGCCGAAGAACTCGACGGCTTGCAGGACCTGTTCTACGCCGACCGCCGCTTCAAGCTGCTCGTGGTGCTGCAGGGCACCGACACCGCCGGCAAGGACGGCACCGTGCGAGGCGTGTTCGCACGCACCAGCCCGCTGGGCGTGCACACCGTGGGCTGGAAAGCCCCGACCGAGGTCGAGCGCGACCACGACTACCTCTGGCGCATCCACCAGCAGGTGCCCGGCGCCGGCGAGACCATGGTCTTCAACCGCAGCCACTACGAAGACGTGCTGGTGCCCGTGGTCAACCGCTGGATCACGCCCGCCCAGACCGCTCAGCGCTACGCGCAGATCAATCACTTCGAGCGCCTGCTCGCCGAGACTGGCACCGTGATCCTGAAGTTCATGTTGCACATCGGCAGCGACGAGCAGCGCCAACGCCTGCAGGAGCGCGTGGACGACCCGACCAAACACTGGAAGTTCAGCGAAGGCGACATCGACGTGCGCAAGCAGTGGGCCGACTACCAGCGCGCCTACGAGGCGCTGCTGGCCCGCACCAGCACCCCCTGGGCACCCTGGAACGTGGTCCCCGCCAACTCCAAGACCCACCGCAACCTGATGATCGCGACCATCGTGCGCGACACCCTCAAGGCCCTCGACCTGCGTTACCCGCCGCCCAAGCCCGCCTTGGCCGGCCTGCGCATCGAATGAGGCTTTCCGCCATCCGCCCCCAGAGAGAGACACCATGAGCAACCTCGCCGCCGAGTACCAGGCACTGGCCAACTACCGCCCCACGCACAAGGTGCGTTTCGTCACCGCCGCCAGCCTGTTCGACGGGCACGACGCCGCCATCAACATCATGCGGCGCATCCTGCAGGGCATGGGCGCCGAGGTGATCCACCTGGGCCACAACCGCTCGGTGGACGAGGTGGTCACCGCCGCGCTGCAGGAAGACGCGCAAGGCATCGCCATCAGCTCCTACCAGGGCGGCCATGTGGAGTACTTCAAGTACATGGTGGACCTGCTCAAGAGCCGGGGCGGCGAGCACATCCAGGTGTTCGGCGGCGGCGGCGGCGTGATCGTGCCGGCCGAGATCCGCGAGCTGCAGGACTACGGTGTGACGCGCATCTACAGCCCCGAAGACGGCCAGAAGATGGGCCTGGCCGGGATGATCGGCGAGATGGTGATGCGCTGCGACCGCGACCTCAGCCCCTACGCGCCCAAGGCGCTGGCAGCCATCGAGGGCCAGGGCGAGATGAACTGGCGCGTGCTGGCCCAGCTCATCACGGTGCTGGAGAACGGCAGCGCGGACGCGGCCATCGTCTCCGCCCTGCGCGAGCAGGCCCAGACCAGGAAGGTGCCGGTGCTCGGCATCACCGGCACGGGCGGCGCGGGCAAGTCCTCGCTGACCGACGAACTCATCCGCCGCCTGCGGCTGGACCAGGACGACCGCCTGCGCGTGGCCGTGATCTCCATCGACCCCTCGCGCCGCAAGAGCGGCGGCGCGCTGCTGGGCGACCGCATCCGCATGAACGCCATCAACCCCTGGGGCCAGGGCCCGCGCGTCTACATGCGCTCGCTGGCCACGCGCGACTTCGGCAGCGAGATCAGCGCCGCCCTGCCCGACGTGATCGCGGCCTGCAAGTGCGCGGGCTTCGACCTGATCGTGGTCGAGACCTCCGGCATCGGCCAGGGCGACGCGGCCATCGTGCCGCACGTGGACCTGCCCATGTACGTGATGACGCCCGAGTTCGGCGCGGCCAGCCAGCTCGAGAAAATCGACATGCTGGACTTCGCCGCCTTCGTGGCCATCAACAAGTTCGACCGCAAGGGTGCGCTCGATGCCCTGCGCGACGTGGCCAAGCAGGTGCAACGCAACCAGGAAGCCTGGAGCACGCCGCCCGACCAGATGCCGGTGTTCGGCACCATGGCCGCGCGCTTCAACGACGACGGGGTGACCGCGCTGTACCAGGCCCTGAAAGTCCGTCTGGGCGACCTCGGCCTTCCGTTGCAGGAGGGCCGGCTGCCCCCCGTGAAGGTGCGACACAGCACCAACCAGACGCCCATCGTGCCGCCCGCGCGCACGCGTTACCTGGCCGAAATCAGCGACACGGTGCGCGGCTACAAGAAGAAGGCGATCGAGCAGTCGCGCCTGGCGCGCGAGATCCAGCAGCTCAACGCCAGCGCGGCCATGCTGCGCAAGGACAAGCCCGAACGCGCGCGCGCCGCCGAGGCGGTGATCGACCTCGCTCAATTGCGCGAACTCGACCAGGATCCGGCCGCGCGCAAGCTGCTCGCCCAGTGGCCCGACATGCAGAAGGCCTACGCGGGCGATGAGTACGTGGTGAAGATCCGCGACAAGGAGATCCGCACCGCGCTCACCACCAAGAGCCTGTCGGGCACCACCATCCGCAAGGTCGCGCTGCCCAAGTACGAGGACCACGGCGAGATCCTGAAGTGGCTGATGTTGGACAACGTGCCCGGCAGCTTCCCCTACACCGCCGGCACCTTCGCCTTCAAGCGCGAGGGCGAGGACCCCACGCGCATGTTCGCCGGCGAAGGCGACGCCTTCCGCACCAACCGCCGCTTCAAGCTGCTCTCCGAAGGCATGGCCGCCAAGCGCCTGTCCACCGCCTTCGACTCGGTCACGCTCTACGGCAACGACCCCGACCCGCGCCCCGACATCTACGGCAAGGTGGGCAACTCCGGCGTGAGCATCGCCACGCTCGAGGACATGAAGGTGCTCTACGGCGGCTTCGACCTCTGCCACCCGGCCACCTCGGTCTCCATGACCATCAACGGCCCGGCGCCCAGCATCCTGGCGATGTTCATGAACACCGCAATCGACCAGAACCTGGAGAAGTTCGAAACCGAGAACGGGCGCCAGCCCACCGCCACCGAGGCCGCCAAGATCCGTGAATGGGTGCTGGCCAACGTGCGCGGCACGGTGCAGGCCGACATCCTGAAAGAAGACCAGGGCCAGAACACCTGCATCTTCTCGACCGAGTTCTCGCTCAAGGTGATGGGCGACATCGCCGAGTACTTCGTGCACCACGACGTGCGCAACTTCTACTCGGTGTCCATCAGCGGGTACCACATCGCCGAGGCCGGCGCCAACCCCATCAGCCAGCTCGCCTTCACGCTCTCCAACGGCTTCACCTTCGTGGAGGCCTACCTGGCGCGCGGCATGCACATCGACGACTTCGCGCCCAACCTGAGCTTCTTCTTCAGCAACGGCATGGACCCGGAGTACACCGTGCTCGGCCGCGTGGCGCGCCGCATCTGGGCCACCTCGATGCGCGACCGCTACGGCGCGAACGAGCGCAGCCAGAAGCTGAAGTACCACGTGCAGACCAGCGGCCGCTCCCTGCACGCGCAGGAGATCCAGTTCAACGACATCCGCACCACGCTGCAGGCGCTGATCGCGATCTACGACAACTGCAACAGCCTGCACACCAACGCCTTCGACGAGGCCATCACCACCCCCACCGAAGACTCGGTGCGCCGCGCGATGGCGATCCAGCTCATCATCAACCGCGAGTGGGGCCTGGCCAAGAACGAAAACCCCAACCAGGGCGCCTTCATCATCGACGAGCTCACCGAGCTGGTGGAAGAGGCCGTGCTGCAGGAGTTCGAGAAGATCGCCGAACGCGGCGGCGTGCTGGGCGCGATGGAGACCGGCTACCAGCGCGGCAAGATCCAGGACGAGTCCATGCACTACGAGATGCTCAAGCACACCGGCGAGTACCCGATCGTGGGCGTGAACACCTTCCGCAACCCGCACGGCGACCTCACGCCCGAGACGCTGGAGCTCGCGCGCTCGACCGACGACGAGAAGCAGAACCAGCTCAAGCGCCTGGCCGACTTCCACGCGCGCCATGCCCACGAGTCGCCCGCCATGCTGCAGCGCCTGCGCCAGGCCGTGATCGAGAACGGCAACGTGTTCGAGGTGCTGATGGACGCGGTTCGCGTGTGCTCGCTCGGCCAGATTACCAGCGCGCTGTTCGAGGTGGGTGGGCAGTACCGCCGCAACATGTGAGCCTCGGGCCTCGCGGCCCCAGGTTCACATCGGGTTCGCCAGCGGCAGGTTGAGCAGCAGGTTCTGCGGCTTGAGCTTGAGCAGGCCATCGGGCCCCATGGCCAGGCCCAGGTAGACCGGCTTGCCGCGCACGTCGGCACGCATGTCCTGCGGGTCGGCGAAGCTCAGCCGGAACAGGCTGATCAGCCGGCGCTGGCGCTCGGGGTCCACCTCGTTGCCCAGGTAGAGGTCGTTGAGCAGCGCGGTCGAGGCCACATCCAGCCCCACATGCCAGCGCCAGGACGGGTCTTCCACCCGTGACTCGGGCTGGATCTTCACGGCCACGCCGTGGAAATGGCGCACCCACTTCTCCAGCACCGAGGCCAGCGCCTTCAGACCCGAGCGGGAGCGTGCCATGGTGAGCGTGAGCCCATGCGGCAATTCGTTCTGGATTTCGTGCGTGAGGTCGAGCACGAAGTTGAAGCGCCCAGCCCCCTCCCGGCTGCGCAGGTAACGCGGCGCGTTGTCGTCGCCCAGCACCTCGATCTGCGTGGCCGGCAGGGCCGCGCCGCCCTGCACCAGCAGGCGCCCCAGCTCGCCCAGGCCACCGGTTTCATTGAGCAGGTCCAGCACCTCGCTGTCGCCGCTGAGCACGCGGCCGTCCTGCACGCTCACGCGCTGGCGGCGAAACAGCATCTCGGCCGCGCGCCAGGCCCAGGCGTCGGGCTCGTCCTCCAGCAGGCGGCACACCAGGGCCTGCACCACCAGGTCCAGGAACAGCGGCGGGATCTGGATGGCGCCGGCCTGGAAGAAGCCGGCGTAGGCGGCTTCGAGCGAGCCGGCGGCGATCACCGCGTCCCGGAAGTCCAGGAACAGGCGGTGGTTGGCGCGCGCGTCGTCGTCCTCGAAGGCGTCCAGCTCGGCTGCCGTCACGGCGCGCGTGGGCGCGGCCATCAAGGCAGCGTGCAGCGCGCGCTCGGCTGCACAGGATTCCTCAACCAGCGCGAGTTCCGGGCGCTGGAGCCAGAGCCGCCAGTAGCCGTCGGTGGGGCTCAGCCAGCCGCGCGCATCGCGGTTGAGCAGTTCGTGGCCGCAGGACGACCAGATGGGGAGTGAAGAGGCGTCGGACATGAAGAAAACCCGCTGCGCGCGGGGGCGCGTGGCGGGTTGGGAGTCGAGGGGTGAACGCATTGTCGTTCACCTGCGGCGGCGCCGGGGCGCCGCGGGTTCAGGGTGCGGCCTGCAAGGCGCCGGCTTTGCGGCTGCCCGTGATCGCCCGCGAGGCGTAGGGCGCGGGCGCATCGCGCGTGTAGGTCGCATCCGGCACGCCCGCCAGGCCGATCAGAGCCTGCAGCGTGGCATTCGGCCAGAAGTTGGGGCTGCTGATGTTGCTTGCGCCCGGGATGTTGGTGGCCACCGAGTTCACGTTGTTCGACTGCGTCAAGTTGGAGAAGCTGCTGGCGAACAAGGACTGGTTGCCGGTCCCCACGAACAGGTTGGCCGTGAGCGCGACCGAGGCGCCGCCGGCCACGGACAGGTAGGCGCCGCCCGAACGGGTGATGGCGACGGTGTTGTGCACCATCTCCAGCGAGGTGTTGGGGTTCGACAGGCCCTCCATGCCATAGGCGATCGCGTTGTTGTTCTGCGCGTTCGGGCCCTTCTGGAACAAGTTGCCCTTCAGGACCACGCGGCCGCCGTTGGGGAAATCGGCCAGGTAGCTGGAATTGCCGCTGGGCCCGTCCATGAAGTAGCTGTTCTGGATGATGGACTCGCGCGCCCGGCTCTTGAGGTTGTGGCCGACCTTGGCCTCGTGGAAATAGCTGGAGTTCACCGTCAGCCGGTCGATCTGGTTGACGTAGATGTTGTGCGTGTAGCCATCGCCCAGGCCGTTGCGCGCGAACTCCGAACTTTCAATGGTGATGGTGGCCGAACCGGCGTTGGCGAGGATGCCGTTCTGGTTGTCGTAGAAGCCGCTGTTGAGGATGCGCAGGTCGCCCGTGTGCTCGGCGCGGATGCCGGCGCCGTTCTGGTCGGGCACCGTGGTGTCGCGGAACTCGATGTTGTCGATGGTGATGTTCGCGCCCGACACCACCCACAGGCCCTTGCCCCGGGCGTTGTTGCCGTTGGCGAACAGGCGCGCGCGGCTGCCCACGCCGCAGATGGTGAGGTTGTTGGCGGTCCAGGAAGCGACGTCGCCCCGGTAGTCGCCGCCCGCGATCTTGATCACATCGCCGGCCTGCGCCACCGCGGCCGCCGCGCTGGGCATGGCGTAGGTCTTGCCAGGGCCCACCTGAAGCACGCGGCCCGGTGCGGTGTCGCAAGACGCGCCGGCCGACACGGGGGGCGCCGGCGATGGCGTGGCGCTGCCGCCCCCTCCGCCACCACCGCCCGACGGGCTGTCGCCACTACCGCCGCCGCCCCCTCCGCCACCACCGCCACCACAGGCGCTCAAGGTGGCGGCCAGCAACAGCGCGAAGCCGGGAACAACGAGGGAAGAGGACAGGCGGCGAGCAGGGGCGCTCAGGTGCGGAGTGGGTTGGATGTTCAAGATAGGCAACGGAAGAAAAACAGACACCGGCCAGGCAGGCCAATCGTCCGCGTTCTGATGAAGGGGTCCGGATCCATCGAAGACAAGGGTGCGGGGTGGAGTATCGCCGCTCAGCGCCCTGCCCCGCGCCAGGACCGGGAAATGGTCGCCAGTGTGGCCGCTGGCACCGGATCGCCTGCCACAGAACGTGTTTTTATGTAACCGAGATTCGCCGCCCTGCCCCGCAGCCCCGCTGGGCGCGGCTTCGGCCGTAACAGCTCATACGCTTTGATGCATGAAAAAGGCCCGCGCGAGGCGGGCCTGGGAAGCGGTGCGCGGACCGGGCTCAGGGCGCGGACTGCAGCGCGCCGGCCTTGCGGCTGCCCGAGATCGCGCGCAGTACGTAGGGCGCGGGCGCGTCGCGGGTGTAGCTGGCGTCGGGCACCACGGACAGGGCAATCAGGGACTGCAGCGTCGCGTTGGGCCAGAAGTTCGGGGTGGCGACGTTGGACGCGCCCGGGATGTTGCTGGCCACCGAGGTCACGTTGTTCGACTGCACCGCGCTGCCGGCGGCGTACCCGCCGGTGATCAGTGCGGGGCTGCCCGTGCCGGCGAACAGGTTGGCCGTGAGCTTGACCGAGCTGGTGCCGTTGGCGATAGCCAGGAAGGCGCCGCCCGAGCGGGTGATGACCACCGTGTTGTGCACGGCCTCGAAGGTGTTGCTCGGGTTGGACAGGCCCTCGGCGCCGTAGGAGATGGCGTTGGGGTTGTCCGCGTTCGGGCCCTTGTGGAACATGTTGCCCTTCAGCACCACCTTGCCGCCGTTGGGGAAGTCGGCCAGGTAGCTCGACGTGCCGGTGGCGCCGTCCATGAAGTAGCTGTTCTCGATCACCGACTCCTTCGCCCGGCTCTTGAAGTTGTGGCCGATCTTGGCTTCGTGGAAGTAGCTGGAGGTCACCGCGATGCGGTTGATCTGGTTCACGTAGATGTTGTGCGTGTAGCCATCGCCCCGGCCGTTGCGGCCGAACTCGGAGCGGTCGATCGTGATCGTGGTCGCGCCGGCCGCGGCCAGGATGCCGTTCTCGTTGTCGAAGAAGCCGCTGTTGCGCACCGTCAGGTTGACGCCGGGTTCCACGCGGATGCCGGCGCCGTTCTGGTCGGGCACGGTGGCGTTGCGGAACTCGATGTTGTCGATCGTGATGTTGGGGCTGGAGACCACCCACAGGCCCTTGCCCTGCACGTTTTTCCCATCGGCGAACAGGCGGGCCTTGCCGCCCACGCCGCAGATGGTGAGGTTGCTGGCCTTCCAGGTCGCCGCGTCACCGCGGTAGTCGCCGGCGGTGATCTTGATCACGTCACCGGCCTGCGCCACGGCGGCGGCGGCGCTCGGCACGCTGTAGGTCTTGCCCGGGCCCACCTGCAGCACGCGGCCGGTGGCCGTGTCGCAGGCCGTGCCCGAGGGAGCGGGTGCCGGCGCGGGTGCGGGAGCAGGGGCTGGCGCCGGTGCAGGCGCGGGAGCCGGCGCAGGGGCTGGCGCGGGTGCCGGTGCGGGAGCAGGGGCCGGCGCAGGAGCGGGGGCTGGTGCGGGTGAAGGCGCCGGGGCGGGAGCCGGCGCGGGTGCAGGCGCCGGGGCTGGCGCGGCAGCGGCCATCACTTCACAAGTCTTGGTCGCGCCCTTGGCGGGATCGCTGCCGAAATAGCTGGCGGTGCACATGCCGGCCGTGCGGACCGTCTTGTAGGCCCAGCGGGTGCCGGTGCCATAACGCACGTTCTTCGTGCCGGAGAACCAGAAAATCTTGCCTTCGTTGGCGACCTTGGTCCAGGTCGCGGAGGCCGTCTGAGCCTGGGCCGGGGCTGTGGCGGCCACCATCGAGAACATGACCGCACAGGCGGCCAACACACCGGCGTGCGAAGCCGGACGGGAGAGGGAATCGAGTTGGGACATGGGAAGAATCACCTGAGAGCTGAAGAAAGAACGGCCGCCTCCTGAACACGGGTCTTCCGTGCCCTCCTGCCTGGCGGTCCGGCGGTTTATGGGGATGACTGCAGTGCGCCCGCCTTGCGGCTGCCCGAGATCGCCCGCGAGGCATAGGGCGTGGGCGCATCGCGCGTGTAATTCGAGTCCGGCACCACCGACAGGCCGATCAGGGCCTGCAGCGCCGCGTTGGGCCAGAAGTTCGGGCTGGCGATGCTGCTGGCGCCCGGGATGTTGCTGGCCACGGAGGTCACGTTGTTCGACTGCGCCGCGTTGCCGGCGGCGTAGCCGCCCGTGATCAGCGACGGACTGCCCGTGCCGGCAAACAGGTTGGCCGCGAGCGTGACCGACGAGGTGCCGCTGGCGATGGCCAGGAAGGCGCCGCCCGAGCGGGTGATGGCCACGGTGTTGTGCACGGCCTCGAAGGTGTTGGTCGGGTTCGACAGGCCCTCCGCACCGTAGGAAATGGCATTCGGGTTGCTCGCCTGCGGCCCCTTGTGGAACAGGTTGCCGCGCAGGTAGACGCGGCCGCCGTTCGGGAAGTCGGCGAGGTAGCTCGACGTGCCCGTGGGGCCGTCCATGAAGTAGCTGTTCTCGATCACCGTCTCCCGGGCCCGGCTCTTGAGGTTGTGGCCCACCTTGGCTTCATGGAAGTAGCTGCGGCTCACCGTCAGCCGGTTGATCTGGTTGACGTAGATGTTGTGCGTGTAGCCATCGCCCAGGCCGTTGCGCGCGAACTCGGAGCCTTCGATGGTGATGGTCGACGAACCCGCGTTGGCCAGGATGCCGTTCTGGTTGTCGTAGAAGCCGCTGTTGATGATGCGCAGGTCGCCCCCGTGTTCGGCGCGGATGCCGGCACCGTTCTGATCGGGCACCGTGGTGTCGCGGAACTCGACGCTGTCGATGGTGATGTTCGAGCCGGTGACCACCCACAGGCCCTTGCCACGGGCGTTGTTGCCGTTGGCGAACAGGCGGGCCTTGCCACCCACGCCGCAGATGGTCAGGTTGTTGACGGTCCAGGAAGCGACGTCGCCCCGGTAGTCGCCGGCGGTGATCTTGATCACGTCACCCGACTGCGCCGCAGCCGCCGCGGCGCTGGGCATGGCGTAGGCCTTGCCCGGTCCGACCTGCAACACGCGGCCGGTGGCGGCATCGCAGGCGGTGGCCGAGGGGGCCGGTGCCGGTGCCGGTGCGGGGGCTGGAGCTGGCGCAGGAGCTGGCGCAGGAGCTGGCGCAGGAGCAGGAGCAGGAGCAGGGCTTGGCGCTGGCGAAGGGCGAGGTGCTGGCGAAGGAGCCGGGCTCGGCGCTGGTGCCCCGGCCACCGGTTCGTTGACCGTGCCACCACCCGTGGCCGCCCCTCCGCCGCCCCCACCACCGCAGGCGGTGAGCGTGGCCGCGAACAGCGCGGCCAGCAAGGGCAGCGACCTGCGGGTCGAAGGGCCCTCCATCCAGGGCGTCGGGGTCGGAATCGGAGTCGGGTTCATATCGGCGGCACAAAAACACCTTGACGCTCACACGAGGGCGGCGGCAGGGGCGATCGGGAAAGGGTTCCAGGTCACACTGCGCTGCAGTGTCGGACAGGCCAGGAACGTGAGATAAATCACCACGATGGGCGGAGACCCGCTCAGCGCGAACGGAGTATCAGCTTCCCAACGGCTTGGAGTCCGGCACGAAAGGTGTGGGTTGGTAACAAAATTCCCCGCCCGAAAAGAGGTGCCCGGTGGAGGGCGTGTGTGCAATGTCCGCCCGCCGACCGGTGGCTGGTAACACGCCATACGTTTTGAAACCAGCCCGAAGGCCGTCACACTCGGGATTCACCGACTCACAATACCGCCATGCAAAAAAACCTCAGCCTCATCGGGGTGCCGACCGACATCGGCGCCGGTGCCCGCGGTGCCTCCATGGGCCCCGAGGCCTTGCGCGTCGCGGGCCTGGCCACGGTGCTCGAAGGCCAGGGCCTGAGCGTCGCCGACCGCGGCAACCTCGGCGGTCCGGCCAATCCCTGGTTGCCGCCCACCGACGGCTACCGCCACCTGGGTGAAGTGGTGGCCTGGAACCAGAGCCTTCATGAGGCCGTGCACGCCGAACTTGCGCTGGGCCGCCTGCCCATCGTGCTCGGCGGTGACCACTGTCTGGGCCTGGGCTCGATCAGCGCGGTGGCGCGCCACTGCCGCGAGGCGCGCAAGAAGTTGCGCGTGCTCTGGCTCGACGCCCACGCCGACTTCAACACCGCCGCGCTCACGCCCAGCGGCAACATCCACGGCATGCCGGTGGCGCTGCTCTGCGGCATGGGCCCGCCCGAACTCACGGGCATCGGCGGCACCACGCCGGCCATCGACGCCGGCGTGGTGCGGCAGATCGGCATCCGCAGCGTGGACGCGGGCGAGAAGCGCCTGGTGCACCAAGCCGGCCTGGAGGTGTTCGACATGCGCTACATCGACGAGATGGGCATGCGCCACACCATGGAGCAGGCGCTGATGGGCGTGGACGAGCAGACCCACCTGCACGTGAGCTTCGACGTGGACTTTCTCGACCCGGAGATCGCGCCCGGCGTGGGCACCACCGTGCTCGGCGGCCCGACCTACCGCGAGGCGCAGCTGTGCATGGAGATGATCGCGGACACCGGCCGGCTGTGCTCGCTCGACGTGATGGAGCTCAACCCCGCGCTCGATGTGCGCAACCGCACCGCCGAGCTGGCGGTGGACCTGATCGAAAGCCTGTTCGGCAAGTCCACCCTGATGCGCAAAAACTAAAGTTGTAACTCAATTACAACCAAAGGCTGCCCGCGAGGGCAAGCAGCCATCAGCTCTTGCCAACCACTTCGAAGTGCTCGACGACCGGAGGCTGGGCGAAAAACGGCCCGACGATGGCGCGCCACTGCGGGAAGGCATCGGAGCCCCGGAAGGCCACGGTGTGGTCTTCCAGCGTCTCCCACTGGATCAGCAACAGGTAGCGCCCGGGGGTCTCGATGCTGCGCTGGACCTGGTAGCCCTTGAAGCCCTTCGAATGGGCGATGACGGTGCTCACCCCACGAAGAATGGCCTCTTCAAAGGCTGCGCTCTTCAGGGGGTCGATGCGGATGTCGGCGTGCTCGAGAATCATCTTGTGGAGTCCCCCGCGCCGCCTCGCGTCACCCCCCAGGGGGCGATGCCTGCGGCCTGGCAAAGCCAGTTCCGCGGCATCCTGGATGACGTGCGTGCGCGCCGGAGGAGAGTGGTGGATCGGAGAAGCAAGGTTAACCGGGAACCGCGTGGAACCGGCTTTGCCGGGCCACTGCGGTTGCCCTTTCGGGGGGTGACGCGCCGTCAGGCGCGGCGCGGGGGGGACGATCGGCTCTCATCATATCGACCGCCTTCTCCGCCATCATGATCACCGGGGCATTGGTGTTGCCCCCCACCACGCTGGGCATCACCGACGCGTCCACCACGCGCAGGCCCGCCACGCCGTGCACGCGCAGGCGCGCATCCACCACGTCCAAGCCCCCCGGCGCGCCATCCGGCCCCATGCGGCAGGTGCCCACGGGGTGGTAGATGGTGTCGGCATGACCGCGGATGAATTGTTCGATCTGCGTGTCGCTCTGCGCCTGGGCCGACGAGGCCGACTCGGTGCCACCATGGCGCGTGAGTGCGGGTTGCTGCAGCAGCGCGCGCATGCGCTTGAAGCCCCGCACCAGGCGCGCGGTGTCGTCGCTGTCCTGCAGAAAGGCGGGGTCGATCAGCGGCGCGGCCTGCGGGTCGGCGCTGGCCAGGCGCAGGCTGCCGCGGCTCTTGGGGCGCAGCAGGCACACGTGGCACGAGTAACCGTGGCCGAACACCGTCTTGCGGCCATGGTCCACCAGCTTGCCGACCACGAAGTGCAGCTGCAGGTCGGGAATGGGCTCTTCGGGCGCGCTCTTGATGAAGCCGCCCGCTTCGGCGAAGTTGGTGGTCAGCATGCCGCTGCGCTGGCGCCGCCATTCGAAGATGCCGCGCACCGCGCGCGCCACGCCGGTGAGCGAGAGGCCGAACAGGTCCTTGACCTTCGGCGCGTTGACCACCATCACCACGTCCACGTGGTCGTGCAGGTTCTGGCCCACGCCCGGTAGGTCGTGCACCGGGGTGATGCCGTGTTCGCGCAAATGCGCGGCCGGGCCGATGCCCGAGAGCATGAGCAACTGCGGCGAGCCGAAGGCGCCCGAGCTCAGCACCACCTCGCCGCCGTCCTTGAGCCGCAGGATCTGCAGCGGACCGCGCCCGCCGTTGCCCCGGTACTCCACGCCCGCCGCGCGCACCGTGCCACCGTCTTCGGTGTCGGTCACCACGCGGGTGGTGAGCGCGTTCGTGATCACCTGCAGGTTGGGCCGCGCCAGGTGCGGCGTGAGGTAGGCCTTGGCCGCGCTGTGACGCTCGCCGTTCTTGTGCGTGACCTGGTAGGCGCCGATGCCCTCCTGCTCGGGGCCGTTGAAGTCGGTGTTGAGCGGATAGCCCGCCTGCGCGCCGGCTTCGACGAAAGCGGGCAGAAAGGCATTGGGGCTGCGCAGATCCATCACATTGAGCGGCCCACCCTGGCCGTGCCAGGCGTCGGCACCGCGCTCGTTGTGCTCGGCGCGCTTGAAGTACGGCAGGACCTCCTGGAACGACCAGCCCGGGTTGCCCAGCGCGGCCCAGCCGTCGTAGTCGCTGGCGTGGCCGCGCGCGTAGATCATGGCGTTGACCGAGCTCGAGCCTCCCAGCACCTTGCCGCGCGGCTGGTAACCACGCCGGCCGTTCAGACCGGGCTGGGGCACGGTCTGCAGGCCCCAGTTGGCCTGGCCGTTCTTCGCCAGCAGCGCCAGGCCCGCCGGGCAGTGGATGAGCACGCTGCTGTCGGGCGGGCCGGCCTCCAGCAGGGCCACCCGGGTGCCGGGGTCTTCGCTGAGGCGGGAGGCCAGCACGCAGCCGGCCGATCCGCCGCCAACGATGATGTAGTCGAACATGGTGTCTCCGTGGTGGTCAGCGCCATGCAAGGCGTGCGCGACAATCAAAGGCCAAGGTAGCACAGGGCCTCGCGCCCGGTTAGGCAGCACCGCCTAGGAAAGACACGCCGGCGACGCCGGGTTTTCACGGATTTTTGAACAGGAGCAGCGTCTTCATGAACAGCATCAACACGGTCGGCATCATCGGCTCGGGCACCATGGGCAACGGCATCGCACAGGCCTGCGCCACGCGCGGCATCCGCGTGGTCATGGTCGACATCGCGCAGGCCGCGGTCGACAAGGGCCTGGCCACGGTGGCTGGCAGCCTGGACCGGCTGATCAAGAAAGAGAAGATCACCGCTGCCGACAAGGACCAGGCGCTCGCCCTGATCAAGGGTTCGACGAACTACGAAGACCTCAAGGGCGCGCAGCTCGTGATCGAGGCCGCCACCGAGAACGAAGGCCTGAAGGTCAAGATCCTGCAGCAGCTCGACGGCCTGCTCGCGCCCGAGGTGATCGTGGCCACCAACACCAGCTCGATCAGCATCACCAAGCTGGCCGCCGCCACCCAGCGGCCCGACCGCTTCATCGGCATGCACTTCTTCAACCCGGTGCCCATGATGGCGCTGGTGGAGATCATCCGCGGCCTGCAAACCAGCGACGCCACGCACGACGCGGTGAAGGCGCTGGCCGAGGCCCTGGGCAAGTCGCCCATCACGGTGAAGAACGCGCCCGGCTTCGTGGTCAACCGCATCCTCGTGCCCATGATCAACGAGGCCTTCTTCGTGCTGGCCGAAGGCATCGCCACGGCGGAGGACATCGACGCCGGCATGAAGCTGGGCACCAACCAGCCCATCGGCCCGCTGGCCCTGGCCGACATGATCGGCCTGGACGTGTGCCTGGCCGTGATGAACGTCTACATGGCCGAGTTCAACGACGGCAAGTACCGCCCCGCCCCGCTGCTCAAGGAAATGGTGGCCGCCGGCTACCTGGGCCGCAAGACCGGGCGCGGCGTCTACACCTACTGAGCGTCGCCGGGGGCCGCCCAGCGCAGCGGCAAGGCCCCCTGCACCCGCCGCGCGTGGGTCACCTGCATGCGCAGCAGGCGCAGGCTGCCGTCCCACACCACCTTCGCCTGCACCGCGAGATACAGCAGGTCGCCCCGCTCGAAGTCCACGAACAGCAGGCCCGCCGCCGGGTGCAGGGCGATGTTGCCCAGCGTGTTGAAGAAGTGGTTGCCCAGGTAGTCGGGCACGGTCAGCACCTCGCCGGCCACGTTCACGAACCCCGGCGGGCCGCCCCGGTGCGACACGTCGACCCCATGGCTGCGCTCGCCGCCCGCAGACGCCTGGGGGTGGGCGGTGGCGATGAAGAAGGTGTCGGCGGCGCGGATCAGCCCGCGCGACGCCTCGTCCAGGCCCGGGCCTTCGAAAGCGATCTGCCCCGCAGGTGCGCCGGGTACCCACACCGGCTCCCGCGCCTGGATGTACTTCGGGCAATTGCCAAAGCTCTGACCGACCTCGACCGTGACACCGCCGTCCTGCAGCCGCGCCGTGCCGTTCATGCGGTTGCGCCGGCGCGTGTGCGGTTGAATGCCGAGCAGACCCAGGGCAGCGCCATCGCGCAGCGTGGTGTTCAGCGGGTCGTGCGGCAGGGGCCGCGCACCGATGTGCAGGTGCGTGGGGTCGGGCGATTGCATGAAGCCCGGCGCGCCCGCGAGCACGCTGGCCCAGGGCTGGCCCGACGGGTCTACGCTGCCCACCAGCACGAAGGGCAACAGGCCGAAGAACTCGCGGTGCTGGTCGGGCATGTGATCGCGCAACACGCGCGGGCCGATCTGCGCCATCTGCGCCTGCACACCGGCGCGCGCCTGCATCGCCTGTTCACCGGTGTGAAAGGCGGCGCTCATGCCGCCAACCCCACTGGCGAGGTCACCATCGGCACGAAGCCCGGCAGGGCCTCGATGCGCGCCAGCCAGGCGCGGATGGCCGGATACGGCTGCAGCGACACCAGGCCTTCGGGCGCCCGGGCCACGTAGGCGTAGTGCGCCAGGTCGGCCAGCGTGGCGCGCTCGCCGACCAGAAACGGCGTGCGCCCCAGTGCGCCTTCCATGAACTCGAACAGGGCTTGCGCACGAGCGATCGCCTCCGCCGGGTCGGTGGGCAGCCCGAAGAGCTGCACCACGCGCGCGGCGGCCGGTCCGGACGCCAGCGGGCCGGCGGCCAACGAGAGCCAGCGCTGCACGCGGGCCGCGCCCACCGGATCGCGCGGCAGCCACTGGCCCGGCGCGTAACGGGCTTCGAGGTACACCAGGATGGCGTTCGAGTCGCTCAGGATGAGGTCGCCGTCGCGCAGCACCGGCACCTGACCCAGGGGGTTCAGCGCCAGGAAGGCGGCGGACTTCTGCTGCTTCTGCGGCAGGTCGATCTCGACCGTCTCGAACGGCAAGCCGAGCAGCGAGAGAAACAACTCGACGCGGTGGCAGTGGCCGGAGATGGCGCTTCGGTGCAGCTGGATGGAAGGTGCCATGGATCGCTCCTGAAAGAGGAAAGGCGCCATCTTCTTTCTTGCAAGCGCATTCACAAATACCCCTGCACGCACAAGACTGCTCCACAAATCGGTTTAATGGCGCATGGACAAGTTCCGCGCCATGGTCACCTTCGTGCAGATCGCCGACGCCGGCAGCCTCACCGCGGCGGCCTGGGCGCTGGGCGCCTCGCTGCCGGCCGTGGTGCGCTCGCTCGCGGCCTACGAGGCCGAGCTGGGGGTGCGCCTGTTCAACCGCACCACGCGCCGCATCTCGCTCACCGAAGAAGGCCGGCGCCACCTTGAGAGCTGCCGCCAGCTCCTGGCGGCGGTGGACGACGCCGAGGCCGCGCTGAAGGACGATGCCACCGAACCCACCGGCCAGCTCACCATCACCGCCCCGGTGCTGTTCGGCCAGATGCACGTGGCCCCCGTCGTCACGCGTTTCGTGCGGCGCCACCCTCAGGTGCATTGCCGCGTGATGCTGATGGACCGGGTGGTGAACCTGCTGGAAGAAGGGGTCGACGTCGGCATCCGCATCGCGCACCTGGAAGACTCCAGCCTGGTCGCCCTGCCGCTGGGCGAGATCCGCCGCGTGATCGTGGCCAGCCCCGCTTTCCTGCGGGAACACGGCCGCCCGCAGCACCCCAACGACCTGCTCAAGGCCAACTGCGTGCGCCTGGTGGGCTACGCACCCCATTGGGGGCGTTTCCAGGAAGGCAGCAAGACCTTCAAACTCACCGTCGGTGGCAACCTGGAGTTCAATCACATTGCCCCGGCGGTGCAGGCCTGCGCGGACGGCGCGGGTTTCGGCCAGTTCCTCTCCTACCAGGTGGCGCCCTTGCTGCAATCCGGCGCGCTGGAAACCGTGCTGGACGACTTCGCGGACGCGCCGCGCCCGATCCACGTCGTCTACCCCCATGCCCGCCTGTTGCCCACGCGCACGCGGGCTTTCATCGATTTCATCCGACAGGAACTCAAAGGCTTCGAGCCCGGACACCCCCCACCATGAGCACTTCCTCTTTCGACTTTGACCTCTTCGTGATCGGCGGCGGCAGCGGCGGCGTGCGCGCCGCCCGCATGGCCGCGCAGCGCGGCGCGCGCGTGGCGCTGGCCGAAATGCTGGGCACCGACGGCCTGGGCGGCACCTGCGTGAACGTGGGCTGCATCCCCAAGAAGCTCTACAGCTACGCGGCGCACTATGCCGAAGCCTTCGAGGAATCGCACGGCTTCGGCTGGGAGCTGGACAAGCCCCGTTTCAACTGGGCCACGCTCAAGGCCAACCGCGCCAAAGAGATCAGCCGCCTCAACGGCATCTACGGCAACCTGCTGACCGGCTCGGGCGTGACCGTGTTCGATGCCTTCGCGCGCATCGACGGCCCACAGGCCGTGGTGCTCAAGCTCCATGGCGAGGCCGGCGAAAAACGCGTGACGGCGAAGCACATCCTCATCGCCACGGGCGGCAAACCCAGCGTGCCCGACATCGAAGGCCGCGAGCACGTCATCGACTCCAACGCCATCTTCGACCTCGAGCCCTTTCCCCAGCGCCTGCTGATCGTGGGCGGTGGCTACATCGCCAGCGAGTTCGCCTCCATCTTCAACGGCCTGGGCGCGAAGGTGACCCAGCTCTACCGGGGCGAGCAGATCCTGCGCGGCTTCGACGACGAGATCCGCCACTTCGTGGCCAACGAGATGATCAAGTCGGGCGTGGACCTGCGGCTGGGCGCGGACGTGGCCGCCATCGTGAAGACCCCCGACGGCCTGCAGGTGAAGCTCCAGGGCGGCGGCGAGGTGATGGCCGATGCCGTGCTGTACGCCACCGGCCGCGTGCCCACGGTAGGGGGCCTGGGCCTGGACGCGGTGGGCGTGGCCCAGGGCAAGGGCGGCGAGGTCATCGTCGACGAGCAGTACCGCACCAACGTGCCCTCCATCTTCGCCGTGGGCGACGTCACCAGCCGCCTCCAGCTCACCCCCGTGGCGCTGGGCGAGGCCATGGTGGTGGTGGACCAGCTCTTCGGCCCCGCCGCGGGCAAGCCGCCGCGCAGCATGGCCTACGACTTCGTTCCCACCGCCGTCTTCACCCACCCCAGCATCGGCACCGTGGGCCTGAGCGAGGCGGACGCGCGCAAGCGGCATGGCGACGTGACCATCTTTCGCAGCGAGTTCAAGGCGCTCAAGCACACGCTCTCGGGCAGCAGCGAGCGCACGCTCATGAAGCTGGTGGTGGACACGAAAAGCGACCGCGTGGTGGGCCTGCACATGGTGGGCGCCGAAGCGGGCGAGATCGTGCAGGGTTTTGCGGTGGCGCTCAAGGCCGGCGCCACCAAGGCGGTGTTCGACAGCACCATCGGCATTCACCCGACGGCGGCGGAAGAGTTCGTGACCATGCGCGAACCCGTCAAGGCCTGAACAGGCTCAGCGAAGCACGGCCAGCAAGGCCATGCACACGGCGGTGTGCGCCAGCAACCCGGGCACCAGCCACGCCGCGTAGCGAGCCCCGCCGCTCAGGACGGCGGTGACGCTCTTGCTCAGGGCGTGCACGCCCAGTGCCAGCATCACCGCCCACGGCACGCCCTCCGCAGGCGGCCCGCCGGACGCGAAGACCGCCGCCAGCGCCGAGTGCAGGTCGACGAGCGAGGCGAGCAAGGTCCCGGCCAACACGCCGGCCTCGCCCAGCCAGAGGTCCAGCGCATGCACCAGGACCTGGATGCCCGCGAGCAAGGCCGCAATGGCCATGGCGCCCCAAAGGCTGAACATCCGATCGCCCTGCGGCCCTCCCAGGCCCTCGGTGTGCGGCGACGACCCCATCGCGCCGCCCATTTCCATGGGCGCCCCGCGCACCAGCCACCCGCCCCACAAGGCGGCCAGCAGCGCGCCCGCCAACGCCGGCAACCACAAACCCGGGAGCCAGGTCGGGCGGACCGCCACCGCCACCAGCAACATCTGCAGCAAGGTGGGCACACACGACAACAAGCCCCCACCGGCCATCAGACGGGCCTCGCCGCCCTGCTGGCGCACGCCCATGCCCAGCGTGGCGATGGTCGCCGTGCTGGAGACAAAGCCGGAGGCGAAGGCCGAGAACGCCACCGCCTGCCGCGCCTGCAGCAGCCTCCGGCACAGGTGGGCCAGCGACTGGACCGCCAGCAGCAGCGCCAACAACTGCACGATGGTGGCCGGATTGAGCACCGGCCCCCACAAGGGCCGGTTCGGCATCAGCGGCAGCGCCACGAGCACCAGCGCGGCCAGCACGATGCCGTCGCGAATCTCCGCCGGGCGCAGCCACTCGGTCACGAAATGGTGCAGCCGCTCGCGCGCGGCCAGCAGCGCCGTCAGCCCGGCGGCCATGGCGGCCGCCAGCGGCAGTTGCCAGACGCACACCACGCCGATCAGGTAGGTCAGCAGCAGCGCCACTTCGGTGGTCGCACCCGGGTCCTCGGACCGGTCGCGCGCATAGGCCACCACACCCAGCGCCGCCACGAACGCCGCGCCGATCAGCACCAGACCCGTGTGCCCCAGGAGCGCGGCCAGCGCGCCGCTCACACACACCAGCGCGAAAGTGCGCAGGCCGGCAAAGGCCCGCGCCGGGCCCTCGCCCTTGCGGCGCTCGCGCTCGACACCGATCAGCAACCCGCAGCCCAGCGCGGCCGCCAGCGGGGCGGCGGCGGTGGTCCATTCGGGCAGGGTGATGGGCAACATGCGGTTTTCCTCCAGTTTCGGCCGTCCTGCGGTGCCAAGCAACGGCGCGCCACAATAGCGCATGCAAAAAACACCTGCCTACACCGCACCGCTCGTTTTCAAGGACCCGGCCGAGGCGCTGGCCCAGGTGCAGCGCATCTACCAGGACAACGTGGAATTCCTGCGCCAGGCCATGCGCGATTTCGTCGCCGGCGGCGATTTCACGCAGACCCATGTGCGGGCGTGTTACCCCTACGTGCGCTTGCACACCCACAGCGTGCTGCGCCAGGACAGCACCATCGGCCAGCCGCTGAGCCGCCTGAGCTATGGCTTCGTGGCCGGCCCCGGGCGCTACGAAACCACCCTGACCCGGCCCGACCTGTACAGCGACTACTACCTGGAGCAGTTCCGCCTGCTGCTGGCCAACCACGGCGGTGAGCTGGAGGTGGGTACCAGCACGCAGCCCATCCCCATCCACTTCTCGTTCGCCGAACACGACCACGTGGAAGGCAGCATGGACGTGATGCGCCGCGCGCTCATGCGCGACGTGTTCGACCTGCCCGACCTCACCGCCATGGACGACGGCATCGCCAACGGCACGCACGAGCCCCGCGCAGGCGAGGCGCACCCGCTCTCGCTGTTCACCGCGCCCCGGGTGGACTATTCGCTGCAGCGCCTGCGCCACTACACCGGCACCGCGCCCGAGTGGTTCCAGAACTTCGTGATGTTCACCAACTACCAGTTCTACATCGACGAGTTCATCAAGCTCGGCCGCGCCGAGATGGCCGACCCCGACAGCGAGTACGTGGCCTTCGTCGAACCGGGCAACGTGGTGATGCGCCGCACCGGCCTGGCCGCCGAGAACGGCGACGAACTCGGCAGCGCACCGCCGCGCCTGCCGCAGATGCCGGGCTACCACCTGCTGCGCGAAGACCGCAGCGGCATCACCATGGTCAACATCGGCGTGGGCCCGGCCAACGCCAAGACCATCACCGACCACATCGCCGTGCTGCGCCCGCATGCCTGGCTCATGCTCGGCCACTGCGCCGGCCTGCGCACCAGCCAGCAGCTGGGCGACTACGTGCTGGCCCACGCCTACGTGCGCGAAGACCACGTGCTGGACGAAGAGCTCCCGCTGTGGGTGCCGATCCCCGCGCTGGCGGAGATCCAGCTCGCGCTCGAAGCCGCCGTGGCCGACGTGACCGGCGTGCCGCCGGCCGAGCTCAAGCGCATCATGCGCACCGGCACCGTGGCCAGCACCGACAACCGCAACTGGGAGCTGCTGCCCGACAACATGCCGCAACGCCGCTTCTCGCAGTCGCGCGCGGTGGCGCTGGACATGGAGAGCGCCACCATCGCGGCCAATGGCTTCCGCTTCCGCGTGCCCTACGGCACCCTGCTGTGCGTGAGCGACAAGCCGCTGCACGGCGAGATCAAGCTGCCCGGCATGGCCAACCACTTCTACCGCGAGCGCGTGGACCAGCACCTGCGCATCGGCATCCGCGCCATCGACATCCTGCGCGCCGGCGGCACGGACCAGCTGCACAGCCGCAAGCTGCGCAGCTTCGCGGAAGTCGCGTTCCAGTGAGCCGGGGCGCCGGCCTCAGCCCCGGCCGGCGCGCACCAGCTCCACGGTTTCCTTGCGGTCGGTGCTGCCCAACCGCTCCAGCGTGAAGCGCACGACCCGCATCAGGTCCGGCGAATCCCGGCATGGCCAACCACTTCTACCGCGAGCGCGTGGACCAGCACCTGCGCATCGGCATCCGCGCCATCGACATCCT